>NZ_CBCSJH010000003.1:0-328893 GCF_965139195.1 Bordetella tumbae | reverse complement strand
CCGTGGGGGCGCCTCAAAGCCGAGTGGAGCGGAAGTCGAAGGTAGCGCGAAGGCGCGGACGAGACGAGCGAACACGGTGTCCGGCCCCNGCGGGCCGGACCGGCTTTGTGAAGCCCCCACGGCCCGATTGCCTCGGCTCGACGTCCAATAAGCACATCAACCTCAGCCACGCCTAAACCTCTGACGAAATCCGCAAAGAGCACCATCTCCCAACGAATCGCCTTAAGGCCGTTTCCCGAACTCCTCCGAATCCGCACGCCACCGCAAAGCCTGCTCACTCAACGAAAATCCCAATCCCGGCCGGTCCGACACATACATGCGGCCATCTTTCAGCTGCATCTGCTCGTTGAACATCGGACCCAGCCATTCGAAATGTTCCAGCCACGGCTCAATCGGATACGCCGCGGCCAGATGCAGATGGATTTCCATCGCAAAATGCGGCGCGAGCTTGCGCCCTTTGAACGCACCCAGCGCCATGATTTCCAGGAATGGCGTAATGCCACCCACACGCGGCGCATCGGGTTGAATGAAATCACTGCCCTCCGCCATGATCAATTGAGCATGCTCACCGGCGCTGGTCAGCATCTCTCCCGTCGCGATTGCCGTATCGAAACGATCTGCCAGCAAAGCATGGCCCTCAAAGTCATACGCGTCCAGAGGCTCTTCGATCCAGGTCAAATCGAACTGCTCCAACGCACGGCACGCCCGCGTCGCCTTTTGGCGATCCCATTGCTGATTGGCATCCACCATCAGCGGGAAATCATTACCCAACAGTTTTCTAACCTCGCCCACGCGATGAATATCAATGGACAGATCAGGCTGACCGACTTTCAACTTGATCCCGCCGATACCGCTTTCCCGGGAAATCTGCACATTCTTCAGCACCTGATCCAGCGGTGTATGCAGATAGCCCCCCGACGTGTTGTAGCACTGCACCGAATCACGATGAGCCCCCAACAACTTGGCCAACGGCAGTCCCGCACGTTTGGCCTTGAGATCCCACAACGCGATATCGAACGGCGCAATCGCCTGAGTCGTCAAGCCGCTGCGTCCCATGGAAGCGCCAGCCCAGAGCAGCTTGGTAAACAGACGCGAAATATCGCTGGGATCCTCGCCGAGCAAATTCGGGGCGATCTCCTTGGCATGTGCGTACATCCCGGGACCACCCGCGCGTTTCGAATAACCGAACCCGATCCCCTCGTACCCATCACGCGTGCGAATCTCCGCAAAAATAAAGGCGATTTCCGTCAAAGGCTTTTGACGGCCAGTCAGGACCTTTGCGTCACTGACAGGCGTATCCAATGGCAGATAGATTAACGATACCTTGATCCAGTCAATGCGATCACCACTTTCGGCAGCGGTGCGCACATTCGCATCGGCCTTGGCGTAAGAAACAATATTCGATTCAACAGCTTTCATGATGGGTGTTCCAATATCGGATTAACGAGCGTCCACTCAATTCAACTTGATGCCTGCTTTCTGTACCACCTGCCCCCAACGAGCAATCTCGCTGTCGACAAAACGAGTGAAATCCTCGGATTTCGAGGTGACCACGACAAACCCGGCCACCTCCAGTTTTTGACGTACCGCCGGATCCGCGAATCCTTTGATCATGGCGGTTTCCAGTTTCTTCACGATGGCAGGCGGTGTCCCCTTGGGGGCAGACAAACCCGTCCACGACACCGCGCTGAAGCCGGGATACCCGGATTCGGCAACCGTCGGCACATCGGGATAAAGCGGGTTACGTTGCTCGCTGGTCACCGCCAGAGCGCGCAGCTTGCCTGCCTGGACATGAGGCAACACCACGTCCTGATTGGTGAACATCCCGTTGATCTGATTGGCCAGCACATCATTCAACGCGGGCGCGCCGCCTTTGTACGGAATCCCTACCATGTCCAGGCCGGCAACCTGTTTCAGGTACTCGGTCGTCACATGCCCCGACGAGGCGTTGACCTGGCCAAAATTGAATTTGCCAGGATTCGCCTTGACCCATGCAACAAACTCGCCAAACGTCTTGGCTGGAAACGACGGATTGACCACCAGCACATTGGGACCTGCCGCCAACTGAGAAATATGAACAAAGTCGGTTGCGGAATCGTAGGGCGGCGTGGGGCTGAAGCCATGAATAATGGCATTGCTGCCAATGCCGGATAGCAACAAGGTATAGCCATCAGGCTTGGCGCGTGCCGCCTGATCGGTACCGATGGCGCCGCCCGCGCCACCCTTGTTCTCTACCACGAATGGTTTTCCTAGCTGCCGTCCCAGCACATCTGCCATCAAACGTCCCATCAGATCGCTGGTGCCGCCAGCAGGAAACGGCACAATGATCGTGACTGGACGGGACGGATAGTCATCATTCTGCCCAAATGCCGTGGCAGGAATGCTCGCCACGCTGGCTACCAGGCCGAGCGCAACCAACAGGGTTCTGCGATTCATTGTGGTCTCCTTTTTTCGGCTGATCGCCGTAGTTTTATGTAGAATTTGAAAGCGCTTTCATTTTGACGATTGGCGGAAATTTCGCAATCCCGATTTCTGCTCCTGACCGTCAACAGTCCCATAATTTGGAAATTTCACCCACCATGCCGCGCCAACCCTCTGCCAAAGCCCGCATGAGTGACGTCGCCCATGCTGCTGGCGTCTCACTGGTAACCGTATCTCGAGCCATCAACACGCCAGACCTGGTGGCCCCCGATACCTTGGCAGCAGTCAAGGCAGCGGTCGATAAATTGGGGTATGTCCCTAATCTGACTGCCGGCAGCCTCGCGTCCAATCGTTCACGCATCGTTGCGGCTATCGTGCCGACCATCTCTAATCTGGTTTTCTCTGAAACCATCGAGGCGCTGGCACAAAGACTGACCCAGGACGGGTACCAGCTGTTATTAGGCCAAAGCGGCTACTGCCTGGATACAGAAGCCGCCCTGATCGACGCCTTTCTGGGGCGTCGCGTCGATGGCCTCGTCCTCACAGGCACAAACCACTCCACGGCGATGCGCACCAAACTACGCCGCGCCGGTATTCCCGTCGTACAGACCTGGGACTTGCCTGCCGAGGATGGAAACAGCGCGATCGACATGCTTGTCGGTTTTTCAAACAGAGACGCAGGGGCTGCCGCAGCGGACCATTTACTGCAACGCGGGCACCGTACGTTGGCGTTTATCGGTGCTGACGAGCCCAGGGCTCGCGAACGCCTGGCAGGTTTTGCGTCGGCAACGCGCCGCAAGGTCGAGGCAGAGTTGATTGCTCCCCCAGTGCAGGTAGACGCTGCCGCCGACAGCCTGCACCGTCTGATAGCACGCCGCCCTGAGATTACTGCGGTCTTCTGCAACAACGACCTGCTCGCAGCCGGCGTGCTGTTTGCCTGTCAACAACGCGGCTGGACCGTGCCGGGAAATCTGGCCGTGATGGGTTTTGGCGATCTGCCTATTGCGCGTGCAGCTCACCCCGCCCTCAGCACACTGCGTATTGACCGGGCGGCAATAGGGACACAAGCTGGCCGTTTACTGCTGGAACGCCTGACTCAGGGCCGCAAGAGCGGCAAACCCTGTGATATCGGCTTCGAAGTCATTCAACGAGCCAGCACATGACTGACGGCGCGTACTGCGAATGTCGCCAGCATCATGGTTTCGCGCGCGGCCAGTTCGCCGATGCCGCGACCACACGCAGCAATCAGAAAATATCTGGCTCGCCCACGGCCGGCCCCGCCTGCGTCAACAAGAAATCCATGTCGCAACCCTGATCCGCCTGCAAAATGTGATCCAGCAACATGCGGCCATAACCTCGCGCATAGCGTGGAGGCGGCGATGTCCATTCAGCCCGACGGCGCATCAATGTGTTCTCGTCCACATCCAGGTGAATACTGCGCGCGGCCGCATCCACCGAAATCAGATCGCCGGTACGCACCAGCCCCAGCGGCCCGCCCACATAGGCCTCTGGCGCCACGTGCAACACGCAGGCACCATAACTCGTGCCGCTCATCCGCGCATCACTGATACGCAGCATATCCTTTACGCCTTCGCGTACGAGCTTCAGTGGCAAAGGAATCATGCCCCACTCGGGCATGCCCGGCCCGCCTTTGGGGCCCGCATTGCGCAACACGATGACGTGATCGGCAGTAATGTCCGCTTGTGGATCATCCAGCATCAGCTTGAGACTGGGATAGTCGTCAAATACCACAGCAGGTCCGCAGTGCTTGAGAAACTGCTCGCTCATCGCACTGGGCTTGATCACGCAACCATCGGGTGCGAGATTGCCGCGCAACACAGCCAACGCACCCTCCGCATAGATCGGACGATCCCAGGGACGAATCACCTCGTCGTTATAGATCTGAGCCTGACGGATATTTTCCCCCAGGCACTGGCCAGTCACCGTCAGCGTCTCTAACCTCAAATACCGTGACAAGCGTGTCATCAATGCAGGCAGTCCCCCGGCATAATGAAAATCTTCCATCAAATAACGGCTGTCCCCGTTCGGCCGGATATTTGCCAGAACGGGCACCTCGCGGCTGATTCGATCGAAATCGTCCAGCCCGATATCGGTATGTCCAGCACGGCGCGCCAGCGCAATCACGTGGATGATGGCATTGGTGGAACAACCCATCGCCATGGCCACCACAATGGCATTCAAGAAAGCATCCCGGCTCAGGATACGCCCAGGGTGCAGGTCTTCGCCCACCATCTCCACAATACGACGGCCGCAGCGCGCCGCCATACGCCGATGACCCGCATCGACCGCCGGCATGCTGCTGGCCCCGTTTAACGCCATGCCCAATGCCTCTGCAATGGCAGTCATCGTGCTGGCGGTTCCCATCGTCATGCAGGTCCCGGGACTGCGCGCAATGCCACCCACGATGCCTTCCCACGTAGATTCGGATATCCGCCCGGCTCGCCGCTCATCCCAGAACATGAACGCATCGGAACCCGAACCCAGTGTCTGGCCACGCGAATTGCCGCGCAGCATTGGGCCTGCAGGCAAGAAAATCGCGGGGACTTGCGCACTGATCGCCCCCAGTAACATGGCTGGCGTCGTTTTGTCGCAGCCTCCCATCAACACCACGCCATCCACCGGATGGCATCGGATCATTTCCTCGACCTCCATCGCCATCAGGTTGCGATACAACAATGCCGAGGGTTTGACGATCGCATCGTTCAGCGACATCGTCGGCATTTCCAGAGGGAAACCACCCGCTTGCAAAATGCCGCGCTTGACGTCCTCGACGCGATCCCGGAAATGTTGATGGCAGGGATTGAATTCCGACCAGCTATTCAATATCGCAATGATCGGTTTGCCAGCCCAATCCTGCTCTTCGTAGCCCATCTGCATAAATCGGCTGCGGTGGTTGAAGCTGCGAAAATCCTCTCGCGCCAACCAGCGCTGGCTGCGCCAATTCAACGGCTTTTCCATGATGCACGTCCCTGTTTGCTATCGCACCGACCACACGCCTGCGGCCTGCAGGAGTCCTCGTGTGTATCCCAAGGCAAAAGCCATAAAGCGCTCACGCCCCTCGTCAATGTCCGACACGGGCACATGATCCGGGCATAGCGGCCCCGCATAGCCGCCCCGTTGATACGCCTTGATCGCCTGCAGCATATCCACGTCTCCTTCGTCCGGAAACACCTCTTGAAAATCGAGATAGCCGCCGCGGATATTGCGGAAATGCACCATGAAAATGCGCCCCGTCGCCGCGAACTCCTCAATGACCGCACTCATATGCTGCGCAGGCTCTTTAAACATTTCCGCTACGGTCCCCTGGCAAAAATTAAGCCCGTGATTAGGACTGGACGACAGTGACAGGAAACGCCGCAACCCATCCGCCGACCCGACCACGTGCTCGACACCATTCAAGCCGCCTATCGGATATGCCGGATCATGCGGATGACAGGCCAACCGCACTCCCGCAGCGTCCGCGGCCGGCACCAAGCCTTCCACGAGAAACTCGATCGCATCCCACCCTGCCTGCGCACTGACGGGCGGCACCTCGCGCGCCATTTTCTGGCCGCATAACATGGCGGAGGCCGAACCGCCCTCCTCTTGATTACTGGGATAGCCCACACCCCAATAAGAGTGCTTGCTGTCATCTTCCGGCGAATACTCCGCCAGCACGAAGCCGGAGTTACGCGCCCCGCCCCGTCCGGGCTTCAAGCCAGTGCGCGTGATCCCCACCATCTGGACGTTATATTTCAAGCAGGTAATGCCCGCATCCGCAGCCTTTTGAATATTCTGCGCCAGCACATCGCGCTGCCGGCGAGCGCTATCCAGGTCTACCAACGAATCCAGCAGAATGCTGCCGACATCAAGCGCAAAGACATCCAGCTTCAGACCAAAGCCTTCGATCCATTCGCGATAGCGGCGCAACCTGCCCGCATCCCAGGCATTCACCCCTCCCGCAGCGGAGACCAGTTCGGTGCCGCGATTGTCGAGCACCACGTTTTGTACGCCCAACTGGGTAGATAAGCGCAGACGGCGCTCATCAGGGTTTAACAACTGCTCGCTGATGTACATGGAGATTTCACGCGAAATTGGCACGTGTCCATTTTGTAGAGAGATGCCGCACAGCTCAAGACCATCACGCCTGCAGTGTGCAGACCGTCCCACAGTGTGAGACAAACACCAAGGGTGTGGCACGCAAACCGTCGCCGTCTCGAAAAATCGGCATCGCCCGGCTTTCGACGCCAGCACCGATCTGTGCCTGAGCGCAAATTCTTTCCAAGCCCGAACGGTCCGACCGGCCGCGCTTCATCAAATTTTTTTATCAAATCTGTCAAATAACATCGCTATTCCAGATCATCGCTCATCCCTACACTAGCCCCCATAAGCCATCCAGCCAGCCATCAACTGGACCCCAAAATGAAGAGACTACTCAAGACCCTGGCCATGCTGGCCTGTTGCGTCGGCGTTGCCGCCCATGCCCAATACCCCGAAAAGCCAGTACGCCTAGTCGTGCCGTTCCCGCCGGGCGGTAACATCGACGCCACCGCGCGCATCATTTCCGGTGGGTTGAGCCAACGCCTGGGGCAAACCGTCATCGTGGAGAATCGCGCTGGTGCCGCAGGCATCGTAGGTTCGGAATACGTAGCCCGCGCGCAACCGGATGGTTACACCCTGCTGCTGGGGTCGACCGGTGCATTAGCACCCGTTCGCGCCCTGCATCCGCAAGCGCAACTACAGCCCACAAAGGATTTCTCTGCCGCCGCCCCTCTGGCGCGCGCACCACTCGTGCTGGTCATCAGCCCCAAAGTCCCCGCAAAGACCTTGGCCGAGTTCATCACGTACGCCAAAGCACAGCCTGATACCTTGACCTTGGCTTCCGCAGGCGTAGGCACGGCCGCCCATCTGACGGGCGAACTGTTCCAAAAGCTCAGTGGCACCCGCTTTCTGCATGTTCCCTACAAAGGCAGCAGCCTGGCAGTGGCCGATCTGCTCGGCGGCCATGTAGATCTGACCTTTGATCAACTGGCCTCGACCTTGAGCCAGATCAAGGCTGGCAAGCTGCGCGCATTAGGCGTCACCACGGCTCAGCGTTCCAGCGTCATGCCGGAACTGCCTACGTTGGCCGAATCCGGCTTGCCTGGTTTTGAGGCCAGCACCACGACCGGCCTATTATTTCCCGCAGGGACTTCCAACGAGATCATCACCAAAGTCAATGCCGCCGTGCAGGACGTGTTAAACCAGCCTGACGTGCAACGCCAATTCCGCGAGCTGGGTTCGGATGTATTGATTGGCACGGGTGCTGATTTTGACCGCATCCTGAACGACGAAACCAAGAAATGGAATAACGTCATCACCGAGGCCGGCATCAAGCCCCTGGATTAAATACACGCCTTACCTACTCCATGCACAATTACGACACGTCTTCTGCTCCGGTATGTCTGCCTCCCCAGCGTAGCGCATCGCGGCCACGCCACCAGTTGCCGCCCAACTCCACGGACTGCCACTGCCATGTTTATCAGGATCCGGCACGCTATCCGTTGATTGCGCAGCGCTCCTATACACCGGTCTCGGCCACACTACAGCAGTACCTCGAGATGTGTGAGCAGATCGGTATTCAACGCACTGTACAGGTCAGCGCCAGTGTCTACGGCACCGACAACAGGCTGACACTCGACGTGATTGCGGCATTGGGCCAGGATCGTGCCCGTGGAATTGCAGGCCTGGCCTCAGATGTCTCACGTGATGAACTGCGCCGGTTGCACGACGGCGGCATGCGCGGTGTACGGCTGTCCACACATGTCAAAGGCTATGGCGGTACACAAGGGCTGCAAGCGATGGCCGAACGCATACGGGACTTTGGCTGGCATATTCAAGTGCACGTCGCCAATATCGAAGAACTGGTGCCCCTCGCAGATGAGCTCCTGCGCATACCCGTACCACTGGTATTCGACCACATGGGCGCAGTACAAGGCAGTCAAGGGGTAGAGAACCCTGGCTTTCAGACCCTATTACGTATCCTGCGCGAGCGCGAAGATTGCTGGACAAAAATTTCCAGCTGGTATCGCCGTTCATCCGGGGCTGCGCCTCACTATGAGGACATGGCGCCTATTGTCCAAGCCTTGGTAAAAACGCGTTCGGATCGTCTGGTATTTGGGACCAACTGGCCGCATCCGGCATTGTTTGCCCCCGCAGTCATGCCAGACGACGGCAATCTGATCGACCGCTTTTGCGAGTGGATTCCCGATGCCTCGACACGCGAACGCATTCTGGTCAGTAATCCCGCCCAGTTATATGGTTTTGATCGTTGATAATTAAGCAGTGCCCGGGCTTGCCGGCAGTCGTGGTCTCCCTACGCAATGGATACTCACGTTAATACGCCGTGTCCACTACACTTGGCATATTGACGATCCTTGGTCCGACGGCTACTTTCAGGTGACTGTCAGTCCGATACTCCATTGCCATCACGATCCAATATGCCATCCTCAAAGCCCGCTCTGATCATCTTCAACCCCGTCTCGGAAGCGCACCGAGAACAGATTGCCGAACACTTCGAGGTTCTGTACGCCCCCACGCCGGAGCTGGCCGCTGAAACCATCGCGGCAGCAGCAGATCGCATCGAAGTCGCACTGAGCATAGGCTCGATCGGGCTCACTGCTGCACAGATCGATGCCTTGCCCAGACTGAAACTGGCGCACGCATTGGGGGTGGGCTACGAAAAAATTGACGTGGCTCATGCCAAACAGCGCGGCATTGCTACCTCGAATGGAGCGGGTACCAATGACACCTGCGTTGCGGACCACACCATGGCGCTGATACTGGCCATGATTCGCAACGTTCCTCAATTGGATCAACTCACTCGCAAAGGTTTCTGGCGCACGGAAATCCCATGGCCGCTTCATGTATCGGGCAAAAAATTGGGCATTCTAGGTCTGGGCGCCATTGGCGAAAAAATCGCCAAACGGGCTCAAGCCTTCGACATGGCAATCGGCTACCACAATCGCCGGCAGCGCGCGGATGGTGCACACACGTATTTCCCCTCGCTTGATGCACTGGCCGAATGGGCGGATATTCTCGTTGTGGCCACCCCCGGCGGCCCCGGCACTCAACATCTCGTTAACGCAGAGATACTCAAACAACTCGGCAGCGACGGTTATTTGGTCAACATTGCCCGCGGCAGTGTAGTCGACACTGCTGCGCTGGAACATGCGCTGCGTCACGACATCATCAAAGGCGCCGCCCTGGACGTCTACGAAGACGAGCCCCATGTCCCGCCCTCACTATTCGACCTGACCAATTTGGTGTTGACACCCCACGTCGCCGGCTGGTCGCCCGAAGCCATCCAGCTCACTGTCGATAAATTTCTAGAAAATGCGCGCCGCCTATATGCTGGAGAGCCATTGCTGACTCCCATCTAACATCACACCAGTACGCCTCGACAAGCCATGGCGCTTCGATAATGCGCGATATAGGGCGGCAGACCCGGACACTTTCGCAGAACTGTTTTGCGCAATAACGGGGTAATCGGCCGCCCTGATAAAACTTATCATCCTCTCCTGAGACAACCCAAAATCGGCGCACAAGCGTCGAACCGTTTCGCCCACCAGGCTCTCGTGCCCCAGGCACAGTCAATGAGCAGCGGCGAGACCAAGGAGAGAGACAATGTTCAAGCCCATGCGCCGCAGCCTGATCACGGCCGGCACAATGATGATGTTTACCCGCCCGCTGCGGGCAGCGCCGAAGCCAGTAACGTTGATCGTTCCTTATGCGGCAGGCGGCCCTAACGACAACTTCGCCCGCTTGCTGGCCGAAAGCATGGGCGCGCAACTCGGGCGCTCGTTCATCGTTGAAAACAAGCCCGGCGCTAACGGCATCATAGGTGCGACTTTCGCTGCGCGTGCTCCCGCGGACGGCAGCACACTGCTGATGGGGGGGATCGGGACCGGTCTCTTTGAACATTCTTCTGCGCCCGCAACTGCCATACGGATTCGATAGCTTTGAATCCGTCGCCATGCTGTTTGACGGCCCTCTGACAATCACCGTCTCTTCGAAGATCAGCGTCAACTCGCTCAAGGAACTCGTCTCCTATGCCCAGGGTGCCAAGCGCTCTCTGACCTATGGGTCTCTGGGACCGGGCAGCGTAACAGATTTGTATGGCCTGATATTGTCTAAAGCACTGGGGATACCGCTGACATCGGTGCCCTATAAAAGCACCCCTACCAGCCTGCTCGATCTCATTGCCGGGCGCAATGATCTTTCCTATATGACGCCTATCGCGCTGGCCGATCATCAAAAATCGGGCGCGGTAAGGATCCTGGCCCTGACGACCAATCATCGCGATCCAGCCTTGCCGGAGGTTCCCTGCGTCACCGAGTTGGGCTACCCCCAATTGCAGGCCAGTTACTGGACCGCCCTGCACGCCCCCAAAGGCACACCCGGCAATCTCATTCAGGATTATTCGGCGGCGGCCATCAAAGCGGTCCAATCCGACAGTTTTCGAAAGATGCTTGTGAGCAACGGTCAAACAGAAAAAGCGGGAGGCCCCGAAAAACTGAACGCACAACTCCAGGCTGACCGTGATTATTGGGGTAAAGTCATTACCGAAAATCACATCGTGTTGGAGTGATAACAGCGCCCCCCGTCGGTGACGTCCGGGGGCAGTTCGCCAACGAAAAAAAGCCCACCGATAAAACGGCGGGCCTTTCCCTGTTTAGCGATGGGCTACTGCAGATACGCTGGCGCAATACGATGCGTGCTCGCATTGAAATTGATGACCGGCTGCGCCTGACGGCACGAGGTCTTGCGAATCTTGCCGACGATAAAATCGTGCGTGCCCAGCACCTCGGTGCACACGATCTCACACTCAATACTGGCCACGGCATCGGTGAGCACCATTCCCCCTTGCTCGCCCGCGACCCAGCTGCCTTGTGAAAATCGCGGCGTCCCTTGAGGTTGCCTCAGAAAGGCCTCGATGACATCACCATGATCTTCGCCCAGAATGTTCGCCACAAAGCGTCCGCTGTTGAGCAGGCTGTTTCTGGCCGAAGACGTTTGCTGTAAAAAGAATCCCACCATGGGAGGGTCAGCGGAAATTGACGTCAAGCTGGAAACGATCAATCCAGCCGGCGCTTCACCGTCACCCGTCGTCACCGCACTGATGCCTGCAGGCAACGCCCGCATAGCCGCCTTGAAATCGTCCAACGACACAACATCATCGCGCTCGTTGAGAACCATATGCGCACGAATGTCGCCACGCTCGTCTACCCAGCCATGAGTCGATGCGTATCGCACCATGGCCGAAAATCCGGCCTCCCACTCGGGGTCACCTGCGTGCTGCGACAGGAATCGCAATACGGACGGCGACAGACGAATATGTTGATCATCCTCCCGACGCCCTACCCTCGCAATCGCCTGTTCCAAACGTTCTTGAGGCTGTGGGTCTACAAGCACGTCCAAGCGTTTGAAATCGGCAGGATCTCGCAGACTGATCGATCCCGCGTTACTCAGGTATATCCGCATGATTCGCCTCCTCAGGCTACCGTTGCCGGCTGCTCAATCTCTTTACGGATCGCCGGGATGATCTTGTCGCCCCAGAGCTCGATCTGCTTGAGCATGGTTTTCTGGTCGAAATCGCCCAGCTGTGTTTGCAGCGCAATATGCTTGGGCCGCAAGATGCTGATTTCCTCCAGCATCTTGTCGATGACCTCATTGACCGAACCTACCGGCAGGTTTTGGCGGAGTTGCTCAAAGGTCGGATCAGTCTCTGATGGGACCTCTTTCACCATATAGCCATCGTCACTCTGCGCACGGCGATACTTCAGGCTCTCCGAGATACGTCGTTGGAAACGGGCGCAATCCAGATAGGCGTCGATCTCCGCCTTATTGTCCGAAGCGTAGCCGCAACGCAAGAAACCGAATTTCACATCGCGGTCGAGATCCTTGCCATTGGCTTGAGCGACGCCTTCCAAACGTCCGCGCAATTCCGTAATCCCGTCATTGCCTTTGAGCAGCGCAGTCACGAAAAGGTTATGTCCCTCGCGCACGCCTCTGCCCAACGTGACCGGATTCCCCGACGTGATCCACAGTGGAGGCATCGGATCCTGCAGACAACGCACCGCGATGGAGCTGGGCGGGATCTTCAGGTGCTCACCATCATGCTCGAAAATCTTTTGCGTCAAACCTTTGGGGATCAGATCCAGGAATTCGTTGAAAATTGCACCGGATTCGGCAATTTTCACGCCGAATCGCTCAAACTCGAACTCTTGGTAACCCGAGCCGACGCCCAGATCCAAACGGCCATTCGACACCGTGTCTACAAAACCTACTTCGGCCAAGAAACGAGCCGGGTGATACAAAGGCAGGATACACACCGCCGTTCCCAGGCGGATACGTTGCGTCTTGGCCGCCGCATGGGCGATAGTCATCAAGGGCGACGGTGACAGAGAGTAGTTATTGAAATGGTGCTCCGCGTACCAAGCACTATTGAATCCTGCTTGCTCAGCTACCACGGTCTGCTCGATAGAATTGTTGATGACCTGCTTGGACGACTGGTGGTAACCTCGCTGCTGCGCCAGGATGAATACGCCGAATTCCATAATGCCTCCTCAAAAATCGCATGATGCTTTGAGGAAATTCTAGATGCCGGGCATCCCTTACTGGAATACAAGAAAAGCGGCGTTCTGTGATGCATAAAATGGAGGAATGATGGACAGATTGCGCGCTATGGAGCTTTTTTTATCCATTTCAAAAACAGAGAGCTTCTCTGAAACCGCGCGGCAGTTTGGTGTCTCGGCCACCTCCGTTTCTCGCATGATCACGGATTTTGAAAGTGAACTGAACGTCAAACTGTTGCTGCGCTCCACTCGCCAGGTCGTGCTGACCGAAGCCGGCCAGGAATACGCGCGCGAGCTGGAAGGCATCCTCTGGAACATAGACCAGGCCCACCGAAACATCACGGAAATCCGCGCTGCGCCCAAGGGCATCCTGCGCGTGCACTCCAGAATGATGTTCGGTTTGGGCGTGCTGCCACCATTGGTCGCGGCATTTCGGCAAAAGTATCCCGACATCCATATCGAGCTCGTCCTCTCCGAAGCCAAAACAGACCTCAGACGAAACAATTTCGACATAGACTTTCGGATCTCGCCCCCTGTAGAGGCGAGTCTGAAACGGCGCATTTTGTTCAAAAGCGAACGTTATCTCGTGGCGTCTCCAGCCTATCTGGCCAAACGCGCGTTGCCCAAGCAGCCCGCCGATATCGCCGAGCATGACTGCCTCGCTTATCTGTTACCCGGTGATCAATATCACTGGCGATTCAAGCAGGCTGACGCCATTGAAGAGGTCCTCATCAAACCCCGGCACGTCACCAATAACGGCGTGGCGCTATTGGAATTAGCCCGCCTTGGCGAGGGCATAGCCTTGCTCGACGACTACACCGTGCACCATGATATTGAGCGCGGCACACTGATCCGGCTGTATCCGGACTACCGTGTGACGAACACGACCTTCGAAGAAGGCATGTACGCGACCATACTGGACACGGCGATGATTCCCGCCAAAATACGGCTATTCCTGGACTTTGTGGCCTCTCATGTCTCGGGAGACGAGCTTCGATTTACCGCCTACGGTAAATCCATAGCGGCAGATGGCGACTAGATCCCGATAGAACACCGCGGCCGCGGCGCGCCGCGGTAGCCGCTGCCCTGGACGCGTATCAACGCACCATCGAGCATGCCGTCCGCTTTCAGACGGCCACTGTCACTGATTGTCGTGACAAAAATATCTGCCAAGTCGGGGCCACCAAAACATAGCGAAGCGGGATGCTTGACTGGCAGATCGATACGATCGGTCAGCACGCCTGCCGCGTCAAAGCGTGCAATGGCGCCTATGTGAACCAAAGCGGTCCATAGCCCTCCGCTACTATCGAAACAACAGCCGTCTGGAGCCGTCCCCAAGCCGTCCGTATCGACAAAGACACGGCGATCGCTCAGAGCGGCGTTGTGCCCAATGTTGTAGCGGTAGATCTTTCGCTGACTGCTATCAGCCACAAAAAACAATGGCAACAGCGGATGGACCACCGGCCCGTTGACTACGCCGAACTCTCGCGCCAGGCGCGTCAACTGTCCCTGTCTGCTCACATGAAACAATCCGCCTAAGGGTTCCTCGCCTGGCTGCCGGAATATATGCATAGTGCCGGCAACAAAACTGCCGTCAGGCAGCGGCACCCCATCATTGAGCCGCAGGTTGGGATGACTGTCCCCGATATGACCGAGTATCCGCAAACGCCGGTCAGCCAATCGATACAGCCCGAACTCCGATTTCAGTGCCACGACGAGTTCATCCGCCGCATTGAGCGCGAAAGACCCGATGGGAGCGGGCAATTCGTAGGTTTCCATTGCCCCAGTCTGCACATCGACACTGTGAATCCACCCCTTGCGGCAATCCGCCATCCACAATCGATCGTTTTCCGCGTCCCAGACTGGGCACTCCCCCAGAGCGGCCCGACATTGTCCAACGCGCGTGATCTGCATCTGCTTGTCTGTCTCCATTTCGAACGGCCTTGAAGGGGCTTCGGAGCGCATATCGTATCGGCTGCGAGCGCGCGGGAATATGCCACTTTTGCGCAGAACACAACCAACCTTTCCGATGTAAATCTGCGCAAATCACGTCCATATAATCAAAAAAAAGCGCTGCTGGCCCGACGCGTAGCCTGGCAGCTCATGTGATTTCGAATAAGGAGACCTCATGCTGCGTATTCCCGATCCAAGCGATTCGCCATGCGTTCTCCTCAGACCAGGAGCGCAAAATTGAGCGATACATCCGTCACACTTGAAGTCAACGAAGGGGTAGCGCTCGTCACGCTGAATCGTGCCCCGGTCAACGCATTGAACCGCGACATGCGTCGCCGTATCGTCGCGATTTTCGATGAGATCTCAGAGCGCGAAGACATCCGCTGCGCCGTACTGACCGGCGCAGGCAAAGTATTTTGCGCAGGCGCCGATCTGAAAGATCGCCCCAGCGCTGATATCGCTGGCGACTTTCTGGAACACAATCGCATCACTCGTGAGACCGGAAATGCGATTCGCGAGTGCACCAAGCCCGTCATTGCGGCAGTGAATGGTACCGCGTTGGGCGCAGGGCTGGGTTTGATGGCAGCGTGCGACATCATGTACGCATCCGACAATGCCACGTTCGGCATGCCCGAGATTAACGTTGGATTGGCAGGCGGCGCGTCCATGTTGCGCACGCTGTTCGGCCGCTCGACTCTGCGCAGAATGTTCTTTACCGGCCAGCGGCTCAGCGCTCAAGATTTATTGAACCGCAATGTCCTCGAAGACGTCCTCCCCCCCGATGAGCTGTTGCCCGCAGCGTTGGCCTTGGCTCACGAAATAGCGTCGAAAGCCCCATTGGCAGTCGTCTACGCAAAACGCGCAGCCAATATGGTCGATCTCATGCCGCAGCGCGACGCGTATCGTTTCGAACAAGATTTCACCATGGCGCTGGCCAAGACCGAGGACGCCAAGGAAGCCCGCATGGCTTTCCTGGAAAAGCGCCAGCCGCAGTTCAAGGGGCGCTGAACATGCTGCAACCATCCCAACGGCCAGGACTGGGTCTGGTGCCGTTCTTTGAAGCCCAGGGCATTGCCATTGTGGGCGCATCGGATGATCCTACCAAGATCGGCGGCCGCCCCGTCAGCATGCTCATCAAATACGGTTATGCCGGTCCCATCTATCCCATCAATCCCAAGGGAGGAACGATTCAGGGATTGCCGGCATACCAGTCTGTGTTGGCAACGCCTGCAGCACCTGATCTGACCATCCTGGCTGTGCCTGCAGGAGCGACGCCAGCTGCGTTACGTGAATGCGGTGAACGCGGCGTCAAAGCAGCCATCGTATTGTCGTCAGGGTTCACCGAAGCGGGCGCCGAAGGCGCGGCGCTGCAGGCAGAACTGATCGCAATCGCCCAGGAATACAACATGCGTGTTCTCGGGCCGAACTGCCTGGGTGCGGTCAATGTGGCCGACAAGCTGATTGGGTCCTTTTCGATTGCCCTGGAAGAAAACATGCCTCCTGTCGGACAGGTGGGCATTGTTTCGCAATCAGGGAATGTCGGCAGCTACACCATGCAAAGCGTGGCCCGCCGCGGCTTGGGCGTCAGCCGCTTTATCGCGACGGGCAACGAAGCAGACGTCGATGTCGCAGACGGGATTGCGGCGCTGGCCGAGCATGACGGCACGCGCATCATCCTGTGCTGCATGGAAACATGCCGCCACGCCGATCGCTTGATTGAAGCCTTGCGTATCGCCCGCGAACGCGGCAAGCTCGTGATCGTATTGAAAATCGGCTCAACCGCAGCAGGCCAGGCTGCCGCCGCCTCGCACACTGGCGCACTGACCAGCTCAGACGCCGTATTCGACGCGGTGTTCCGCCGTCAGGGCGTACTGCGCGTCCGCTCGGTCGAAGCCTTGATAGACATCGGTCATGCCGCGTCGCTCTTGATGCCCAACCGGCTGCCCCAGACAAACGGCGTGACACTCGTGGCCGCCTCGGGAGGCTTTGGCATCATGATGGCCGATGCCATGAGCGAAGCCGGCCTGCAATTGCCGGCACTGGCAGACTCGACGAAATCACGGATCCGCGAAGCCGTACCAACAGCCAGCACAGGCAACCCTGTCGATGCGTCGGCGCAAATGTCGGCCCGCCCCGACATCCTGCTGAAGATGTTGACTGCCCTGTTAGAGGATCCTGCTGAAAGCACGCTGGTGCTGCTGCTGTCGCTCTCGCTCTACAACAAGCGGCTGCGAGGCGTCTACCTGGAAGCCCTCACGCAAGTACGCCTCAGTCATCCCGACCGGCTGCTGATGATCATCAGCCAAGGCCCGGCCGAGGCGGTGGAACAGATCAATGCGTTGGGCATCCCCGTGTTCCCTTCGATAGACGCGGCGGCCAGCGGGCTGGCCGGGTTGGTGAAACTGGGGCAGCTCGCGCATGCACCGATCCACATCCCGGCGCGATCGGCTGCCGACCCGGTCGACCCCGCCGTATTTCGCAGTGAGTATCACGCCAAACAAGCACTCGCAGCGATTGGCATCGACGTTCCCAGCGAAACCATCGTCACCTCCGCCGAGGACGCAGTCCGCGCTGCCGAATCGACCAGTTATCCCGTTGTGTTGAAGATTGTCTCGGAAGACATCGCACATAAAACCGAAGTCGGCGGAGTTGTACTACATCTGCGTGATGCAGAAGCAGTCCGAACGGCGTACGCCAATATTCTCCATAGCGTCAGCGAGCATGTGCCTAACGCCCGTATCGAGGGCATACTGGTTGCGCCAATGGTCCAGGGCGGAACGGAGCTGATCGCAGGCATCTCTCAGGACGCTGTCTTTGGCCCAGTGGTCATGGTCGGTATGGGCGGTATTTACGCGGAGGTCCTGAAAGACGTCGCGTTGCAGGCCGCACCGGTCAGCGAAGACGAAGCCGCGGACATGATTCGTTCACTGAAGATGTTCCCGCTGCTGGATGGGGCGCGCGGGCAAGCCAAAGCCGATATAGCTGCGGCAGCGCGCACGGTGGCGCGGTTATCGGAATATGCCTATCGGCATCGCGACGATATCGCGGAGATCGATATGAACCCAATTCTGGTCCGCCCGCAGGGCCAGGGCACAGTGGTGCTCGACGCGTTGATGATCCCTGTTTCTGCATCTGCTCGCTGAGGAATAGCATGCATCTTGACCAACACGTGGCTGTGCCGGATCCCTCCGCTGGGCCAGATATTTACCGCCGACACGCGCGCGAGTGGCTGGGAAAAAACCTTCCCGACTTCATGCGTAACGACAGTCTGAACTGGCGAGCCGCCACGCTCGCTGAAAGCAGCGAGTGGGAAGCCGCCATGTACCAAGCCGGCCTGGCCGGCATGACGTGGCCCAAAGCCTATGGCGGCCACGGCCTGACATTGCGCGAACACCTCGCTGTCAATAAAGAGATCGGCGCCCTGCCCATGCCGGAGAGCGTCAGCTCTATCGGTAAAGAACTGGCCGGTCCTATCATCATGACGGTGGGCACCGAATCGCAAAAACAAAGTTTCCTGCCCGCCATTCTGGCTATGCGCGAGTACTGGTGCCAAGGGTTCTCCGAACCGGATGCCGGATCGGATCTGGCGCGCCTGCGCACGAAAGCCGTCCAGGAAGGCGACCATTGGCGCATCAACGGCCAGAAGATCTGGACCAGCGGCGCGGCCAAGGCCCACTACTGCCTGTTGCTGACCCGCACCGGCACCGTGGCGGACAAGCATCGCGGCCTCTTGATGTTTGCCGTTCCCATGAATACCCCGGGCATTCGCGTCGTGCCCATCAAGTCCATTGATGGTAAAGAATCGTTCGCCGAAGTTTTCTTCGACGATGTCGTCGTTCCCGACAGTGCTCGCCTCGGTTCGCCCGATGAAGGCTGGAGCGCCGCCATTCGTGTGCTGTCGATTGAACGCGCCACCAATCGCATGTACCGTCCATGGCGATTCGAATGCGAACTGCGCCAATTGATCGCAGCATGCAAATCCGACGCTCGCTTATCCCGGGTATTGGACGATGGCTACGTTCAACGCCGCGTCGGCGATTTGATCGCTGAGATCGATGGGATGAAAGGACTGGTCGAGGTCACGGTGGACCGTCTGTCGAAAGGCGAATCCATCGGCGCGCGCGGCTCACTGACCAAGCTGTATTGGTCGGAATGCCATCAGGCCTTTGCCAGTTTCGCCCTGTCGCTGGTTTCTCAAATCGGCCCGCAATCCAGTCCACTGGCTCGCCGGGCGCAAAAAGCCTTTACCCAAGCTTATCTCTTCTCTCGTGCCGAAACGATCTACGCCGGCACGACAGAGGTGCAATTGGACGTGATTGCACAGCGCGTCATGAATCTGCCCAAGGACTTGGCATGACTATGGAAGACCTGCAACCAGAAGAATTCGCACAAGCGGCCGATGCGGCGATCACCGATGCCCTCAGCCACCAGGACCTGCGCAAAACTGCAGAGACTCTGGCCCAAGCCGGCCTGTGTGGCGTGATGGCGGCTGAGGCCGACGGAGGCCTGGGATTAGATATAAGCTTTGCATTACCCATCGTGCATGCCGCGGGCCGGCTTCGTCTGCCATTTCCCCTGCCAGAGCAGATTCTGCTTGGTCATACGCTTGCCAACTCCGCCGAAGGACAGGCGCTGGCCGCTGGCGAGCGCATTGGGACGATCGCCTGGCAAGGCACTATGAATGACGCATGGATTCGTATCGATCACGGCAATGCGGACTGGGCACTCGTGGCTGATGACAACGGCGCGGTGCTGATCGACATCGAAGGTCTGTCGCGCGAGGAGCAGGCCACGCTGGATCCGGATCATCCGCAGACGTGGATTGCAACGCAAGACGCACGAGTACTGGCACGCCTTGATTCGGAATCCTGGTCGGTATTACAACGTCAGGCTCATATCTTGTTGGCCGAATTCGCCAATGGCGCGGCAGAAGGCGCACTGCAAGAGACGGCCAACTACATGGCAACGCGCGTGCAATTCGGACGCCCCTTGTCAGCCAAACAAGCTGTGCGGCATTTGCTGGCGCGCATGCGGCTCTTGCAAGAAGTATCGAGCGCTGCCGTTCGCCGCACCATCCATAGCGATGAGTTCGGCCAGGCGCGCGACACGCGTCCTGCTCTCGCCGGCGCCATTGCCAACGCTGTATTCGTCATCGAAAAAGCGATCCATCTGCACGGTGGAATGGGCTTCACCTGGGAACTGCCGCTGCACCGTGCATTGCGAGCGGTACGCAAGCTCAGCGCAGCATTCGACAGCCTGGCACAGGAGAACGGCCGGGCATACATACAATCTGTATAGGAAGACATCATGCAACAAGATCTGGCTGGGCGCGTTGCGCTCGTCACCGGTGCAGGCGCCGGTATAGGCCGCGCAACTGCGCGTTTGCTCGCAGCACGCGGCGCCCTCGTCGGGATCAATGACCTGAAAGAGGAATTGGTCGCCGCTGCAGTAGCAGACATTTCCGCTGAGGGAGGGAAAGTTTTTCCTGTCGTGCAAAACGTGGCCTCGCGCGAAGGCATCACCCAGGCAGTACGAATGGCTGCGGAACACGGCTCTCGCTTTGATATCCTGGTCAACAATGCCGCATGGGTCCGCTACCAGGGCGTGCCGGACATCATGACGGAAACGGTGGACCGGATGCTGGATATCGGCTTCAAGGCAGTGATCTGGGGCATCCAGGCGGCCACCGAAGTCATGGACCCCGAGCGTGGCGGCGCCATCGTCAACGTGGCTTCCACAGCGGCCCTGAAATCGGCGCCGCTCTCCGTGGTCTACTCGGGCATCAAATCCGGCATCCTGGGTATTACCCGTGCAGCCGCCGCCGAGCTGGGCGGCCGAGGCATTCGCGTCAACGCCGTTTGCCCGTCGGCTGTTCCCACTGAAGGTACACAGCGCAATCGCAACGAGGAACGCGACGCGAAACGTGTTGCCAGCACCCCGCTCGGGCGTTTGGGCACCGTTGAAGATATCGCCAGCGGTATCGTGTTTCTGGCAAGTGATGAGGCCCGTTTCATCACTGCCCAAGCCTTGGTGGTAGACGGCGGCATTACGTTCACGACGCTCTGACATGGGCGCCTATTTGCTGACGGGCGCAGGCAGCGGTATCGGCCGCGTCACGGCGCATGAACTAGCCCGCAACGGGATACGGTGCGCGCTCGTGGATCACAACACCGCGGCGATAGAAGCGCTACGTGATGCGCTGCCGGCTGTTGCCGGCGGCCCTCATCTCGCATTGACGGCCGATCTGACTCAGGCAGACCAAATCCAGGCGTTGGCTCATCTGTTGCCAACGCTGGATGCCATCATCAATAACGCGGGGATGACCGATCGCAGCAATCTTCCGATCGTTGACCAGGATCCCGCCAATTGGCAGCAATTATTGGCGCTGAACCTTCACGCCCCCGCTCTCCTGGTCCGTGCTCTGCAAGGGCAGCTCGCCAAAGGGGCACGTATCGTCAACGTCGCTTCAGGCGCCGGCCTGCATGCGATTCCTTGGCGTGGCGCCTATAGTCCGAGCAAAGCAGGCCTGATCGCACAGACTCAGGCTCTGGCTAAAGCGCATCCGGAGTATTGCGTCAGCGTTCTGTGCCCCGGATTCGTGCGTACCGAACTAGTCGATGCACTGATCGCTTCCGGACGCCTCGATCCCGCAAAGGCCATATCGAAAATCCCTTTGGGACGCATGGCGGAGCCCGAAGAAATGGCCTACGCATTAGCATTTCTTGCCAGTCCTCAGGCTGCCCCGATTTCGGGAGGCATTCTTTCCATGGACGGCGGGTCGTCAGTGTTTGGAGGCAGTCAGGCATATACCCCCGCCCATCGTGCCCTGATCCCGGCGGATCTGCCCCTGTCCTTGAGCATGCAGGGAGAATGGAACGGCCTGCATAGCGACCCGTTAGCTCACGGCTACCCTGCCACCGTTGACGCAACCATTCTGGTCAGCCCGGCAGGGCAGCGTCTGAACGCAGCATTCGATGCTGCCCGTCGCTTCGATCTCGACCGGCCGGGCAGCCTGACACTGTTATTGCCCAGCGAAGAAAGTGACGATTGGGAACACGCCGGCGATCTCGCGTCAACGCGAATGCTGGTATCCACTCTGGCCAGCGAATGGGGTCCCTCTGGGCGGCGCATTAATGCCGTAACAATCACGCAGCGCAGTACACCCGGAACATTGACGCCGCTGCTGCACTTTATCGCCGGCCCCAAAGCGCAATATCTGACAGGACAAACACTGTGCGCACCATGAACGACCTGGAGGCCATCAAGTCACGGTTTATCGCGCTCCGGGGTTATTGGCGCCCATGGACAGAGAGCCTATTGCAAGCCAATCCGGCGTTTCTGGTTCACTACGCCGAATACGCGGGTTATCCGGCACAGACCGGCCCCCTGTCCGCACGCATGGTCGAGTTGATCTACGTGGCGCTGGACGCGTCAGCGACCCACCTATACGAGCCAGGCCTGGCCACTCACATGCGTCTCGCCCAGCAAGCCGGCGCGAGCGAGGCGGATATCTTCGACGTACTGCACCAGGTGACATTGCAGGGCGTCAGCGCCATTCTGCACGCAGCCGACCTGCTGCATGAGGCAGCCCCTCTGCCTGCGTTGCCCGACGGTGACCCGTTATGCGTTCGCATCGAGAAACAATGGCCCGAGCAGGCGAAGCGCCTACGACGCCTGGCCAGCCAAGACCCGGGGTACGTATCGGTATTGCTGGATTTTGCAGAAGGTGGACTGCCCGAGAAAGGATTGAGCGATTCCGAACGCCTCTTGGTACGCCTTGCTCTACATGCGTGTTTTACTCACGGTGATATGGCATCCGTGCGCGCATTGATAAACCAGGGACTGGCGCTTGGACTGACCCGCGCCGAGCTGTTGCAAAGCATGCAACTAGGAGGACATCTCGCGATACATGGCGCAGCATTGGGAGCGACCGTACATGCAAAAATATCGCAGCCTGCAGAATGACTACATCGGCGGCGCCGGATCGCAAATAGGCAGGTACTCGCTCACTCAGTCGAATGCCTGCCTTTTCTTGTCGGCTTAGTAGTGCACGACGCTACGAATCGACTTGCCTTCGTGCATCAAATCAAACGCACTATTGATCTCGTCCAACTCCATGGTATGCGTCACAAACGGCGCCAGCTCGATCTTGCCCGACATCGCGTCTTCGACCATGCCCGGTAATTGCGTACGCCCCTTCACGCCACCAAATGCAGTACCTAGCCAACGGCGCCCCGTCACCAACTGGAACGGACGCGTCGAGATTTCCTGGCCGGCGCCAGCCACCCCGATCACCACCGACTGCCCCCAACCACGATGCGCGGACTCGAGCGCGGCACGCATGACATTGACGTTGCCGATACATTCGAACGAATGATCCACGCCCCAGCCGGTCATGCCGACAATGACTTCCTGGATAGGCTTGTCAAAGTCCTTCGGGTTCAAGCAATCAGTCGCACCGAAGACCTTCGCCAGACCGAATTTATCGGGGTTCGTATCGACGGCGATGATACGGCCTGCCTTGGCCTGACGCGCCCCCTGAATCACGGCCAGCCCGATACCACCCAGGCCAAATACCGCGACCGAATCGCCCTCTTGGACTTTGGCGGTATTGTGCACAGCGCCGATACCCGTGGTCACGCCGCAACCCAGCAGACAAACATGTTCCGGATTGGCGTCGGGATTGATCTTGGCCAGCGACACCTCGGCCACCACCGTGTATTCGCTGAACGTCGAGCAGCCCATGTAGTGATAGACGGGTTGGCCGTTGTACGAAAAACGCGTCGTCCCATCGGGCATCACGCCCTTGCCTTGCGTGGCGCGTACGGCCACACACAAATTGGTCTTGCCCGACTTGCAGAACAGGCACTCGCCGCATTCGGCGGTATAGAGCGGAATGACATGGTCACCTGGCTTGACGCTGGTGACGCCCTCGCCCACCTCGACCACGACACCCGCGCCCTCGTGGCCCAGGACGACCGGGAACAAACCCTCGGGATCCTCGCCAGACAGCGTAAAGGCGTCGGTGTGGCAAACACCGGTATGCGTAATCTTGATGAGCACTTCTCCTTTACGGGGAGGTTCGACATCGAGCTCGACGATCTGCAGGGGTTGGCCTGCGGCAAAAGCGACGGCGGCACGTGATTTCATGGGTAGCTCCGTAAAGAGAAAAGGCAAACTGCGTCAGTCTGGCTGACGCATTGATTATTTCAGGTAAGTGCGGACCAGAGTCAAGAGCTCTTGTACGCGTTGGTCGTATTGGGCCTCGGATTCGGACGGCTGGCTAAAGCCCTCGCGAATATGCGACTCCAGGACTTCTGACATGAGTCCGTTGATCGCCCCGCGAATCGCGGCGATCTGCTGCAGCACGGGGCCGCAATCCGCCCCTGCCTCGAGGGCTCGCTCCAGGGCATCGCACTGTCCACGGACACGGCGCACGCGTGCGAGCACGCGCTTTTTTTCGTCAGGGGAATGCGGCATGGCGAAAAATGGCCATAAAAATATACTAGTGGGGAGTATATTGAACATGTGCCAGATGAGGCAAGCCCCCGTACTGAGCTCCGTGTAATGCGAGGCGAATACCCGGAGCGTTGTAATGACCCATCATCCCGCAGTATGCCTGCCTCAACCGTTTCACCGCCGCAGTACAATCCCCGTCGTTTTGACAGGCCGTGTGAGCCAGCAGACTACGCACGCCGGGCCGATCACCTGGCGTCAGGACCCCTCGCGAAGCACACCTCCCTTGTTTCCCCCACTACGCCCAGTCTTCCCCAACAGGGTGAGGTGTTTTACTCAGTCGCTTCTTACGAGGACATCATGTCGCGGCAGTTGCTGGCCCTGGTGCTGGCTCCCATTTTGGGTTTGTTTGTTGTCTGTATCGGCAACGCGTTTATTTCCTCATTGACCACGTTACAGCTGGACGCCGCCGGTGCTTCAGCCACTGTCATCGGGATCATTTCCTCCTCCTACTTTGTGGGCCTCACGATCGGGGCGATTTTTCACGACCGCCTGATCGTGCGCATCGGCCACATCCGGGCCTACAGCGGCTTCGTATCGCTGATTGCCGTGACGGTCCTGTTACAAGGCCTGATCTTCAACCACACCGCGTGGTTCATCCTGCGATTGATCAACGGCTGGGCCAGCGTCGGCGTCTATCTCGTGGTCGAAAGCTGGCTGCTGCTGGCCAGCGACCCGAAAATACGCGGCCGGCTGCTGGCGATATACATGATCGCCCTATACGGGTCCGGGATGTTGGGACAACTGGAGCTCGGCACCATCACACAATGGGGAGCCATGGCTCCCTATATGGTGGCAGGCATGCTGGCCTCGCTCTCGGTGCTGCCCATGGTGATGATTCCTCGCGTATCCCCCCTGGTCGAACGTGTCGAACCGCTATCTCCCAGGCAACTGCTGCGCATGACACCCACCGGCGTCATGGGCTGCTTTGGCTCGGGCGTCGCCATCGCAGCGATTTACACGCTGCTGCCGCTCTATCTGCAGCGCATCGACCTCAATGTCGACGAAATCGGCAAGATGATGAGTATCGTCATTCTGGGCGCGATGCTGCTGCAATACCCGGTAGGCCGCTGGTCTGACCTCAAGGACCGCCAGGTCACGCTTATCGTGCTGAGCGCTGCTTGCGCCATACTGTCTCTGGCGATCCTGTTGCTGCCCAACTCATCATCGCTATTGATGATTCTGTTGTTCTTGCTGGGTGGTGGTGTATTCGCCATTTATCCAGTAGCGGTGAGCCATGCGGCTGACCGGGCGCCGGCGGATGCCTTAGTGCGCATGATCCAGGGCCTGTTGCTGATCAACTCGCTCGGGTCCGCCATCAGCCCCCTGCTGATCTCGCCCGTCATGACAAAAATGGGCGCACCCGGTCTATTTTGGGCATTCCTGGTGCTCAATATCGGGCTGACCGCCTATTTCGTCATGCGCCGTAAAACGCGCCCTGCGCCGGCACCTATCGCGCCGTTTACTGCGGCAGCGCAGATGTCACCGGTCGGTGTGGAATTGCGCGTCACTGAAGATCTGGTTCAGGGCGCGCTGGACCACGAGATGGTCGAAACACTAGAAAAAGTGGAACAACCGGCTGGTTGAGGAACGCGGTAAAACCCCAACGAACCCATACGCGCGATCACCATCACATTCACTCCGGCCGATAACGCAATGCCTCAATCACCAGCGACAATGCTGGTGAAATCTGGCGCCGATTGGCATAGTAGATGTGATATCCGGGAAACGACGGCCACCAGTCCTGCAGTACCGGTACGAGGCGGCCCTGCTCGATATGGGGCTGCACCAGATCGTAGGGCACATAGGTCAACCCCATGCCGTCCAACGCGGCGCGCAGCATCAAAAACGTGTTGTTGAACACGGTCTGGCCGTTCACCCGCACATTGACTGCGCGGCCGTCCTTTTCGAGATCCCACGCATATAGACCCCCATGAGTAGGCAGACGCAAGTTGATGCATCGATGCCGGGTCAGATCATCGGGAACGGCAGGCAATGACCTGCCGGCCAGATAGGCAGGCGACGCCGCGATAGCCATGCGCAGCGCTGGCGCAATGCATACGGCGATCATGTCTTTGTCGACCCGGTCACCCGAGCGCACGCCCGCATCAAAGCGGCCGGCCGCAATATCGGTGAGAGCATAGTCCACGCTGAACTCGATATTGACGTCGGGATACTGCTGCAGCAGGGGCAGCAAACGCGGCCACAACACCGTCACGATCGCATGGTCATGCGCGGTAATACGCACGGTGCCAGCCGGCTTTTCACGCATGGCGCTCAGCGACTCGAGCTCCTGGTCGATTTCCGACAGCCGTGGACCGATCGTACTCAATAGACGAGCCCCTGCCTCGGTCGTCGATACGCTGCGCGTTGTGCGCGTCAACAATCGGACACCCAGCCTCGCCTCCAGCGCAGACATGGCGTGGCTCAGCGCCGACCTGGACAGGCCGAGCTGCGCGGCTGCGCGCGTAAAGCTGCGCTCGCGGGCCACGACCAAAAATGCCCGCAGGTCATTGAGGTTCTCTTTTGCCATTGGTGAATTTTTTGCACTAGAGCATGCCGATATTACCGTCTTCTCATCTAATGAGTCAGCCCATAAAGTTACCTGCAGGCCGCTGCGCCGCACAATGCGCACGGCAAATTCTCGCAACGGCCCTGGCCGGCGGACGGGCTATTCAGATCTTGCCGCTCACCAGTGACCGCCAGCCTACAGGAACACATCATGGCATCCTCATTTCTAAAATTCGCCTGCTGCGCCTTCCATCTGCAAACCGCGATGATCGGCGCTGCCGAGGCCGCCTCCCCCGGCAACGCCCAGCAGATCACGCGTACCGGCGATCAAGCGTCTGTTGCGGGGCCGGAAACCTTCTTTACGGGACCGGCACGCATTGACCCAGTCTGGCCCGCTCGCGAGACCCTCAACGCCTCAGGCGGGCTCGTCACTTTTGAGCCCGGCTCCCGATCGGCATGGCATACCCATCCTGCTGGACAACAGCTCGTCGTGGTATCCGGCGTGGGACTCACCCAGGAATGGGGCAAGCCGGTTCAAATCATTCGCCCTGGCGACGTGATCTGGTGTCCCCCAGGCGTCAAACACTGGCATGGCGCCGCCCCCAACACCGCCATGACCCACTTGGCCGTGACCGGCACCGTAGACGGCAAAAACGTAGACTGGATGGAGAAAGTCACTGATGAACAATACAACGCCCGCTAAACCACGCAGCGCCGCCGTCGTAGCCAGCGTATTAGCGATGGCCCTTCAAAGCGCAGCTGCAAGCGAGATCGTAACCACGACGACTCAGGCCAAGCCAATGACTCGTACCACTCACGAATCTGGTGTTTCCCAAACGCTGACTGCTCGTCAGCAGGCGATCGTCCCCATAGCGGCATTCGCCGCCGCCGGTGACCTGTCTAAACTGAACGACGCGTTAAACCAGGGACTGGATGCCGGCCTGACTGTCAACGACAACAAGGAAATCCTCTCTCAGCTCTATGCCTACGCCGGCTTTCCGCGCAGCCTCAATGCACTGAGCGAGCTGATGAAAGTGCTGCAAGCGCGCAAGCAACGCGGCCTGACGGACGAGGTAGGCCAGGAGCCCAGCCAAGCAATTCCAACGGGCAAGGCCTTGCTGGAGGCTGGCACCGCCAATCAAACCAAATTGTCGGGCGCACCGGTCAAAGGCGCACTATTTGATTTCGCCCCCGCCGTCGATGAATACCTCAAGACGCATTTATTTGGCGACATCTTCGAACGCGACAACTTGGATTGGAGAGACCGCGAACTGGCCACGGTCGCAATGCTCTCGGCCATGTCCGGCGTCGAACCGCAACTGCAGGCTCACATCCGCATCAGCACGAACGTGGGTCTGACAGCGGATCAATTGCAGCAGTTGGTCCAGGTGTTGGCTGATCGCGTAGACGCCATCAGCAGCCAACGGGCTCGAGAGGCGTTGAAGTCACACCTATCGGGCCGAGGCTAGCGTTACGCCATTCGCTCTCTGATCAGCGCATCTGCAAAACGATGACGTTGCTGCTCGCGGGGTCCGTGCGATCACGCAGGTGTTTCACTTCCTCGGGCTTCACCGCACCACCACGGTTGCCCCAGGACGTACGGATAAAACTCAAGACGTCTGCGATCTCCTGATCGGAGAGTTGCCCACGGAACGGCGGCATGCGATAAGCGTCCGGCACGCCGTTTGCCACGACTCGTGCCGACCCGTTCAACGTCACATTGATCGAGGACGCGTTCTCTTTTGCCATGGACGACGACGACCCAGCCAACGGAGGTATCCACTGTCCCTGGCCGCGGCCGTCCACACCATGGCAGGAGCTGCACTTAGCCATGAAAGTCTGTGCGCCTGGCACTTTCAGCCGCTGATCGAGCGCCAATGCCGCATTGCTGCCGGCATCGTACCGCCACGGTTCGCCGTCACGCTCAGGATCGCCAGGCAACGACTTCAGATAGTGCGCCACCGCTTTCAGGTCGTCATCTGTCATGAACTGCGTCGAATTATTAAAGGCTTCGGCCATCGAACCGAACACGACCGCATGCTGATTGCGTCCAGTCTTCAGAAACTGGACGATGTCATCCTCGGTCCAGCGGCCAATTCCCGTATTCGGATCCGACCGCAAGCTAGGCGCGTACCAGCCATCCAGCAACGCGCCGGCCAGATAATGTGGGCTGCCCTCGTCGAGCGCTTTTTCGTTCATCGCGAATCCCCGTGCCGTATGGCAGCTGCCGCAATGGCCCGCGCCTTGCACGATATAGGCGCCACGATTCCACAGCATGCCCTCGGAATCTTTTGCCTGATAGGCGCCTGACTCCGTGAAGAACCCATTCCATAGCGCCAGAGGCCAACGCATGTTCAAGGGCCAAGGAATATCGCTGGGTTTGTTTTCTTGTTCAACGGGATGCACTCCGTGCATGAAATAGGCATACAGTGCCTGCACATCGTCGTCACTGAGCTTGGCATAGGAAGGGTAAGGCATCGCCGGATACAACCGGCGGCCGTCCGGCGCGACACCATGCCGCAACGCCCTGTCGAAATCCGCCAGACTATAGGAGCCTATGCCGGTTTCCTTGTCGGGCGTAATGTTCGTCGCAAAAATAGAGCCCATCGGGGTGGCCATTTCCAGCCCCCCTGCAAATGGCTTGCTGCTGGGCGTACTGTGACATGCCACACAATCGCTGAGCCGCGCCACGTACTCCCCATGTTGAATCAATCGCGCGGAGTCAGACGATGGGTTTGCCGCACCGTCAAAAGGTGATGAGGGTGTGCGGGTTACGAACCAAAGCACACCCGCTGCTGCGATCAGGCATGCCGACAGCGAGATGGCGACACGTTTCTTTAGACTGCTTGTCATATAGGTTTCGCAATGTCGAGGATACGGCGGGTGCTACACGTCAAAGCGATAGCGCGACAGCGGCATGGTACGAATGCGCTGGCCCGTGAGGTGAGACACAGCATTCGCGACGGCAGGCGGCACAGCCGGCAACGGCGGCTCGCCTATCCCTCCCATCGTCGCCCCGCTCTCGATCACGCGCACGTGAACACGCGCCATACGATCAGGTGGCAGGATGGGATATAGGTCATAGTTGCGAGCCGCGGGGATGCCGTTCTCGTAAACGGTTTCCTCAAGTAAAACCTGAGAAAGCCCCAGCGCAACTGCGCCCTGGACCTGTGCTTTCACAATCGCGGGATTGACGATACTGCCTGGGTCAATGGCCTCCCAGATATCGTGCACCTTGACCTGGCCGCGCTCGATCGACACCTCGGCAATCACAGCAGCATGAGATCCAAATGGCGACGCCATCGCCACGCCGCGCGCGCGGCGCGTGCCGTCCTCCGCAGTAAATGGGCCTCGCTTCCACCCACCCGACATCTCGCCTACTGCACGCAAGAGATTGCTGAGCCGCTCATTCCCTTTCAATAACCGCATGCGCAATTCGTAGGGATCCTGACCACCCTTGTCAGCCAGCTCATCCAAGAACGACTCGTAGAGAAAGTCATTCATCGAGTTGCCGACCGAGCGCCAATAGCCGAGCATCGCGGGCGTCTTCACATAGAGCTGGGCAATCCTCCTGTGGGGGATGGCATAGGCCTTCCCTGCCAATCCCTCGATAGCAGTCGGATCGATTTTGTCGCCCTGCTTATTACTGATCCCCTCAGTCGGGCCTTCGGTCGCGGACACCACGTCGAGCGCAACGGGTACGCCGCTTTCATCAAGCCCACCGCGGAAGCGAGCCACGGCCATAGGCCGCAAGACATCGCGCAGGAATTCCTCTTCCCGGCTCCAGATCAATTTGATCGGCCGTCCGGTCGCCTTGGCCAATTGAATGGCCTGAGGATAGGGATTCGCCGAGTCATACAAGAAGTGACGTCCAAAAAACCCGCCCAGCATCGGCGAATGAAGAACCACTTTCTCGGGATCCAATCCGGCGCGTTTGGCAATATCGGCGCGGAACATGTCCGGTGCCTGATTCGGCAGCCACACCTCCAACGACCCATCGTCGTTAAAGCGAGCCAACGCGGACGGCGGCTCCAGCTGTGCGTGATTCACATATTGACTGGCATAGGTCGCATTCACAACGGTATGTGCGCTCTTGAGCGCAGCCTCGGCATCACCTTCCTTTTCGGCCTCGTCGCCCTGCCCGGGCTCGTTAGCCAGCCGCTCGCGAAAAGCCTCGGTCGAAAAATCGGCCGGCATGATACGCAACGGCGAATCCGCCGCCGGCTCCAGCCAATCGACCTGCAGCGCTTCGGCGGCACGCTTGGCATGCCACCAGCGCTCAGCCACGACAGCGACGGCACCGGGCAGATGATGCACCGAATGCACACCTTTCATGGCCTTGACCTGATCCTCGTTGCGAACGGCGCCGATGGTCATCCCCAACCGCGGGGCATGCTGCACGGCTGCGTGCAACATGCCGTCCACACGGACATCAATAGCGTAGATCACCTTGCCTGTCGACTTATCGAAGGCGTCCACACGAGGAACGGGCTGGCCAATCCAGCGAAACTGGCTGGGATCCTTCAGCTTCACACTATCGGGATCAGGGACAGGCAGATCCAAAGCCTGCGCCGCGAGCTCCCCATAGCTCAATGACCGGCCCGATGCGCGGTGGACGACGCGCCCCGGCTCCGTCGTCAAATCAGCAACCGGCACCCCGAATCGTTGCGCGCCCGCCTGCAGCAACATCGCACGCGCCAACGCGCCTAGACGACGCATCGCGGGATAGCCGAAACGGACGGACATGCTGCCGCCCGTAATCCGCATGCCGTTGGCCATCACCACAAATTCTTTCCCCGGCGGCGCGCTGTCAACCAGGAAGCCTGCGGGATCGGCATCGAGTTCCTCGCCGACAATCTGAGCCATCGCCGTGAACGTTCCCTGCCCCCCTTCTATGAACGGGCTCAGCAGACGAACCGTGCTATCCGGCCGGATCTCCAGAAACGCAGGCACCTGTGTACCCGGCACAGCCGCAGGCGCACCTTGGGCGCGAGCCGGACGCACTGGCAGGCCGAACCCGATGACGAGTGCCCCCGCCGTAGCGCCGGCCGAAGCCAGCAAAAAACGACGGCGAGAAATGTTCGTGGGTTCCCGTGTAGGAAACGCATCGCCATTGAAGTTTTTCTCCGCCACGATCGTCATGATGCACTCCCTTTGACAACCACGGCCGCGCTTGGCGCCATCGGGTTACCCGCCAGATCATGCACCGCCTCATTAATGGCGTTGTACGTGCCACAACGGCAAAGATTGACCATCGCCGCCGCAATTTGCTCGTCCGTGGGGTTGGCCGTCTGCTTCAACAGCGCCGTGACCGCCATCACCTGACCGGATTGGCAGTAGCCGCATTGCGGCACCTGATGCTTTACCCAGGCTGCGACCACGCGTTTACCAATCTCGTCGTCTTCGATAGCCTCGATCGTCGTGATCTGTCTGTCTGCCACGCCCTCGACAGGTGTCACACAGGAACGCATCGCAACGCCGTCCACCAAGACGGAACAGGCGCCACACTGAGCGAGCCCACAGCCATACTTTGTGCCCGTCAACCCGAGTTCATCGCGAATCACCCATAGCAACGGTGTATCGGCGTCAGTATTGACATCATGGGTCTTGCCATTGATTTGAAGCTGCATGCTTCTCCAACCCTGTATTTGGAGGAAAGTACACCGACGATGACGCAGGCCCGGCTGCCGGTAGCCACCGGCAGCCGCGGTCATATCGAATAGGTAATGCCGGATCAGTAACGCGACTTAAGCCGCCAACGTCGCCGTATCAATCACAAAGCGATACTTCACATCGCCCTTGAGCATGCGCTCATAGGCTTCGTTGATTTCGTCGGCACGAATCAACTCGATATCCGCCACAATTCCATGCTCGGCGCAGAAGTCCAGCATCTCTTGCGTTTCGGGAATGCCACCGATCATCGAGCCGGCAATCGAGCGGCGCTTCGTAATCAGGTTGAATACATTGGGCGACGGATGCGGCGTAGCGGGCGCGCCTACCAGCGTCATCGTGCCATCACGCTTTAGCAGCGCCAGGAATGCATCCAGATCGTGTGGAGCGGCCACCGTATTCAAGATGAAGTCAAAGCTCTGGGCATGGGCGGCCATTTCTCCGGGATTGCGGGATACGACAACCTCGTCAGCCCCCAACGCTTTTGCGGCTTCGCGTTTGGAGTCCGACGTCGTGAACGCCACCACATGCGCGCCCATAGCATGGGCTAGTTTGATACCCATATGCCCGAGCCCGCCAATCCCGACGACGCCGACTTTCTTGCCTGGACCTGCTTCCCAATGACGCAGCGGGGAATACGTCGTAATACCGGCGCACAGCAAGGGCGCCACCGCCGCCAACTGATCCTCGGCATGCCGGATGCGCAAGGCGAATCGCTCATGCACCACAATTTTTTGCGAATACCCGCCCAACGTCCAGCCGGGCTCGTCCTTGGTCGGCGCGTTATAGGTGCCAACCATGCCGTCGCAATAGTTCTCAAAACCCGCTTCGCAATCGGCGCAGTGCTTGCAGCTGTCCACGATACAGCCGACACCGACCAGATCGCCGATCTTGAAATCCGATACATGTGCACCGACCGCCGACACACGTCCTACGATTTCGTGACCCGGCACACAAGGAAACTGCGTGCCTTCCCATTCCGCGCGCACCTGGTGCAGATCGGAATGGCAGACGCCGCAGAAAGCAATATCAATCTGCACATCGTGTGTCCCCGGTGTCCGGCGGGTGATCTGCAGAAATTCGAGAGGTTTGTCGGCCGCGTGGGCACCATAGGCGTGAACGAGCATGTTGATTCCTTTATGCATCGGGTTAGATGAGCATTTTCCAGGTATCACCAGCGGATCGATAGCGCATTTCGCTGGATTTCTTGCCTGATTCTCCGAGAAGCGAGCATTACACGTGGCAAGATGTATGCCGTACGCGGTAAAGTTGCTGCAGGAGAATCCCAACCGATATGGCATCCACATCTCGCACCTTAGCGCAGCCAGTGTCACCGCAACAAGCCATGACGCATATGATCTGCGCGCGCGCCTCTCACGAGGGCGACCACAAAACCGCCATTGACAATCTTGGCCTCTTTCGACGCGACAATCCCGCTCCCCCGTGCGTCTGCGTGGTCGAACCCAGCATCGTTTTGGTGACACAGGGTGCAAAGCAGATGTGGATCGGCGGAAAGGCCTATCCCTATGATTGCTCGCGTATTCTGATTACCTCATTGGATCTGCCAGCGACATCAGAGGTATTGGCCGCCAGCCCCGCCACCCCTTGTGTTGGCCTGGCAATGAAACTCGACCTGCGCATCCTGGCCGAGCTGATCGCTCAAGGCAACCTGCCACCCTCGCGAGATCGCGCGGTCGGCGCCGGCGCAGGCATCGGCGACGTCACTCCCAAGATCCTGGACGCCTTCTGCCGCCTGGTGAAATTGCTGGACGAGCCTGATTCCATCCCGGTCCTCGCGCCGTTGATACAACGAGAAATTCACTACCGACTGTTGAAAAGCGACCAGACGGCCAGGCTGCGTCAGATCGCCTCTGTAGACAGCCAGGGCCACCGGATCGCCAAGGCGATCGAATGGCTGAAACATAACTATGCGCAATTACTGCGCGTGGACGAACTGGCCGCGCGTGCGCAAATGAGCAGCGCAACGTTTCACCATCACTTCCGTCAACTCACCTCGATGAGCCCTTTGCAATACCAAAAATGGCTTCGATTAAACGAGGCGAAACGCCTGATGCTGAACGAGCACCTGGACGCAGCCAGTGCGGCATTCAAAGTCGGCTACGAAAGCCCTTCTCAGTTCAGCAGGGAATACAGCCGGCTGTTCGGGGCACCGCCCAAACGCGATATCAGCGAATTGCGACAGCAGGCCAAGGCGGCTTGACGCGTTCAACAGGCAGTACGCCCTGGCCCGATATCTGCGGTCAGCCATTTCGCACGGATTTGTAACGGAACAAACAATCGGCAAACCGGCCGTTTTCCGGCCTTTCTCCTTATACAATTTCCGGCTGGGTTTTTGACATAGAACGCTAGCAGTAGTTAACTCGTATATTCACATGGCCGCGAGACGGCCGTCGTTTTCTCCGGCAGTCATTTCCCGATAAGTCCTCATGGTCTTTCTCGGGGTCCGAATACCGGTCAAGTCGATCACAACATTCCCTTTGGAGCATTCATGAGCAGTTATCCCGACACTCTCCTGTTGATAGACAACGAATGGCGCGAAGCCAAAGGAAATAAGCGCATTGATGTGGTCAACCCCGCGACTGGCGCCAAGATCGGCCAAGTCGCCAACGCGTCGCGCGAAGACTTGGACGACGCTCTGGCCGCCACGCAGCGTGGATTCGAGACCTGGCGCAACATGTCTGCCCATGAGCGCTGCAGCATCATGCGCCGCGCCGCTGTGCTGGTACGTGAGCGTGCCGACGACATCGCCCGCCTGCTGACCCAGGAACAAGGCAAGCCGCTGGGCGAAGCCCGTGTCGAGGTGTTGGCAGGATCGGAAATCATCGATTGGTTCGCCAACGAGGCCTTGCGCGTCTATGGCCGTATCATCCCGGCCCGTAATACCGCTGCCCAGCAGATGGTGCTCAAGGAGCCCGTAGGCCCGGTCGCTGCATTCACGCCGTGGAACTTCCCGGTCAACCAGATCGTACGCAAGCTGGGCGCTGCGCTGGCATCGGGTTGCTCGTTCCTGGTCAAAGCTCCCGAGGAAACACCTGCCTCGCCGGCCGCGCTGTTGAACTGCTTCGTCGACGCCGGCATCCCCAAGGGCGTAATCGGCCTGGTATTCGGCTCGCCGGCCGAGATTTCCAGCTACCTGATTCCGCACCCGATCATCCGTAAAGTGACCTTCACCGGCTCCACCCCGGTCGGCAAGCAATTGGCCGCGCTGGCGGGCCAGCACATGAAGCGCGTCACCATGGAATTGGGCGGCCACGCCCCGGTGATCGTGGCCGAAGACGCCGACGTCGAGTTGGCAGTCAAGGCCTCTGGCGGCGCCAAGTTCCGCAACGCCGGCCAGGTCTGCATCTCGCCGACCCGCTTCCTGGTGCACTCCGCCGTCAAGGCCGACTTTGAAAAGGCTTTCATTGCCCACGCCGAAAAGCTCAAATTGGGTGATGGCTTGACCGAAGGCACGACCCTGGGCCCCCTGGCCAATGATCGCCGCCTGGCTGCCATGGACAAGATTGTCAGCAATGCCCGCGAAAAAGGCGCACGCGTCGCCACAGGCGGCGAGCGCGTCGGTACTGCCGGCAACTTCTTCGCCCCGACGATTTTGGCCGACGTACCGCTGGATGCCGACGTCTTTAACGAAGAACCGTTCGGCCCCATCGCCGCGATCCGCAGCTTTGAGACCCTGGACGAAGCCATCCGCGAAGCCAACCGCCTGCCCTATGGCCTGGCCGCTTACGCCTACACGCGCTCGTTCAAGTCGGTCACCGAGTTGTCGCGCCGCCTCGAAGTCGGCATGGTCTGGATCAACCAAGCCGCTTCGCCATCGGCCGAGCTGCCCTTTGGCGGCGTCAAGGACTCCGGCTATGGTTCCGAAGGCGGCCCCGAGGCTCTCGAAGCCTATCTGGTAACCAAGGCGGTCTCTGTGGTCGGCGTCTAACATCCATCGCTAACGCCTGAAAAACACCGCCCGCCGATCATTGCTGATCGGCGGGCGGTGTGCTTTTGGCAGTGCAGATATCTGCTATTGCACCACTCGAATCACGTCCACATCGAACTCAATCCCCTTGCGATCAAGATCGAGTTCCCCATGGAGTTCGACCGTCGTTTTATCGTCGATCTTCACGCCAGCCGGAAAATCGTGATCGTCGATATCGACGCGAATACGCCCGGTGCCGTCGTCGAAGGTGTAGTGATCCCCGCCATCGTGCGACACAATGCGGCCGCGCAATATGGCCTTTTGGTCATCTCGCCCGGTCTCGATCAGGGTCTTGACCGACGTCACGGCAACCGAAGACGGCCCCGCATAGCCCCGTTGTGCGTCAGCGGGCACGGAGCTCGGTCCGGTGTAGCCCTGAGCGGAAGCACCACCAGCCGCCAACGCCCCGGCGAGAGCGGCGCTGGCCAGCAAAGTACGGGGCAGAGTCATAAGACGAAAAGAATGGGTCATAGCATGGCTCCTAGTGCGCATTGCGCGATCATTGTTGAACACAGCACTATTAGATACAACGAAGATTAAGCGAATCTGAGCCGCATCACTCAACACGTCAAGGCCCATTCGCCAGCGCTCAATGCGCGGAGATCTGCCCCCTCAGCGCGGGGACTTCAGCGGAAACGCCAACACTACCCCTAATCCGCGGCCGTCCAATCCAGGACCGAATTGCAAATCGGCATGATGCAGCTCTGCCACTCTGGCCACAATCGATAACCCCAAGCCGCTGCCCTGCACCCCGCTACCCAGCACGCGAAAGAAGCGTTGCGTCAGCCGTTGACGGTCAGCATCCGAAACGCCATCGCCATCATCACGGACAGCCAGGGTAATCGTGTCGCCGACACGCCCGGCAGTGATCTCGACCTTGCCGCCCACTCGCCCGTAGCTAATACTGTTGTGCACCAGATTGCGCAATGCCGTTAACAACGCATCGCGATTTCCTGCAAGCGTCGCGACGTCGCAGTGGACAGACATCGTGATATTTCTGGCAGCGGCCTGAGGTGCACAGGCTCTGGCCACCTCGTCCAGCAGCGCTCGGGTATCGATCGTATCCGAGACCAGAGCGTCAGCCGACTCTGGGTCCAGACGTGCGAGCTGCAGCAAGTTCTCGACCAAGGCGGTGCTGCGGGCGACATCGTCTCGCAGCCGTTGCAGATCTGTCGCAACAGATTGCGCCCCTTCGGTAGATAGGCGGCGTTGCATCACCTGAATCCTCGAGGCCAGTGCAGCCAAAGGCGTACGCAATTCATGCGCGGCATCGGCGGTAAACCGGCGCTCGCCCTCGAGTGCTTGAGCCAGACGCGACAACAGGCGGTTCAAGGCAACGACCACCGTGCGCACCTCCCGTGCGTTGCCGTCATACATCAAGGCTGACAGATCCGAGGGGGATTTGGTCTCCATTTCGCGGGCCATCCGCTCGAACGGGGCAACCAGGCGCCGGATCAACCACCAATTGACCAGACCCAACAAGAGCCACAACCCGATCAACGGCCAGGCCAATGATTCCAGCATATCGACGATGAGATCGGTACGATCCTCCCATTCCTGACCGATCTGAACGGAAACCCCCATGGAATCATGCTTGCGTATATAAACACGCCAACGTTTTCCAGACGCCTTGACATCATAAAAACGATCATCACGCTTGCCCGGATCTACAAAAGGACGTTTTGGCGCGTCCTCACCTCGGCGGATCACGACACCCTCACGCGAAATGATCTGATAATCAAGCCGCAGCGCAGGTTGCGCATCGTCATCGCGACTGCGCGCAGGCAATCCTCCTGCTGATATCCCCTCGCCCAACGCCAACACGAGCCGGGCGCCTTCTTCGAGCGTATCGTCAAACGTATCACTGACCTCTTTCCAGGCCAGAGCCAGCACGATGACCGTACTGATCACACCCACCGCGATACTCGAACCCAGTGTGGTCGAAATCAGCCGCCGGCGCAATGAATAACCGCGAGGAGAATCGGCCGGTGAGCCTTTATGGGTACGGCGCCAACGCATATCAATCCGCCAACCGATAACCCTGGCGCCGGATTGTCTTGATCGACTCGGCCGAGAGTTTGCGGCGCAGGTTATAGATATGCACCTCGATGGTGTTGCTTTCTACTTCATCGCCCCAGCCATACAGGGACTCCTCAAGTTGAGCCCGCGAGACGACATGGCCTGGACGGCGCAGCAGCGCATGCAGGATGGCGAACTCGTGAGCGGTCAACTCGACGGGCCGCCCCTGGAACGTGACGTGTTTGGCAGCCAGATCCATCGTCAACGCACCATGAGACAGTCCCCCATCCGGACGTCCATCGTGTCGACGCATCGCCGCGCGTATCCTGGCCGATAGCTCCTCCAGATCAAAGGGTTTGACCAGATAATCGTCGGCCCCTAGGTCCAGTCCCTCGATGCGATCTCGCACGGCATCGCGCGCAGTAATCATGATGACGGGAATGGTCTCTCTACGTATCCGCAGTGCGCGCAACAGCGCATCGCCGGTCAAGCCCGGCAGACCACGGTCAAGCAGCAAGCATTGATAATCGTGCGTGCTCAAGGCGGTTTGCGCCAAATCACCGCGCGTGACACGGTCGACCACATAGCCATCGAGAGCCAGCCATGACTCGATGGATTCGCCCAATGAAATATCGTCTTCGGCCAGGAGGATACGCATTCGTCGACTATACGCCGGGAGATGAAGTGAATCTTAAAATGACACGGCTGCCCAGACATCATCTGCTTCAAGCAGCCACCAACCTCAGCAGAGTAATCTCGGAGGGCGCCCCCAACCGCTTGGGCGGCCCCCAATAGCCCGTACCACGGCTGATATAAACCCACATTTCCTCGACACGATGCAAACCGGCAACGAAAGGCTGCTGAAAACGCACGAATAAATTCCAGGGGAAAAACTGCCCGCCATGCGTGTGCCCCGACAACTGCAAGGCGTAACCCGCCTGCACAGCCGCCGACGCACTGCGCGGCTGATGCGCCAGCAGCACGCTGACGCTGCCGGCAGGCGCCCCCGCCAGCGCTTTGACCGGATCGCTGGCCTGCGCCGGATCGAAAGCGCCGGCGCTATAGTCTGTCACACCAGCAACAACGAGCTGCGCATCCGCATGCCGCAATACCACATGCTCATTCATCAACACGTGTAGCCCTAAACGGCGAAACTCAGCCACCCACGCATTCACGCCCGAGTAATACTCGTGATTGCCTGTCACCAGATACGTACCGTGACGCGCCGTCAATTGGCCCAGCGGCTGAGTGTGTGCGGACAATTGCACCACCGGCCCGTCGACGACGTCCCCAGTCACCGCGATCAAATCGGGTTGCAGCGCATTGACGGCCTGCACAATATGCTCGACATAACCGTGCTTGATCGTGGGGCCGACATGAATATCGCTGATCTGCGCGATAGCAAACCCTTGTAGTGCCGAAGGCAGGCCGGCGATAGGCACATCGACTCGCCGCACACGCGCCAATCGCCTCGCATTGAACGCACCCACCAGCGTGGCGGCCAACGCCAAGGCCACGACAGCCACGGCGCTGATGAACTTGAGCTGAGTGAGCGGCAAGGTTGCGGATGTCAGGTCTCCCATGACAAAGACGATCGTCAATACGGCGTCCCGCAGCAGGGTGCACACGAATGTCGACGAGAACAGGCCCATCATCACCAGCCCGATCCCAGCCACCCAATCGGCCCAGGGACGCGCCGCAAACGGCCGAATGACCAAGGAAACAGGCATCAGGATGCAAGACGTGACGAGGACACCCCACGCAGCCCACTGCTGGCCGCTCGTCAGATGCAGATCGGGAATCAGCCGCAACCCGACGTAGACGTGGGCCACAGCCACTATGGCAACAAGACGCAGCAGAAAGAATACTCTAGGCATGATCAGCGACGCACGCCGCGCCGCCATGACCATCACGGCAACGCAGCAATTGGAAGAGAACCGGTTGCCATCTTACGCGCTTGCCCGCAACAATGCCGCCCTTGACGATGACAACGCGATGTCTGCGTTGCCGGCGCCCGCCGGCATTGCAACGGGGTTTCAGTTGATCGTGATCTTGCGTTCTTTGATGAGCTGGCTCCAGCGTTGGCGCTCTGTCTGCTCGAATGCGGCGAGCTGCTCCCCGCTGACCGTACCCGCCGTCGCGCCCAACGCCTCGAACTGCGCTTTCACCGCGGGCGTAGCAAGTGCCTGCGTCGCAGCATCGATCAGCTTTGCCCGGACAGCATCAGGGGTACCGGCTGGCGCGTACAACGCAAACCACGCTGTCACATCAAAGTCCTTGAAGCCAGATTCTGCAACGGTCGGCACATCAGGCAAAGACGGCAAGCGCTCTGCCGAGGTAACGGCCAGAGCGCGAATACGAGAGCCGTCTTTCAATTGACTGATCGTGCTAGGCAGGTTGTCCATCAACACGTCGACCTGCCCGCCGATCAGGGCCGGCATCGACCCCGACACGCCTTTAAAGGGCACATGCAGCATGTCAATACCCGCGGCTTGTTCAAGATAGGCCCCGGTCAAATGCACCGACGACCCGACCCCTGGCGATGCATACGAAACGGGCTTGTCCTTGCTTTGCTTGGCCTGGGCAACCATATCCTGCAACGTCTTCAAATTTGAGTCTTTACGTACCGCGATGACATTCGGTGTCGTGAACACCATCGCCAGAGGAACAAAGTCCTTGCCCGGATCATAGGGCATGTCGTTGAACAAAAACTGATTGATGGATTGCGTACTCACGGTCCCCATGGCGATGGTGTAGCCATCCGGCTCCGCACGTTTGAGCATTCCCATCCCGATGTTTCCCGTCGCGCCAGGGCGATTGTCAATGACAATGGATTGCTTTAGAAAAGGCCCCATGGCCTGGCCTATCGTACGTGCCGCCAAATCAGTCGTGCCACCGGCTGGATAAGGAACAATCAACGTAATCGGCCTCGATGGATACGTATCCGCGTGTGCGGCAAAGACCATACTGCCAATGACCATCGCGCCCAGGGCTTTATACAGCTGACGTCGTTTCATCGCTTCTCGTCTCCATCTGAGGCCTATTGGAAATGCCCGGGCCTCGAACCGGGCTATTGACCGCTACACCATTAGTTCAATCAGAAAAGGAGTTTGCTTGCCGAAGCTGCTCTTCATCAGATCGCCACACTGTTCCAGCGTGTTCGCCCGCGCTGCCTCGACCCCCATCGCATTCGCGAGGCCAACCCAATTCAGCGAGGGATTACCCAGATCCAGCATGCTCATTGCTGTCTCACCGGGCGTCGCTCCCACGTTCTTGTATTCGCCGATCAGGATGTTGTATTTGCTGTTGTTCAAAATGATCGTGGTGCACGGCAGTTGTTCGCGCGCCTGTGTCCACAGCGACTGCAGGGAATACATCGCCGAGCCGTCTGCCTGCAAACTGATGACGCGCCGCTGTTTCTGTGCGCCAATCGCCGCTCCGGTCGCGACCGGCAAGCCATCGCCAATGGCGCCGCCCGCCAGATGCAGCCAATCGTTTGCAGGCGCTGCGTGAGAAAATTTATAAAACCCACGTCCGAAAGAAACACTTTCGTCCGACACAATGGAGTTATCAGGCATCAATGCCGCCACCGTCTGTGCCAGGCCTTCGGGCGTGGGCAATCCCGTCGCCGCCTCTGGACGCGGACCTGGATCGGGGATTTCGACCTCGGGCGCATTCAGTACAGACACCAACGACTGCAGGGCCCTCACAGGATCCTGGTCCGGCCGCGTCAACACTTGAATGTGTGCATCAGGCGAGTACTGCGTCGACGGCATTCCAGGGTAACCAAAAAAGCCGACCGGCGCCTTGGCGTTCACCAGAATAATGTGCTTGAATCGCTCGAGCGCCTTCATAGCCGCCTCCATGACATAAGGAGTACGCTCAAGCGGTAAACGCCCTCGGCCTCGCGCCACGTGTGCAGTGACAAAGTCTGCCATCAACGTCGCCCCCGTAGCCTGTGCCACGCGCCAGAGCAGGCTCTGGGCCTCGCTCAATACAGCAGGCCCTCCTACCAGGATCAGCGTCTCTGGGCCGTACGAACGCAGTGTTCGTGCAGCATTCTCAACAGCATTGCCGTCCACCTCGGGTGTGGCAGGCACGCTTAACGGAGCGCCGACCGCACCACCGGCATTCCACGACACGTCCGCCGGAAGAATCAATGTGGCGATCTGCCCCGGGAACACTTGAGCCGCTGCAATCGCCTCTGCCGCATCGCGACCGAGATGCTCGCTTTGCACGCTCGTGCGAACCCATTGAGACACAGTTTGCGCCATGCCGGCCGTGTCAGCCGTCAGCGGCGCATCAAAGGGGCGATGAAAGGTCGCCTGGTCGCCGACAATATTCACGATGCCGCTACGAGCACGGCGTGCGTTATGCAGATTGCCCATACCATTGGCCAGGCCAGGGCCGCAATGCAACAGCGTGCATGCTGGCTTGCGAGCGATGCGGAAATAGCCGTCCGCCATCCCTGTCACGACGTTTTCCTGCAGACCCAGCACGCATTTCATGCCTGGAACCTGGTCCAGGGCCGCGACAAAGTGCATCTCACTCGTCCCGGGATTGGCGAAACAAGTGTCTATACCGGAAGCCAACAACGTCCTGACCAGACTTTCAGCACCATTCATGCATGATCTCCATCGAGTTTTATCGCTAGACGCGTCGTTTCTTACGAGATAAGCGGCGACGTAGAGCCATTAAACCATGTTGATCTGGTGTCAGGTAAAGCGGTAGGCCTATGTCTCGTTCAGCCCCTGGTATATCGGGTCACTGCCCGATAATCCTTATTCGGCCCAGAGACACGCACATCCGTCTCGTACGAATCCGGCAGATTCAATCGATACACCACCGAATAGATATCTTTGCCGCAATAATGCTTGTCCGCGGCAGTCAATATCCCAGTTGCACCGCCACTGAAAGCCAGTTCGACAAAGGTCTTTCCATCGTCCGGCCCATCATTGAACCGTATCACCAGAGACTCGCCCTGCGCGAGAAACTTGTAGCGGCGCGTGCACCGGACAGTTTGACCGTTATGCAGGGTCAACAAGCCCTCTTCGTGATAGAGCAGGACGTCATTCTCCGCCCGGGAAAACGTCGCGCTGCCTCGCATCGTCGCGTGCTCTTGCTCGATGCGGCGACTGAGTTGCCAGCGCCCTTCGAATTGGTCCAATAACTGGGAAACACCCATAACGCCCGTCTGCCGACTATCAAAACCTGTATAGATTAGCCGGATTATGTACGAGAATCTGATCTCTCACGGCTTGCGACGGGCACCAGCTATCCAGCAAGGCCAGCAGAGACCGGTCATCGGGACGTTGCAGCTGGCCGGGATGGGGCCAGTTGCTGGCCCATAGACAACGCTCTGGATAATGGTGGGCCAACGTTTCTGCCAACAAACCCACGTCACGATATTCCGGTGCGCCCGTACGCGATGTTTCGTACATAGCCGAGAGTTTGACCCAGACATTGCCGGTGTCCAACAGCCGTCTCAATGCGGCAAAGGCAGGGTCCTGAGGAGTCACGGGTTCCAGGAATTTTCCGACATGATCAATCACGATGCGGCAAGGCTGCCTGGCGATCAACGCCTCGTAATCAGGCAGCGTGCGGCCGTCCAACTGCAGATTGATATTCCATCCCAATGGGGCAATACGTTGTGCGATCGGCGACAAATCGTCCCATGTCATGATGTTGCCGCTATTGGGCACCATCTGGAACCGCACGCCCACCACGCCGGCCTGCCCCAACACTGCCAGCGCCTCGTCAGTTGCCGCTGGCGGCATGGAAACAATGGCGCGAGCCGATCCTGCAGCGGCCTTCAGCGCGTCGAGCGTACAGCGATTGTCAAACCCGTAGCCCATGGGCTGCACAATCACGCAGCGACTGATACCGAGTTTCGCACGTAAAGCCAGATAATCAGCCCAACTGGCCCTGGGCGGCGAAACAGGAGACAGCTGCGGCAATGGATAGGCATCCAAGTCATAGATATGCTGATGACAATCGCAGCCATCGACGGGAACCGGCCAGCGCGCCTGGATCATGGCATCCTCCTGTGTGATCAAGTCTGCGGCAGTACCAAGCCAAAACGGTCACGGGCTCGGCTGGCATGAGCGGCATTGATACTGGGCTCGGGGAGCTGGCCCAAAATCAGGGCCTGCACCTGCCGTACCGAATCCATCGCCTGGTGTTCCGAGGCTTCCGGCGTCAGGCCCCCTACGTGAGGTGTGGCGAGGACCCTGGGATGCGAGGCTAACCTCAGGGGAGGCATTTGGTCTTTGGACGACCCAACGTCCAGGGCACATCCTGCGATCAGACCCTCATCCAGAGCCTGCAGCAAGTCCTGTTCATTGACCAATTCCGCTCGCGACGCGTTGATAAAGTAGGCAGACCGCTGCATCTGCTGAAAGCGGGATAGATTAATCAGATTGGCCGTTTCCGCTGTTGCCGGCGCCAAGCACGCAACAAAGTCCGACTGCGCCAGCAGGTCTTCGAGTGAACGCGGCTGCACATCCGAGTCAGGCTCAACAACAGCGTATGGATCATTAACGAGAACATTCATGCCGAAGCCGCTGGCCAGGTTGGCCAAGTACTGGCCGATCGTCCCGTAGCCGATGATACCTAGCGTCGCACCACGCAGCTCTCGTCCCATCAACGGCACAGGCTCACGGCCAGCGCGGTACGCTGCCGATGCCGCGTCGATATGGCGCGCCATGCTGATCATGACGCCAATGATCCATTCCGCCACCGACGGACCAAAACCCGGTGTGGCACGAGTCACCAGAATACCGAGACGATTCGCGCATTCGAGATCGATATTCCGGATATCCACGGCGACCCGGCACACTGCGGCCAGATTGGGCAAAGCCTGCATCAACTCGGCATCAATAGCCGGAACGCGAAAGCTCACCAAAATATCGCAATCGCGGGCCTGGCGAATGACATCGTCCCGAGTCGTCTCGGCATCGCTGTCGTGAAACCTCACATCGCCCAAGGCCGTCAGCAATTGAAAGGCACGATCGCCGTAGTAATGGCGCAGCGCGGCGCGGTTATGCGTGAGAAAAATCCGCGTCATGATTTAGTCGGATGAAATGTTGGGTTGAAAAGGTTTTCCGGGCTCAGACACGGATTGGCGCTCGACCAGACGCGGAGGAAAACTGAATTCTCGCGGAGGTGTCCCGGGCTCATTTACACGCGCGATGGCTTGCTCAACCATGGTTTCCGCGACCTCCTGGACTGGCGTTGCAACCGTGGTCAGCGGGGGCCACACGTATTCCGAGACCGTCACATTGTCCATCCCCACTACCGACACATCCTCGGGAATGGACAAGCCGCAATGACGCAGCCCCGCCATGACGCCAATCGCGGTCATGTCATTGACTGCCACGATACCGGTCGGCCGCGGTGCCATTGCGGCGATTTGCTGTGCAGCCTCAAAGCCCAGCTGTCCAAGCTCGTTGTCACCGAATCTCGAACCGCCATCGATATCAATAACCTGGGCAGAATATTCTGGGCCGGCTTCGCCCACAGCACCCAGGAAGCCTTCGATTTTCTCTCTGCGGCTGATCGTCGCCCCTTTGGGCTTAACGAAAGCGATGCGTTTGTGGCCGTGCGCGATCAGATGATTCGCGGCTAGCCGGCCTGCCAGGCGATTGTCGGGCAATACGTGATCATGCTTGGCCGGTTTTGACGGATCTATTCCCAAGTCGTAGCTGACGACAGCCAGCCCCTTGTCGATCGCAGCCTCAATATGCCGCTCGTCATTCAGTGAAGAAATAACAATGACGGCACGGATCCCCAGTCCAATGAGGTCGTCCAACATCTTGGACTCGAGCTGCTTGTCGCGATAGGTGTTGCACACCAACACGCGGTAGTTGTGCTTGGCCTGCGCCACTTGTTCGATAGCGACCGCCAATTGACCGAACGACGGATTGGACGTCGTCGGAACGAGCAAACCCAGAATGGGAATATGCCCGGTCTTCAGATGCCGGGCGATTTGATTCGGACGATATCCCAGCTTTTCGATCGCCTGTTCAATACGGGCAAATGTGTCCTGCCGCATCCGTTCGGCGCGGCCATTGAGCACATTGGACACCGAGCTGACCGAGACATTGGCTAACCGGGCGACATCCTGAATCGTTGCCATCAGGCTCCTCGCTTTGCTGATCAAGTAAATCGTTATAGTAAATCGTTTTTTTCACTATATCACGCACATAGTGAATAGCTCTATTGAGAGCCTTAATTAGAGGTACAACACGTAGTTTTAGATATAAGGGTAAAGCCTAATACGCGATTACTGTCTATAAAAATCAGGCCATGATATGTTATTAGTAAAACGATCTACTAAATCGATATACCTAATTTTTTAACAAAATCGAATCAACCACAGGAGGAGGCACATGATGAGCCCCACGCCGCTCAGTTTCCGAGCAAAACCGCTGTTCGCCGCCCTGCTTTCCACCATGGTCGTCGCTCTTGCGCCGACCGCCCACGCCCAGGCCAAGAAAGAGTGGAAAATTTCCCATTCCGCCCATGGCGACGTCACGTCCGAGCATCATCTGGTAGCGTGGGTGTTCAAGAGTTACCTGGCAGACCACTCCGACACCTTGTCCGCCCGCATCTACCCCACCAGCGCTCTGGGTGATGAGCGTGCGGTTTTCGAGGCGATGCAACTCGGTGCTGGCGCGTCCTGCGCCGTCGCAGGTACGGCCATCCTCAACAACTTCTCCAAACGCGTAGGCGTGATCGACCTGCCCTTTCTCTGGAAAGACTACGATCACATGAATCGCGCTCTCGACGGCAAAGTCGGCGACGAAATTGCAGCCGATCTCGAAAAGTCCGGATTCAAGGTGCTGGCCTGGACCACGAACTGGGGGTCTCGCAATGTGGTCACCGCGAACAAGACCATCAACAAGCCCGAAGACCTCAAGGGCCTGAAAATACGCACCATCCAGAGCCCGGTATATGTCGAGACGATCAATGCCATGGGCGCGAATGCCACTCCCATGTCATTTGGCGAGGTCTACACCGCCATGCAAACCGGCGTGCTCGACGGTTTCGAACACGGCTCGGCGGTCGTCGTCACCAACAAGCTCTACGAAGTCGCCAAAAACATCGCCATCACCAACCATTTCCTGGGCCCGGCGGTGTTTGCCTGCTCCATGAACGAATGGAATCAGCTGACCGATGCCCAAAAGAAAGTCGTGATGGAGGGCGCCAAACTGGCCAGCGATATCAACCGGTCGCTCGCCCCCATCCGCGAGAAAGAAGCGCTGGACTTCCTGCGCAGCAAGGGTGTCACCATCACGACCGTGGACACCACGGTATTCCGTGAAAAAGCCACTGCGCTGCAAGACAAGATCGCCGCAGACATAGGCGGCACCGAACTGCTCGCCGAGATTCGTGCTGCTCAGTAAGGTCCGCTAGGGTTCGCGCGGGAAGTAGCCAGTGCGCTACCCCGCGCGTATTCACAGGCACCCGTCCGATTCCGTTTTGTCACTCCGGAAAGCCGATGCGCTACATCAACAAGTTTGTCGAGGCCCTGATCACCCTGCTATTCACGGCCATCGTCATCGTTGGCACACTGCAGGTCTTTAACCGCTTTGTTCTGAACATCTCGCTCAGCTGGAGCGAGGAATTCCAGAAATTCGCGTTCGTCTGGCTGGTCTTTTTAGCCATTCCTGTCGCCTATAACCGCGCAGCCCACCTGCGGGTCGATACCTTCTTTGAGCGATTTCCCGTATCCATGCAGCGCTTCATGCAATGGATCATCGATCTATTGTGGATCGGGCTGGGCGTGTCATTGGTCGCATACACCTGGCGATTGATGCAGGTCACGAAATATCAGCTCAGCCCGGGCCTGGGCATCAGCATGTCGCTGGTGTACGCGGGAATGGTCATTGGCGGCGCCTATCTCGTACTGTGTGTGCTTACAAAGATGGCGGTTCGCATCAAAGCAGAGGGACGCCCATCATGACATTGATCATCATCTTTGCGGCCATGTTGGTGCTGGTGTTCTTCGGCATCCCCATCCTGCTCTCCATTGCGTCGGTCAGTCTGGCCGGAGCCATGGTGATACCCGGACTCGTACCGGCCCTGGTGCCGCAAAAGGCCTTCGCCATGCTGGATTCGTTCAGCCTGCTGGCACTGCCCTACTTTATCCTGGCAGGCGCCATCATGACGCGGGGCGGCCTGAGCGGAGGACTCATTGAATTCTCGCAAGCGCTGGTCGGGCACATCCGCGGCAGCCTGGGACACACTGCGGTCCTGTCGTGCACGGCGATGGCCAACATTTCCGGATCATCCACAGCAGAGGCGGCAGCGGTAGGCTCTGTGACGATCCCCGCCATGAAGGAACGAGGTTACAAGCCCGGACTGGCCGCCGCCATCGTCGCTGCAGCCGCGACTATCGGCCCCATTATTCCCCCCAGCATGACCATGATTGTCTATGGTTCGATCACGGGGGTCTCTATCGGCGGGCTATTCATGGCAGGCGTGATTCCAGGCCTGATGATCGCCGCGCTGCTGATGGCGGTGATCTATGCGCTGTCGTACTTGCCCTCGAATGCTGCATTGCGTGCCACGCAACCGCGCTCATCGCTGAAGCAGATTTACCGGGAAACCTTGCGTGTCTGGCCGGCCCTGATGGCCCCCGTCGTGATCATGGGAGGCATCCTCAGCGGCATATTCACCGCCACTGAGGCTGGTGTAGTGGCATGCGTGTATAGCCTGATCGTGAGCAAAGTCTGGTATCGACAACTGCAATGGAAAGATCTGCCCAGCGTAGTCGTGGATGCCGCAGTTACCACAGCGATGGTGGCCGGCGTACTCGGCATGGCGGGCGTGCTCGGTTGGCTATTGAACTACCTGGACTTCAACGACACGGTCCTGGGTGCCTTGAAGGGCGTGACCGACAGCTCGCTGCTGATGCTGGCCCTGCTCGTGGTCATCATGCTGGTCTTGACGATGATCCTCGATGGCCTGGCAGTTGTCGTCGTCATGGTTCCCACGATTGTGTACGTGGGTAGCGCCTTTCATATCGATCCGCTGCAGTTGGGTATCATCATGGTCATGATCACGCAAATCGGCGGCCTGACCCCGCCCGTTGCCATTTTGCTGTTCATCACCACCAGTATCGCCAAGATCCCATTCGCACAGGGTGTTCAAGCTGTCTGGCCATTCCTCGCCGTCGTTGTCCTGGTCATGATATCGATCATGCTGTTCCCAGAAATCGTGACGTGGCTCCCCAACAAGGTCATCGGCGGGGGTTAAGGCGCCCCGCCAACACCGGGCTGACTCAGCCTCGAGTCAGCCCCATCATGCTGAACATACCTTTAGCCAACGGGCTATCAGGTATGCCGCATTCGAGCACAAGATCAAAATGATTCAAGCCAGGGACACGCAGGTATTCCCCTGGGTATCCCAATGCATGCCATTGCGCCAGATAGTCCATACTCTGACGCTTGAACTCGTCCGTCTCGTTATCCCCATAGGAAACAATGATAGGGCAACCGGATGCAGGCTCATACCGAGCCGGACTATTGCGCGCTGCGTCGGCAGCAGATAGATGCATCCACGCATTAATGTGCGTATGTGGAATCGGCGTCAGATCGTACAGCCCGGACAGCAATAGTGCGCCTTTAGTCAGATTGTCTGGCACACCCACGTCAGCCTGCCAGCCACTGGCCAGCATCATCCCGCACAGATGCCCGCCAGCCGAACTGCCGCCGATATAGATGCGCTCAGGATCACCGCCAAATTTTTCGATATTGCGATACAACCAGCCCATGGCACGCCGGCATTGATCCACGATCCGGTCCAAGCTTGCACCAGGGGCCAATGAATAATTCAGCGCCACATAGACCGCCCCTGCTCTCGTATAGGCGGGGGCCATGCTGCTGGACTCGTTCTTGGACAAGGCTCGCCAGTAACCGCCGTGTATGTACACAAAGACCGGTGCCGGACCCACAATCGAGCCGGCAGCCGGCGGAAATATGTCCATGGTCTCGTCCGGATGCTCTCCGAACGCGACGTCCAAGGTACAAGACAACGTCGCTCGCGCCGCCCGGCTCTGATCGGCGTACTGCTGCATGAGAGACTGGAACAACGCCAGCGGCACCGTATTGCGGGCGTTGTACTGCACGTCCAGTTCAGCCTGATCAAAATCGCGATAAAGCTTGCTGCTCATCGACGCTCCATCCCGGAGGGAATACGGAGCCGCAGAGATATGCTGTGCATCAGTTGCATCCCCATCCTACGCGGTCCAGACCACCTGCGTTGCCAACGCGCACTCGCGCATCACGGTTAATGCGCGTTGCGTCGTATCCACCCCCATCACAAACGGATTCGGACCACCCGATTTCATCTGTGCCAACTTGACGTCAGCCAAATCAAAACCCGCATGGTTCGAGATGAAAACGTCGACGTTCTGCTTGCCGGCCAGCTCATGCACACGAGCCGTCGCATCGAGATAGGCCTGCAAACGCTCCATGCGGTTGGGCTGCTTGCCAAAATTGAACGACGTCCCGCCCCACAATAAAGCACGATGCGTCTTGCCCTTGTCTTTGACATCGAACGCCAACGAAATCGTGCCCATTGTATGTCCCGGCGTCAGCACCACATCCACAGTGGTGTCACCCAGCGTCAGCTTCGCACCATCGTCCACTGCGACATCACGTTTTGGAGGCTTGCCCCAGCTGGGTATATCGAATTCCAGCTTGGTTTCCATCATGTCCCAATCGGCCTTGCTGGCAACAATCTTGGATTGATATTTCTGCGCGAAATAATCCGCGCCGCCATAATGGTCGCCGTGGCCGTGCGTGATCACGACCATTTTGATTTGCGCGGGATCCAATCCCAGCTTGCGCATGCCTGCATCGATCACATGTTCAGCGTCATCAGCGTTGTTCATGGCGTCAATCAGGATAATGCCCTCTGACGTCGGAATGGCCCAGGCACTGACCCATTTCCCGCCCACGAAATAGAGATTGTCGAACGCCTTGCCTGGCGGCGGCGCAGGCAGCGCCATCAGCTCCGCTATCGAGGGAGACTTCTTTCCAGGGATGGGTTGTGCGACTTCCGCGAGCCTCAGATACTGTTTCAGATCGTCGCCGGCCGCGGCGCGTGCTGCGGCCAGATGGCGTTGCACCTCTGCTGACTCAGCCTGTGCGGGAGTGATCTTCAATGCATAGGCTGCGCAACAAACGCACCCTGCAGCGAGAAAGTAGCGCCGGCTGGGCGATACCTCCTGACTATCGTTATTGCCGTTCATCCATCTTCTGAAAAGCTGCATCCTCGCCTCCGTTGTGGGTATTACACAATTCTATCGATCTACAACTCCGTTGCCACCGTTCTATGCATCCAGAACGTGAATTTGAATTTATCTGCAGGATATGTACTGACAGTGATCAAGAATTTTTGCTTGGCCTGATCCAGATACTGGCGCGTAATTTCCAATCCTGGAGTATGCGCCTCTGCTTGCAAATGCGGCGCCATTTCCTCTGAAATCGAAGTCGCTCCGATCTGCTGCTTTAGATCCTGGACCGCACGGCCGGAGTGCTTTTCGATCAGGTTGCAAATCAAACCTGTCCCGTCTTGGATCAAGTGCACGATGTCGTGGCCTTCTTTGGGATCCAGATACGCATCGGTCCAGCAAATCGGCACCTTGGGCTCGTTCTTTTCTGAACGCAGCATCTGCACTTTGAGCCAATGCTGACCCGGTTTGCATTCCAAAGCGGCCGCTAGATGTTCATCGGCGACAATGTCGGCAATACCCAGGATATGCCGCTCCGTATAGCTGGCGTAGTTCACCAGATCCTCGATGCTATGCAGGGATTTGGTATAGCTATTGCTGGTCTCTGTGGATTGCACCACCGTGCCCGCGCGCCGTTTGCGAGAGATCAGGCCCAACCCTTCGACAATATTCAACGCCGACCGCACGGTCGTGCGGCTGACCTGGAACTGCTCACCCAACTCGACTTCACTGGGCAGGCGGTCGCCCACCACGTATTTACCGTCGGTAATCTGCTTTACCAGCAGGTTTGCAAGCTCGGTGTAGCGGACTTCCATAGTGTTCTGAGAATAGGTGCGGCGTGTTGCAACAGGGTCGGCCATAGGCCGGCGCACAGGACCGATCCAGGGGCAGCCCATTGTACAGATCCAGTCCTATGCCCCTCCCCCTGGCGGCGAGGCCTTCCGGCATGCATTGACCATTCCAAAAAATTTTGCCTACAATTAGTACGTACTATTAATTAGTACCTACTAATAATCCTAAATCGAGGAGACATCGTGTTCAAGAAAATCCTGTCGGTCGCGCTGAGCGCCTGTGCCCTGCATGCCAGTCCTGCCCTGGCGGCCTACCCGGACAAGCCCGTCACCATCGTCGTTCCGTTCCCCGGCGGGCAGACTGGCGACATCATCGCCAGGACGATCGGCGAGCAATTGGCCAAGAAACTGGGTCAACCCTTTATCGTCGAGAACCGCCCAGGCGCCGGGGGAACGTTAGGTACCGGCTATGCCGCCCGCGCCAACCCGGACGGCTACACCCTGCTCTTGACCAGTACCGGCCCATTTGCGATTGCGCCGTCGCTGTATTCCAAGCTGGCCTATCAGCCCCTGCAGGATTTCGAGGCGGTGGCCGACATCGCTGCCACGCCGCAAATCCTGGCCACCTATGAAGCCTCGGACATCAAGTCGATCAAAGACCTGATCGCCCGGGCCAAGAAAGAAGACCTGTCGTTCGCCTCTGCAGGCAATGGCTCTACCCAACACCTGACGATGGAAGTCTTCAACAAGGAGACTGGCCTCAAGATGACGCACATCCCATTCAAGGGCAGTGCAGAGGCGCAAACCCAGGTCATCAGCGGCCTGATCCCGGTGACGTCGGACTCGCTGCCCGCCATCCTGCCCCAAATCAAGGCAAACAAACTAAGGGCTCTGGCTGTCGTGGATACAGAGCGTAGCGCCTTTTTGCCTGACGTTCCGACCTTGAATGAACAGGGATATCAGACAGTCAGCACCCTGGCTTTTTTTGGGTTGATGGCGCCAAAAGGCACGCCCCAGCCGATCGTGGATCAGTTGAACACCACGGTCAATCAGATTCTGCAGACGCCCGAGGTTCAAGCCAGATTCCAGGCCTTGGCACTCACACCAGCCAAGCTGAAAACGGCGCCTGAATTTGCGGCGTATCTGACCTCCGAAGTCGAGAAATACAAAAAAATCGTGGACGACGCGGACGCCAAAATTGACTGACGCCGGCTCGACCATACCGGCCCGACATCACGCGCGGCTGCCGCCGCGCTCTTGATTCCCAATGGAGTCTGCATTGAAAATCACGCGTATCATCGAAGCTCCCATCGCGCTACGCAGCAATATTTCCAACGCGTACGTGAACTTCTCGCAACATACTGTCTCTTTGCTCGCCGTCGTCACAGACCAGATCCTCAACGGCAAGCCGCTAGTCGGACTGTCGTTCAACTCTATCGGCCGCTACGCGCAAAGCGACATCATCAATAAACGCATGGCCCCTCGGTTGCTGCAGGTCTCTCCGGATGCTCTGCTGACTGAATGCGGGTCGCGAATCAGCCCTGAAAAAGTGCTGGCCTGCGCTTTGAAAAACGAAAAACCCGGCGGACACGGTGATCGGGCCATGGCCGCCAGCGCCCTGGAAATGGCCATCTGGGATCTGAACGCCAAACTACATGACGAACCTGTCAGCGTCACCATCGCCCGTCATTTCGACAGGCCTGGGCGGGACGAGCAGGTAGCGGTCTACGCGGCAGGCGGCTACTACTATGACGGCGAAGCCAGTACAAAACTCATCGATGAGCTGAAGCATTATCAACAAATGGGCTTCACTCGCTACAAAATAAAAATCGGCGGTGCAGATCTGGCATCCGATCTGAAGCGTATTGATGCCGCACTCACCGTGGCAGGTACAGCGTCCAATCTGGCCGTCGACGCCAATGGACGATTCGACCTGCAAACAGCGCTCGAATATGGGCGAGCCCTCGAACCCTATGGACTGATGTGGTTCGAAGAGGCGGGGGACCCCTTGGATCTGGAGCTCAATGCGGCGCTGTCCGAGGCGTATGGCGGCGCGCTGGCGACAGGCGAAAACCTGTTCTCCCATCAAGACGTCAAGAATCTGGCGTTGTTTGGCGGGTGCCGGCCCGGCAAAGATGTTTTCCAGATGGATCCAGGCTTGAGCTACGGCATGACCGAATACAACCGCATGCTTGACGTGTTGGAAAGCCGTGGATTCAACCGGCGCCAGTGCTACCCGCACAGTGGCCAATTGATGGGCCTGCATGCCGTATCCGGATTTGGCTTGGGCGGCTCGGAAGCCTATCCGGGCATTTTCCAACCCCTCGGCGGCTTTTGCGACGACAGCCGTTTTGCCGACGGATTCGTTCGTGTTCCAGATCATCCAGGATTTGGATTTGAGTACAAAAACGCGCTGCTGCAAGCGTTCCAGCAGCTGCTGGCCTGATAATTCATAGAGACTGCTCATGCGACAACTAGACACTGACCTGATCACGCAATGCATAGCCGACTTGTGCGTTGACGCGACACACAACCTGCCTGACGATGTTGTACAAGGCTTTCACCGCGCAGCACAGAACGAAATCTCGCCTCTAGGGAAATCGGTGCTGCTCAAGCTCATCGAAAACGACAAAATTGCGCGCGATAACCAGGTCCCCTATTGCCATGATACGGGCTTGACGATTGTGTACGTGGAAATTGGCCAGGAGGTCTACCTGACGGGCGCCCCTTATCAAGAGGCAGTACATGAGGGCGTTCGCCAGGGCTATGCCAAGGGCTACATGCGCAAATCAGTCGTGGGCGATCCCTTGCTGCGCGTGAACACCAATGACAATACGCCCGCCGTGATACACACGGAAATCGTGCCGGGCTCCCAAGTCCGCATCACCGTCCTGCCCAAAGGCGGCGGCAGCGAAAACTGGAGCACGATGAAATTCCTATTGCCAGGCGAAGGCGCCGCGGGAGTAAAACGCTTTGTTCTGGATGCCATCAACGCTGCCGGAGGCAGCGCCTGTCCGCCGCTGACCGTGGGGGTCGGCCTGGGAGGCAGCTTCGACAAAGTCACCGAGATCGCGAAAAAAGCCATTCTGCGCGACATCGGCGAGCATCATCCTGACGCCCACGTCGCTCAACTGGAACGCGAACTCCTGGAAGACATCAATAAAACCGGCATAGGACCACAAGGCTACGGAGGATCCAGCACCGCTTTATGGGTGGCTGTAGAAACCTACGCCTGCCACATCACCGCGCTGCCCGTCGCAGTCAATATTCAATGCCATGCATCGCGCCGCAAAACCGCCGTCATCTAGGGGAAAAGCATGACCACATATCGATTGACCACGCCGTTGACGGATGATGCCATCAAGCAATTGACCATCGGCGATGAAGTGTTGCTCAGCGGCGTCATCTACATGGCACGCGATGCGGCACACAAACGCCTGATCGATCTGCTGCGCGAGAATAAGCCCTTGCCCGTGGATCTGCGCGGACAAACGGTGTTCTATGGCGGCCCAGGCCCGACAAAGCCGGGCCATGTCATTGGTGTGGTAGCACCTACGTCTGCTTACCGTATGGATCCCTATGCCACGGTGCTCTTCGATTACGGCGTCAAAGCGGCGATCGGAAAAGGCAATCGGGGTACCGACATACGGCAATCCTGTCAGGATAATTGCGCCGTAGGTTTCTCCGCTATCGGGGGAATATCGGCCACGCTGTTTGCGTGCATCAAAAGCGCAACCATCGTCGCCTATGAAGACCTGAAAACAGAAGCCATCCAACGGCTGGAAGTCGAAAACTTTCCACTCTTGGTCACGAATGACGCGCACGGCCGGGACCTTTACGAAGAAGAAGTCCAAAAGTACCGTTCTCAACTGAGCACAACTTAATAGACATCCTGTGGTGCACGCTCGGGGGGTAGGCCAGGGAAACGGGAAACGGGAAACGTCACAGTTCGGCCTATACTTTCTCGCATCAAGCCACAAGGAACCCAAAATGAGTGCTGTACCCTCTACCCTGCGTGTTGGCATCGCCGGTTTTGGATCGATAGGCAAATCGATCGCGAAAAAGATCGATGCCGGCATACCCGGACTGCAACTGACCGCCCTCGGTGTTCGTGATGTCGACAAAGCGCGCAGCGCATACACCTTTGCCACACCGCCTGTTTACACCGACATAGATCATCTGGTGGAGCATTGCGACGTGGTGATCGAGTGCGCGCCGGCTGCGCTGTTGCCTCGCATCGCCGAGCCGGTACTCAAGGCAGGGAAAAAGCTGCTGGTACTGAGTTCCGGGGCGCTGCTGTTGAACGAGCAGCTTATCGAGGTCGCGCGCAAACACGGCGGGCAGATTATCGTAGCCACCGGGGCGCTGCTCGGCCTGGACGCCGTGACCGCTGCAGCGGAAGGCAAGATCAACGAGGTACGAATGGTCAGCCGCAAACCTCCGATAGGGTTTGCCGGGGCGCCGTACGTCGTTCAGAACAATATCGATCTGGACGCGATCAAGGAGCCCACGCGCATTTACACCGGCACGGCACGCGAAGCCGCGACGGGTTTTCCCGCCAACCTGAACGTCGCTGTGTCCCTATCGCTCGCTGGCGTAGGGCCGGATCGCACGATCCTCGAGATCTGGGCCGATCCGACGATATCCCGCAATATCCACCGTATCGAAGTGGACTCGGATGACGCCAAGCTGAGCATGGAAATCCAGAACGTGCCCAGCGAAAATCCAAAAACCGGCCGGATTACGGCATTGTCTGCCATAGCCGCGCTGCGCAAGCTCGTGGCGCCATTACGTATCGGCACCTGACGTACCCGCGCACTCGCACGGCGACGCTGTGCGAGTACAGGAAATCATCATGCGATGTCACCATCATTGCGTGATGACTTCCGGGGCCCGCGCCACACCTTCTGCAGCCAAAGGATAGAAGCAGGCAACCACTCTATCCTTGCGTGTTTCACAGGTCAGCAGCGGAATATGCCGATGACAGTTATCCTGCGCACGCGAGCATCGAGGATGAAACGTGCACCCTGAGGGCAGATTGGTCGGCGCGGGAATTTCCCCTACGATCCGGGACAACGCAATGCGTGCACCGGGGTCCGGTACCGGCGACGAGTCCCGCAAGATACGGCTATAGGGATGCAGCGGCGCATCCAACACCTGCTGTGTCGGCCCCTGTTCGATGATCCGGCCCAAATACATCACGCAAACCGTATCGCAAAAATGCCGTATTACGCCCAGATCATGGGACACAAACACGAAAGACAATCCACGCTCGCGCTTTAACCGATCCAGCAATTGCAGAATCTGCGCCTGCACCGAAACATCCAGCGCCGATACCGGCTCATCCGCCACAATCAGTTCCGGGTCCAGCACCAGCGCCCGCGCGATACCGATACGTTGACGCTGGCCTCCCGAAAACTCGTGCGGATAGCGGTCCAATGCGCTCAAGGGCAAACCCACTTCCTGAATCGTGCTTTGAACCTTTTCCTCGATCTCGCGTGCAGAGCCAAAACCGTGCACGACCAAGGGCTCGGACAAGGTCTGACGCACGGTACGTCGCGGATTCAACGAGGCGTAGGGATCCTGGAACACGATTTGAATACGTTGACGCAGGGCCCGCATCTGCGATGCGCTGGCCTGCCTCAGATCTTGCCCATCGAATACGATGCTGCCCTCGTCGGGCTCGACCAGACGCAGCAGCGTGCGGGCCACCGTCGATTTTCCGCAGCCGGACTCTCCGACCAGGCCCAGCGACTGTCCCCGCGCCACGCTGAACGACACATCGTTCACCGCACGCACGATGGTTTTTTTCCCGCCGAGAAAGCCGCCGCCGCTCTCAAAACGCTTGACCAGGTTACGGACTTGCAGAATGTCAGTCATATGGGCCTCTTGTTCGATTCGACGCGCACGACGCAACGGACCTGATGATCCTGGCTGATAGGCTCCAGCGTGGGCGCTTGCGCCTCACAACGCGCCTCCCTCAACGGACAACGAGAGGCATAGGCACAACCGCGCGGCATGGCAGTGATCGCCGGTACGCTGCCTGGGATGGGCTCCAGTACAGCAGTATCCAGGTCCACGCGAGGCATCGCCCGCAACAAGGCCTCGGTATACGGATGCGTCGGACGCGCAAACAAGGTATTCACATCCGCAGTCTCCACTACCTCGCCGGCATACATCACGGCGACGCGATCCGCGATCTGTGCCACCACGCCCAGATTGTGCGTGATAAAGACAACGGCCATGCCGTGCGCCTCTTTCAACTCTGACAACAGACTCAAAATCTGAGCCTGTATGGTGACGTCCAGCGCCGTGGTTGGCTCATCAGCCAACAACACCTTGGGCTTACAGGCCAGCGCCATGGCAATCATCACACGTTGACGCATGCCACCGGAGAACTGATGGGGATAGTCGTCAAACCGGCTCGCTGCGGCAGGTATTTTGACCTCTTCCAGGGCTTCCAGCGCGAGCGCTCTCGCCTCGCGCCATGACAAATGGCGGTGTTGGCGAATCGCTTCGGCAATCTGGTCACCCACCGTCATCGTCGGGTTCAGCGAGGTCATCGGCTCTTGGAAGATCATGGCGATCGCATCGCCACGCAACGCCGCCATCTGCTTTTCCGGCATCGACGTCAGATCACGGCCCTCTAGCAGTATCTGGCCGCCACCATGACGTGCCCCTGCCTGTGGCAGCAGGCGCAGCACGGATAACGCGGTCACGCTTTTTCCGCTACCCGACTCCCCCACCACAGCCAGCGTTTCGTTTTTCCGTACCGCCAGAGACACATCCCGCACAGCGGCATGCCAGGCGCCACCCACGCGAAACTCGGTGCGCAGGTTGCGCAGCTCCAGGACAGCATCTTGTGTGCTCATGACCGCTCCGATCGCAGTTTGGGGTCAATGGCGTCGCGCAAGGCATCGCCCAACAGGTTCAGTGCCAGCACAGTCACCAGAATCGCAATACTGGGGAATACGGTCAGCCACCAGGCGTCCAGGATGTTTTCAAAACCCTCGCGAATCATGCTGCCCCAGGTCGCTGCAGGTGGCGGCACACCCAGACCGATAAAGCTCAGCGACGCTTCCGTGCGTATAGCAGAAGCCATCCACAATGATCCTAACACCACCACATCCGAAATCATGTTGGGCAGAATATGCACACCCATCAAGCGGAATGGGCCATAGCCCAATGCGCGGCCGGCCTCCACAAAATCACGCTGCTTTAAAGCAATCGTGGGCGCGCGAGCTACCCGCACAAAAGGCGCAATCTCGGTGATCGCAATCGCGATGATCAGGTTTTCCAGACTCGCGCCCAGCATGGCCGCCACCATCAGGCCCAACAGCAAGGTCGGAAAAGACAGCAGGACATCCACCAACCCCATGATGAATTGGTCGACCACACCACCGACATAGCCTGCCAGAATCCCCAGCGCTGACCCGATACACATGGCGATCAGAATCGCCACGAACCCTACCAATAATGAAACCCTAGCTCCATAAATCAAGCGCGATAACACATCACGGCCATAGCTATCGGTCCCCAGCCAGAACTCGGCGGACGGCGGCTCCAGGCGATAAGCGATGTTTTGCGACAGCGGATCGTGCGGCGCCAGCCATGGCGCAAACACGGCGGCCAGCACGATCAATAACAACAGCCCTATTCCCAGCCAAGAGAGCCGGTTCTTGCACAGGGCTTGCCACAAGGCATTCGGCCTCGCGGCCACAGGTGCGGCGATAGCGCTCATTTGTATTTCACCCTCGGGTCCACTAACCCATACACCAGGTCAGTCAATAGATTCACCACAATCACGCACGATGCAAACACCACCATCAGCCCCTGCAGCAGCGTGTAATCACGCGCGTTCAACGCCCCCAGGATAAGTTTCCCCAGGCCAGGGCGGTTGAACACAATCTCCGTCAATACGGAGTTGCCGATCAATGTGCCGAAATACAACCCCACCACCGTCACGATGGGAATCAATGCATTACGCAGACCGTGTCGCAAAATCAATCGCATGGGCCTGACGCCTTTCGCCTTGGCCGTGCGTACGTAGTCTTCCCCCAGCACTCCCAGCATGGATGAGCGTGTCACGCGCATTACATACGCCGTCATGATCAAACCGAGGTTGAATGCGGGTAATACCAAGTTGTGCAGTTGTGTTTTCCAGTCCCCGGCTACCGAGCTGCCAATGACAGGGAACCAACGCAACTGGATCGCAAACACCAACAACATCAGAATGGCGGATACAAAGGCCGGAAAGGACAGACCCGTCAACGACAGCAGCCGCCCCAGATAGTCCGGCCAGGCATTGCGCCGCAGCGCCGCCCAGATACCGAGTGGCAATCCAAACACCACTCCTATCAGAATCGACGCAAGCGTGAGCTGGATCGTCCACGGCAACACCAGGGAGACCTCCTGCAAGACCGTCCTGCCGCTGGCCATCGACACGCCAAAATTGCCCGACAACATGTCTTTCAGGAAATTCAAATACTGAATATGCGTCGGCAAATCCAGGCCCAAACGCGTACGCAGCGCTTGCAGCGCCTCGGCACTGGCCTGATCGCCCAGCATCACAGCGGCGGGATCGCCAGGCACGAGACGTACCAGAATGAACACCGCCGTCAACATCGCCAGCAGCGTGGGGATAGCCAGCAACAATCGCTTGGCTGCATAGCGCATCATGAGCTTTTCTCCTTGGCGAAGGCCGGCATCAAACGGCGTGCATCCAGGGCCTGGATGGGACGAGACGTCTTCCCAGTCAGTATCAGATCGGCCAGCGTCGCGCCGACGACGGGCACCAGCTCGAACCCGTGGCCAGAGAATCCGAAAGCATGGAACACCCCGGGAGCATTGGGCGAGGGTCCCACTACGGGCAGCATGTCATCCGTCTTGGCCTCCAACCCTGCCCACACTCGCACGATCCGGATATCCCTCACTGAGGGAAAGAGATCGGTGGCCGAACGTGCTCCCTTGGCGAGCACCTGCATACGCGCCGTGGACGTTTCGCGGTCCAGGTCGGGAATGCCTTGCAAGCCGCCGCCTATGACTAATGTCCCTTGATCGGATTGCTTGAACGATAACGAACGCCCCATGATAGCCACCACCGGCTTGATGAATGGGCGCAATCGTTCGCTGACCATCATCATCGATGACTTGGTAGCCAGCGGAATATCGTCACCCGCCATCGCTGCAACCCGTCCCGACCATGCTCCGGCGGCGTTCACAATCGCACCAGCGCTCCATTCGCGGCCGCCATCGGCCGACACGAGCCAACCCTGGCCAGTTTTTTTAAGCGCGTTTACACCACAGTGCTCGACCAAGGTCACGCCTGCATCGACCGCGCTGCGTCGAAATGCCCGCAATGCGCGATGGGGATCTGCCGCGCCATCACGCCGCGTGTAGGATGCCCCGAGGCAATGATGCGACAGCTCCGGCAATAAACGGCGCAATTCCGCTGGGCCTATCATTTCCTCGTGCGTATAGCCATCTGCACGCAAACCATTTACGCGCGCTTCCAGCTTGCTCAATGCACCGGCATTTTCGGCCACGCAGATTTGTCCATTGGGATGGAATCCGCAGTCGTCCCCCACCAGGGACTCCAGCGCATGCCACATGTCCAGAGCCTCCAGTGACAGATCCAACTCGCCTCGATCCCGGTTCAGCGTGCGCACACCAGCCGCCGTGGCGCCAGAGGCATGGCGGCCTACCCAGTGTTTTTCCACCACCAATACGCGCGCGCTACGCCGTGCCAGATGCAGCGCTGCAGACAACCCGTGCAGGCCGCCCCCAATCACAATAACGTCATAGGCCTGAGTCATTCTTTTTCACCATCCAGATCCAAGCTGGCGAGTTCACCCAGTGTCAGAGGTTTCAGTGGCGGACGAATACGATAGAAACCCACCTGCGCCACTGGCCGCTGCTGCTCGGTGGCCAGGATATGCGCGATGGTGTAGCCGCATTGCCGCCCCTGACATGGCCCCATCCCGGCTCGCGTGAATGACTTGATCTGATTAGGTCCCGGTTGCCCCAGTGCTGCTGCGCGACGGATATCGCCTGCAGTCAATTCCTCGCAACGGCAAACAATCGTATCGTCGCTCGGTGCAAAGATGCTTGCTCGCGGCGGATACATAGCGTCCAACATAGGACGCAAGCGTTGCTGGCCTGCCAATTGTTTTCGCAACGGTAGCGCCTGCTCGGCAGCCTGCTGTGCAGTCAACTTTCCCGTCTGCAACGCTATCCCGATTGCCGCAAGTTCGCCGCGGGTGCAGGCGGCGTTGGCCCCCGCAATACCGGCGCCATCGCCTGCGAGATATACGCCGCGCAGCGAAGTTTGCCCCCACTCATCGACATCGGGCACCAGGCATGCCTGCTGATCACTCCAATGATGCGCACAGTCGAGCGCGCGCGTCATATGGATGGACGGCACCACACCCTCATGGACCAAGACGACCTTCGCAGGGACTCGTTGCGTAGCTCCGCCATTCACGGTGTACTCGAGCGTTTCCAGCTTGCCGTCACCCAGTGCACGAAACGACTGCACGTTTCGGATCCGTTTGACACCCGCCTGTTTCAACTCACGCAGCCAGCTTAAACCCTTGCGGATTTCACCAAAGCGTTGCAACACGTCGCCCAGATAAGGCATGGCACGCCGCCAACCACCGGCAGGCGAAGTATCCAGCCACCCTGCAACACGGCCGCCTGCGCGCACCAACTGCGCCATGTACAACAATGGCAAGGGGCCGCTGCCAACCACCCAGATGGGATCGGCAGGAACTTGCTGCGAGGTTTTCAACAGGATCTGCGCAGCCCCCACTGTCAGCACGCCGGGTAAGGTCCAGCCCGGAAATGGCGCGGGCCGTTCCTGTGCTCCTGTGGCCAGCAACACCTGATCGGCACGTATGACTTCGGCCTGCCCGCCCCGGCTCTTGTAGACATGCCAGCCCGGCTCGATCTGCCAGACCTGCGTCTGAGCCTCATAGCCTGCACCAGAGGCACGAAATGCGGCAGCCAGATGCTGCCCAGCCCGGTACTCGTCACCCAGCAACTTTCCTGTCGAGGTCGCAGCCACCGTTTCTACCGCGCGCCAGATCTGTCCTCCCGGTGCAGGCTGCTCATCCACCACCAGCACCGACAGTCCCGCCGCCCGCAAACGTATCGCCGCGCTCATGCCGGCAGGCCCCGCCCCCACAATCAACACATTCACTTCGCGCGTCATGGCAGGACACTCCGTTTTCCGAATTGACGTTGGACGCGCATGCCTTCACGCACTGTCACGAGACAGGTCTGTGTAGACGCCACACCATCCACAATGGCCAGGCAATCGAAGCACACCCCCATCATGCAGTACGGCGCGCGCGGGCTTTCGTTGACCGGCGTCGTACGCGATGCTGCCGTTTGCTGGCGCAGCAATACGGCCGCTACCGTTTCGCCGGGCTCGGCACGGACCGGCACCCCATCTATCGTCAAAGTCAGCGCCTGTGCGCCAGGTTCATGCAGCTTGCGAAACATCGAAGCGCTCATGGTGAAAAATTTCCAAAGAATCCGGCAGCTCGCGTTCGGCCAACGCACGGGCAAAGGGCCCCGCGTGGAACGACGCCAGCGTGACGCCAGAGTGACAAAGCGCGGTCCACGCGCCGGGATACTGGGTGGACTCGGCATAGACCGGTACACCATCGGGAGTCATCACACGCAGGCACGACCAATGACGCACCCATCTCGCATCAGCCAGATCCGGCAACACGCGCAGTGCCTTGCGGCTCATGCGCACGGCAGCATCGGTGGTCGTGCTCAGGTCATAGCCGACCTCTTCCTGGGTCACGCCTATCATTACCGTGCCTTCGCCGGTTTGCCGCAGTCCACTGGCTGGCACGGGCAACAGCGGTGCGACACGCTCGGTCACGAGCAACTGACCACGCTGCGGGCGCAGCGGCACATCCAGCGCCACCATCGGCCCCAACGCCACGGACCCTAAACCAGCAGCCAATACGACATTCGAGGCGCCATACACGGCGGGGTGATCCTCTGTACCCGCATGCACCCGAAACCCACCGCCTTGCTGGGCTTGAATATCCAGAACAGGATGCTGACTGCGCAATGCCCCGCCGCGCGACAGGAATGCTGCCTGTAACGCAGCCAGCAGACGCAGTGGATTCACATGCCCGTCCATCTGGCCAAAACTCGCGCCGGAGACCTCGGCTCCCCACCGCACAGCAGGGAACATGCGCTCGAGTCCGCCACGATCCAGCATGTCGATACAGGACTCTGTCTCGGCGGCTTGTGCCTGCCATTGCCCCATGCGCAGCGCACGCTCATCCCATTGAGCCTGCCCTAGACAAAAATGCAAGCCGCCTCGCCGCTCGTAGTCCAGCTTTATGCCCGTTTCTCGCTCCAGTTCGTCAGCGAACGCGGGCCATAACTGCGCAGCCAAGCGGGATAAACGCTGGTAGTGCGGATTACCGTAGCCTTTTCCCTGCACCCAGACCAGACCGAAATTCGCCTTGGCGGCGCGCAAATCGGTGTCTGCACCGTCCAGCATCAGCACAAGCTTCCCCTGCCCGGCCAGACCTGCGGCAATCGCGGCACCCACCATCCCTGCGCCAGCAACGATGTAGTCGTAGTCCTTAGCCATGGCAGTTCAGACCTCTATTGACAGTACGACGCGCATCTGCGCGACGATAGAACACTGACTTGCCATACATCCCTCGCTGGTGCCATCGCCTATGCTGCGCGGGGCGGTTTGCGCTATAAATCACCCTATAACCAAAACAGGAACGACCACTCGCCAATCGATTAAAAGTTATAGGACCGAGGTCATGCAGCAACCCTTGAATCTGAGACAAGTAGAGGCCTTCAAAGCCATCATCGAACACGGCACTGTCAGTCAGGCAGCGCTGGTGTTGAACGTATCCCAACCCGCCGTCAGCAAATTGCTGGCGCATCTGGAAGCAGATACCGGACTGACCTTGTTCGACCGCGTACGCGGCAAGCTCGCCCCGACGCCGCAAGGCATGCAGCTCTATCACGAGGTCGATCGAGTCTTTGCCGGTCTGCGTCAGGTCGAGCAAGCCGTTGACTCTATCCGTCGCAACGAAGCCCGCAATCTGGTGGTGGGCGTGATGCCGGCGTTGTCTGGATCTTTCATACGCCGTGTCATCGAAAATTTTCTGAAGATTCATCCCGATGTACATGTGTCCGTCCAAAACCGGGCCTCGCTGTTTTTGGCAAACTGGCTGGCCACCCGTCAGATCGATGTAGCGTTGGTCGGCAGCCGCGTGGACAATCCGTATATCGAGCGAGAGACGTTGTTCCAACATCCCCTGGTCTGTGCCATGCATGTCAATCACGCATTGACACGCAAACGCGTGATCCGCCCGCGGGACTTGAGCGGCGAACCTTTTGTGGCCTTTGCGTCGGACAGCCAGACACATGAGCTGGTAGAGGCCGCATTCGAACGCAGCAACGCCACCTTGAATGTGGTGTTGGATGCGAACACGGCACCCACCGCATGCGAATTGGTCGCCGCTGGCTTGGGTGTGTCCTTGATTCATCCGTTATTTGCCGATGGATTGCAAAATCGCCTGGTATTGCGACGCTTTGATCCCGAAATGCAGTTCCATTTCCAGCTCTGTCGCGCACATGCATCGCGCAACGCGAGCTTGACAGATACATTCATCCAGGAAGCCCGGAACGTCGCGTCGCAAGTATCCCGCGAGGTGCTAAAGGGTTAACAAAAGGGCCGGCCAAGGCCCCTCGCCACTCAAGGGGCCGACAACGTGGCCGCCTCTGTGATGGAGGGCTGCAGATTCAGCGCTCCCTTCAGGTCATAGCCGTAGTTCACACCGTCGCCCCGCGCCCATACTTGCTTCAACCCAAAAAGCGGCACGGAGCAGACATCGTCGTGAATCTTGGCTTGCGCGTCTTTCCAGAGGGCGAGCTGCTTTTGTGGATCCGGCTCGATGCGTGCGGCGCGTATGTCCGCATCCCCTACCGCGCAATGTCCAAAATTCGACATCGCAGCAGGAGCCCCGATAGCGGCTGCCGAATCGTAGAATTCGCTCAGGTACACGTCCGCATTAGGGAACCGCGCCGCACCGTAAAACACTAGCGCACTCTGGTCCTTTCGACTCTTGGCCTGATAGGTCGCATGGTCTACGACCTCCATTTCCAGCTTGATCCCCGCCTTGGCCAACTGCGCCTGGATAATCTCCATGATGGGCTGTTGCGCCGAAATATTCGAGACGATCGATTTGATCGCAATACCGTTCGGAAAGCCGGCTTCGGTCAATAGCGCCTTGGCGCGGTCTAGATCATGGGCATACGCGCCCGCGCTGCAGTCTTGGCCCAGATACCCGTTCGGCACAACCGAACAGCCCTTTTCAGCGACGTCCTTGCCTGCATAACGCACAATCTCATCGACATTGATAGCCGCGGCAATCGCCTGACGTACCTTCAGATTATCCAGAGGCTTGATACTGCGATTGATGAACAACGTACGGAATTCGGCCGGCTCGAAAATATCGACCTTCATCCCACGCTTGACGGATCGCTCCACCCAACGCTGTTCCCGCTTGCCCTGCATCACGTCGATTTCGTTCGACGTAAAGGCCAGCTCGCGAGCACTATCCGAAGGAATCATTCGATACGTGATGCCCGCCAGTTTTGGTTTGCCACGGAAATAGGCATCATTGGCGACGAGCTTCACATATTGCTGTGTCACATGCTCGCCAAAGGCGAATGGACCCGTACCTATCGGCGCCTGCCCAAACTTGTCGCCGAGTTTTTCTGCCGCGGCCTTGCTGACGATGTTGCCACCATGATAATCAGACACGCGCCCCAGGAAGGCCGCGTCTGGGTACTTCAATGTGAATTTCACGGTGTAGTCGTCGACGGCTTCGACCTTGTCCAGGATGGCGAAATTCGCCGCGAAACTGGAACGTTTGGGGTCTGCCGCTCTCCCAATCGAGTACACCACGTCAGCGGCCTTCAGCTCTCCGTACCCGCCATGAAACTGCACACCTTTACGCAGATGAAAGGTCCAGACCTTGCTGTCCGGCGAGGACTCCCATTTTTCTGCCAAGTCCGGTTCGAGGGCCTTTGGATCGGCGCTGCCCGGCGGAAAACGAACCAGGCCATCGAACATCTCCGACGCTACGCCCTTATCCGCAGTCGATGTGGCACGATGGGGATCCAGTGTCGCGTTGTCGGCAGCGCCCGAGCTGATACGCAGCGTCGGACGATCTTGAGCGTAAGCCGTAGATTGCAATCCCGCGCCCAAAGCAAGAAGAGCAGCGGCCAGAACAGTAAGTGCAGGACGTTTCATGGTTTCCCTTGGGGCCACGTGACGCACGCGGCGATGGTGGTTGACACATCAGCCGCGAATGGAGCGGCACGGTCGCCACCTTAGGCGCGTGCCACTCACCCCGTCAAAGTCCTTCAACTACACCGCCTATTCTTAAAGGTTATAAGGTGGGCCTGGTGCATACTCGCCCGCCAGGAAGCGATGAACGGGGCTTATGGTTATTACTGATGCCCCGAAATTTTCGAACCTAGGGAAAACACTAGGCGAATGAGACCGCCTACAGGCTCCTCTTTACATCTTGATGTTCGCTTTCTTGGCGACGTCGGCCCATTTCGCTACTTCGGCCTTCTGAAACTTACCGAGCTCCTCTGGACCGGCACCGGACACATCCAACCCGAGTCCTTGGAGCTGTTTCAGCACTTCAGGCTGTTTCAGCGTCTGGCTCATCGCGGCATACAGTTTTTGAATCACATCATCCGGCGTGCCAGCGGGCGCGAAAACGGCCTGCCAGGACAGGACCTCGAAACCGGGCAGACCCAGCTTGTCCAGCGGGGCAACGTCCGGCAGGACGGGCGACGGCGTCGTCGACGTTACACCCAACGCGCGCAACCTACCCGCCTGGATTAGCGGCACCGAAGACGTGATGTTGTCAAAGACCAGGTCGATCTCGCCGCTCACCAGTGCCTGCAAAGACGGGGCGCTGCCCTTGTACGGGACGTGCAGCATGTTCACGCCGGTGACATCCATGAACAACTCCCCGGTCAAATGCTGCGAGCTGCCCACACCAGACGAACCAAAATTCAATTGACTGTCGGGTTTTTTCCCCGCATCGATCAGATCCTGGACCGTCTTGTACGGGCTGTCGGCTCGCACTACCAATACATTGGGCAAGCTCCCTGTCAGGATGACGGGCTTGAACGACGTGACGGGGTCATAACCGATATCGGGATAAATGCTGACATTGATCGCGTGGGAGCTGATCGTACCGCCGACAATGTTGTAGCCGTCAGGCTTGGCGCGCGCGACCTTGGCAGACCCGAGGCTGCCGCCGGTACCACCCATGTTTTCCACAACAAGGGGTTGACCGAGGATTTTCGCTGCCGAAACACTATAAATGCGGCCGATAATGTCGGTCGCGCCGCCTGGCGCAAATGGCACGGTATAAGTGATGGGCCGATCAGGCCACTCTGCCGCCAGTGCAGTAAAGGGCAATCCGACAGCGCCGGCAGCAACGGCAGCAGCGCTGGCTTTCAGCAGCGAACGACGGTGGTGGTCAATGACACGAGACATGGTTATACGCTCCTCAATATTGGATTTTCTAATTCAATGATCCAAGGCCAGTCCAGTCAGCCTGAACCTTGGCGATGATCTGTGGGGATCAGCCTGCCTGCCGGCGATATCCGGCCCCTAGAGAGGCGCCCTGCGCAATAACGTGTGGTCGATCTCATAGGGATGATTGATCCCCAGCAAGGCCATATCACGATCGACTTCAGTGCGCAGAATGTGGATCGCATGCGCCACGCCCGCTTCGCCCGCCACGGTTGCAGCATAGTTGAACGAGCGCCCATTGAAAACACAGCGGGCCCCTAGCGCCAGCGCTTTCAGAACGTCTGTGCCGCGCCGAATACCGCTATCCATCATCACGACGAGGCCCTCGGCCGTCTCGGCGATCTCTGGCAACACGTCCAGCGGCGAGAGCGCGCTGTCCAACTGACGTCCGCCATGATTGGATACGATGATGCCGTCTGCCCCTGCCGAACGCGCGAGCAGGGCATCCTCTTTGCGCATGATCCCCTTGATGACCAGGGGACCTTTCCAGAGCTTGCGGGCAACTTTGACATGTTCCCAGCACAGATGGTCGCGCGCGACGAAATCGCGCTTCACCGATGCTGACAGAATCGGCGCACCGCGCTCGGCACGCCAGTTTTCAAAATGAGGCATGCCATGGCGGGCAAGGGTTCTCAAAAAAGTCCCCGCCAGCCAACGTGGATGGCTGATGCCGTCCCATGCCAAACGCGCACTGGGCCGCAGCGGCGTAGAGAAGCCATTTTTCACATAGCGTTCGGGATTCACTTGAACCGGCAAGTCCACCGTCAGGACCAAGGTGCCAAAACCCGCCGCCTCAATACGCGCCAGCAGCTCGGCGATACGCTTTTCATCTCCCGGCAGATAGGCCTGAAACCAGGTCCCGGGGGCCGCCTCGGCGACGTCTTCCATCCGGATGAGCGAGGCGCCACTCATGACCGCCGGGACGCGATGCTCACGAGCCGTCTTGGCCAGGACGATGTCCCCGCGATAGCTCCACATTGCCGCCAATCCCACGGGGCTGATCCCAAATGGGCTCGCGTATTGCTGGTCGAACAACGTGATGCTTTGCGTCCGCTTTTCCACGCCCTCCAGCACACGCGGAGAAAACGCCCAGCGGTTAAACGCCTGGCGGTTGCGGCCCATCGAGACTTCATCGTCGGCGCCATTGGCTATGTAGCTGTAGAGCTGTCGAGGAAGCTTGTTGCGAGCAAGCGGCTGAAAATCATCCAGGCAGAGCACCTGTTTTAGCACCGCGGGTAACGGCTTGGCAGCGACGGGCTTCGTATTGGCCGCCTCGCTCGTGTCTTGAGGAATCGAGGTTGTGTAGTTCGTAGGAGCGGTCATGTCTCGTTTTTCTGGGAACAATCCCCTTTATGTGCCGCGATCAGGAACATCTTTCGGACCAGCGGCATCGACGATGCTATACGCGCGCGTATGGAACCGCTATGCGGATTCGGCACATCAGGTATGCACGAAACGCAGCGCATAACGCCCCTAAAGCGGGATAACCTGCCGCCATCCATTGCCGCAAGCCCCGGCATCACGCCGATCCGCCCAAGGTGACTGACTTTCTCTACTGACAATCGCCATGAACACTCCAGTACAACAGGCCGGGCGCACCGCTGGCCGCGCCCTCGTTTCCTCGCTCGTCGCTCACGGTGTAGAGCGCGTATTCTGCGTCCCCGGTGAAAGCTACCTGGAAGTCCTGGACGCCCTGAAAGACGTCGAAGGTCAGATCGATCTGATCGTCACCAAACACGAGGGCGCGGCGGCCAACATGGCCGAGGCCGATGGCAAGCTGACGGGCAAACCCGGCATCTGCATGGTGACACGCGGCCCCGGCGCCACGCATGCCAGCATTGGTCTGCATATCGCCCAGCAGGACTCCACACCGATGATCCTGTTCGTGGGCCAGATTGCCCGCAGCCATCGTGGCCGCGAAGCCTTTCAAGAAGTGGACTACCAACAGTTTTTCGGCAGCATCGCCAAGCTCGTCATCGAAATCGACGACCCGCACCGCGTTCCCGAGTTGCTGGCCAAGGCATTCAACGTTGCCGCGTCCGGCCGTCCGGGTCCGGTGGTCGTGTCGTTGCCCGAAGATATGCTGACCGAGCTCACGGCAGCGCCTGATTGCCAGCCGATTCAACTCCAAACGGCCGAGGTGGGCGCGTCTACACGCGAACAAATCGCCTCCGCCTTGCAGACTGCCCAGCGCCCGCTCGTCATCATCGGAGGCAGCAACTGGCCGGCACAAGCCTGCGAGGATCTCCGTACCTTTGCCGAGGCGTGGAACCTGCCTGTAGCCTGCTCGTTCCGCCGCCAAGACCTGCTGGACAACGAGAATAAGCAATACGTTGGCCACATGAGCCTGGGCATGAGCCCGGCGCTAAAAGCCCTGGTGCAAGAATCGGATTTGATCATAGCCGTCGGCACTCGCCTGGGTGATGTGCCCACCGATGGCTATACGCTGCTGGACCTGCCCACGCCGAAACAGAAACTGATTCACTTCCACCCGTCGCCCGATGAGATCGGGCGCGTTTTCCGGCCAGACCTGGCGATTCAGGCTACCTCGGACGCCGCCCTGCGTGCGCTGGTGCAACTGCAAGCCCCGAACCAAGCTCCGTGGAGTCAGCGCACAGCCCAGGCACGTGAAGCCTTTGTCGCATTCACGTCGCGTCGTGAACCAAAACCATCGCTCAATGGCGTAGATCTCACCGAAGTCATGCTGCATCTGAACGAGGTGCTGCCTGAGGACGCCATTTTGACGAATGGAGCAGGCAACTTCTCTGTCTGGCTGCACCGTTATTACCGCTATCGCACGGCCCGAACTGAGTTGGCCTCGACCTGCGGTGCAATGGGATATGGACTGCCTGCTGCAGTCGCGGCCGGGTTGCGCTTCAAGGGTCAACGTCCGGTTGTCTGCGTCGCAGGCGACGGATGCTTCATGATGTACCCGCAGGAAATCGCAACCGCCGTCGAGTTCGGTGCCCCATTGATCGTGTTGCTCGTCAATAACGGCATGTATGGCACCATCCGCATGCACCAGGAACGCGAATATCCGGGACGTGTGTCAGGCACCCGTATTCACGGCTCGGATTACGTGAGCTTGGCGACCTCGCTAGGTGCCTACGCAGAGCGTGTGCAGGACGCGGCCGATTTTCCCCAGGCATTCGAGCGCGCGCAAAAAGCCGGCGGCGTTGCCGTCCTCGAACTGGTCACCGATCCGTTGCAGATCACGCCTGACAAGCGGATCCAGGCGTAGCTTGAACGTTCGGCCATTGACCGGAGCGGACCAGATCCGCGACGGTCTGTTTGATGATTTGTACGACAGTCCAGTAGCTATCGACCTGAGCACGCCCGCGCGGTGTTGCCAACGCGACCGTACGGGTAGCTCTGGGATGGTCGATACGAATGGCCTTCAACGTTCCCGCGGCCAACTCTGCCGTGACCGCTGCCAGGGGCAGAATGGTGTAGCCATGGTTTTGCTGCACCAACCGACGCATCAGATGCGTGGAACCATCACATTCGATAGCGATATTCGGCGGTTCGCCAATATCCTGAGCCAATGCCTCCAGCCACGCTTTCAGCCCATGCGCAGTACTGGGCAGGACCATGGGCAGTTTGAGCAATTCCGCGCCGCTGAACTTGGTGCGCGGGCTGGTCATGGACGATGAACAAATGCAGTACAGATCTTCCCGGAGCAGTTCCTCATAGTCAATGAGCTTGGACTGCGTGGGCTGATACAACAAGGCTACGTCGACCTCGCCGTCCTGCAGCATACTGATGATGTGAGACCCCAGCCCCTCGACAAAGCGGATCGTCGAACGCGGAAACTCGGCTTTCAATGCATGGCCAATCGCCCCAAACGTCGTATTCGCGATCGTCGGCTGTGACGCGATAGTGATCTTGCCCGGCCCGGATGAGGCCAACTCCGCTGCCGTCCTGCGGGCGCGGGAAACCGCGCCGACGACCTCTTCTGCCGCCCGAAACATCGCCTGGCCCTTCTCTGTCAGGATCATCCCTCGCCCCGAACGGTGAAAGAGCCTCATGCCCACGCTGTGCTCCAGACGCGTGATGTGCCGGGTCAGCGTGGATTGCTCGATGCCTAGATCGGAGGCGGCGCGAGACACGCTGCCAGCCTGTGCAACGACATAGAAATACTCAAGCGCGACGAGATCCATCGAAATAACTTAAAAAGCAGAGGGTTATGGGCAATGCCATGTTAATTGACATCCTCCCCAGCCCAAAGTCGAGGCTCCCATACCTCTACCCCTCATTGGCGCTTGAGTTCCTTGGAAACATCCCAAAGATTGGGAAGGCTTGTATTGTGGTAACCGGAAATGAACGGTTTACGCTCGCCCTCTGGCGTGTAGACGGAACGCCTCACTGCGCCGATATTCGCACCATAGACATGAATGCTGATCGACACCTGATCGTCGTAAGCGTTAGAGACCCGATGCACATCACCCACAGAAGGGGAAACGGCCTCTACCTGCCCAGGTTCCAATCTGACAGCTTTCCCCGATTTGTCGACACCCGTTGAAGGGTTCAACACATACGGTTGCGAGTACTCTGCGCCCCTTAACATACCAATCAAGCCCCATACCGTATGGTCATGGATGGGCGTGACCTGCCCAGGCCCCCAGACAAAACTCACGACCGAGAATCGCTGCGCAGAATCCGCGTGCAGCAAATACTGACGATAGTAAACGGGATCGGGCTGTGCATACTCGTCTGGCAACCAATCGTCTCTTGATACGAGCTCGCCCAACAATGCGCCGCCCTCGCGCAGAATCGTCGGCTCGTCACTGTGGCGCGATAGCAGATCCGCGAAGCTGACCACGAACGTGCGTAAAGCGGCGATGTTGGGCGTAGAGGGTAAATGGATCATAGTCATCAGATTACCGCATCACCAAGCCGCCATCCACCAACAGAACCTGCCCCGTCATGAATCCGCTCCAATCCGAGGCCAGGAACAGCACCGGTCCCGCAATATCTTCCGGCCTGGCGATACGCCGCAGCGGCGTTGCCGCGATCAGCGAATCGCGGAATGATTCCTGGGTGCCGCCACTGGAGTCCGTCGGATAAACCAAACCCGGCGCGACACAGTTCACCCGGATGCCAAACGGACCCAATTCAACGGCTAGATTACGGCTGAATGCCTCCAATGAGGCCTTCGCGGTAGTGTAGTCGTGATACGGAATCACAGGGTTCTCGACCAAGTTCGTCGAGATATTGACAATGCAACCCTGGGCCCGTTGTTTGAAATGCGGTAACGCAGCGCGGCAAACATTAAACGCCGCCCCCACAGAGCCTTCAAATTGCGATTGATAATCCTGCCATGTCAGATCGTCGAATACCGTACGGCGTCGCGGATCGAACGCATAGTGACGCAGCGCATTGTTGACCACCACATCGAGTCGGCCTGCCTCCTGCACAATGGCATCGACCATGGCCTGTACCGCTACGGCGGAACCAACGTCTGCCTGTACCGCCCAGGCATCGCCGCCCAACGCTTGGCATTGGGCAACCACGGCCTCAGCCGCCGCGGCGTTACTCAGGTAATTGACGACCACGGTTGCGCCCTCTCGGGCGAAACCACGCGCGATTTCGGCACCGATGCCTCGGCTGGCGCCTGTCACCAACACGACCTTGCCTGTAAATTTCTGGCTGGCGCTCATATCAAGACTCCGGCAACAAGCTGCTATCAACGACATTCGCCACATCAATCGAATGTTGGATCAAACCCAGATCGCGATAAGCGTCGGCCGCCTTTTGCAGCAGCGTCAGGTCAAAGGCACCCAGCGCGCGTTTGACCCCATCCGGGCCGGCAGGCGCCATCGCCGAATCGTTACGTAACCGTATGACTTCCAGGTTGATATCCCGATCCGTACCATCGATCGCCCGTTTGCTCGCCAAGTCGGCGGCTTCTTCTGGCTGCGCGATCATCCAGGCAGCGCTGTCACGGTAGGCCTTCAGGAACGAGCGCAGCAATGCTTGTTTCTGCTGATAGGTTTCTTCACGCACGACAAATAAATCGCTGGACACGTTGATGTGATCACGGACTTGCATCACGTCAACGTCGCCCAAACCGCGCCGCCTGCCGACAAGTAGGCCCGTGTCCGTAGCAGCAGTGGCATCGACCTGGCCCAGCAGTAGCGGCGCAAAGTTCAACACCCCCGTCACCACGATTTCCACATCGGATTCGGTCAAGCCCGCCTGGTGCAGCATCACCAACAGATTTTGCCGCGTACCGCTGGACAGGCTGTAGACGCCGATACGTTTGCCTTTCAGATCCTCTGGACGCGTGATGTTAGCGGACTTGAGCGAGACCACGTTAAAGACATTCTGTGGGTAGATGTCGTAGATAGCCCGTAATTTTTCTCCCTTGTCCAACGCCATGAAAAAGGACCCGGGATCGGTAAATGCCACATCGGCCTGTCCGCTCAGCATATTGCGAATGGCATCACCACCGCCTGTACCCGGCAGATAGACCAGTTCAATACCCTGGGCCTTGAAGAATCCCTTGTCCGGCTCCACCAACAGATTGGTGATTTCTGAGATGGGTTTGCTCCAACCTGCCAACGTGACTTTGCCGGACGCGGCTTCGTCAGCCCGCACAATCGGAGCAAAAATCGATGCGGCAGTCAGACTCGCTGCAGCAGCCAAGAAGACGCGACGAGAGGGTGAACAAAGCATGAAAAAGTCCTGAGAGATTTCAAAAATGATCGCCGTACGGACGCAACAAACGCCGCTCAAACATCAGCATGGCCTGATAGCACAGCAATCCGATCGCAGCAATGGCGGTCAACGCGGCGAACATCAGAGGGGTATCCATCATGCCTTGCGCCGCGATAATGACTGCACCTAGCCCACGGCTGGCGCCGATGAACTCACCGACGACGGCACCGACCAAGGCCAGCACTAACGCAACCCGCCATCCCGCCAGAATCCCCGGCAACCCCGCCGGCAGTTTCAGTCGCAACAATGTCTTCGTACGCGACGCCCCCAACATGCGGAACAACTGCAAGCGATTCGGATCGACCTGCCGCAAACTGGTCAGCGTGTTTTCCATCAGGGGGAAAAAGCAGATCAGCGCTGTCATCACCACTGTGGGCGCGATGCCAAAACCGAACCACAACACAAACAGCGGTGCCAGCGCCAGCTTGGGCACCACCTGGCTGACGATGACATAAGGTTTGAAGACGCGATCGAGCAGCGCTGATTCCGCTAACGCGATGCCCATTGCCAGCCCCGCTGCACCTCCTAGAGCCAACCCCAATAGCATTTCCGCCAGCGTCGCGCCGATGTGCGGCCATAAGTATCCCGTGGAGAGCGTCGTCCATAACGTACGCACCACCGCCGAAGGCGCCGGCAACACGAGTGCGGAAATGTCCGCTTGCCGCACGACGAGCTCCCATGCGCCCAACAGCACAATCAACAACACCATAGGCAGCACACGGCGGCTCAGCACCTGTCTCATTTCGCCACCCCCGTCATCGTGTCGAATATCTGCGCGCAATACGTATTAAACGCTGCACCATGACGCATGGACTGAGTACGAGGCGCAGGCAATTCCACCGGAATATCGGCCAGCAATCGCCCCTCATGCATGACCCCAATGCGATCAGCCAAATACACTGCCTCGCCAATGTCATGTGTGACGAACAGCACCGTCGTCTTGCGCGACTGGCACATCCGCGTCAGGTCATCCTGCAGCTCGCCGCGCGTGATAGCGTCTAACGCTGCAAAGGGCTCATCCAACAACAGCAGCGCTGGCTCAAGAATCAATGCCCGCGCCAAAGCCGTCCGGCTTTGCTGCCCGCCGGACAATTGCCGAGGATAGTGTTGCGCATGCCCCGACAATCCCAACATGGCCAACAGCTCGTGCGCTCGCGCGACGTCATCGGCGAGCGGCCGGCGTTGCAACGACACAGGTAGGAGCACATTGTCGATAACCCGCTGCCACTCCAATAGTGTCGGCGCCTGGAACATATAACCTAATTGCGGCCCGGGCTCGACGCGCTTGCCGTCCCCTTGCTGTATACGTCCCGACTGCGGTACCAACAGACCGGCAGCGAGCTTGAGCAACGTCGTCTTGCCGCAACCGCTGCGGCCGACCAGGCAATGAAAACCGCCGGTCTTCAATTGCCAGTCGACGCGATCCACAATCGGCCGCCCGCCTGCATAGGTGTACACCACCTGCCGCATATCAAGAAACGGCCTGTCCACATCCACGCTCATGTTTCATACGGGGCGAAGGGCTCGGCCGCCGCCTCAGCCGATTGCTCGATCTCGGCCACACGAACCAGGTCAAGCAGATTAAAACGGCCATCATGATGCCAGCCCGCTTCGGGCATACTCATCGAACCCATGGCACTGATGCGGGTCACGCCCACTGCTCCGAGCTGCTCGGCGAGGCAATAGAGTTCCTCTGGTGTAGCGGCGATGCCTGCGGTCTGCAACAACGCACTGCGCTCCTGCACCGCAGGCCCCACATCCTCCAAAACGTCGATCGCCGCAACAACGATAGTGCGCTGTAACGCGGACGGCGACAGCGGCTGAGCATCGTCCGTATAGGCGACACTCCATTGCGCCTCATGATCGCCAATCAACCCGTCCACGCCGCGTTGGGCTGCGGCACTCCACTCAATGGACTGCCGCCATTTCGCCAGCGATACCGACTCCGCCAAATCCAACGCACGCCTCGGATAGCGGCGCTGCAGGTTCGCCAATTCGCCCGCGAGATAGCCCGCAAACTCGCGAGGAGCAACCTGTCCGCCACGTTGTACATAAAACACTTGCGGCGAATAACACCCCTGCTGGTCGTAACGCATCACGTCCCAAGCCGCACGTCGCGCGACGGCGGGCGCCTTTAACGTGTCAAGCGCAGCAGCACTGATCACGCCGAAACCCAGCTTATGCCCATGCGGCAGAAATCGTGTCGTAACAGGCAGACGGCGCTGAATCGCCTGCAGTGAATCATTGCCGCCGTAGGCTACCACCGTGTCGGCCTGCGCATAGAGCGCGTCTGCCTCCTCGTCACCGGCCCCACGCCACCACACTACGGCAAAGCAATCCGCTAAGGGCGGATGCACTTCGGCCAGCAGCCGTGCAAACCATCCCGCAAATAAGGGCTCAGCGCTGGGAAGTTTGCCGATATTGCCCGCCTTGACCAGCAAGCCGCACACAAAGCTCCACAACGCCAAGGCAGGTACGTTCCCCGCCCAGCTATGCACCAACAACTCAGGCCCATAGGCCCGCACTGCACCACCCTTGGCTGCAGGCTGAAAAGCATCCAGGACTTTGGGATTGGCGAAGTCTTCCACGACAAAACGATGCAACTGCGGCGCCCGAAAGGTCTTGAAAAAACCCGTCAGTCCCAGGCGCACCATCTCTGCGTCATAGCCACTGACCAGCGGCAACAAGGCATCGGCTTGGCGGCGATATGGATCGTTGGGATCCAGCAAACGGGCAACTGCACGATCAATGATCGAAATAATCTCTGATACCGGCAACGTTTTGAGATGCTGCGCACTGGCTCGCCTGACGCGCTCGGCCAGCGTTCTCATCTGCTGCGGCGACAACACCGGCACCGATACCTCGACGCGTTGGTCGCCTTGAGCAAATGGCAATATCTGCCATTGCACCTCATGGGCTGACAGCCCCGGTAAATAGCCAGCCTCGACCCGCAGCGTGTTCATGATGCCGCCGACCGGATGAACTCTTCCACCGCTAATGAGCAGCCTTTGGCTTGCGCCCCCTCGGCACGTCCCAACAATAGGAAACCATTCTCGGCCGGTTCACCTACGTCCTCAGTCAGAATCGTGGTGACCGAATTAAAGTTGCCCAGATCGCAGTGCGCCAAGATGCCACGCTCGCCATCGGGTACCGTATTGCCCGTTGCGGGATCGACCAAACGCGAGCGAATCCAATGCGGTCCGGATTTCACAGAAGGCACCACCGCATTGCCGTCGTCATAAAACTGCGTGCTCAACTCCGTCATGCCGTACATATTGATGCACAGTTCACGAGGTACGCCTAACAGCTCGGTCAGCGCCGCGTAAAAAGCTTCCAACGGGAGTTCACGGGATTGGCCCTTGTACCCTCCCGTATCGAGGATACGGCTACCTGGTGGCAGATGAAAGGATCGGCCCGACTGACGCAACGCGTCAATCACGTGCACAAAGCTATAGCTCGCCCCCAGCAGCGCATACGGCTCACCGAGGCACTCGGCCTGCTCGAGCCGCAGCCACAGCCCCTCCAGATCGATCCCCTCCGGCGACATGAAATATCGGCTGTCTGCACTGCCGAACGTGGATTTCGCCAAGGCCAGATAATGCGCCAACGACGAGTTAGGCATGGCGATCTCGTCCGGAAATAAAATCCCCATCGGCATACGTTCGACACCTCGCATAAAACGCAAGGAAAAATTGCGCGTCATCGATAGGTCGTAAACATCCAGCCGAGGATGAAAATGCCGCCCGCGCATATCGGCGCGAGTCGTCCCACTGGTCATGAAAACGCGCTCGGTGGGCGACTGCGGCTCGCAACGCAGTTCCATTGCTTTGAAAGCGTCAATAGGCACAGCCGGAATATCGCGCCAGGATTTCACATTGCGTATGGTCGCGCCACGCCGCTGGCAAAAACTGCGAAACGGCGCGTTGGCGTGGTACTGGTAGGCAAACAGACGCAAGGCGAGCCTGTCAAATTGCTCGTCAGTGCAGCCGTCCTGGGCAATGAATTCGAGAATATCCGCATCAGGCGGTTCGGCGTAGTTCATGGGCTTTGGTGAATCCTATACATGGAAGCTCCGAAGCCCGCCTGCACAAGCCGACCAATCATGCGGCCCTGTCAAGGTCAATGCTCTTCTTACGCCGGTATAAACCGGGTCAAGTTCGCGGGTCTGAATCTCAGCACTGGCGTGCACCCCGGAGCAAGGAGTATGTTAACCCGCAATGACCGCCCTGCAGAACCGCTACAGCCGAAAGCACAGCAACGCCCCCACGATCAAGGCCGCCCCTGCCGCGAAAAGCGAGCTGGAAAAACTCTGGCTAGACGCATACAAGCGTTCAGCCAACGCGGGCCCCAGTATCTGGCCTACGCCATAGACCAGCGTCATCGCCGCGAGCAGGTTCCTGCCCGTCGCGCGGGCGACACGTTGTGCAGCAGGCATGGCTATGGTTACAGTTCCCATAAAGGTGCCACCCACCAGCAGCGCGCTCAGCAGATAGCTGGCGGCAGATTGCGACACAGCCGGCAAAGCGACGCCCATAGCCTGCAGCACCAGATTGGCAAGCAATGCGTCTCTCGTACCGATGCGCTGGTGCAGTTTGTGCCAAAGGAAACAGGAAGGCGCCGCGCCCAGGCCGAATACGGCCCACACATGCGCAGCGTCCAGAGTGGGCAACGCCGTTTTGACCAGTAAAGGCAGATACGTCGCCGTCACGATGTACCCCAACCCTGCCAAACCGTACATGCAGATCAGAGGCCATGCCGCAACAGTCGCAGCATCGTCAGTCCCTGGAGCGGTATCGGAGGTTGAAATAGGAGCGGCCGAACGTATTCCTGGCACGGCCACCAAACCAAGCGCCAATGTCACAACCCCCAGCAATAGCCACATGCCCTGGCTCTGGAGTCCCGCATGCGCTCCCAATACCAATATTTCCGAGGACAAGGCGATGCCAACGCCTACCCCCGCATACAACAGCGGCGCGCCCTTGCCATGGCCCCTGTGCTCTAACAGCCACAATGACGCGGCGACCATGGAAAGCGCGCTGAATATGCCTGCAATTCCTCTTGTCACAACGATGGCGCTGGTGGAATCGAGAAAGGCTAATAACGCCAGGCACATCGCAGTACCGGCGGCGGACCAGATACACAGACGATGCGCATTGTGGGCCCGCATCCGCACGGCAAGCACCGCACCAAGCAGATATCCCGCGTAGTTGGCCGAAGCCGCCCAACTGCCGCCTTGCATGCTGACCACGCCCTCCTCCACCATGTGTGGATAGATGGCAGTAAATGCGAAACGTCCAAATCCCATCCCGACGGCCAGAATCAACGCAGCTTCGATCGCAGAACGCAGTTGGGAATGGCGAGAAGGTGTCACCGCGAGTTCCATGTCCGGCTCTCTTTTATTCTCAAATCAAGAACAGGTTTTTATTTTATTCCTTATTTAAGAATAAATCATCCGGATTGTTCTCCATGAGAGAACCATCACTTTATTCCCGATTGAACGTCGCCAACTCTCGTAGCAAACTCGCCTCGAGTTGCCGTGCGGCGCGTCCCAATCCGCGATTCAACGGCCACACGATATCGAGCGACAAAGCCACGCCACTGCATGCTGGCCGCCATGCGTTCAGCGCTATCGATTGCCGTCAACGCAAACCATCAACCGTATAATTCATTGAAGTCTGCGGTGACCTTGTTTCCGGTAACACCGCTCTTCGTATCCCGGTTTCTTTATTTCTGCGCAATATGGACAAAACCCCTGCAGTCGACCTGACCGAACACAGGCAACCCACAGCGTCCGATGCGCCACTCTACAAAAAAGTCGTTTCTATTCTGCGCAATGAAATCGTACGAGGGGAGTTTCCGGTAGGCAGCCTGCTACCTACGGAAATCGAGCTTTGCGCGCGCTTTAACATCAGCCGGCACACCGTGCGCGAAGCATTGCGCGAATTGCGTGCACAGGGTTTGGTGACATCGAGACGCGGTTCTGGCACCACGGTCATACCACCGAGCGAAGCCCCCCATACCTACGTCCACCAGAGCGGATCGTTTGACGAGCTTTCTCAGTATGTTGGACACCGCTGGGATATTCTGAGCAGCGAAATGGTAACGCTGGACGACGCGTTGGCTGAGCGCATAGACAGCGATTGTGACACCCGATGGGTACGCATTCATGCACTGCGTTATCAACAAGACGATACCGCGCCGCCCTGCTGGACCGAAGTCTATCTGCATTCGGACTATGCCCAGGCCGCACGCTTGATAGGCAAGCAGCAGCGTGCCATGTATGAATTAATCCAGGATCTCTACGGCATTCACATCAATGAGGCCACGCAAACCATACGCGGCATCGAGGCCCCTGATCACGTAGCTAAGGCCCTGAAGCTGAAGAAACGCTCAGTCGTGATCGAGGTAGAACGCATCTATCGCCTGGCCGATGGCAAGGTCATCGAGGTTTCCTACAATCTTTACCCGGTTACGCAGTTTCAATTTTCCATAAAGCTGCGACGCGCGCCTGCCTCCCTGTGAATGCCGTGGACGGCACGGCGCACCCGTGCCGTAGCTAGCGCAATAACGGCGCGCGCAGCAGATGAAAGTCCGTACGCTGTTGATAGGCAACGCCAGCCTGCAATAACATGGGCTCATTCCACCACGCCGCCTCGAGTTGCAAGCCAATAGGCATACCCGCGGCGGTCAATCCGCATGGAACTGATAAACCCGGAATGGATGCTAGCGCACCAGCATAGGTGTTGCGTGTCGAGGCTTTGGTCGCCTCGAGCAATGAGGCGCCATCGTCGATTACCGGCGCCGTCCAAGGCGCGGTGGGCGACAGCAGTATATCCACGTCGGCAAACAACGCCGCCAATGTGCGACGCCACACCAGTCGAAAGCTAGCTGCCTCTGCATACTGCACACCGGTAACACGCAAACCATTACTCATGCGCTCCACAACAGAAGCCGTGATGGTCTCGGGCTGCTTCGTCAAACGCTCATGGAACACGCTGCACACATCCGAGAAAACCATATTGGTATGGTGCACATGTGCCTGCGAAGCCAACGGCACATCCACATCAACCAACGTTGCTCCGCAGGCTTCTAACTGCTTGGCGGCGGCCATCACTGCCTCTCCGACGCCCGGTTCCAGGCCATCAAAGTAGTGCTGTCGCGGAATACCGATGCGCCTCCCCGCAATGCCTGCATTCAGATGTGGCAAAAAATTCCCTACGGGATGATCTACCGTCGTCGGATCGAGTGGATCGTAACCGGCAATCACCGCGAAGATCCGTGCAACATCACTCACACGCCGGGCAATTGGCCCGACAGTATCGTTATGCTCACTGACAGGGACCACCCCGCGAATCGGCACACGGCCGTGCGTCGGCCGCAACCCCGATACACCGTTATAGCAAGCGGGCAGTCGCACAGACCCTCCGGTATCCGTCCCAAGCGATCCTGTGCAAAACTCAGCCGCGACACCAGCGGCAGAGCCTCCGCTGGACCCGCCGGGAATGCGATCCACATTCCACGGGTTGCGACATTGCCCGCCCGTTGCACTGAACGATCTGGATCCGAAAGCGAGTTCAGCCATATTCGCTTTGCCCACAATAACGGCACCAGCCCGCCGCAATCGCTCAACAACAGGGGCATCGGCCGTCGGCACATTATCGGCCAAGAACGCCGCTCCCGCTGTCGTGTTTACACCAGCAGTATCGATGTTATCTTTTACGGAGATCGTCATCCCATGCAGCAACCCCAGACTTTCTCCGGCTGCTTGCGCGCGATCGGCTCGATCCGCATCGGCTCTTGCCGAATCCGGCATCATGCGCGTCATAATGCAGAGCGAGGGATTGAGCTGCTCTGCCCGGGCCAACTGTACTTCGGTACTTTCGCGATAGGTGCTCATCAAGGTTCCTTAAGTCAGTTTCTATAGATCGAAAGACATTCAAAGCGTCGCGCGTGTGCGCTGACGCGTCCACAACAGCAGCGCAATCGCGGTTGCGCACAAGAAAAAAAGCACAGCGATCGCCATGCGGCAGCCGCTGGTAAACGCATGGACCTCGCTCTGAGAGACCATGGACAGCCGTCCTGCATAGGCGGCCTTTTGACTGGCGCGCGACAGCGGCGCGGTGGCGATGCTCAACGCCAGTGCCGTGCCAACCACATATCCGGTGTTCTGCAATGCAGAGCGCATACCATTGGCAATCCCTCGCCGAGCCGGCCGCACGCTTTGTATGATGCCGCTATTGTTTGGCGTCAAGAACAAACCGTTTCCTATCCCCACACATAGCAAGGCGGGAGCAATCCATGCATAGGGTTCTGTCCAGCCAATCACGAGAAACAACATCAACAGTCCCGTGGCGGTAAATCCCAGCCCCCACAAACATAGAGAGAAGTTCGAATGTCTCCCTATCAATCGCCCGGCAACAGGCGACGCCAACATCATTCCTATGGGTGTCGGTGCGACGGCCAACCCGGCAGACATTGCGTCAAAACCGTGCACAGCCTGCAAAAACAAAGACACCAACAGAATGGTGGAAACATGCGCCATGGAGATCAGCATGACGCAGACGTAGGCCACGCTGCGGGTCGACTCTGCGAGCAGGCTCAGATCCACTAACGGATCCTCGTTACGGCGCTGGCTGATGACAAAGGCAACCATCCCCAAGACTCCCACCGCCGCCGCCGCCAACACATGCGGATCGGACCAGCCGTTGGGCCCTCCCATCGATATCGCGTATACCAGGCCTGCCATTCCTATCATGGACAGCGCCGCCCCCACGGAGTCAAAGCGCTCGCTGCTTGAAAAGGAGACATGACGCAGCGTTCGCCATGCCCACGCGAGGGCCACGAGGCCCAACGGAAGATTGAGCAGGAAAATGGCCCGCCACCCCAGAGAGTTGACAATCAAACCGCCGATGACAGGCCCCATACTCTGCGCCGCGGCCGATATGGTGGCGTTGATGCCCAGCCCCAGTGCCAGGCGCCGCACCGGAAATGCGTCAGCCAAGAGCGCGGTGGTATTCGTGATGACGGCGGCCGCGCCCACAGCCTGTACACACCGGAACACCAGCAGCATTTCGGCGCTTTGCGCCCACCCACAACCTGCGCTCCCCAGTACTAACGTCCCCAAACCCGCCATGTAGAGGCGTTTACGCCCAAACAAATCAGCAAGACGGCCGAAGACCAGGATCAACACGGTGGTCAGCAGCATATAGCTGAGCAGAATCCAACTTGCCTGCGTCGCCGACGCGTTCAAGTCATCGGCGACCCGGGGCAAAGCAACATTCAAGGTGCTCGCATTGATAAAGCACAGCATCACTCCCAGTGTAGTGACCGACAGAACCCGCCATCCGTAGCGTTCCGAGGCAATGGGGTCCGTCTCAGACAGAATGCTCACGACAACAACACCTCAACGGTTGGCCACCACTGCGCCAGGGCGGCGCATATGATGATCGGTGGCCTCCTGGTAACGTGCTCCAAGAGCCAGCACACGAGCATCATGCCAACGTGGCCCAATCAGTTGCATCGCCGCCGGCAGACCATTTGACGCAAAGCCTACCGGCACGGAGAGTGCCGGCGTCCCCGCCAAGGACCACGCATAGGTAAAGCGGGAAATGCCTCGTGTAGTTTCGATCATGCGCACGGAATTGCTGGCCAGTGGCGCAGTGACTGGACACGTCGGCGTCAAAATGACGTCGACTTCCTGAAAGGTTTGGTCGATACGGCGCAACCAACGCTCTTTGAACCGCATATGGTGCGCATACTGCTGGCTGGTAACCGCCTCGCCTTGACGCAGTCGTTCCAGCACGTCCGGACCGAAGCGTTCCGGCGCGTCGCGTAAGCGCGCCTCATGCACTGCCGCGGCATCGGCATGCACCATGGGCATCAAGGCGGCCTGTGCTTGCGGCGCCTCGGGCAGTTCAATGGTTCGAATCGAGGCGCCTAGGTCGCGCAGCACGTCGACCGCGCTTCGCACCAAACGCAGAACATCCGGATCAATATCGGCAAAACACCAGGACTCAGGCACACCGATCCGCAGGCCAGAAACACCACGGAGATAGAGATTGGTCCAACTTTCAACGGCATGCGGCAAGCAGCAGTCATCCCCGGCATCATGGCCAGCAATGATCTCGTGAACACGCGCCACATCCGCTACCGTCCGCGCCAGCGGGCCAATCGTGTCATAGGCTGCACTGACCGGATAACAACCTGTGTTGGGAACCGCCCCGTGCGTCGGCCGCAGTCCCGCGACACCGTTGAGCGCGGCAGGAATACGGATAGAGCCGCCCGTATCGGTCCCTAGCGATACCTCGCACATACCCGCCGCGACGGATGATCCCGATCCACCACTGGAACCGCCTGGAATCGCCTCTGGATGCCAAGGATTGCGAGCCAGTCCATGATGCGGATTCTGCGTCGTGCCGCCAAAGGCAAACTCGTGCAGATTCGCTTTGCCCACCATCACGCAACCCGCCTCACGCAGGCGTGTCGTCACAGGCGCATCAACGGTGGGTACATGGTCCGCATAGAATGCAGAACCCATCGTAGTAAGCAAACCTGCCGTGTCGATGTTGTCTTTGAGGCTGACCACAAGCCCGACGGAGGGGCCGTGCCCACGCGCCGCTGCTGCTTCGGCTTTTTGGGCCTCATCCACGGCGACGGGATTTATCGAGATGATCGCCTTGAGTGCGCCGTTCTGCTGCTCAATAGCAGCCAGACAATCTTCAGTACGAGAAACAAGCGTCGTCATGTCTGCATCCAATCAGGCAATGGAAATGGGAGAAAGATCCTGGAACCAGGACTGCGCCTGGACGAACCCCTGGACATTCGGCGCGAGCGCGCGCGGGTTCAAGTCATGCGCGGCAAACAGGAAAAGCGCCCGGTCCACAACTTGCCCATGGATACTGGCAAGCAACGCATCCTGCTTGGTGAGATCGGTCTCTTGTTGAGCCGCAGTAAATTGCTTGTCGAGTTCGGGGTCGCTGAATCGGCTCCAATTCACACCGGCGGGCGCGGCCATGTTGGTCTGCAGAATACGGGCGAAAGCACGGAACGGATCGAAAGGCCCTTGCGAAATATTCAGTGCCGTGCAGCCACGGCTCGTCGGAGAGCCCGCGCCCGCCTTCCAGGCCTCGATCAAGGCTTGCCATTCGAAGACCTCGAACTGCACCTCGATTCCCACCTCGCGTAGATTCTGCTGGATGAACTCGTTCATGGGCAATGGCTGCATCTGGCCTGAGCCACTGCTGGAAATGGCGACCTTGGTACGCAACGGTTTGTCGGGCCCGTATCCCGCTTCGGCCAGCAGCTTGCGCGCCTGCTCGGGGTTGTATTCCAATTTGAATGTGGGCTGTCCATACCAAGGATGGCGGGGAGGAACGATCCCTGCCCCCTCCAGCATCAGGCCACCCAGCAATGCTTTCAAGCCGGCCCGGTCAATCGCCAGATTGGCGGCCTTGCGCACGCGCTCGTCACGCCACGGAGAATCAGGGGTCTGCGACAGGAACCACATCCAATTGTGTGGATAGATATTGGTCACGACCTGAAAGCCATTGGCTTTCAACATGCCGACCATATCAGGCGAGGGAGCTTCAATGAAGTCGACTTGACCAGACTGTAAAGCCGCCACGCGGGTATTTGCGTCAGGGATGGGCAGCAATACCAGACGCTGACAGTGCGGGACGCGCGCCTTGTCCCAATAGACGTCGTTGCGCGTCATCGAGCAGCGTTCGGCGGGCTCGAAAGTCTCCAGTTTCCAAGGACCCGTTCCTACCGCCTTGGACATATAGGCGTTCCAATCTTTGCCAGCGGCCTCCCAGGCGCCTTTGTGCACGATACCGAGCCAGGTCAATGAGTAAGGCAGCGCGCCATCAACGACCGCTGTCTCAATCCAGAACGAATACTTTCCATCAGCCCCCCACGCAGCAATATTGGGAATCTGCGGCAGCATCTGGCTGAAGGCACGCTGATCGAACCATGGTGCATCACGCTTGAACGTGCGATCAAAACTGAACACCACATCATCGGCTGTCAGCTCATGACCGTCGTGAAATTTGACGCCTTGGCGGATTTCGAACAGCCACCGCTTGCGATTTTCCGGATCATTGCGCCACGAGGAGGCCAAGCAAGGACGCAGCACGGCAGGTCTGTCGGCACTGGACAAATCCCATGACACCAGTTGGTCATACAGCGTCAGCCCCATGAAACGCAGGCCCTCGCCGCCTTGATCAGGAGCTCCGTTGGAGTTAGGCACGGCCCCCACTGTCATCCCGACACGCAATGTGCCAGATGGAGTCTGTGCGCGGGCCAGTTCGCCGCGCAGAAACGTGACAGCGAACGCGGTGGCGGCCATGCCACCCATGACTTGACGTCGGCGTAGATTGATCGACATGCGGAAGATTCCTGGCTAAAGACAAGGCAGAAGAGGATCGGGCGGCGACTCGATTTACCCGAGTTAATGTGCAGTCATCATAAAATGTGTCCGTACTTATTTACAATAAAAATATTATTTTTTTGTGCGTTGCACATACATGGTGCCGATCGCACGAACATAGGGATTTTCCGCACCAATACAGGGAAAATAACCATATCAAGGGTTTACTCTGACAAAATAAACTCAACACTTGCTGCGCTGCGACGTAATATATGTACGTACTTATTTTTTAAAAATAGGGAAATCATGACGTATGCCACGCCAGTCACCGCGAAACCTAAAACCGACGGTGCTTTGGAAGCCCTGCCCGATGTCGGCGGACCCGCGCAACCCTTGTTGTCGGTCCGCGGACTAGTCAAACACTTTCCTCTGCATGGGATACGTGGTGCACAAAGGCAGGTCGTACGAGCCGTGGACGACATCAGTTTTGATGTGCTCAAGAACGAGACCCTAGGCATCGTAGGCGAGTCGGGTTGCGGCAAATCCACGACGTCACGGCTGATCATGTCGCTCATGAACCCGACTGCAGGTGAACTCGTTTTCGATGGACAAACGATTGGCCCGGGCGGCGGGCTGTCACTCAAGGAATATCGCCGCCAAGTCCAGATGGTTTTCCAAGATAGCTACGCCTCGTTGAATCCCAGGCTAACCATCGAAGACTCCATTGCTTTCGCGCCGCAAGTGCACGGCATGCGCCGTCGCCCCGCAATTGAACGCGCACACGAACTCCTGCACGCGGTTGGCCTGGAGCCAGCACTGTACGCACGTCGATTCCCCCATGAGCTATCAGGAGGACAACGGCAACGCGTGAACATCGCACGCGCGCTCGCGCTGCGGCCACGGCTGATCATTCTGGACGAACCTGTATCCGCCTTGGACAAATCCGTAGAGGCCCAGGTATTGAACCTGCTGGTCGGCTTGAAGGCCCAATTTGGGTTGACCTATATGTTCATCAGTCATGATTTGAACGTCGTACAGTACCTCGCCGACCGGGTTCTGGTGATGTATCTGGGCAAACTGGCGGAAATCGGGCCGGTGGACTCCATCTATAACCATCCCGCCCATCCTTATACGTCGGCGCTGCTGTCAAGCCGTCCGTCCATGGACCCCGACCGCCGCCGCACTGCGCCGCCACTGACGGGCGATCCTCCCAATCCTATCAACCCGCCTTCCGGCTGCCGTTTTCGCACGCGTTGCGTCAACGCCCAACCCATGTGCGCCGAACACGTGCCGCCGCTCGTCAATGTCGGCACGCCATTGCATCAGGTTGCGTGCCTGCGAGTGGATCCGGCCAACAATGACGGCATGTCCAGCCGTTTACTGAGTGCGAAAGCAGCATGAACGAACCGCTAGTACAGGCACGCGACCTACAAATCGCTTTTCACACGCCAGACGGCGTCACCAATGCAGTCAATGGCATCAGCTTTGATCTGAACGCCGGCGACACACTGTGCATCCTGGGCGAGTCCGGTTCGGGAAAATCCGTCACGCTGCGCGCGCTGATGCGGCTGAACCCCGCCCGCAGCACTCGCATGAGCGGCACCTTGCTCCTGAATGGACACGACATCATTGCCGCCGACGAAGCGCGCATGAATAACCTGCGCGGCGGATCGGTAGCCATGATTTTTCAAGAACCCATGAGTGCGTTTGATCCCGTATTCACGGTCGGCGATCAGATCGCGGAAAGCGTAGTACGGCATCAGGCGGTCTCCTGGCGCACGGCACGCGCACGCGCCCTGGAGTTGCTGGAACTGGTGCAAATACCATCCGCGGCTCGCCGCCTCGATGCCTATCCTCACGAGCTGTCTGGAGGTCTGCGCCAGCGAGCCATGATCGCCATGGCACTGGCCTGCCGGCCCAAACTGCTCCTGGCGGATGAACCCACTACGGCATTGGATGCCACCGTGCAAATCCAAATCTTGCTATTGCTGCGCAAACTGCAGGAGGAACTGGGGATGGCAATCATCTTCGTCACGCACGATCTGGGCGTCGCCAGCGAGATATCGCGCCGTATTGCCGTGATGTATGCGGGCCGTATTGTCGAGCAGGGCGACGTCAAGCAAGTCATGAGCACCCCTCTACATCCCTATACGCAAGGCTTAATGGGAGCCACGGTACACCCTGGATTACGAGGCCAGCGTCTGACCGTCATCCCCGGCGCCCCACCTCCGCTACACGCACTGCCGCCAGGCTGCTCTTTTGCGCCCCGCTGCAGTCAGGCCGTGGACACTTGCCACATCGCTGTCCCGGATATGCAAGTACCCGCGCCCGGTCACATGGCACGCTGCGTACACGTCAGCACACACTGAGGCCACTCATGCTGCTATACATCATCCGACGCGTTGCTTACGCCATTCCCATTGCCGTCACCGTGGGATTGGTGTGCTTCATGCTTGCTCACATTGCTCCTGGCGATCCCGTCAATGCCATTGTCTCGCCAGACGCGCCGCAAGAGGTCGTCGATCAGATTCGCGAAGAATACGGACTGGATCGCCCGTTACCCGTGCAATTCGGTTTGTGGCTGTCGCGAGTCGTCCAAGGCGATCTCGGCACATCGCTGGCCAATGGGCGCCCTGTATCCGTCGATCTATTCAAGGCTTTCATCAATACGTTGCGCCTGTCACTGGTGGCGGCATTGATAGGATTTGCGCTAGGCACCCTATTGGGTACGATATGCGCGGTCTGGCGCGGCACCTGGCTGGACAAAGCCTTGTCCGCCGTGGCTGCTACCGGCGTATCCGTGCCGCACTATTGGCTGGGAATGCTGTTAGTGGTGATCTTCAGCGTGAAGCTGATGTGGCTGCCGTCGATGGGAGCGGGCGGAGCAGGCTCACAAAACTGGGTATGGGACTGGGCACATTTGAAATTCATGGTTCTGCCCGCACTGACATTGGCGATCATACCCATGGGTATTGTCACCCGCACAGTACGAGGTGTCGTGGTCGACGTATTGTCGCAAGACTTCACCACGACACTGCGCGGCAAAGGTCTGCGCCGTGGACGCATTGCCATACACGTTCTCAAAAATGCCGCGCCCGCAGTCGCCGCCATCATGGCGTTGCAGCTGGGTTATTTGATGGGCGGCTCGATTCTGGTCGAAACCGTATTCTCGTGGCCAGGGACAGGATTTCTGCTTAACCGCGCCATCTTCCAACGCGACATTCCCGTCCTGCAGGGAACCATACTGATCCTGGCGCTGGTATTCGTAGCCCTCAATCTCGCCGTAGACATCATTCAGACCACACTCGACCCGAGGATTCGACGCGCATGAGCACACTCGAGATTTCCCCCTCGCCCCCCATCGCGTCCGCCCCGGCACTCGCCGTCGTGCGCGGGCAGAGCTATTGGCGGGGCGTGGCCAAACGCCTGCGGCGCGATCCTATATCGATGCTATGCGGCGGCGTACTGCTTTTGATCTTGCTGGCAATCATATTCGCCCCCTTGATCGCGCCGCACGATCCTTTTCAGGGCAGTATGGCTCAGCGGTTGAAACCCATCGGAACACCTGGCCATCTGCTTGGCACGGATGAATTGGGCCGTGACATGCTGACCCGCCTGCTCTATGGCGGACAACTATCCTGGTTTCTGGGCATTACGCCTGTGCTACTAGCCTGCATGATCGGCTCCGCGCTCGGAATTCTGGCCGGCTACGCAGGCGGCTGGGTCAACATGGCCATCATGCGCACCACCGATGTGTTCTATGCCTTTCCGTCGGTCCTTCTGGCAGTGGCAATCAGTGGCGCGCTGGGCCCTGGCCTGTTCAATGCCATGCTGTCGTTGACGCTCGTGTTCATCCCGCAAATCATACGAGTGGCGGAAACCACCACGACCGCCGTGCGAAACAATGACTATATCGAGGCCGCGCGCGCCAGCGGAGCCAGCGCGTTCACCATCATGCGCGTACATGTGCTGCCGAACGTCACGGGTCCCATCTTCACCTATGCCACAAGCCTGATCAGCGTCGCCATGATTCTGGCGTCGGGCCTGTCCTTTCTGGGACTAGGGACTCGTCCGCCCGAAGCGGAATGGGGCTTGATGTTAAATACGCTACGATCGGCGATTTACACTCAACCTGTCATCACCCTGCTGCCTGGGCTGTGTATTTGTGTCACCAGCCTCTGTTTCAACATACTCAGCGATGGCTTGCGGACGGCGATGGAGGTCCGCCGCTGAAGACCGCTCGCTCACGCACTCGCCCGCCTCGCCATCTCGAACCCAATATCGTGAACGCGAGCTGAAGCCGACTCCCCCGCCGCCCGTTCCAGAATAAGCTGTGCGGCGAGCTGGCCCATTCTTCTGCCATCGATACGCACGGTCGTGAGCGCTGGACTCGTATAAGGCGAAGTCACTTGGTCCCCGAACCCCACCACCGCCAAGCGGTCGGGCACAACAATATTTCGCTCCTTGGCTTCAATCAGCGCCCCCAGCGCTAGCGCATCCGTGCTGCACCAAAGCCCATCTATATCGCCCCCTTTTGCCAGCAAGTCGACAAATGCGCGGCGCCCATCGCCAAAATGCGCAGGTGCCGCGATCTCAACCACGGGCAGATCAGCCTCGACACGAATAGCCCCTCGTGCGATCAAGCGATTCACGAATCCTGCTCGGCGCCGACGCGCTCTAGGGTCATTACCCGAAATCAACGCGGGTGCCTTGCTGCCCCGATCGATCAGCAAATCGGCGACGGCCGCACCGACAGTCTCATGCGAAAACCCGATCAGCATGTCGACCGGCGTATCCGTCAGATCCCACGTCTCGACCACCGGAATCCCCGACGAGGCGAGCCGTTGTCTAGCCAATTCAGATTGCACGACACGCGTCAACACAATGCCGTCAGGACCGCGGCTGATCAGGTTCTCCAACAGTTCAATTTCATCGGCATCATCAAAGCCGCTCTCGCCCAGCATCAACTGATAGCCCTTGGCGGCCAGCGCTTGCGTCAACGCATGTATCGTTTCCTGGAACACGGGCGACGCAATGGTGGGCACAAGAGCAGCGACCAACTTGCTGCGTCCAGAGGCCAAGCTGCCTGCCAGCCGATTCGGCACATATCGCACCTGAGCAATAGCAGCGCGCACATGCTCCAGTGTTGCAGGCGGCACCGATTCAGGACTGTTGAGGACGCGCGAGACGGTCTGAGCGGACACGCCCGCAACTCGAGCGACATCGGCCAACGTGGCACGCCCGGCGCCACGTCGAGTGCGTCGAGGTGGCGCCAGGATATCCGGATCGGAGAATGTCGGAGGCTGACTCATGGCGGGAAGATAGCACGGTTGCAGAATGAGTCACGGCGAATCACCGAGGGATAACCCTAACATCATTCCGACAAATGTTAGCGCTAATATTAGCGCTAACATTCAAACTCACCAAGCCAGCAATACAGGAACCCACGATGTCTCAAACGTTCAGCGGCCTATTTGTCGTCGCGCAAACCCCATTCACCGATGATGGCTCCCTGGATCTCGAGAGCGTCGACACGCTATGCGATTTCTATATCAAGCATGGTGCCGCGGGACTCACCGTACTCGGTGTCGCGGGCGAGGCGGCCAAGCTGTCGATGGAAGAATCGCTCGCGACCGTACGCCGCTACGTGACACGCGCGCAGGGCAAACCCGTGATCGCGGGCGTCAGCAATCCCAGCGTTGCACAATTGGCGACGCTGACTAAAGACGTTGTGGAGGCAGGTGCCTATGGCGTGATGATCGCACCAGCAACGGGGCTGAAGACCGAAGAAGATATTTTCAGCTATTTCAACGCCGTGTTCTCGCGCATCGGCGATGTACCGACGGTGCTGCAGGACTTTCCTTTTTCCACGGGGGTCTGGCTATCTGTGCCGACCATTGCCCGCCTCGTTGAACGCCATCCACAAATCCAGGCGATCAAGGAAGAAGACATCCCGAGCGCAGCCAAGATCACCCGCATGCGTGCCGCCCTGCCCCGCCATGTACCGATCCTGACCGGCAACAACGGCGTATTCCTGCTGCAAGAACTAGCGCACGGTATTGAAGGGCCGATGGCCGGGTTCTCTTATCCAGAAATGCTGTCTGGCGTGCACAAGCTGTATAGCGCGGGAAAGGTCCAAGAAGCGCATGACCTCTTTGACACCTACCTGCCCCTGTTGAACTTTGAAAACCAATCGCAATGGGGCGTAGCCGTGCGCAAAGAAGTGCTCAAGCGCCGCGGCGCGATACGCTCTGCCACGATGCGTGCACCGGGTCCGGTGTTAACGGCGGCTGATCTGAAAGACATAGATCTGCTGGTCAGCCGTGTTGAAAAGGCCGTGGCTGCAAGGAAATAAGGTGGTACTGCCTCGGCATCAATCTGCCGAGGCAACACCACCCCTTGCAAGCACTGCGGTCTATCGCCTCAATCCAGGCCCAGCATCCCACGCATTTGCGAAAGATCCTCTGCCAACGTATTGACGCGGCCGGCGAGGACCTTTCGATCGCGGTCGGTCAGCTTCTCATACGACTGAAAACCACCTTCGGCTGTCTTGTACTTGGCCAGCGTATCAAATACGGTCTTGAAGTTGCCGTCGGTCTTCTCGACAAAGGCTTTGTCTTCGCGCTCTACCAAGGGGCGCAGCAATTCAAAGATGTGATACGACCCTTCGAAGTTGGCCTGAAAGTCCCACAGATCAGTGTGGCTATAGCGGTCTTCTTCGCCCGAGATCTTGGTGGCGGCGACCTCTTCCATCAGCACGGCAGCACCGCCCACGACTTTCTCCGGCGGGAAGGTCAACTGCGACAAGCGCTTTTGCAGCTCCAGGACATCAGCCATCAACTTGTCCGCTACGTCGCGAACCTTGTCGGTGTTCTTTTCTTCCCACAGTGCATATTCGATGCGGTGAAAACCGATGAAGCCTGGGTCCTTCTCGGCTCTCTCATGGTCATCGGCACGTGAGTCGATCGACGCATCCAAATCGCTGAACAGCTCTGCCACCGGCTCGATACGCTCGTAGCTCATCCGCGTAGGCGCAAATAGCGCACGGGCCTCGTCGATCTTGCCGGCTTTGACGGCATCGGTGAACTTGCGAACGTCCTCGACAAATTTGTCGATGTTTTCGTTCACGTAAAGCTTGTACTCGGCTACCGGCCCGACCAATTCCAGCGGCGCCACGGCAGCATGGGCTTGCATCGTCATCGCGCCGGCAAAAATCGCTGCGGCGAGCAGACGGTTGCGGGAAAACGGCATGAGATCTCCTTGTGTGATGTAAACAATGGCCAACGACGAACTAGGCAGCGCTCAGAAGCGTGCGTCCGAGCCAATCCTGTTTGTCGCGCATCCCTGGAAGCGTGTAGAAAAACCCACCGCCAATCGGCTTGATGTATTCCTCTAACGGCTCTCCATCCAGTCGTTTCTGAACAGTGATAAAGCCTTTTTCCAGGTTGGACTGATAACAGATGAAAAGCAGCCCCATCTCGAGCTGGCCCGACTTGGTCACGCCATTCGAGTAATTGAAGGGACGGCGCAGAATCAAATTTTTCTCAGACCCTTTAGTGCGGGGATTGGCTAAGCGGATATGTGAATCCAGCGGCGTTTTCTTGCCTTCTGGATCCTTGGTGAAATCGGGGACGTCGTGCTCGGTCTTGCCGCCATCCAGTGGCGCACCGCTGTCGCGCTGACGGCCGAAGATGGCTTCTTGTTCCTGTAGCGGTGTGCGGTCCCAACGCTCGACGAAGTTCCGAATAATCCGTACCGCCTGATAACTGCCACCATGCGCCCAGGCCGGTTCGCCCTCGTCATCCGGCCCCACCCACACGATCTGGCTCATCGCCGCATTGTCATTGGCATTGGGATTGGCCGACCCATCACGGAAACCCAGGAAATTCCTGGCGCTTTCCGCCGGAACGCCGGGTTTTTCCGGCACGGGCGGCACGGTGCCTTCTTGCTTCCAGAGCAGGATCAACAAATCCGGGAACTGCTTGATGATGTCTCGCAGTGCATGAATATTGGTATCGGGCGTATTCGAGCAAAACTGAATCGATAGATCGCCATGACACAACGCAGCATCCAGTGCATCGTTCGAATGCGCGCTCATGCGTTGCAGATGCCGCGGCTTGCGATCCTGCAAACCAAAGCGGTCATCAAACAACGATTCGCCGACAGACACGGTAACCGTCAAGCCGTCCGGCTGTACATGTGGCCCCATGATCCCGGAGTCCGCGGGCGGCAAGCGAGGATCCAGCTTGGGCACGTCGCCACCTTGCGTCAAAAACGCAATGCGTTCAGAAAGTCCACGCAGCAGACGTTCCAGTTCCTTGCGGTCGGTAGCGATGACATCAAATGATGCCAACATCCCCGCTGATGGCCGTGGCGTCACGATGCCGGCTTGGTGTTCTCCCCAGCAACTGACATGCTCATCTGTACGCAAGCTGTGCGGCGCATCAGTGACCTGGCTGTCGGCAGGCGGCGTTTGCGCATGGACGGGCAATGCGCCAAGGCCTGCCAGGGACGCTGCGCCCTTTAGCCAATGACGGCGCGATAGCGAACCCGACGGCCCGCGGGAATCTGAATGACTGCCTGACATGATGAAAACCTGTACAAATAAAGTTAGTCCAGTCCGAGCTTGGCGTTGATCTGCTCCAGCGTCGCGGCAGCGTGCCTCAGCGCCTGGGTCAATGCCTCTCTGGTACTGTCGTCCTGCTTTTGCTGATAAGCGCTCAGCTGCGACTCGACTGCGGCAAACGCGCTATCGACTTGCTCTTGCAACGCTGCGTCCGCCTTGGTCACCAGCGGGGCCAGCAACTGTGCGATCCCCTTGGCGCCGGCGATACTGCCCTGCAGATAATTGACGGCAACCGCTGCCGGCAACGATTGCGCATCGTTGGCAAATCGGTCAGCCGAACGCTGCATCAAACGCGACGCACCGATGGCCAGACGCGGCGGCTCGATGTTCAGCGCGCGCACACGTTCACGCAACGTGTCTGCATCTGCAATCAAGCCATCCACGACGGGTTGCGCTTGATCAAGTTTGTTTGCGCGATACAACTCACGCTCCAAACGGAACAGCCCCACAAAAGCGCTGTCGTCCTCACGCTTTTCCAGATATTCCGGACGTACGTTCAGGCGCGCGTCCAGATCGGAGAACAGATCCGACATAGGCTCTAGCCGTGCATAGGCCTGATGAGCCTGCAGGTACGCTTGGCGAGCCTGGTCCAGATTGCCTGCCTTGACGGCTGCGTCCAGTGCTTTCAGCGCCTTTTGCAAGGCGGCGGCCTGGGTCAACAGCGTCACACGGTACTCAGCCAGCGGGCCTATATAGGCGACCAAGGACGGCTTCGCAGCTTCGGCATCAGAAGCGGCCGACGGCGTCACCGTCAGCGTGCCGCGCGGATTGCTCAGCAGACCGCAGGTGATCTCGAATTTGCCCGGCTGCAACTTCACCTTCATGGTTTGCGAGAAACCAGGCGCGATGTTCTCGCGCTCCTCGACCACCATGACGCCGTCCAGGATTTCCCACTCCAGGATCCGCTTGGAAGCATTCGTAATCACGAACGTGGTCCGTCCGGCCGGCACCGTAATATCGTTCGGCTCGCAAACATCATCACGGATGGTGACCTTGACGGCGTTGGCATCAGCCTGCGTCGCGGGGCGTTTCGCCGTCGAGGCCCACCAGAACGTGGCCAGGCCGGCTACGGCCAGCACAGCAGACGCCAGAACGGCGACCCATATCAGAGGAGAGCGCTTTTTTTGTGGTGAGGATGACATCGTAAATAAGGTGCTAGCCCAGAATCAGGAAGAAGTTTTCGGCTGAGAAAAGACTTGGGGCCTAGGCCGCAGAAAGAAATAGAGACTCACCGCCAGGAAAACGAGATACACGACGACCTCGCCCGTCACCGGTGCCGACTGATAGCCGAACATGCCCGACAGTACTGCGCCCACGGGACTATCCATCGGCAGAACATGATCGATGTCAAACACGACATGCTGGAAATGATTCCACACGCCTGCCTCGTGGAACTTGCGCAGCACGCCGGCCAATAGCCCCGCGGAGACCAGCAAAATGAACACGCCTGTAATGCGGAAAAACCGGCGCAAGTTCAAACGCAGGCCACCACTGTAGATGCCATAACCGATCACGACTGCGCAGAGCAATCCCAGCACCGCCCCCAATGGCGCATGCCAACCAGCGCTCTGCTGAAAGATCGCAAGCAGAAAGAACACAGACTCCAGCCCCTCGCGAGCCACAGCAAGAAACACCACGCCGATCAGCGCCCATTCGCGACGTTTGCCACCAGCCAGCGCCGAACGCACAGACTCCTGTAGATCACCCTGCACCGAGGGGCCTGCTTTGCGCATCCAGAACACCATGGACGTCAGCATCACGACGGCGATCAAACCGACCACGCCTTCGAAGAACTCCTGCTCTTTCTGAGGGAACTCGGCCATCGCGATTTGCAGTCCTGCGCCAACAAAAAAAGAAAGGGCAACTGCCAACAGCACGCCGATCACGACGCCGGGCATCATCGAAGAAGAACCGCTGCGTTTAAGGTAGCTGGCAACAATGCCAACAATCAGCGCGGCCTCGATCCCTTCCCGAAGCATGATCAGAAATGGCACTAACATTAACAACCGTCCAAGAGCAGAATGAGAATAAGAAGCTATTTATTTTACAAACCAAAGCGCGAAGCATATACGAAGTCCACAGACCTGTTAGGGCTGCTTTTTTGATTCAGGACTACGTAAGTAAAAAGCCCTTCTAATGAAGGGTTAAGAGAGTAAATTTCGCCGTATTTTTTCGAGTTTTACGATGGCGTTTTTTAGGCCGGCTGCAGACTCGATATCTGCACTCGTCCAGAGTGATAGAGACCCTCAACTGCGCGAAAATTCGGCAGCCGGCGACTCAAAGCAAACTGCATAAATCTTTTTAGATTACGGTTTGGTAATGGGGCATGAAATGTCGCCTTCCGGACACGCCAGATAGCCTTTCAGTTGTTTTGTACGATCTTGCGTCAATGTAGTTAGGCAAGCCGACAAAGCCATTGAATAAGCAGAGCCTCCACCGGCATCAGCAGTGACGAAATCGCACTCGGCATCGCGAAACTTGATCCACTCTCGTTGAGCAGTGATCAGCTTCTTGTGCTGGTCATCATCGCCCTTCAGGCGCGTAGCCGCCTGCTTATAGGCAGCGTTCAGGTCAGCGTCGGCCTTTTTGTAAGCTTTTCCTACACATTCGTTGATATCCGCTTGTGTGGCCGCATCAGCGCAGGGATCGGATTGCGCGGACGCGATGCTATGAAGGGCCATCAGAGGAACGGCTAAGAGCATTAACTGTCGACGCATGACGGGACGGCTCCGTTGCTGGTTGGGATTTACTGATTCTATTACTGACTAGTGATACTGCCAGCTTTTTCGCCGAGAAAGCGACTGAAACAGCTTATACACACCGTAGCCCGGCCTGCGCGACTGATACAGGCCTGAGATGCTAACTTCATCCTACACGAGTGACTTACCGTCCAACTCGATACGACATGCTGGCTGCATCGCAGGGACAGCCAACATAGGAGAACAAGATATGACTATGACTAAACGACTGATTCAGGCCATGCTCGCCAGTGTGCTGGCGCTAGGCATCAGCACAACTGCACTGGCCGACAAACAAACCCGTAACACGATCATCGGTGCGGGTCTGGGCGGCGTAGCGGGCGCATTGCTATCTGAGGGCGACCCTCTATACACGCTGGGCGGCGCAGCTGCGGGTGGTGTACTGGGACATGTGATCACAGACGATGACCGTGGCGGCCGTCGCCATCACTGGGACCGGGATCGCGGCCACCGTGATTCCTATAGACGCGCGAACTATCGAGATCATGACAGGCATCGTGGCAACAAGCACTGGAAACGTCATCGCGACTGAATACATTGCGATGGAGTCAACACAGGCTCGTTGATTTAAACGAACGGCAAGCAGCCCCCAGCAGATTGGACATCCCTCCAATCGCTGGGGGTTCGTTTATATTCGGCAGTATCAGTCGATGCACGTCCAAATATTGCTTCGCCGTCCGTCCAAGGAGATCGCTCGTGAACAAGAATCAGGCGCTGCGTGCTGCGTTGGAAAGTGGCAAGCTTTTCACTGCGATGGCTGCGCACAACCCGCTAGCCGCGAAATTGGCGGAAGAAGCCGGCTTTGACGGAATCTGGGGCAGCGGCTTTGAGTTATCAGCCAGCTATGCCGTACCCGATGCCAGCATCCTGTCGATGAGCACACATTTGGACATGATGCGTGCCATCGCTTCTATTGTGTCGGTGCCACTGATCGCAGATATCGACACAGGGTTTGGCAACGCCGTGAATGTGCACTATGTGGTGCCCCAGTACGAAGCTGCTGGTGCATCGGCCATTGTGATCGAAGACAAGACTTTTCCCAAGGACACCAGCTTGCGCGCCGATGGCCGCCAGGAACTCGTGCGCATCGAAGAGTTTCAAGGCAAGGTCGCTGCAGCCACAGATGCACGCCGTGATAAAGACTTTGTAGTGATCGCCCGCGTAGAGGCACTCATTGCAGGCCAAGGACAGGATGAGGCTATCCGGCGCGGCATCGCCTACGAGGAGGCCGGCGCCGACGCGATCCTGATTCATTCCAAGCAAAAAACACCCGACGAGATTCTGGCGTTCGTGCGCGCCTGGCCGGGCCACGTACCGCTGGTATTGGTACCGACTGCCTATCCGCAGCTCACCGAGTCCGATATTGCCGCACTGGGTAAAGTCGGTGTGGTTATCTACGGCAATCATGCTATCCGGGCAGCGGTAGGCGCAATGCGGCAGGTGTTCGCACAGATCCGGCGAGATGGCGGAATTAAAACGGTGGATAGCCAGCTACCGAGCGTCAAGGAAATCATTGAACTGCAAGGCGACAATGCGATGCGATCGATAGAAACCGGATACCTGCGCTGATATTCCCGGGCCTGACCGTGATCGGGTCATTGCACAAGTAGGCAGGCACCTTGCTGCGCTTAGCGACAGCTAGCCTGGCTCACGAAAAAATGACGTGACATCAGGGAGTTATGGAACTGTAAGCAACACAGCGTTACCAAGGTGGGGAGAACGAGGTCCGCACATCACCGCGCCAGCAAGCGGCTCCGACATTCACGCCGACACGCAAAACATCATGATCACCCACACGTACCACAACCAGTTCCTCTCGCCTGACAGTTTCCGCGCCCTCGCCGACGCGGGTCACCACATGGAAATTTATGACATCGATGGAGACCCCGCGCTGCGAGCCGCACAGCTCACCCTGAACGACAGAATTCTTTATGCATTGAGCTACGTCCCTGTTCTGAAGCACTGGGAGCCCGTAGCGAATTTCACCCGGGAACTCGAGATAAAAAATGCTCAGGTTCTCGGCGTACTCATTCAATCGCTATCGGCACGCTACGGCCAGACGAATGCGGAAAATGCGATTCGCAATCTGGACCTGACGGGCGCTACCGCATTGCAAAGCCGCACGATCGAACGCCTTATTGAAATCGCGGAGAAAGGACCGAGCCTTTGCGGGTTCGATAATCTGGGAAATACTTGCTATGCCAATACGGGTTTGAAGTTCCTGATCCATTCTATTGGCGAAAATCGACTCGTCGCACACCTGGAACAAATCCGGCAAAATGCCTCTGACCCAAACAAGCAGGATTGTGCGAAAAAATTCATCGATTTGATCAAGGCCGCCTACGATAGCGAAAAACCCTTGCGTCGAGAACTGCACGATTTCTTCAAGAGCTTGCAGGCGCAGGAAAATTTTCGTGACGGGCCGAATGGCTCAGGGTTCACCGTCGTCGGCGATCAGAATGATGCACAAGAGTTTCTGATGAAACTTTCCGATTGCTTTGACCTCGGAAATCTCAATACCAACGTCTTGCAGATACAGACGACTTTGGTCAATGGCCAAGAAAAACGCGATCCCAAAATCGCCGATGCCGCGTATTGCCAGGATGCCAACCTGTCGAGCCGCGAGCAAGTGGACTTCAGTTTGCAGCAAATCGTGGACACACTCACTACGAGGCAGGATGATGTCAGCGTCAGGTGGAATGACAACGACAGCGAAAACACGACGGTTACCCGCGTTCAGCAATGGACTACGCCAAGCATCCAGGAAGTGGACCGATTCAACCTGCATATCAATGCAATGGACTATAGCGACGGCCTGGCACGTCTCATCCTGAATGCGGATGTCACGAAACCGGTACGCATCCCCGTCATCGACCAAAAAACGGGTGTCGAATGGATGCTCACGTTGGAGCCCAGGGACATCATCATTCACGCAGGAGGCGCTGTCGGCGAATCTGACACCGCAGGCCACTACTATATGTATAGTCGATGCGAGCAGGGCTCGTGGACACTGCATGATGATGAAACCGTGGAACGGGGACAAGACATCAATCGAAGCGAACAAGCAAAAATGATCAGTTTCGCCGTTACTGGCAGAGAGCGTGTTCGCCCCCCATTCCAAGTCTCCAACACCTTCAATTTCGGCATGCCAGAGAAATTCGTACGGCGAGCTTGAATTCCCAAGTAGGAAAAAACGGCGAGTCGTCGCTGCTTGTATCGAGAGATCGTCTCGCCGTTACGACTAACGGCAAGGAATCATTTAAACCGGCGCATCAAACGATGCGCCGGTTTAATGGGCAGTCAGGACCTAAAGCCGTAGAGCAGGCATGGATTATCAACCAGGACTCGACGCAGGGCGGTTTCCGTTTCACACCACTGCCACAGCACGTCAACGAGACTTGCATCATTGACGCTATTCAATGGTTGAGTGGTGTGCGGCCAATCGCTACCCCAGACCAGTCGTTCTGGAGCGGATTTGACCAGCGCGCGCCCCAGCGGCAGGGTGTCCGCGTAATCCGGTTCTCCCACAGCCGATCGCATATAAGCACCTGATAGCTTGACCCAGGTATTTCCCTCGTCCAGCAAGCGGCGCAGGGTCGTATGAGCCTCCCCATGATCGGCCTCAGCGGGCGAAATTCTCGCCATATGGTCGATCACTAATGGCACAGGCAGGCTGGACAAGACCGGCGCCAACGCAATGAGTTGCTCGGGATGCACAAAGATCTGTATGTGCCATCCGAGTCTCGCGATTTTGCGTGCCAGTGTGGTCAGCATATCAACTGTTGTTTCCCCCCAAGACTGTGGGGTCACAAAGTTGACTCTTAGACCACAAACACCGCTCGCGGCCAGCTGATCGAGCGCCTCGGGTGACACGCTGGCATCGACCACCGCAACGCCACGGGCGCTGTCACCTAGCTGCGACAGCGCATCGACAGTGCAGGCATTATCGGTACCGTATGTCGACGGCGTGACGACAACCGTGCGCGACGTGCCCAGCCTCTGCTGCAATTTTCGATACGCGCTCACCTCGGCCACGGGAGGGGTACGCGTCCAATGCGGCGACGGTGAAAACCGTGGATCGAAAATGTGCATGTGGCTGTCACACGCCCCCGCCGGCAACACATGCGCTGGCAGATTCACGCCGAGGGAGTGAGGAACCGCTATGTCAGGACGAGACATGTTCATTGAATACGGATATGGATGTCATTGCTTTGTGAGATTGGATTTGCTCACAACACCTGCCCATTTGGCAAACTCCTTGTCGAGGAACTGCTTGAAATCCGCTGGACCGGCGGCGACGATATCCGCGCCCAGAGAGTCGAATTTCTCTTTGACGCTGGGCTCCTTCAACACCTCGCGAATGGTTGCCTGCAGCTTGTCGACGATGTCCGCGGGCGTGCCTTTCGGTACAAACATGCCGTTCCACTCGTAGACCTGATAGTCCGTCAATCCCGACTCGGCAACGGTCGGAACGTCCGGCAACAGCGCACTGCGCTTGGGAGAGGTGATGGCCAGGACTTTGACCTGCCCACTCTGGTACAGCGGCAGCGAAGAAGAAATGTTCGTGAACATCATATCCACCTGCCCACCGACCGTGGCCATGATGGCGGGGCCGCCGCTCTTATAAGGCACGTGCAACATGTTCAAATCGCGGCCCTGCCGGAACAACTCGCCTGCCATGAACTGCACCGTTCCCGTGCCGCCTGAAGCGAAGGTCAATTGCCCAGGTTTTGCTTTTGCGGTTTCCACCACATCGCTCAAGCTGTTCAATGCCGACGACTTGGGCACTACCAGGATATTGGGCGTGACCGACACCATAGCCAGCGGCATCAGATCGGCTGCGGGGTCGAAATTCATGTTGTGCAACGCCGGATTGATCGACAACGGCGTTGCATCGTAGAGCACGGTATAGCCGTCCGCCTTTGCCCGGGCGACGTAGGCCTCGCCTATCATCCCGCTCGCACCGGATTTATTCTCGACAATCACGCTCTGATTCAGCTTTTTGCCCAGATTCAACGCGATGACGCGAGCCAATGCGTCAGCTGTTCCGCCCGGCGCATACGGCACCACAAGGGTAATAGGCTGGTCGGGATAAGCAGCTGCGGCAAACGTGGGGGTGGCCAAGACGGCCAAGGCGAAGGCGCCAATGGATTTTTTCAATTATGTCTCCCAGGATCATTATGTGCTCTGCCGACTGACGTCTGGCAGGCCCGCGTATTGTGGGATGACGTTTCATTTAATACAACACTGTCGCGAGATGCGCAACACGTTCTGCCTGATGAAAAGAAAGCGTCTTACTCAGGCTGATGGCACACCACGCAGAGCTTGTTGCCGTCGGGATCTCGGAAATAGGCGCCGAAATAGTTGGGGTGATACTGAGGTCTCAAACCTGGCTCCCCCTCGCTCGTACCGCCCTCGGCCAGTGCGATTGCATAGGCTTGGCGAACCTGTTCACGGGAAGAAGCAAGAAAGGCCGACATCTGGCCATTGCCTACGTCGTGCGGCTGGCCATTGAATGGTTTGCTGATCACGAAATACGGACGCCCTCCTGCGGCGGGACACCAGCCAACCCAAGGCACGTCCGCATCGTAAAACCGTCGCTTTATATCCAATACGGAAAACAAGCGATCATAGAAACGCAAGGCCCGCTCGAAATCGGTAACGCCGACGAATACATGTGAAAACATGGTCAGTTCCTCCCTGGCTCTGTACCTCTATAGAACGATACTCAACAACCAACCGCCCAACGCACTACCCAGGACGACGAGCCATGGGGGCAGTTTCCAGAACATTAAGGCAACCAGTGCCACCAATACCAGTGCAAAGTCCTGCGGCGCGAGAATTGCGCTCGTCCATACGGGTTGATAAAGCGCAGCCAACAGCAAACCCACTACGCCCGCGTTGATTCCGGACAAAGCGGCTTGCATACGCGCGTTGCGGCGCAAGCTTTCCCAGAATGGCAATGCACCTGCCACCAGCAAAAACGCGGGCGCAAAGATAGCGAGCAGGCAAATCCAAGCTCCCAGCCAACCCGAAGGCGCCGCATTCATCGACGCGCCGAGAAACGCGGCAAAGGTAAACAATGGGCCCGGAACCGCTTGCGCGGCACCATAGCCCGCCAGAAAAGACTCATTGCTGACCCATCCAGTAGGCACCACCTCGGCTTGCAATAACGGCAGAACGACATGCCCACCGCCAAAAACGAGAGCCCCCGCACGATAAAACGCGTCAACCATTGCCAATGCCTGATTCGGGAATACCGTTACCAGCATTGGCAGCACAATCAACAAGGCAAAGAATATGGTCAGCCACAGCACACCAGTCCGGCGTTTGATCGGGATGGGAAACCGATCGTCCGATGACGCCTGTTGCGGCTTGAACCACAACAGACCGACGACGGCTGCCATGACAATGACCGCTACTTGGCTCCAAATCGATGGAACCAGCAACACAAAACAACTGGCAGCAGCCATGAGGGTGGCGCGTGGCGCGTCAGGGCATAAATTACGAGCCATGCCCCATACGGCCTGCGCCACGACGGCCACGGCAACGACCTTCAGACCGTGCAGCACCCCAGATGGCACCACGTCTCCGTAGCTGGATATACCCAGGGCAAACAGAATCAAGACGATCGCCGATGGCAGCGTAAAACCGGCCCAGGCAGCCAGAGCTCCCGTATATCCCGCGCGAGACAATCCGATCGCCAGTCCTACCTGGCTACTGGCAGGCCCCGGCAAAAACTGGCATAGGGCAACCAAGTCCGCATAGCTGCGCTCGGTCAACCATTGCCGGCGTGTCACGAATTCGTCACGAAAGTAGCCCAAATGTGCAATAGGCCCGCCGAATGAGGTCAAGCCTAATCGCAGAAAAATCAGAAAGACAGTCCAAGGACTGTGGTCGTTCGTGGGGGTTTCGGTCATGATTGGCGCAGCATGGTGTGGACTGGCCAACGTTAATCGAAAATGGACCAGTGCGCGCCATTACATCGCGCATCGTAAGATCAACGCAACACCGCGCGGCCATCCCCCGCTCCCGCCATATCGAACAGCCCTATACGAACAATGCTCAATGCAATATCCGCTCAAGAAACGCGCGGGTTCGCTCGTGTTGAGGGTGATCAAAAAACGAACCCGGATCGGCTGACTCCAGAATGCGTCCGCCGTCCATGAACACAACACGATCGGCAACGCTGCGGGCGAAACCCATTTCGTGGGTGACGCACAGCATGGTCATGCCGTCCTCGGCCAGGGAAGTCATCGTGTCCAGTACCTCCTTGACCATCTCAGGATCGAGTGCAGAGGTCGGCTCGTCGAACAGCATGATGCGTGGCTGCATGCACAACGAGCGGGCGATGGCGACGCGTTGCTGTTGCCCGCCAGACAATTGCGCAGGAAATTTACTGGCTTGATCGGGGATACGTACTCGCGCGAGATACTGCATCGCCAGATCCGTAGCCTGGTCTCTCGGCATACGCTTGACGTGCATAGGTGCAAGAATGCAGTTTTCCAATACCGTGAGATGCGGAAATAGATTGAAGTGTTGAAACACCATGCCCGCATCGGCACGTACTTCGTCAATGGCCCGCAGATCGTCAGCCAGCTCCACTCCATTGACGATGATACTGCCCTCTTGATGGCGCTCCAGCCGATTGATGCAACGGATCATGGTGGATTTTCCTGAACCTGACGGTCCGCATATCACCAGACGTTCTCCGGACGCGACCTGCAGATCGATGTCACGCAAGACCTGGAAGTCGCCATACCACTTGCTCATCCCGGCGATGTTCACGGCCAAAGGCACGGACGCGCCGCTATTCTGCCTATTCAACGAAGTTCCCCTTTTTTGAAGCGCCGCTCCAGCCACATTGAATAACGGGAAAGACCGAAGCAAATGCAAAAATAGATAGCAGCGATAAAGAAATAGGTCTCTACATACGGAGTCGGCCAGGCGGGGTCAGTCAGCGCCGCACGTCCGGAACTCAGCAGATCAAATAGCCCCACAATCAACACCAGGCTGGTGTTCTTGATCATCACAATGGCGGTATTGGTCAGGGGCGCGATCACCTTTCGCATGGCCTGCGGCAACACCACCAATCGTGTCATCTGCCACCATGACAGGCCGAGCGCTCGCGAGGCCTCCAGCTGCCCGGCCGGCAACGATTGCAACCCGCCACGAATCACCTCGGCCAAGTAGGCGGCCGAGAAGATTGTCAGGGCAATTCCCGCCCGCAGGAGGCTGTCTATCGTCATTCCTGCCGGCAACATGATGGGCAACACAATCGAGGCCATGAACAGCAGGCTGATCAGCGGCAAGCCACGGATCAATTCAATCACGCACGTCGCGATGAAACGCGCCATTGGCAACGAGCCCCGCCGCGCCAGCGCCAGCAGAATTCCCAGGGGCATGCCTATTCCCAACGCACAGACTGCCAACAGCAACGTGACAGGCAGGCCGCCCCAGGAGGCAGTCGGCACACGCTCCAATCCGAACCAGCCACCCTGCATCAGCGCGAGTGAACCGGCCATGCCAACCAGCCAAAGCACCACCGTGCGCAGCCGCCACTGCCGAGGATTCAGCGACATGACGACCATGAACAGGATGAAGACACACACGAGCGCAGGCCGCCATTGCTGAGCCGGCGGGTAGATTCCAAACAGAATCTGATTCAGTTTCTCGCCCAGGAAAGCCCAGCATGCTCCGGTGGCTTCGCGGCACATGGCACCGGATTCCCCTGGCCATACCGCGTTGATAAGCGACCAGTCTGCGAATCGGCTCAGCGCGTATAAACCCAATCCCAATGCGACTACAGTCGCGACGCTGCTGATCGCCGTACCGAACAAGCGATGCATGGTGCCATCCCGACGATCAATCGGGGCTGATCGTGCGGAGACATCCGGGGATATCGAGATCGTAGTCATTTTCGCTCAGTCCGCAGGATGCGACGGTTGTAGAGATTCATAAACAGCGAAACGCTCAAGCTGATGCATAGATATACGCCCATCAGGATCGCCAGCCCCTCGATCGCCTGCCCGGTCTGGTTGATTGTGGTGGTAATCACGAACGACAGATCCGGATAACCCACTGCCAAAGCCAAGGTGGTGTTCTTTACGATGGACAGATATTGGCTCGTCATGGGAGGCACAATCACGCGCAAGGACTGAGGCACAACGACACGCCGTAACGTCGTCCACGGCCGCAGTCCGAGGGATTGAGCAGCTTCCCATTGCCCTTGTGCAACGGCTTCGATACCACCGCGAATGATCTCGCCGGAAAAAGCGGCCGAATACAAAGTCAGGCCGAGCAATAGCGCGGTGAACTCCGGAGTCAGTGCGGTACCACCGACGAAGTTGAGCCCACGCAACTGCGGCGAATGGCTGATGAGCGTCACTTCACCCCACTGCCACGCCAGCACGCAGGCGAGCAGTACCACGGCAAAATAGATGCGGCCTAATGGCAGTGCCGGACGGCGCCGACGCAGCGGGCGCAGCCCCAGCCAGACCAGCGCGGCCGCAAGTATTACCCAGACCAGGGCAAGCCAATCGCCCTCGACCTGCACGCTGGGAAAGAACAGGCCACGAATCGACAGGAATACGCCCGGCAGCGGATTAAGCGCCTGTCGCGGAGAAGGCAGATTGATCGTGACCAGGCTGTACCAGAACAACAACTGCACTACCAGCGGCGTGTTGCGTGTGATTTCCAGATAGAAGGTCGCGATACCATTCACCAGCGGATGCCGGCTGCGACGCGCCAATGCGAGCAGAAACCCCAACACGGTCGATGCCACGATCACGAGCACTGAGATGTACAAGGTGTTCATGAGACCGACCGCGAACGCTCTCGCATAGCTGTCCGTCGGTCGATAAGCCAATAGACTTTCCGAGATAGGGAATCGTGCCGCGTCGGAGAGATAGCCAAAGCCGGTCGCGATTCCGCGTTGGGTCAGGTTGTAGTGGGCATTCCACACCAACCAGGCCAGCGTCCCGAAAAAGAGGCAGGCGATGAGCACCTGCATCATGACGGAACGTGCCCGCGAGTTGTACCAAAGTCGCTTGAACATGCGTCGTCTCGCTCGGCGTGATGCTCAATTGAAAACGTAGGGATACATCAGCCCGCCATCGCGATAGAGCCGGTTCAGGCCACGATCGAGCTTCATGGGGCTGTTCTTTCCGACGTTGCGCTCGAACATCTCGCCATAGTTGCCCAATTGCTTGACGATGTTGTACGCCCAGCGTTCGTCCAGGCCCAGCGCCTTGCCATTGCCTGGCTCCACGCCCAGGAAACGTGCGATGCGCGGATCATCGGATTTCAACATGGTGTCCACGTTGGCCTGAGTAATACCCATGTCTTCTGCCGCGATGGGTGCCTGGACGACGAACTTGACGATATCGAACCAACGGTCGTCACCATGCCGCACCGACGGTGTCAGGGCTTCGCTGTTGCCGCTGGCGGGAAAAATGATGTAGTCATCGGGATTCTGGGCCTGAGTGGCTCGCACGGCAGCCAGAGCCGACGCATCGGTGATCAGACCGTCGCAACGTCCGGTAAAAAACGCCTGGCGTGATGCGGCGACGTTGTCGAACAGCACTGTCTTCAGGCCCAAGTTGAATTTACGTGACAGGTCTGCGACCGTGACCTCGTTGGTCGAGCCTGTCTGGACGCAGATCGTGGCGCCCTGCATGTCTTTGGTTTGCGTAATGCCCAGGTCCTTGCGAACCATGAAGGCATCATATTCGTAGTAGTTGGGATAGGTGAAATTGATCCCGTTGGCATCGCGCCGCAGCGTCCACGAGGTGGTGCGCGGCAGCACATCTATCTGGCCAGTCTGCAGTGCAGTCAGACGCTGCTGGCCGGTCAGCGGTACGAACCTGACCTTGCTGCCGTCGCCCAGGACCGCAATCGCGATGGCACGGCAGGTTTCGGCGTCCAGGCCTTTCCAATTGCCATCCTTGTCGGGTGCCGAAAATCCTGTGGTGCCGTGACCCGAACCGCAGATAACATAGCCGCGTGCGCGGATCTGGTCCACCGTCGGGCTGTTGCTCGTGGCCGGGGTAACCGGCGAAGCCGGCTCGGCGGGAGCAGCCTGCTGCGAGTGAGACACGTTGGGCAATACAGCAGCTGCGAACAGGACAAACGCGCCCTGAAGCGTACGAATGCGATGCATAGCAATTCCCCTTGCAATGTATAAGTAGACGGGCCATGAAACTCGTAACGGCTATTGGCCCTAAAAGCGGGATTCAGCGCGCCTGGCTCTCATAGGCAGCCAGCGCATTGCGCAAGTCGTCTTTCAACACCTGCACGTCTTCCAGGCCTACGGACAGGCGTACCACTGGCTGGTCTGTTGCAGGATGAACCCGGTTGGCTTGTAACGACGCCGGATAATAAGCAGCCAAACTGTGCACTCCCCCCCAGCTGGCGCCAATGGAGAAATGTTGCAGCGTATCGAAGAAACCACTGAAGGCTGATTCTGGCCCCCGTTTCAGAATCATTGAAAACAGGCAGCCATTAGTACGAAAATCGCGCTTCCAGAGGGTGTGCCCCGCATCGCTTTCCAGCGGCGGATACAGCAAACGCTCCACTTGCGGCTGTGCCTGTAACCACTGTGCGATGTCCAAAGTCGCAGCACTCTGCGCCTGTACCCGCAAAGCCAGCGTTTCCAATCCCCTGAGCACCAGGAAACAATCGTCTGGACTGACCTGCTGACCCAGGATGCTCTGCGTTTCACGCAGCACCGCATAGTGCTCGGCGTCGTTCATGCTGATGCTTCCCATCAATACATCGGAATGACCGCTGAAGAACTTGGTAGCGGCCTCCACACTGAAATCGACACCATGGGCAAGCGGCTGGAATCCCAGTGGACTAGCCCACGTGTTGTCCATCATCGTCAACACCTTATGGCGGCGCGCCACCTCTGAGATGGCGGGAATGTCGGCCATCTCCATCGTGACAGTCCCGGGAGCTTCCATGCAGATCATCCGGGTTGTGGGGCGAATCAGTGCCTCGATCTCCGCCCCCATCGCGGGTGGATAGATCTCGACGTCCACCCCCATATATGCCAGCCACTTTTCGGCGAAGGTCTTGAGCGCGCCATAGCAGGCGGCCGAGACCAGTAAATGATCACCACCGCGCACAAATCCCATCACCACGGTCATCAGGGCAGAAGCGCCGGAGGGCGTGATCACACAGTGCCGGGCGCCTTCGAGCGCCGCGATGCGCTGTTCCAGCAACCGCGCGGTAGGTGTTCCCGTGATCCCGTAGCTGTAGCCGTCGGGTTGGCGTTGCTTGCGATTGACAAAATCGGCCAATGAGTCGAATACCACCGTGGAGGCGCGTTGGACGGCCGGGGACAAACTGGCGAAGTCGGTATTAGAAGGGCTGATAGAGTTCATTTGGTCTATGCGCTGAGCTTAAGAGGTGTTTCGATGAGGCGCAGTTTGATTTGCCGAGGCAATTCGTTCAACAATTGAAGTAACTTAGTCAATAAGCAGGACTTATACATGGACATGCGTGAAATCCAGGTCTTCCGCGCCGTCATGCAAGCTGGCACGACCAGCAAAGCCGCCAATTTGCTCGGGATATCTCAGCCGGCCATCAGCCAATCGATTCGAAAGCTCGAGGAATCCTCCGGGCTGCGCCTATTCGAACGGGTGCGTGGGCGGCTGGTCGCCACGCCCGAGGCGGGCGCGCTGATGGAGGAAGTCGACCGATGCTTCGCGGGCTTTGAGCTGATCGAACACCGGATCCGCAGCCTCAAGTCCTTTGGCGTAGGCCGCCTGGCCATTGGTTCGCTGCCCGCGCTAGGCACGGGATTCATGCCGCGCGCGATTGCCGCTTTCGGCTTGGTCGATCGCGGACTGCAAATGTCGTTTCAGATCATGAGCTCGCGAGAGGTGCTGCGCCAGGTAGCAGCAGGCCAACTCGATTTTGGCTTGATGGCCGATGAGCTGTCCGTTGCGGGCCTGGAGCATTCGGTATTCCTGCGTACGCCAGGAGTGATCGCCATGCACAGCCGCCATCCGCTGGCAAACAAGAAAGTCATCGACGCTCGCGATCTGGTCGAACACCCATTCATAGCACTCAATCCGGAGGATGCCAGCCGGCGACGACTCGAGGCTGCGCTTCAAACCGTTGATCTCAATCTTCGTCCGATGCTGGAGACACCGTATTCGAACTCAGTCTGCGAATTCGCTCTCAATGGCGTCGGTATAGGCATGGTGCATCCCATCATGGCGCTGGACTACCTCTCTCGCGGCCTGACGATCAAACGGCTGTCATTGGAAGTCAGCTTCACGTGTTTGTTGGTGTTTCGCTCCGGTACACCTCTGTCAGGCAATGCCAAAGCGATGTTGAAAGTCATGCGCATCCAGTTGGAGAACGATCTCAAAAAGATGCAGGCTGCCTTGGGTTAAGCCGGTCAGCCTGGCGACTATGTTCCTCGTTGCGCTGAAAGGCTATGCTTCACATCAAACAATGTATCTTTGGCCTGAACCGCACTTTTGATTTAACGACATCATGCTCCGAGAACTACAGACCTTCATGGCGGTGGTGCGGTATGGCACCTTTGCCAATGCGGCCGCTCACATCGGCCTCACACAGTCCGCAGTCAGTGCTCAAATCCAGCGGTTGGAAGAGGAACTGGGTTATCCCCTTTTTGACCGGACGGGCAGGTCTGCCAATCTCAATAGCAATGGACGTGAGGCTCTCGCTGTTGCAGAAGAACTGATGTCGGTTTACTCAAAATTTGGACGCAATACGGATGTCCCGAAAACGGGATTGATCCGTATCGGGTCGATCGCGTCTGCGCAGGAAACGTTCCTGGCCGAGGCCCTGGCGGAATTCTGGAAAATCAATCCGGGATACCGGATTCGCATGGTGCCAGGCATATCACTCAATCTGCTGGGTCAGGTTGACTCCGGTGAGATCGACATTGCAGTGATGCTCAAGCCGCCCTTTGCGTTGCCGTCGGACTTGCAATGGCGCGAACTCTACGCCGAGCCGTTCGCCTTGCTCGCACCTCAAAAGATGCAAGATCGCAGCTGGCAAGATCTATTGGAAACCGAACCATTTATTCGGTACGACCGAGGTTCGTTTGGAGGACGGCTGGTTGATCAATTTTTGCGGCACGCGCGTTTCACCGTCAGAGAAACCATCGAGCTCGACGAGTTGCAGGCCATCGCTCAACTCGTACGCCTGGGAGTGGGAGTCGCGCTGCTGCCGATGAGCGACGCGCTCCGGATACCGAAAGGGGTCGCCGCCATCGATTTAGGCGATGCCACTTTTTTTAGAGAAATCGGCTTGGTCGAACGCCCTTCCGATCGGAGGCAACCTGTCGCGACGTTGCTGGCGCAACGTATTGCGGAGGCTGCCGCTCGATTTCAGGGCTCGAGCAAGAAAATCAGAACTCTTCCAAAAACCGCATCCGGAACCGACGCCCCTTGATATTGCTGTTGGAAAGCCGCGAAAACGCTTGTTTGGCGATCTGGCGGTCCAACGCCACATAGGAGTTGAACTCGGTGATGTTGATTTTTCCGACCTGCTCGAATGTCAGGCCACCATCACCAGTCAGTGCGCCCAGCAAATCGCCGGGGCGCAGTTTGTCTTTTTTTCCGCCCTGTATGCACAGGGTGATCATGGGCGCGCGCAAGGGGCGATCGGCTTTCGCGCGCAGCGATTTGATATCGGCCCACTTCAACGGGGAACCCTGATATTCCTCAATCAGATTGGCCCAGCGCATTTCGTTGGGGGAACACAGGCTTAACGCCAGTCCCTTCTGGTCGCCACGGCCGCTGCGGCCGATGCGATGTACGTGGACCTCGGTATCCTTGGTCACATCCACATTGATCACGGCGCCCAGATTCTGGATATCCAGGCCACGGGCGGCAACGTCGGTCGCGACCAGCACGGCGCAACTCTGGTTTGCGAACTGGATCAGGATTTCGTCACGCTCTCGTTGTTCAAGATCGCCGTTGAGCGCCTGTGCGCTGATACCCTCAGCCTGCAGGCGTTCGACCAGATCATGGCTGCGGATCTTGGTATTGCAGAACGCCAGCGTCGACACCGGACGGAAATGCGCCAGCAGCGTCACGACGGCGTCCAATCTGTCGCCCTCATCGATCTCGTAGAAAATCTGCTCGATGCGGCTGGCATCATGCTGGGCCTCGACCTTGACCTCTGCCGGATTGCGCAGGAAACGTGCGCTGAGCTTGCGAATATTATCGGGATAAGTCGCCGAAAACAGCAAGGTCTGGCGCTTGGTCGGGCAATGCGAGGCAATGGCGACGATATCGTCGTAGAACCCCATGTCCACCATGCGATCGGCTTCGTCGAGCACCAGCGTAGTCAGACCGGACAGATCCAGGCTGCCGCGCTGCAAGTGGTCCTGGATTCGGCCGGGTGTGCCCACCACCAGATGTGCCCCGCGGGCCAGCGACTCGGCCTGAGGCCGCGCAGCGGCACCGCCGCACAGGGTCAAGATTTTGACATTGGGGATTTGGCGAGCCAATCGGCGCAGCTCCTGCGCCACTTGGTCGGCCAGCTCCCGGGTGGGGCAAAGCACCAGCGATTGCGGGGTCAGCCGATTCACATCCAGCTTTTGTAACACGCCCAGGCCGAACGCCGCGGTCTTGCCACTGCCGGTTTTTGCTTGCGCAATCAGGTCGCGGCCCTCGAGGATGAGCGGCAGACTCTGCCCCTGGATGGGCGTCATCTGTTCGAAACCCAGGCCTTGCAGGTTGTCCAGCAAGGCGGGCAAGAGGGGCAGAGAGGAAAAAGGAGCGTTGGTCACAATAAGGGGCGAAAAAGCTGAATTGACCGACAGTGTATGCGCTCATGGTCTTTTCTGTATTGGGCGGATCATCGCTCCAACGCCGAGGCAACGTAGTTCAGCAGCACATTCACTGCTGCGGCACGTGGGCCTTCTGGACGATGCGTTGCCACAACGCGATTTCCTTTTTCTGGAATTCATGCATTTGCATCGGGCCACCGGTCATGGGCGTAGCCCCCAGGCGCTCGTAAAACTCCCGTGTTTCCTGCATCTTTGAGATCGTCGTGAATAGCTCGGCCAGTTTTGCGGTTTCCGCGGCAGGCGTCTTGACGTTGACCACGGCTCCGACCCAGGTGTAGGCCTCAAAACCCGGCAAACCCGCCTCTGCCGCCGTTGGTACATCGGGCGACGTGCCGACCCGCTGGTCGGCAGCTACGGCCAACGCTTTTACCTTGCCGCTCTTGGCCAATTCTTGGACTGCGGTCACCTCAGCAAAGGTATAGCCTACCGTATCAGACGCGACGGCAGTGATCGCCTCGCCTGCCCCTTTGAACGGCACATGTACCGTCTTTATGCCGGCTGTGTCGTTGAACAGCTCGCCCATCAATTGATAGCCTGCCGAACCGGCACCGAAATTCACCTTGCCTGCGTTCTGGCGTGCGTAACGGATCAGCTCCTGGAGCGTACTATAGGGAGCCTTGGGGCTAGCTGCCAGCATCGCTGGCGAGCGCATCATCATTGTCAGCGGCGAGAAGTCCTTGACGGGATCGTAGGGCAACGCCTTAAAGAGCGCAGCATTGACAGCCAACGTAGAATTGCTGCCAATGAATACCGTGTAACCATCGGGTGGCATGGAAAGCACGCTCTTGACCGCGATAAAGCCGTTGGCGCCGGGCTTATTTTCGACCACCACAGGCTGGCCGGTGAGTTCCTGCAGTTGACGCGCGAAATATCGGGCTGACGTATCGGTGCCGCTACCTGGTCCGAATGGCACAATAAATTTAATGGGCCGGTTCGGGAAAGCCTGCGCAAGAGCTTGAGGCGTCTGCCCGGCCAGGCCAACCAACGCCAAACCCAGCATGGCCGATAGAAAACATCTGCGTTGATGCACGGCGTGTCTCCTTGAGTAATGGCCTCGACGGCGCGAAAGCGCCTTCTGCCTTTTTTGGCGTTGCTATTGCCTGGGAGACTCTATGCCGGGCGATTATCGGTGTCTAATATTTAAAAATTCAGCCTTGATACTCTTTTTATATCGCCTCTAGAAACACGCCTATTATGCAAGCCGTTGATCCGAACCGCATCAAGATCTGGCAAGCGCTTTCCACGCTGTTCCTGGATACTGAGGCCGACGATACGACCTTTTCCTATATTGCACGTGTCGTTCTCGAAACAGGGTATTCGCAGCGGGAAGTACATCACATTCTGTGGGGAGAAGTCTTTCCTGTTCTGAAGGCCAATCTCAGGAGTCTTGCCGGGGAATGGGCGGGATGGCCGGACGAGTGGCTCGTGGAGCATTTACGCCCGTGTACGGAAACAGTGAGAATGCCGAAAGGCTTTATTGCCAGGGAGATCGACAGATGCTGGAAACAGGTGGAAAATCGCCTTCCTCCTGATTGGAAACACGAGTGACAGAGAGATATTGATGCGTAAACAGATTCTGGCAGTTTTCCTCGGGCTGAGTGCTGCTGCGGCTTGTCATGCTGACACGACCCGCACATGGGCAATGTCAGGCTCTGACCTGGCGCGCGCATTGGAAGGCAAGATGCCCACGCAATTTCACGAGGGTGAGACGCAACGCCAATTTTCGAGCGCGTATGGGCAAGCCTATATCCTCGGCGTGGCTGACGACACGCGCGGCAAGCGTTGGTGTTCCAGCACGGGCATCCTGCCACACGAGATGGCGGATCGCGTCCATACCTATCTGTCGGGACTGTCGGCCGAACAGCTGCGTGGCAATGCGGCCTCGCTGGTGGGCGAGGCCTTGCAGAAAGAACTGCCCTGCTCAAAGCCCTGAGATCGTCACGGCAAAGACCGCTAGCGGCCTCGAGTCATCGATTCCAGAACACCGTCACGCCGTATCCAGCCATGGAACAATGCAGCAGCCAGATGCAGCAGTACCGTGGCAAACAGCAAAAATGCGAGATACCGATGAGCACCACGCAACCACGCAAATAACGAAGCATCGGTCGGCGCAATAGGCGGCAGTTGCCAACTGCCCACGATCACCGGATAACCTCCAGCAGACACCATCGCCCATCCTATCAGCGGCATCGCAAACATCAGCGCATACAACAGAATATGCGACCCCAACGCTGCCGCGCGTTGCCAGCCCGGGATATCCGCAGGCAAGGCCGGGACGCCGTAAATAAGGCGCCTGCCCAGGCGCAGGCACACCAACGCCAATAACGCCAGCCCCAATGGTTTGTGAATCTGCATCAGCCATTGATGCCGCTCCGAAACCGAGGCCACCATGCCCACGCCGATGAATAACATCGCCACCATGCCGATAGCCATCAACCAATGCAACAGGCGTGCAAACAGGCTGAATTTAGCGGGCGCTCGATGAATGGGATAAGCGGAAAAGTTCATTGCGCACGCTCCGGTTGACTGGAATGAGATGGGGCCAACGCGCTTTGAGGTGGCCCCTCACTGGTGCGGCGCTCGTAAGACGAGGCATAGGCCGCAGAACGCGCCGGCAGCAGCGGATCATCGGAAATCGCGATGCCGCGTGGCAATATGGTCGGGTCATAGTTCACGTCACGGCACGGGCCGTCGTCTTGCGGCGCGCTGCGGGTTATCACCACAGTGCCCGCGTCGACAGTGGGCCGATCTGCCGGCCACTGTTTCGTCGCATCGTTGGTGGGATCACCTGAGGCGGCCAGCGTCACTACCAAGCGCCAGCGCAACGGTCCCTGTGCCAAGCGCTGCTGCAAGTCACCCTGCAAGTAATTGGCGTCATGCTGCGGCTGAGCGGCAGGCGCGGCCTCTGCACCTAAAGGCTCCAGATGCCAGCGCACGGCTTGCCGCTTGCCCTGCGCATCGACAAAGTAAAAGGCATTCAGGCCGTAATAGCTTTCCGTCGCATAGCTGGCCGAAGGCTTGGCCGTCTTCACCCACGCGAGAAAGGCCCCTGCCTCGGGATGCGCTGCGAAAAACGCCCCCATCCGCTTTGGATCGGGCTTGTGCGTATTCGGGTCGGGACGAGCAGCAAGCTGCTGGTCATAGAACGCTTGCGGGGTCGCCAGCGGGAATACCGGCATACTGTTCATCCCGGTGCGCCACTGCTCGCCATTGGGCGAGGTGAATTGCAGGGCAAAGCTGCGAATAGGGACACTGGAGTCCGGAGCATAGGGATTGCCGCCGGGTAGCGCCAATCGCCCTATCACTGGCGTATTACCGCGCTCGAACAGGGCTGCCGCGGACAAGGCATGCGCCGCCCCATTGCTTTCAAAATGGCCTATGACACATACGCCTTTTGCGTGATTTCGTCGAAAGCCTGCGTGAACGCCACTATTGGTTTCCAGGGCATCCACCACCCGGTCGGGAGTCAGACGATCGGGGTCCAGCCAGCCGCCCACATAGGCAAACGCCGCCCCAGAACACACCACAATAGCGCCGATCGCGGCCAGGCGCAGGCAGGTTTGCCGGGCATTGAGCGGCCGGGCTTCGCGTTCAGGTCCTTGGTGCATGAGGTTCCTTGCCCATGGGGCGTTGAATACCCCTGTAAGACGGGAGGCCAAAAAATTTATTCCGCGACGGAATAAACTCACCTGAGCGGCGTCTTACGACATTAGCCTGTCAGTCTTTGACGCCACGGGCGCAGCGCCCGGACAGGAACAGCCTGGCTGTTCCTTTCTCTCTGCGCCCTCCTCCCCGGTTTGGATACCGGGGTTTATTGAGGCATTTGATGAATCAGCCGGTACGCATGCCGATACACGAAGCGGTACCCTCCGATGATGACGCGATAGAGGCGGACGAATTGTCTGATGCCGTCGTGCGCCAGCTATTGCCTCGGCTGCGACGGTTTGCGCTGCATCTGACTCGTGATGCCATGTCGTCTGACGACCTGGTGCAGTCCACCCTGGAAAGAGCCCTGACGCGCTGGCCCAGCCGACGTCCGCAGGGCAATGTGCGCGCTTGGCTATTCACCATTCTGTACCGCCAGTTCCTGGACTCCCAGCGCCGCGCGCGCCGTTATGCGCGGCTGCTCGACTGGTTTACAGGATCCGACGTCACGGCGCCGTCGGCAGAGCGAGAGGTAATGGCACGCGCCTCGCTGGACGACTTCGAACGACTTCCCGAGGCGCAGCGTACCTTGTTGTGGCTGGTCTGCGTGGAAGGGCTGAGCTACAAGGTTGTGGCCGACATGTTCGATGTCCCGCTGGGTACCATCATGTCGCGCCTGTCCCGTGCACGCAGTGCGTTGCGCGATTTGCATGAAGGCCGGGCAGGCGAGCCCCGCCTGAGGATCCTAAAATGAACGAACGCTCTATGGACGATCTGGCGCGTAATGCGTTTGTGGATGGGCAACTTGATCCCGCACAGCGGCAAGCCATGCAAGCCTACCTGCGGGAGCACCCCGAACAAGCGCAAGAACTCGACGCCTGGCAGCGCGATACACAGCGGCTGCGCGCGATGGCTAGTCACGATAGCCTGCCGCCGAATCCAGCCCTGGACCCCACGGCAGTACGCGCACGGCTGCGCAACCGTGCACGGGGTCGCCTGGCGATGGCGGCCAGTCTGGTCATGGCGCTAGCTATCGGTGGCGTCACCGGATGGAGCATGCGCGACACCACAGTCGTCGCCAACCGAATCCTGCCCATGCAGGATGCCATGCAAGCCTATCGCCTGTTTGCCTCAGCGGACGCTCCACAGCCCGATGTGCGTGCCGATACGGCGGATCTGCAAGGCTGGCTGGACGAGTATTTTGCTAACGCCGAGCGTCTGCCTAATCTGAGTGCCAGCGGCTTTCAGCCCGTTGCGGCTCGCCTGCTGGCGACTGATCAAGGGCCCGCCGCGATCGTGATTTACGACAATGCTGGACAGCGCGCGACCTTCTACATCCGCCCGCCAGGGCCCGGCAAACAGTTTCTGCCGCAAGGCAGCCGGCGCGATGGGAATCTGCTGGCTCGCTATTGGTCTGGACAGGGATATAACTATGCATTGGTGACATCAGGCGATGGCGCAGCAGATGGAGTCCTGCCGCCATCGGGCGCCGTTCGTAGTTAGGCAACGAAACCACGGATGACGGCCAACACCTCACCGGCCCAGACGGCGTGATTTTGCGCGCGTCGACGTGGCCAATGGTGCGAGATGCGAGGCAATAAAGTCTATAAACATCTTTGCCCTGATCGGCAGATTGCGGCCGAATCCATGCACCACCTGCAGAGGTACAGGCATGAGCGGCACATGTGGCAACACATGGCTTAATTTTCCGGAATCGAGATCATCCTGCACTGTCGTCCTCAGGATTTGCGCGATGCCTTGTCCATTGACTGCCGCGATTTGCATCGCTTGGCCGCTATCGGCGTCGAACACTCCTTCAATCGGAACGCGCGTGCCGTCGGCCAACATGATCGGCAACACGTGACCATCTAATCGATAACGCACATGACGATGCGCGCCGAGATCGGCGACTGTCTGCAGTTCACCATGCCGGGCGAGATATTGCGGTGATGCGACCAGCACCAGCGGCAAATCGATCAACTTGCGGGCGTACAACCCGCTATCCATTACCGTCCCGGCTCTCAGCGCCAGATCAAAACCCTCTCGGATCAGATCGACATATCGATCGCTCAGGCTGACATCGAGCGCCAAGGCGGGATGATCAGGCATGAGCTGCGAGGTGATCGGCTCCAGCAGCAAGCGCCCGAGATCGACCGGCATACTCACCCGCAATGTCCCGATCGCGGTATTTGGCGCTTTCAGTGACTCGTCGGCGTCTTCGAGGCCGCGCACCAGCGATGCGACGCGCTCGTAATAGGCTTGTCCCTCGCCGGTCAAAATGAAAGCGCGAGTTGAGCGCTGAAACAGCCTGACGCCCAAGCGCCGTTCCAGTCGGGCGATGCTTTTCGAGACGGCCGACGGTGTCGTACCGAGCAACCGGGCAGCGCCAGTAAATGAGCCAGCCTCAACGGACCGCACAAAGGCGGACAAGCCGTGGAAATGTTCGACCGTCATTAATGACTATCAGGCATAAATCAAAGCACCATTGTAGGACTATTGCGTCATTTTGTTCCAAATTACATTGGCGTCACACATCACAACAGGCACCGCCTGAAAGGAAAATTTGACGTGAACAAACTGACAGATAAAGTCGCCATCATCACTGGCGGAAACAGCGGCATCGGCTTGGCCACCGCAAGGCTTTTCATCGAGGAAGGTGCATACGTCGTGATCGTCGGGCGCCGTCGTGACGCGGTCGATGGCGCTGTCGCGGAACTCGGGCCCAGGGCGCTGGGCGTCACGGGCGATCTGGCCGACCTGACGACGCATGACCGCGTCGCAGCGTTAGTAGCCGAACGCTTTGGCGGCGCTGACATCTATATGGCCAACGCGGGCGTCAACACGATTACGCCTTCAAACGCGGTCGGAATCCAAGAGTACGACGCTCAGTTCGATACCAACACTCGAGCCGTATTCTTCGGCGTGCAAAAGATCGCGCCGCTGATGCGTAACGGTGGCGCGATCTTGCTGACCAGTTCGATAGCGAGCGGCAAGGTCCTGGAAGGACATGCCGTCTATGCAGGGACAAAGGCCGCGATTGAGGCCTTTGCACGCAGTTGGACGCTGGAATTCAAGGACCGCGGCATCAGGGTGAACGTCATTAGTCCGGGACCAGTCGATACGCCGATTCTCGCGAAGCTGGGCGTCGCTGCTGCCGATCGGCCGGCGTTTGAGGCGGGGGTTGCGCAGGCGATTCCCCTGGGGCGTTTGGGTCAACCAGAGGAGTTGGCGCGGGCTGCGTTGTTTTTAGCGAGTAATGACGGGAGCTTCATTACAGGAGTTGTGTTGAATGTTGATGGAGGGATTGCGTTGACTTAAGCGTCAAGTGAAGCGGGCGCAATATCGCCCCCCTCACCTATCGTGACAGACGCCACGCCTTCAGTCCCCCGCCTGCGTCAGCATGGAGCGAGGCAGATTGATCAGAAAGTCCGCCAATCCTTTGGAACTCTGCGACAGGCTGATGTGGTGTGACATTTTCTCCTGAGCAAGCATCGCGTCGCCCGCCAGAATCGCCTGTAATAACTCCTCGTGCTGATCGTACGACTCACGCAAACGACCCACCGCGGTGAAGGCATGCTTCAAATAGGCGCCAGTACGCGCGCGCAACCGTAGCAGCTCTTGGCGCAAATACGGATTGCGACAGCCTTTGTAAAGCACCTCATGAAAGTCGTGATTAGCCTGACGCCAGCCGTCTGCGTCTTCCGCTTCAATCACCGCTGCCGCGTCAGCATGGACGCGCGCCAACTCGGCACGTTCTTGCTGCGTCATCCGCTGACAAGCCATGCGGGCCGCCACAGCCTCCATTTCCCCCAGCAGCTCCCACACGGCAAGTAGCTCTTGTACGTCCATTTTTGCGACGGTCATCCCGTTACGCGGCAAGCTGTTCAGCATGCCTTGGACTTTCAACTGCAATAGCGCCTCGCGCACCGGTGTGCGCGACACATTGAACTGCGCCGCCAGTTCATTTTCATCGATAGCGTCGCCAGGCAAAAGAACACCGTTTCGGATGTCGTCCTCGATGGCCAGGCGGATTTGTTCGCTGATTTTCACGTTTATGAATACATACAAACACTGATATAGAAAAATTATAAGGTGATTTATAAATATATTTAAGAGATCGGAAAATACATGAAGAGATCACTCGCCTGCCCCATCGCTGATGTGAACCTGGCTCAGACCGCTCCCCAGGAGGACGTCATCGCTGTTGCATTGCAACATACACTCTCTCTCCAGCACATCGTTGCAAGCGAGGCGGAGTGCGCACATATCGCAAAATCTTTGCGGCGCATTGCTCCGCCCGACAGTGAAGTGCTGCCGAGGAAATCGGCGTGACCCAGACCGCTCTCCGAACACCTGCAGGACTGCCCGCCAGCATTGACGCCTTGCGTGCCCTGTTGCGCGACGGCGAATTGACCGTACCCGAGGCGCTGGCCGTCCAACAGCAAGCGTTGCGCAAAGACCGCTGGCATTGTGTCGCGCACATACCGGAATTGCCCGAAGTACAGCTGGATGCGTCATTGCCCCTCGCCGGCGTGGGCGTGGCGCACAAAGATATCTTTGTCCTGCCGAACCGGCTCCCCAGCTGCGGTGTGGATGGCCCACCGTCAGGATGGTCGGCAACACGACACGCAACCGTAGTGCAGCGCCTGACGAAGGCAGGAGCCCCCCCGTTGGCGATGTTGGGCATGGCACCATTCGCCGGCGGAGCAACCGCCGAAAATAGCGCGTATCCGCCTATGCACAATCCGATCGACCCCGGTGCCGCCGTGGGCGGCTCGTCCAGTGGATCAGGCGTCGCCGTAGCGGCCGGATTGTGTTACGCCTCGCTAGGCACCGATACGGCGGGATCCGTACGCATGCCTGCCGCGACATGCGGCATAGTAGGCCTGAAAACTACCCATGGCCTGGTTCCTGCCCAAGGCGTAGCACCGCTGGCGCCGTCACTGGATACAGTAGGGCTGCTGGCGCGCAGCAGCTCGGATGTGATGACAACCCTAAGCTGCGCGTTGACCGCCGCTCAAGCGCGCAAACTGCATGCCACGTATGACGCGGCGCAACGCGACGGCTTACGCATCGCGGTGAGCTGGACACATGCGAATCCAATCGGTGAGCTTTCGCCCGGCGTCGCGCAAGCGCTGGACTCGTTGGCCTGCGCGCTAAACGTCCCGGCAGAGCGTTCGATAAAAGACTTGCGCGAATTGCAGCGTTTGGCAGAAATATCTCTGTATGCCGAGGCAGCCAGCGTCCATGCACCGGCACTGCGTGCTCGCACACATCTGCCCACCCTGGTTCGCAACCTGGCGCTGACCGGCTCAGCCATCCCGGTCACTTGGTATCTGAATGCCCGCCGCGAGCAGTCAAGCCGATGCCGGGAATTCTTGAGCACTGCGTTATCCGATGCCGACATCCTGCTCACCCCTGCCCTGCCGCGCGGCGTGCCAGACAGCGGACTTGTCACGACGACATCTGCCGACTTTCAACCACGCGAACTCGTGGCGATGTTCAGTTGGATGTCGTTTGTGAATTACCTGGGTTTACCCGCCATCGTTCTGCCCATTGCTTGCGATATAGGCGGACGGCCGATTTCGGTCCAGGCGATCGCCCGTCCGGGCAAGGAGGGGCTGCTGATCGCATGGGCACAGCAGGTAGAACAACGTTGGCCAGACGCCTTTTCATCTCTGTCCACTTCAAATAAAGAAAGAAACCAGACATGCCTCAAATAACTGCATCAAAAGCCTTGCAGCGTTTCCGTGTGCTGGACTTATCGCGTGTGCGCGCAGGCCCGACTTGTGTACGTATGCTGGCCGACTTCGGGGCCGATGTGATCCGAGTCGAACCGCCGGCGGGCATAGACCCCAATGAGGCCATGTTCGCAGCTGACCGGTGGAGCGGCGACTTTCAAAATTTAAACCGCAACAAACGATCGTTGACCTTGAATCTCAAGACTGCCGAAGGCCGCGAGGTGCTCAAGCGTCTGGTCGCTGGTGCCGACGTGCTGGTGGAGAACTGGCGTCCCGATGTCAAAGCACGCCTAGGTGTGGATTATGAGTCATTGCGATCGATCAATCCTCGCATCATTCTGGCCAGCATCTCCGGATTCGGCCAAGATGGTCCGTATGCCAAGCGGCCAGGGTTCGATCAGATCATCCAAGGCATGGGCGGTCTGATGTCGGTTACCGGTCTTCCCGGACAAGGCCCAGTGCGCGCGGGTTTGGCCGTGGCTGACTCCAGCGCCGGTCTATACGCGGCGCTCGGCATATTGACGGCATTGCTCGAACGCGAAGAGTCTGGGGAAGGCCAATGGCTACATACGTCCCTACTCCATGCGCAGATTGCGATGATGGATTTCCAAGGGGCGCGGTATCTCAATGACGGGGACATCCCTCGTCAAGAAGGCAACGATCATCCGACCAGCAGTCCGATGGGCCTGTTTCACGCGAAAGACGGTCAATTCAACTTGGGAGCATCGGGCGAGGGCAACTGGAGGCGTTTTTGCGAGGCCATCGGACACACCGAATGGATGGACGATCCCGAGTTCGAAAATGAAAAGCTGCGCGTGAAACATCGTCAGCGCTTGAATCAAATGATCCAAACCGTCTTCATGACGGCGACGGTGGCAGACTGGGTCCAACGGCTGAACGCCGCGGGCGTCCCCGCGGGGCCCGTGTATTCGGTCCCACAAATGTTCGAAGACGAACAGGTCCGGCATCTAGGAGTGGCCAAGACCGTAGCCGCCTGGCAAGGAGGGCAGCGCACCATGATTACACAGCCCGTCACACTCGCACGTACGCCAGCCGACATCGCCCGCACGGCGCCTGGTTGGGGTGAGCACACTGATGAGGTACTGCGCGAGATTGGCTATGACGAGCGGGACATTGAAGCACTGCGCGGCGCAGGCGCTGTCTGAGTGGGAGGTGACCAAGATGAGCGTGCATACTCAACCAGGGCATTTGAAAGTCGATGAGACAAACGGCATCGTCACGATCCATATCTGCAACCCGGCACGCTTTAATGCAATGTCGCTCTCGATGTGGGAACAGATGGCCGTCATAGTCGCGCAAGCGGAACGATCAACGACTACCAGAGCTCTGGTGTTGGCCGGCGAAGGTGACCGTGCATTCATGTCGGGTGCGGATATTTCCGAGTTCGGCAGATTACGCAATGACCCCGAGCAGATAGCGCGTTATGGCCTGGCCGTGAACAATGCCCAGAACGCGCTCAGTGAAACGCGGCATCCGACCATTGCCGTGATTCGCGGCATCTGCATGGGCGGCGGTATGGGCCTGTCGTTGGCGTGTGATCTACGGTATTGCACGGATGATTCACGTTTTCGTATGCCGGCAGCAAAATTGGGATTGGGCTATGCCCGCCCAGGGGTCCAACGGATGCGCGAAGTTCTAGGCAGCGCCCGCACCACAGAGCTCTTTATGACCGCACGCACCTTCGACGGTATCGAAGCCGCCCGTATTGGAATGGTGCATGAAGTATTTGCCCGCGCGAGTTTCGATCAAAGCGTCGCCGAGCGTATTGCCGCAGTGTCTGGCAACGCGCCGTTGACGATAACAGCAGCCAAGCTGGCATTACGTCATCTGGCGGGAGGCGAGAATGCGCCGTCCAGCAGCGAGGTCGACGCCGCCACCGACGCCTGTTTTTTGAGTCAGGATTACCAAGAAGGGCAACAAGCCTTTCGCGACAAGCGCCCGCCAGCGTTCAACGGGCGATAGCGTTCAATATCGAGTCATCATCCGAAGCTTCGTTGGTACACCTTGCGGTCCTTAATAAATGATCAGGGGAAGTGAAAATGAGAAAGTGCAATGTGTTGATGTTGGTCGCCGCTCTCGGCATGTACTGCGGTCTGGCCCAGGCAGTGGGCCCTCAGCCTCCCGCAGGCAAAGAAAAACAAGTACTGACTGTGGGCTTCGTCAAGGTGGGGCATCTTTCTCCCATTATTGACGTCCCTGAGGCAGTAAAAGCGTGCAACGTCGAAATCAAACCCATCGAGTTCGTGCGCTATGCCGACGCGCGTACCGCATTGTTGTCGGGATCGGTCGACATCTCGGGCATAGGCCCTGCGGATCTCGCCATTGCGCTGGCGCAAGGCAGCGACAAGCTGATCGGCCTGACAGGCGTCGCGGCCTCGCCTAAATATCTCGTCACGCGTAAAGGGGTAAAGATCGACGAGTGGAAGGATATCGCGGGCAAGCGTATCGGTATTGCACCGGGTTCCGCGGTATGGTTCCAATGGGCGGCCACACTGGCCGAAAAAGGTGTTCCATACAACAGTTTCACGGCGGTGAATATACAAGGCGGCGGTACGGCATTCGTGCAAGCGCTCAAGCGTGGAGACATTGATGCCGTCGCGCTATGGGAACCCTTCGAATCCCAGTTGGTGGCCGACGGCACCGCGACATTCTCCAAGAATCTCGAATACAGCCAATCAAAAGCCGTGGGTGCGGAACTCGGCCTGCTCGCCGCGACTCGCGATGCGGTGACCAATAAGCGTGAAGCCGTAAAGTGCTTTCTGTGGGCCTACAAGTCAGCGGAAGAAAAACTGGCCAAGGACCCTGAGCTCTTCGCACAGACCTACTCGAAATATACCGGCCTGCCCGTCGAGGTCACTCGTGAATCCGTCAAGCTCATCAACCTGGGTGGAGTGTTGGACCTCGAACAATTGCAACGTCAAGCCAAGACCTTCAATGAACTAGGCGTCATCCCCAAAGATGTCAGCGGCGAGATAGGCAAAGTCTGGGACCCCAGCCTCTTGAAAGAAGTCATGTAATCACTACGTCCTGCTCGTTTCCAGAAGGGAACGAGCAGGACAGAGGAGTCGCGCGTGAGCGAATCAAGTGTAAAAATTCCCGTCCCGACCGTAGCTGGGCGAGCCGATCGGCGCCATAACGCCGCGGTAAAGCGAACAGCCTTGGCGCTATTGGTACCCGTACTCGTCTTGATTGGTTGGCAGGTGATTGGCCAATCTGACCAGTTCGCCGGTGCGGTCCCCACACCTGGACGTGTCGCCTCGGCGTGGTATGACTGGATCTTCGCCGAGGCGGGAATGGGACTGAATCCCTATCTGGGTACCTGGTTCAGCAATGTTCAGTACTCCACCATGCGCGTAATTCAGGGCTTCGCACTGGCGATGCTGCTGGGTATACCGCTAGGGCTGGCGATCGGCTGGAGCCGTATTGCATCGCTGACGCTGGATCCGATGGTACAGGGCCTGCGACCCATACCGATCACAGCATGGCTGCCCTTTTCGATTGCCGTATTCGGCATTCGCGATATGGGCTCAATCTTTCTCATTTTCCTGGGCGGTTTCTATGCCATCGTCGTAAACACCACCCAAGGCGCACGCGACATTGATCGAAATCTGGTGCGTGCAGCCTCGATGATGGGAGCCTCGTCGAGCCAGTTGCTGCGCCGAGTCGTTCTGCCTGCGGCCATGCCCTCGATCTTCACGGGTCTGCGTATCGGGCTGGGCATTTCCTGGACCGCCGTCATCGTCTCGGAAATGGTGGCCGTGAAATCGGGGCTGGGCTACGTATTGTGGGACGCGTATTACGTCGGCCGCATGGACATCGTGCTGGCGGATATGGCATCCATTGGGTTGATGGGCTTCATCAGCGATCGCTTGATCGTCGCGGTGGAGCGCAAGGTCCTGGTATGGCGCATGCTGCAAAATCATTGAGAAACCCATGTCTGATATTTTTGTAAATGAACTCAGCAAGACCTACGGCGGAGCCTCCCCAGTCCAGGCGCTCGATAACATCGATTTGACGGTCGAGGCAGGTGAGTTTGTGGCGCTACTAGGCCCATCTGGCTGTGGAAAATCCACGCTATTGAACCTCATTGCCGGTTTCGAGACACCGTCGTCCGGCACCTTGAAAGTCGGCGGCGAACCCGTCGCATCCCCAGGTCCTGCTCGCGGTGTTGTCTTTCAGGAAGCGGCGCTATTCCCTTGGTTGAATGTATGGGAGAACGTCGTATTTGGCCCAAAGATCGCAGGAAGGCCCAAAAAGGAATATGTCGAACGGGCCGAAGACATGCTGAACATTACGGGGCTGTCCGCATTTAAAAAACACCTGCCTGTGCAATTATCGGGAGGCATGCGCCAACGCGTAGGCATAGCCCGTGTCCTGACACTGGGCTCGAAGGTCCTGTTGATGGACGAACCGTTCGGCGCACTCGACGCGCAGACCCGCCTGACCATGCAGGAACTGCTGCTGTCGGTTTGGCAAAAGCTGCGAACAACCGTGGTCTTTGTGACCCACGACATCGATGAAGCCATCCTGCTGGCCGATACGATTTATGTCATGTCCGCACGTCCAGGACGCATCGCCACTCGAATCACCGTTCCCATCGAACGTCCGCGCAGCCTGGATCTCATCACGAGCAAGGTTTTCAACGGCCTCAAGCGCGACATCATGCAACAGATGCGTCACTGACCTGGACCACCCTCATGGCAAATCCTCGAGTTCCCTATGCGTTTTCAAATGATCGTCCCCCGTTGACACCTCCGGACGCAGGCAAGATTCTCGTGCACCTGGTGGTCAATGTCGAGAACTGGAGCCTCGACCACCCCATGCCGCGAACCATTATCACACCGCCGCATGGCAAAGAAACGGTACCGGATGTGCCCAACTTCAGTTGGGCCGACTATGGCATGCGCGCCGGCTTGCCGCGCATGTTGGAGGCCATCACGTCCCGCGGCCTGCCTGCGTCGACGAGCTGCAATGCCAGTGTGATCGACGCCTATCCCCGCGCGGCACAAGCCATGCTGCAGGCTGGCTGGGAATTCATCGGTCACGGCATGCACCAGAAAGCCATCAACCATGGCGGCTCTGAACTCGAGACGATCCAGGCATGTCTGGAGAAAATCAAATCGTTCACCGGTCAACGCACGCGCGGCTGGCTCAGCCCCGGGTTGCGCGAAACATACGATACGGCCGATATTCTGGCCGCCAACGGGGTTGATTATGTTTGCGACTGGGTCATCGACGACCTACCCAATTGGATGAAGGTCAAAGAAGGCCGCCTCGTTCAGATGCCCTACAACCTGGAGCTGAACGACTCGGTCATTTACGCTGTTGAAAAGCACTCATCGCCAGAGTTCTTGCTGCGCCTGCAGCGCACGCTCGCACTGTTCGAACGCGAGATTGAAAAACAACCCAGAGTGTTGGCGCTCGGCCTTCACCCCCATTTGATGGGAGTACCGCACCGCTTCGGTTATTTCGAAGAAATGCTGGATCTACTAGTGCAGCATCCACAGGTGGTCTTCATGAATGGCAGCGCCATAGCCGATTGGTTCATGGGCCAAGAGATATAACCCATGCCTGCATCCCATCGCCGCGATATACGCCTCGCGATTCATGTCCATGCAGGCGCAGCGCGGCAAACAACATGACGCTCGCCGACCGGTTGGCCCAACACTGCGCTCGCCCGATTCGCGCAGGCGATCGCAAACGTGCCAGTTTGCACCTGGTGGCGTGGACCGGTGCCGCAGCATTGGCCGCGTCAGCACCATCTGCCCAGCCATTCTGGCAGGGCTTGAAGGCCTTATCATTGCCTGACGATCCGTGGCACACGCTATTGTTCGAGGCCAGCCTGGGCAGTCTTTTCGAAATGGATGACACGCATCGTCAGGCGCTGGTGCATCCCGCCCCGGTCATCGTCCCTGTCGCGCTCGCCGTTGCCCGCCAGAACGGTGCCAGTGGCCAGGCGATTCTCGACGCAATGGTGCGCGGTTACGAAGCGATGATTCGCATGGGCATGAGTGTCGGACCCACACACTACCGTTACTGGCACAACACGTCCACATGCGGTACGGTGGGCGCCGCTGTTACCGCTGCTCATCTGCTATGCCTGAGTGCCGAGCAAACGGCACACGCTATCCGTCTTGCGCTGGTGCAGACATCCGGACTATGGCAAACGCGGCTCGATCCCTGCGATGCGAAACCATGGCACCTGTCACGCACTGCACAAACGGGGGTGCAAGCTGCCTATTTGGCTCAAGCAGGCCTTCGCGGTCCCGCCTTTGCCTTGGAGGGAAAAAAGGGATTCTTCGCCGCGACCTGCCCTGACGCGCGGCCAGAAATGTTGGCCGCAGTGCTGGATGCCGACTGGCAGATCCACGCGACCAGCTTCAAACCCTGGGCAGCCTGCCGCCATGCCCATCCGGCCATCCATGCCGCAGTCGGCTTGCGTGATACGTGGTCGTCCCAGGCCGACGCTCTACCTTGGGCCGAAGTGCAACACATAGAAATCCGGACCTATGACGATGCCATTGCATTTTGCGATCGCCCCGATCCAAGCGATGCCGCTCAGGCACGGTTCAGTTTGCAGCACGGCGTGGCCGTCGCGCTCTGTCATGGAGCCCCCTCACCGGCAGCGTTCGACGCACCTGCCATCGCAGACCCGCAGATTTTCACGTTGCGCAAGACGGTCCGTTTAGTCGCCGATGCCGAATACTGTCAACGCTACCCGCTTCACTTCGGTGCCAGGGTGACGGTGTACTGGCACAACGGCAAATGCCTGAGTCATGCGGTGCACGACACATTGGGCGATCCAGAATGCCCATTAAGTGAGACGGTGTTATTGGGCATTGCCGATAACGCATTGGCGAGCGCGGGCTGGCAGGAATCCGAGCGCCATGCACGGCTCGCACACACCTGCGCACTGACTCAAGACACAACAGGAACAGGGGTGGCCGCGCTATCCCCCTTACGGCCCAGGGATACATCGCCGAGCTCATAATCGGCGTGAACGCCCCTGCTCGCACCTCCTCTGAAAGCCTCCCCTTACGGGGGTTGTGTTGAATCTGGATTGAGGGCGAGATTGCCTTGACCTGAATAAAATACTTGCCAGAGCGAAGCATTCCGCGTAATTGCACTGGAATGCTTCGTCGCAACACTCCGGCATGATTCTTGCTGCCTACCTGGGCTATTCAGGGCGAGGGAAAAAAATGGATTTCTCGGCAAAACTTCCGACGGAAGATCTATATCGGTTATTGATCGACGCGGTCCGGGACTACGCGATCTATCTCCTGGACATCAACGGACAGATTATCAGCTGGAACACGGGCGCCGAGCGCTTCAAAGGTTACTCAGCGGACGAGATTATCGGCCAGCATTTTTCGGTTTTCTATACCGAAGAGGACCGAGCTGCCGGTATTCCGCAGCTAGCCTTGGCCACCGCGAGAACAGACGGCCGATTCGAAGCCGAGGGGTGGAGAGTCCGTAAGAATGGAACCAGATTTTGGTGCAGCGTCGTAATTGACCCCGTCTACGACGACCAAAAAAAACTTATCGGATTTGCAAAAATTACCAGGGATATTACGGAGCAAAAATCCCATAGCGAGGAACTGCAGGCCGCTCGCGACTCCATGCACCATGCGCAACGGATGGAAGCCATAGGCCGCTTAACTGGCGGTGTGGCACACGATTTCAACAACTTCCTGACTGCGATCAGATTCTCGGCAGAATTCCTGAAAAGGTCGAAGGACCTTCCAGAGCCGATGAAGCACTATGTCGATGTCATTTGGGATACGACCGAACGCGCCGCGCAATTGACCCGGCAGTTGCTGGCCTATGCAAAGAAACAACCGCTCCAGCCGCATGTATTCGACGTACGAGAGAATCTATCAGCGCTGAGGCAACTCTTTGAGGCCTCGGTCGGATCGTCAATCGCGTTGACCTATGAACTGGGCCCAGGGAATTGCACGATATTCGCCGATCCCGGTCAACTTGAATCGACGTTACTCAATCTTGTAATCAACGCACGAGATGCCATGCCGGCAGGAGGCACACTGACCATAGCTGTCCGCCATATTGAGAATATTCCTTCCTCTACTGCCGTTTCCAATAAGCCAGAAGGTCATGTTGCTCTGTCAGTGCGCGATACGGGAACAGGCATCGAGCCGGATATTCTGACACATGTCTTTGAGCCGTTTTTCTCGACAAAAAGTGCTCACGAAAACTCCGGACTCGGGCTTAGCCAAGTACAAGGTTTTGTGCGGCAATCGGGCGGCGACGTACGAGTGCAGAGCGTTCCCGGACAAGGAACGGAACTCACGTTATATCTACCTGCCGCGGAGCCTCTGCTGCGCATCGCCGGCACATCCATCGACAAAGACCTGAGTCATGCCATTGGCGCTCAAAATGACATCCTGTTGGTTGAGGACAATGTCATGGTCGGCGAGGTCGTTTTTGCCATGCTCAAGGACCTCGGCCAGCATCCGGTTTGGCAGAAAGACGCTCCGTCTGCGTTACGTGCTCTAGAAAAAAATGACGGGCAGTTCGACATCGCCATCTTGGACGTCGTATTACCGGGCATGAACGGCGTCGACCTAGCGAGACAAATTCGCACGCAGTGGCCCAGCATATACATCGCACTAGCGAGCGGATACAGCGACGTCATAACGGGACCAGAGGCCGTTGAATTCCCATTGATGCAGAAGCCGTATTCCTTGGACATGCTGAGGCAGGTGTTGCGCAAAGGCGCCACAAGACCCCATGCGGCTCCCTAAGGGGCGGCCGCCCTTGCGCCGGCTGGCCCATCGAGCCAGCACGGACGCTCTACCGGCAACTGTCAGTTAGTATAAGGACCCAATCCATTTCGACCAGCCCCGGCTCACGTCATGCTAAACACCGCCTTGCAGTATTTCTTGGGAGTCGTAGATACAGGATCATTGACCGGGGCCGCGCAAAAACTGCATGTTGCGCCATCAGCCGTCAGCCGGATGATCCGCAAACTGGAAGAAGAGCACCAGACGCTGTTGTTCGATCGTCATGCGCGCGGCATGGTGCTGACCGAGGCAGGACAACTGCTCAAAGCCTATGCGCGCCGCGCCGCTCTGGAATCCGAGCGTGCCCGCGCAGACATCCGTGAATTAAGCCAAGTCGGCCAGAAACTCATCCGAATTTCCGCCAATCAGGCGTTTGGCCGCGAATTGTTGCCCCGTGTCATCGGCAAGGCTCTGGCCATGGAACCTACCCTGCGCTTTGAACTGACTACCCTGCAGTCGTTGGAAATCAATCGCCGCGTGCGCGAGGGCGAAGACGACATCGGTGTCAGCTACAACCTGTCTCCGCCGCAAGGGGTGGATGTTCAATATGCCAGGAAAATGCCCGTATTTGCGATCATGTCGCCTGCTCATCCGCTCGCGAAACACAAAGTGCTGTCGCTACGCGAATTAAAAGATCACCCTGTGGCACTCATGGGGGCAGGCAGCACGATACGCTTCATGGTCGATCTATGCTGCATGCATGAGAATATCAAGCTCAACGTGGCCCTCACCTGTAATAACCAAGAGGGCATTCACACCAGCTGCACGGACTGGGGCGCCATTGGCTTTTCCAGCGACCTGACGGTCAGGGGGCTGACCGAACGCGGCGAGCTTATCGCCGTCCCGCTATCGAACAGCAGTTTGCACCAGCGCAACTGTCACATTCAGACCATGGCTGACCGTCACCTGCCCAGCAGCGTGGTGCGCTTTGTGGACATGTTGCGCGAGCATATCGAGGCGGCCTATGACCATCCGGCGTGGATGATGGCCGCCATCGAGACCGATACACCGCGCTAGTCGGTAACTTCTGATGCCCACTCCGGCTCGTGCCAGACAACGTCATTGTCCAACGGCCATACCGGCCGCGGCAGGCGTTTGAAGTCGACCTGTTTCAGATTGGGTGTGGTCAGCCCGGGACTATCAACGTCGTGAATACGCTCGTCAGGGAAGAACTCGTCAAACCCCGCTCGGTAGTGACCGCGGCTTTTGACAATGACGTGGCCAGCGCGAGCAATATCGACGCCATGCATCTCCAGGATCGCCGGTTCGGCCAACTGACGGCGCAGACTGCCCACCACCACCAACATCCCTGATTCAACCAACTCCAATAGACAAGTCGACCCTAACGAGAACTTGCGTCCCCGCATAATGCCGCGCCGCCCCATACCCTCGCCATCGGTCAGTTTCAGCACTCGAGCACGCGAGGTATAGCGCCGCGAATACAGGCTTTCCTCGCGATTAAATACGGCATCGAACTCCGTGCCGACACCGAGTTTCTCTGCGTCGGCCACCAACGCCGGATCCACGAACACACCGAGCACGACGTTCGGGATACGCGCCTCGTCGAAAGCCGTCAACAACCATGACGTATTGCCTCGACCGCCGCCTCCGGGGTTATCCGCAACATCGGCAAATAGCAGAGGTTTGCTGGCCTCTCGCGCCAACTCGACTGCGCGCTCGACAGAGATGGTGTTAGCCACGTAGCGCGCCCGATCCGCCCACCCCGCGCGGGCCACTTGCAACGCCGTACGACGCGCGGCTTGCAGATCACCGCGTGACGTCACTGTGATGGTGACACCGCATTTAGGCAGATCGGAAAACACAAAACCTGCGCAAACGGAAACGTGGGCGATGGGGCCTTCGCCGCGTTTCTGCGTCAAACGCGTGCCCATTGCTACCATATCCGCATAAGGCCCGCTAGACGTCAATAACGTGACCGACGGTGGTGTCAATGGTAAACGTATGAATGCCGTCTCCATGCGCGTTCCACCCAGCATCTCATGAATCAGGTCGGCCGCATCAGCTGCACGCTCTCGCTGATCGACGTGCGGATTGGTACGGTATGCCACCAATGCGTCCAGCGCGTCTACGGTTTCCTGAGACACATTGCAATGCAAATCATGCGTGGCGATGATGGGCACGTCTGGCCCCACGATGTGGCGCAACCGCTGCGCCAGAACGCCTTCGGTATCGTCTTCGCCCTCTGCCGACGAAGCACCGTGGTTCGCCACGTACACCGCGTCCACAGGCATGGCAGCCAACAGGCGGCGTTCCACCTCTGCCACAAAAGTTGCCCATACCTCGGTGCTGGCCGGGCCGCCCGGAGGCGCCCCGACCACGATCAATGGCGCTGGCGTCCAGGACCCTAGCTCGTCCATACGGGCATAGAACCCCGTCACCTCGCTAGGCAAGCGGCTCACGCCACGGGCCAGTTCGGTAATCGTCTCGCCCTCTTCCCAGCATTGGGCTCGGAAATCTTCCTCTACCGACAGGGGAGAAAAGGCGTTGGCCTCCAGGTGAAAGCCCAGAACAGCGACTTTCGGTGTTTTGCTACTCATGTGGATCTCCCTTTTGCCTCAGCCCTTGTGCACGGTGTAGAACAAAGACATTTGCGGCTGGAAGTCCTTCCATTCCTTGCGCAAGGCGCTGACGGGATAGCTCGCGCCCAGCGGAATGTACGGCACATCCTCAAATACCTGCAGCTGGATTTCGCGGCATATTTTCTTTTGTGTTTCCAGGTCCGGCGCGTTGAACCAATCCAGACGCAGCTTTTCGATGCGTTCGCTGGTCGGCCATCCGAACCAGGCTTGCTTACCATTGCCGCGCAGTGCCAGGTGACCTGCAGGGTCCAGGTTGTTCGGACCGGTATTGCCCGTGAAAGCGACGCTCCAGCCGCCTGCGGTGGGCGCATCCTGATTGTTGCGGCGCTGTACGGCAGTGCCCCAATCCATCGTCTGCAAATCGACATTGAAACCCAGGCGCTTGAACAAATCGGCCGTGACGAGCGCAGCGGCGTGCCACGTAGGAAAATCCACCGGGTCCAACAACACGACTTTTTCCCCGTTATATCCAGCAGCCTTGATCGCCTCGCGAGCCGCCTCGATGTCACGCTTGCCGGTGATCTTCTCCATGCCGGCATCGCTGTCCATCGGCGAACCAGGCACGAACACGCCGCACTTATCGCTCCAGTATTCAGGGAAATCCGCGCCATTCATGGCGGTCATATATTCCGTCTGATTCACCGCGCTGAGTACGGCACGGCGAATAGCAGGATTATTGAACGGTGCATGCAGATGATTGAAACGCATCACACCGATGGTTGGCAGGCTGCGCTTGACCAAATGAACGCTGGGATCTGCGGTCAAAATAGGCAGGAAATCGTTGTCCACCATCTCTACGCCGTCGACCTCACCCGCCTGCAATGCCGCGATAGCGGTAGCACGGTCAGGGATGATGTGCCAACGCACCTCATCTACGTGCGCGACCTTCGGCCCGGCAGTGAACTCGGGTTTACGGTCATCCGGACGCGGCACATAGCCGGCGAACTTCTCATACACCACCCGTGAACCGGACATCCATTTGTCGGCGACAAATTTGAACGGACCGCTGCCCACCATTTCCTTGACAGCCTCGGTCTCTGGCAATTGGGCCAGGCGCTCCGGCATGATGCATGCCATGTTGCCCGACTGGCGCCCAAGTGCGTTCAGAATCAATGGAAAAGGTTTCTTCAGCTTGAACTGAAGCGTCTTGTCGTCCAAGGCCGTCAACGATTCCGTCGACTGCATCAGGGATTTCCCCATCAGGTCTTTCTTGGCCCAACGCAAGATACTCGCTACCGCATCCTGCGCACGTACCGGCGAGCCATCGTGAAACACCAAACCGTCACGCAGCGTGAGTTTCCATATCAGGCCGTCGTTTTCACTGACGTGATTGGCTACCATTTGCGGGCTGGGCTGATAGTCATTATCCAGGCCGTACAAGGTGTCGAATACCAATTGTCCATGCACCTGCGTCACGGCAGCAGTCGTGAACACCGGATCCAACAACGTCAGGTCGGCTTGCGGCACCCAGCGAAACGCCAGTTTGGCAGATTGTGCGAAAGACATACCCGGCAACGCCCAGGCGGCAGCCGATGCAGATGAGGCCAGCAGAAAACTTCTACGATCCATTTTGATCTCCGGGATAAAAAGGAAAAACGTTCAGTACGCACCGCCAATCCGGTGCCGCGCAACAAAGTGGCCGTCGCCGACCTGAACCAGCGGTTGCACATCGGGCTCATCACCCACGGCTCGTACAGGACTGGGCAACTCGCTCAGTTCCAACACGCCACCACGACGAGCGCTCGGATCCGCGATGGGTACCGCCTGCATCAGCTTGCGGGTATAAGCATGTTGAGGATTCTCGAAAATCGCCTGGCGCGGGCCGATCTCGACGATCTGCCCCAGATACATCACCGCGACGCGATGACTGATCCGTTCCACTACGGCCATATCGTGGGAAATGAACAATAGGCTCACGCCCAGGTCGCGCTGCAGATCAATCAGCAAGTTCACGATTTGTGCCTGTATGGACACGTCCAGGGCAGACACGGACTCGTCGGCAATCAATACTTTGGGATCAACCGACAGCGCGCGCGCAATGCAGATGCGCTGCCGTTGGCCGCCTGAAAACTCGTGCGGCCAGCGTCTCAGCATCGATGCATCCAACCCCACGCGTTCAAATAGCTCCGCCGCTCGGCGATCTGCCTGAGCGCCACCGTAGAGACCATGGATCAGCATCGGCTCTTTGACGCAATCGCCCACCCGCATGCGGGGATTCAACGAGGCAAACGGGTCCTGGAACACGAACTGCATATTGCGACGGAGCAAACGCAGCCCTGCAGCGTCGTCCTGGTTGATCGGCCGCCCCTCAAAGGTGATCGTGCCGCGTGTGGTTTTGGCCAAACGCAGCAATGACCGGCCAGTCGAAGTCTTTCCGCACCCGGACTCCCCTACCAATGCCAGCGTCTCGCCCCCGTGCAAGTCGAAATTGACCTGTTCCACGGCATGGACGCGTTTCTTGACGCGAGCGAACACGCCGCCGCGCACGTCGAACCGGGTCACCAGATCCCGCACGCCCAGCACGACGTCCGGCTTGGCCGCCACAGCGGGCGGCGGCTCCGCTTGGCCGGTTTCCGACAGCAGAGGAAACCGCGCCGGCAAGGTCGTGCCGCGCATCGCACCTAGTCGTGGCACCGCCGCCATCAACGCTTTCGTATACGGATGGCTGGGCGCTTTGAACAGTCCATGGACATCGTTGTTTTCGACCACATCACCTTTACGCATCACCATCACGCGGTCGGCTACCTCGGCCACCACGCCCATGTCGTGCGTAATGAAGATGACGCCCATGTCCATCTCGCGCTGCAGCTCGCGGATGAGCTGCAGGATTTGCGCCTGGATGGTGACATCCAGTGCGGTGGTCGGTTCGTCAGCGATCAACAGTGTCGGTTTGCATGACAAGGCCATGGCAATCATCACGCGCTGCCGCATGCCACCGGACAGTTCATGCGGATAGCGCCCCATGATGGCACTGGCACCAGGGATGCGAACCTGATCCAGGATACGAATGGCCGCAGCGCGCGCCGTCGCGGCATCGCCGGGCTGATGCAAACGAATGGCCTCGACGATCTGTGCTCCCACCGTGAATACCGGGTTCAACGACGTCATGGGCTCCTGGAAAATCATGCCCAGATCGTTGCCTCGCATGGCCCGCATACTGTCTTCGGACGCTGCGACCAGGTCCACGGCCTCGCCAGTGGCACGATGCAGGGTCATGCGCCCGCTTTCGATACGGCCGCCGCCAAATTCCACTAGCCGCATCACCGCTAACGAGGTTACCGATTTACCCGAACCGGATTCACCTACGATAGCGAGCGTTTCGCCACGATCCACGTGCAGGTTCAGCGAATTGACCGCGCGGAAGGTCTTTTCACCCTGGCCAAAAGCGATCGACAAATTCTCGACCTCGAGCACGCGCCGGGTCTTTGAGGTATGTGCATCCATCTTCAAATCCTCTTGGCCATGCGCGGATCCACCGCGTCACGCAGTCCGTCGCCCAGCATGTTGATAGCCAGGATCGTGATCGACAGAAACAGCGCAGGGAAAGCGATCAAGTGCGGCTTGATCTGCCACAGTGCACGGCCCTCGGCCATGATGTTGCCCCACGACGGCACCGAGGGCGGTACACCGGCGCCGATAAAGGACAGGCTGGCTTCAGCCAGGATGGCTACGCCGCAGATATAGGTAGCCTGCACCATCAATGCTGCCAAGGTGTTGGGAAAAATATGGCGCAACACGATACGCAACGGGCTGGCACCAGCGGCCACTGCTGCCTCTACATAAGGTTGCTCACGCAACGACAGCACCAATCCACGCACCAGACGCACTACGCGCGGCACCTCGGCGATCGTGATGGCGATGATCACATTCTGCAACGACGCGCGCGTCAGTGCGATCAATGCAATCGCCAGCAGGATCGTAGGAATGGACATGAAGCCATCCATAATGCGCATCACCACCGCATCGACCCACCGGACGAAACCCGCAGCCAAGCCGATCGCGACCCCGATCACGGTAGACAACGCCGCCACCGAGAATCCGACGATCAACGAGATGCGCGCGCCATAGATCACGCGAGAGTACACATCGCGGCCAAGCAGATCAGTGCCGAACCAGAACTGCGCACTAGGTGCACGCGTACGATGAATAGGAGACAGCGCCGTCGGGTCCACTGTTCCTAAAAAAGGCGCAAAAATCGCGGTCAGGAACAGCAACAACAGCAGCAGACCACCGATGGCTGTCGTCGGATGCCGCTTGAAAAAACCGATAAAAGTAATCATCAGTATTTGATCCTCGGATCGAAGGCGCGATACAACAGATCGACCAACAGGTTGACCAACACGTACATAAAGCTGAAGAGCAAAATGACGCCCTGAATGATCGGGTAGTCGCGCCGCAGAATGGCATCGACCACCAGCCGGCCCAGCCCGGGAATGGAAAACACAGTCTCGGTCACCACCGTGCCGCTGATCAGCAACGCGACGCCACTGCCGATCACGGTAATGATGGGCACGGCGGCGTTCTTTAACGCATGGCGAAACAGCAGGCCGCGATTGTTTACGCCCTTTGCACGCGCGGTGCGCACGTAATCCTGGCTCAACGTTTCCAACAGCGTGGCGCGTGTGATCCGCGTAATCAGCGCGACGTACACGCTACCCAGCGCCAGAGCCGGTAATACCAAGGTATGTACGGAGGCCCAGAATCCCGTCGACAGAGGAACGTACCCCTGCACCGGGAACCATCGTAGTTGCAGACCAAAGAACCAGGCCAGCAAGTAACCCACGGCAAACGAAGGCACAGAGAAACTGAATACCGCCAGGACCATGATGGTGCGATCCTGCAGGCGGTTATGCTTCCATGCCGCCAATGCACCGATTGGAATGGCGATGATGACCGAGACGATCAAGGTCATCAGCATTAGCGAGAAAGTCGGGGCGAGCCGCTGGCTGATCATGTGGGCCACCGGTTGACCGGTGAATAACGACATGCCGAGATCGCCGTGCAACACGTTCCAGCTCCAGACACCGAAGCGTTGCAGGAACGGTTGATCCAGCCCCAACGTGGCCCGGATGCGCAGAATGTCATCGGGCGTTGCGTCTTCCCCCGCCAGCAAGGCAGCGGGGTCCCCCGGCGCCAGGTCAAGCAAGCCGAACACGAATAGCGCGACGAACAGCATGACGGGTAAGGTCATGAACAGCCGCCGCAATGTGTACGAAAGCATTGTTTCCCTTTATCTAGTCAAGCCGCGGCTCACGACCGCCGACGGCTACCCCGGATTGCCCTGCAAAACTACGCAGAACGACTTGCGCCGGATTCTAGATAGAGGGGAGCATTCAATCCATATCAATATTTCTAAAACAACGTTGCTTTTATTGGAAGGCTTGAGCAAAGCCTTAGCGTTGTTGGTTCTGCGGAAAGAAAGACGCCGCNGCGCCTAGGGAATTCCCTAGGCGCTGCGACCGCAAACCGCCCCCCCTCCGCAGTTGACTCATCACCTCGATCTAGGCGAAAATATTCCTAACGCAACCCGCCACACTTGTTGTCTTCGGACAATGTGCCTCTCCTGAGGCTAGTGCAAAAGGCGGGTTTTTCACGTCTATATCCTGTGCAACACATGATTTCTAGCCATACACGGCCACCAGATGTTGTTCAAAACAATCAAAGAGCGTTCAGCAAACCGCACCTAGATCCCAAAGAACTGTTAGCCAAACTACGTGCGCGGGGCATGGTAGTCGACGCCGGGACAGCCCTTCCCTATTTGACCCAGGTCGGCGGCTATCGCATGAAAGGATATTGGTATCAGTGGATCGATCCGCAATCGAGGAGGTTTCAACAAGGAACCTCCTTCGATAAGGTCATCGAGCGCTACGAGTTCGACAGAGAGTTGCGGCGCATCACCGGTGACGCGCTGGAGCGAATCGAGCTAATGGTGCGCGCCTCGATCTCGAACACCATGAGCAAGCACGAGGGCCCGCATTGGTTCATGAAGGACTCCCTCTTCAAAACATCTCCCTCATCTGTCGAAAGATCCGCGAAGGTTAAACAAAGACCACGCAAACGGACACTATACGAACTCGTGATTGAAGAAGTCAGCCGAATGCGGCACAAACCTTTTATTGCGCATTACTTGAAACAGTACAACGAACCTGCATTTCCACCGAGTTGGGCGATCAGTGAGTGCCTTTCGTTTGGCGCATGGTCTACTGTTTACCCGACGCTGAGCAATGTCGAATACCGCAAAGAAATCAGCCGGCAATTCAAGGTCGAAGATACTGAAGTATTTGCCTCATGGTTACATGCTTTTTCGGTGATGCGAAATACGGTTTTTCACCATGGCCGTCTACTCGGAGCACAAACCAGTGTGACACCGCGGGACTATCACAAACGACACCTTCAGTTCAAAGGCACGCAGGCACGAGCCTTCTTCGCAACAGCAACCGTTATCAATTACGTGTGCAACAGCATACGACGCGGCCCCCGATGGAAATCAGATCTAGAGGCATTGTTTTCAAGATATCCCACAATTCCTTATGACAGTGCTCTCGGATTTCCAGAGGGCTGGCCCAATGTGCTTGGCTGGCGAACTCTTTGACCTGGCTTAATCGTTCGGCCGATCGCTGGCCGCTTCCGTCCAACCTGCCATCACTTTATCCAGCGTAACCGGGAACTCACGCACGCGAACGCCCGTTGCGTTGTAGACAGCATTGGCCACCGCCGCACCCGCACCGCACACCCCCAATTCGCCCAGACCCTTGACGCCCAGCGCATTGGCGTGTTCGTCGGGCTCCTCGAGAAACACGACATCCATCTGCGCGATGTCGCCATTGACCGGCACCAGGTATTCGGCCAAATCGTGATTAACGAAATGCCCATGACGCGTATCCAACAGAGTCTGTTCCATCAATGCTGCCCCGATGCCCCACGTCATCCCTCCAAGGATCTGCGAGCGCGCCGTCTTGGCATTGAGAATACGCCCGGCACTGATCACCGACAGCATGCGGCGCATGCGGATCTCGCCAGTATCAATATCGACTTCGAGTTCGACAAAATGCGCACCGTACGAATGTTGCGAGTACGCTTTGTACGACTCACCCATAGGACCCACGCTGCCGTCGGCTTGCAGGCCACGGGGCGCTACGCGCGCCATCAGCGTGGCAAGCGATTCTGAATGAGCACCCGCGATGATCCTCCCGCCAGCAAAACGCAGCGTGGCCGCATCGGCCTCGCGGTATGGTGATCCTGCAGCCTCGGCAATCTGGCGCTTGATGGCTTGGCAGGCCGCTAACACCGCATTGCTCGTGCTGGCGGCGCCCCACGAACCGCCCGAACCGGCAGTGCGAGGATGGCGACTGTCGCCCAGTTGCACTCGTACCGCCGACATGGGAACCCCGAGGTTCTCAGCGGCGACCTGAGTGATGATCGTGTAGGTACCAGTTCCGATATCGGTCATGTCCATACTGACAGTAACCCGGCCCATCGCATCGATAGCGACGCGGGCGGTGGAGGCCCCGATGTAGTTGGGGCGGATGGCAGCCGCCATACCCATGCCGATCATTTTTCGCCCCTCGCGCACGCTGGCCGGCTTGGGATTACGATGCTTCCAGCCGAAACGCTCGGCACCGGTGCGCATGCATTCCACCAGATTGCGGGCAGAAAACGGCACACCGCGCTCGGGGTCTTGAGCGGGTTCGTTACGCACACGCAGCTCGATCGGGTCCAACGCCAAGTGCTCGGCCAGCTCGTCCATGCCGCACTCATAGGCCAGCATGCCAGGCGCCTCCCCCGGCGAGCGCATCCATTCGCCGCGATTCAGATCCACAGGCACCAGACGATGACGGGTCAGACGATTGGGGGCAGCATACAAGTGACGGGCGAAAACCGCGGTCTGTTCGCAAAACTCCTCAAAGCGAGAGGTAGCGGAATACACGTCATAGCCCATCGCCGTCAACCTGCCGTCCGGCTGCGCGCCCAGGCGCAGCTGATGCACCATGGCCGCACGATAGCCAGCGTTGGCATACATCTGTTGACGTGTCAGAGCAATTTTGACGGGACGCTGCAATACCCTCGCGGCCAGCGCCGCCAGAATGGCGTCGGCATGAGGAATCAGCTTGGCGCCAAAGCCTCCGCCTACGTAAGGGCTGATGATACGGATACGCTCAGGTGCAATGCGCAGCGTGTTGGCCAGCGTGGCACGAAAGTTATTCAGGGTCTGCGCTGACGCGTATACAGTGAGGTCATCGCCCCGCCATACCGCGATGGTAGCCTGCGGCTCCATGGGATTATGGCTTTGATACGGTGTCGCGTACGTCAGATCCAAGGCGACCGCTGCCTGCTTGAACGCGCCCTCAAAGTCTCCCACCGCGCTGTCGGGGGCCATCCCCGCATTGACACGTGGCGGCGTATAGGCCTGCCCCAAGCGTGACGTCAGTTCGACATCGGCCTTTTCCTCGTCGTAGCGCACACGTATCAGACGGGAGGCCGCCCGGGNGGCCTCGAAAGTTTCGGCCACGACGAGCGCAACCGGTTCGTCGTAATAGCGTACGCGGTCGTTGGCCAGGGCGGGCCGGGCACGTGTGAAGACATCCGGCACCTTGGGAGGCACGGCAGGGCCGAATTCCGGCTGTGCGGGCGCGTTGCGATGGGTCATGACATACAAGACACCCGGCGCGCGGCGTGCGGCGCTGTCATCAATGTCCGTGATGCGCCCCTTGGCGATGGACGCCCCCAGGATGTAGCCATGGGCAGCCTGCCCGGCTTCGGTGTGTTCGTATGCATAGGTAGCCCGGCCTGTGACTTTCAACCGACCATCAATGCGGTCGACGGGCTGGCCGATGAGGCTCTGAGTTTGCATGGATGTGGTCATGGTCAGGTTCGCGAGTTTTGGGCGGCTGTCGCCAACGCCTGTTGCAGGGTCCGCTTGGCCAACGGAATCTTGAAATCGTTACCGCCGTGGCCCTGCGCTGCAGCCAGGGCGGCCTCGGCGGCAGCCGCATAGGCTCCTGCCGCGGCCTGCTGTCCTGTCAGGCTCTGCTCTGCGGCCACGGCACGCCACGGTTTGGGCGCAATTCCTCCTAATGCGATGCGGGCTGTGCGCACTTGGCCACCTGAGGCATCTAGCACCACCGCTACCGAGACCAGCGCGAACGCATACGACGCACGATCGCGCACTTTGCGATAGAGCTGGTGGCCGCGCGGCGCAGGCGGCAGCGTGACCGCCACAATCATCTCGCCGTGCGCCAGCTGGGTTTCAATATGCGGCGTCGTGCCGGGCAACCGGTATAGCTCGGTGATGGGCAGGCTGCGCGCTTGGCCATCTGGCATGATGGTTTGCACTGTGGCATCCAATGCCGTCAGCGCCACGGCCATATCCGACGGATGCACCGAGATGCATTCAGCGCTGGCGCCTATCACCGCGTTCATACGATTATGGCCCTGCATGGCTGAGCACCCCGCGCCCGGTTCGCGCTTGTTGCAGGGCGTATTGGGATCGTAGAAATAGGGGCAACGCGTGCGCTGCAGCAGATTGCCGCCGGTCGTGGCCTTGTTGCGAATCTGGCCCGAAGCCCCTGCCAGCAGCGCCTGCGACAGCACAGGGTACCGGCTACGCACGCGGCTGTCGGCGGCCAAGTCGCTATTGAGTACCTGGGCGCCGATACGCAGGCCACCCTCGGCAGTGTCTTCTATGATGGCCATGGGCAGCCGGCTGATATCGACGAGGTGATCAGGCTTTTCGATTTCCAACTTCATCAGGTCCAGCAGGTTCGTACCGCCGCCAATAAAACGCGCCTGTGGCTTTGCCGCGACCGCTTCCGAGGCCTGAACCGGGCTGGCAGCTCGCTCATAGGTAAAGGGCATCATGAGATCAGGCCTCCTTGGCCGCATCATGGATGGCGGCAACGATGTTGGGATACGCAGCACAGCGGCATATATTGCCGCTCATGCGCTCGCGGATCTCGGCATCGGTCAGTGCCGTCATGGGCGTGGCTACATCCTGGCTGGCATGGCTGGGCCAACCGGCGCGTACCTCTTGCAACATGCCCACTGCCGAACAGATCTGACCGGGCGTGCAATAGCCGCATTGGAAGCCGTCACGTGCGATAAAAGCAGCCTGCATGGGATGCAGTTTTTCATCATTGGCAAGGCCCTCGATGGTGGTAATGTCATCGTCCTCATGCATCACCGCCAAGGTCAGGCACGAATTAATGCGGCGGCCATTGATCAGTACGGTGCAGGCGCCGCACTGGCCGTGATCACACCCTTTCTTGGAGCCAGTCAGCCCGATCTCGTGGCGCAACGCATCCAGGACCGTGGTGCGCGGGTCCAGCGACAGCGCATACACCTCAGCATTAACTCGCAAGCTAACGGGACGAGTCGGCAATGGCGTGGCAGTGCCTGGCACCGTCTGGGCAGCGCGCGCCTCGCGCACCGCAGTCGGCGCCGCGCTTGCGAACAACAGGCCAGTAGCGGCGCCAGCCTGCAGAAGCGCGCGTCGAGAAGGACGCGTCGGCGCATTGTTATCCATGAGTTTCTCCTGAAAGAAGGGGCAGGCGCTCAGTATGGATAAGATCGCCCTGCCGCTCTTTCAGGAATCAGGACGCGATATCAGAATCCTGGAAGCCCGCGCGTTGGCGGTAGGCATGGGGCGTAATGCCGATCACGCGCCGGAAAGTCGAAGTGAGATGGCTTTGACTGGAAAAACCCAATCCGAAAGCAATCTCACTGATAGGAATAGTGGCGGTACGCAGCAATATTTCGGCCCGCCGCACTCTGCGCTCGATCACATACGCATAGGGCGCCATGCCGGTCTCGGCTTTGAAGCGCCGCGCAAAAGTATCGATGGGCATGCCAGCTAATCGGGCCAGTTCGGTGAGCGAGATCCCGACTTCGATGTGAGACTCGATATAGTCATCCAGCCGTTTGATTACGCCGCGGCCCAGGCGAGGCACTGTGGCCGCAGCGTCGGCAGACTGCCTGCCAACGCCGCTGCCACCTATTCGCAGCGATATCAGCGCCAGCAAATGTTCCAGGTACACAGCCTCGGGCAGTTGGCCGGCAGCCATTTCGGCACCGAGCGACGCCATCAGCGCCCGGATGACGGAGTCTCCGGTATTGACGCGCAACGGCGCGGTGGACAATTGCGAACAGCCTGGCAGATCCAGATGCGGATCGACCCACAACGCGGTGTAGACCAGATCGGCATCGCGGAAATAGCCATTACGCTCCACCCCGGCAGGCACGAAACTGATCACTCCCGAGCGGTCGCGGCCATCATAGATCGGTTTCGCGCCGTCACGAATGTGGGTGCGCGCAGTGCCGCCGCGCTCGGTCAAGATGATGACGTGCTGTGGCGCCGTCCAGCGAAACTCCGCCTCCCGGCAAGTCCAGCGGCGACGGTCGATGGTGATCTGCCCATCGTACAGCGAATGCGTCTGCAACGCCTGTCCGTCAGGCTGGTGCGCGTGGATGTGTCCATTGCCCACCAACGGCTGCAGCAATCGTGCCGTCGCTCGATGCGTCGTGTCCATTCCATCATCCTCCCCGTCGATGCGGGCTATGGGCTGCTGAACCACCTCATCCTCTCAAAGTACATAAAAAAGCCGGTCAATTTGCGGTCGTTCAGCTGACAGTTAGGACAGCTTCATGAAGGTGTCACCCCGGTTCCCTAGCATGCCCCTCTCACGCAAGCGCCAGAGACTACGGATGTAACGACGGCATGTCACTAGCTCTGCGTCCTCAATGCCCGCATATCCCAAACCGGAATCGACGAACATGCCTGACTCACTGAAAAATATCCACCGCCGTCAATTACTGAAATTCATTGCTGGCACCCCAGCATTTCTCCCCCTGGGCGCTGCCGCCACCGCGATGCTCGCGGCCTGTGGCAGCGGCAGTGATGANGACGACGACGATGAGTCGACCCCTACCCCCACCCCGCAGATCAAATCCGCGAGGTTCGTCGGCATGCCGGCCCCCACCGCAAGCAGCCCTGCCGAATTGGCCTCCACCTCGGTGAAATCGGAACTGGTGCTGGAGCTGACTGATGGTAGCACCGTCAATTACAAGCTGGCCTACCAGCCGTTCTTCATGACCGGCGACATGGTGCCGGACGGCAATGGCGGCGAGATTCTCGCGGGCGGCTACTATGACATCAACAACCAGCCATTGATGGACACCTCAGTGCCTGGAGATATCAGCCAGTTCTACTCGGACTGTCCGGACGGCACCTCGTTCCTGACAGTCGACGGCGCAAAAGTCGACGGCGTCAAGGGCAATACCGTATTTGCGGTCGTGCAGTTCGAGTACAAGAGCAAAGCAAAAGACGGCTCCAGTACCTACGGTGCGCTACCGTCGCCGATTGCGGTGTTGACGCTGGATCAGGATCCGGAAACCGGCAAGCTGACACTGGTCAAGTATCACAACGTCGACACGTCGAAAGTCCATGGACTGTGGATCACCTGTGGTGCGAGCCTGTCGCCCTGGGGCACGCACCTGTCCAGCGAGGAATACGAACCGGACGCCTTCGACATGAATCAAGGTGGCCAATCGCTGTCCACGCTCAAGGCCTACAGCAAATTCACCTACGGCAACGAGAACAGTGCCAACCCCTACAACTATTGCCATTTGCCCGAGATCGTCGTGAACCCCGACGGTACCGGTACGGCCAAGAAACATTATTGCCTCGGCCGCATCTCGCACGAACTGGTCCAGGTCATGCCCGATCAGCGCACCGTACTGATGGGCGACGACTACACCAACGGCGGCTTGTTCATGTTTGTCGCCGACAAGGAAGCCGATCTGTCTGCCGGCACCTTGTACGTCGCCAAGTACACCTCGGTATTGAGCGACCAGTCTGTCGACCAGGCCACCGCCGGCAAGATCCAATGGATCAAACTCGGCCATGCCACGAGCGACGAAATCTCGGCACTGGTAAACACCGACAATATCCAGCCCACAGACATTATGGATGTGGTCAATGCGGCCACCGCGCCGGACGGCACCTACACATCAGTAACGCTCAACAAAACGCAGCGTTGGGTCAAGCTGGCCAACGATAGCGACAGGACGCATAAAGCCGCTGCATTCCTGGAAACCCACCGTTATGCCGCGCTCCGAGGCGGCAGCATGGCCTTCACCAAAATGGAAGGCACGACGGTGAACGCCAAGGACAAAATCGCCTACTCGGCCATCGCTAACCTCACCGACTCAATGATCGTAGGCCTGTCCGGCTACGTGGCCGAGCACAATGTGCATTTCCCGAAGAAAGTCAATGCGGGCTGCGTGCTGCAGCATTTCCTGGGTGGCGGCATGGTGGACTCGGATGGCAATGCCATCAACAGCGAATGGGCTCCGCAAAGCACCGCCGTGCTCATCGCTGGAGAAGACTTGCCCTCCGGCACGGCCGACGGCCTGGGCAACACCAGCAACCCCGACCTGATCGCCAGCGCCGACAATCTCAAGTTCTCGGAGCAGCTGCGCACCTTGTTCATCGGCGAAGACAGTGGCAACCACTTGAACAATTTCCTGTGGGCATACAACGTCGATACCAAATCGCTGGACCGTCTATTGTCATGCCCGGCCGGCGCCGAATCGACCGGCCTGCATGCAGTAGACGAGATCAACGGCTGGACCTACATCGCCAGCAATTTCCAACACGCGGGCGACGAGTGGGCACGCTATATGAACAAGGCCGACGAGGCGGGATCATCGATCACCACCGGTGGGTTGCCGGCCGCGCTCATGACCCAGATCGATGAGGCCATCGACGAGAACTTCAAGGACAAGAACGGCGCCTATGTGGGGTATCTGACCGCAGATGTGAGCGCGATCAAACTGAAGTAAGTCGCGCGAGGTGGCACAGCAGGCGATGGCACATCATGCCAACGCCGCCTACGTCAGGCGCATTCTGCCCGGATACCCGTGCTCGCCACCTCGCTCCTAGCGGCACACCGCCGTACTTATTTCTTGGTGGTATCTTCTGCCACGGACGCGTTTGACTCTACGGCACGATAGGACGCCTGCAACAACGTCTTGGCGGCGTTTTCCGCCGCGTCAGCGTCTCCGGCAGCTACGGCCTGCGCGACTCTCATCCAATCATTTGCTGATTCCAGGCGCCGTTGCTGAGTGCGAAAACTGATCGACTTCTCGCGAATGGCATAACGCCATAGCGCCTGATCACTTAACCCCTCGTAAATGGCACGCAACCGCTTGCTAGGGCTCGCTCCGATCAGCATGTGCTGCGTATCGATCGATAATGCTGCGTAATCTGCAGGCGCCGTACTGGGAGCTTCGGCCAACCGTCGTAACTCTGCAGCGCGCTCCAATAACTGCGGCCCAAAGTCAGTTGACGCTTTTTCCACGGCCAGCCGCGCAGCCAGTCCAAGCAATTGAGCCCGAATATTGAAAATTTCCTCGATTTCTTCGGCGTCGATCGCAATGACGCGCACGCCATACCGAGGAATACGTTCGACCAGCCCCCGCCGCTCAAGTAACGACATCGCTTCGCGCACTGTACTGCGACTGACAGCGAAGAGCTCGGCATAGGTCTCCTCTTTCAGGCGCTCACCAGGAGCCACCGCGCCGTCTTGAATAGCCGCCAGCAGCGATTCGGCTACCTGCTCTGGTAACGATTTTGCCAAGCGGCCGATCTGTGTCGATTTCTTGCTGAAGTAGGCGTGCGCGCCAGGCATGGCTCTCTAGGATATGAGGGACGTTGTAGGCGAGTATACCTGCCGCCCCCGGGACTAACGGCATAAAAGACGGGTTAATTCCACTAAAAATATTTTGTCGACAAAAGACAATCGACGAATCTATACTGTTCTCAGACGGTGATTTGCCGCCGATAAAAGGAGACCTTTTTTCATGACTTCTCTCGTTATTACGCCGTTGGGCTATGCCGCTGGGGCACGAGTAACAGGACTGGATCTACGCAATCCGCTGACCCAGGAGCAAGTAGCTGCCGTACAGGCCGCATGGCACAAGCACCTGATCCTGGTATTCCCCGGCCAGGACTTGACTGCGCCGCAGCTCATCACGTTCACGGGGCAAATGGGCGAAGTCGAACGCAATGACAACGTGCCCTATTACCGGGATCCCGACTACCCGGAAGTGCTACTGGTATCGAACAAACCTCGCAACGGCAAGCCTTCAGAAACCCGAAATACGGGCCGTAATTGGCACGCCGACCTCACCTATACCGATCGGCCGGCCAAGGGCTCGGTTCTGATGTGCAAGGAGAAACCTGTCATAGGCGGCGACACCATGTTCGCCAATATGTACATGGCATACGACACGCTCAGCCCGGTGCTGCGCGACTTCATTGAGACGCTGGATGCGGTGCACGACATCACATTGATCAAGGGTTTCGAGCGTCGCGATCCCGCCCAGATAGCAGAAATGAAGCGCGCCAATCCCCCTATCGCCCATCCCGTGGTTCGCACGCATCCGGAAACGGGTCGCAAACTGCTATTCGTGAGCGAGCGCATCCGGAATTTCGTCGGAATGACGGAAGAAGAAAGCCAACCGCTACTGCAATTCCTGAATAGCCATGCTACGTCGCCCGAGTTCGTATACCGGCATCAATGGGCGCTCAACGATATCGTGATGTGGGACAACCGCTGCACCCTGCACATTGCGCTGAAGGACTTCGACCAGAATCAAGCTCGGCACATGATGCGCTGCTCAATGCGTGGCGAAAAATCGGGCTACGTCATTGCTCCCGAAAAAGAAGACGGCGCATCGCTTAAAAGCGCACTCGCGTCAGTGTCCTGATACGACACGCGCTTAAACACTACTACAACAATCTCCATTACCTTCGGAGGAGACCTGAGATGCCCGGACCATTTTTTCGCCGAGCCCGCGTACTCGCTGTGCTGACCTGTTTGAACCTGCTGTCCATTCCTGCATATGCCGCCCCGCCCATCCGGCTCGAGGTTGGATTCCCACCCGGCGGCACCACCGACGTCATGGCCAGGCTCGTTGCGAATGCACTTTCCGCACAGATCAATCGCGACATCATTGTCGAAAACCGCGCAGGGGCGAGTGGCAATATTGCCGCCGCGTCAGTAGCCAAGGCGGCACCGGATGGAAATACCCTGCTTTTCGCTCCTAGCAGTCATGCGGTGAACGCCTCGATCTACTCCGACCTTCCATTCGATACGCTGCGAGACTTCAAAACGGTCGGTATGGTGGCAACGACGCCCTATGTCCTGGTGGTTAACCCCAAGCTGAAAAGCGGTTCGGTCGGTGAGCTAGTCGCTTATCTAAAGCAGCACCCCGGTGAAGTCGCATTCGCGTCAGCCAGTGCTGGAACAGGCCAACACTTGGCCGGAGAAGTTTTCAAGAAAGCCGCACAGGTCGATATCCTGCATGTGCCTTATAAAGGCAGCGCCGCCGCCTTGCCTGATCTCGTGGCGGGCCGCACGGGACTGATGTTCGACAACATCGCAGTCATGTTGCCACATATCAAAAGCGGCAAGGTCAATGCCCTTGCGGTAACGACAGCACAGCGGTCTTCACTCCTGCCTGATAGTCCAACAGTAGCCGAAAGCGGTTATCCAGGCTTCGATATCGTAGGCTGGTTCGTCCTGTTGGCTCCCGCCGGCACGCCGGCCGATGTCGTAGATCAATTAAACCAAGGGCTCAACACCATTCTCGTAAGCAAGCAACTGACCGACAAGCTGGCGAAACTCGGTGCAGAAGTAAAAACCAGCACGCCACAAGAAGCAGACCGCTTTGTGCAGGATGAGGTCCACCGCTGGGCCAAGGTCGTGAAAGAAGTCGGCATCAAGCCCAATTGATAATCAAGCGGATCGTGCCGTTTTCGCCTGGCGCCAGCAACGATGTGGAATGGCGCTTATGTCGGATACCTGACGGCGGATGTGAGTGCGATCAAGTTGAAGTAAAGCGTTGAAGTGACGTGGGAAAAATCGGCCAATCCTGTGCGATTGGCCGATTCGATAAGAGCATTGCGTAACCAAGATCAGTCGCGCAAGAACTCGAGTAAATCCTGGTTCAAACGGTCCTTGTGCGTATCTGTCAGGCCGTGAGGAGCACCGTGATAAACGATCAACTTGGCGTCCTTGATCTGCGCAGCGGACGCCTTGCCCGCGGCATCAATCGGGACGATTTGGTCGTCGTCGCCATGGATCACCAAGGTGGGAACGTCAAACTTCTGCAGATCTGCCCGGAAGTCAGTCGCCGAGAATGCAGCGATAGAGTCATACGTGTTCTTGTGGCCGGCCTGCATACCCTGCACCCAGAAGGCTTGGATCAATCCTTGGCTGGACTTGGCACCAGGACGATTGAAACCGAAGAACGGGCCTGAAGCGATGTCCAGATATAGCTGCGAGCGGTTCTCCAGCGATGCCTTGCGCAGGCCGTCGAAAACCTCGATAGGCAGGCCGCCGGGATTATCGGCGGTCTTGAGCATCAGTGGGGGCACCGCGCTGACGAGTACGGCCTTCTTGACGCGGCTGGTTCCGTGGCGGCCGATATAGCGGGCCACTTCACCGCCTCCCGTGGAAAAGCCCACTAACGTGACGTCTTTCAGGTCCAGGGCTTGAATCACAGCGGCCAGATCGTCGGCATAGTGATCCATATCGTTACCCTCCCAGGGTTGACTGGAGCGACCATGACCCCGGCGATCATGCGCCACCACACGATAACCTTGAGACGCCAGGAAAATCATTTGCGATTCCCAGCTGTCCGAACTCAGTGGCCAACCGTGGCTGAAGGCCACTACGGGGCCGTCTTTAGGGCCCCAGTCCTTGAAGTAAATCTGTACGCCATCGCGCGTCGTGATGTAGTTGCCGCTCTTAGTGACGTTGGTCACGCGGACCGCGTCTTCCGTCGGAGCAGCTTGAACCGGCGCACCGGCCTGTACAGCAGCAGCCAGCAATGTCGTCGCAACAGTTTTGGATAGGGTGTTCATGATCAACCTCGTCGTAGTCATTCGTTAGGGGCCGGAGTGGCTTAACGACATTCTGCTCGACCAAAAACGACGATTGGTGATATAAAATCCGAAAAAATTAACTTAAAGTACAAAATGACAGATAGACTCGCGGAACTGTTGCAGCGCTTCGCCATTAACGCGCAGGTGTTTCACGCCGGGACCCTATGCGGCCACAACCTATTGGAAGCACAAGATGGCTTGGGTCAATTGCACCTGATACGGCGCGGCCCGGCCGAGGTGATTCACGACGATACCTCGCTGACCGTCGAAACACCCAGCCTCCTGCTGTATCCACGTCCGATGGCGCATCGATTTATCACGGACGCTGTGGAGGGCGCGGACATGGTGTGCGCCAACTTGCGCTTCGAAGGGGGTTTGCACAACCCAATCAGTGCGGCCCTTCCGCCTTTCATCTGTCTGCCACTGGATTCAATTGCCGGCGCGACCGACGTGCTGCGAATACTGTTCGACGAAGCATTCGAGCAACGCTGCGGCAGGCATGCCGTGGTAAATCGGCTCTTCGAGGTAGTGATCATCCAAATCCTGCGGCAACTGATGGAGAGCAATCAGATGCAAAGCGGCATGCTGGCTGGACTGGCGCATGCCCGCCTGCGCATCCCAATGGTGGCCATGCATGAGCATCCGTCCAGGGAATGGTCGCTAGAGGATCTAGCCAGCACCGCCGGCATGTCACGCAGTGCGTTCGCTACGGCGTTTCGTGAGGTGGTGGGCATCACGGCGGGTCAGTATCTACAGAGCTGGCGCATCGGCCTGGCTCAACGCGCATTACGCCAAGGCCAACCGCTCAAACTCATCGCCGCCGACGTCGGCTATGGCAGCGAGGTCGCCTTATCACGCGCCTTTAAAGCACACACGGGGCAATCACCCGGGCAATGGCGTAAGTCGGTTGGGTAGACATTCGCAATACCTACCCCTCCCCACCACAGGAAAACCCCTAGAAAACATCACGTCTTCATAGAGAAAACGTGGGCCCGAACACGCCTGTGCGTCACCCAACGCCGCATTCCCGTGCTCGACAGGCTCGCGACATATGCCTATACTTTTTCAATAATAGACATTATGTCTAAAAATGGAGACAACGATGAAACCCCTTCCCCGCCTGGCCGGCGCGCTGATGACCAGTGCGCTCTGTCTGCTCTCGGCGCCGTCGCGCGCCGAAGCTCCCCTGCCCGATCTGATCAAGGTGATCGTGCCGTTCTCACCCGGCGCCAGCAACGATATGTTCGGCCGCGCGCTAGGCGCCAAGCTATCAAAGGAACTAGGCACAAACGTCATCGTCGAGAACAAGCCGGGCGCGGGCGGTGTGATTGGCTCGTCCGAAGTGGCACGGGCAAAACCGGATGGCAGCACGCTGTTGTTCAGTTCGGTGTCATTCGTGACGAACGCAGCCACGCAGGAAAAGCTGCCGTATGACGCGATAAAGTCGTTCACGCCTATTGCCGTGGTGGCGCGCGGCGCCATGGTGCTCGTGGTGAGCAAGTCCACGTCGTATACCAGCGTGGCACAGTTGATCGATGATGCCAAATCTCAGCAAGGCAAGCTGAACTATGGCTCGGCCGGCATCGGATCCATCGGGCAAATGAGCTCGGAATTGCTGAGCCAACAAACAGGCACAGATATGGTCCATGTGCCCTATAAAGGCATCTCGAACGCCGTGACGGACATGATAGGCGGCCGGCTGGAATCCATGATCACCACGCCCGCATCAGTCAGCGGTCCCTTGCAGGCCAAGGACATACGCGTACTGGCGACCACGTCGACCACGCGTTCGAAATTCTTTCCCGACGTACCCACTATCGCGGAAACCGTGCCAGGCTATTCCGTCGATGTATGGTGGGGCGTCTATGCGCCCGCGGGTACCCCGGCCGATTACGTGAATCGCCTGAATGCCGCCATACGCAAGGTCAGTGCCGAGCCTGATATGCGTGAGTTGTTCGCTCGCGAAGCCACTGAACCCTCAGATATGAACAGCGCTGACGCGGCAAAATATGTGCAGACAGAATTGTCGAAGTGGCAAACGCTGGCATCTGAACGGCACATCGTTGCGAGCAAATAGTGGGATGGGTGTACGCCACCATGGTGCCGAGACCGGACAGCCTACGCTGACCGGCCGGGACTGCCCTCTATTTATTACGTCGGCAGTTTTACGCCTTCCAGCTTGGCATAGGGCGGCGCGTACAACGCAGTGTCGCCTCCCAAATCACGCGTCAGTTTCGCGCCGGCTTCCATCACGATAGGCAGATAGTTCTCGAACACGGATTTGTTGAAGCGATACAGTGGCATGCCCAACGACAGGGCGCAGATCAACCGTTGCCCCGGCCCAAAGATGGGACATGAAATCGCCGCGCTTTCCGTTTCGCGTTCCGCCAACGAAATCGCATACCCGGCTTTACGAATGCCGTCATAGACAGCGCCCTTTTTACCGTCGAACGCTAATAGCACTTTGCCCGCGGCGCCTTTATCCAGATCGACGCGATCGCCTTCGCGTACGTGCATACGCACCGATCGCGGTTGCACCATGCGATGCAAGCAGATGCGTTCATCGCCTTCGCGGATATAGATGGCTGCGGTTTCCTTGGTTTGGCGTATCAGGTCGCGCAATACCGGCGCGGCGTAATCCCACAATCGGAAGGACTCCTGATACAGCATGCCCAAATAGAACGGGGTAGGCCCCAACATGTAGCGGCCGTCCTCCAGGCGTTTGATAAAGCCGAATTGCTCCAGCGATTCGCACAGCCGCAGGATGGTGCTGTGATACATGCCCGTTGCATTCATCAAATCAGTCAGGGTCATGCCTTCGACGCTTTCCTGAAAGGCCATCAGGATGGAAAGGGCTCGATTGACTGACGCCACGCCCGAGTCGGCGGCTTTCGGCATAAAGGACTCCTGGATTTCTAAGGTTCGCTGATCGGCAAAAACGCCTCAAATTATATATTTTCAAAAATAGACATCATGTCTATTTTGTTGATAAACTCAAAATCATGGACAAGAAAACACCTGCTGCCAATAGTCTGAAACGCACGTCGTACTCGGCGAATTCTCACGGTCCACTGCGTGGTCTGCGCGTCATCGACCTGTCACGGTTAGTGGCGGGCAATATGCTGACATTGCAACTGGCCGATTTCGGCGCCGATGTCATCAAGGTGGAACCCCGCAATGGCGACACGCTGCGCGCATTCAAGACTCGTGATGTCGAAACGTTCTGGAAGGTCTATTGCCGCAACAAGCGCAGTGTGTGCCTGGATTTCCGCCACGAACGCGCCATCGGCCTGCTGCGAAAAATGATCGACCACGCCGACGTACTGGTCGAAAGCTTTCGTCCCGGCGTGTTGGAGCAAATGGGTTTGGCGCCGGATACGCTGCGCCAAACTAATCCGAAACTGGTGGTTGTGCGTATTTCTGGCTGGGGCCAATCGGGTCCATACAAACGCCGCCCTGGCTTTGGCACGCTGGTCGAGGGGTATTCCGGTTTTGCGGCCATGAACGGATTCCAGGATCGCGAGCCCGTGCTGCCGCCCATGTTTCTAGGTGACATGACTGCCGGACTATATGGCGCCAGCGCCACCATGACCGCATTATGGGAAGTCCGTATCAACGGCGGGCAGGGACAGGACATCGACCTGTCTTTGTTCGAACCCATGATTTCCATACTGGGTCCGCAGGCTGCAAGCTACCGCATTACCGGCAAGGTCAAGGCTCGCACCGGCAGCCGGTCCAGCACCACGGCACCACGCAACACCTACAAGACAGCAGACGGCCAATGGGTGTGCGTATCCACGTCGACGCAGACCATGGCAGCCCGCCTGTTCTGCGCCATCGGGCGTGCCGACATGAATGCGGATCCGCGCTACAGCACGAACGTGGCGCGATTGGAACACGTGCAGGACGTAGATGCTGTCGTGTCCGAGTTCGTGGCCCAACGCTCACTGGCGGAGAACCTGCAAATTTTCGAAGCCGCAGAAGTCACCGTAGGGCCAATCTACGACGCGTCCCACCTGCTGCACGACGACTATGTGATCGCACGCGAAAGCCTGATCGACGTAGAAGACCCCGACATGGACTACATGCCCATGCATAACGTCGTGCCACGGCTGTCTACCACCCCGGGCGCATTACGCAGACCCGCACCTCGCAAGGGTCAGCACACCGCAGAATGTTTAACAGAGTTGTTGGGCGGCACCGATTTGCAGCCTCTGTTCGACCAGGGCGTGATCTTTGGGGAAACATCAACCGCCAATAAAACCGAAGCCTCCGTACCATCCGCGTCCGCCCTACCCCAGACAGCCTGACCGCATCTACCCGCACCGCATACTGACATCGAAGGAGACCCCAATCATGAGCAAAATCGGAACACAGATCGACACGCTGGGTGCCTGGAACGGCCCCGATATCGACTGGATGAAAGAAGGCCTGCATATCCTGAGCGATAACGAACAACGCGAGATCGACCTGGCGCTAAAGCATCTGCTGACGCAGGGCAATCTGGATTTTCCGAACATCACGCCGGAGACGTTTCCGTTGGACAAGGTGGGCGACCTGATGCGCGCGTTGCCCGAGCGTCTTCGTCATGGCCGCGGGTTCCTGATGCTGCGAGGGTTGAATCGCCAGGCCTATTCGGATGACGACATGACGCGCATCTATTTTGGCCTGGGATCGTATCTGGGCAAACCGATGACGCAATCCTATCTGGGTGACATACTGGGCCACGTCATGGACGTCAGCGACTATGAACCCAAGTCGCGCGGCTATCGCAAAGGCGGCGGCCAACTCATGCACACCGATTCTTGCGACATTATCGGCCTGATGTGCCTGAAGTCCGCGATATCGGGCGGTGAAAGCCGTATCAGCAGCGCCCTGGCGGTGCACAACACCATGGCCCGCGAATATCCGCAACTGTTGGAGATCCTGGCGCGCGGCTTGTACCTGAAACGCACCGACGAAGACGGCCGCCGCGCCACCCGCACGTACAGCCCAGACCGCGTGCCGTTCTTTTACGAAGAAAACGGCGAGGTCACCTGCTATCTGCCCACGGGATATGCCCGCCTGGCCGAAAAGAGCGGGCAATGCAACTATACGCCCGAGGAATCCGAGGCCCTATACCGCGTGCGCAAAGTATCGGCGTCGCCCGAGCTATATCTGGACATGGGATTCAAAGAAGGAGATATCCAGTTCCTGAACAATCGCATGATGGTTCACGGCCGCACCGACTACCAGGACGCCAAAGAACTGGCCGATCGCCGCCATCTGCTGCGACTGTGGTTCGAGGTCCCCTCGTGGCCTGCCATGCCGGAAAAACAGATTTTCCACACGGCCGAAGACCGCCGGTTATGGAGTCAGTATCGCAAACCGTTGATTGAACTGCCGTCGGTGCATTACCAGCAATTATTAGACGGTCAGTTAGGTCAGATGGTCGAGTAAGTGACAGGCGCCGGCCCGCTATTAGCTTGGGGACATCCCCCTCCTGCTTCGCCATCGCGGCGTCCACCAGCCCAGGGTTGATAGCCCTGGCTCCAGGCGACATCTGGCGGATTTTTCTCAAGTACGGGTAAGCGATGATAAATATTAGTTCAGACTTAAACTAAGATTCGCAGACATCTCATCGCCCAGGCCACATCGGCATATCCGGGAGGACGCTATGCATCGTAGACATCTGCTCACTAAGCTCGTCGCTATTGCAATATTGGCCTGTCAACCTTTGCTGGTACACGCTCAGAAGACGGAAAGCCAAGAGCCACTGGCCATACATCTAAAGATGTCGCACTTTCTAGGTCCAAAAAGCTTCTTTCAAGTTGATTTGGTCGAACCTTGGGCGCGCGAACTCGAGCGGCAGACTGGTGGCAAGGTGGCGGTCGAAGTGCTCAATTCAAGTTCGCCATTAGGAAATGTGCGAAATCAGGCGAGCCAGGTCAAAGCAGGCACAGTCGATATCGCGCTTGGGCTGCGCGGCGCAGAAGGTGAACGTTTTATGCGAAGCTCGATTATCGAGCTGCCATTTGTGGTTTCTGATGCAAAGCGCGGCTCTGAGGCGTTATGGGCGCTTTATAAGAATAACGTGATCGCAGATGAATACAAAGAGTTCAAGGTGTTGGCGTTGTTCGTGCAAAATCCCGGACTGGTACACACAAAACAGACGCGAGTCGTCGAACTAGGCGATTTAAAGGGTTTGCGTTTGCGGGTGCCAAACGCCACCGTTGCGACCACGCTCGAGTATGTCGGTGCACAGCCGAAACTACTGCAGCCCGACGAGATCATACCTGCATTGAGAGCGAACCAGCTCGACGGCATTATCACCAATTGGGGCACGCCCATTCCCGGCTTCAATGATGAGATGAAGCAACACACCGCTGTGCCATTTTATGCATCGGCGTTCTTTATCGTGATGAACAAAGCCAGGTTCGATTCTTTGCCTGCCGATGTTCGCACAGCCATAGATCGCTTATCTGGCGATACACTCGTCGCGCAGTTAGGCCTGCTGTGGGATAAATGGGATAAGCCCTACTACGAGGGCGCGCACGGACCTGGACAGGAGATAGTGCGGCCGGACACTGCGACGTTGCAGCGTTGGAAGTCGGGCCTTCAGCCCGTGTCCGACGCCTATGTCAAAAAGCTCCAGCAGCAGGGGTTTACGGATGCCCCTGCGGTGTACGAGGACTTGATTGCAAAATCCTCCTTGCAATAAGCCAAATAGCGCGCGATCGCGGGCTCAGTTAGTCAATCGAGAGTAATTTTCTCTCGTTTGACGACTTCAGCCAGTTGCTTGGTCTCGTTCGCAATACGTTTGGCAAAATCGTTCGGACCAACCATGGCAATGGTTCCCTGTGCGCTCAACGCCTTGTTCGCTGCCGGCACCGACATAGCCTGCTTGGCGTGCTCGTACAGTTTTTCAATAATTTCCGGTGGGGTTTTTGCGGGTGCTAGCAATCCCAACCAGAACGTCACAGCGATATTCGGGAATCCCGCTTCGGCGATGGTAGGGACATCAGGCAGCTGGGCAAGCCGTTGCTGTGACGTCACTGCCAGTGCCTTGAGCTTTCCGGCTTTGACCTGCGGAATACTCGTCAGCGTGTCAAACAGCGTGTTGACCTCCCCAGACATCGCAGCTGTGCTGGCCTGTGACCCGGCCTTGTAGGGCACATGCGTAGCCTTGAACCCCACTTCGTTGCTCAACATCGCATACGCCAAATGCGCCAGATTCCCCATACCGCCCGAGCCGTAAGTGAGCTCAGACGGATGGCTCTTGGCAAAGGCCGTCAAATCTTTGAGTGAGTTGATCGAGTGCTTCTTTGCCCAATCGGCATTGACGTTCACGATGAATGGAGCGTCCAGCACCAACGCGATCGGTGCAAAGTCCGTCGACTTATAGGGCGAATTCTTGTAGACCAATGGATTCACGGTAATACTGCTACTGTTGGTGGCCAGCAAGGTGTACCCATCCGGCGCTGAACGCGCGACCTCGGCGGCTCCGATTGAACCATTGGCGCCACCTTTGTTCTCTACAATTACTGGCTGTCCCAATGTTTTCGAAAGGTCGTCCGCCAACAAGCGAGCCATCGCATCGGTAATGGATCCCGCCGGAAACGGTACGACGATTCGAATAGGTTTGGCAGGCCACTTGGGGTCTTGCGCGAACACCGCGCTCGGCCCCAGCCCGAGCCCGGCACCGCCTGCGATACCGGCGCATGCTATGAGAAAGTCTCTACGCGATTTGAATATAGTCATTTTTTTGTCTCCGAATAGTTTGACAACTTCCAAGCCGAAAATACCGGGCTTGTTATCTAAGCTGCTTTCTTCGTTGCGGCGGTTCCTGTTATGCCGCCCGCCTCAAGTGCCTGCTGCTGCGCTTGAGTCAGTCCGAGCACTCGCGAGAAAACCTCTCGGCTGTGCTCCCCCAGCGTGGGTGCCGCACGAATGACTTCCGTGGGCGCTGCTGTTTCTCTGAACCACGGTGTGGTGGTCAGGTATTGCCCCAGATATGCGCGCGGAATCTCTTTGAAGAACCCCCGCTGATTCAGATGTGGATCCTCCAGGATCTCCCACACGGGCTTTACGACGCCGGCACTGATACCGGCGGTCTGCAACACGTACATAGCCTCTTCTGCCGACCGTTGCGTGGTCCACTTGCTGATCTGGCTATCGATCTCTTGTCGCCGGGCGTGGCGGCCTAGGGCATGACTCAACGATGGATCCTGTGCCAATTGCGGTGCCTGTATCAAGTCGGTCAGCGTGCGCCATTGCGTATCGTTGATCACGCTCACAACCACCCAATCGTCGTCGCCTGCGCATTGATATATGCCATGCGGGGCGAAAACAGGATGCGCGTTCCCGTTACGAGCGGTAGTATGGCCGCATACCGACTGCTCGATGAGGAACGGTGCGACCATCGAGAGCATGCATTCGACCTGCGACAGATTGACGTGCCGCCCTTTCCCCGTGCGCGCCTGTACCAGCAGCGATACCAACGCAGCGGCGCCTCCATTCCATCCCCCGACAGGGTCTCCATAAGCATAGGATGTCAGTGACGGCGGGTTCTGAGGAAATCCGGTGTGATGGGGCAAGCCACTAGCCTGCTCAAGCGTGCCGCCATAAGCCCTGGTGGTGCTCCATTCGTTGCCGCCGCCGAATGCCGGCATGGAAATCATCACCAGCCGATCGTTTACCCGAGACAAGGCTGCGTAGTCCAAGCCCAATTTTGGAAGCACTTCGGTTGAATAGTTCTCGATGACAATGTCGGCGCTTTTTACCAGATCGAGTAAAACCGAGCGCCCCTCCTGCCGGGTCAAATCAAGCGTAATGCCGAGCTTGTTGCGGTTCATCAACGCGAAGTTCGAATTTTTTTCGTACAACCGATCGCGATAAAACTCCTCGGTATAGTGGGTGCCTCTCCACCAATCTGGATATTGCGTTGCCTCGACCTTGATGACTTCGGCGCCAAAGTCGGCAAGCGTGCGCGCTGCCAGCGGACCTGCCCAACCCATCGTCAGGTCAATCACACGAATCTGCCGCAGCGGTGCCACAGCCACCGGTGCGCGTGCGCGGCGTGATCTGGGGCGCAACGCCTGCTCAGTGCGATAAAAGGCGTTATCTGCCCCCATTGCCGGAGCAGCCCCGCCAGGCAAAGGCCCCGCATCGCCAAGCGGCAGCGGAACGACCACGCCCTCGAATCGGCTCGATCCGAATTGAACCGGAACAAACGCGCCGCGTTCCCGATGGACTCTCTGTTCAAGCAATTCCTTCATGGTCGGCACCAGCACGGCGGGGAATTTTTCGCGTGCCAATTGCTCAAACCATTCCTGCGCAGTCTTGGTCAGCAGCGCTGGAATCAAAAATGCGTCGATCTCGTCGGCATGTTGAATACGCGTCGGGCCATTGACGAAACGAGCGTCATTGGCGTGTTCCGGATGGCCGATCGCCGAGCATAGCGCCGTCCATTGAGGAGCCGTATGCGCGAAAATCCCGATCCAGCCCTGCTTGGTCTGGTAGATGCCCCCCGGGTGGGTCGTGCAGAATCGGTTCACACCCAGACGGGCTTTGGGGTGACGCCCGTCTTGCACCATGCCTGCTTCCATTTCCACCACCGAGAACGTCAGCTCGTGAATACTGAGCACATACCGGCGAGTCCCGTCGGACGCTCCGATCAGTGCTGACATCACACTCGAAAACGCGGCCAGGCCGGCGACAATGCCGGTTTGAATGTCATGCGGCAAATGCGGCGGACCTTCCACCGCCCCGCTGGTGTAGACGGCGCCGCTCAAGGCACGGCATACAGCCGTCGTTCCCACGAAATTGCGATAGGGCCCGCTTTCCCCAAACCAGGTCAAACACACCTCAATGGGAGCGTTTGACTCGTCGGCAGCCTCACCAGTGCCGCAAACCGGCCGGCTCAGTACGTCAACGCCTGCGCTCAACGCTCTGGCATCAAGAATCACGTCACACGTTCTCGCCAGACGTGATAGCCATGCGTGCTCTTCGAAGCTGCTATTGTTCAAGGTAACGCTGCGTTTATTTGCGTTGAGCCAGGCGTTCAGCGCGCTTTGCTGCGCCGAGCCAGGAGAACTCAACAACGGCGGAACAAGTCGAAGTTCTTCCGCAGCGGGGTCCTCCAATTTGATTACTTCAGCGCCAAAGTCGGCGAAGAGTTTGCCCGCATAAGCCAGTGCCGCTCCGGTACCTACTTCGAGGACGCGCAGTCCAGCGAGGGCAAGCTGGTCCGTAGAGTCGTGCTTCATCACGGTCGGTTCCTCAGTAATTTTTATGCTCACCATGTATCGACAAAGGAGCGACGTGCCCGGCCCGCACGCAGCGCTGCGGACGCGATCCCCTGACGAATCCAGGTGCGAGTTTCGGCCGGATCGATGACTGCGTCGATTTCGGTCGTAGAAGCGACGTTGATGGCATGGCCACGCTCGTATGCGCGCGCTACCAATTGGTCGTAAAGTGCTTGGCGCTCGGGCCCTGGCGGAACATTCTCGAGTTCCTTTTTAAAACCCAACCTGATCGAGCCCTCCAGCCCCATAGGGCCGAACTCTCCTGTCGGCCACGACACCGCACAACTTGCAGAGCGAAAACTCCCCCCCGCCATTGCCATGGCGCCCAGACCATAGCCTTTACGCAGCGCAATCGCCAGCAGCGCGACGCGCAATTTGGCAGCCACCACAAACATCCGGGACACATGGCGAACCTGCGCCTTTGCCTCCTCGTCAGGGCCGACCATGAATCCCGGGGTATCGATCAGGGAAATGATCGGCAACCCGTGAACGTCACACAGCGTCATAAAGCGCGCTGCCTTGTCCGCCGCATCAGCGTCGATGGCGCCGCCCAAATGGTGCGGGTTATTGGCGATGATGCCGACCGATTGGCCCTCGACCCGAGCCAAAGCCGTGTGCAGCCCATGCCCGAATCCAGAGCGCAACATCAGTACGCTGCCCACATCCGCGATGCCTTCGATGACCTTGCGGCTATCGTAGACACGCAGGCGATTCTCCGGGACCATATGCCGCAGTTCGAGCGGATTGGGCGCCGACCAGGTTGTCGTGCGTCCCTGAAACATCGAGAGGTAGCGCTTTGCCACCGCGACGGCCTCGGCTTCGTTTTCCACCAGAATGTCGATCACGCCGTTGGCAAACTGCACAGGCGCAGGGCCGACTTCCTCGGGCTTGAAAATACCCAGCCCCCCGCCCTCAATCATGGCCGGCCCCGCCATGCCGATGTTTGAACACTTGTCCGCAATGATGACGTCACATACGCCTAGAAAAGCAGCATTGCCGGCAAAGCATCGACCCGACACGATGCCCAGTAGAGGAACCTCGCCGCTCAATTCCGCCAGAGACGCAAAGGTGGGTTGATACAGCCCGGACACGAATGGAAAGTCCACGTCTCCCGGACGGCCGCCGCCGCCCTCCGCGAACAACACCAATGGCATCTCATCGCGATGCGCGCGTTCGACCAGCCTGTCTGTTTTGATGTGATTACGTTTGCCTTGCGTGCCTGCCAGGACCGTTGCGTCGTAGGCCAGCACGGCGCTCAGCGAGGCGTCATAGCCGAATTCAGCGCCATTGATGTTGCCAACACCCGTAACAATGCCGTCGGCAGGCGTATTGGCGATCAAGTCTTCCTTTGTGCGCCGCGTGGCCTGTGCGGCAATGACCAAAGCGCCATATTCGACAAAGGAGCCGTCGTCGCACAGATCGGCGATATTTGCACGGGCGGTGCGCTGTCCTCTCGACTGCCGCTTTGCCACCGCATCAGGGCGTGCCTCATCATACAGAATCGCATGACGATCAAATACGGCCTGCAAATCCGGGCGGACGGCGTTCAAGTCAACGGTTTTTACGTCGACGTCCAGGTCGACGCCGCCCGGGCCCTGCTCGATCACCACCAGAATTTCGTTTTCGGCCGCTTGATTTCCCTGAATGGCGCGGACGTCCACGACTCGGCCATTGCCCTCGGCAACAACGGAATACTCCATTTTCATCGCTTCGATGACCGCAATGGGTTGGCCTTTCTGTACCACGTCGTCCACGGCAACCGACAGCTCGACAATACGACCGCTCAACGGCGCGCGACAAGCGACCAAATGGTCATCGATCCGCTCATCAATGGCAATTGCTTTCAAAACAGACGACACAGCAGGCGTATGCGCGTCCTCGCCGATGAGCCGATCCTTTGCCTGCTGTTCCAGTTCTAACTGAGTAGCAGCAGTCAGCAGTTCCGGCAAAATCGCCTCTACATGCCGCGTATGGTTCTGCTGCAGCAGGAAATCATCACGCTCGACTAGCGCCCTGAGCAGCTCAATATTCGTCGCCACCCCAACGACGCGGAACTCCCCCAAGCTGCGGCGCAGGCGTCTGACGACGCTGGAGAAATCCTCGTTGGCACTCGATACGACCAACTTGGCCAAAAGCGTGTCAAAGGCCGACGCTGGCGAGTAGCCACTATAGGCGTGCGTATCGACTCGCACGTCCGGACCGGTAGGCGGATCAAACCGCTCAAGCCGCCCGTGTGCAGGGCGAGCCATGCCGGTAGCATCGGTCGTTTCTGTCGTGATCCGCGCCTGAATGGCATACCCTCGCGGCTGCGGAGGGCACGCAGGATCCAAACCCAAGGCCTGCAGGCTTTTCCCCTGCGCGATACCGATTTGCACTGCCACCAGATCTACACCTGTGACCTGCTCTGTGATGGTGTGCTCGACTTGCAGTCTAGGATTGGCTTCGATGAAAACGAAACTTGTCTGTACGCCACGGTCGTCTTCCTCGACGAGGAATTCAAATGTGCCCAGGCCGCGATAGTTCGCTTTCGATGCGAGCTTTTTTGCGGCAGCGAGAATGCCAGTGCGCAACGCGGCGTCGAGAACCGGACTGGGCGCTATTTCGACGACCTTCTGAAAACGCCGCTGCAGCGTGCAATCGCGCTCACCCAGCGCAACGACATTGGCGCCATCGCCGATGATTTGCACTTCGATGTGGCGAGCACGATTGACCAGGCGTTCCGCATAGAGCGCATCCACTCCAAATGCGGACGTCGCCTCGGATCGACAGCGGGCATAGCGTTCTGGAATTTCGGATTTATCCTGTACGACACGCATGCCGCGGCCGCCACCCCCGCCAACCGCCTTGATGACGATGCCGACGCCGCCCTGTTGGTCGAAGAACTGCATGATCTCTTCGAGCGTCGCCCCACCGTGCGTCGCCGGCATCACCGGAACTTCGCATTCTCGGGCGAGTTTCAGGGCGCGCCCCTTGTCGCCGAACAAAGCCAACTGTTCGACCTCTGGGCCAATGAAGGTGATCCCCGCATCGGCACAGGCTTGTGCGAAATCCGATCTCTCGCTCAGAAATCCATAGCCTGGATGAATGGCATCGCAGTCCTCACTTTTTGCTGCGGCGATGATGGCGTCGATATCGATATAGGCCGCAGGGCCAGACCCGTTCAGCGCAACCGCCGTATCCGCCAAAATTCGATGCCGTGAGTTCGAGTCATCTCGGGAATACACAGCCACGCTTTGCATGCCTAGGTCACGTATGGCGCGAAAAACCCGAACGGCAATTTCGCCACGGTTGGCAACCAAAATTCTTTTCATGGTTCTTGATCTCTTGTCTCATGGTTCTATCGCCGGCAAGGCACTCCAACCCGACCCATGGTATTTGCCGCGCAACTACGAGACAATTCACATCTTTCTCTGGCGGCTATAGCGGTTTGGCATAGATCAATCAGTGGAGTGAGCCGACGATGGACTTAAGACAACTACGAACCATTCTGGCCATTGCGGAGACGGGCAGTCTCACCAGAGCGTCGGAATTGCTGCACATCGTTCAACCCGCGCTATCTCGGCAGCTGAAACAGTTGGAAGACGAGTTGGGCGCGCCTTTGTTCCACCGAAACCACCTGGGGATGGTTCTGACCGTCCCGGGCCGCCGCTTTGTCGATCAGGTACGTGTGTCTCTCAAAGGGCTGAATCAGGCCAAGGCGGACATTGGCGCTGCGGCCAAGAACCTGATGGGATCAGTGGCCATCGGGATGTTGCCCGGTCTGGCCGCCGTATTGGCGGGACCATTGGTCACTTCGCTGCGTCGCCAGTATCCGGACCTGAAAGTACGAATCGCTGCGGGATTCTCTGATTTTTTGCAGGATGGCCTCGAGGACGGCAAGCTGGACATCTGCCTCATGGGCGACTACCTGCAATCGGAGATGCTGCAGACCTCGCCGGTATATCGTGAGCCCATCTACGTGGTAGGCCTGCCGGGTTGCGGGCTTTCGCAATCGAGCCCGGTCAACCTCGCAGAGGTCGTAAAACTGCCTATGGTGGTTCCTGAGGCAAAGAGTCTGCGCAACGCCATCGACCGTGCGTGCACCATCATTGGCGTCAACCTGAATCCAGTCGCTGAATCGGACAGTACTGCCGTCATCCTGGACTTGGTTGAACGGGGTGTGGGCTACACCATCCTGCCGGTCATGCCCATCACCCCGATGCTGGACGCCCAGCGACTCGTAGGCGCACCAATAGTCAGTCCGTCGCTAGGCAGAACGATCATATCTTGTAGCCCCATGCTCACGCGTAACCCACATACGGTAAAGGCGCTGCATAGTGAATTGATCGCCTTGCTGCGGCCATATGTGCGGAAATTTAAAAACGCGGGTGTCACGTGGCTCGTGGAGAATGAGGGGGATCGGGAATCCCATCAGCCCGGGTTGACATGAAGGTCTTGCCGTCGGGATTGAACCCGAGTTCGCTGTAACGAAATCACCCGCCCACCATCTCAACGATCGTCCGGAAAGTGCAATGGTGCTCCGGTACACGCTCGCAACTCGCCATCACTGATATCTACGAGCTTCTCTCTCAGGACAAATCCTTTCGGCGTGATATCAACGATCGCCAGATCCGTGTAGACGCGATGCACCACACCGGGGCCTGTCAATGGCAGTGTGCAGTTCTCGACCAGCTTTGGCGTGCCGTCCTTGGCGTTGTGTTCCATCAGGATGAACACTTTTCGCGCGCCAACGGACAGATCCATTGCACCGCCAACGGCGGGCGGCTCGCCTTTGCGGCCCAGGGACCAGTTTGCCAGGTCACCCGTCTGCGACACCTGCATGCCACCCATGATGCACAAGTCCAAATGGCCGCCACGCATCATGGCAAACGAGTCCACATGGCCAAAAAAGGCGCCTCCGGTGAGCAGCGTTACGGGGTGCTTGCCGGCGTTGATGAGCTCGTGGTTCTCTTCGTCGGGCGCGGCTGCCGGTCCCATGCCAAGCATGCCGTTCTCGCTCTGCAGCAAGATCTCGTCGGCAGGATCGAGGTGGTTGGCCACCAGTTCCGGCAGACCGATGCCGATATTGACGTAACTACCGGCAGGGATATCCTTTGCAAGCCGCGCGGCCATCTGAATGCGGGTGAGTTTTTGCATCGCGTTTTCAACTTGAGAATTGGGGATTGCTGACGACCACCACTCGCTGCACGAATATGCCGGGAGTCACAATGGCCTCGGGATCGAGCTCGCCCAGCGCGACCTTGTGTTTGACTTGTACGATGGTTGTTTTTGCGGCTTGGCACATCACCGGGCCGAAATTGCGCGCCGTCTTGTTGTAGATGAGATTGCCCCACCTGTCGCCTTTCTCGGCTAGCACCAATGCGTAGTCCGCATGCAATGGGCGTTCAAACACATAGCCATGACCGTCGATCTCTCGGACCTCTTTGCCCGCTGCCAGTTCGGTGCCGTAGCCCGTACGCGTATAAAAACCGCCGAGCCCAGCCCCCGCCGCATGCAGGCGTTCGGCAATCGTACCCTGCGGAACACATTCCAACTCGATGCGCCCTTCGGCGTAGAACTGGTTGAACACGTAAGAATGGCTGGCCCTCGGAAACGAACAGATCATCTTGCGAACGCGCTCGGCTTTTATCAGCGCCGCCAAACCGACTTCGTGATTGCCTGCATTGTTGCTGACCATCGTCAGGTCGCGTGCGCCCTGCTCTAGCAACGCGTGCAGGAGTTCCGTCGGATGCCCTGCGCCGCCAAACCCGCCGACCAGAACCGTCGCTCCGTCGGGGATATCGGCCACCGCCTCATGTACGTTGTCCTTGAACTTGTCGATCATCTCAGTCCCGCATTAGTAAAGTTTTGTCGCGCTCGCCTGCATCAGGCGCTGACACTGGCACCGCCGTCCACCAGAATCGCCTGGCCTGTGATATGACGAGAGGCCTCACTGGCCAGCAGGACTGCAATGCCTTTCAGGTCTTCTTCGCCGCCGACGCGCTCCAACGGTATGCGGTCCAACAGCGACTGTCCCATGCGCTGAATCTGCACGTCCGCCATGCGCGACGAGAAATAACCCGGGCATATGGCATTGACGTTGATGTTGTAGCGTCCCCACTCGCATGCCAGCGTCCGCGTGAAGTTGACGGCGGCAGCCTTCGACGTGTTGTAGGCGATCGTCGATACGCCCTTTGCGGTACCGCGCATCCCCGCGGCGGAGGCAACGGTAATGATCTTGCCGGCGCGGCGTGGAATCATCGTTCGGCGCCCGACTTCCCTGGAAAGATAAAACACGGCGTTGATGTTCAGGTCCATGACCTTGTGCCACGCTTCATCGGGGTAGTCTTCCGCAGGCGCCCCCCAAGTCGCGCCCGCGTTGTTGACCAGCACATCGATCACGCCAAAGCGATCCAGCACCCGGTCCACGAGGCCAGGTATGGTGTCGAACTGCGAGAGGTTTCCAGGCACAGTGAGCACCTCAATCCCCTGAGACTGCAGGTGCTGCGCAGCAGCCTCCAGCTCGGCTTCTTTGCGAGCGGTGATGGCCACCTTGCAGCCCATCTCGCCCAAGGCCTCTGCTATTTGCAGTCCCAGGCCGCGAGATCCGCCCGTAATGAGAGCGACTTTTCCTTCCAACTGAAACAGCGACTTTACGCTCATCGATTTCTCCTTCCGGGCCGCGCCGATCAAGCCACTTCGAAAAGACCGGCGGCGCCCTGCCCGCCGCCCACGCACATCGTCACGACGACGTACCGCGCGCCACGGCGCTTGCCCTCGATCAAGGCGTGCGCCGTCAAGCGGGATCCTGACACGCCATACGGATGTCCTACGGCAATGGCGCCGCCATTCACATTGAGGCGATCATCGGGTATGCCGAGATGGTCACGGCAGTAGATCACCTGGCAGGCAAAGGCCTCGTTCAGTTCCCATAGATCAATGTCAGATACCTTGAGCCCGGCCCGTTTGAGCAGACGGGGTACGGCAAAGATAGGGCCAATGCCCATCTCGTCGGGTTCGCAGCCGGCAACGGCGAAACCGCGGAATATGCCCAGTGGTTGAATACCTCGGCGTTCCGCCAGCTTTGCATCCATGACCAGGCAGGCCGATGCGCCGTCAGAGAACTGGCTCGCGTTGGCCGCCGTTATCACGCCGCCGGGCAGCGCAGAACGGACGCCCGAGATGCTCTCGAGCGTGGTGTCTGCGCGTATCCCCTCATCCGATGAGATTGTCACCTCACGACGCGAAACTTTACCCGTGGCTTTGTCCTGCACGGCCATGATAGTCGTCATGGGTACGATCTCGGCATCGAACAGGCCGGCGTCACGTGCAGCGGCAGCGCGTTGCTGGCTGCGCACGCCATAAGCGTCCTGCGCGTCTTTGCTGATGTTATATCGGCGGGCGACATTCTCTGCGGTCTGCAGCATGCTCAGATAGAGGGCAGGCTTGTGCTCGAGCAGCCACGGGTCGCGGCGCATGTGCATATTGGCTTCATTCTGCGTGCACGAAATGCTCTCAACCCCGCCGGCAACAATCATCGGCGCGCCTTCGACCATCACACGCTGAGCGGCCAAGGCGATGCTTTGCAGGCCTGTGGAGCAAAACCGATTGATACTCATGCCGGCCGTCGTTACCGGCAGGCCTGCGCGCAAGGCGATGGCACGGGCGATGTTTCCGCCGGTCGTGCCTTCCAGATAGGTGCCGCCCATGATGCAGTCCTCGACGTCGGCGGGGTCAACACCAGCTCGGGCAACGGCATGATGAACCGCGTGAGCGCCCAGCGTCGCGCCATACGTCATGTTGAACGCGCCGCGCCATGATTTAGCCAGGGCGGTGCGAGCCGTAGAAACAATGACAGCCTCGTTCATGATGTCCTCAATGTGATCACGGATTATTTCAATGCGTCGCCGGAATCGGCCAGCTGAACCAGCATCGAGGCTGGCTGCCAGAAATCCGGGTTGCGCGACTGCGCGGCAAACCGGCGCATCGCGCGTACCACGTTGTACAGGCCGACCCGCTGGGCAAAGTGCATGGGGCCACCGCGATGCAGCGGGAAGCCATACCCATTGAGGTATACGATGTCCAGGTCAGAGGCCCGTTGCGCGATGCCTTCCTCCAGGATTCGTGCGCCCTCGTTGACCAGCGCGAACACGCAGCGCTCGACGATCTCACGCGAGGTAAAACTGCGCGGCACGATGGATTTCTCCTGGCGGTAGGCATCGAGAATCTCGGCGACCACGGGGTCCGAGTGGGCAGTGCGGCTACCGGATTCGTATCGATACCAACCCGCGCCGGTCTTCTGACCAAATCGTCCTGCTTCGCAGAGGCGATCCGCGACGCAGGAGAAATCCCGGTCCGGTTGCTCGGCTTGCCGGCGCTTTCGGATGGCCCAACCAATGTCCAAGCCCGCCAGATCGCCCATGCGGTAAGGCCCCATGGCAAAACCGAAGTCCTCGAGCGCGCTGTCGATCTCCTTGGGCGACGCCCCCAGCAACAGCAATTCCTCGCCTGCATCACGATAGCCATTGAGCATGCGGTTGCCGATAAAGCCGTCGCACACCCCAGAAACGACCGGCTGCTTACCGATCACCTTTGCCAGATTGAGAGAGGTCGCGAGAACTTCGTCGGAGGTCTGATCCGCGCGGACGATTTCAAGCAGTCGCATGACATTGGCCGGGCTGAAGAAATGCAGGCCCACCACATCTGCGGGACGCTTTACGAATGTCGCGATCGCATTGACGTCAAGGGTAGAGGTGTTAGTCGCCAGGATCGCGCCAGGTTTTAGCACCTCGTCCAACACGCGGAATACTTTTTCCTTGATTGCCATGTCTTCGAACGCGGCCTCGATGACCAGGTCGGTATCACTCAGATCACCATAGCTGAGGGTCGTTTGTAGCAAGGCAACTCGCTGGTCCATCTGCGTTTGGCTGATTCTGCCCTTGCGCTTGGTCGCTTCGTAGTTCTTACGGATGGCGGCGACACCTCGGGCAAGCGCCTCGTCGTTCATATCAAGCAAGGTCACCGGTATGCCGGCGTTCAGGAAATTCATGCTGATGCCGCTACCCATGGTGCCAGCGCCAATGACGCCGACTCGCCGGATCTCGCGCTTCGGAGTGTGCGGCGAGATGCCCTGCACCTTGGTCGCGGCACGCTCGGCAGCGAAGACATGCCGTAGTGCTGCGGATTCAGGTGTATTCATCAGTTGGATGAAAAGCGACCGCTCTTTCTTGATCCCATCATCGAATGGAAGCAGGCAGCCGGCAACGGCCTCGACGCATTGCGAGGGTGCGGGCAGCCGAGGATGAGCGGCTGCCGTATTCCGTCGAACGACTTGCAGGAACGCTTGTGCGTCCGGCTCCGTGATAGTGATGTCGCGCGTGCGCCGGATCGGATCGCCGGCGCGAACGCGTTCGCGGGCAAACGCCATGGCGGCATCCGCTACAGCGCCCTCGACCACCAGATCAAACAAACGGGTGTCGGCCAAATCAGCGGCTTTTTCCTTTTTGCCGTTGACGATCATATCCAGACCTCGTTCCAGCCCCACCAGGCGTGGCAGCCGTTGCGTGCCTCCCGCGCCGGGCAATAGGCCCAGCTTTACTTCCGGCAAACCAACCAAAGTCCGTCCGGCAGCAACACGGTAATGTGCCGCCAGGGCTAACTCGAGACCGCCACCAAGACATATGCCATCGATGGCGGCAACGACGGGCTTTGAATATGCATCGAGCGCGTCAATGACATCGCGCAACGTGGGATGCCAGTTCGCCTTTGGCGTTCCGAACTCGGTAATGTCCGCACCGCCCGAGAACACCTGCTCGGAGCCCGTTATCACCACAGCCCGTACCGCTGCGTCTGCCTCGGCCTGGTCCAACGCCTCCAGGATCTGTCGGCGTTGCATGTGCCCCATGCTGTTGACGGGTGGATTCTGCATCGTGATCAGAGCGATGCCGTCGACCACGGTATAGGTGAGCTGCGTCATATGGATGAAGAACCTTTCACGTTCGGTGTAATGGAAAAAGCAATACAGGCATTGCCTACGGCGGCAGCCTAGGCAGGAGCGCCTGTCTGTTCCTTGATCTGTGATGCCAGATCCAGCAATCGGGGACGAACCTCGTTAAGCAGATACTCGCGAGACATGCGAAACGCAGGCCCGCCGAAGTTCAGCGCCATCAGAGGCTGGCTGCCGCCCAGCCGTAGGCCGACGGCGATGCTGTGCACGTCCGGGTTCCAGTCGCCAAAGCAGCAGGTGCACCCGAGCTTGTCGTAGTCTTCCTGTGCCTGCTCGAGTCCTCGTGCGATAGCTTGTCCGGAGCCGATGTCCAGTTCACTGGCGCGCTCAATGATCTCGCGTTGCTCTGCGGGGCCCGCCTCTACCAGATAAGCGCGTCCGATGGCCGTGACGGCAATGGGCACATGCGAACCCATTTGCAGATTCAAGGTCAAGGCGACCTGACTACGGCAGGCCTCCAGATACAGCATCGAAAATCTGTCGCGGGCACCGAGTGCCACCAGACCACCGCAGGCGGTCGCCAACTGCTGCATGCCAGGCTTGGCAATCTGGCGTACGTCCAGCTTGGCGAGCATACCGGCCCCCAAAGCCAACGTGGCTACGCCGAGGTGATATTTGCCGGTGCTCTCGTCCAGCCGCAGGTAGCCCAGTCGTGCCAGCGTGGCGGTCAGGCGCGACACTGTGGACTTTGGCAGCCCGCAGTGACGCGCGATCTCTTGGTTACCCAACGCACTGTCGCCGCCGTTGAAGCTGGCGAGAACCTCCAAGCCGCGCGCTAGCGCTGTCACGAAATGCCTGTCTTCCGTGTCCGTGCTTTTTGAACGCGGCAGAGTGTCTGTAGAGGTTTGCGCAATAGTCATGTTTTACATCTAGGGCACGAAGCCCGGATCGTTACAGGCCTAGATCGGTGATCAAGGGTTTTTGGGTTTCATACTCGTTCTTGGCGAACGCAGCATAAGCATCATGATCGAGGTAGTACGTTCTGACGCCGAAGTTCTTGGCAGCAGTCTTGACCTCGTTGTCTTCCAATGCCGCTTTGATGGCTTTGTCCAGCTTTTCGACGATAGGAGCAGGCAGATTCGCAGGGCCTCCGATTCCCAGGGGCGATTTCACCACGACGTCGTAGCCTAGTTCCTTCAAGGTTGGTACGCCCGCGAACTCAGGGTTGCGCGCTTCGTCCGCCGTCGCCAGCACGCGTACGTTGCCCGATTTGACCTGAGCGAGAATGCTGTTCGTCACTACGGCGGCCCGAACATGCCCGCCCACCAACGCTGCGGTCGCGTCCGCGTCGCCTTTGTAAGGGATGTGAGTGAACTCTACGCCCTCGCGTTTGCCCAGCATAGCGAGCACAACTTGATTGCCCGTGTACCGCCCCGGTGTACCGTAATCGATCTCGCCCGGATGCTGTTTCGCATAGTCAACCAGGTCCTTGGCCGTCTTGAACGGTGAATCAGCCTTCACGGCCAGCGCGAAGTCATAGGTCAGAATCGTCGCAATGTAGGTCACGTCACGGATGGGATTCCAGGACACTGGTTGTAAATGCGGTTGGCGAAAGATGCCTACCGGCGTCATGGTCAGGGTGTAGCCGTCGGGTTTGGCTGTCTGCATCGCCGCCACCCCCATGGACCCGCCCACGCCTGGCTTGTTTTCGATGACTACGGGCTGCTTCAACTGTTTCGACAAGCTGGTCGCCAGCGCTCGCGCCATGACGTCAGTGGTGCCACCGGCGCCATACGGAACAATGATGGTGATCGGCTTTTCAGGATAGTTGTCCTGGGCAGCGGCAGCTGAGGGGACCTGGCTGACGGCCAGCACGGATATCGCCAAGGCAGCACTGAATTTCATAGTTGTCTCCATAGGTGGGCATGTCGAAACTGCCGAAGCCGCGGCAAACGTGCACCTAATTCGTCAGCCACAACCAAACGCAGCGTGTAGAACCCGATACCGGATTTTTCCCGTTTTTTATGTGATTTGATGCTAGCATGGCTTAATTGGTTCTGCAATGCAGTTTTATATTCTGCATAGCGGAACATAAATCGCCTTGTTTGACGATTCGGAAGCCTGATGACAAATCTTCTTATCTGCCGCGACCATCTCGATTTTGTGCTGTACGACATGCTGGACAGTGTGTCGTTGACCCAGCGGGAACGCTATGCCGATCATTCTCGCGAGACCTTCGACGCCGCGATCAACGCGGCACAGCGCCTGGCCAGTCAACATTTCGCTCCTCACAATAGACTCTCGGACGAGAACGAGCCAGAGTTCGATGGCCAGGCAGTCAAAACCTTGCCCGCGGTCGGCGAAGCGGTACGCGCCTTTGCCAAAGGCGGATTCCTGGCCGCGACGCACGATTACGAACTGGGTGGCATGCAGCTGCCGATCACCATTTCTCAGTCCTGCCTGGCATTGTTCCGTGCGGCGAATGTGGGAACCTCAGCGTACTGTTTTCTCACCGCTGCCAATGCCAACCTGATACGCGCGTTCGGCACGCTCGAACAAAAAAAGCGATTCCTACCGTCCTTGCTCGAGGGGCGTTGGCTGGGAACGATGGCGTTGACCGAGTCCGATGCCGGGTCCTCGGTGCCTGATCTGCGCTCTACCGCCACCCCGCTATCTGACGGCCGCTATTCGATCAAGGGTCAGAAGATTTTCATCTCCGCAGGCGACCACGATATCAGCGAGAACATCGTGCACCTCGTTCTGGCGCGCATTGCCGGCGCACCGCCGGGCGCTCGAGGCCTGTCGCTGTTCATCGTGCCGAAGTTCCGCGTTGATGATGAGGGACGAGTTGGTGAATCGAACGATGTCGCGCTCGCGGGCTTGATCCATAAGATGGGCTACCGGGGCACCACATCAACGATGCTCTCATTCGGAGAAAACGATGGTTGCATCGGAGAGTTGATCGGAGAACCCGGCCAAGGCCTGCGCTGTATGTTCACGATGATGAACGAGGCGAGAATCGGCGTCGGCATGGGCGCCACCATGTTGGCCTACACGGGCTATCGCCATGCGCTGGCCTATGCGAAAGAGAGACGCCAGGGGCGGCTGCCCGGTGCTAACGACCCACATAGTCCACAGGTACCTATCGTCGAACATGCGGATGTGCGACGGATGCTGCTGACTCAGAAAGCCTATGCAGAAGGCGCGTTGTCCTTATGTCTCGTCGCAGCGAGGTTGGCCGACGATGAGGCGAATCATCCCGACGCGGATGAACGCGCGGAGGCCGCCTTGTTGTTGCCGCTGCTGATTCCCGTGGTCAAGTCTTGGCCTGCGCGTTTCGGATTGGCAACCAACGACCTTGCGATCCAGGTGCACGGCGGATACGGCTACACGCGCGAGTACCCTGTGGAACAGTTCTATCGAGACAATCGCCTGAATGCGCTACATGAAGGCACGCACGGTATTCAAGCGATGGACTTGCTGAATCGAAAGGTCGGCATGCACAACGGGCAGGCGCTGGAGCGTTTGCACCAGCGTGTGATGCGTACGATAGAGGCTGCAAAAGCCAGCGGCAACCCGAAGTTCGCCGAGCACGCGGTTGCATTAAACCTGTCGTGGCAGCAACTGCGTGAAACAACACGGGTATTGTTGGACGCAATTGCGCAAAGCCCCCGCGAAGGATGCGCCAATGCGGCCTACTACCTGGACCTGTTCGGTCATAACGTCGTCGCGTGGATTTGGCTGTGGCAGGCTCAAGTCGCGCATGCGCAGATAACGGCGCGCCCTGACCTTGCGGATTTTTACCTGGGTAAGATTGCGGCGTGCGATTGGTTCTTTCACACTGAACTTGCATTGACGTTGCCGGTGCATCAATTGCTGCAGGCCACGAATAGTTCGGCGCTAGGCGTGGAGATTGATTGGTTGTAGACGGACGATACCTCCTTTTGGGTCGTCCCCCCCCTGAAACGTTGCGCCGTGCGCTGATGAACGCCCGAGAGTGCTATTTTCCGAAACTTTGTATATGCTACTCCTGACGTCCTACTGCATTAGGTCCCTGTATTGACCGATCAAAGGAGGTAAATGCAATGAACAAGACATTCATAGCCATCGCGCTGATGGGCGCGTTGGCGGGCTGCCAATCGGGTGGCGGCATGCACACCAGCTCGGAATTCGACTGTATTGCCGGCACCGTGGGGGGAGCTGTTGCGGGTGGCCTGCTAGGCAGCATGGTCGGCGGCGGCACGGGCAAGACAGTTGCTACCGTCGCAGGCGCAGGTGCCGGCGGCTATGCCGGTAATCGCTTAGGCTGCAAATGAGGACCACCATGAAAAAGACACTGCACCGCCTCGCCCCCATTGCCGCGCTGTCGTTTTGCCTGGCCGGTTTTACGGCCCACGCCCAGACCCAGATGCAGCCGCGCCCGACCGAAGCCGAACTCTTTGAGCGGATGGACACCAACCGCGACGGCAACGTTACCCAAGCCGAGTATCGCACCTTCATGGAGCAAGCCTTCACCAAGCTCGACACCACAGGTGACGGCAAGCTCTCCCGGCCCGAAACCACTACCGTACTCACGGACTCCGAGTTCACCATGCTGGATAAGAACAAGCGTGGCTACGTCACGCGTGATGAATTCATGAGCCAGGTCATGGACGACTTCAGCAAGCAGGATCGTGACGGTAACGGCATGCTGACCCGTTGATATGTTCCGCTGGCGGTGTGAAATTACAGAGTAGTCTTTACACCGCCGCCAAGGCCTTTGCCCACTTGGATAGCCACCACCCGTAGGGTTCTGGCCAGCGCGAGAAGTTCGGGTCTTCTCCGAGCTCTTGCGCACAATGCTGCACCCAGGACGGGTTGAACAGCAATTGCCGGCCAATCGCCACCAGATCCGCCTTGCCGTCGCGCAGCACTTGTTCTGCCTCGGCGCCGGTACGGATCATGCCAACCGCCATGGTAGGAACGTTGGCCTTGCGGCGCACAGTTTCTGCAAAGGGAACCTGATAGAGCGGCCCGCGAGCGAGGTTGGAGTTGGTTGCGCCCCTGAGCAGATTCCCGCCAGACGAGCAATCGATCAAATCAACACCGGCCTCCTTCAGGCGTTCGGCCAGCACCACACTGTCTTCCAGTGTCCAGCCGCCATCAACCCAGTCGGTGGCGGAGATACGCGCAAAGATCGGCGTTTTATCGGATAGCGCCGCCCGCAGGTCACTCGCGATTTCCAGAGGGAGACGCATCCGGTTCTCGAGAGAGCCGCCATAAGCATCCGTACGTTTGTTTGCCAGCGGCGTGAGAAAACTCTGCAGCAGATAGCCATGCGCCAAATGCAGCTCAATAATGTCGAACCCCGCCCGCTCAGCCAATAAAACAGTCTGTACAAATTCTTGGCGCAGCAGCTGAATTCGATCCAGCGTCATTGCTTCAGGTACCGGCCACCCGGGTGCGAACGGCAGATCCGAGGGGCCTTCCGGCTGCCACAGCTCCTCTCCTCGCGAGATATCGTCTGCAGTCAGGGGGCCATTACCCTGCCACGCTCGCTGCGCACTGGCTTTGCGTCCACCATGATTGATTTGAATCGCCGCCTTGCTGCCAAAGCTGTGAATCACATCGGTGAGCCGGCGAAATGCCGGCAGATGGTCTTCGCTCCAAAGCCCCAGGCAGCCATTGGTAATTCTGCCTCGACGGCAAACCGCCGTCTGCTCGACAGTGACCAAGCCCACCCCCCCCATGGCGAACTTGCCATAATGGGTCATATGAAAGTCATTCAGTGCGGCTTCTTCAGCGATATACATCGCCATAGGAGACAAGACAATGCGATTCGGAAGCGTCACCCCACGGTAGGTGATCGGGCTGAAAATCAAATAGTCATTGGACATGATCAACACTCGCAAAATATGGGTTCAACGCAGCAAGTTAGCGGGGCAGATTTCTTAAGCTGGGGTGGCAGCGCAGATACGGATCCGCAACGCGCATTTCGCCTTTTAGCGTCAGGCCGGCATGCCAGGCCCAACGCGGGTTGAACAGCATTCCGCGGCCCACGGCAATCAGATCGGCTTTTTCTTCGATCAATACGCGATTCGCCACATCCGGATCGGACAGCATGCCAACTGCTATCACCGGTATTCCGGACTGAGCACGAACCTCGGCGGCAGCGGGGACCTGATAGGCAGGACCAACGGTAATTTTTTGATCAGGGGAAATTCCGCCGCTCGAGATGGCGACGTAATCGCAACCTAATGCCTTCAGGCGCGCGGCGAACACCGCAGACGATGCGATATCCCAACCGCCTTGCACCCAGTCGGTGACGGAAATGCGTACCCCCATGGGTTTCTCTGCCGGCCACGCCTCGCGCAGACGCCGGAAAACCTCCAGGGGATAACGCATTCGCCCTTCGATGTCTCCGCCCCACTGATCGTCGCGGGAATTACTCAAGGGAGATAAAAAGGTATTCAAAAAATAGCCATGCGCCGCATGCAGCTCCACCAGATCAAACCCAGCTTCATCGGCCCTTCTGAGTGCTGCCAGATAGCTCTCGGCAATCCGTTCCAGGTCCGCCTCATCGGGGCAGATCGGTTCATCACGGCCCGGGTAGGGCTTGGCCGACGCTCCCCACAACCTCCATCCACCATCTGATTCAGATAGTGCAGCGCCCCCCTTCCAGGGCTGGGCAACCGAGGCTTTGCGTCCAGCGTGCGCCAGCTGGATTCCCATGTAGCTTGCATTAGGGCGGCGGGCAAAATTCACGATTCTCCGCAGACCGTCAACGTGGGCGTCGTCCCACAAACCCAAGCAACACGGCGATACACGGCCCTCGGGCAAAACGGCAGTGGCTTCCATGATGACCAGCCCGGCGCCTGACAGAGAAAGACTGCCGTAATGAACGAGATGCCAGTCCGTCACATGGCCATCGGCATTGGCCGAGTATTGCGCCATTGGCGATACGACAACTCGATTCGGCAACGTCAGCTCGCGCATACGATAAGGTTGAAACAACAAATCGTTCACTTGTATCTCTCTCCATCCGTTGCTGAATCCGATATCAGCAGAGTGTTATGAAGGAACGCGTCTGCAGGATTGCCGCAATATCAATTCCGTTGGAATCTCAATCCTGACGGACTTGTCCTCGTGAGTCCGGTTTTCTATTTGGTCAATCAGGTTTTCCGCAGCCATTCGGCCCAGGGCCAAGGCGTCATATCGCACAGCGGTGATCTGTGGTGTCACAATTCGCGCGATATCGGTGTCATTGCCGCAAATCAAAGAAAGATCGTCGGGGATCCTTTTGCCGATCAGTTGTAAGGCCTCCAGTACACCCGGCAGCAGGCGGACCCCCATCGATAACAGGGCCGTTGGCGGCTCCTTCATATTCATCAGGCGTTGGGTCTGCGACAGCCCGTACTCGGCCGAAAAAGAATCCAGGCAAAACAGCGTAGGATCAGGCTCAATCCCTGCCGAGCGCAGGGCTTCTTCGAGTGCGCGAACTCGATCGCGAGCGACTTTCGTACCTCGGCCGCCTGTAATCAAAGCAATTCGCCGATGGCCCAGGCCCAGCAAATATTCCACTGCCTGACGGGTCCCATGAAAATGATCGGCGCCGATGGACACCGAATTCATGGGAATTTCCCGCTCCATCATCACATGCGGAATGCCCCAATTCGAGATGGCAGACAGCACCGCACTATTGTTTTCGTCCTGGATCGTCAGGATCATTCCGTCGGCACGGCGTCGCTTGAAAAAATCCATCAACGCCACTTCACGCTCGGGGTTGCCATCGCTGCTGGCGGTGACCAGCAAATACCCCCTGGTACTCAGCACTTCTTCAGCGCCTTTGGTCATACTCGAATAGAGCGAATTTCGAATATCGGAGAATATGAATCCGATCATTCGCAGCGACGGCGACCGTATGTTCTGCGCGGCGATGTTCGGGCTCCAGCCCAACTCGTCTATCGCCGCCTGCACTTTCTTGACATAGGCAGGCCGAACCCCGGGAACGTTGTTGACAACGCGAGAGACCGTACCGATCGATACTCCTGCGCGATCGGCAACCTCTTGCACCGTGATTCTGAGGGGTGATGATGGTGACATCGTTTTTTTTGCGCGCGCCATAAAAATGCTCCAATTCAGCTGGTTTCTTTCAGCATAGCTACGGCGCCGCAAGAGTGAGTCAAGGCCTTAATTCTCATTCGCCGTAGGTAGTGCAGGTTGGGAAATATCCCATACACCATCAATGCCCGCAACAGCAGGGAATCGCTCGCGCAGCTTGGGATCATGCCCGGGAATAATGTGGTCCGGCGTTGCCGCCAGACGCTTGAGCAGCGCCAGGCCATTCATATAATCCAGCACATTCACAATCACGGGATAGGGGTTGGTCAACTCCCCATTCGCATAGAAATGCATCGCGTCTGACGCGAGAATCACTTGCCCGCGAGCGGTAGTGACCTCAACGATCTGAAGGCCCGGCGCATGGCCTCCAACTGGCCGAATGAAAATACCTGGCAAGATTTCCGCGGTCTGATCTGTAAATGAAACACGGCCGGCATACAGCGCGCGCAGCACGGTACAGACCTGATCGACATCGTATGGACGGCGTAGCGTTTCGTGACACATCGCGCAGCCCGTCGCGTGCTGCATCTCGGTCTTGTGCACATGTATCCGTGCATTGGGGAATTTTTCCAGATTGCCCAGATGATCCCAATGCATATGGGTGACGATAACGTCCGTAACCTGCTCGGGTGACACGCCCAGGCTGCGTAACGCGTCAGTCGGACAACGATGAAACGTATGTCCACGGCGATTGCAGGTTTCCTCGTCGCAACCGCTGTCTATCAGCACAACTTTGTCTTTAGATATCGCCACCCAGACATAAAAATCCAATGGCATGGGCACATCGTGAAAATCCACGGCTGCCATGAAATTATGCTGTGCCTTGCGGTTTGCCGGGCTGGACGCATAGTGCACGGTGAGCAGCCGATACTGGGTATCGTCCACCTGGACCTTCTTTGACGAATTCATAGATATTCCTCCTCAAGCGCTGTACTACGCAGCTCATCCACCGTCCCCTGACGCAGGATATGGCCCGTACGCATCACATAACCACTGGTCGCCACCTTGAGTGCCGGCACTGCCATTTGTTCGGTCATCAGCACCGTTACGCCTTCGGCGCGAAATACGCGAATCGCCTTGCTGATCTGTTCGATCCACACAGGCGCCAAACCAAGAAAGGGTTCGTCTAACAGCAGAAGCTTGGGCGCAGCACTCATCGCCCGGGCAATCGCGACCATTTGCTGCTGGCCTCCACTCAGAAAGCCGGCGTAATCATTCGCGCGCTCTCTGAGCATGGGAAACAAATCAGCCAGTTTGTCGTATATGGCGTTCTGCTTGGCCCTACCGAGCCGGGATGCACCCGCGAGCACGTTGTCTCGCACCGTCATGGTCGGAAATACTCGGCGCCCTTCCGGGGAATATCCTATTCCCTGATTGGCGCGCTCATAGGGCGGGATCTTTCCCAGGTCGACACCATCGAGAAGGATGCTGCCCTCGCTGATGGGCGCCATTCCGATGATTGCGTTGATCAAGCTGGATTTGCCCGCGCCATTGGCCCCGACGAGGATGACGGTTTCGCTCTTTGGCACCGTAATGGAAACACCGTTCAAGGCGGAAATACCGCCATAGCGAACGGCGAGATTGCGTGTCTCAAGCATGAGCGTGCTCCTCCTCGGTCGTCGTTCCAAGATAGGCATCGATCACGTCGCGGCGGGCCAAGACCTCGGCAGGCGGACCGTCGGCGATCAGAACGCCTCCGTCCAACACGCACACGCGGGGACAAAGCCGTTTTACGAGATCCATATCGTGTTCGACTAACAGTACGCAGCAGCCCATCTCTCTTCGGGCTGCCTGCACGTACTGATCGATGAAAAAACGCTCTTCTTTTTCTAGCCCGGCGGCGGGCTCGTCGAGCAACAGAATGCGTGGGTCAGTGACCAACGCCATGAGCAGGCCCAGCATCTTCTGCATGCCATAGGGCAAGGAATCGCTAAGGTGATCCAAGCGGCCGAGCAAACCCGCCGTACGCAAAAGCTCGGTCAAATAGGCCTCATCAAGCGAAATCCCTCTTCTGCTGAATAATTTCGCCCGATGCAAATTCTCATATACCGATGCCGTCTTGAAGGTTTTCGTCTGCTGGAAAGAACGAACCAGACCCATCGCACTGCGAGTATGGAACAGCTTGTCGCTGATGTCGCGTCCACGGTATAGAATGCGGCCGCTAGTGGGTGCTATCTGACCGGAAACCACGTTGATCAGTGTGGTTTTGCCCGCCCCGTTAGGGCCGATGACGCCAAGCACCTCGCTTGCGGTCAAGGACAAGCTGACATTGTTGAACACCCGGTTGCCGCCAAATTGCTTGGAGACGTTATCGACCTGCAGTATCGGACCAGAATAGGCAGAAACGTCAGTCATACGTACTCCTTTTCATTTTGGTCCTTGAGCTGTCCGGTGGAGGAACGCTTGCGCGAGAAAACGCGAGTCCCATGCTGCTGAATGAGGCCGATCAGGCCACCCTTGGCGAACACTACGGCGAGCATCAGCACGAGACCAAACAGGCCTTGCGAGATTTCGCCCTGCAAGCTGAATAGATTGGCCGCCCACACCAAAATGCCTGCTCCCAGCAACGGACCCAGTATTGCGCTTTGCCCGCCTACGATGGCATAAGCCACATAATTGACCGACGACATCGCGGAAAACGACGAAGGATGTGCGGTCATCAGCATTTCCACCAGTGCAAATCCAGCCAATCCTGCAATACCCGCGGCAAAACAGAAACCGATGATTTTGTAGCGAGCAACTGCCAGCCCCACGCTTTGGGCCAGGACCTCGTCTTCGCGGATAGAGTCGAATTGGGACTTGAAATAGCGAGTGAGCGCTACAGTCAACAGAACAGACAGCAACGCCAAGCCAGACGCCAGCATCAGCACCGCGTTATTGGACTCGATGGCATAGGTGTCGCCAAGAACCGTAACGGCAGGCAATCCCGCTACCCCGTTCGATCCGCCCGTAAAGCCAGGTGTCTCGAAAAGAATGAGTGGCATGATTTCGGCAAGGACAAAGGTAACGAGCACGAAATACACGCCCTTCATCCGCAGTACCAGCAGACCGAGCGGAATCGCCAGCAGAAACGGCAAGCCGAATGCTGTCACGGTCAAGATTGTTAGATCGGTAATGTCGTGACGAGCGCTCAGAATAGCTGCGGCATATCCCCCGATCGCCATAAAAGCGGGCACCGCGAAAAACATCAGATCCATACGCAACATGATGTAGACACTAAGCGCCCCCATCGCCGCAATCATGAACTGCGTCAGGACAGAAACAGTGGCCGCGTCCGTCATGATCGCAGGCAGAATCAGCGCAAGCGCCATCACTGCCAGCGCGATCAACTCCGAAGGCCCGACAATACGTATCAGATTACTTTTTTGCATGATCTCAGGCTCCGCGTGTCCGCACGCCCATGAGTCCCGTCGGTCTCACAAGCAAGACAATCAGAACAAGCACAAACAACATCAGTGCACCCTTGGACCCGCCCAGATAGACCGCGGCATAGGCCTCGACCAGACCAACCAGAAAGGCAGCGATTGTTGCGCCACCCAAGCTGCCCAGCCCTCCCAATATGACCACCAGGAAAGAGGCGGCCAGCACGGGATCACCTACGTGAGGAGTGAGCGAGAGTATGGGCGTAACCAATGCGCCGGTCATACCCGCCAGGCCTGTAGCCAGAGCGAAAGCCAGTGGAAACATCACTCTGGCACGAATACCCAAAGCCACTGCCACCGGGCGGTCCTCGGACAATGCTCGCAGGCTGCGTCCGAAGTTGGTCCGGTACAAAAGCCCATAAGTCACGCCGATTGCAGCAAAGCACACCGCAAAAACGATGAGATTCGCCAACGGCAGATACACACCGCCAAAATGCAACACCCCATCTACCGGGAACTGAAAGAGCGGCGCATCCGGCCCGAACACCACGACTACTGCGGTGCAGATGACCAGGTACAGCCCCAGCGTCAGAATCAATGTTGCCAAGTGGTTATCGATAACCCGTTCGAGGAGCAGAAGTTCGAAGAGATATCCCAATGCTGCTGTCGCCAATGCGGCGCAGACGACCGCAAGAGGATAAGGCATCCCGAACCACGATACGCCTACGTATGCCACATACCCGCCCAAGAGATAGAACCCTCCGTGGGCAAAATTCACCACACCGAGGATTCCGAAAATCAAAGTGAACCCCAAGGCAAGCAATGCATACTGAGCGCCGAGCGAAAGCCCAATCAGGCCCGCTGAGATAAAACTATCCACGATCTCGCCCCTCGTCTTGGGTCTCAATAATCGACAGGAGCTTTAACCTGGATAACAGGTTGTTCCTTGCCGCCAAGAATCGTTCCGATACCAAACGGCAACGACAACTCTTGATTGATCTTGTAGGTGGCCTGGCCGATCCATTTGCCTTCACCGAGGTTGGGATCGACCACGTCGAGCTTGCGCAGCACCTCTGCTACCTTGTCAGCGTCGCTGTACGTGCCTGCTTTTTCAATGGCTTGCACCAACGCCCGGCCACCGGCGACAAACAGATAGAAAAAATTGTTCTCTGGCGGCTCTGCCTTTAACAGCGTCTTGTAGCTTTCCTGCAGCTTCAACACGTTTTCATCAATGAAGACCGGCTCAAACCAGTAGAAATCGCGCAACACGTCCATACCGCCTGCCACACGGGCAATCTCGACAGTGCCTGGTCCGCCGAGTCGGCCGATCACTCCCTTGTAGCCTGCCTGGCGCAATTGTTTGACGAGAATTCCCGCATCGCCCGGTGGGGTCGATACGGTATCGACTGTATCGGGATTGCTGGCCATGATGCGTGTGACAATGGGTGCAAAGTTGGTCGTGCCGCGTTGGTAGTACTCCAGCTTGGTCGGCACGCCATTTTTTTCATAAATGGCAGCAACCACCTCGGCCACATCGGTGCCTGCCTGGTCATTCGGTGCAATCGTCAATGCACTCTTAATGCCAAAGGTCTGCTTGGCGTGCTTGACGATCGGGTCTCCCCAGGCAGCCGGGCCCGGACCAATGTGGAAGGTGAGCGGCCAACGAGGACCGATGGCGTCACGCGCGTAGCTATCGCTCATCATGAGCATCTTGTTGCGCGTGGCGATCGGCTTCATACCGGTGACCTCCGGCGAACCCATGGGTCCCAGGATGAATTTGACGCCCTGGCTGACAAAATTGTTCGCCGCTGCGGCGGCGCCTTCTGCGGTGTACTTCGCGTCAATGGCAACAACACGCAGCTGACAGGTTTCGTCTCCGACCTTCATCCCGCCTTTGGCATTGACTTCGGCGGCCACATAGTCAGCAGCCCCTTTGATCGCCAATCCCCACTGCGTGGCGGCGCCGGATAGCGGACCCGTTGCGCCTATTTTGATTTCACAATTCGCCGCAGCCACACCGGGCAGAGCAGCTATCGTGCATGCCGCGACCAGGCCTACAAGCTTATGTTTCATTGTCGTCTCCTCAACCTTTTGATTGGCCATAATCAAAGCTATGACCGTTTTGAATAAATGAAGTAGGTTCAAGCGTTGCTGGCTTGTCCGTTCATCTCTACTCTCGCGCAAACATCAGAATGCCTCAGCGAACAAGGCGCGAAAGTCCGCTGTAGTTGTCATGCGTGGATTCCATCGGTTGTAATTGGCTTGGGTGCATAACTCCGCGATTTCGTCGAATTTGTCTTCTGTTGCTCCGACATCGCGCAACCGGGCCGGTATCGCCAGATCCCTGCACAATGTCTCGATAGCCTCTACCGCAGCACGCGCCGCATCCATCTCGGCCAGTCCTCGCACCGGGCGGTCCATGGCAGCGGCCACGCGAGCGAACTTGCCCGGGTTGGCAGAGAGATTGAAGCGCGCAACATATGGCAAACAAACGGCGTTGGATAGGCCGTGAGACAAATGCCAATAAGCACCGACAAAGCGCGCCATGCAGTGCACGTTGCCCAAGCCTGTCTGACCGAATGTGATGCCAGCCAGCGCGGAACCAACCAGCATGTTCAGGCCAGCCTGCAGGTTGTCACGGTTCGCGACAAAGGGCCGGATATTGGCCGCCAGCAGCTCGATTGCTTCGATGTTGATGGCGTCGGTGACCAGATTCGCCTGGCGCGAAATATATGATTCGAACGCATGTACAAATGCGTCCATGCCTGAATGCGCCGCCACGTGTGCCGGTAGTGTCCGCAATGCGAGCGGATCGAGGATGGCAAATCGCGCAGGGTTGAGCGCAGCATGACGGATCGACATTTTCAGGTTCTTCTCCGTATCGGTGATGACACATGATCCCGATACTTCAGAGCCTGTTCCCGCCGTTGTCGGAATAGCGATCAACGGCAGCGGCGGCGTAGTGAATTTCTCGATGCCCTCATAGTCGTGGATGCGTCCGCCGTTGGTGGCGAGAATGCCGACCGCTTTCGCGACGTCCATGGCGCTGCCACCGCCCACTGCAAGCAATGCGGTGGCTTGATGTGCCTGGCATGCCGCGAAGGCGCGCTCTACAGTAATCGCGCTGGGGTCCGGCTCAATCTCCGAATAGCTCGCGATGGCGACACCTAAATCATCCAGCATCGTGCGGATGTTGGTATAGAACTCGCCGGACAATAGCGCGCCGTCGATGACGACGAACAGTCGTTTGCAACCCTGTGCTCGCAGCAGATCGCCAAGCTTGCGATGCGATCCGATACCCATATACAAGCGGGTTGGACAAAAGAACGTGCTGATTTCGGAGACTGCCATGCTGAACCTTTTTGTGTGTTGTCTTGCTGTGAGCGCTTAGTCGTTGCTATCCCAGTCTTTGGCCAGATTGGTCCAACGTACTGTTTCCTCGTGGACGAATTTCTGGAATTCGGCCGGGTCCATGCCGCCAGGGTTTGCGGCCATGCCTTCGAGCGTCTTGCGCATGACAGGGTCTTCCATGCTGGCCTTGACGGCTTGCCATATGCGTTGGACGACGGCAGGCGGCATATCCTTGGGTCCAGCCAGGCTGTACCAAGTAGACATCTGATAACCAGGCACACCGGATTCGTTCAATGTCGGCACATCGGGCAGGAACCGCGTTCTTTCCAGGCTGGTCACCGCTAGGGGCTTGACGCCCCCGCCGTTGATCTGCGCCGCCGCCGAAGCTGCTGAATCGAGGGCAAAGGTGAGACGGCCGCCAATGAGATCCGTCATCATGGGCGCAGCGCCTTTGAACGGTATATGCAGGGCTTGCATACCCGTCTGTTTCTTTAGCAGTTCCGCCGAGAGATGCTGTGTGGTGCCAATGCCGGCCGAGCCGTAGTCGATTTCCTTGGGATGTGCTTTGGCATAGTCCAGCAGTTCGCGGACACGGTTGACTGACGAGCTTTTCGCGACGACCAGGACATTGGGCACATCGGCCACTGTCGTGATTTGCGTCATGTCGCGTTCGAAGTCATACGGCAGATTCTTGTACAGCGCACTGGCTGCTGTGTGGCCGACATTGGCGAGCAACAAGGTATAGCCGTCAGGCTTGGCTCGAGCGACGATGCCCGCTCCCAGGGTGCCGCCTGCGCCAGGCTTGTTTTCGACGATCACGGTTTGGCCCAGTTGCTGTTGCAACTGCATCGCTACCGCACGTGCGACGATATCGGTCGTGCCGCCCGGGGTAAACGGCGCAACCAAGGTGATGGGCTGTTGGGGCCACTCGGCTGCCTGAGCCGCCGTACCCGGCATGAGGAACATTGCACAGGTGGCGAGCGTAGCCGCGGCACGTGAACTGAGTTGACGCATTGTGTCTCCTGTATTGTTGTCAATCAACGGTGATGTTGAGTTTGGTCAGAATGGGAGTCCAGCGCTGTACTTCGCTGGCGAGCAATTCGGCCGCACCTTCCGGCGTCTGGCTGTGTGAGTTGGGCACTTCGATACCGGAGCCGGATAGGCGCTCGCGGGTAGCGGGCGCAGCCACGGAATTGCGTAGCGCCTGATTCAGGCGCTCAACGACAGGCGCCGGTGTACCCTGAGGCACCAGAAGCATGTTCCAGATGTCGTAGTGCAGGTCGGCGAATGCCGACTCGCCAGCAGCCGGCACGTCGGGCAGCGCGGCAATTCGCTGCGGCCTCAGCACGGCGACACCGCGCACCATGTTGGACTTCACATAGCCGACCGAGGTTGTGCTGCTGTCCACCAGGTAGTCCAGATGGCCAGCGATCACATCATTGAGCGCCTGACCGGCACCGCGGTAGTTGACCGCAGTTATTTTCAGGCCCAGCCGCTCGTTCAAGAGGATCCCTCCCAGAAACGAACCTGAACCCACACCGGCTGCGCCGAAGTTCATCTCCTTGGCGTGATCGCGGGCGTAGGCCGCAAACTCGTCCAGACCAGAGACCGGCAAATCTTTTCGCGCCGACAAGACTTGGGGGGCATCGCCGACAGAGCCCAAGGCAATGAAGTCCTTGAGGATGTCGTACGGAAGTTTTTTATACAGAGTCGTGTTGGCCGCCAGCGTACCTACGTTGCCAATGAGCAGCGTATATCCGTCGCCGGCCATGCGTGCTGCGCGGGCATTGCCCACGGTGCCGCCAGCGCCAGGAGTATTCTCGACGATGATGGGCTGCCCCAGGTCCTTGGCCATTCCCTCGGCGATGACGCGTGCCAGCACATCGGTGGGGCCACCCGGCGCAAATGGAACGATTAGGACAATCGGTTTGGAGGGAAAGGCGCCACCACTAGCACCGGCCCGTCCCAAGGGGAAGGCAGCACTAGCCGTTGCGACGGCCGCTCCCAACAGGAGGCGGCGTCGCGCATCGCATGTCTCACTCCGGATGAATTTTTCTTTTTTCATGATTCTTTTGCAGAGCGCCTCATGGATTGAAAACGACCAGCCGTTCTTCGGTCATTTCGCGAATCGCGTGAGCGGGGCCTTCTTTGCCGAAGCCGCTGTCCTTGACTCCGCCAAAAGGCATCACGTCAGAACGGGCGCTTGAGGTTTCATTAATCTGTACAGTCCCGAAACGCAAGGTCGAAGCCGCACGCAAAGCACGATCAATGTCTTGCGTAAACACGCCGGCCGACAAGCCAAACGGCGTCGAGTTGGCGTCGCGTATCGCTTCTTCGAAATCATCGAAAGGCCGCAGGGCCAGCAATGGCGCGAACGCTTCCTGGCACCAGACTCGGCCGCCATCGGGAGCATGCGTCACGACCGCAGGTGTGATGACCGAGCGTTCGCGTTGCCCGCCGCACAGCAGTTTGGCTCCGCCTTGCTCTGCTTCGCGCAGCCAGCTTTCGGCACGGATGGCAGACTGTTCGCTGATCAGCGGCCCGACTTTGGTATCCGGGTCGCGCGGATCGCCGGCTTTGAGCGTGGCAGCGAATGCCGCGAGACGCTGGCCGACCTCTTCGGCGATATCCCGCTGCACGTATAGCCGCTGCACAGAGGTGCAGACTTGTCCGGCCTTGCGTAGTCCCGCGTTGGCGATCTTGGGTATCGCGCGGTCCAGGTCTGCGTCAGAGCAGACGATCGTGCTGGCGATACTACCCAGCTCCATCTGGGTACGTCGCAGGCCTGCCGCCTGTTGAATAATGCGCCCCACTCTCGTACTGCCCGTAAAGGTGTAGAAAGCAATGTCCTGTTCCTCGAGCAGCCACGTGCCGACCGTATCCCCCTCCCCTTGCACGACGGCAAGAAAAGCAGGTGGCATTCCGGCTTCCAAAAGCAGCTGAGCCAGCAACGCACTGGTCAGCGGCGTAAAGGCCGACGGCTTGAGTACGACTGAGTTGCCTGCCGCATACGCGGGCGCGACCTTGTGCAGCACCGTATTGAGCGGCGCGTTAAAAGGCGTAATGGCACAGACGACCCCAATGGGGAATCGCTGCGTGAAACCCATCCGGCGATGTGCGCCCGGGCTGGCACCGAACGGAATGACTTCGCCTACCAGACGCAAAGCCTCATCGGCAGACAGACTCAGCGTGACGATCGCACGATCGATTTCGCCATTGGCATCGACGATAGTGAAGCCGGCCTCGGCCACCATCACGTCGACCAGACGCTGACGGAAGGACTCAACCAGCCCGGCAGCGCGGCGCAATACCTGGGCGCGGTCATGCGGCGGAGGCGGACCGCCATCAACGGCGGCTCGCGTGACGCGGACGGCTTCGGCCACTTGTTCACGCGTCGCCGAGGCGACCTGGGCAATAGGACGGCCGCTGAACTTGTCCTCGACGGTAAAGCTGGGGCCGCCATCCAGCCATCGGCCATTGATCAGTTGCCCGGTCGGTGGCAGTCCATCGATGTGCAAAGGTGCTGCGCTCATTATTTTGCCTTAATGTGAAACGTTATCTGTGATTTTCATCGATAAATAAGGGATGCTTTCACCACACATCGCCATTTAAATGAAATGATTCATTCTCGGATTATAGGTAGTTCAATCGTTCATCCGTATCCAGTTTTCATGAAGAGGTGTTTAAGGCAGGTGAAGTCGCTTTACCGCTCAACATGCCCCCGAGCTCGGGAGCGATGGGATTTTCTGAGCGTCATGGATACAATTCCCCGCCACGAGCTGATCTTCGCCAGCGAAAGACAAATGTGCGTTGATTGCCGAGGCCGAGACGCAAATGCTTGCGTCCCATTCCCTGTCCTTTTGTCCAAAATTTATTTTCGAGAATCTTCATGCAACGAATAATGCTTCGCGCCAAGCTGCACAGAGCCACCGTTACCGAGGCCGATCTAAACTATGAAGGCTCATGCGGCATTGACGCGACATTGCTGAAGACCGCCGGTATGTTGGAGTTCGAGCGCATCGAGATTTACAACGTCACCAATGGCGAGCGCTTTGACACCTATATCATCGAGGCGCCCGCCGGCAGCGGCGCGATCTCTCTGAACGGCGCTGCGGCGCGCAGAGCACAGGTCGGTGACCACTTGATCATTTGCACATACAGCCCAGTAGACGAGCAGCTCGCGACGACACATCTCCCGACGGTCGTGCTGCTGGATGAGGCGAACAAGGTTAAGGAAGTCCGCGCGTTTGAACCGCGCAATGCCCGCTAGAATGCCGAGCGCTGACGTTGACCTGCCCCTGTTCAGAACAGATGAAGTCGGGCAGGCACGGCTTCATCTGCTTTAGGACCGGCTTCTACGGGTGATGAGCGCGGCCGCCACCAGCAAGGAAGTCACTACCGTGAAGATCAAGCTGGCAGCAGACAAACCCCACAGTACTGCCGCCAGGCCGATGCCTAATACCGGAATGGACGCGCCGACGAAACAAGCGAGATAGTATGCGGAGGAAATCGACGCACGATGGCTGGACGGGCTGATTTGGCCGACAACGCGCAGGCTTCCGCCGAACCCCATACCCGATGCCGCGGCCGTGAGCAGCGTACCCAGAATTAGCAACCAGAGCGACGCCTCGCGCTGTGCCAGATAGAATGTGCACAGCGCCGGCACCAGCAATATCAGGCCGATGCGCATACTACGATCGCAAGGAAAGCGACGCTCAGCCAGCAGTGCACCCAGCCCTCCCATGAATAGCACGAACATGATGGCGCCGGTCGCCAGGCCACCGCCGGACGGCAGAATTACCTGCACGATACTGGGCAATAAGGCCAGGTAGTAACCAATGAAGGCGAACACGCAGAAGGCTGTCAGGGCCGGCGTGATGAAGTATCGGCGCAGGCGCCGCGGTACCGCGATGCGCGGCCACAGGTCCGGCCGGCCAGATGCTGTCGGCCGGCCCGCCGGCACGCGATACAGCAATATCAGCACACCAGCGAGTGCGGCAAGATAGCAGACCCATGCCAATTGCATGGGCGCGAACGCGTACTGATACAGCACACCGCCCGCCAGCGGCCCGATAGCAGATCCGGCGAAGTTCGCCCCCGCCGCCCGCACGGTAGCATGCTCGGTGTGGTGCTCAGCGTCTATATCGACCAGCCAGGCTGTGCCCGTGCTGGACGCCAGGCCTACCGCCAGCCCGCTGACCAGTCGGGCTGCGAACAACCAAATCGTGCCAGCCGCGAAAATGAACAGCAAGGTGGACAGGCAGGCAAGCAGCAATGCGGCCATCAGGATGGGTTTTCGGCCCAGGCTGTCGGACAGGCGCCCCAGAAACAGCAGCGCCACCATATTGCCCAGCACATAGATTGCATAGATCTGCGTCAGGGTGAATTCGCTGAATCCGAAAGTTTGCTGGTACGGCAGATAAAAAGGCGTCGCGAGCGTGCTGCCCAAGAATGCGGCCCCGATGATCAGCATGGCGGTGGGGACGCTATGAAGAGGCCGATATTGTTGGTTATTCATATATATCAGCCCATCATAGACACGCTGGAGCATGTGCTCAACGCTCGATAGGTTTCTGCACCTGAACGAATGTTTCGTCCAAGCCACTTCTGGATTTGGCGAAAGTTGCGTGAAATCTCCCACCAAAAATGTAACAACACCCCTTCCCCCCCTTGAACCTCTCGCCATCATCCCTATAATTAGCACTCGCTGCCGGTGAGTGCTAACACTGCTTCCCGGCCTGAAACCCGATTTTTTTCACCTTCTATATTTAGAAACAGGAGTTCCTCATGGCCCTGCGTCCCCTGCACGATCGCGTGATCGTCAAACGCCTGGACAACGAGCGCAAGACTGCCTCGGGCATCGTTATCCCTGATAGCGCCGCTGAAAAGCCGGATCAAGGCGAAGTCGTGGCCGTTGGCCCGGGCAAGAAGACCGAAGACGGCAAAGTGCTGCCGGTCGATCTGAAGGCTGGTGACAAGGTTCTGTTCGGCAAGTACGCCGGCCAGTCGGTGAAAGTCGACGGCGAAGAACTGCTCGTCATCCGCGAGGAAGAAATCCTCGCCGTGATCCAGTAATTACCTGAACAAAATTTCGAAGGAAGCTCACAATGGCTGCCAAGCAAGTCCTGTTCGGCGATGACGCGCGCGTGCGCATCGTTCGTGGCGTGAATGTTCTCGCCAACGCTGTCAAAACCACCCTGGGCCCCAAGGGCCGTAACGTTGTGCTCGAGCGCTCGTTCGGCGCCCCGACCGTCACCAAAGACGGCGTGTCGGTTGCCAAGGAAATCGAACTGAAAGACAAGTTCGAAAACATCGGCGCTCAACTCGTTAAAGACGTTGCTTCGAAGACCTCGGACAACGCCGGCGACGGCACCACCACCGCCACCGTGCTGGCTCAAGCCATCGTTCAAGAAGGCCTGAAGTACGTTGCCGCTGGTTTCAACCCCATCGACCTCAAGCGCGGTATCGACAAGGCTGTGGCTGCTGCCGTGGCTGAATTGGCCAAGCAATCGAAGCCGGTCACCACCAGCAAGGAAATCGCTCAAGTTGGCTCGATCTCGGCCAACAGCGACTCGTCGATCGGCCAGATCATCGCTGACGCGATGGACAAGGTCGGCAAGGAAGGCGTCATCACCGTCGAAGACGGCAAGTCGCTGGAAAACGAGCTGGACGTGGTCGAAGGTATGCAATTCGATCGCGGCTACCTGTCGCCCTACTTCATCAACAACCCCGAGAAGCAAGTTGCCGCTCTGGACGATCCGTACGTTCTGATTTTCGACAAGAAAATCAGCAACATCCGTGATCTGCTGCCCGTGCTGGAACAAGTTGCCAAGTCGAGCCGTCCTCTGCTGATCATCGCCGAAGACGTCGAAGGCGAAGCCCTGGCGACCCTGGTTGTGAACAACATCCGTGGCATCCTGAAGACCACCGCCGTCAAGGCTCCTGGCTTCGGCGATCGTCGCAAAGCCATGTTGGAAGACCTCGCCATCCTGACCGGCGGCGTTGTGATCTCCGAAGAAACCGGCATGTCGCTGGAAAAGGCTACCCTGGAAGACCTGGGTCAAGCCAAGCGCATCGAAGTTGCCAAGGAAAACACGACGGTTATCGACGGCGCTGGCGACAGCAAGTCGATCGAAGCCCGCGTGAAGCAAATCCGCGTGCAAATCGAAGAAGCGACCTCGGACTACGACCGTGAAAAACTGCAAGAACGCGTGGCCAAGCTGGCCGGCGGTGTTGCTGTGATCCGCGTCGGTGCTGCCACCGAAGTCGAAATGAAAGAAAAGAAAGCCCGCGTCGAAGATGCCCTGCACGCTACCCGCGCTGCTGTGGAAGAAGGCGTGGTTGCTGGCGGCGGCGTAGCTCTGCTGCGTGCCAAGCAAGCCATCGCTGGCCTGCAAGGCGATACGCCCGACCAAAACGCTGGTATCAAGCTGATCCTGCGTGCTGTCGAAGAACCCCTGCGTACCATCGTTACCAACGCCGGCGAAGAAGCCAGCGTGGTGGTGGACAAGGTTCTGGGCGGCAAGGGCAACTACGGCTACAACGCTGCAACCGGCGAGTACACCGACCTGGTCGAGCAAGGCGTGTTGGATCCCACCAAGGTGACCCGCACCGCGCTGCAAAACGCCGCTTCGGTTGCCAGCCTGCTGTTGACGGCTGAAGCCGCTGTGGTCGAACTGGCTGAAGACAAGCCCGCTGCTCCCGCAATGCCTGGTGGCATGGGCGGCATGGGTGGCATGGACTTCTAAGTCCACGCCATTGTCGCGAAGTATCCCCGGCACGCCGGGGATATGCCGAATCAACACCCTCGGGGTTTATGCTCCGAGGGTGTTTTTTTCGCCGGAGCGACAGCAAGCCGTAGGTGCAGCGTAGGGGCCTTTTTACGCAATGCGAGGCAACGTTAAATCAAACTTCGTCGCTATGTCGTCCGATGTGACGGACACGGCACCGCCGTGCGCTTGCGCGATGGACTTTACGATGGCCAGCCCCAACCCCGCACCGGCGGAGTTCCGTTGACGTGCAGGATCGGCTCGGAAAAAGCGATCGAACAACTTGGGCAGATACTGCTCGGGAATTTTGCGGCCGGGATTTTCCACCCTGATTCGCGTCGACCGCTCGTCCTGCGCCAAGCTGACGGTGACCGACGAACCACGAGGCGTATAGCGGATCGCATTGGACAGAAGATTGCTCAGCGCACGCAAGATCATCTCCTTATCTGCGCGCACCGGTTGGGCCTCGCCCTCTAATCGAAGCACAATACCCGCATCCTCTGCGAGTGCTTCAAAGTAGTCGAACAATCCTCGGATCAGCTCAGCCAGATCAATATCCGAGCGATGTAAATTCCCGGGATCATTTTCCGTTTGAGCCAGAAACAGCATGTCGCCGATCATGCGGCCCATGCGATCAAACTCTTCGAGATTCGAGTAGAGGATTTCCCGGTATTCGTCAGAGGAGCGAGCCTGGCGCAGCGCTACCTCTGTCTGAGTCACCAGATTCGTGACAGGGGTTCTCAGCTCGTGCGCAATATCCCCAGAAAAATGCGATAGCCTGGAAAAGCTGTCTTCGAGGCGGCCGATCATGTCGTTGAACGATGTGGCCAGCTCAGCCAGTTCCATCGGAACATCGGCGGGATGCAGCCTGACGTCGAGCTGCGAAGAACGAATGGCCCGAATCTCTCGAGTGATCTTGCGGATCGGACGATGCCCCCACTGGACGGCTAACCAAGCAACGACGATCGATATCAGGAGCACGATGCCCGTTGCCCAGCGTTGCATCTGCTTGAACGAATCCAGGAAATGAACGTGGAAATCGATATCCATCGCCACGACGACTCGGGGCGCGGACTCACCAAGGTCGACAGCCTCGGCCCAGAATGCCCCACCGCGATACGATTTACCGCCCTCATCCCACACTGACAAGCTATCAGGATCGAATCGGGATGCCTTGCTGGGCGGGGAGATGGCAGAAAGATCAGGGCCGGGACTGGCATAAACAGTCTGGCCCGCATTGTCGAACACGCCATAGAACACCCCATGGTGCCCGACGGCGATCGCACTCAGCCGCTGCGTTAGCGAAGCGTCGTCACGACTCCCCGTTTGCAGGGTGTTGACGACCGCTTTTGCCACCGCATCCAGTTCCCCCGCGTCCTGCTCCGAGAAATGCATATGCAGCGCACGCAAGACAACCCAGTTGAATGAGAGAAATACCAATGTCGTTGCGATACCCACAAGCAAGGTTACGCGCAATGCAAGTGAAGCGGGCCGACGACTGCCTGCTTGTTTACTGCTCATCGGGAGTATCCAGCATATAGCCCATTCCTCGCACGGTATGAATGAGCTTGGGCTCGAACGCATCGTCTATTTTTGCGCGAAGCCGGCGTATGGCAACGTCGATCACATTGGTATCGCTATCGAAATTCATATCCCATATCTGGGATGTGATGAGAGAGCGCGGCAGCACTTCGCCTTTTCGTCTTGCCAATAACTCAAGCAAGGAAAACTCTTTGTTGGTGAGATTGATCCGCACTCCTTGGCGCGTTGCGCGCCTGCGTGGCAGATCGAGAACCAGATCTGCGACTTCGATACGGTCCGGATGGGCGGAAGCATTTCCGCGCCGCAAGAGCGTGCGTACACGAGCCAGCAGCTCTGAAAAAGCAAAGGGTTTGATCAGATAGTCATCAGCCCCCAGTTCCAGGCCTTTGACACGATCCTCCACGCTGCCGCGTGCCGTGAGAAACAACACCGGCACTCGTTCACCGGCATCTCGCAGCGACTGAACAATACGCCAACCGTCCATGTCGGGAAGCATGACATCCAACACAATCAGGTCATAGGCTTCGTTCATCGCCATATGCTGGCCATCGAGCCCGTTGCGAGCCAAGTCCACCACAAACCCCGCCTCGGTGAGGCCCTGCCTAACGTAGTCTGCGGTCTTGTTTTCGTCTTCGACCACAAGCAATTTCATCGCGCACCTCTTGGTATTCCTGTATGTCCCCCGTAAAGCATCAGCATGCGATTCCGAGTAGACCATTGCCCTGCAATTTACCTACCGCCACCTGCCATCAACATTACTGGAACATTACATAAATGTAATGCGCGGGTCATTTAACGGAAAGTGGCGGATCCGTATTCTGCCTGCTACACGTCAAAACAAGCGATTCCATGCCCGCAGGGATCTGTGCCGACGCTTTTCATTGATCCTCTGAGGAAATCTCTCTATGCCACCTCAATCACCATTTATCTTGCCTCCCTTTGGCCGGAGCCGCCGGCGCTTTGTGCAGGGATTGGCGGCAGGCGGCGTACTAGCCAGCTTGTCGGTTCCGGCAATGCAGGCGATGGCCCAGGGAGCCAAGACGAATTTTGGTGCAGCGCCGATTTTACGTGGCAACGAATTCGACCTGGTGGTGGCCGAATCTCCGGTGAACTTCACGGGCAAGCCCGGTGTGGCGACGACAATCAACGGCTCGCTGCCCGCCCCTACACTGCGCTGGCGCGAGGGGGAGACGGTCACGATCCGCGTGACCAACAAGCTGCGCGAGGCGACCTCCATTCATTGGCACGGGATCATCCTGCCCTACCAGATGGATGGCGTGCCTGGGATCAGTTTTGCGGGCATTCCTCCGGGAGCCACATTCACCTATCGCTTCAAAGTCCAGCAAAGCGGGTCCTACTGGTACCACTCGCACTCGGGCATGCAGGAACTGACCGGCATGTACGGGGCCATCATCATCGATCCCGCCGGCGCCGAGACCATCAAAGCAGATCGGGATCACGTGCTGGTGTTTTCCGACTGGACCGATGAGGACCCAATGCGGGTATTCGGCAAGCTCAAGTCACAGGGCGACTACTACAACTATCACCAGCCTACGGTCCTCGATTTCTTTCGCGATGCGGCGCAGGACGGCGTCGGCGCGGCGTTCGACAAGCGCAAGATGTGGAACGAGATGCGGATGAGCCCGACCGATCTGGCCGATCTGTCCTCGGAAACGTTGACGTACCTGGCCAACGGCGTCACGCCCGCAGGTAACTGGACAGCGCTTTTCCGCCCCGGTGAGCGCGTACGGTTGCGGATGGTCAATGGGGCTGGCAATACTTTTTATGACGTGCGTATTCCCGGTTTGAAGCTGCGAGTCGTGCAGGTCGATGGCGTCGATGTCGAGCCTGTGACTGTGGACGAGTTCCGCTTTGGTCCCGGAGAAACGATCGACGTGATCGTCGAACCTCGTGATGATGCGTACACGATCTTTGCCCAATCGATGGATCGTTCCGGATTCGCGCGGGCAACACTGGCCGTGCGGGAAGGACTGCAGGCGGCCGTACCGGCAATCGATGCGGCTGAGTGGCTGAGCATGGCGGACATGATGGGGTCGATGGATCATGGGTCCATGGGACAAGGATCGATGGACCATGGTTCGATGACCGGCATGGCTGATACGACCGAAATGACTGGGATGACCGGTATGAATCATGGCGCGATGGCGGGGATGAACCATGGCGCCATGGCGATGGATCACAGTCAGCACACCGCTGCAGCGGGAGGCCTGACTGCGCCGTCAACGACGGCACGCCACGCCCGTACCGAATACGGACCGAGCACGGATATGCGCGTGGATATGGCTCGCACCAATCTTGACGATCCCGGCATAGGGCTGCGCAACAACGGACGGCGAGTACTGACGCTCGCTGATTTGCACACCCCCTCTGGCCCGATGGACGCGCGCGGGGCGGGCCGGGAAGTCGAGCTGCATCTGACGGGCAATATGGAGCGTTACACCTGGTCGTTCGACGGATTGGAATTCAGCAAATCCACGCCGATCCACTTCCGCCATAACGAGCGGCTGCGGGTGATCTTGCACAACGACACCATGATGACGCATCCGATGCACCTGCATGGCATGTGGAGCGAATTGGAAAGCCCGGACGGAAAGTTCCTGGCACGCCGCCACACCCTGCCCGTGCAACCGGCGCAGCGGGTGAGTTTCTTGGTGACCGCCGATGCACTTGGCCGTTGGGCGTGGCATTGCCACCTGATGTTCCACATGGATGCGGGCATGTTCCGCGAGGTCGTGGTGTCTTGAGCCAGTGCAGAAAAAAGGAAACGTTGATGTCAAAACTAGCACCTATCAGAGCACTGGCCATGGCTGTTGCTTCCCTGACAAGCATTGCGGTAAATGCGGCTGACCCACACGCAGGCCACGGCACTGAACAGAATGCCACCGCATCCGAGCCATCAATGGATCACGGTGACATGCAAATGCAGGGTGGCTCGGCTCCACCGGATGCACGCGACCCGAATGCTTACTCCAATGGTTTGAAGCTGGGCGAAGGTGACTACGCGGTGCCAGGAGTTCCGAAACTGATGCTCCACGGAGAACACCGTTTCATGTCGCTGCGCGCCGATACCTTTGAACGCCGCTTTGCCCGCAAGGGCGCCGACAGCACAGCCTATTCTCTGCAAGGCTGGTATGGCACCACATACGACCGGCTGGTGATGAAGGCCGAGGGCGAGTGGGCCGAAGGAAAGCTGCAAGAGTCCCGGACCGAACTGCTATGGGGCCACGCGATTTCTTCGTACTGGGACAGCCAGCTGGGTGTGCGCTTGGACGCCGGCGAAGGCCCTAATCGGGAGTGGCTGGCATTTGGCGTACAAGGGCTGGCTCCCTATTGGTTTGAAGTCGATGCCACGGCCTACGTTGGCAGCGGCGGCCGCACCGCGCTGCGTCTCGAGGCGAGCTATGAAATGCTCCTCACCCAGCGACTGATACTCGAACCCAAGGTCGAGGTCCAGCTCTTTGGTAAAGACGATCCCGCTCGCCAAATCGGCAGCGGCTTGTCCGAGGGCGCGGTTGGACTGCGCTTGCGCTACGAACTGCACCGGCAGTTTGCGCCCTACATAGGCATAGAACAGGCCGCGACTTTTGGAAAGACCGCCGACTACGTGCGCGCCGAGGGTGAACGAACGACACAGACTCGTTTCGTGGCGGGCGTGCGCTTCTGGTTTTAACTTGAACCTCAATGCAACTGGAGTTTCCATGTACATTTCCCGCCTTGCAGCACAGCTCGCGATGGCAGCCGCCGGCACACTATTTGCTACCGCTGCGATTGCGCAACCCGAGCTGTTGTCTTCTACACCGAAAGACAAATCAGAAGGAGCGGCGCCGACCGCTATTGAACTGAAGTTCTCCGAAACTCTGGCGACGCAGTCGTCGGCAGCAAGCTTGACCATGACGAGCATGCCGGGCATGGCGAACCATGGCGAAATGAAGATGAAAATCAGCGTGGCGGGTGCCGGCGACGGCAAGACAATGGTCATCACACCCGCCAGTAAGTTGAGTGCAGGCACGTATCGAGTGGACTGGCGTGCCGTCTCGTCGGACGCGCTCCCTGCTGTCGGGAAAATGACTTTTCAAGTGAAGTAAGTGATCAGCACGGGGGGATTTGTAACATCACGGGAACGCCCCCTACAATGCAGACACTCTGACTGCATTCCGCCGCACGCCATGCCTATCCCTGCCCGTCTGCTGAAATTACTGCGTCCCTCGGAGATCTATGGACTGCTTGTCGAATCAGGCAAGCAGTGGTCCAAACACCGCGCATCGAGCAAGGGCGCCGCACTATCGCTGTATATGGTGTTTTCGCTGGCGCCGATGTTGATTCTGGTGATTGCGGTGGCGGGCGTATTTTTCGGCGAGGAAGCCGTCCGCTCGGAGCTCTTTGCGCAAGTCCACGACATGATAGGGACACGCGGAGCCGAGGTGATCCAGACTGTGCTGGCCAGCGCCCACGAGTCGGGCGGGGGCTGGATCGCGGCGCTGCTGTCCATTGCGATTCTCGTATTCAGCGCGACGACCGCATTTGCGGAACTGCAGGCCAGCCTGGATGAGCTGTGGGACGCGACCAAGAACCGCAAATCGGGTCTGCAAGGCATGGTTCGCAGCCGGATGGTGTCTTTTGGGCTGGTGCTGGTGCTGGCGATGTTTTTGCTGCTGTCGCTGATGATGAACGCGGCGCTGGGCGGGGCCAAGGCGTATTACGGCGATCTGTGGACGAACTCGGTTTTCGCGACGGTGGCCGAATGGATGTCGAATCTGTTTTCCTTTGCAGTGGTGGCAGCGCTGTTTGCTGTGGTGTACAAGCTGCTGCCCAGCATCAATATCCCCTGGCGTGACGTTATCCCTGGTGCGATTGTGACCGCCGGCCTGTTTCTGATCGGTAAGTGGGGGATAGGCCTTTACTTGGGCCGTGGCGGCGCAGTATCTGCGTATGGCGCTGCAGGGTCGATGATTGCGCTGTTGTTGTGGATTTATTATTCCGCGCAGATTTTCTTTTTTGGCGCGGTATTCACACGCCAATTTGCCGAGCGATTCGGCAGCAGGCAGGCCGAGGAAGTCATTGCCGAGGCCCCAGGCGACGACCCCGGGACGGTGTAGTCGATAGTCATGCCGCATCAGCGACTGTGGGTGGCGACAGATGTAACCGATCACTCCATTGCATAAACTCCCGCCATAGCCCGGGCTCGATGGGAATGCCATCATGCAGACGCTGCGCTTGGGCCGACTGCTCGGGGTCGCCGGGCATGCGAGGCTGGCCCGGTTGCGCCGCGAGCTCTTGCGCCATTTGAGCAACCACAGCGCCCAACATAGGGCCGCCGGCAAAACGCGCAGGGTCTATCACGATAAAGAACGCCCCCAATCGGCGAGCCACGTCCAACTGTTCGTACATCGGTGAGATATGCGGACCGAATGGATTGCCGTTCAATGGTCCACACAGCAGTTCGATCATCAACGCGAGGCCGTAGCCCTTGTACCCTTGTTGCGGGCCGCCTAGCGGGCGTAATGCACGAGCTAACTGAGGGTCGGTGGCTTCGTTGCCATCTACATCAAAGGCCATACCCGGCGGGAGTTCATGGCCCTCGCGACGAGCGTTCATCACTCGGTTCCAAGGGATAGCGGTCGAGGCCATGTCCAAGCATACTGGGGCAGCATTGTGGCGAGGTACCGCCACGGAAATGGGATTGGTGCCTAAAAATGGGACATAGCCGCCAAAAGGCGCTGCGATGGAATCAGAGTGCGTAAACGCAAGGCCGATCAGGCCAGCCTCGGCAGCGGCACGGCTGTAGAGACCGACGGCACCGCAATGAGACGAGTCGCTGACGCCTACCGCAGCGATGCCTGTTTCTCGTGCCAGGTCCATGGCCAGTGCATTGGCGCGATGCGCGACGACAATACCCAAGCCTTGGCCGCCATGCACTTGTGCCGTGGCGGGGCCGCTCTGCACGACGCGGATGTCCGGGCGCGGCAGGATGGAGCCATGCGCCAGGCGATTCAGATAATGCGGCAAACGCGCGATACCGTGAGAATCTATACCCCATAGACTGGTCTGGACCAGGCTATCTGCCACACAGGCCGCGTCGGTCTCGGAAACGTCCATGGCCAGCAGACAGTCTCGCCCCCATTCCCGCAGCGTGGCGGTGCCGCAATGACGCAATAAATTCGATGTGTCGTCCGTAGTCATATCCACGCTCATCCCATCAGAAAAAACCGACCGCCCGACAAACCGCGGCGGTCGATAGAAACACGGCGGATCCATCGCCAGACAACGGGAGCCTCTCGTACCTCGGCACGGTGCTCACACTGCCTGTCGCGCCGCAGCGCGCACGCCCTGTTGTCTCAATACCGCCGCATGGCGCGCCACCTCGATAATGAGTTCCTCACATCCGGCAAGATCGCCGAAGACCGGTGCATAGCCGATCAATGCACGCGCGCGTTGAATATCGATGTCGCGCTCCTGTTCCACGGATGCGAGGCGGGCTCGCAATTCCTCTGCCAAGGGATCCTGTATCGGATAGGCTTTTCCCTGCTCGTCATGCCCCCGCAAATAATGCATCCAAGCCGCCAATGCCAAAGCCAATCGTTGATAACCGGCTCCTGCATGCATACGGTCGCGCACTGTCCCCAGCAAGCGCTGCGGCAGTTTTTGGGATCCGTCCATGGCGATCTGCTGTGTGCGATGCGGCAACGCAGCGTTGGCAAAGCGCATCAACAGACGCTTGCGTAACGCAGCGAGATCGACGCCGGGCACAGACCGCAGTGTGGGGGCAATTTCCTCTCTGATCAGGGCATCGAGATAGTCATGCAATGCAGGGTCGGCCATCGCCTGACTGACCGTGTCCAGCCCTGCGGATGCCGCCAGATAGGCCAGCGCGGAATGCGGCCCATTGACCATGCGCAGCTTCAGATGCTCGAATGGCGCAGCGTGTTCGACAAAACGGGCGCCACCGGGTTGGTCCCACGCAGGGCGGCCGTTGACGAAGCGATCCTCGATGATCCATTCGAGAAACGGTTCTCCGACCACAGGCCAGGCATCGTCCATCCCCAACCGTGCCGCGATACGCTGACGGTCGGCATCGGTCGTGCGCGGCACAATGCGATCCACCATGGAATTGGGAAAGGTGCAATGCGCGGCGATCCATTCCGCCAGACCAGGATTGCGCAGCCTCGCAAATTCCAGCACCAAGCCGCGTAGCGTATCGCCGTTAGAAGGCAGGTTATCGCATGAGAGCAAGGTAACCGGCGGCAAACCGACATCGCGACGGCGTGCGAGACCATGCACCAGCATGCCGATGGCGCTGCGTGGCGTCTCGCTGTCAGCCAAGTCGTGAGCGATATCCGGATCGTCGCGACGCAAACGTCCCGTGGCGGGCTCGTGACAATAGCCCTTTTCGGTCACGGTGAGGCTGACGATACGGGTGCCGGGATGCGCAATCTGTGCCAGTACGGCGCCTGGGTCCTCAGTTGCCACCAACACACGCAGAACCGAACCTACGATGGATAACGTCTCGCGCGATGCGCCGCCGGCATCCGTGTCGCGCAGTGACAGCGTATAAAAGCCGTCTTGCGGCAACAAAGCGTCGCGCGTATCGGGACTGCGCAACGATACGCCAATAATTCCCCAGCGCAGATCACCAGTGGCCCCGAGCGCCATGTCGGTGACAGGCGCCTGATGGGCACGGTGAAATGCACCGATGCCCAGGTGAACAATACCTGGCAGCAACTGTGCTCGGTCGTAACCTGGGCGCCCAATATCAGCGGGTAAGTGAGCCAAGCTGCTGGCCCCCAGCCGCTGAGTCTCAGAGCGGGAAGACCTCATCACCAGTTCCACAACGTACCGTCGTGCGCCTGACGATTCACCGGCAGATACGCACGCTGATACGGATACTTCGCTGCAAGCTTTTCATCGATATCCACGCCATGCCCCGGCGCATCGCCCGGATACATCATGCCGTCGGCAAAGGAATAGGCATGGGGAAAGACCGCATCAGTCTCGTCGGTATGACGCATGTATTCCTGGATCCCGAAATTAGGCACCCACAGATCAAAATGCAGCGCAGCGCCCATGCACGCTGGCGACAAGTCTGTCGCGCCATGGCATCCGGTGCGTACCTGATACAGCGATGCCAGATCAGCGATCCGGCGCAGATGCGTGATGCCTCCCGCGTGGACCACGGTGGTGCGGATATAGTCGATCAATTGATTCTGGATGAGGTCTTTGCAGTCCCATACGGTGTTGAATATCTCGCCCACCGCCAATGGCGTCACGGTGTGCTGGCGGATCAACCGGAACGCTTCTTGATTCTCGGCAGGGGTGGCGTCCTCCATCCAGAACAGCCGATAAGGCTCCAGCGACTTGCCCAAGCGCCCTGCCTCGATGGGCGTCAGGCGGTGGTGGACGTCGTGCAGCAGATGCGTGTCCCAGCCCACGGCATCGCGCACGCGTGCAAACAGTTTAGGGGCGTGGTCCAGATATTTCTCGGTAGACCAGTCGTGCTCGGATGGCAGATCTGCATCGGCGGGCTCGTAAAACATACGTCCACGACCTACGCCGTAGACCGCATTCAGGCCAGGCACGCCGCTTTGCGCCCGGATGGCGCGGTAGCCCATGTCGCGATAGCGCAACACCTCGTCAACCGTTTCGTCGATGTCGCGCCCATTGGCGTGGCCGTATACCATGACACCGGTGCGGCTCTTGCCGCCCAGCAGTTGATAGAGCGGCATGCCAGCGGCCTTGGCCTTGATATCCCACAGCGCCGTATCGACTGCCGCGATGGCCGACATGGTGACCGGCCCGCGCCGCCAATAGGCGCCGCGATACAGGAACTGCCAGATGTCCTCGATCTGATGAGCATCGCGGCCGATCAAGCAGGGTATGACATGATCGGTCAGGTAACTGGCCACCGCTAATTCGCGGCCATTCAGCGTCGCATCGCCGATGCCGGTGAGGCCCTCGTCGGTTTCTATTTTCAGGGTAACGAAGTTGCGTCCAGGACTGCACACGATGACACGTGCGTTGCTGATCTTCATCCGAAGCTCCGAGAAACAGGTATCCGCGCGCGTCAAGGCGCGGCAAAATCAAATCGACCGGGATCGCTACATCACAGCGCCCAATTGCCAGGGCACGAACTCATTCTGTCCATAACCGTGGATTTCGCTCTTGCTGCGCCGGCCCGAAGCCGTGTCCAGCATCAACTGAAAAATTCGCTCGCCCATGGCTTGCACATCGCTATCGCCGTCGACGACCTCACCACAGTTGATGTCGATGTCATCCTCCTGACGCCGCCACAATTCGGTATTGGTCGAGAGCTTTAATGAGGGCGACGGTGCACAGCCATAGGCCGAGCCACGGCCTGTCGTGAAGCAGATCAGGTTCGCGCCACCTGCGACTTGCCCAGTCGCAGACACGGGGTCGTAGCCCGGCGTATCCATAAACACCAGCCCCCGTGCCGTGACGGGCTGCGCGTATTCATAGACATCCACCAAATTGGTCGTGCCGCTTTTGGCAATGGCGCCTAGAGATTTTTCCAGGATAGTCGTCAAGCCGCCGGCCTTGTTCCCTGCCGACGGGTTGTTATCCATCTCGGCGTCATTGCGGGAACAGTAATCTTCCCACCAGCGCAGTCGCGCGAGCAGCTTGTCGGCCACGGCGGCAGACACGGCGCGGCGCGTCAGCAGATGTTCGCCGCCATAGATTTCCGGCGTCTCGGACAGGATGGCAGAGCCACCATGGCGCACCAGCAAGTCCACCGCCGCCCCGAGCGCCGGATTTGCACTGATCCCCGAATAGCCGTCTGACCCGCCACATTGCAGGCCTATGGTCAGATGACTGGCCGACACGGGTTGACGTTGCACGCGATTCGTTTCCTCCAGCATCTGTTCGATCAGCTCGATGCCACGTGCTACCGTACGTCGAGTGCCTCCGGTGCCTTGGATGCTGAAGGTATGCAGCCGGCCGCTTTCCCGCAGATGTTCCTGTTCCATCAGGCCTTCGATCTGATTGGTTTCGCAGCCGAGGCCCACTACCATCAACGCACCGAAATTGGCATGACGCGCGTAACCGCCCAAGGTACGACGCAATACCCGCAAGGGTTCTCCGTCGCTGCCAGTGGCACACCCCGCGCCATGCGTCAACGCTACGACGCCATCGACATTGGGATAGGCAGACAAGGCCTCCGGATGGATGTCGCGCCGAAAATGATCGGCGATGGCGCGCGCCACCGTGGCAGAGCAATTCACCGACGTCAGCACGCCGATGTAGTTGCGCGTAGCCACACGTCCGTCGGCGCGGACGATGCCGTCAAACGTGGCGGACTGCGCCACGTAGTCCGTCTCATGAGCATCCTGTCCCACAGCATAGTCGCGCTCGAAATCGGAGAACGCCAGATTATGCGTATGCACATGTTGACCCGGCGCAATGTCTTGCCGCGCAATGCCGATGACCTGGTTATAGCGGCGCACGGGCTGCCCCGCAGCAATCGCGCGCACTGCGACCTTATGCCCGGGCGGAATCAACCCGGCCACGGTGATGCCCTCGGTCGGCAACGTTGTACCGCCTACCAATTGACGGCGCGCAATCACGACATTATCAGCGGCATGAATACGAATAATTGGAATATCGCCGGCCCGCGCGCCGGCTTGTGCTGCGTGACTCACTTACCACCTCCGACCAGATCGGGTAACCACATGCTGACACTGGGAATATAAGTAATGACAATCAGGGCGATGAACAGCGGCACGAGCCATGGCAAGATCGCCATCGTGGTGCGCTCGACGGATAGCTTTGACACCCGCGCCAAGACAAATAGCACCATCCCCAGTGGCGGATGCAGCAGGCCTATCATCAGGTTCAGCGTCATCACCAATCCAAAGTGGATGGGATCGATGCCCAGCTTCAACACCAGGGGCAGCAGAATCGGCACCAGAATGGTGATCGCCGCAATGGTATCGATGAAGCAGCCCACCACCAGGATCAACAGGTTCGCCAACAGCAGGAATACCCATTTGTTATGGGTCACCGCCAGAATGGCGTCGGTCAGGGTCTGCGCGGCCTGGGTCGTGGTCAACAGCCAGGCGAACACCGATGCCGCCGTCACGATGAACAGCACCGATGCCGTGGTCTCAATGGTGTCGAAGGTAGCCTTGGCCAAGGTACGCAGACTCATCGAGCGATAACGCACCAAGCCCAGGAACAAGGCCCAGATCACCGCGGCAACGGCCGCCTCAGTGGGCGTGAACCACCCCATCGTCATGCCGCCAATCAAGATCACCGGCGCCATCAGTGCCATCACTGCAGAAAAATCGAAATACCAGTCGACCGCCAGCAATGCGGCGAAGGCAATCAACGTGGCGGTATTGGCGGAGACGCCAAATTGGGTCATTACCCAAATACTGAACGGGAATGCCAACACCACCAACACCTCGAGGGACGCGCCAGCGAGCCGTTTCCAATCAAAGGCCACGTCGCCGCCCCAATTGTTCTTGCGTGCGAAATACGCGACGGTGAACATCATCAGCAGCGTCAACACGACACCGGGAACAATGCCTGCCAGAAACAACGAGCCAATAGACACGTTGGCCATCATGCCGTAGATCACGAATGGCAAGGACGGCGGCAAGATCGGGCCCAACGTCGCCGAGGCAGCGGTGACGCCTACCGCAAATTCCGTCTCATAGCCATGGTCCTTCATGGCTTTGATCTCGATGGTGCCCAGCCCTGCGGCATCGGCGATCGCGGTGCCCGACATGCCAGCAAACACCACCGAGCCGATGATATTCACCTGCCCCAATCCGCCTCGCATCCACCCTACCAGCGCCACGGCAAAGTTATAAATGCGGCCTGTAATCCCGGCGATATTCATCAAGTTGCCGGCCAGGATAAAAAACGGTACCGCCAGCAACGGAAACGATTCGACGCCAGCGATCATGCGCTGCGCGATCACCACGTCGGGCACGCTGCCAGACCACAGCAGAAACAATAAGGACGCACCGGCCATAGACACGGCTACCGGCACGCCAAAGATCATCAATAACAGAAAGGTTCCGATCAGAATTCCCATACTGGCTCCTTGGGCGTCAGGTCAGTCCAGACTTTGATAAGCGGCGGGGTTATCCAGCGACGAATATCCCTGGCGCCAGTTCTGCACGCTGACTTGTATGGAGCGCACAAACATCATCACGAAGCCAGCCTCGGCCAGCCAGTATGCATAGCTCTTGTCCCACGAGATAGTGGTCATCGGCTCTACGCCAACCAGATCGATATAGTTGTATACGAGCCAGACTGCGTAGCCGAAAAACACCGTCCGCACGATATCGATCACCGTGGACAGCACGCGTGCCACGGCTTTGGGCAGGTACCGGTAAAGAAAGTCCACCTGAATATGACGGCAAGCGCGCACGCACATGGCCGATCCGAGGAAAACGACTCCTATCAGGGCATAGACGGCGAGCTCTTCGGTCCACGCATATGAATCGTTCATTACATAGCGCGTAAAGAATTGCAGAAAAACCAGGCCGCCCATAATCCAGAACAGGATCAAACAGAGCCAGTCTTCGAACGCGTAATGTGAGAGATCGACTTTCTGATTCTGGTCGGCTTCTTCGAAGCTGTGGACAATCGATTCGACGGACGATTCATGATGTGTCGTTGCGACACGTTCGCCGTCGTTGCGGTATTGAGCCATGACGCTCGGGCCGGCTCCTGTATTGACGTGCATGCTTTCCCTCTGTCGGTTATGTACCTGTGGCGTGTACCAACCGGGGCCAATTACGACCCCGTCAGTGGGCGATTACTTGACTGCCTGGATAGCTTCCCAATCGGCTTTCTCGTAGCCGTATTGCTCGAACGGCACTTTCTTGAGCACGGTGTCGCGATAGGCGGCGGTATCGACCTCGGTCACGGTCAACCCTTTTTTGCGGAACACATCGACCAGTTCTTTTTCACGGGCGATGACCTCGAGCGATGCCTTGGCGGCAGCCTCTTGCGCGACCTCGGCAAAGATCTTGCGGTCTTCTTCGGACAGGCTCTTCCACAGTTTTCCGGAAATCACCGTATTCAAGTGATCAACGATATGCCCGGTCAGGATGATGTTCTTTTGCACCTCGAAAAATTTCTTGGCTTCGATGGTGGTCAACGGGTTTTCCTGGGCCTCTACCGTGCCGTTCTGCAATGCCAGATAGACCTCGGCAAAGGCGATGGGCGACGTATTCACCCCGCATGCGCGCGGCATGGCCAAGTAGGCCGGCACATCAGGCACGCGCATTTTCAGGCCCTTCATTTCCTCGCAACTGGAGAAAGGACGATTGGAGGTGGAATGGCGCGTGCCGTAATACGTGGTCGCCACAATGTGGTTGCGGCTCTTTTCCTCGTAGCCTTTGGTCAGCGTCTTGTAGATATCGCTCTTGGTGTAGGCCAGCAGATGCTCGGGACTGCGGAAGGTATAGGGATAATACGTCACGCCGATGCGCGGAAAACTCTTGGCGGCAAAGCTGGAACCGGAGATGATCATATCAACCGTACCCAGTGTCAGGCCCTGGTTGATGTCGTTTTCCTTGCCCAGTTGCGAAGCCGGATACACATCGATGTGATAGCGGCCGTTGGTGCGTTTTTCGATTTCCTTGGCCGCCCATACCGAACTGGTGTGGAACGGCTCGGAGGTTTCATACACGTGTGCCCATTTCAGCGTGGTCTGGGCCCATGCGCTACCCGATGCAGCCAGGGCAGCAGCGGCTAGCAATACCTTGAGAGCGTTACCTTGCATCATTATTGTCTCCTCTCTTGCGATTAAGCAGGCGACAGCGGTGTTTTTTATGATTGCCGTTGCCTTTGGTGGTGGTCAGGGTTCACATACGAGTTGCACCTTGGTACTACGCTGGCGGTCGGCCGCCAATTCAAAAGCTTCCACAGCACGATCGAGCGGTAATTGCGCGCTCATCAACGGCCGCACATCGACCCGTCGAGAACGCAAGAACGAAACCGCCCAATCGAATTCGATACCGGCGCGGAATGCACCGACGTAATCCAGTTCGCGCGCCATGATGTTGTTGGCGGGAAAGGCAATCCCCTCGGCGGGCAGCGTGCCCACTTGCACAATGCGGCCACCACGGCGCGTGGCGCGCAGGCAAGTGTCCAGCGCGGCGGGATTACCGGCAGCCTCGATAGAAACATCGGCGATATCCGCCAAAGCGCCAGGATCGGCTTGATCAGACCGAATAGTCTCGTCGGCGCCCACCTGGCTAGCCATCTGCAGCGGACGATCTGCAACGTCCGTCACGATCACATGCGCTGCGCCAGCGAGTCGAGCCGCAATCACGCTCATACAGCCGATGGTGCCGCCGCCTGTGACCAGCACGGTTTTGCCCAATAAGGCGCCGGCGCGATTCACGCCATGCAGGCCGATGGACAGCGGCTCGGCACAGGCCAACTCACCCAACGAGATGTCTTCGTGCACAGGGGTCAACTGCCGCTCGCCCATGACAAAACGCTCGCGGAACATGCCCTGCACATGCGGATAGATGCTGGCGCTGCCCAGGAAACGCATATTGCGGCACAAGTTGTCGCGTCCGGCACGACAGTAATCACACTGCCCACAGGGATGCGACGGATTGATTGCGACCTTCATGCCGGGCTGTACGCGCGTGACCGCATCGCCCACGCGCAGCACGACGCCCGAGGCCTCATGGCCAGGGATCAAGGGCTCGCGAATGACAAAGGCCCCGACACGTCCATGCAGGTAATAGTGCAGGTCGGATCCGCAAATTCCTGCTGCGCCCAGCCGCAACTCGACCTCATGCGGCGCGAGCGCGCGTTCGTCGTCATGCTCCAGACGCAGGTCGCGCGCGCCGTGGATCTTACAGGCCAGGGTCATGTTTTCACCTTGTCGGATGCGGGCGCCCAATTGGCGGTCAGACGATCGTGCGAGCAAGACAGGTGATGCCGCATGGCATCGCGTGCACGTACGGCATCGCCTGCCGCAATGGCATCGACTACCAGGCCGTGTTCCGAAATCGCAGCCTTCCAGCTCGAGGGGTTTTCAAAATAATCGCCGAGCTTGACCGATAACGGGTTGTGGCGTTCGTCGAACAAATCGCCCACCACGCGCAGCAATACGGAGTTGTTGCTGATCTCGGCAATGCGCAAATGAAATAGGCGGTCGCCCTGGATAGGTATCTGTCCGGCCGCGGCCTCTGCCTGCATGGCTTGCAGCGCCTCGCGTAGTCCGGCGACTTGGGCCGGCTGGGCTAATTCGGCAGCCTGGGCAGCCAGTTCGCCCTCGACCAATTGCCTGGCCCGGATGGTTTCCAACGGACTTTCGGCCACGACGCTATCGGCGGCGTGGCTGCTGTGCACATAGATGCCCGAACCCATGCGGACCTCAACCAGGCCTTCCACCTCGAGCGCAATCAACGCCTCGCGTACAGACGGCCGCGATACGCCGAGTTTGATCGCCAGGTCGCGCTCAGGAGGCAGGCGCGCGCCCACCGGGAATTCACCGCCCTGGATCAACAAGCGGATCTGATCTGCGATCTGACGGTATAGACGACGAGGCTCAATAGGCTGAAAGGGCATGACGACCGGTTAGGAGGTAAAGTGGCCTGACCAATTTGTTCCGCATCTTGCGCCGATATGGATAAGCCTCACAATTAGGGTTTCCGCTAGGCGCGGATTGGCAATCCCCCTGACGCGCGCAACGCGAATCTGTTAAAAACGACGCGCCTCTCATCTACTTGCTGAATTCATGTCTCATACTCCGCACCCTTCGCCCTACAAAAGCACGGGCGGCCTGCGCCGCGTGCTGAACGCGCTGCGCTATTCGATGCAGGGCCTGCATGCCGCGTTCAAATACGAGGCGGCATTCCGTCAGGAACTGGCGTTAGCGATTCTGCTGATTCCAGCGGCATTTTTCCTGGGGCGCAGCACGGACGAGGTCTTTATTCTGATTGCCTCGGTCGTTCTGGTATTGGTGGTGGAACTGCTGAACTCTGCCGTCGAGGCGCTGGCCGATGCCTTGTCAGTCGAGACCCATCCGCTATTAGGGCGCGCCAAAGACCTCGGCAGCGCGGCAGTCATGCTCATGCTGTTGTTCACCATCGCCGTGTGGGTCGGCGTGGCAATCAGCCGATTTGTCATGTAGATGGGGACGAATGTATTTGCAACACTTTTTGCACTGCACAATACGTTTTCAATCAATAGCTTAGAGAACTTCTAGTCTTTTATAAGACCGAAATTTCGGCACGATTTCGAGCGGCACACTTTATACTGGCCGCTATGAATCAAGCACCCGCCAGGCCGGCATCAGGCCAACCTCATCATGTCATTATCGTCGGCGGTGGCGCCGGCGGCCTGGAGCTGGCCGCAAAGCTCGGCCGCAAACATGGCCCAAGACACGTCACCCTCGTCGACAGCCGGCCGATCCACATCTGGAAACCCTCGTTGCACGAGGCCGCCGCGGGAACGCTGGATATTTACCAAGAGGGCCTGTCATATCTGATGTTGGCCAACTTGTGCGGATTCACCTTCGCGCTGGGCGCGGTACAAGGCGTGGACCGCGAACGCCGCACCGTCAATGTGGCAGAGGTGCGGGATGCGCTGGGCGAAATCGTGTTGCCCGAGCGTGAACTACCCTACGACACGCTGGTGCTGGCGCTGGGCAGCGAATCGAACTTTTTCAATACCCCCGGCGCGGCAGAACATGCTGTGACGCTGGACTCGACCGAGAATGCCGAAGCCTTTCGGCTCACCATGCTCAAGGCCATGGTGCAGGTCGATCAGGCCAAGGTCAATGATCCGTCTGCCGAGTTGAATGTGGTGATCGTGGGTGGCGGCGCGACGGGCGTCGAACTGGCCGTCGAGCTGCGCGAGGCCGGCGGTATTGTGGCCGCCTATGGCTTGCCGAATTTCCGTGCGGATAGGGATCTGGTCATCACGCTGGTCGAAGGCGCCCCGCGCATTTTGTCGGCGCTGCCGGAAAAAATTTCCGATGCCGCCCTCAAACGTCTGACAGAGTTGGGCATCCGTGTAGAAACCAACTGCCGCGTGGCCGAGGTCACTCCCGATAGCATCAAGACCGCGGATGGTCGTGAGTTCGCAGCGGGCCTATGTATGTGGGCCGCCGGCATTCAAGGCCTGCCGTTGATGAAAACACTGGATTTACCGCTGAACCGGATCGGCCAGTTGATCCTCAATGGCCGCCTGGAGTCACCCGATCCCAATATTCTGGCGCTGGGCGATTGCTCCGCCGTGCCCATGGGCGAGGATGGCCGCACGGTGCCCGCCCGCGCGCAGGCCGCGCACCAGGAAGCCAGCTATTTGATGGACAAGCTCACTGCCCGTATCCGCAACACCGACGAGCCGACAAAGCCATACGTCTATCATGATCATGGTTCGCTGGTATCGCTGGGCCAGGATGCTGGCGTAGGCAGTTTGATGGGCAAACTGGCAGGACGTGGATTGTTTGTCAGCGGTACACTGGCGCGCCTGATGTACATGAGCCTGCACCTGATGCATCACCATGCGGTGCTGGGCATTTGGCGCACGGGGACGCTGGCGCTGGCACGCTTGTTGCTGCGCCGTACGCATCCGCGCGTCAAATTACACTGACGGCTCCTCTCTTTCTCCGGCATGACAGCTGAGATTTTTCGACGCGACTAATGACCTTTATTCAACAACTCGAACAAGCCTGGGCCACCGGCAACACTCTGCTGCAAGTCGGCCTCGACCCTGATCCTCAGCGCCTTCCGCGCGAACTCGACGGCAAGCCGGATGCGATTTTCCAGTTTTGCCGCGACATCGTCGACGCCACCGCGCCCTACGCGTGCAGCTTCAAGCCGCAGATTGCGTACTTTGCGGCGAATCACGCCGAGGACCAACTCGAGGCGTTGTGTGCCCATATCCGTGACAAACATCCCGGCTTGCCGATCGTATTGGACGCCAAACGCGGCGACATCGGCTCGACGGCCGAAAACTACGCGCGCGAGGCCTATGAGCGTTATGGCGCGCACGCGTTGACGGTGAGCCCGTATATGGGGCTGGACTCGATCGAGCCTTATCTGGCGTGGAAAGATCGCGGTGTGATCGTGTTGTGCCGCACCTCAAATCCTGGCGGGTCCGATCTGCAGTTTTTAAAGCTGGACAATGGCGAACCACTGTATCTGCATGTCGCCGGCCTGGTGGCGGACAAGTGGAATGCCGGCGGCCAATGCGGCTTGGTCGTGGGCGCGACGTTTCCGAATGAATTGGCGTCGGTGCGGCAACGCATCGGTGATGCGGTGCCTTTGTTAGTGCCGGGGATTGGAGCACAAGGCGGTGACATCCCGGCCACTGTCAACGCGGGCAGAAACGCGGCGGGAACCGGAATGATGATCAACTCGTCGCGGGCGATTTTGTACGCGAGCGGCGGCGATGATTGGCGTGATGCCGCAGCCAAGGCAGCGCGTGATCTGCGTGATGCGGTGAACGCGGTGCGTTGATGAATTGTTGCTCAGGGTCGCAGTATCGACATGGCTTGATATGCGACCCTATAGCCGGGACTTGATGTCCAGCCCGAGTCAGGGCCGGCTACGATTGACCGGCTCGCCAATCAATTCCAACAGCCCCCGCAGGGCATAGACCACCGAAGCCTGCCTGACCTGAGCCCGGTCGCCGGGGAATACCTCCGTCAGCGCACGCGATGTGATGCCATCGACACCTCGCATGGCAAAACCAAAGCACACCATGCCCACCGGTTTACCCGGCGTGGCACCGCCTGGCCCGGCGATGCCCGTGGTAGAGGCAGCGATGTGTGCGTTCGGCGTCGCCAGCAACACGCCATTGGCCATCTCCAGCGCGGTGGCTTCGCTGACCGCCCCATAACGATCGAGCGTATCGGGAGACACGCTGATTTCGGTGACTTTGGCGGCATTGCTATAGGTCACGAACCCGCGTTCGAACCATTCGCTGGAGCCCGCCACCGACGTGATCGCACCCGCCAACAAGCCGCCGGTGCAGGATTCCGCCGTGCCCATCAGCCAGCCGCGGCGCTGCAAAGCAGCGCCCAGGCGTTCGGCCAAGCCCAACGCCTGGGCATGAGAGAGCGAGGCAGGCGCCAGACCGGGCACGGGTTTGTGGGGGGTGGTACTCAAGCAAAGGCTCCCAAACGCACGACAATTGCCATGACGAGCAACGCATAGGCGGCCGCGACAATGTCGTCCCACATCACGCCAAAGCCGCCTTTGATCTTCGAATCAAAGTATTTGATCGGAGGCGGCTTGGCAATATCGAATAAACGGAACAAGCCAAAAGCGAGCAGTTGCGCATAAAAGGTGTCGGGCGTGAGCCACAAGACCAACCAGAACGCGACCATCTCGTCCCAGACGATACCGACGTGATCGCCGACTTGCAACTCGCGGCCGACACGATGGCAGGCCCAGCAGCCATAGAGAAATGCCAGGGCCAGGAATATACCCATGGCCAGATCCGAAGCCGCCCCTGCAGCAGCGGCCCAAATCAACCACGCTAACAGTGTGCCCCACGTACCCGATGCGGGACGCAATAAGCCACTGCCCAGACCAAAGGCAATCAGTCTGCCTGGATCGCTCATGACCCAACGCGCCGCGGGATAGGCTACCCGCGTGCGGTCGCGCATGGTCTTGGACGAAGAGTCGGAAGAAGCATCGAACATGATTCAAGACACCGGAAAATGATCAAAGCCGCGCGGCAATGCGGACAGAGGATGGCCGTCTGCGCCCAGCACCACTATACCGAGGGCCTGCGTGATATGGCCCACCCTCGTCACAGCAACGCCCACGCGGGCCGCAGCGCTGAGGACCTGTTCATGCTGGTCCGCAGCGGCCGTAAAACATAATTCGTACACATCGCCGCCACCCAGCACGGCTTGTGTCAAGACGGCCGGCGGCAAGCCATGCAACGCAGGCACCACCGGCATCGCATCGTAATGCAATTGTGCCCCCACGCGGCTTGCGGACAGGATGTGTCCCAAATCCTGTAATAGGCCGTCGGAAATATCGATCGCTGCGTGGGCTACGCCAACCAGGCCCTGCCCCAAGGCAACACGAGGCTCAGGCCATTCGAGCGCCCGGCGCGTCGCGGCTAACAAAGCGGCATCCTCAGGCCATTGACCATCCAGCAAGCGGTACGCGACATCTGCGGCGCCCAGCGCACCGGATACCCAGATTTCATCGCCCGCTTGCGCCGCATCGCGGCNCAAGGCGCGATCGGCGGCAACCGCGCCAAATATCGTCACGCTGATCGCCAGATCTTGCGGGCTGCGGGTCGTGTCGCCCCCGATCAACGGGCAGCCATGTGCATCAGCGAGCGCGTGGAATCCCTGCGCGAACGCCGCCAGCCAGGACTCGTTGGCCTGCGGCAAAGCCAATCCGAGAACACAACCGATAGGACGCGCACCCATTGCTGCCAAATCGGAAAGATTCACGGCCAGCGATTTGTGGCCGAGGGCTTGTGGATCAACATCGGGGAAAAAATGCCGGCCCTGGATCAACAAATCGGTGCTGGTCGCAACCTGCATCCCGGCAGGCACCGGAAACAACGCGCAGTCGTCGCCCACCCCAAGCAGGCCCGCAGGCGCGGGCCGCGTGAAGTAACGCGCAATCAGATCGAATTCAGACGACAAAGAGAAATGCCCCCCACGCTGCCTACGGGTTGCTACCCCCCCCCAAGGGGGTGTTTTGCTTTGGGGCGGCCGCAACCGCCGCCGGGTCAGCCTCCTGCGTTTAGCGGCGCTGAGCGGCTGCGGCCTGGACTTCGGTGGTGCGCACGTCGGCGGCGAGCTTATCGAGCACGCCGTTGACGAACTTGAAGCCATCAGTGCCGCCGAACGACTTGGCCAACTCAACGGCCTCGTTGATGGCGACCTTGTAGGGGACCTCGACGTGATGCACCAGCTCGTAGCTGCCGATCAGCAAAATACCGTGCTCGACCGGCGACAGCTCGTTCAGCGGACGGTCGATATACGGCGTAAAACGCTCGCGCAAGCTGGCCGCCTCGCGAAACACACCGTGCAGCAAGGTCTTGAACCACTGCGCGTCTGCCTCGGAAAAATCGTCAGCATCGCGCAGGTGCGCGTCGATCTCGCCGGCGTCCTGCGTGCCTTCGCCGCCACGCAGCAGCCACGCATACACGCCCTGCAAGGCGAACTCACGGGCGCGACGGCGGGCGCTGCGGGCGTTGGCGCGTGCCTGAGCAGCGCTATCCGCGGCGGTCGGTTTATTCGTTGTCAAAATCTTCTTCCTCGTCTTCGTCCTCGTCGTCCTCTTCGGGCTCCAGCGCCGCGACCAGGTTGGCCATTTCCACGGCGACCAGGGCGCAGTCGCGGCCCTTGCCGGCCGCGCGGGCCTGCGCCTGCTCGTCGGTGTCGACGGTCAGGACGCCATTGGCCACGGGGATGCCCGTTTCCAGGGAAATGCGGGAAATGGCGGTAGCCATTTCGTTGCTGACGACTTCAAAATGGTAGGTTTCGCCGCGAATGACCGCGCCCAGGGCGATCAATGCGTCGAACTCGAATGTCTCGGCCATGTGCGACAGCGCGACGCCCAGCTCGAGCGCACCAGGCACCGTCGCGACCATGACGTCGCGCTCGTCCACGCCCTGTTCAGCCAATTGCTGCAGGCAAGCGTCGAGTTCGGCCTGGCCGATTTCCTCGTTAAAGCGAGCGCGCACGATACCGATGTGCAGCCCTTCGCCATTCAGATCAGGGGTCAGGATGTAAGGATTCATTTGTCAGCCTTGTGAAGTGGCGGGGGTTGAAGGGTCGCAATCGTAACCCGTAACGGTCAGCGAAAAGCCGGCCATACTGGGCATTTTGCGCGGACGCGCCAGCAAACGCATCTGGCCGACGTTCAGATCACGCAGGATCTGAGCGCCAATACCGTAGGTGCGCAACCCATAGCGATCGCCGCCATCGGTGCTGGTTTGCTGGGCGTTACCGGCCCAACCCGCGATTTGTTGGAACAGGTGTTCGGTGGAGGATTGGCAATTCATCAGGACCACGACGCCGGCGGGCGTCTGGGCGATGGCTTGCAACGCGCGGCCCACGCCCCAGCTGTGGGGCGTATTGCCGGTATCCAGGGCATCGAGAATGGACGCGGGCTCGTGCACGCGCACCAGGGTTTCACGCTGCGGATCGATATCGCCGTGCACCAGGGCCAGATGGGCCGAGCCGCTGGCGGTATCCTGGTAGGCCACGGCGCGGAACTCGCCCCAGGCGGTCTGCATGGTGCGCTCGCCGACGCGCTTGACCACGGACTCGTGCTCGCTGCGGTATTGGATCAGATCGGCAATCGTGCCGATTTTCAGATCGTGCTGGCGAGCGAACTGAACCAGATCAGGCAGACGCGCCATCGTGCCATCGGGGTTGAGGATCTCGCAGATGACGGCAGCAGGCGTCAGGCCGGCCATGGCGGTCAGGTCGCAACCGGCCTCAGTATGGCCCGCGCGCACCAGTACGCCGCCGGGCACGGCACGCACCGGGAAAATGTGGCCCGGTTGCACCAGATCGGCGGGTTTGGCATCACGCGCCACAGCAACCTGAATGGTGCGGGCCCGGTCAGCAGCCGAAATCCCGGTTTCCACGCCGACGGCGGCCTCGATGGATTGGGTGAAATTCGTGCCGTATCGCGTGCCGTTGCGGCTGGCCATCAGGGGCAGCTCGAGCTGGCGGCAGCGCTCTTCGGTCAATGTCAGACAGACCAGTCCGCGGCCATAGGTGACCATGAAATTGATCGCCTCGGGCGTTACAAACTCGGCCGCCATGACCAGGTCACCCTCGTTTTCGCGGTCTTCTTCGTCGACCAGGATGACAATGCGGCCGGCGCGCAGCTCGGCGATGATCTCTGCGACAGACGCAATATCAAAGGATTCGGATGCGGTGTCAGGGGAAACGGAGGCAAGCGGGGCGGACATAACGTCAGAGAAACCGGCTGGGAAAAACGTGATTTTACCTGCCCTTGGGACCGCCGGGGGGCCAGCCCCAGTGACAAAGGCCGATCCCCGGATCCCGCCACGTGCCCGACTGCGTCTCCGAACGGTACACTGCCATCAGAAAAACTCATCAGAAACCAGACAAAACAGCCATGCAAGATCTAGCGTCCCTCCCCGCCCCCGTTGCCGCAGCGGTGCAGATCGTACTGACCGACATCGACGATACGCTGACCACCGAAGGCCGCCTGCCGGCCGAGGCCTATCACGCGCTGGAGCGCCTGGATGCCGCCGGGATTCAGGTCATCCCGATCACGGGCCGCCCCGCGGGCTGGTGCGACCATATTGCCCGGATGTGGCCGGTGCGCGCCGTGGTGGGCGAGAACGGGGCGTTTTATTACGCCTACGATCGCGGCGCACGGCGTATGAAAAGCCATTACTGGGCCGATGCACAAACCCGCGCAGTCAACCGCGAGCAGCTCAATGCGATTCGTGACCGGGTACTGCACGAGGTGCCGGGCACGGCGGTTGCCAGTGACCAGGATTACCGGGTGGCGGACTTGGCGATTGATTTTTGCGAAGACGTCCCTGCCCTGCCGGATGAGGCCATCAGCCGGATCGTGAGCATTTTTGAAGCAGCAGGCGCGCAAGCCAAGGTGAGCTCGATCCACGTCAATGGCTGGTTTGGGGACTACGACAAACTCAGCATGACGCGCACCCTGTTCGAACGCGAACTCGATCTGAATATTGATCAAGTACTGTCTGACTGCCTGTTTATCGGAGACTCGCCGAACGACGAGCCCATGTTCCAGTTCTTTCCGATTTCCGTAGGCGTTGCCAACATTCAGGCGCTGTTGCATAGGCTCACGCATCAGCCGGCATACGTGGCGTCACGTCACGGAGGCGGCGGATTCGTGGAAATGGCTGAACGCCTGCTGCAAGCTCGCGGCGAACAGGGGCAGCGAGCATGACGGCAGCGTCCAAGCCTAACGATGGGCGGCGGAGCATTCAATCTGTAGAGGTCGGCTTTCCCTTGCTGGCCGCGTTAGTGAATGCCGGCAAGCCTCTGACGTTACGCGACCTGGCTGCAGCGGCAGGCATGACGTCAGCGAAAGCCCATCCATATTTAGTCAGTTTCACTCGCGTCGGCCTGGTGCAGCAGGATGGGATTACCGGGCAATATGAATTGGGGCCTTTTGCGCTGCAGATGGGGTTGGTCAGTTTGCAGCGCTTGGATCCGGTGCGTGTTGCCCTGCCCGAGATTGCGGAATTGCAATCGAGTATCGGTCACACGCTGGGTATTGCCGTGCTGGGCTCGCACGGTCCCACGATGATCCATATGACCGAGGCCAGTTATCCGGTGCATGTGAACATGCGCAAGGGCACGGTCATGTCCATGCTGCACACGGCAACGGGATTGGTGTTCGCCGCATGGCTGCCGCCCAAAGTCGCCGAGCACTATATCCAGCGTGAAGCAGGCGACACCGCTGTCATCGCAGGCCAGCAACCGCCTCGGAAAGTCAGCTATGCCGATGTAGAGGCACGCTTGGCAGATATCCGCGTACATGGGATGGCGCGCGCGATTGGCAATCCGTTGCCGGGTGTGGATGCGTTGTCGGTACCGGTGTTTGATAACACGGGCAATGTGACGTTGGCGCTGACGAGCTTGGGGCCGTCGGGATTATTCGATGTGGCGTGGGATGGCGCCATTGCAAAGCCGTTGCTGGCTTGTGCAAGCGAGATTTCGCGGAAACTGGGATATCGGAAATAGGCAGCGCATGAGGCGAAACCAGAATGCCGCCGACCAGCCCCCCCTGGCGCTGGACTATCGTCCACCCTATCAATGGAGCGCCATACTGGCGTTTCTGGCTACGCGTGCCATTCCTGGCATAGAGCTCATCGAGTCGAATACCTATGCACGCGCTGTAGCGCTGACGGGACTCGACGGAAAAATGCACTCGGGATGGATACGCGTGAACCATCTGCCGCAAAAACAGGCGCTCAATGTAGAGGCCTCGGTATCGCTGCGGCCCGTTCTGCCGCAAGTGTTAGCGCGTGTTCGCCATCTCTTTGACCTGGATTGCGATCCCGTGGCCGTCGACGAGGGGCTGCGTGTGATGAACGACTTGGCGCCGGGGCTGCAGGTGCTGGGAACGCGATTGCCCGGCTGTTTCGATTCCTTTGAAATGGCGGTGCGGGCGGTGCTGGGGCAGCAAATCACTGTGGGCGCAGCGCGCACGTTGGCGACTCGTGTGGTGAACCAGTACGGCACGCCGGTGCAGACGGGCATTGCAGGCTTGTCCCATGCGTTTCCTGCGCCCGAACGCATGCTGTCCCTGGACGGAGACATCGAGAGCCATCTCGGTCCGCTCGGCATCATCCGCACCCGCGCCAGAACGATTCTCGCGCTCGCGCGGGCGCTGGCCGAGAACGAGATCGACTTTGGCGCTGGCGCACAGCCCGAACAAGAGATCGAGAAACTGTTGGCACTGCCCGGCATCGGGCCGTGGACGGCGCAATACATTGCGATGCGCGCGATGGCGTGGCCCGACGCATTTTTGCCGACTGACTATGGTGTGAAAAAAGCACTGACGCCGCGTACGCCGAAGCAGATCGTCGAGCTCGCAAACGGATGGCGCCCGTGGCGTAGCTACGCCACGGTCAATCTGTGGAATTCTCTGCACTGAAACGGATCAGGCACACTACTTGCTGAGCCATGACGGCAAGTGGGGCGTTTCGCCCTGGGTGTGTTAACCGTTATGGAGAAAAGCATGGCTGATCACGTCGTCAAGGTATTGAACAACCTTATTGAAACTTCCAAGAACGGCGAAAAAGGCTTTACTGCCGCCGCCGAGGACACCAAGAATCCCGAACTGCAAACGCTATTCAGGGACCGTGCGCGCGATTGCGCGGCTGGCGCTGCCGAGCTGCAAACCGTCGTCGTTCAACTGGGCGGCAAGCCCGAAGACAGCGGCACGGTGGCCGGTGCCATGCATCGCGGGTGGACGAACCTGAAAGCCGCCGTCACCGGCCGCAGCGACCTCTCCATCCTCGAGGAATGCGAACGCGGCGAAGATGTTGCAAAGTCTCAGTACAACGATGCGTTGAAAGAAGCGCTGCCAGAAGAAATCCGCGCCCTCGTTGAGCGTCAGTATCAGGGCGTGCTGCGCAACCACGATCAGATCCGTGATCTGCGCAATCGCTACAAAACCTGAAGCCGTTTCATACGCGCCCGGCTGGTGCCGGGCGTCTTTTGTTTCAGCGCGACATCGGCGCGGATGATCGGCACTGTGAATTCCTATAGCGTACAAATGTCAGGCAGCATTGTTGTAGCTGTCCGATGTCGCAACAAGGCAATTCGAAATACCGGTACTGCCAGTACCACTCAGCTATCGCAATTTCGCCATCACGCTAGATCTGATGTAGTTCAGCAATTCTGCCCGCTCTCGGGGATAGGCGGCGAGATTATCCGTGCCCAATCCGAGGTATGCATCTCGTGCAGCCATGACGATTTGATGGTGCCCGGTTGGCAGACGCTGAAGGGCCCAGTCAGCCGCAGCATCCTTGGAGGCAATATCTCCCGTCATAGCCGTGTACCAGATACGCACCAAGGCCAGAACGATATTTCTTTCATCGCCTTCCCAGTCTGCCTCCGTATTCCAGAGAGCCAAAGTGTCCAATAGCGAGCGTTGCACATCGCTGAGAGGAACGTCGTCGAAAAACGCTTGGGCTGGCGGGCCGTACAAGGGCACACTATGCCGCCGCACCTTGGTCAACAAGATGGCCAGATCGTGATCCATCATCGCCGGCTCAATAACACCCGCCTTGATATCGTCATGTAACCACTCACCGAATTGCATTTGCCGTTTCGCCGGGTATCGCCACGGCTTCACATCTGCCTGAGCCAGTACGGTCACCTCTAGCGCTCGAAGTGCCGCATCGGTACACGGGAAAGCCGACACCGATAACAGATCGGTCATCAGGGCAACTCTGGTTGAGTCCTCCAACGCAGCGCTCACCGTAATCAGCAGGTCGATATCGCTGGATGGTTTTAAGCCACCATCCACGGCAGAGCCAAACAAGTGAATCGCCAGAATATTTTCGCCCAGGTGTTTCTCTAAAATTGACAGCGTAGCTGATACTTGGTCTGCGATTAATTCTGGAGATGTAGCACTCATAGTGAGAATCGCGTCCTTTATTTCGAATGACTGGTGGCGGCCTCATGCCGCTCACCAATGAAGCACTCACGAAATACTACCGGATTGTGTCCTTCAGCCCCTTTGGACAAAACGCAAAGGACCATCTTTGACTGACCGCCGTCACCGTTTATTTCAACTAATGCTCCGCCCATTCGGTTTACGCCATATCGCAAATCCGATAGAGTTAGCAACATTATGCGAAAGTTTCGTTGAATTCCAGCCTGCTTGCGGGCCGGCTTAGGAGTTGTCATGTCTTCCGCAAGAAAGCCCCATCTCTCACGACCGGGTAACTGTATTTCGCAAAGCGCAGGAACGCATTTAGCACTTGCGGCGTTCTTAACGCTCAACGCGTGGACCGCAAATGCCGCGGACAGCCAGGAGCTCGCGAAACAGCTCAGCAATCCCGTTGCCGCGCTGATCAGCGTCCCGTTCCAATACAACTACGATCGTGGCATCGGGCCAAACGGTAATGGCCATCGCAACACATTGAATATTCAACCGGTGATTCCGATCACGCTGAATGACGATTGGAACCTGATTTCGCGCACGATCCTGCCGGTGACGTGGCAAAGCGATGTTGCCGGCGATGGCTCGAGCCAAAGCGGACTTGGCGATACCGTTCAAAGCTTCTTTTTTTCTCCAGCCAAACCGACAGCCGCTGGCACCATTTGGGGCCTGGGCCCTGCCCTGCTGCTTCCGACCGCGACCGACAGTCTGTTGGGCGGCAAAAAATGGGGCGCAGGCCCCACAGGCGTGGTACTGCAACAGAGCGGCCCATGGACGTATGGCGGCCTCGCGAATCACATCTGGTCGTACGCGGGTCAATCCTCCCGTCCCGGTGTTTCATCCACCTTTCTCCAACCGTTCCTGGCTTACACCACACCGGACGCGATCACGTACGCGCTGAATACCGAATCCACCTACGACTGGAAGCAGTCCGAATGGTCGGTGCCCATCAATTTCCAAGTATCAAAAGTGACCAAGATCGGCGATCAACCCATCAGTTTTCAAGTGGGCTTGCGCTACTGGGCAGAATCACCTGAAAACGGGCCCAGAGGCTGGGGCGGCCGATTCACCGTCACACTGCTATTTCCCAAGTAAATCCCGTCAGCGCAACCTTAAGAGGCATCACCATGACGACCGATCAGCACTGCCGTCCAGAGAAGGGTTCGAGATTGCAGTCTATCAGGGGCGCATTCGCCGTGATCGGGCTGTGCGCCAGCATGAATGTTGTGCTGGCAGCGCCGTTCCCGGACAAATTGCTCTCCACGCCTGGTACGCCAGACGTCGTGGAAAAAGGCATGGAGGTCGATGGCTATCAGCTCGCGGTTTCAGCGTATACCTGGGGTTACCCATTGGTACGCGTGGAACGCGCAATGCGCGAGTACACCGACGTGCCGTCGCCAAAGCCGGCAACCAGTTATCGCGCGCCGCTCAACCAGATAGGCTGGGCGACGGAGCTCGCATCACCGCAAGCCAAGGATATGCCCACCGCGAACAACGACACCTATTACATGAGCGCGGTGGTGAAACTGGACGAACCGTGGATCCTCACCGTACCGGACACGCACGATCGTTATTACGTGATCGACGTGTTCAACATGTATCAAGAGCTGGAGCACTACATTGGGCGACGCGCCACAGGCACCAAGGCAGGGAAATTCGCGCTGGTGCCTCCTGGATGGAAAGGCAAGCTTCCTGCCGGCGTCAAACGGCTGGACGTCAGCACCGACAAGGTCTGGCTCTGGGGACGCCTTCGCGTCGTACCAGGAGAAGCGCCCGCCAAGCTCCAAGCCTTGCAGCAACAGTTCAAGCTCCAGCCGCTGAACGCAGGGGGAAAACCTGCTCAAACATCTCTGGAGCCACTGCCGTCCATTGACGGCGACGAACTGGGTTTCTTTACTCACCTCGGCCAGATCATCAAAGCCAACCCCATTCGCACGGAAGACAAAGCCCTCTTCGCTCAATTCGAGCGCATAGGCCTGACGCAGGACGGTTTTGATCCGTCCAAGCTGAATCCCGCCGTCCGCAAAGGCATGCTGCGGGGCCTGGAGGATGGTCCCTCCGTAGCGGTGGCTTCGTTGGCCAGCACGAGCTCCAAGCGCAACGGCTGGGACTGGGTCACCGGGCTCGATAGTTTCGGCTACAACTATCCGCTGCGCGCGGTCGTGTCGGGTCCCTACCTCGGCGGTAACGGCGAAAAAGAGGCGATGTATCCCATACGCTATACCGATAGCGACGGAAAGGCGCTGGACGGCAGCAATCGCTATACCCTGAAGTTCGATACGCTGCCGCCTGTGAACGCGTTCTGGTCTCTCACGATGTACAACGCGGATGACAAAATGCTGGTGGCCAACGAGATCCAGCGCTACGAGGTAGGCTCGGACACCGAAGGCCTGACCAAAGCCAAGGATGGCTCACTGACGATTCCCATCCAGCACGAAAAGCCCACGAGCGACAACGCTGCCAACTGGTTGCCTGCACCCGATGGGCCCTTCTACGTGATCTTGCGCATGTATCAGCCCAACGAGGACATCTTGAGCGGCAAGTGGATGATCCCGGATTTGATGCGGGCCAAGTAAAGGGCGGGTTCGTCCGGGCATATATCGCTTGAATTGCAACAGCAATGCATCGTCGGGACTCCCGGCGCGACAGGGGATTTCGCATGTCTATATCACGTAGGGATTTCACGCGTACGAGTTTGGCCGCCCTTGGCGGGCTCTCCGCGGCGGTCGTTGCGCCGAGTGTCCGGGCGGCCGACCCGGCGTCTGCGGCTCGCCTGACCGTAGGCGCAGGTGAAAAGTCCGAACCTCTGGGTGGGCAGCCTCCGGCAGGAGCCGCGCCTTCGATTACCAATTTCGACTATCAACTCAAGTATCAACGCGCGTTCGAAGCCGTGCTGTGGAACATGCCTTCGGTGTCGATCTACAGCTTTCGCCGCGCAGCGTTTGACGGATTGGGATTGACGGACAACGACATCATTGCGTACTCGGCGCCAGCCACGCCAAAGCTCGAAGCGATTACCGCGAATAGCACGACGCCGTACATCACGGCATTCACCGACTTGCGCAAAGGCCCGGTGGTCCTGGTCGTGCCCGCCGCCGGGCCCGAGGGCAGCGTGTACGGGCAGGTCGTCGATGCTTGGCAGTTCACGATTGCCGATGTGGGGCCGTCGGGACTGGACAAGGGGAAAGGCGCGAAGTTTCTATTTACTGCACCAGACTACGATAAGCCGGTTCCAAAAGAGTACATTCACGTCCCGTCGCCAAATTTCCGGATATCGTTGGCATTCAGATCCGTGCCGGCACCGGGAAAATCTGCCGAGGACGCCTATAAATACGCGCGAAAGCTGCGTATGTACTACCTGTCGCAAGCGCAGAACCCGCCTGAACAGCGCTTTGTCAATCCAATCGGGGAACGATATCCCACGCTGCCGTTTTACGACGAGCGGCATTTCGAAGACATGCACGCCGTTCTGAGTGTCGAGCCGGTCAAGGAACACGACAAGGTCATGATGGGAATGGTCGCGTCGCTGGGCATCCGGGCTGGAAAGCCCTTCACGCCCGATGACGCAGCACGCAAAGCGATGCGCCAGGCCGCAATCGACGCGTGGTTTTATATGCAACACCGGTTCGACAATTTTCCTGCCGAGAAACTGTACTGGCCCGATCGGCATTATGCGTCGTTACTCCAGGCCGATAAGAACCAGAAATTCACGTTCGTCTACGACGATCGAATCGATCTGATCGAACGCGCCGCGGAGTATTTCTGGTGCACATACATGCCCAAGGAACTCAGCGAGAATCCCGCCACGCAATATTTGATGGCCGTCGCGGATGCCGATGGAAAACCGCTGCAGGCAGGCAAGCTCTACAAGCTGACAGTGCCTGCTCAGATGCCGGTCAAACAATTCTGGGCGTTGACGATATACGACCGGGCGACGAACGCTTTCATCTACAGTGAATCGAATCGTACGACGCTGTCTTCGTATGATCTTGACCAGCTGAAAAAGAACGCCGATGGCAGCGCCACGCTGTATGTCGGCCCCACTCCACCGGCGGGACTCGAGAACAACTGGATTCCAACCGAAGGTAAACGCCCGCTTCCCGCCATGCGATTTTATGGCCCGACCGAAGCCCTGAATAAAAAGACATTCAAGTTGCCTGACTTCACGCTCGCGTGATTCGTAAAGCCGTATATCTCCTTACGCGAGGACCTTTGGCCGCCACGGTGAAGTACACCTCCATGTGTAAAATGCCCCGGTTTTCCCAATATTCAGGAAATAGGCATGGACAAGACGCTACTCAAAGGCCTGACCGTTCTCGAAGCCGTCACCGACGTGGAGCACCCGTCGCGCACGATCGAGGAACTGGCGGCCCGGGTAGGCTTGACCCGCAGCAACACGCACCGGACGCTGCAGACGCTGATGCACGCCGGCTACATCGAGCGTGACGAAGGCGCCGGCTACCGTGGCGGCATCCGCCTGTTTGAACTGGCTGCGCGGCAACTCGGTAATCTCGACCTGCGCCGAATTGCGGGTCCGGCCATGCGCAAGCTCGCCGCTGACACCGGTGAAACCGTTCACCTCTCGGTGCTCGATGGCATCGAAGTCGTCTATATCGACAAGATCGACAGCCCCCAGCCGATCCGTGCTTATTCGATGATCGGCGGACGGGCGCCGGCGTATGCCGTGGCCACGGGCAAGGCACTGCTCGCCCATCAGCCCGAAGGCTATCTCGAGGCGTACGCGGAGTCGCTCAGCCGTCATACCGGCGCCACGATCACCACGCTGCCGCTACTGAAAGAGGATCTGCGACGTGCGGTGCGCGCCGGCTATGCCTTGAACCGGGGAGAATGGCGAGACGGCGTGGGCGGTGTTGCGGTAGCGATCTTCAATGCCCTGGATGATGTCGTGGGCGCGATAGGCATTTCAGGACCGCTGGACCGGCTGTCGTTAGGCCGAGCCAAGGAACTGGCCGCCGACGTCAAAGCCTGTGCCGCCGGTATTTCAGCGGCCCTCGGACACAAAGCTCCCTGAAGGACAGACCCCTGGCGCCTGTCGGCTGTCCATCGGCACCTCACAACATGACAGCCGCCTGACGCTGTGTTTCCACCCATTTAGCGACCGCCTTGCGATCAACCTTGCCCACTGCATTTTCTGGCAATGCCTCGCACCGGTACACGTTCTGCGGAACATAGATACGCCCGAGCCGTTCCTGGACTGTGGCGCGCAGCGCCGCTTCGTCGATGAGAGGCACACTCGCGTCCGCCACAATCACTGCCACCGGCACTTCTCCGAGATCATCATCAGCCTGGCCTACGACGCAACATGCCGCGATGCCGGGAAGCGATGCCAACAGGTCTTCGATCAATTTTGGCGAGATGTTTTCTCCACCGCGGATGATCACCTCCTTGATGCGGCCAGTGATAGTGAGATAACCCTCGGCATCGAAACGGCCGAGATCGCCGGTATGCAGCCAACCATCGCGCACCGGATCATCGCCATCATGGCCCAGATACCTCAGCATCAGCGCGCCGCCGCCAATGCATATCTCGCCCTCGCCTCCTGGCGGCACGGGCGTACCAGCGGCATCAAGCAGAGCAACCTGCTGACCGGCCAAGACCGTCCCGACGGTTCCGATGCGACGCGCGCCTGGCGGATTCATCGTGGACGTGCAGGTCGCTTCGGATAGACCATAGGAGACAACCAGTTCGCAGCCCGTAAACGCCTCGATCTCACGATGCAAGGCCGGTGTGATCGGCGCCGAACCGCAGCGCATCAGCCGCAGGCGGGCGAATGAGTCTGGCGAGATTTTTTGCTGCAGCATGCGTGCATACATCGTGGGCACGCCGGTGAGAATAGTCGGCCGGAAGCGCGACAGCACATGGGGCAAGGCCTCGGCGCGAAACCGCTCGGCCAGCGCAATCGTCGCACCGCAGGCCAGCGGCGCAAAGACTTGATTGTTGATGGCATTGGTATGGTGCAGCGGCATCAGATGCAGCAATACGTCTGCCGGTGTCAGCGCCGTGTGAGCGATGACACCGTGGGCATTGAGCGCCAGCCCGCGATGCGCCAGCAACACGCCCTTGGGTTTGCCGGTACTGCCAGAAGTGAACAACAACAGCGCAGCCTGGTCCGGTTCGGGATTTTCTGCCCAGAACGCAGTGGCGCCCTGCAAATCCTCAAACGCCAGCACATGCCCTTCCAGTAGGTCGGACGCCGCTGCACAAGCCGCATTCTCATCATCGTGCACGATCCAGCGCAATCCCACGGCCTGCACTCGGCGCGCGGTTTCCTCAGCGGCTATACGCGGCTCCAATGGGCAGGGGCACGCACCAGCGGCAATGCAACCCAGCAACATCAGCACTTGCGCGGGGCCGCGCTCCAATGCCAGCGCAACGTAGTCTCCCGGCTGTACACCAGCACGCCGAAGGCCCCCAGCGAGCGCACGCACATCGTGATCCAGTTGCGGATAAGTCCAACTGCGCAGTTCGGTAACCAACGCAAGCTGGTCTTGGAATGCCGGCGCACGCCACACCGACTGCCAGACCTGCGGCAGGCTCGAGATCGCATTCATCATGGTCTCCTCGCTCGTCTCAGCGCAACTTCACATTGGCATCGCGTTCAAATGTGCCGTCTGGATCGAGCGCTGCCAACGCGGCGCGCTCTGCAGTTGTCGGGAACGGCGTAGGCTCGGCGCCCGTCGCGTCGAAATCAAAAGCCGTGCGCTCGCGCACTTCCTCAAGGCTGGAATCCGGATGCCAGGACTGCAAAGCCAATCTGCCGTCTCGCTTGATAAAGATGGCAATCGGCGTAGCCACGCCGTGAAAGCCTCCCCACGAAGTACGAAAGTCGAGCTTCTGCACAAAGGTACGAGTGGAATGCTCGGTACGCCATGTGCAGGCTCTACGGGCAGTCGGCAGCATGACTGCACCGCCACCACCACCGGGCAGACGTACCTTGGGCTGATGCCAATCGCCAATGCAAGAGTTATTGGCGCACCCTTCGCCATCGATCTGCGCCGCCCCAAGAAAGGTGAGATCCATTTTTCCACGCGTACATAGATCGTAGAAATCTTCGTTAGAAAAAATCGATGCGGTATGTGCCGCGAGCTGCGGATCTGAACTCGAGATCGGAATCGACTCGGGCCGCGGATCCACTCCGCCCGCCACGTTGATGTAAATGAAATCGAAATCGTAGGCGCGCTTGGCCAACAGGCAGGCCAGCATCGGCGGCGTGGAGTTCACACCGCTGAAGGTGATTTCATTAGGCCGGATGAATCGCGCCAGGCCTAGCACCACGTGTTCGAACGGGGAAAATGCTTCAGACATGCAGGGTCTCCTTGAGCTCGGGCGCTTCGGCCATGTGGGCCTCTAACGAACCTTCCTTATTCATGTAGCGCTCGACCGCGGGATAGTCGATGTCGTAATACGGCGTGCAAGAGCCGGGCCATGCACTGCCGGGCAGCACGGTAAATGCCTCCACCATGAAATACGGCAGCAGCGTCGCCTCTGGCTGATCTTCGAACACGGCGGTTTCCACGAGTCTCTCAGCTACCACCAGTACAGTGCGGGCTGCACGCGACATGATGCGATCCCAGTGCGCTGTGCCGTATACACGTGCATTACCGAGCCGGTCGATTTCAGATACCTGCAACACCGCGAAATCCGGTTTCACGGCGGGAATCAGATAGGTGCTGGCGCCACTGCCGTATGGGTCGTCCAGTAATGTCCAATTGTTCAACGCAGGAAGATCGCTGCCGTGCAATCCGCCGCAAGGCATAAACGGCACACCAAAAGCGGCCGCACGCAAACCCGCAGTCAAGCTGGCGCACGCATGCTCTTCGAGTTTGAGCTCATCGCGTTCGATCGCCTTGCGATACCACGGCGCGAGGCCAAAGTTGCCTTCCATCGCGACAATACCCGCGCGCGCCCGCGAGGCAACGCCCGCGCGGCACAGAATATCGATGTCATACCCCGGGGATTGTTTGATGATCTCCAGATCGCGGCGCTGCTGCCGGATCAGCTCGCGCACGAACGCAAATGGACCGCGATGCAGAAAGCTGCCTCCCAGCGCCACCGACGAGCCGTCGGAAATCTTGGCGGCCAGTTCGGTCAACGCCATCTGTTTACCGGATTGGTTAAAGCCTGATGTCATTTGTCTCACTCCAGATAAGCCCCGCTGCTCGCCGGCAGCATAGGCGGCAAACGTCTGCCTATGGATTCAAGTAGGCGTGTATACGGCTCTTTAGCCCCGGCGCAGCGGCCGAGCGCACCAGACTGGCGAGATCAGCGTCGCTCTCGCTGCCACCCAGCACAGCGTGCAGCTGTTGGCGAGCGCTGGCACTCAGCTCACGTGCACTGACATGCGCAGCAGCCGCTACTGCCTCCCACTCGCCCGCCGCGGCGAGCGACGTGGCAAATCCCATTTGCAGCGCGGCCTCGGCATTAAAGGTACGAGTGTGAATCAGCACGTCATGCGCGGTCTGCGCACCTACCACGGCCGCAAAGCGGCGCGTGCCCAGCACCAGGCCGAACTTCAGTCCAGGCATACGAAAACTCGCATCCGGTGTCGCCACGCGCAATCGGCACGCACCGAAGAGATCCACGCCAGCACCGAAATTTCTGCCATGAGCCAGCGCCAGAGTGAGCGCGGGCGATGCCGCTACTTTCTGCAGCAGCTGTTCCAGGCGCACGAACCGCAGCAACAAATCGCCGTCGCTCTGTTCCTCGTAGCCGCCAAAATCGAAACCCGCGCTGAAATTCTTCCCACTGCCCTGAAACACGATGGCCTCGCTGTGCTGAGCATGTGCGTCGTCGACCGCCGCAATGAGCCCCTCCACCAGCTCGGCCGACAACGCGTTCATCTTTTCAGGTCGTTGCAGCGTGATGCGGCACAGGCCATCCTGATATTTCACATCGACGAGTGCGCTCATGGTGATACCTTGTCCGCATTACGCAGCGTACCCAGAATTTCCTCGGTGTGTTCTCCCAGGCTGGGTGGACGCATGCGGATAGGCGCGCTGGCGCCACCGATACGCACCGGCGCGCCGAATGTCTTGGTCTGCACGCCATTGGGCAATTCCAGCGGACGCACCCATTCCATGTGCTCGACCTGAGGATCGGTCAACACCTCTGAGTAGCTGTTGATCGGCGCGCACGGCACGCCACGCGCGCGGAATTTCTGCAACCAATTGGCGCCGTCGTCCTGCACGAACAGAGCCTCGAGGAATTCGCGCAGCTCGTTCTGGTTGCGTGCGCGCAGCGTAGTGCTGGCGTAACGCGGATCCTCGACGAGTTCAGGATGACCGATGATCTCGCACACCGATCGCCACAGCGCATTGTTGCCCGCAGCCATCCCAAAATATCCGTCGCGGCAGCGAAACGCCTGATATGGCGCATTGCGCGGATGCGCGGAGCCGAGTTTCTGCGGGTCTTTACCGCTGCCGAAATATTCCGAGGTCTGCAACGCGGCAATGCCGAGCGTAACGCCCAGCATGGCGACGTCCAGATGCGTGCCCTTTCCTGTATTTTCTGCCACGCGCAGCGCAGCCGAGATAGAGGTCGCCGCATACAGGCCGGCGGTGAAATCCGCCAGCGGCACGCCGCATTTCACGGGCGCACCACCCTGCTCGCCTGTCACGCTCATGATGCCGCTCATGGCCTGGATGGTGAGGTCAAAGCCCCCCTCTTGCGAACGCGGCCCGGTCTGGCCATAGGCAGAGATCGAGCAATAGATGAGACGCGGGTTACGAGCTGCCAGGGCTTCGTACCCCAGACCCAGGCGCTCCATCACGCCCGGACGATTGTTTTCCAGCAGCACATCCGCATCGTCGATCAAGCGGCGTGCGAGCTCGGCATCACCTGCGTCCTTGAGATTCAGGGTGACCGAACGTTTATTGCGATTCAAAGAAGCGAAATTCTCGCTATATCCATCACTGAGAGGCGGCCACGACCTGAGGGTGTCGCCGCCTTCCGGATGTTCAATTTTGATGACATCGGCCCCCATATCCGCGAGCAGCATGCCGCAGAACGGTCCTGCAGCCACGTTGCACACCTCGATGACTCGCACACCGGCCAATGCTTGCTTGTGATCCATGTTGCCTCTTTGTTTTTCAAATCCTGATTTTCATACATCGAATCCCATAAAAAACCTGGGGTAGTCGATCAATACTTGACCAGAATAGCACCACATGCGATTCTTGTTAAGCCAAATTTGGGATTCATATCCTATATTTTGGGAAATACAGAAAGGCACATAACTTTGCGCCATAAGAAACACATCGGAGACAAACCACCATGTACAAGACCCTATTGCTATTTCTCGCCGCCGCCATCAGCGGCCCGCTGATGGCCGTCGCCCACGCCGCTGATTGGCCCGACCGCCCTATTCGAATGATCGTCCCCTATCCACCCGGCGGCGCCACCGATGTCGCAGCCCGCCTTTACGCACAACACATGGGCGATTTCCTCAAACAAACCGTCGTCGTAGAAAACAAAGCCGGTGCGGGTGGTGAGGTAGGCGCCGAGGCCGTCGCGCGCGCCACACCCGATGGCTACACCGTGCTCATGGGCGCGCTGGGCAGCCTCGCGATCAACGCTTCGCTGCTCGACAAACAGAACTACAGCTTCGTAAAGGATTTCAAGGGGGTCTCTGTTGCCATCACCATGCCGATGGCGCTGGCAGTGAACACCACCGTGCCGGCCACCTCCGTACAGGAACTGATCGCCCTGGTTAAATCGCGCCCCGGCAAACTGTCGATGGGCTCGGCCGGTAACGGCAGCTCGCAGCACATGGCCGGTGAATTATTCAAACAAATCACCGGCACTGACATCCTGCACGTTCCCTATCGCGGCAGCGGTCCGGCCGTCACCGACTTGCTCGGCGGGCAGATCGATATGGTGATCGACACGCTGCCTGCGCTAATGCCCCAATTGGCCAGCGGCAAGATCCGTATTCTCGGCGTCACCACCGCCGAGCGCGCCCCCGCCCTGCCCGACGTCAAAACGCTCGCCAAACAAGGCGTCCAGGGCTATGCAGTGGCGACGACCTATGCCTTGCTGGCGCCGACAGGTACGCCGCCCCAAGCCATCGAAAAAATGTCGATGGCCATGCAGAAAGCCGGTGCACTGCCTCAACTGCGCGACGGCGCTGCCAAGCTAGGTGCGAAAGCAACGCCCACGTCGCCGGCTGAGACTGACAAAGTGATATCCAACGAATTGGAGAAATGGGCTGCCGTTGTGAACCGTTCGACTACCCGCACTGCCAAGAAGTGATTGACCAACCAGATCATCATCTGGCAGTAACCAATTCCAGCACGTGAGTAAAGATGACGCCGGCAAAGCCGCTTGGCAAAAGTCTCAGGCGGGCAACGCTACAGCAATGGTAAGGTTCCATATACGCCAAGTGGCGCATCGCCGAGTTCTAATCAATCACCTCTCGAGTTGGATTCATGGAATATCTATCTCAATTGCTCACGCTGTCCGGCATCGTTCTCCTGGCCTGCATCAGCCCTGGGCCGGACTTCGTCGCCGTCACGTCGAATGCCTTGAATGACCGGCGATCAGGCGTGTTCGTTGGCCTGGGGATCGCGTGCGCGGTAGTCGTGTGGGCGACCTTGGCCATCCTGGGGTTTGGATTGCTTATCAAGGAGCTGTTCTGGTTGTATGAAGCCATCCGCTTGGTCGGAGCGGCTTACTTGATCTATCTCGGCACTCGGATGCTGATGGCCTCGTTCAAAGCCAGGAACGGTACGCCACGGGTAGACGATGTGCCGCGAATCGGGGCATTGCAAGCCTGGCGCCAGGGCTTCATGGTCGGCATCACGAATCCAAAGACGGCGACTTTCTTTGCCACCCTGTTCGTGACCGTACTGCCGGTCGGAGCACCCACGTGGGTGTATGTCAGCGTGGTTGCCTTGGTGGGGTTGATAACGGCTGGGTGGCTGGGGTTACTCGCTGCATTCTTTTCCGTGGGACGTGTTCGGTCGGTCTATGCACGTGTGAGCCGCGTGGTCGATGCAGTGATGGGCGCGGCGCTTGTGGGGTTGGGGATTCGTTTGGCTAGCAGTCGTTAAAACGTTCATGCACCTCTGAAGAAAGAGCCCGGAGATCATGCCGGGCCATTTGAGCTCTTCTATCACTCCACGAAATCGGTGGCTTTCGACGAGCCCTTCCACGCGTTCAAGTCTTTCTCGACAGCCGAGGACTTGGCTACAGCCAGTTCATTGGCGATTTTCCCGGCAAACAAATGCAGTGGCGGCGTCTCGACGCTGGCCGCCTGGATAATCAGCAAGGCGAGCTTGTCCGGATCTCCGGCCTGATGGCCGTGCAGCGTGTCCAGATGCAGGTCAAGCGAAGCCTTCGCTTCGGCGTAATCGTCGATCTGGTGCTTGGCCACGGCCAGGGCGCCACTGGACAGAAAATCGGTACGGACAGGGCCTGGATACACCACCGTGGCGTGGATGCCTAGTTCCGCGACCTCCGCGGCCAGCGACTCCGTCAACCCGGCGAGCGCGAACTTGCTCGCTACGTAGCTACCCCAGCCCGGATAGCCGCCCTGGTAACCCACGATGGATGCGATATTGATGATGTGCCCGCTGCGTTGTGCGCGCAGATGTGCCAGAGCATGACGAACTACGATCACCGGCGCGAAGAAATTGACCTCAAAGTTCTGACGTAGCTCTTCGTCGGATAGTGCCTCGATCGTGCCTTGTTGCGCATAACCCGCGTTGTTGACGACCACATCGATGCCGCCGAACATTCGCATGGCCTGCATGATCGCCTGTTCGACGCTTCTATCATCGGTCAAGTCTACTTCGAGCGGCAGGAAATTTTCGGATGGTTGCCCGAACACTTTCGTCAATGCTGTTGCGGTGCGCGATGTTGCGGCCACACGATGACCTTGTTCAAGCAAACGTTTGACGAGCTTTTGGCCGACGCCTTTCGATGCACCGGTGACGAACCAGATACGGGATGTAGATTTCATGATGATGGGTCCTGATTGGGATATGTTGTGATAAATAAGTGAGATAGCAGCGATGTAGACCCCGTGCGAGGGCAGCGACATCGATGTCCTTGGGCAGCGGACCAATTTCAGAACTGCCATGAAGCAATATTCATTCATTGGCCGATGAAAGAATGGTAGAAAAATCCGCCGCTCAGGCGAATACATGGACCGATGCCATCATTGCCTATTCCTATTACCTGGGTAACGTGCGCGAAATAGCGACGCTAGAATGATCCCCGTCGTGACAACAGGAAAGAACGGTGCCTAACCTCCGCAATCCCGCTTCGACCAAAATGATCCGTCTGCTGGAGCAACTCGCGCCCAACGAGGGGTACACACAGTCGGCGCTGGACAGCGTGCGGCTGATGCGGTCGGATCGCCCGCTCGGGCGCACGCCCGTGCTGTATGAACCGAGCATCGTGATTGTTTGCCAGGGCCGCAAACTGGGATTCCTGGGCGATGCGGTGTATACCTACGATGCACAGCACTACCTCGTGCTGTCCGTGCCGTTGCCGTTTTCCACGGAAACGCAGGCCTCGCCAGAGGAACCCATGCTTGCGGTATCCATCCGTCTGGACCTGCTGGAACTCAGCGACCTGATTACACAGATCGCTGCCGCCGAACACCACTCCGATGCATCACCGATAGGCATCACCTCCACCCGATTGGAAGGCGACCTCGCACATACAACACTACGGTTGCTGGATGCATTGACGAAACCTCTGGACGCGCAGATCCTGGGCTCAAGCATCGTGCGAGAGATCTGCTATCGGGTTCTCACAGGTGAGCAAGGCCCCGCCATGCGAGCGGCGCTCGCGCATCACGGCCGATTCGGGCGCGTGGCGCGAGCGCTCAATAGAATTCATACCGATTATGCAAAGCCGCTTAACGTCACCCGTCTCGCCGAAGAAGCCGGCATGAGCGTGCCCGCATTTCACGCGAACTTTCGCACGGTGACGCAGACATCGCCGATCCAGTACATCAAATCAACCCGTCTGCATCAGGCGCGCCTAATGATGATCCGCGATGGCGTGACTGCAGCAGCGGCAGCGGGGCGCGTCGGGTACGAGAGCGCGTCCCAGTTCAGTCGCGAATTCAAACGCCTGTTTGGGCGAACGCCCATTGATGAAGTGCGTGACATGCGCGAATCGTTTACGCTCTCGCCGGCTGCGCGCTTTGGGGCCTGAGCAATCAACATGGATTCGTCTGGTCCGCAGGCGAAAGACGTCCGTCCCAACTGACGCGCTAACTCAGGCGACTGCCATCGCAGCATCGATAGATACCCTGACGGCTCACCCTGGCGAAGGCCCACGCTCCAAAAACGTGGAAAGAGCAATGTAGCTGCGAACTGAACGGACTCCCTCCAGGCTTTGAATTTCCATCAACAAGGTCTCTAGCGATTCGGTGTCATCCGCGCGCACCTTGATCATCAGGCAACCGTCGCCCGCCACCGTGTGAAGTTCCTCGATTTCAGGCCGTCCAGCCAGTGCCAGCAATTGGCGCGTTGCGTTGTAGCTGCTCGTGTCCACTACGAGAAACGTCAGAAGCGTCCTGCCGAGTTTGCAACCGTCCAGGATAGCCACGGTGCCCTTGATCACTCCTTCCCGCTTGAGTCTTTTGACTCGATCATGTACCGCGGGTTTAGAGAGGTGAACGATTTCGCTGAGCTCGGCATAGCTTTGCGACGCATCCTGGGCGAGTGCACCTAAAATTTTTCGGTCGATCGCGTCCAGTTCTGCGGGCTTATGCCGAATTTGCCGAACTGCGTCTGTTTCTTTCTGCTGTTGTGTCATTTCGATTTACGTCCGAATTTTGTATCCCATAAAATTAATATAAACGAACACTGTTCGGATGACATATTGCAGAAAGGAAATTGATTTATGCCAGTAGCACTGTTTGCGCTGGCGATAGGCGCGTTCGGAATTGGCCTCACCGAATTTGTCATCGCCGGCATACTTCCCCAGATTGCCCAGGATTTCGGTGTCGAGATTCCAACGGCAGGCCTCATGGCAACCACATACGCTCTGGGCGTCTTTGTCGGCGCACCCATCTTGACCGTGTTGGGCGCAAAAGTCCCCAGAAAGAAAATGCTGCTCGGTTTAGCTATCGTCTTTACATTGGGCAATGCTCTTACCGCGCTCGCTCCCACCCTGCCTATCGCGTTGGCCGGCCGCATCCTCACCGCCTTCAACCACGGCACATTCTTCGGAATCGGGTCCATCATCGCTGCATCGCTGGTCGCAAAGGACCGCCAGGCGAGCGCGATCGCCTTCATGTTTTCGGGCCTGACGATGGCGAATTTGTTCGGAGTGCCCGCCGGCACATGGTTAGCACAGGCCTATGATTGGCGACTGGTTTTCTGGCTGATCGCTGCGATCGGTCTTATTACCGCTATCAGCGTGGCGCTGCTTGTTCCCCGGATTAAGGCGGGAAAGGCGATAGCACTGAGAACGGAGCTGCGGGCTTTCATGGACCCCCAGGTGCTGTTGGCCATGGGAATCACCGTATTCGGCCCCGCAGCTTTTTTTACCTCCATCACCTACATCGCCCCGATGATGATCGAGGAAGCGGGTTTTTCAGATGCAGGCGTGGCTCGCTTGATGGTCCTTTTCGGTTTGGGCTTGGTTGTAGGCAACTGGATCGGTGGGCGCTTTGCGGACCGCTCCCTGTTTGGAACGCTGTTCGTAACCCTCGCCGGGCAGGCCGTAGTGCTACTTGTTTTTTGGATCGGTGTAAGTAGTGGTGCCGTCGCTTCTATCTCTGTCTTCCTCATGGCTGCATTTGGGTTCGCAACGGTCTCTCCGATTCAAAAGCTAGTCATGGACCGAGCCAACAGCGCTGGCGCGCCTACTATGGCGGCGTCCGTGAACATCGGCATGTTCAATCTCGGAAATGCTATCGGTGCCTGGGCCGGCGGAGCGACGATTGCGGCTGGATTTGGATTTGCTTCTCCGAACTGGGCGGGTGCAATACTCTCGCTGATCGCTCTTGGCCTGGCCGCTATTGCTTGGGTGAGCGCCGGCAGGAAGTGTGCAGTCGTGGCCGCTGAATGTTGAAACGATAAGGGGCGTGGAAACGCTGCGCGGCCACTCGGCTTGCCGCGCTCGACCCGTCTAGAATGTGGCTTGGCGTCTCTTGATCATGACTTTCACTGTGACGCCTTGAGCTTCGTTCGATAGGCGCAGTCACCGCTCAGTGCTGGCATCAACGACTAGTTGCGGCCGAGGCTGTGTGGAAACGTATTGGAAGTCTGAGCGTGTGCAGCATTCGGCAGTGAACGTGCCGTTGGTCATACGCCGCGATCCAGCTTACTTATTTGTTGAGCGGCCTTATAAGTGAGGCTTTGGCCTATTTCGCGAGCTTCAACAGCGCATAAATGGGCTTAAGCCCTTGCCGACTTGATCGCTTTCATCGTTCCAGCGATGCCCAACATGCTCATCAACCGCTTCAGGTTGTAGGCGAGCACATGCAAGCTCATTTCGGCACTCACATGCTCGAGCGTACGCGTCAGGAAGCACCTCTTCATGTTCCCAGCGGCGGATACGTCGATAGCTGCTAGTCGTGCACTGGTGTTTGATGAGGCATTGAGGACAAGCACTTGATTTGCTGCCGTCGATGGCAACGATGGCTTGCGAGAATATCTTTAACTGGCGGCACATGGCGACGAAGCGCTTACAGACATTGCGGATGCCAGGGCCGTTGTTGCGACGGAAATCAGCAATGGTTTTGAAGTCTGGCGCCAATCGGCCCGTGAGCCACATCAGCTCCACATTGCGTTGTGCTTCTCGCTCAAGCCGACGGCTGGACTGGATACGGGTGAGGTACCCGTAGATGTAGAGCTTTAGCAGAACGGCGGGGTGATAGGCGGGGCGCCCCGTCGCCGCAGGATCGACACCCTTGAAGCCAAGCGACTGTAGGTCAATCTCATCGACGAAGATGTCGACAACGCGTACCGGGTTGTCCTCGCCAATGAAATCGTCCAGACACTCCGGCGGTAGCGCAGGCTCTCGCCATCGATTCCGGCAGTGCCGTCTTTTTAATCGAGCGCGTGTCCTTCACCGAAGGACAGCGGCCCATCGATTACGAAAAGCTCCACTATCGCGGCGATCTCATCAGTCTCGTCACGCGCTTGGCCCGCCGTCCACGCGACCGATCGTGACCCAGAGTCCAACCGAGATGGAAATCCTATGGCTATTCGTGGCCGCTTTCGGTGCAAGTGCGCTTGGCGGAGTGCTTGGCATGGCGAGTGGCATCTTCATCGTACCTATCCTCACGCTGCTTTTTGGTGTGGACATCCCAACGGAAGCGCCACTGAGGTTGATGGAGATGATCTATGAATCGACCAAGGCTTCCTAGAGACTTCGCAGCCTAGAGTTTAGGTACCCAGAAAGGGGGATATGAGCAGCAAGGGTACACGCAAGAGTTCAAGGTTGAGGCGGCTAAGCAGATTCTGGGCCCACTCAGCCTGCTGTATCCGGGAATGGTCCTGGCCTCGAACTCAATCACGGCAGTGCCTCCGGTCTATGGCCGCCGCACTTTATCGGCCATTCGGATTTTCTACCACCTGGCTCGGACTCCCGTCATCCCGTTCGCCACTTTGGCCGCCTCAACTGCAGGCGATGTGAGATAAGCCAGAAAGGCTTGCGCGGCCTGCCGGTCGCGCACGGGCGAAGCCAGGGCCGCCGAGAACGTGGTGGTCAGCTGGATCGATTCGTGCAGTGGGCCGAGCAGGGTAATGCCCTCGACGTTCAGCAATTCACTCAACTGCTGAAAACCGAGATCGACTTCGCCGGACGCGACGAGAGACCCGACAGGAATGCCAGGGCGCGCCTGCACCAGGCGCGGCACGCCCTCGCCACCGTCCGGCGTGATGCCCCATTTCTCGAGCTGGCGCAGAATATGTCCGCCACTCGGTCCGGTCGAGTAGCCGATCGCACCGGCGTTGCGCACCGCGTTGCGGATCGATTCCTCGCTGCCGACGTCGGGCACTAGCGCGCCGGTTTTCACCGCCGCCGCCATTGACGAGTCCACCACGCCGACCAGCGTGCCGCGATCGACTTTCCCTTCGGACGCCAGGCGCTCCATCACGTCAGCGGCCAGCAAAACAAGGTCGAACGGTTCGCCGTCGCGCACGCGCTTGGCGGCGTCGNCGCCGCCGACCGATTCGAACACGACGGATTGCCCCATGTCGCGCGCGTACTGCTCGGTCAGCCGCGCCAGCAGCGAGCGAGTAACCATGGACGCTATGCCCTTCAGGGCCTGGCGTTCAGTCGACATAGCGCAGCCCCGCGGTTTCCAGAGAGCCTCGCATGTTGTACATATCAAGGCCGAGCACACCGGAGGCGAGCTTGGCGCGCTTGTCCGCCTCGTTCGCTTCGCGGGCCTGGGCCTTCTCGAGCGTCTGCGTAGCGATACCGGCCGGCACGATGACGACGCCGTCATCGTCAGCCACGACCACGTCACCCGGGTTGACGATGGCGCCCGCACACACGACCGGAATGTTCACCGAGCCGAGCGTGGCCTTGACCGTGCCCCTGGACGAGACTGCCTTGCTCCACACCGGAAACGGCATGCCCTGAAGCACGCTGATGTCGCGCACACCCGCGTCGATAATAAGCCCGCGCGCGCCGCGCGCTTTGAAGCTGGTAGCGAGCAGGTCGCCGAAATAGCCATCGGTGCAATCGGCGGTCACCGCTGCGACGACGAGGTCGCCTGGCTGGATCTGCTCGGCGACGACGTGCATCATCCAGTTGTCGCCGGGCTGCAGCAACACGGTAACGGCGGTCCCGCCCACTTGCGTGCCGGGATAGATGGGCCGCATATAGGGTTTCATCAGGCCGACGCGACCCATCGCCTCGTGTACGGTAGCGCTGCCGAGCTGGCCGAGCTTGGTCGCGACATCGCCGTTAGCGCGCACGATGTTGCGATATACCACTCCGATTTCATACATAGTCACTGCCCTTTTTGCTTGAGCGCCGCGTCCAGGCGAGGGTACACGCGACGGGCGTTGCCTTCATAGATCTTGTAGCGTTGCTCCGGTGTCACGCTGGCGGCTTCGATGTAGCGCTTGGTGTCGTCGTAGTAGTGGTTCGTGCGCGGATCAATACCCCGCACGGCGCCGATCATCTCGCTGGCAAACAGGATGTTGTCGACCGGAATCACGTTGGTCAACAAGTCGATCCCAGGTTGGTGGTAGACGCAGGTATCAAAGAAGATGTTGTTCAGCAGATGCTCTTCCAGTACCGGCTTCTTCATTTCTTGCGCCAGGCCACGAAAACGCCCCCAGTGGTAGGGAACCGCCCCGCCGCCGTGCGGGATCACGAAGCGCAGGGTCGGGAAATCGTGGAACAGGTCGGAGGTCAGGCACTGCATGAACGCGGTCGTGTCAGCGTTCAAGTAGTGCGCGCCGGTGGTGTGGAAGCAGGCGTTACAACTGGTGCTCACGTGAACCATCGCGGGGATGTCGTACTCGACCATCTTTTCGTAGATCGGGTACCAATAGCGATCAGACAGTGCAGGCGAGGTCCAGTGACCGCCCGAAGGATCGGGATTCAGGTTGATCGCGACGTTACCGTGCTGTTCGACGCACTTGACCAACTCGGGGATGCAGGTCGAGACGTCGACGCCAGGGCTCTGCGGCAGCATGGCCGCAGGGGTGAAGTGGTCGGGAAACAACTGGCTGACGCGATAGCACAACTCGTTGCAGAGGGCTGCCCACGTGCTCGATACCTGAAAATCGCCGACGTGATGCGCCATGAAGCTGGCACGGGGACTAAAGATGGTCAAGTCGAGGCCACGCTCGCGCATCAGGCGCAGTTGGTTGGTCTCGATCGATTCGCGCAGCTCGTCGTCACTGATCTTCAGCTCGGACGGCTTGGGCATGACGGACGGATCCTTGATGCCGGCGATCTGGCGGTTGCGCCAGTCTTCCAGCGCCTTGGGTGCGGTAGTGTAGTGGCCGTGGATGTCGATAATCATGCTTGGTCCGGCAAGGTGAGGTTCGGTGCTTTAAGTTCGGGCAGCAGGCTTTCGCGCCAATCCGGCAGGGCGCCCTTCTCGCTCAGGTGGGAGCGCAAGGCGACACCGGTGCGCGCCACGCTTTCCTGCACATCGGCAATAGCCGTGGCCAGACTGGCGTCCACTCCGATTTCGCCGAGCATGGCGGCCGCTTCCCGCATTTCCTCAGAACGCCGCTGGCCATGCTCGACCACCCGGCCGATCAGATAAGCTTCGTAGCCAGTGTCCCAGCCCACGCTCGGGAAACTGGCCGCGAGCGAGGTCAACACACGGGCATCCGCGCCGAAATAGCGAGCGGCCAGCATGCACTGCACGCACATGGACTCCATTCCCTTGATCATGATGCTGCGGCACAGCTTGATCGCCGAAGCCAGGCCGATGCTATCGGCCACNGCCTCGGTCTTCATGCCGAGCCCGTTCAATTCCTCTGATACCTGCCGTGCGAGGCGGCCACCCAAGAGCATGGGCACGCGTGCCCCCTGGGGCGGAACGGGCGCCATGACCGCCGATTCGACGTAGTCGGCCCCGCTGCGCTCGATGCTCGTGCTGTTGTGCTGCTTCACCTTGGGCGAAACCGAGTTGAGGTCGATGAAAATCTGCCCCGGCCGCATGTGCGCGGCGGCCGCTTCAGCCACGGCCTGCGCCTGGCTGGCCGTTACCGCGGAGAACACCAAGCGCGCGCCGGCCAGCGCTGACGCCAGAGTATCGTGCGTAACAGCACCGGCACGCTGGGCACGGACGAGGATCGCTTCACGCGCGCCGGGATCGTCGAGCTTCACGTCGTAGGTCGAAACCGTGCGTCCCTGGGCAACCCAGGCCGAGGCCAGAATGGGGCCGACTTCGCCAAAGCCGATAATCGCAATGGCGTTCACATCGGCATGAATGGATGATTGCATAATGATTTTTTCCAAAAAGCGTTAACGACTAAAGGGACGAATGCGCCGCCCCTTACTCCGGCACGATGCCAGCCTGCTGCACAGCGGCCTTGGAACGGTCGAATTCACCGCGTAGGAAAGCGCCGAAACCGGCCCCCGTACGTTCCGCCCGGATCGCCACTTCGGCACCCTGGTTGCGGATGTTGCTGGTCACATTGGTGTCGTCCAGGCTCTTGGCAAGCGCCTGCTGTACCAGATTCCTGACTTCCTCCGGCGTGCCGGCCGGGACGAGTAGACCGACATAGCTAGTGGCGATGAAATCGGCCACGCCCTGTTCGATGGCGGTCGGCACATCGGGCACAAGCGGCGACCTGTTCTGCGCGGCTATCGCCATAATGCGGGTCATGCCGGACTTGTGCAGGGGCTGGGCCGTGGACAGTTCGGTAAAGGCCGCATCAAGCGTCCCGCCTACCAGATCTGCCGTCAGCGCGCCGCCGCCCTTGTACGGCACATGCGTGAGATTCGCACCCGTCGCGGCAACGAATCGCACCAGCGTCATATGCGTGGCGCTACCGACGCCAGACGTGCCCACGTTTATCGGCCGCTGCTGCGAGAGCTTAATGAGCTCAGGCAGTGTCTTGGCGGGCAGGGATGGGTTCACGGCCAACACGTGGGCCACATCGCTGATCTTGCCCAGGGGAATCAGATCCTTGAGCGGATCGTAGGTCATGTTCTTCTGGAAGAAAAGGTTCACCGTCAGCGGCCCGTTCGAACTGGCCAACAGCGTGTAACCATCGGGCTTGGACCGGGTCACGTAGCCCGCGCCGATCCCGCCGCCAACGCCGGCACGGTTCTCCACCACGATCGATGTACCCAACAGGGGCCCCATGGCCGCACCGACCAGGCGCGCCATGGTGTCCACATTCCCCGCAGCGGCGAAAGGCACAATCATGTGGATGGGTTTGCTGCCAGGGTAGGCCGCGGCACGCGCCCAAGCCGGAAGGGACGCGGCGGGCAGCGCCAGGGCCATTTGAACAAATGAACGACGATTCAAGATAATCTCCACCATAGCTAGCTATGGATACTAGTGAGGGCGACTGACAGTATGAGGACGTCGTTACCTGGGCGGGTTGCCTAGTTCCGCACAACTCGTTCTAATATTTTTATCGACCATTCCTCGACCATGTCCATGAAAACGGACCATGCGGCATACGGCGACGCCGAATCCCTCGTCAACCTCCACCACCTCAGGGTGTTCTGCGACGTCGCCGCCAGCGGCGGCGTACGGCGTTCGGCGGAATCGCTGTTTCGCGCCTCGTCGGCCATCACGCGGGCCATTGGCCGGCTGGAAGAAAGCCTGGATATCCAGCTCTTCGAACGCAAGGGCACCGGCATGCTGCTGACCGCCGCCGGTGAAACCGTACGCATGCGCGCCCTGCGCATCGAAGACGAACTCAACACCATCCGGGCCGAGGCACGGGCGCTGCATCCGTCTTTCGGCAGGGTCGCGACAACGACGAGCAGCCTGTTCCAGACCCGCAAACTGATGATGGCCGTCATGTTGGCCGATATCCACCACATGCCCACAGTGGCGCATTTGCTGGGCGTCACGCAGCCCGCCGTCAGCGCGGCCATCGCCAGCCTGGAAGCCGGCCTGGGCCGACGCCTGTTTGAGCGCGCGCCACACGGCATGGTACCTACCGCGCCGGGCGCGCCATGGCTGCGCCGCTTCAAACGCGTACTGGCAGAACTACGCCACATCCGGGCCGACATTGCCGCCCTGAGGGGCGACCTCGAAGGCATCATTACCGTCGGCGCCCTGCCGCTGGTGCGCACCCTGCTCCTGCCCCGCGCGATCGCCAACGTCCTTGCCCGCCATCCGCGCGTGCGCATACGCACGCTGGAAAGCCCTTATGAAGACCTGTGCGCGGACCTGCTCTGCGCCGATGTGGATTTCATCCTGGGCGCCATGCGGCCATTGCAGGATGCCACGCTGCAGACCCGTGTTCTGTTCGAGGAAAATCTCGTTCTGATCGCGCGTGCCGGCCACCCGTTGTCGCGGAAACGGCAGATCGGCTTCACCGACCTGCTCCGCTACCCCTGGGTCGTATCGCGAGAATGGTCGCCGCTGCGCAAGCAACTAAACGCCTTTTTCACAAGCCACGGCCACCCTCTTCCCATCCCCTCGGTGGAAACTGCCGACTTGGCCCTCCTGCGTGGCCTGCTCCTGGACACCGACATGCTGACCGTTTTATCAGAACACCAGTTGCACCACGAGTTCAGCACCGGCAAGCTGGTCGCGCTGAACTCGCCGATGGACGGTCTGACGCGGCAGATCGGCGTTACCACCCGCACCGGGGCTCAGCTTTCTCCTGGTGCGCTGGCCCTGCTGCGAGAAGTGGAGATATTGGCCGCGCCGATCGCCGCCCTGCCCCTTGATCAGTCTCCCGATCCCGCCCAACTATGGGGGGACCCAATAAATAAATTAGATCGCCCTGCTCGCACAAAAGCAACGACCGGTCATCTCCGGTCGTGAATACTGTCTATTGCCAACGAACTCCGTTCACGTTTTTTCTCGATAATGAGCAAGCGGCCATCCTTTCATGAGAACCGTCCCCCCTCCTCAGTCCTCCCCCAGCAAGCCCACGTACGCGCTGCCGCGCCATGCCTGCGATACGCACGTCCACATCTACGGCCCGAGCGACCGCTTCCCCTACGACCCTGATCGCCCGTACGATGCGCCCGAGGCGCCCGCTCAGGCACTGGAAAACCTGCACCTCCACCTAGGCGTGGACCGCGTGGTCATCGTCCAGGCAACCGTGCATGGCACCGATAATCGCGCCATGCTCGACGCCATCGCGCGCAGGCCCGACAGCGCGCGCGGCGTGGCGCTAGTGGCCGACGACGCCACCGACAATGAACTGCAAACCCTGCATGCCGGGGGCGTGCGCGGCCTACGCTACAACTTCATGCCGCACCTGGGGCATTCCGCCGACCCGCGAGCAGTATTGGCGATGGCCCGCCGCGTCGCACCGCTCGGCTGGCACGTGCAACTGCATGTACAAGCCGAACATCTGGCCGAGCTTCATCCTTTTCTAAGCACCCTGCCCGTTCCCTATGTAATCGACCACATGGGCCGCCCCATGGTCCGTGACGGTCTCGAGCAACCTGCCCTGACGGAATTACTGCGCGTGCTGGAAGACGAGCAGGCTTGGCTCAAGATCAGCGGGCCGGAACGCATTTCCGAAATCTTGTCGCAAGGCCCGATCCCCTATGGCGATGTCGTGCCCTTCGTGCAGAGCATGCTGGCCGTGGCCGAAGACCGCATCGTCTGGGGGACGGACTGGCCCCACCCGAACGTGCGCGAAGTGCCCGACGACGGCAAGCTCGTCGATCTCCTGCCGCGCTATGCCGACGCCGGCGTCCTGCACAAAGTGCTAGTGGACAATCCCGCCCGGCTCTACGGATTCTGATCCGCCAGAAGGGCCCAGGCTCGTGCTACCGTAGCCCCACAATGCAGATCGACTTCCTGGGCATGCAGGCGTTCCTGGCCATTGCCGAGCACGGCAGTTTCCAGCAAGCCGCCCTGCACCTGAACCTATCGCAGACCGCTATCAGCCACCGGATCCGCAAGCTGGAAAACAGCCTCGGAACTCGGCTGCTGGCGCGCACCACGCGGGACGTCACGCTCACCGATGCTGGGCAGGCACTGCTGCCGCGCGTGCGCGGCGCCATGCGGGAACTGGCCCTGTCCTACGACACCGTGCGCCAGCACCGCAATGCCGCGCCGCAATGGCTGGCCTTCGCCTGCCTGCCCACACTGGCCGCGCAGCACCTCTCTCCCATTCTGAGAGATTTCGGCGAACGGCACCCGCATCTGGCGATCCGGGTCTTTGACAACTCCATCAACGAGATCGCAGAACTTGTCGAGTCAGGTATCGCGGCTTTTGGCGTATCCGTCGCGGCGCCAGTGCACGCAGCCCTGACCGTCGAGCCCTTCGCCGAAGAGCCTTTCGTATTGGCCTGCCCCGCCGGCCATCTGCTGGCGCGCCAGCCCCGCGTATGCTGGGACCAGCTGCGCGACGAAGCGCTGATCCGCATCAGCCTGCCCGCCGGCAACAGCACCACTATCGACGATGCACTGGGCGAACGGCGGCTGCATTTACGCTGGATCTACGAAACCCAGCACACCGCCGTGGCCCTGAATTTCGTGGAAGAGGGCCTGGGGCTGACCGTGGTACCTGCGCTGTCGATACCAGCCTCGGCCAGCTTGGTCGCCCGGCCCTTGGGCGAACCGGGCATCACGCGCAGACTCGCCATTGTCACGCGCCACGGCGCCACCCTGGCGCCCGAAGCCGCCATGCTGCGCGACAGGATCATGCAGGCGCTGGCCGGCGCCGCCAGCATCCCTCAACTGCGCTGACGCAGCGCATCATGAAACCGGCGCATGAATCGGATCAAACAATTCATTTGCTGCGGAGGTGTCGGCCTACTTAGACTGCGCAGCAGCCAAATAACGAGGAGACCGACATGCGCAAATCTACAATGCCGCGCCGCGCCGCCATCCGTTGCCTGACCAGCGGCCTGCTGGCCATAGCCAGTTCGAGCGCCCTGATACCAGCCACCCAGGCTGCCAGCCCCTACCCTGGCGACCAGCCCATCCGCCTCGTGGTGCCCTTCGGCCCAGGCGGTCTGGCCGACATCTCGATGCGCTTGGTCGCGCAGAAACTCGGCGAACGCTTCAACGAGAAAGTCATCATCGACAACCGGCCTGGCGCCGGCGGCATCGTCGCGGCCAACGTCGTGCGGACCTCCCCCAAAGACGGCCACACCCTGATCGTCTTCGCCAACGGCACAGCGATCAGCAAATCGCTGTTCAACCTGCCCTTCGACCCCGAGAAGGATTTCACGCCCATCTCCACTGTCGCCTACTTCGACCTGATCCTGCTGACCAACCCGAAGGGCAAGATACACAACATGGCTGACCTGCTCGCGGAAGGCCGGAAGCGCCCGCTGACGCTGGGCACCATCAATCCCGGCAGCACGCAGAACCTGTCGGCCGCGCTGTTCAACTCGACTGCCAAGCTCGACAACGCCACCGTCATTCCCTTCAAGACCACGGCCGAGGTCATGGCGACCCTGGTGCGCGGCGACGTGGACGTAGCCTTCGAGTCGTATGCCGCGCTCAAAGGGCCTATCGACGCTGGCACGCTGCAGCCCATCGCGACTACCAGCGCCAAGCGCTCGACCTGGCTGCCCAATGTGCCCACCGTCAAAGAAAGCGGCCTGCCCACCTATGAAGTCACGGGCTGGAACGCGCTGTATGCCCCGGCCGGCACGCCGCCCGAAGTGATCGAGACAATCCACCACCAGTTGACCGAGGTGCTGCAGATGCCCGACCTGCGCAAGCGCTTCGAGGACCTGGGTACGGAGGCCCAGATCAGCACGCCCCAGGAAATGAGCGCCATCATGCATCGCGATGTCACTCTGTGGGCCGACGTCATCAAGCAATCGGGCATCCCGCGCCAATAAAGCGACAAGGCTCCTTCCTCTTAGCACGAAGTATCACAGGGTATTTTTCATGACATCAACGCCTCACCCGGAGCACTGCCTGCTCATCGATTCGCACGTCCATGTGTTCAAGCAGGACATGCCGCTGATCCCCAACCCGCGCCACAGTCCCACCTATAGCTTCACCGGCGAACAGTTGCTGGACGCCATGGGCACGAACGGTGTGCGCTTCGCCGTGATCGCCGCGGCCAGCCCGTGGGGCGACTACAACGACTACATCATCGATACGCTGCGCAGCAATTCGCGCCTGCGCGGCACGGTGATCCTGGAGCCCTCGGTCGAACGCATCGTGCTCGACGAGATGGACCGCGACGGCGTGGTTGGCGTGCGGTTGCCTTTCATCAGCATGAAAGAGCTACCCGACCTCGACAGCTGGAACTACCGCAAGTTCCTGCGCCGCCTGGTCGACTTGGACTGGCACGTGCACGTCCACATCGACGGCCCGCGCCTGCCGCTGGTGCTGCCTTATCTGGAACGTTCCGGCGTGAAGATCGTGATCGACCACATTGGCCGTCCCGATCCCGTGACTGGCATCGAAGGCGATGGCTTCAAGGCCATGGTGAGCTCAGTGGAAAAGGGCCGCACTTGGGTCAAACTCTCCGGTGCCTACCGTCTGGGCGAGAATGCCCGCGCTTGCGCGCAAGAATTGTGCCGCCGCGTGGGGTACGACAAGATGGTATGGGCGAGTGACCTGCCGTTCGTGGGCGGCGAGAAAGATACGGATTATCCCCGAGCCATCCAGTGGCTGAACGACACGATCCCGAACGAGGCGGATCGTCGGCGAGTGTTCGGGGAAAACGCGCTGAAGCTGTATTTCTCGCCACGGGCCTGAATGCACGTCTAAGAAAACGCCCCGGCTGGACGTAACGACCAAATCCTGCCTGGGCAGATCGTTGCCGAGTGAGCATTCACCCGAAAAAGAGAGGCCGTCATGTCAACACAATCCGCGCCGCACCGCCGCAGCCTCGTGCTCGGCGCCTTGGTCCTCGCCGCCGCGCCGGCCCTGACCAGCGCAGCCAGCTATCCCGATCATCCCATCACGCTGATCGTGCCCTTTCCCGCGGGCGGCACCGTCGACGCCACCGCGCGTCTGGCCAGCGCCGAAATCAGCAAGCGGCTCAAGACGCCCGTGATCATCGAGAACATCGGCGGCGCGGGCGGCGTCATCGCCAGCCAGCGCGTGGCGCGCGCGGCGCCCGACGGCTACACCTTGCTGTTCGCAACACCCAACCACACCATCAACCCGGTGATCCAGTCCAAGCTGCCGTTCGATACGGAACGCGATTTTGAACCGGTCTCCCTCGTCGCCCAGATCCCGGAACTGCTGGTGGCCAACGGCCAGCAGCCCTTCTCTGACCTCAAGGGATTCATCGACTACGCGCGCAGCCATCCGGGCCAGCTCAATTACGGCTCGGCGGGCAACGGCACGCTGCCGCACGTGACGATGGAACTGCTGCTGCTCGAGCTCGGCCTCAAGGTCACGCATGTGCCGTACAAGGGCGCCGCCCCGGCGATGAACGATCTGCTGAGCGGCCAGGTCGCGATCAAAATGGACACCATCACCACGTCGCAGCCGCACATCCCTTCGGGGCGCCTAAAGCCGCTGGCCCTGGCAAGCCTGCAGCGTTCGCCGCTGATGCCCGACGTGCCCACCATCGCTGAATCCGGCCTGCCGGGCTACCAGGGCATACTCTGGATGGGCATCCTGGCTCCCAAGGGAACGCCGAAGCCGATCATCGACACGCTGCATCGCGCCATCGCCGACGCCGTGAAGAACCCCGAGCTTGGCCAGAATTTCCAGGCCGGCGGCGCCGAGCCGATCACCAACACGCCCGCAGAATTCCGCCAGATGATCTCGAGTGAAATCACGCAATGGAAGGACATGATCAAGCGCGACAACATCACCGTAAATTGATCTCTCGACCCGACTCGACAAGGAAGTACTGATGAATCCCGCCAAGCAGCCGCCCCCGACCCAGCCGCCCGACCCGCATCCCCGCAAGCCCAAGCTGGTCGCGCCGCCCGGATCGATCGATTGCGCCATCCACCTGTTCGGGCCAGCCAGCGAATTCCCGTTCCATCCCGACAGCCGCTACAGCGCGGAAGATGCTCTGCCCGAAACCCATATCGCGCTGCAGGACACCCTGGGCCTGGCCGGCGCGGTCGTGGTGAGCGGCGGCGGCTATGGGCCCGACACCCGCCATCTGATCCACGTGCTGGAGCGCTTCCCGGATCGCTTCCGCGGCGTGGCGCTGTTGCCTGAAGACGTGACGATGGAACACATCGAGCAGCTCGACCGTCTGGGCGTGCGCGGCGCGCGCTTCATCAGCACCGGCCACCGCGGCGCGCTACCGCGGCTGTCGCCGCGGATCGCGGCGATGGTGCATGAATTCGGCTGGCACATCCAGTTCTACCCGCATGGCACTGACCTGCTGGAACATGCAGACGCGCTGCTGGCGCTGCCGAACTCGATCGTGCTGGATCACTTCGCGCACATTCCGGCAGCCGGCGGCACCGGGCAGCCGGCGTTCCGCAAACTGCTGGAAATGCTCGATACTGGCCGCGTCTGGACCAAGATCTCCGGGCCCATGCGCTGCACGGATGAAGACTACCCCTACGCCTCGGTGACGCCGATGGCGCGGGCGCTGGTAGCTCATGCGTCGCAACGCCTGCTATGGGGCACTGACTGGCCTCATCCCAACATGAACGGCCGCCTCATGCCCAACGATGGCGATCTGTTCGATCTGCTGTCGGAATGCGTGGACGACCGAGACACGCTGGAGCAGATTCTTGTGAAAAACCCGCGCGAAGTCTACGGCGAGTTCGGCAAGACGGCCAAGTAATACCCGTCCAAGGCCCGTTGACACCACCGCAATCCATCAGCGATGAGGGCGAAGCTGATGAATGCGGCGAAAAAGCAAAAAGGCTTAGATCACCAACGATTTGAGCCTTTTATTTCTACAGAAATTCTGGTGGGCTGTGAGTGGCTCGAACACTCGATCTACGGATTAAGAGCATCGTGAACACTTGGGGGACTTTTGGCGAACTCTTGCGCAGCGATGCGGATCGCCTACTGGGTTGTCGCATAGCCGCTATAGGGCGCGAGATTTATCAGCATTTCGATAATCTCTTGTCGACTTGCACCAATGTTCAAGGCAACGTTGATGTGAACTCACAAAGGGATTTCCGTCGTCGGAAACGCCCAACATGACGTTCGGCGGCACTACCCCAAAACAGAAACTTGGCAATCGCCAGTTAACCCAGTTAACTCGTTCTACTGCCGCCTACTGTTGAAAATGGGGAGTTACCTTTAGGACCTATGCGACAGAACGAGACAGTTTCAGCGCGCCCCGCCACGCACGTTGCTTCACCGAACGAGCGCCAAAATTTGCCGAACACTGGCTACAGCTCTTAATCTGTGATTCATGAGTGGACGTTGACGGTCCGACGTCTAGCCCCAAATCTGCCTCACCCCAGGAGGATAATCATGCCGATATTTCAGATTAAGCATTTGGACCATGTCGTGCTTCGAGTTCAGGATCTGGCGCGTAGTGTGGAGTTCTATACAAAGGTACTAGGCTGTCCCGTCAAGAAGAAGAACGAGAAATACGCCATGATTCATCTGGGTGCCGGCGGGTCCATGATCGATCTGGTTGATGTGCAAGGGCCTTTGGGCGCCACCGGCGGCAAAGCCCCGGAAAAAGAAGGGCACAATCTCGACCACTTTTGCCTGCGGGTCGATCCGTTCGATGAAACTGCCATCCTGGAACATCTACAAGCCTGCGGAATTGCCGCGAGCAAAGCCGTGATGCGATATGGAGCAGAAGGCGATGGACTTTCGATCTATTGCTTCGATCCCGATGGCAATCAAATCGAGCTGAAAGGCCCAGCGATGTAGAGTGAAAATTTGTTTCGTACTCCAAGGAGCATGAATATGCCTACCAGCCTAAGCGCAAAAAGGCAATCGCTTCGATAGCATTCCCAAGCATCAGCACGGGCATATACGGCTATCCCATCGAGTTAGCAGCGGAGGTAGCTGTCAAAAGCGTGCGCGAGAGCTTGTCGGCGGACTCGTCTGTTCAAGAGGTGATCTTCTGTTGTTTCTCGGCAGAGGATCTTTTTCAATATGAGCGCATATTGAATCGGCCGCTTTCGGTATAGTTCAACGGGACATGCCTAAGCGAAACTCCGCAATGAGCCAGACCGCCAATGATCCCGCCGTTCTACACGACTGGCGGAGAAAGCATTCGCGTCGGCTCAATGTCTTTATCAATCAGAATTGCACGATGTACGACCTTGGCGGAATCGATATTGCGGATGACGTAATGATCGGGCCGAATGTGAGTCTCATCACTTCGAGTCATCCCCTTGACCCTGCTCAGCGCCAAGCCTGCGTGATCGCCAAGCCCATCACAATACAGAAAATGTGTGGATCGCCGCCGGAGTCACGATCATCGGAGGCGTGACGGTCGGTGAAAGCTCGGTTGTCGCAGCAGGTTCGGTCGTTACTCGGGATGTTCCGGCGAACACGCTAGTTGCCGGAAATCCTGCACGCGTCATTCGCGCAATCGATGAGGACTCAGAAAATGCAGAGGACAGTTAAGACCCATCCGTCAATCTAATCGCCCGACTATCAAGCAACTTCTGAAACTCATGGACTTCTTCTATAGCAGGTCTGCGCGAATTATTGATTCAAGGCAGCCTTCGCGGCTTCCGCTGGGGTCAGCCCCTCGTAAAACATGTCAGTAAACCACTCGGCTTCGTCTTCGATATGCTGTTGGGATTCTTCGCGTGACGCACCAGCCGCGACGAATAATTCTTCTACTTCAGTACACCACTGAATCAGCGCGACTTCGTCTGGATCAGGTAACTCGGGTTTTCGGGCCATGATTTTCTCCTGTTGATGGATATTCGCATCATACTGCTGCGCCAACTGCAACAACCATCTCCTAGGCATACGGTATGACTCCCTGTATGTAAACTACATCTCTTTCCAACTCCCTTGACCTCCCTATGCGTCAACCTCCACGTGTTGCTCCGGTTACAGGATCCACTTCAGGTATTGGAGCAGCAATAGCGCGCCGGCTGTCTACGGATGGCTATGCCGTCGTGTTGCATTCGCGCAGCTCTGTGGATGTAGGCATCGCTATGGCGCGTGAACTGGGCTTGGCGGCCTATGTGCAGGCAAACCTCGCTGACGATGCAGATCGGATACGACTGGTGCAAGAAACTGTCGCGCAATGGGGGCGTTTGGACATCGTCGTGAACAATGCGGGCATCAGCCGCGTGATTCCCCATGCCGATATGGCGGCCGCTACGCCTGACATATGGCGCGAGCTGCATGAGGTCAATGTCATCGCGCCGTTTCGCATCATTGCGGAAGCCGAGGCCGCACTACGGGCGTCTGCTGCTACTGGAACGCCCGCCTGCGTGATTAATGTGAGTTCGCATGCAGGTGTTCGTCCGAAAGGGGCTTCTATCCCCTATGCCGCCACGAAAGCGGCATTGAATCATGTCACGCGCTTGCTAGCGGTCTCACTTGCTCCGGATATTCGTGTGAATGCCGTCGCTCCTGGACTTGTGGATACGCCGCTGACAGCCGACTGGACGCAAGCTCAACAGTTGTGGCGCGAGCGCGCGCCGATGCGGCGGGCTGCTAGCCCTGAAGACATTGCACAAGCAGTGTCAGTGCTTATTGAATCTAACTATTTGACAGGCGAAATTTTGCTTTCTGATGGTGGATTGAATCTCACGTGATTCTGGAAAAACGGTATTGCGTCCATGCATCCGGCTGCCACGCTGGGCGAAGAAGGTGGATGGGCTGTGGAGCTGATTCCTATGGATTTCTATTTGGCCGGCGCATGCCTCTCCAGATGACCAAGTTGCCCGGAGGCGGGTCATGCGCCCGCGAGGTCCGGCTATCGAGCCGCCGTTTTACCGGATATCTCGCTTATTCAGTCCGTGCATAGAAAGACCCTTGGCGCTATTCATATGGTGCATTTCGCTGATGCAGAAGTTTCAGTGTTTTCGCCAAAAGCGCTCTGCTAAATTGGCCTCCACGCTATCCAAAAGAGAAAAAGCGAGGAGACAAACGTGGACAGTTCAATCGAGAACTTCGTGGGGCGCAGCATACCCGGCGATATGGCGAAGCGCGCGCAAAACCGGCGCAGTGTCGCCCTGGTCGCCGCAACATCACTAGGGCTCGCGGGCGGATATACCGCTCTTTTCGCCGGCACTACTGGTGTCTTTCTGCTGCCGATCGCTCAGTCGCTGGACATTGGGCGCGGCACGGCCGCCAGCTGTATGGCGTTGGCCTCGCTGGGCCTTGCCGTAAGCTCGCCGGTGGCCGGCCGGCTGATGGACCGCTACGGCTATCAGCGCGTCATCGGCGTATCCATCATCTGTTTCGTGATCGGTCTGCTGCTGCTGGCCGCCGGCCCGCTGACGACGACTGCGCTGGGCATCAAGGCTTTCCTGCTCGGCCTGCTCGGCGTCGCAACATCGCCGGTCGGCTACCTGCCGATCCTGGCCTACGCCTTCGAGCGCCGCGTCGGACTGGCATTCGGCATCGCCTCGATCGGCGCGGGTATCGGCGCGGCTTTAGCGCCGCTCTTTACCGGCTGGATGATCCGCCATTACGACTGGCAGACGGCCTACCTGTTGCTGGCCGCCATTGCAGCGGTCATCGGCTTCGTTGCCCATATGATGCTGCGGCGCATCCCCACTCAGGCGCGGAACGCGGACGCGTCGGCCAACGCAAAATCGCCCAACAGCTTGACGGGTGATACGCCAAAGACCGCCTTCACCAATCCACGCTTCTGGCTGATCGGCTTGTGTGTCGCGTTGATCGCGGCGGTCGGTCTGGGCAGCATCGTGCATGTACCGGCACTGCTGTCGGACAACGGCGTGTCGCCGGAAATGGCGGCGGCCGGCGCCGCATTCTCCGCGATCGGCTTGACGATGGGCCGCTTCCTGGTTGGCCTTCTTTTGGACCTCATTCCTGCGCGGGTGTTGGCCTCCACGGTGTTCCTGCTCGGCGGTTGCGGCGTAGCCCTGTTGGGAAGCGCCACGCACGAAACACCCTATCTGCAACTTGCGCTGGGTGCGATGCTGACTGGCATGCTGATCGGCGCCGAAGGCGACCTGGTGCCGTTCTTCGTGAAGCGCTATTTCGGCCTGAAGAACTTTGGCGCCATCTACGGCGTGCTGATTTCGCTGTTCTGCCTGGGCACAATGTTCGGCCCCGCCCTGTATGGCCTGGCCTTTGACCGCTTCCACAGCTACAACCTCGTGATGGTAACCGCCGGCATTGTATGCGTCGCCTGCGCGCTCGGAATTTTAATGATCGGCGCCTACCGCTATCCCGATCCGCATCAGGCGGCCCGCGCCTAAGACACAGTAGACACGCACTCTCTACAGAGGCGTCCCTCAAAACCCGAGTAGTACCCATCGGCGCAGACCACCGTCTGCGCCAAGGGCGGAGCTTTTCCGAAATATCTGTTTTCTGTACTGGAGGTAGCAATGAAGATCGCAAGGTTGGAACACGATGGCCATGCCGTCTGGGGCGTCGTCGGCAGTGAATCTGTCGAACTTCTGCCTGGCGCGCACGACTACGGCGAGGCCCTGGCCGAAGCAACATCGGCTGTTGAACGCGCGGCCTTGCCGATCACGAACGTGCGCTGGCTGCCTCCAGTTGTGTCCAATACCAAAATCATCTGCGCCGGCCTCAACTACGGCAAGCATGCACAAGAAATGGATCGCGGCGCCGGCACCTATCCCTCGGTCTTTCCCCGCTTCGCAGATTCGTTCGTGGGCCATGATGACCAGGTCGTCTGCCCAAGAAACTCCGACCAGTTGGACTACGAGGCCGAACTGGCGGTGGTGATAGGCAAGCCGGCGCGCCATGTGCCGGTCGAGCGCGCCATGGAATACGTGGGCGGCTACACCTGCATGGCCGAAAACTCGGTACGCGATTATCAGATGCACAACCGGCAAGCCACGCCGGGCAAAAACTTCGAGCGATCCGGCGCCTTGGGCCCGTGGATCGTGCCGCCCGATGCGCTGCCAGACCCGCGCGAAGTGCGCGTGATCGGCCGCTTGAATGGCGTCGAGGTGCAGAACGGTGGCTTGGATGATCTGATCTTTTCCATTCCGGCGCTGATCTCTTATCTCAGTGCCTTCACCACGCTGCGAGCAGGCGACATCATCGCCACCGGCACGCCCGAGGGCGTGGGCATGACCCGGAAACCTCCTCGCTACCTGCACCCCGGCGATCAGTTCGAGGTCGAGGTGTCCGGAGTGGGTGTGTTGCGCCACGGCACGCGACAGGAGAATTGAGCATGACGACGACACAACACCTCGATTGCCTTGCTGTCGTGCACGGCTTCTTCGACGCGCTCGACATGCATGCCCACGATCGCGCGCTGGCCTTGTTCGCCGCAGACGGCGTGTGGGAACGTCAAGGCAATACCCTGGCAGGCCGTGCGGCGATCGGCGCCGCGCTGGAGCAACGCTCGCCGCAGCGCCGCACGTTTCACGCCGTCTGCAACCCGGTAGTCAGCCAGGAGTCTCCCAACCAAGCAACCGTGCGCTTCTATTTGATGGCCTACGAAACGCAGCTAGACCAGGACTGTTCGCAGCCACTCACGCCTATCGGTATTCGCCGCTGCGAAGATCGCTTGACCCATGACGGCCACACATGGCGCATCGTGCACAAGGCCAGCCAGGCGCATCTGCCACCCGCCGGCCGCTGACGCGCTTGCTGCCGGCGAATTTGCCGATTCCCTTTTCCATACTTGTGATGACACCGATGAAAAATACCGCTCTCTGGCTGACTGAAGCCGAAGTCGCCGGCCATGTGCCCATGAATGACGCGATCGACACGCTGGAACGCAATCTGATCGAGATCGCAGACGGCGCCGCCTTCAACGTGCCCAAGGCCCTGGGCTCTCTAGGCAACGGCGGCGCGATGCACGCGCTGGCCTCCGCCTCGCCGCGCCTGGGCGTGTGCGGATTCAAGACCTGGGTCCACACACCTAATGGTGCCAAAGCCGTGTTCGCGCTGTTCGGCACGCACGACGGCACTCTGCTGGCCATGATGGAAGCGAATACGCTGGGCCAGATCCGCACCGCGGCCATGACGGCTTTGGGTACCCGATGGCTGGCGCCCGCCAATGCCGATGATCTGGCGATCGTGGGCACTGGCCGTCAAGCCATCGCCCAGGTTTACGCGATCAATACCGTGCGGCCTCTGCGGCGTGTGCGTGTCTGGAGCCGCGACGCCGAACGCCGGCAAGCCTTCGCCGACAAGGTGCGCGCCGACTTGCCTCAAGCCGATGTGACGGTGGCCAGCAGCCTGGAAGCCGCCACTGACGGCGCCTCGTTGGTGACGATAGTGACCCGTGCCACCGAGCCCTTCTTCCGGGCGGACCTGCTTGCCCCTCAAGCGCACTTGAACGCGGTCGGCGCCATACTGCCAGCCAACGCGGAGTTCTTCCCCGATGTGTTCGAGCGCGCCCGGGCGGTGGTCGTGGACGACCTGGACAACGCTCGCAGCGGCTCGCGCGAATTGCGCGAACGATATGGCGCGGACGCGCCGCAGTGGCCGGACGTGCAGACCCTGCATGGCGTCATCAAGCGCGGCGGCTTGCCCGCCGGAGGCAGCGGCGACATCACGCTGTTCAAGGCTATGGGCATGGGGCTGTCCGACTTGGCCATCGCCGCGCTGGCCTATGAGCGCGCCTCCACCACGGCCGGCACGTCGCAGACGGTGCCGTTGACGGCGGCCGCGCCGATCCGCTGGGCCAAGGGCTGAGCCAGGGACGCCGCATGATGTTGACCGATACCCAGATTGCCATCCTGGCCGCTGAACTGGATCAAGCCGAACAGAGCCGCACACAAGTACGCCATTTCTCGCGCCGCTTTCCGGACATGACTATCGCCGACGGGTACGCGATCGCGCGTGCTTGGTGCGGCTTGAAACTGGCGCGCGGCCAGCAGGTGCGCGGGCACAAGATCGGACTGACTTCCCGCGCCATGCAGCAGGCCAGCCAGATCAACGAGCCGGATTATGGCACGCTGTTCGATTCGATGTTCTTTGACAGCGGCCGCGACATTCCATTCGAGACCTTCATCGCGCCGCGCATCGAAGTCGAACTGGCCTTCATTCTCTCCCGGCCGCTGAAGGGTCCCGGCGTGACCCTTTTCGACGTCCTGCGGGCCACTGAGTTCGTAACGCCGGCTGTAGAGATCATCGATGCGCGCATCGAACAGTTCGACCGGGAAACCCGCGTGATCCGCCGAGTCACGGACACGATCTCGGACAACGCTGCCAACGCCGGCGTCGTGCTGGGCGGACGGCCCGTGCACGTAGATGCGGTGGACCTGCGCTGGACCGGCGCCTTGCTGTACCGCAACGGCATCATCGAAGAATCTGGCCTGGCCGCAGCGGTGCTCGACCACCCCGCACATGGCGTGGCCTGGCTGGCCAACTGCCTTGCCCAGTGGGACGAGGGGTTGCAGGCGGGCGAAGTCGTCCTCGCCGGTTCCTTCACTCGCCCGGTGACGGGCGCCCGGGGCGATACCTTCCAGGTCGACTACGGGCCGCTGGGGGCCATCAGCTTCCGGCTGATCTAACCGGCCCCACATCTTAAAAAATTCCTATCTGTACAGCGGAGAAACAAATGTCCGAGACTACCTCCTATCGTCTGGTGAACGTCAGCGGCACCGTACCGGCCCCGATCACCCATTGGGCTCCCGTGTTGGTGCCGCGCGAGGCCATCGAAGCGGAAATCCAGCGCCTGGCCGATGAGCCGGCGCCCGCAGATGGCCGTCGTGCCGCTGTCATCGTTCACCCCGAATGTGTCGACGGCACGCAGGGCTTCGCTCCCGGCGTAGACGTCACCATCGAAGTGCTCAAGCCCGGCGAGCAAACGCGCCCCATGCTGCGCAACTCTAACCAGATCCACTTCGGTATCCAGGGTTCCGGCGCTATCCAGGTCGGCAAAGAGACCCTGGCTACGGGTAAGTGGGACGTCGCCTCGATTCCGTCGATGCAGCCTTATAGCTGCAAGAACACCGGCAAGGAACTGTGGGTGCGCCTGGTCTACTCGAACGCTCCGCTGCTGCGCAAGCTCGGCGTGCACTGGTCGGACTACGCGCAGCCCGGCTGGGAGATCAAGGCCATTGCCTCGACGGCGGGTGTGAACGTCGACATCAATCGCGCCAATGCGCCCGACATTCAAATCTCGGCCGAGGGCGCGCGCTTGCGCGGTTACGAGTTTCTGACCGACATCGAAGTAGTCGAAAACCGGCCGCTGGTCTGGCCCTGGGAGTCAGCCACGCCGTTGCTCTCGCGCGAGCGAGGCGACGGACTGCGCAATATCATCCTGCTCTACAACCCCGCCACCGAGCGGCGCAATGGCACCACCCACTCGTTCTTCGCGACCTTGTTCTCGATACCCAAGGGCGTGCCGCCACGACCGGTGACGCGCGGCCACAAGCACAGTTCCGTTGCGATCAACTATCACTTCGTGGGACAGGGCAAGAGCGTGGTCGACGACGAGACGATCCACTGGAAAACCGGCGACCTGCTGCTGTCTGGTCCCTCCTGGTCCGAGCACGCCCACTATTACGACGGGCACGGCGCCCAGGTGCTGACGATCCAGGATCATCCGTTGCACATTGGCATGGAATCGCTGATCTGGCAAGAACGCATGGACGGCCCGATCCTGAACCTGGGTTCGGAAGCCGGCCAAAAGGGCTATGTCGGCCCGCGTCAGGCCGGCTAAAACGCGGGAGAACCGTGCGGCAGATATCATCGAGCCAAGGCCGAATGCAGGCCACGTCCGCGGCCCTGCATTCGGCCTTGGCTCGGGCCGTGAACCAGCGCGGCGCATCAAGGGAACTTTAGTTACAGCCCTGCCTTTGGCAGGGATTACGGCGCCGCTTCGTAGCGAGGGGATTGGAACAGTTCCAGGAAAATGCCGCGCAACCAGGTGTGCGCCGGATCGTCGTCATGCCGCATGTGCCAATACATGTGAACGTCGAACACCGGTTCGGGAAAGGGCACAGGGTGGATCTCGAGCGAAGCCCGCCCTCCGAGGTGCCGGCCGATGCGAGAAGGCACGGTGGCAAGCAGGTCCGATGTGCCGATGACTTCCGGCAGAGCGAAATAGTTAGGGATGCGAAGCATGATCTTGCGCGGCACATTGAGGTCGGCCAGGTTTTCCTCCACCGGATCATCCGGCGGCATGATCATCACGTGATAGCTCTGCTCGAACACCTCGCGGGTGAGCGTCTTGCGGCGTCCAGGCTGCTTGCGCCGCAGCACCACGCACCCATCCTGGAACAATGGCTGCTTGCGCATCGTCTGCCGCGGCATGTTGAGATGGCCCACCGCGATGTCCACCTCGCGGTCTCGCAGCATCCGCTCATAGCCGGACCGCGGCGCCTGGAAGATGGCCAGCTTGACCTGCGGGGCCTCCTCACGCAGCCGACTCATCAGCGCTGGCGCGAGCAGCATCTCGCCCACATCCGAAAGCAGCAGGCGGAACTCCCTGGTGCAGTCCTCGGGCCGGAAACTCGACGAGTCGATCAGCGAATCCTTGATGGTCTCGAGTGCGACCCGCACAGGCGTGGCCAACCGCTCGCAGCGCTCGGTGGGTTCGAAGCCGCCGGGCGTGCGCACAAACAATCTGTCGGAGAGCGCTTCCCTCAAACGTCCCAGCGCGTGGCTGACCGCCGGCTGGCTGAGATTGACCTCTTTGGCCACCTCGGTGAGGTTTCTCAGCCGATACACGGAATCAAAAATTTTCAGGAGATTCAAATCCAATCTGTTGATGTCCATCTGCGCCCCCTCTTGTCTTTTACCTTGCTTCGTCGCAGTGCCTGGCGCAACCGCGCGGCAAGGATAACGCGTTACATCCAGCCCACATACGGAGTTCATCATGTCCGCAGTATCCCGGCAACCGAAAGGCCTTTTCGTCATCACCGGCGCTAGCCGAGGCATTGGCGCGCAAATCGCGCGCCTGGCTGCACGCACGCATCCCGTGGTCATACTTTACCGGCATGACCGAGAGGCCGCTGATAATCTTGTACGCGAAATCGGCGTTAACGGCGGCCGGGCCTGGGCAATCATGACCGATGTCGGCGACGAAGCGGCTCTGTGCGACGCATTCCGGCGCATCGACGCGCTGGGCCGCGTGGCCGTGCTGGTCAATAACGCAGGCTTGACCGGTGGCGCTTCACGTGTGGCGGATCTGCGGGGCGAGGCGCTGGCCCAAGTACTGCAGGTGAATGTGTTCGGCGCCTTTATCGCCACGCGCGAGGCCGTGCGGCGCATGTCTACCCGGCAGGGCGGCCTGGGTGGCGCCATCATCAACGTATCCTCGGGCGCGTCGGTGCTGGGCGCGCCCGGCACCTGGGTCCATTACGCCGCCTCCAAGGGCGCGATTGACACTTTGACAATAGGCTTGGCCAAGGAGATTGCGGCCGAAGGCATCCGAGTCAACGCGGTACGGCCGGGCGTGATCGACACTGAAATCCACCACCAGCGCACGCCACAGGCACTGGCCGCGATGGTCAACGCCATTCCGATGGGACGCATGGGCACAACGGCCGAGGTTGCCGAAGCCGTACTATGGTTGGCATCGCCCGCCGCATCATATGTCACGGGTTGCCTGATGGACGTGCGTGGGGGATTTTGACGTCCTGAACTAATGCTAATGAAGCGGCCCGCCACAGATTGCTGTAGCGCCGCGTTCAATGGATCAAGCAGGTCTTCCCTCGTATTGATTGACGTATGTCTCAATCGATGTCCATTTTCGGCCATAAGCGGACGGTCAAGCTAAAGGCATCCACGCAATAAAAGAAGCTAACCTCTCAAGTTGTCCTTAAGAAACTCGGGGGCGGATAGGCCTGGCCTAGGCAGCTTCTGGTTTTGCAGTGCGCTTGCGGCGCAGTTCAACTACTTGCGCTGCGCCAACGGCGCGAGCACGCAGTTGCCCACAGCCACCATCCACATCCTGCCCAGCGCTATTCCTTACCTTGGTCAGCACACCACGGGAGTGCAGATAGCGCACGATCTCGCGTATGCGCTCGGAATCAGGGCGCTGGTAGTCATCCCCTTCGAGACTATTGAAGGGAATGACGTTGAGCACGCCGTACTTCCCCTTGAGCAGACGCACGACTGCATCGAGTTCGTCGTCGCCATCGTTGATGCCCTTGAGCAGCGTCCATTGATACTGGATCGGATAGTTGGTGTCGCGAGCGTATCTCTCGCCAAGTTCGATCAGTTCTTCCGGCGCAATTTTCGGGGCGCGCGGCAGCAGGTGTTCGCGCAGTTCGGCCTTGGTCGTGTGCAGCGACAGCGCCAGCGCGGGCTTGATGCGTTGTTGCGGCAGGGCTTCGAACACACGCCGGTCGCCCACGGTGGAGAACACGAGATTCTTGTGGCCGATATTGCCTTCGGTGCCGAGCAGATCGATTGCTTCGAGCACGTTGTCGAGGTTGTGCGCCGGTTCTCCCATGCCCATGAAGACGACCTTTTTCACCGCGCGCAGACGCCGCGCCAGCACGACTTGGGCGAGGATTTCCATGCTCGTGACCTGGCGGATCAGGCCGCTCTTGCCAGTCATACAGAAGCGGCAGCCGACTGCGCAGCCGACCTGGGTGGAGACACAAAGACCGTCGCGCGGCAACAGCACGCTTTCCACCATCTGCCCGTCGGCGAGCTCGACGAGCAAGCGCGAGCCACCGCTGCCGGTATGTTCGGAGCGGACGCGGGTGAGGCCGTCCAGTTCTGCCGTCAAAGCGGGCACAGCGTCGCGCAGCGCGAGAGGCAGAAAATGCTCGGAGCTGCGCCGTCGCGTACCGATGTCGAGCGCTTGCCCTTTTAGCCAGACGCGCACGACCCGGCCGCGATGAACGGGCAAGGCGCCGAGAGCGGCGAGGCGTTGGTCGAAGTCGGAGAATCGCATGGGAGGCGGATTTTACTCTGCCCCCATCTGAACCGGTACTACCAATTAGGGGAGGGCCCGCCCTGCGGCCACTCCGGCCAGCGGACGTCGCTTATGAATCTGAGCTTTACTAGTACAAACTCACCTAACCCACTCACTCACCACTTAAGACTAGGAACGGTCATCGACCCGATTCGACCGGACGTATCCTACTGATCGCCTTACCCCAGCCAATCGCGTTACTTGAGTTCTGGAAAATCCACGACGGTGTCATTCACTCGGTTGAACACATTCGTGAAGGTGATGACGGAGATCGCCAATGCGATATCCACTACAGCCTCGTCCGGAAAGCCCGCCGAGCGCAATGCAGTGAATGACTCTGCATCGAGGGTACCTCGGCCCTCCTGAAGGCGCCGGACAAACTGGATCAACGCATCGCGCCTTGCGTCTCCGGTGGCTTCCAGAGCCCTGATAGCGCGCACCGTATCCACGGGCAGGCCGGACGCCTTAGCCGCCAAACTATGTGCCGCGACGCAGTAATCGCAACCGGCGATCGCGCTCACCACCAGCTTGACGGTCTCGCGCTCCTGTGCGGAAAGAACACCACGCGCAAGCACCGCGTCGGCGGACAGCATCGCCTTAAGCGCCTGCGTATTCAAGGCACCAATGGCCGCATAGGCGTTGGGGACGATCCCCACTGCTTTACGGATACCGGCAAAAACGTCGGCCGTTTCGCCGGAGGCGCTAGTAGCTGCGGGGGTGTTGATACGGGAAGTCATTTTCTTGAATCCTTTAAAGTGGTCTTGGTGGAAAACGAGTGCAACTGGCGCGTAAAAAAGCTCAAATTTTTGGGGCAATGGCGGCGTTCAGGCCCAAGGCGATCAACTCCGCCAGGGTAGCCGCCACGCCGATCGCCCAAAGGGCGCCTGCGTCCAACATGGCAGCCCCCAGGGCGCTGCCAACGGAAAAACCAAAATACATAGTCGACGTATTAAGCGCCAGGACAACCGGTGCCTGCGACGGGACGCCCGCGCCGATCAGCCTAGCCATCTGCGCGGGAAAAAATGACCACACGGTAAAGCCCCACACGGCGACGGCCGCCAAGACCAGACCCAGCGAAACGCCTCGGGATAGCACTGTTGCAATGGCTAATGCCAGGAACGACAAACCCAACAGCACGAGCGAGCCACGCACCACGCTGCCTGCCCCAAAACGGTCGTTAAGTACTCCGCCAGCCATGACCCCCGCGGCCGCGCAAAGCCCCCAGAGCGAGACGGACGCAGTAATCTCCAACGGACCGAAGGCCAGCACGGCGCTCAGATATTCGGCGAGATAGGGATAGGCAACAAAGGCGCCAATGGACCAGAACAGGCTGACCGCCAGCAGGCGCTGCACTGAACGCTGACGAACAACCGAGAACCGTTGGCGCAAGCTGGCAACCTCGATACTCTGTCCCGCTTCGCGATCGATACCGGTCCAAACTCCCGCGATAGCCACGATGCTCATCGCGCCCACCATCAGAAATGTTGCGCGCCAACCGAAGGCGTGGCCGATCAGTCCGCCAAGCGGCAGGCCCAGTGCAATGGCCAGTGTCTGTCCCGCACTGACGATGGCAAGCGCCCGCCCCCGCATCGCGGGAGGGACGATGACGCCAGCCAGTCCGTTGGCAGCCGGCACATAAAGCCCCGCTGCAATGGCCATTAGCACCCGCGCGACGATCAATACGGTGAATGACGACGATAGCGCTGCCACCACATTGCCAATGGCGAACAAGACCATGGCAATGAGCAACACCTGCTTGCGCGCCATCCGGCCGGTGGCCACAGTGGTGAGCGGCGACGACAATGCCAACACCAACGTGAACACGACAACCAACAGAGCGATGGTGGGAACCGACAGCCCAAAGTCTTGCGCCATGACTGGCAACAACGGCGCAATCATGAATCCTTCTGTGCCTATGGCGAACGTCCCCAAAGCCAGGAATCCGGCCGGCAGCAACAAGGCGCGCGAATCCTGCGCGAGCGTTGCGGTCATGAAGAAACTCTCCTATAAATGCAGCCCGGGCGAACGCCGGGCGGCATCAATCCACGTGCTTTACACCGGGATGGGGTTAGCTGCGATTTCAGCGTTGAAACCATCAATCAACGCGTGCTCGCCAATCCCAGGGTTATCGCGCAAGGCACGAATCGCCTCAACAAACACTTCCGGCGCGTCGGTTGCCAGCCCCTTCATCGTTTCGGCGATGAAGGCGTCAAGCGGCATGGCGCGAGGGTCACCGCTCTTTTTGATGGGGTCGGTGTCGACCCACGGAGGCGCGATTTCCTGGACAGTTACGCTGGTGCCTTTGAGCATGAAACGCTGTGACAAGGCATAGGAGTGCAGCGCCGCCTTCGACGCGGAGTAAACCGCATTAGTGGCGATAGGCACGTAGGCCAGCACCGAGGTGTTGTGGATGATGGCGGCGCGCGGTTGAGTCTTGAGATGCTCGATGAGCGCAGAAGTCAACCGGATCGGGCCAAGCAGGTTCGTATCAAGAATCCGGCGCGAAACGGCATCATCGATGCGGCCTGACGGATCGTCGAACGGCATGATGCCTGCATTGTTGACCAGTACGTTCAACGCCGGATAGTCGCGGATCAGTTGCGCGGCGACGCGGTCGATGTCGGCTGCATCAGAAATGTCCAGGGCCACACCCTCGATCCCGGGATGCGCCGCAGCCACTTCATCCAGCAGAGCCTGCCGACGCCCGGCGATGATGACTTTGTTGCCCAGAGAATGAAACTGCTCGGCCAGCGCGCGGCCGATGCCGGAGGTGCCGCCAGTGATAAAGATCGTGTTGCCCGTCATTTGCATGATTTGTCCTTGTCTGACGCCTGGATGGCGTTTTCAATGGACGTACTATGCGCGGTTCCGGAAAAGACTCAAATGTCATAGATCCGACAATAACGGACATGGAAAATCAGCGCTTCAAAAAACCCCAGCGATCAGGCCGACTCGCGTTCTTGCATCGACATCAGGTCCCGCTTCACACTGGCTGGCGGCTGGCCCAGGTTACGCAGGAAAGCGCGCCGCATCCGGTCTCGGTCCGCAAAGCCTGTGTCGCGCGCCACGATTTCCAGGGGATGGCGGCCGTCTTCCAACATAACGCGGGCGGCCTCGAGCCGCAGCATTTCCACGGCTTTGGCGGGAGACCTTCCGGTCTCTTCGCGGAATACCCGGCTGAACTGGCGCGGAGACAGGTTGGCAGCTTCCGCGAGCTCTTCAACAGACAAGGAATTGCGCAGGTTTTCTCGGGCATAGGCCAGCGCACGTTTGACCCGGTCTGAACGAGGCTCCAGCGCCAGCATCGCCGAAAACTGCGATTGCCCGCCGTGGCGGCGATGGTAGACAACGAGTTTCCGAGCCAACAGCCGAGAAAGCGTGGGCCCATGGTCTTCCTCAATCAGCGCCAGCGTCAGGTCAATAGCGGATGACATGCCAGCGGATGTCCAGATGTTCCCGTCACGGACAAAAATGCGATCCTCTTCGACCTTTATCCTCGGAAAGCGCGTCTGAAGCACGTGTGCATGTGCCCAATGCGTGGTGGCGATGCGGCCATCGAGCAGGCCCGCCTGCGCCAGCACAAAAGCGCCAGTGCATACCCCAGCCACGCGGCGGGCCTGGTTACCCGCGAGGGCGATATACGCACTCAGCCCAGGCGAAATATCCTGGGGCACCAATTGCCCAGCAACCATCAGCGTGTCGGGCACGAACCCTAGCTGTGTCGTTTCGATACCTGCATTCATCGACGACCTGATCGTGCCGCCCTTTTCGGACAACACTGTCAGCTGATAGCCCATGTCGCCCAGCTCCGCGTTGGCCAATTCAAAGGCAGAAAGCGCTGCCAAGCCCATCAACTGGAAGCCGTCTTCAAGGATCAAACCAACATGCCGCATCATGCGTCCTTCGGGAAATGGAAGATCAGAATAATCCCCCTCCGGAGCAGCATCCAATTATTGATGGGAATCGGTCTACTTTGTTGCATTATTCTGACGTAGGGATATGACCTCCATCCCGCCTGCTTCCACAATATGCGTGTGGGACCCACATCACGATTTGGCAGCAACAGGGAGCCGAAACGGCGCGCCCAGTCGGTTGAACGCATTCATTGCGGCGATCGTGATCGTGAGGTCGACAAGGTCTTGGGGCGTGAACGCTGCCGAGGCGGCGGCATACGCCTCATCCGAGGCATGCGTTTCGCTGATACGGGTCACCTCCTCAGCCCAGGCCAGCGCAGCACGTTCCTGGTCGGAGAACAGGTGGTGCACCTCATCCCAAACCGGCACCAACGTGATCTTGTCGATCGACATGGTTTTCCTGAGATCGCGGCTGTGCATGTCGATGCAGTGAGCACAGCCGTTGATTTGCGAAACTCGAAGGAACACAAGGTGGACGAGTTCCTCGGGGAGGTTCGTCTTCCTGGTGACGTAGTGGTGAATACCAAAAAGAGCCTTCGCGCCGTCAGGTGCAATCTCCTGCCAGTTCAAGCGGGTCATCTCAGTCCTTTCCTGTTGTTGATGGTGGATAGCATCGCGGTCGGCGCGCCAGGCGGCCTATCGACTTCGACCGCGATCCATGTCATAACTCCACGATACTCCGCCGGGAGTTGGAGAAACAGGCCCAAAAAATGCCGAAACGATTGATCCAAGATGACTGACCCGAACGCGCCTGCTGTGCTTTCCATCCAGGTGGACCGTGCCACCGCCGTGCCTATCGGCGACCAGATCCATGCGAACCTGCGACAGGCAATCGTCGACGGCCGACTTGCACCCGGACAGCGTTTGCCTTCCGGTCGGGACCTCGCCGTGCAGCTTGGCGTAGCGCGCGGTACCATCCGCGTGGCCTACGAACGACTGATCGCCGAAAACCTGGTGTTCGGTGCTGGCCCCGCCGGCACGCGCGTATGTGCACGGCTGCCTATCGGCCGAACGGACGACGAGACGTCGCTCGACGGGCCTTTAGCAGGTTTCACCCGCCCATACTCTAGCGCCCCGCTACCATTCCAGATGGGCGTACCAGCTCAAGATGCGTTTCCCGCCAAGCTCTGGGCGCGCATGCGGGCGCGTGCCGCACGCGCCGATGCCATCGCTTACACGGCCTACGCCGACCCGCGCGGCGAACCTGCACTGCGGGCCCATATCGCGAGCCACCTGGCCGTCAGCCGACGAATGCAATGTCATCCCGATCAGATTATCGTCACCAGCGGATACCGGCACGGCCTGATGATTGCACTGACGGCACTACGCGCACACGGATGCAAGGCGTGGATTGAGGAGCCAGGTTTTCCGCTAGCGAGACGCGCACTGGAACTGATCGGAGCCGTGATAGAGCCCGTACCCGTCGATGCCGAGGGAGTGCGCGTGGAAGATGGCATCGCCAGCGCGCCGGACGCGCTGCTGGCACTGGTCACCCCGGGCCAGCACGCACCGCTGGGCGTGCCTCTGTCGTCGGCACGAAGACACGCCCTGCTCGATTGGGCAGCAGCGAGTGGCGCCTGGATCATCGAAGACGACTATCTCGGAGAACTACAGCTCGATGGCCGGGCGGCACCAGCCCTTGCCGCAGGTGCAGGCGCCGAGCGCGTGATTCACATCGGCGCGTTCAGCAAGACGATCAGCCCGGCGCTGGGTCTCGGTTTCGTCGTCGCCCCACGCTCCGTGGCGGAGCGCCTGGTCGAGGTCTCCGCCGTGTTGGCCCCCGCTCCGAACCAGACCGCCCAATTGGCGGTCACGGAGTTTCTGGCGGGTGGACACTTCCTGCGGCACTTGCGTCAGATGAAAGCTCTTTATGCCGAGCGTCGCAGCCTCGCGCTACAGCATGTCAGTGAGTTTCTACCGGGCACGCTGACGGCAGGCCTGGGCCTGATCGCACCGCTCCCACAGGCCGCCGACGACAGCACCCTAGTCGGTATTGCCCGCACACACGGCCTCGCGCCGTCTGCGCTTTCCCCGTGGTACCTCCGCCGCACTCATGCGCAACGTGGCTTGCTACTCAGCGCGACGAACCTGCGCCTCGACAACATCGATGCCGCTTGCGCGACGCTTGCGAGAATCGTTGCGTCTTATTGACTCGTAACCCGCGCTTCATACCTCAACGCTCGCCGCCCCCAGGCTGTGTGCCCTGCTCCAGCGCCTCTGCGAACTTGCGCATCAGACGCACCAGGTCCGTGATGTCTTCTGCAGTCCAGCCCTGAAAAATCCCCCGTGCCAGACGCTCGCGGGCCAGGTCAAGCTGGTCAGTCACGGCCTTGCCTTTGGCAGACACCACCGCTTCGCGCATCCGCCTATCTACCGAATTCTCATGCCGCATCACCATCCCCATGCTTTCGAGCTTGGCGAGCTGGCGACTGATGGTCGTGTAATCCCTGCCCAGGCGATCAGCCAGATCCACCACGCCGATCGGGCCCACCCGTTCGATCACCACCAAGAGGCGAAAAAGCGCTTGGTCCAACTGCACGCCGGCTTCCGCGATCAGCCGTTCGTCGTTTCGCGGGCGGTTCATCACACTCACGATCGAAATCAAGGACCGATGGAGATCCTTCAGTTGCGCCGAGATATGTGTATCTTGCACTTTCTTTTTGGTGACCATAAACTGTCCTCCTAATATGTGTATTTTACACATACCTTGGAGAAATGATATGCGTGAGCCTGTTGATGTCCTGGTCTGCGGTGCTGGTGCTGCTGGCCTGACCCTGGCAATAGAACTGGCACGGCGCGGCGTGCGCTTTGCCCTCATCGAAAAACTCCCTTCCCCTTTTTTGGGCTCGCGCGGCAAAGGGATTCAACCGCGCACCCAGGAGGTCTTTGAAGACCTGGGGATCCTGGATCGAGCCACGGCTGCGGGCGGGATCTACCCCACGATTCGCAAATACTCGAATGACGGCAGTTATGTGGATCAGAAAGTGACGAATGCTGCTGAGCCCACGCCTACCGAGCCCTATCCGCTGCCGTTGATGGTTCCTCAATTCAAGACCGAAGCAGTCATGCGAGAGCGCTTGGTTGAACTGGGCCATGCGCCGGAATTTGGTGTCGAGCTGACCGGGATGGTGGTCAGCCCCGACGGGATAGAAGTCCAGCTCGCCACCCCTGAGGGCGAGCAGACTCTCCGTGCCCGCTATCTGGTGGGCGCCGACGGCGGGCGCAGCTTTGTGCGTAGCACCCTGGGGATTGGCTTTCCGGGCAAGACCTTGGGCGTGCGAGCCATCGTGGCCGATGTCGTGCTGGAAGGGCTATCGCGCGATGTCTGGCACCAGTTTGATGGTGGGGACGCAGGCCCCCTGGCCATCTGCCCGCTCGCAGGCACCGATCTGTTCCAGATCCAGGCGCCCGTCCCCCTGGAGGGCGACATCGATCTCTCCGCGGCTGCGCTAACCGAACGCGTTGCTCTGCACACAAAACGCACGGACATCACGGTCCATTCGGTTGCCTGGTCCTCCACCTACAACATGAATGCCAGGCTCGCCGATCGGTACCGGGATGGCTCTGTGTTCCTGGTCGGTGATGCGGCGCATGTCCATCCCCCCACCGGTGGACAAGGCCTCAACACCAGCGTGCAGGACGCCTACAACCTGGGCTGGAAGCTGGCGGCTGTGCTCGCCGGCGCGCCTGAGGCACTCCTAGAGACCTACGAAGCCGAACGTCGGCCCGTGGCTGCGGACGTACTCGGCCTGTCGACACGTCTGCTTGCTGGTTTCAAGACCGGGGACAACAGGCGGCCCCGTGAAGTCCAGCAACTGGACATCGGCTATCCCACCTCGTCGTTATCATTTCCGTCGCAAGCCGCGAGCAGACTTGCTTCGGGCAATCGCGCGCCTGATGCCGTTGTGCGTGGAGCAGGCGGCAGCCCAACGCGCCTGTTCAACCTGTTCAAGGGCACGCACTGGACCTTGCTGGTCAACGGCCCCTCGACCTTTCCGGCAAGCGCTGGCTTGCACATCCACAGCATCGGCCCCGGCATGGAGATCGAAGATCACCTGGACCAGTTCGCCAGGTTCTATGGCCTCGGTGAGGGCGCCGCCGCGCTGGTCAGGCCAGATGGCTATTTGGCGGGAGTCTTTCACGAGGATCGAATGGCAGCGCTGCGAGAGCACCTGGACCGGTATTGCAAATGTCCCGACCTAAGCCACGGTTCAGCCCCCTAGCTTCCATAGCCGCAGCGCCATGTGCAGTTCGAGTACCCGCGGCATTTCTTCCCAATCTCCGACCAGACGCTCGATGCTCGCCAGCCGCTGCCTCACGGTGTTCAAATGTATCCCGAGCCTAGAGGCGGTCTCCGTGGCGTTCTGCTTGTGGTCGAAGTAGGTCAGCAGCGTCGCGGTCAGCTCCGATCCACGCTGCTGATCGTGCGCAATGAGCGCACCTATCGTGGAGCGCAGGAACTGATCGAGACCGTTGCGATCCTGCGTTTCGAACAACACCGAATACAACGCCATTTCGTTTTGCTCGACGAGATGGCCGCGCAGGCCGAGCCGCATCGCCACCGCAAGAGATCGCCGCAACGAGGCGTAGAGGGCCGGCATTTCCGCTGCGCTATACACCGGGCGCGAGAGGACGCCGATGTGGGCACCGCCCAGTTCACGGCGGGCGAAATCAGTGAAGGCTTCCCGTAATGCTTGCGCGTTCGTGGACGCGCATACCGCGACTAGCACGCCATCCACCTCATCAAGCACCATGCCTGGCACGCCCAGCGCGGCGCGCGCGCGTCCAGCCAAAAAGCTGGCCTCCGGCAATCCCGCATCGAGCAGGGCCAGAATCATGGGCTGCGAGATATCGAGCCCGTGGCGCTCTGCGCGCTGGCGCGTTAACGTCGGTTCGCCTTGGCGGGGCGAGATCAGTGTCTGCAATAGCGCGGAGACGTCACGGTGCCGGCTTTCCTCCATTCGCTCCTGCGATAGAAGCACGATGCCGATGACACTGCTGCTGCGCTCGAAAGTCCGGATGGAGGTGTTGCTGAGATCTTCGCGGCGAAACAGCAGGACCGATCCCAAGACACCGCCGCCGCCGATCACCGCGATGGCGCGGCACAGCTCGCCATGGCTTTCATAGGCGATCGTGGAACGGCCGGCGCGGCGGCTATCCCGCAGGGCTTGCGTGAAGGCCGCGCTGTGGGCACCGTGCGGTGTGTAGGCGTGCGCCGCCGGACTGGGACGGCCCTCGGGATCAGCGTGCGCGACGACATGATGGGTTTCGTCCAGAACCAGAACAGTGCCTTGCAGCAACTGGGCAATCGATTGGCAAAGTTCGCCCAGCGTGGCGCCGCGAGCAAGCAGCGAGGTGAGACGTTCATGCGCTTCGACGGCGCCTTGCACGTCAGAGGCATGCCGCTCCAGCTGGGCCCTGGCCTGATTGGTGGCTTCCAGCGCCGATTGAGCGTCGGCGAATGCCTTGGCATTGGCGATCGCCACGGCGGCATGCGTGGCCAACGTCGACAGGATGGAAATATTGAGTGCAGTGTGCGTGCGATGGTAGCGATCAGCAACGAACAACAAGCCAATCACCTGATCGTCCCGGATCAAAGGAGCGCCGACCATTGCCGTCACGCCTTCGGCGCGAAAAATGTCGTCCAGCACCTGATCGTGTTCGAAGCGTGCGTCCTGCAGATAATGCGGCGTGGAAAAGGGCAGGCGCGTAGTCATGACGACGCCGGCCACGCCGCGATTGCGCTGCGCGGTCATGCGGCCGATGGGCTCGGAAATCGCGCCATCGACTACCACCACCTTGAATTCGTCGGCCTGCTCATCATAGATGGTCAACCAGCACAGATGCGCCCGCAAAAGTCTGCGCGCGCGCACCACGATGGCCTTGAGCAATTCCGTCAGATTGAGACGGCCGGCCAGATCCTGCGCCGACTCGATGACCGCGAGCATCCCCCGTTCACGTTCCTCATGCTGTTCGAGCCGATTGCGAATGGCCATGGCCATTCGCGCGAGTTCGACCAGATTGTTTTTACTCCGCAGGCCGTCGGGTAGCGCCTCGATCGCGGCCAAACGGGTCGCGAACGCCTCGGCAGAGGCGTCTTCGTGCAACAGGCCGATCAAGCCGGCGGCGATCGATTCCGTCTCGGTGTGTGGCGACACGTCGAGATCGGGACTCGGGGACGGCTTGCGTTCGGATGGGTGCATGAGGCCTGGTTGAGCGCTTGGCCCGGACAGGAGCAGCGTCGGACGAAGGAATGCGATTTGTGTCAAAAGTGTATATCAATAAGCGCTTATTTATGTACAGATTGCACATAGATGGAGGAGGCTATGTATCAGACACTGCCGTTATGAGAAAGGAGGAACCCTTGGTGCATACAAGTTTTATGGATTCGCTGCGACCGCCGCCCGGCCTGCGCGTACTGGTTTCTGCGGGCGCGTCCGGCATCGGCGCGGTCGTAGCCCGCGCGTTCTGCGAGATGGGCGCCCGGGTGCATGTATGCGACATCGATCACGCCGCGCTGAGACGGCTGGCGACCGAGGTTCCCGGCATGACAACGAGCGCCGCGGACGCCTCGGTGCCGCGGGACGTGGATGCAGTATTCGACGATGTGAAAAACGCGCTGGGCGGCCTGGACGTGCTGGTCAACAACGTCGGAATCGCAGGTCCCACGGGGCCGATCGAGGAACTCAAAAGGGGCGATTGGGAGCGGACCGTCGACGTCAATCTCAACAGTCATTTCTATTTCGCCAACCGCGCGGTGCCGTTGTTAAAGGCCTCCACCCACAACCCCGGTCTCATCGCGATAAGCTCCGTGGCGGGTCGGCTGGGCTACGCCTTGCGCACGCCCTACTCATCGACGAAGTGGGCGCTCATCGGGTTCATGAAATCCCTCGCCATCGAACTTGGCCCGCACGGCGTGCGCGTCAACGCGATCCTGCCAGGAACGGTCGAGGGTGAGCGCATGGACGGCGTGATCGGCGCGCGCGCCGCCGTCGCGGGCGTGCCGGTCCAAACGATGCGCGAAGAGTATCTGCGGAAAATTTCGTTGCGCCGCATGGTCACGGCCGAAGACATCGCGGCCACGGCGCTGTTCCTGAGTGCACCCGCCGCGCGCAATATCACGGGCCAAGCGATCAGCGTGGATGGGAACGTGGAGTATCTCTAGAGCGTGGCCAACCGGCCCTTCAATATTTTCATTAAAAAAAGGAGACAAAACATGAGCAAGCTCGATATATCTCTCATCGCCGGCGCCTGCATAGTGGCTACGGCCTGCGCCGCTCCCGCCGCGGCGGAGCCTGTCAAGATAGGCCTGGTCGAAACGCTGTCCGGCCCACAGGCTTCCTCTGGGCAGGCCTATCGCTCGGCAGTGCGCTTTGCGGTGGACCGGATCAATCAGGCCGGAGGATGGAACGGCGAGCCGGTGCAATTGCTGGAATACGACAACCAGGGCGGTCCCGCCGGCGCAGCGGACAAACTCAAGGCAGCTGCTGCCGATGGCGTTCATCTCATCGTACAGGGTGCTTCATCGGCCATCGGAGGGCAGATTACCGAAGACGTACGCAAATACAACCTACGCAACGCGGGCAAGGAGATGGTCTACATCAACGTGGGCGCCGAAGCACTAGAGCTGACCGGCGAGAAGTGCAATTTCTATCATTTCCGTTTCGCCAGCAATGCGCAAGTCCGCGTCAAAGCGCTGATCGAGGGCATGAAAAAAGCGAACGCGCTGGGCACCAAGGTCTATGCCATAAACCAGAACTATTCCTGGGGCCAGGACATGGAGCAGGCCACCGTCGACAATCAGAAGGCCGGCGGCTATACAGTCGTGGCCAAGACACTGCACGACGTGAATCGCATCCAGGATTTCGCACCCTACGTCGCGCGCATCGCGGCCTCCGGCGCAGACACCGTTATCACGGGCAACTGGTCCAACGACTTGCTCTTGCTGATGAAGGCGTCCAAGGCGGCGGGACTGAAGGCGCGCTATGGCACAGTCTACCTGGATCAACCAGGCAATCTGGCCAACGCGGGCGACCTGGCCCAAGGCAATTTTGTGGTGCATACCTTCAACGCCGAGGCAGGTCAGGCCGATGCCCAGCAGTTCGTAGACGATTACCGCGCCAAGAACGGCAGCGCGCCCGTGTTTGTCGAGCCGCAGACGTTCTTCGGCATGCTGATGGTGGCCGATGCACTCAAGCGCACACCTCCCGAGGATGGAAAACTGAACGTCAATACGTTCGCCAAGGCGCTGGAGTCGGCCCGTATCCAGACGCCCATGGGCGAGATGAGCATGCGCGAGCAGGATCACCAGGTTCAGATGCCGATGGTGGTGTCGGTCGTGTCGCGCGACGCAAAACTGAAGGTGGACGGCACGGACATGGGGTTCACGCCGGTGCTGTTGCTCTCGGCACACGAGGCCGCCACGCCGCCGCAGGCTAGCTGCCAGATGAAGCGTCCTGGCTGACCGAACCATGGAACAACTCCTGTTCTCTTTGATGAACGGCATCATCTACGGGCTGGTGCTGTTCATGGTGTCCGCCGGGCTCACGCTCATCTTCGGCATGATGGGCGTGCTCAACTTCGCACACGCTTCCTTCTACATGCTGGGCGCCTACTTCGCCTACACGCTGCAGGGAACGCTGGGCTTCTGGCCTGCCGTGGTTGTCTCGCCGCTGCTGGTTGGGCTAATCGGAGTGGTGGTGGAGCGCTACTTCCTGCGCCGGGTGCACCGGCATGGCCATGCGCACGAGCTGTTGCTGACTTTTGGCCTGTCGTTCATCATCGCCGAGTCGATCAAACTGTTCTATGGCAACTATCCGGTCGACTATCGCATTCCCACTTCCCTCGATTTCTCGGCGTTCAGCATTGGCGCGACGCAGTACCCGTTCTATCGACTGTTGATGGGCGGCATTGCCATCGCGATGTTTATCGCGATCTACCTCGTGTTGACGCGCTCGCGCGTCGGCATCGTGGTGCGCTCCGCCATCTACAAGCCGCACATGACTGAGGCCCTGGGTCACAACGTGCCGCTGGTGTTCATGGGTGTGTTCGGCGCAGGAGCGGCCCTGGCCGGCTTGGCGGGAGCAGTGGCCGGGGCGTTCTACACCACCAATCCGAACATGGCGCTGGAACTAGGCGTGATGGTATTCGTGGTGGTCGTGGTCGGCGGACTGGGCTCGCTGGCTGGTGCGATGCTGGCCTCTCTGCTGATCGGCATCATCACTTCGCTGGCCGTGACGGTGGACAGCAGTCTGGCCGACGCTTTGGCGCTAGTTGGCGCCGGCGACTGGGCGCGCAATCTGGGCGGGCTGATGACACTCAAGCTATCGAGTCTCGCTGCGACGCTGCCATTCGCGCTGATGCTGCTGATCCTATTGCTGCGGCCCGGCGGTCTCATGGGAGAGAAGGAATGATGCGATGAGAATCCACTTGATTGCCGGCCTGGCTGGCCTCGTCCTCATGGCCGCACTGCCCTACCTGTTGTCGCAGGGCTTGCTCAATGCAGCCATCCAGATGCTGATCGCCGCGCTGTTCGCCAGCGCCTACAACCTGCTATGTGGCCAGGCGGGCATGCTGTCGTTCGGCCACGCGGCGTATTTCGGCGTGGGCGCGTTCGCCACAGTGCATGCCATGAACGCCGTGGGCGGCGCGGGACTGTTGCCCACGCCGTTTATGCCGTTGGCTGGCGCCGTGGGCGGATTGATCTTCGGTGGAATCGCAGGCTGGTTCGCCACGCAGCGCAGCGGCACCTATTTCGCCATGATCACGCTGGCCATCGCCGAACTGGTCCATTCGCTGGCGCCCCATCTGAAAGGGGTGTTTGGCGGTGAAGCAGGCCTATCGACCATGCGCATGCCTGCGTGGGGGTTCGACTTTGGGTCCACAACTCAGGTGTATTACCTGACCCTGGCCTGGGTGCTGGTGTCGTTGGCCCTGCTCTATGCCTATACCCGGACGCCACTGGGCAGGCTGACTTTGGGTTTGCGCGAGAATAGCCACCGGTTGCGCTTTCTTGGCTACAACGTGCATGGCGTGGCCACGCTGGTGTTCGCGCTGTCGGCTATGTTCTCCGGCGTGGCTGGAAGCCTGCAGGTGATATCGAACGAATCGGCGAACTATGTGGTGTTCGATCCGGCGCTGTCGGCTGCCGCAGTCCTGAACACCTATATCGGCGGAGTCCAGGTGTTCCTCGGCCCCGCGCTGGGCGCCTCGCTGATGACGTTCTTCGGTTACTTCGTCTCAGACTTGACGCGCTCATGGCTGCTCTACCAGGGCATCCTGTTCGTGCTGGTGATGATGTTCATGCCCACTGGCCTGAGCGGACTTGTGGGCCAGGCGGCGAGCTTGCGCCAGCGTTACGGGCTGGCGCGGACGATGCCGTTGTTCGGATTGGCCGTGGGAGCAGCGGCAGCTGCCACTGCGGGAACTGTCTTCCTCGTCGAACTGCTGCAGCGCCTGTTTTCGCAGGAATACCGCGCCATGCTGCAACTCGATTCCGGCGGCGCCTGGCCGAGCGTGACGCTGTTCGGGCATCCGTGGCAAGTGTCCTCGGTCACCACCTGGGGACTTCCCGCACTGCTGTTTGCAGTGGCCGCCCTGCTGGCGTGGCGCTACCGTTTACGGCTGTCCGCCTGCGAGTCCGCCCAAGCTGCTCAGCCGACCTTGGCACCGCATGTCCTTGATTCGAAGGAAGCCGTATGAGCGCATCCATCCTCAGCATCCAGGACCTGCGTAAATCCTTCGGGCCAACGGAGATTATCCGGGGCGTAGACCTGGACGTGCGTGTCGGCGAACGGCACGCGCTCATTGGTCCCAATGGGGCGGGGAAATCCACGCTATTTCACTTGGTGTCTGGCCAGCTTGCTCCATCCTCTGGATCGATCCGGTTCGAGGGCCGTGAAATCAACGGCAGTTCGCCCCAGGCGATCAATCGCCTGGGGCTGGCCCGCTCGTTCCAGATCACCAACCTCTTTCCCCGTCTGAGCACCTTCGAAAATCTCCGGCTGGCCGTGATGCGCGCACATGGCCTGCAGTACGCGTTCTGGAAGTTCATCGACCGTGACCGACGCATCCGCGCCGAAACCGAACTCCTGCTGGAGCAAGTCCGGCTGACGTCGAAGGCCAAGGCCATCGCCGGAGAGCTGGCGTATTCCGAGCAGCGTTCGCTGGAGATCGCCATGACGTTGGCCTCAGACCCCCGGCTCATCCTGCTGGACGAACCCATGGCCGGTATGTCGCATGAAGAAACTGCATACACCTCGGAGTTAATTCGCGAGGCTACGGCAGGACGTACCCTGATGATCGTGGAGCACGACATGGACGTGGTCTTTTCATTAAGTGACCGTATCAGTGTGCTGGTCTACGGACAGGTGGTGGCGACCGGTGCGCCGGACGAAATCCGCGCAAACGCCGCCGTACGCGAAGCCTATCTCGGCGACGAGGTGAGCGCATGAACCAGACAGAGACGACACTGCTCGAAGTCGAAAACCTGCATGCACACTACGGAAAAAGTCATGTGTTGCATGGCGTGGACCTGAAGGTGGCACGCGATGAGGTAGTCAGCCTGGTGGGTCGAAACGGCTCCGGGCGCTCGACCGCGATGAAGGCCATCATGGGCCTGGTCCCACCCACGTCCGGTCGGGTGCGCCTGCTGGGCCGAGACGTGGCCGGGCAGCGTCCCTATGCGATCAATCGCGCCGGCTTGGCCTACGTGCCCGAAGAGCGCGAGGTGTTCGCCAACCTGACCGTCGATGAAAACCTGCGCATGGGCGAGCAGCGGCCTGCGTCCGGCGCCCATCGTTGGACGGTGGAACAGATGTTCGATTACTTCCCGCGCCTCAAGGAACGGCGCAACACCAAGGCCGGCAGCCTGTCGGGCGGTGAGCAGCAGATGTTGACCATCTGCCGCTCGCTGCTGGGCAATCCGCTCGTCATGTTGATCGACGAGCCCACGGAAGGCCTGGCGCCGAAGATCGTCGTCCAGGTCGGAGAATGCATCCAGGACATGCATCGCAAGGGCGTGTCGGTGGTACTAGTGGAGCAGAAGCTGACCATCGCGTTGAAGGTGTCGACGAGGGTCTGCGTCATGGGCCACGGCCGCATCGTTTTCGAGGGCAGTCCGCAAGCGTTGGGCTCGAACGAATCACTGGTTTCCCAATGGCTTGCCGTGTAGGCCCAGCACATCTACAAGATCTCAACCCCAGATATCAACATGAAAATCAGCCAAGACAAGGTCATCATCTCCTGCGCGGTAACCGGATCGGTCCATACGCCCACCATGTCCGAGTACCTCCCGTTGACGCCAGACCAGATCGCCGAGCAGGCAGTGGACGCGGCTCGGGCTGGCGCAGCCATCCTCCACTTGCATGCTCGCGACCCGCGCGACGGGCGGCCCACCGCAGATCCGGCCATTTTCGACCAGTTCGTGCCGCGCATCCGCGATGCCACGGATGCGGTCATCAACATCACGACCGGCGGCAGCACACGCATGACGCTGGAGGAACGGCTGGCCTATCCACTGCGCGCCAAACCTGAAATGTGTTCGCTGAACATGGGATCGATGAACTTTTCCATCCATCCCGCGGCCCGACGCATCTCGCAATGGCAGCACGATTGGGAGAAGCCTTATGTGGAAGGCATGGAAGACCTTATTTTCCGTAATACCTTCCGCGACATCCGCCACATTCTCAAAGTGCTGGGCGAGGAATGCGGCACGCGGTTCGAGTTCGAGTGCTACGACCTGGGGCACCTGTACAACCTGGCCCACTTCGTAGACGAAGGCGTGGTGCAGGGACCTCTGTTCATCCAGAGCATCTACGGCATATTGGGCGGCATGGGGCCAGACCCAGAGAACCTTGCCACCATGAAGACCACCGCCGACCGGCTGTTTGGCCGCGGCGGCTATCGCTTTTCGGTGCTGGGGGCTGGGCGCCATCAATTACCGCTAGTGACTATGGGAGCCATCATGGGCGGTAACGTCCGCGTGGGGCTGGAGGACAGCCTCTACCTCGGCAAAGGCCAATTAGCCAAATCGTGCGCGGAACAGGTATCCAGGATCCGGCTCATTTTGGAAGCGCTGTCGCTGGAAGTCGCCACACCGGACGAAGCGCGCGTCATGCTGGGCCTAAAGGGCAGAGACGCGGTCGGGTTCTGAACTGGCCAGTTTTCACAGAGTACGAAAGCACGCTTTCCGGCTTCTAGCCCGAAACACACTCTATCAATGACCAAAAGCCTGCGTTTTTGCGCGTCGTGGTCCAGGCGTGAAAGCATGTGAGTGCGCAAACCATGTGGTCAGCAGCGCGACGACTAGCAGTAGTACGAGCGCCCATGGATATGACCTGACACCCCAAATGTCGAGAAGCATNCCCCCCACGACTCCCCCTCCCGCAATGGCGGTATTCCATGCCACCACGTTCATGGAAAGCGCAACATCTGCGCCGCCTCCAGCGGCATCTGCCAGTGCGGTCTGCAGCAACGTGGCGGCACCGCCAAACGTCACTCCCCAAACCATGACACCCAAGTAGACGACGAGCGGAGTGCTTGCACCGATCCCGAAGATGAGAGCTGTGATTGCAAATGCAGCTAGGCTTGTCAGGACAGTGGTTCGCAGAAAGTTGTCGACTAGTTTCCCTGTCATCCAGATTCCCACAAGCGCCGACGCACCAAAGATCAATAGAACAAGGTCAACCCGCTCGCCTAGACCAGCGGGCGCGACGAATGGCGCAATGTAGGTATACAGAATGTTGTGCGCCAGCATCCAAGCTACAACGACCGCTAGAACGGGGCGCACGCCTGGCGTCGTGAAAACGCGACGCAGAGGCATGCGATCCCGGGAGGACTGGCCAGGATAGTCAGGTAATTTTGCGATAACCCATAAAACCAGCGTCAGTGCCAAAGCTGACATGACCCAGAATGAGGAACGCCAGCCGATAGCAGCGCCCATGAAGGTGCCCAACGGCACGCCAAGTGAGAGTGCGATGGGGGTGCCTACCATTGCTACGGCAAGCGCTCGTCCTTGCTGATGGGGCTCGACCATGCGGCGTGCATATCCCGCGACCAAACTCCAGGCCAATCCGGCTGCCATACCGGCACAGAATCGTGCAAACAACGTCAGCCCATAGTGACTCGAATACGCCGTAATCGAGTTGAAAACGAGGAAGCCGCCGATGGTTAACAGCAACACATTGCGACGCCGCCAACCGCGTGTTGCGATGGTAAGGGGGATCGCCGCCAACAACGATCCAAGTGCATAGGCTGTCACCATTTGACCAGCAGCCGCCTGACTGATCATGAGCCCGGAACTGATCTGCGGTAACAGGCCTGCGGGAATCGTCTCCGTGACGATACAGATGAAGCCGGTCATGGCTAGTGCTAGCAATGCGGTGATAGGTAAGCGATCGGACTGTGCTCGCTGGGCCGGTGTTCTTTCCACAACAAATTCCTTCTGAGGCGTAGGGTTCGGCACGTGCTTCGAGCCTCTTTGCTCAATATATGTACCGATTGATATAAATGTATCGATGCACGCCACTCTTGTCAACGATTTATGTATCGACTAGGATATAAATCCGTAAGGAAGCTTTGGGAGGTGCATATGGCGCAGATGGGACGCCCGCGGACATTCGATCGCCAAGAAGCCGTTAAGCAAGCGATGCACCTGTTCTGGGAACAGGGGTACGAAACGACGTCCTTAAGCCAGCTCAAGGCGTGTATGGGCGGTGGAATCTCTGCGCCGAGCTTCTACGCCGCCTTTGGTTCCAAGGAGGCCCTGTTCGGCGAAGTGGTCCAGTGCTATCTGGAGAGCTACGCTCAAGTGACGGCTTGCCTTTGGGACGATGGGATACCACCAAGAGAGGCGATTGAGCGTGCGTTGCGCGGATCGGCGAAAATGCAGTGCGAACCGGGTCACCCCAAGGGCTGCATGGTGACGCTGGGCATCGTGAGCGCCCCCACGCCAGAGCATGCCCACGTTGTAAAGCCCCTTGCGGCATCGCGAGCACGCACTTTGGAAGGCTTTGTGCGGTGTGTCGAACGCGGTGTTGTCACGGGGGAGCTTGCCCAGGGCACGCATGCTCGTGCCATGGGCAATGCCTTCAACAGCTTCCTTCTGGGCGTGTCGATATCGGCTAGGGATGGCGTGAAGCTGTCTACTATCAATATGTCCATTACAGAACTCATGAAGCTGTGGGATATCTGTAAAGTTGAGTAAACATCTAATAGCTAACATAGGAAACATCGACATTGTCGCGCGCCTTTCGATATCTCTCATCGCCGGCCTTACGCTGGGCATTGCCGACGCTGATCCTTCTGGCCGCCGGCGGCTGTGGGTCTAATTACGCCGATACCCAGGCCAGAGTTGACACCACACCCAACACGCTCACGCCGCCGCTGCGCAAGCTGAACCCCACTCCGACACAGGCCTATGAGATACGGCTGACACTTTCCAATGCGTCGGATCTCTCAAGCACAGCCGACGGCAAATCGCCGTTTACGGTGGTAGAGGGCACTGTGCAGTTTGACGCCAGCAACGGCGCCCGTTGCGGAAAATCCAACGCCTTGTCCGGCCACGTGCCGAGCTTATCCAGCCACGAACCATTCCGCCTTTCCCGTATATCCGCCACCGAGTATGTAGGCACCATTTATGCCGACATGCTGCTCGATGAGAATTATTACGGGCGCGAGGTATGCCATTGGACATTGACCGAGGCCCGAGTCGCTTTGCGAGCGCGGCCGGACATCGCCGATACGCGCTTCGTAGCCGGGCTGCCTGCGAAAAAAGTGCTCGCGGGCGGGACACAGGCGCGCTATTTCTGGAAAGGGTATTACCCTCGATTCGAGAACGGGCAACATGCCGATTATGGAAGTAACCAGCTGGATGCCGTTTCGGCCGATAAGCGCGGCGAGTTTTTCACCGTGACGCTGACGGCCAGGAAGATCGCTGGCGACTCGCAAGGCAAGTAAATAACAGGCTGGAGAATACCGAAGCCGCCCCAGGCGCCCTGTGGAAATGCCCGCGGCGAGGCGGCAAGGTTTCTGATACATTGACGCCTTGAAAATCAAGCACTCAGCTCTCAATAGTCGAACTTTGCGGTAATACTCAAAATGAAAAAATTAGCACTGCTTGTTGTTCTGCCGTCGTTGCTCGCGGGATGTACTTCTGCACAGATGAACATGCTGATGGGCAAGCGGAACAAAACCTACAACGACGCCAATGCAACCTGGGTCGGCAGCACAGAAGAGCAATTGATTTCCAAGTGGGGGCCTCCCAAAAATGGCTATACGCTTGAAAGCGGGGCAAAAATCGTTTCGTACGAACATGTCTGGGGCCCTATTTCTGCATATCACGTATGCGTAGAAAAATTCATGATAGAGAAGGGTGTGGTCACCAAGTGGGGGATTTCGGATTGCCCATCGCGCATTTCGGGCACGCTGCCGAAAGACACGCCGATTCCGCAACCTACCCTGTAGGGCGAGCGTCCCGAGGCTCCCAGCCCCTTACGCCCCAGCTCTACACAGCCGGTACTTGGAGAATGTCCGCGCGGCAGTCGCTGCAGATACGCGGCTGACCGCGCTGCTCGCAGCGGGTTCGTATATTCACGGCGGCTTTGACGAATATTCTGACTTGGACGTCGTCATTAGCATAGGTCTTGCCTAAGTATCGACAGGTACGCATCACGCCTGCCACGTTATCCCTTGTTTAACCCCTGTCAGGAGGCAAGACACCCAACTCCTGTAACCGGGCAACCAACTCATCTGCGTTCTGAAAATGAATGCCGTGAAGGCCTTCTCGCTCTGCCGCGTCAACGTTGCGGACGTTGTCATCAATGAAGACCGTTTTCTCGGGGCTCAGATGGTAGCGATCGATGATCAGCTTAAAGATGGCTGGATCGGGTTTGATGACACGTTCGCGGCCGGAAACCACGATTCCCTCAAACCAATTCAAAAATGGGAACCGTGCCTCCGCAATGTGGAACGTCTCTGCCGACCAGTTTGTCAACGCCAGCAATCGGAGGTCGAGGTCGCGCAATTGCGCCAGAACCTTGACTGTCCCCTCGACCTCGCCCGGTATCATTTCTGACCAACGATCGAAATAGGCATTGATGTTCGACTCGTGTTCCGGATGTCGTGCGACCGCTTCTGCGATAGCGTCCTTCCATAGACGGCCACGGTCCTGTTCCTCGTTCCATTCTGGAGTGCACACGACGGATAGAAAATGCTCCATTGCGACTTCGTCAGAACCAAAGATTTTTCTGAACAGATGGCGTGGGTCCCACCGGATGAGAACATTACCCAGGTCAAAGATGATCGTATCTATACAACGAGGCGACGGTCGTGCAATGCGATGGCTCATGTTTTTTGGGTCTTCCTTGTCAGTGGCTATACGATGGGACTGGACCTATTGTAGGAGTCTTCGATTTAACCCAAAATAGCCTGATAACAAGGGGAAAGTCTTGAACACTAAATTCTTGTCGGCAGCGGCCGGCTTGAAGCTAAGCTTTGCTAGTACAGATTCATCCGATGCTGATGTACTGGTCGACATTCGTATCGCTGCAATGCGCGAGAGCCTAGAGCGCATTGGGCGTTTTGACCCACAACGTGCTCGAGAGCGCTTTCTGGCGTCTTTTGATCCCTATCTGTGCCGATTCATAGTCGCTGACGGTGTTCGAGCTGGCTTCATTTTGATTCGCCCACGAGAGGACCATTGGCTTCTAGATCATTTTTACATCCTGCCCAACCATCAGGGAAAGGGGATTGGCGCCGCAGTCTTGCGCGACGTATTCAAAGGTGCAGACGCCCATCACATGGAAATCCGCTTAGGAGCCTTGCGCGGTAGCGGTTCAAACCGTTTCTATCAGCGCCATGGCTTCGTGCCGACTTCTGAAGGTGAATGGGATATCTATTACGTTCGAAAGCCGGGTAGAGAATGACCTCGCCATCCAAGCGGTTACCCGTCATTGAGCAAGGCGACGCAAGCGCCCACTAGGTCATCAAAGTGATGCAGCAGAATGTCTGGGGCCAGTTCGGCAGCGGGGATTTCGGTATAGCCGAAGTCGACCAAGATCAGAGAAGTCCCAGCAGATCTTGCGGCTCCGGCGTCGGTGTCAGCGTCACCTACCATGACTGTGCGCGCAAGATCGCCGCCTACGGCATCCACGGCCTCAATAAGATGGGCGGGATTAGGCTTGGCCGCTTTTACGGCGTCCAATCCTACTATTGCGTCAAACAAATCTGCCATATCTAGTTTGGCCAGCAACGTTCGTGACAAATCGGTGGGTTTATTGGTGCATACCACCAGCTTCGCGCCTGCCGACTTCAGAATCCTCAGAGCATCGATCACGCCAGGGAAGGGCTTACTTTCGTCCGCAACATGCTCAGCATAGTAACTAATGAAACGGCCAAACAAAGCCGCTGTGTGGGCTGCTGGATCTGGATCACCAGCGTTCTCAAGCCCCCACTGCAACAGCCATCGCGCGCCACGGCTAATAAACGGACGGCCTGCTTCATACGCTAGGGGCTTAAAGCCCTCCGACATAAGGATTGCGTTCACAGCACCGATCAGATCTGGAGCTGACTCGACCAAGGTGCCGTCCAGGTCGAATGCGATGGTTGCTCCGTTAAGAATGCTTAGATTCTTCATCTATAAAAATCAATGAAAGACAATTCGACGGTAAATCGTCGGCGAAACCCCGAACCTGGACGTGAACGCAGAAGTAAGATGCGCGTGGCTTGAAAAGCCACAATCCAGGGCTACGGTGGTGACGGGCACATTTGTGTTTCGCAGCAACTTCTGAGCTCTGTTCAGACGCCGACTGACAATGTACTGATACGGCGTGACGCCGGTTGCGCGGCAAAAAGCGGTGGTGAAGTGGAACTTGCTCAATCCCGCCTCATTCGCCATTTGCTCCAGCCCTATGTCCCGGTGCAAGCGTTCTTCCACCAAGTCTGCTAGCCGTTTGACAATAGTCGAATTTAGCGAACTTGACCGTCGGCCTAGAGATACTGGATCTATGCACTGGCGGTACTGATTCGCAAATTCGGCTCCCAACTCTTGCCGCAAGAAATCTGCTTCGCAAGGTGCGGCAGTCAGCACGCGATAAGCAGATCTCATTAATGCCGGAAAATTCGCACATCTATGTCCAGCATCGCAACGAAGCAAATCACGCTCCGCCGCGTCACATCCTATGACATCCTGCCACTCAGCCACGTCGAACTCTACCGACAGCCAGTCTGCATCCAGACCTGTTGTATGAACATGCTCTATTGCGGGAGGAACGAACTCGAACGCCCCGGCAGGCCAACTCACCGAACGTAGCGCTTGACCATAGAATGCCTCTGCACCATATCCGACGCCCATACGAATTCTGATGGTCGGGACCGTATTGATGATCGAGCGCGGCGCACTATGGGCTGCACCTGGAACCCATTTGAACCTCATGGAACCCTCTGCAAAATAATCTGCGCATCAAACCGCAATTTCTTGAAAGCGCGAGGTCGAAGTCACGTCGTAATCTCTGCTCTCACCATACCATGAGAGTAATTCTCAAGCCGTGCCATCGAACAACAACTATCAACGGATGCAAGTGCAAGGTGCCTCGAACCTGAACGGCGTGCTATGGGCTCTCGCTGGCATGGGGTTGTTTTCCTTTATTTATGTATCCGGAAAGCTTAGCGGGACCGGCGCCTCCGCCCTGCAGATCATGTGGCTTCGATATGTCGGCGGATTCGCGACGATGGCACTGGCGCTATTGACGCAACGCGACATCGCCCGGGCTCTCTCCACAACCCAACCGGTTTTGCATGCATGCCGGGCGGCAGCCGGTGGTATCGGCGGTGTTGCTGCCATATTCGCCGCCGCCCACATGCCTGTCGCGTCTGCGAGCGCGATTGGCCTATTGGACGGACTCTTTACCGTTCTATTGGGTGTCATTATTCTGCGCGAGCATGTGTCGCCGCGTCAATGGATGGGCACGATAGTGAGCTTGACTGGCGCGATGACGGTGGTAGGGTCACAAGGAGCGTTCTCTGTGTGGGGTACAGACTCCGCCGGGCCGGCGCTCATCGCGCTGTTGGGAGCGCTGCTTGTCGCACTCGAAAGCATCCTGATAAAGACACTCGTTCGTGCCGAATCCACCTTCACTGTGCTCTTCTATGTGAACTTTTTTGGATCATTGATTCTCGCCTGGCCGGGGCTCGCCAATTGGCATGGCATACCGATACAGTGGCTACTCGCTTTCCTGATACTGGGTCCCGTGGCAATTCTGGCGCAGTACTGCAATATCAACGCATTCAGACGAGCGAGTGCCAGCGTAGTTGGCCCCATTCGATATAGTTGGGTCGTCTACGGTGCCGCGTTCGGGATGTTGTTCTTTAATGAGCCAATCTCTTTAGCCACAGGGATAGGTATAGCATTGGTCCTCGTTGGAGGAGGATGGCTTGCCACATCAAAAGTCTGAAGTTGTTGTGCGTCGCGGTACCACCTGATCTTTCCAAACTGGTGCCTGGGCCAGATAAAACATCGGTCCACGCAGCGCTATTTAATGACTCGAAAAATTGACTCTGCCGAGCGTCATGTAGCATCCGCAGCTCTGTCAATAATCTTCTCGAGGTAATCCAGATCCTCCCGAACCAGGCGCAGAGACTCTCGTGCATCTGCTGGCGAGCGCGATCTGCGCGCCTCGTCACGCAATAGCGCATTGACGCCCATTTCCGCCATCAGATCGGCGACTTCAGCAATGCTCAATCTGCCAGATGGCTTGTACCACCAAGCCGACCAATTGCACATGCCGATGAGACTGAAGGCGGCTACGTGCGCATCAACCATCCGGAATTGACCTTCACGGATCCCGCGCTCAATCACGCTACTGAAGTTATCGAGCACATTGCGCCGCGCACTTTGCATCGCTGCGCGCTGCTTGCTAGTCATATCGGCTTGTGTGCGATCCGCAACTCGAAATTCGGCAGGACGCGACAGTATCAATTGAGCATGTTGAGCCACTAGAGCACGTAACGCGGTCACCGGATCGAGGTCATCGCGCGCGACCGTGTCTCCTGCCAGCTTTCGCGCATCGGCCAGCACCTCTTCCGTCAGCGCGCGCTGAATCGCATCCTTGCTCTTGAAATAGTAGTAGACGGCAGTACGGCTCAGTCCCAGCCGTTCGGCGATGTTTTGAATACTTGTGCCGGCCGATCCTCTCTCAATGAACAGCTTTGCTGCCACGTCCAGAATCGCATTTCGCAACGCGTCGCCCTTCAGATTGACCTTTGTCGAAATGTCATTCACCACGTTTTTCCCCATTGCGATCGTGCATAGCGCCGATACCTGTCCCTAATTGATCTTTTGCAGTCTCTATTGTCCGCAAACTGACGTACGCGTCAAATTGACCAAATCAATTGACACTAGTGTCAATAATTCGTCTAATAAGACAAATTCGATGCGAGGCACATCTGTAGGAGACCAATGTGACCAAAGAACTGACCACAAATGGGGTCAATGCCGGCTTCCTGAATACCGACTGGAATCCGCGTGACCTGCCGTCGGGAGCCACGACCCGCAACGTCGTATTGCGCACGGATGACGACGCCGCAACTTCTGGATCTCTGTACTTACCCGCTGGGGATCGACCAGATACCGTCGTCTGCGTAATGCATCCCCGCGAATTCATGGCCTGTCACTACCTCATTCCCGACATCGTCGAATCAGGATGTGCAGCATGGTCGCAAGGCGCGCGATCCGTCGGCAATGATCTGCGACTGGAGCACGAGATTGCCCTGCATGACGTTGCCGCAGGCATGCGCTTTTTGCGCGATCAAGGTTTCAAGAACATCGTGTTGCTGGGCAACTCAGGGGGCGCGGGCCTCTACAGCCTGTATATCCAACAGTCATCTCTTCCTGCTGCCCAACGAATTGCCCGCACGCCAGGCGGCAAGCGCAGCGGCCTTCCGGAGTTGGATATGCTCGCGGTCGACGGTATGGTGCTCGTCGGCCCTCACCCTGGCCAGGGCGCCCTGCTCCTTAATTGCATCGACCCATCGGTTGCTGATGAAGATGACGCCCTGTCAGTCGTCGCTGCGCTCGATCCGCTCAGTCCCGACAACGGGTATCGGAAGGCGGGAGAGGCGCGGTATTCCCGCGAATTCATTGCTAACTACCGCGCGGCCCAACGGAATCGGGTCGCACGACTGGACCAACGCGCCCGCGAGATCATTGCCATGCGGCTTGATGCGCGCGAGCAGATCAAGACCGGAGCCAACACCTCCGCAGAAGGGCGGAGACGGGCAGCTCACACCCCGGTCATGACCATCTGGCGTACCGACGCCGACTTGCGCTGTTTAGATCTCAGCATCGACCCCTCGGATCGTCACCCAGGCTCGCTGTGGGGCAAAGACCCCTACGCGTCCAACTTCGGAGCCGTTGGTTTCGCCCGCTTCTGCACCCCTGAAAGCTGGCTATCCACATGGTCAGGGCTATCGTCCAACGCCGCCCTCGCGTTGACTGCCCCGTCAATTATCCAGCCGACATTGATCATCGAATACACCGGCGACCAGGCCTGCTTTCCTGCTGATGTCAGGGACATCCATAACGCGATCAGCGCACAGGACAAACAGCACTTGCGCATCCGAGGCGATCACCACGGACGCGCACTACTGGAACAGGAAGAGCCCGGCCGATATCAAGCGGGCCGCGAACTTGCCTCCTGGTTGCAAGCGCGCTTTCTTTAACTCTATATCGGAGTAGCTCAATGATTTCAACTCCTACCAAGCCCCGCTCTTTGGCGCTACATGGCGTTGACCACACCGCACGCCCCACCTGGCGTCTGCGCGAAACGATCAACTTCTATCGCGATATCTTGGGCCTGCCACTGGTACACGTTATTTCGGCGCGCGGCTGGGGGCCCGAAACGCATCCGGACTTCCTGCACTTCTTCTTTGACAGCGGCCAAGGCAGCACTATTGCTTTCTTTTACTACCTGGGATCCGACGAGCCCGATTCGGTACGTGAACGCCGTAGCATGCGCCCTCTCCCTGACGACCATGTTGGCGATGCGACTCACACCGCGTGGCTTGTCCAAGACGAAGACGAGCTGAAGGCGTGGAAACAGCGGCTGGAAACCGCTGGTCTGGATGTCTCCGTCGAAACCCGCCACGAGGTCATTGAATCCATCTACGTTCGTGATCCCAACGGATACTTCATTGAGTTCACCCGCAAGCTTCGTCCCTTGGCTGCAGTAGATGCAGCCGACGCAGCCCTGACCATTCAAGCCGCCATCGAACTCGAAGATGAAGCGATGTCCGCCGGCCGGCGCGTCACCCACGTGGACCACATCTGGGCTCGTAAAGCGGCGTTGCTAGAGTCCGCTGGCGAGGCGGAATCGAAACAGTTCTCGGGCGTTCGTATCTTTGTGCCGCGAGTCGAAGAATTCTCTTCCCTTGTGCGTGATGCCGAATCTCGTGCCGAATGCGACGTCCATGCTGGAGAGTACTTCGATTGCATACAGAGCCCCGGTCCTGTGGAGTTTCGGCGCAAGACGTTGGGATTAAAGCCTGCCGTTTGGTATGGCCTGTTCACCGGTGGGGTAAGCGGCAACATCACCACGATGGACCGAGACCTGGTTCGAATTGAACCTGCCGAAGCTTGATAAACGGGGAGGAGACACATGCGAGATATTAAATTCCCCATAGAGGGCGTCACCTACCACTCGGATGAAAGAGCGCGGGCCTATTTCAGTAGTGGCGCCTGGCGTGCGCAAACGGTTGGCCAGGTTCTACGTGATACCGCGACCCGTTGCGGCGATCGCCTTGCACTCATTACTGATCAGGGCGCCCTGACCTTCGCCGAGCTAGACGCGCAAAGTGAAAGACTGGGCGCAGCCCTGCTAGATACCGGATTAAGTCCAGGCGACCGCGCAATCTTTCAAATGGGCACGACCCTTGAGACTGCGGTGACGCTTTTGGCCTGCTACAAGGCAGGCATCATTCCCATCTGCTCGCTGCCCCAGCATCGCGCGCTCGAGATCGGCCAGCTTGTCCGGCAATCCGCCGCGCGCTGCTACTTTGTCCAAGCCGACTTCGGCTCCTTTGATCTCGTCGGTTTTGCCAAAGAAATGATGAGATCGCACGGCAGCCTGGAACACCTCATTGTCGCCCGAGGTTCTGCCGGTGACGCAGCCTCGCTTCAAGCGCTAATCGACGGCATGCCACTTGAGCAAGCGCGCGCGCGTCTTGCGAAGGACCAGCCTGGATCCGAAGATGTCTTAGCCTTTCAACTATCCGGCGGCACTACTGGTATTCCGAAGATCATTCCCCGCTTTCACGCTGAGTACCTGGCACACGCCCTCGCGTGCGCGCGCATGTACGAAATGGAGGAAGACGACCGAATCATCTGGGCGTTGCCGCTCTTGCATAACGCCGCTCAAGTCTACGTGCTGATGCCCATGATTCTCATAGGGCTTTCCGCGGTGTTGATGCCGCGCGTAGATGTCCCGCGCATGCTGGAGTTGATCGAAGAACATCGCGTCACCCGCGCTATTTCAATCGGCCCCATCGCGCCGCAGTTAATGGCCTACGAGAATCTGGCGCGGCATGACCTGTCGTCTCTGCGGCTATTCACCACGATGAGCGCCGCCGACCGATTGGAAGATCACCTCAAGGTGCGTTGCTCCAACCTCTTTGGAATTACAGAAGGCTTGCTGCTGGGTACGTCTCATACGGCTTCCGAACTTGTCCGCCACCGGACACAAGGACGGTCAGGCTGTCCGGAGGACGAAATCCGCCTGCTTGATCCGGCTAGCGAACGCCTGGTCCAAGCCGGTGAAATGGGGGAACTCTGCTTCCGTGGTCCCGCAACCATTCCCGGCTTCTTCGATGCGCCCGAAGCCAATGCGAAAGCATTTACGTCCGACGGATTCTACCGCACCGGCGACATGATGACCGAGCTGGTTCATGACGGAAAGACCTATTACGCATTTCAGGGACGCCTACGCGACAACATCAATCGCGGTGGCGAAAAAATCGGGTGCGAAGAAGTTGAGGCGTTGGTGAGCGGCCACCCGGCAGTGTCCGAGGCGCGACTAGTCGCGATGCCTGACGAGCTATACGGCGAAAAAGGGTGCATTTTCATTGTCCCTCGACCAGGTCATAACGCCCCGAGCGTCGAGGAGCTCCTGACCTATCTCGTCGCCCAGGGCCTTGCAAAATACAAATGCCCGGAACGCGTAGAAGAAATCGAAGCTTTCCCCGTGACAAAGGTCGGCAAGCTCGACAAGGCAGCCCTGCGCAAAGCGATCGCCGAAAAGCTCAACAACGAAGCCGAAGCAGCAGGACGGGCATCATGATCGCCACCGAATACATCGTCAGCGACTCGCCTTTTGTGATTCGCAGGCGCGTCAAATGGGGTGACTGCGACCCGGCCGGCGTCGTATACACCGTCACGTTTAGCGAGTACGTCATCTCCGCGGCAGAGCTTTTCTACGAACGCCTGCTCGGAAATACCCCGCAATCATCCAAAGACAAGCACGGATTCGGCACTCCCACGCGGGCGCTCACCTTCGATTTCCATGCCACCCTTTGGCCCGACCAAGAATTCGACATGGCCGTCTCTGTCGAACATATCGGCGAACACACATACACCCTGAACATTACGGGTACTGTGCACGGCCACCCCGCATTTGTGGCGAAGCTCACCCCCATCTGCGTCGCGCGCGGCGAACGCCGGGCAATCCCCATTCCCGCCATCATGCGCGACGCCTTGGTCACGTATCAGGCTGCCCATCCTATGGCGGCCTCGTCCCGGAGTCCCCAAGTATGAAAATTGCAATCATTGGGGCCGGTCCCGCCGGCCTGTATTTTGCTCTGCTGGCTAAGAAGAACGACCCAGGTCATGACATTCAAGTGTTCGAGCAGAACCCTCAGGGCGCCACGTACGGTTGGGGCGTAGTCTTTTCAGACATCGGACTGAACTTTCTGCGGGATGCAGACCCGGATTTCTTCAAAGACTTTATCGCGCATCATGAACGGTGCGACTACATGGAGATCGTTCACCGGGACGAGCGGATCCAAGTTCAAGGCAATCACTTCTCCCGTACCGCTCGACTCAAGATGCTTCAAGTGCTGGAAAAAGCTTGTGTCAAGGCCGGCGTTCGAATCAAGTACGACCACCGCGTCGGAGACGTTTCGCTCCTGACCGCAGAATTCGACATGGTCGTCGCCGCAGACGGTTCCAACAGCCAGACCCGCACTCAACTCGCTCAACACTTTCAACCCACGTTCGAAAAGCGACGCAATAAATTCGCCTGGTATGGCACACGCCAGCGCTTCCACCCAGTGTCCTTGATCTTTCGTCAGACTGGGCATGGCATCTTTATCGCCCATAGTTACCAATACAGCCCTGAGCTCAGTACCTTTTTGGTCGAGGTCGACCCCGACACATGGACACGAGCAGGTCTGAACAACGCCAGCGAAGAGGAAAGCCGTCGTTATTGCGCGGACGTATTTCGCAACGACCTAGGCGCCAACGAGCTTCTCGGAAACCGCTCGCTCTGGTTCGAAGCAAACATCGTGCGCAATGAAAACTGGTCGCACGGCAACGTCGTGCTGCTCGGCGACGCTCTGCGCACCGTGCACTTCTCGCTGGGCTCGGGAACACGCATGGCCATGCAGGACGCTATCGCGCTGCACCAGGGGCTTCGACAGTATCCGTCTGATGCACGCGCCGCATTCGCCGTCTTTGAGTCTCTGCGTCGGTCGCCGTCCACAAGCTTCCAAACCGCGGCCGCGCGCAGCTTGGATTGGTATGAAAACGTGGCAGACAAGATGTACCTGGACCCGGTCTCCTTCGCCTACGACTACATGCGGCGCACAGGACAAGTCAGTCACGAAGACCTGCGTCAGCGAGACCCCACCTTTACCGCAGCCTTTGAAGCAAGAACCGAGCGTACGGGCAAAAAGGACGCCCAGCTCATTCCATAAAACCACCCATACAATATGGGGGAGACATGAAGAAAACTCTGATTTTTTCCTTGATTGCGTTCACGGCAACTTGGAACACCTACGCGCAAGCACCCGCATATCCCAACCGAAGCGTACGGGCCGTTCTCCCCTACTCCGTGGGAAGTGGCCCCGACGCGGTCGCTCGAATGGTAGGAGAGCAGCTCTCGAACGCATGGAAGCAGCCATTCATTGTCGAAAACAAGCCCGGTGCCAATGGCTGGCTCGCCATCGGCGAAGTCAAACGGTCTGCCCCGGATGGCTATTCGATTGCTATCGTCGACAACACCCATATGACGTTGCAGCCTCACCTATATAGCAAGATGCCGTTCGACCCCATGAAGGACTTCACGCCAGTCGCGCCCATATACACGACGAACTTCTTCATTGTCGTCGCTGCGAATTCCCCATGGAAAAACGTGACCGATCTCGTTGAGGCGGCGCGTCGGGCTCCGGAGACATTGACTTATGGAAGTTGGGGAATAGGCAGTGTCGCACACGTTGGCTCGACGCTCTTTCAGCAGAAAACGCAGACGTCCATGGTCCACGTCCCTTTCAAGGAATTGCCGCAGCTGTATACGGCTGTTGCTAACGGAGAGATCAGTTGGGCCTTCGGTACAGCAGCGACCGTGCAAAACCTGTACCAAGCCAAACGTGTGAAGCTCTTAGCCCTGGCCGCACCGCAACGCCTAAGCCTCTATCCTGATATTCCCACGGTATCTGAGGCTGGAGGGCCCGCGGATTTCACGCTCAAGACCTGGGTTGCCGCATTTGTTCCAAAAGGAACGCCATCAGACGTTTCTCAAAAACTCGGCGGATCCATCGCCACCGCGTTGACCACGCCGGCGCTGCAAGAGCGCTTTAGAACCTTCGGCTTCGAGCGCTGGCCGACGGACGCAGCGGGCGTTACTCGCGCGCAAGAACAAGACTCCGCTCACTTTGCCGACGTCGTCAAGCAAGCGAACATCTCCCTCAATTGATTCGTATAGGACTCCCTATGACAAACTCATCATGGATAGGGCAAATCGTCCCTACTCGATGCGTGCCCCGGCCTGTTCTACCACCTTGCCCCAACGATCGTATTCCGACTTGATATAGGCGCGATATTTTTCCACCGAACCGCCCAGTACGATGGTGCCCTGCTGGTCCAGTTTTTGGCGTACGTCGGGCGAAGCCAGAGCGCTGTTGATGGCGGCGTTGATCTTCGCTAGCACCGGTTCGGGCGTGCCGACCGGCGCCACGATGCCCTGCCAGGCCAGGCTCTCGAAACCCGGGATCAGGGTTTCCGCCACCGTCGGCACGTCGGGCATGCCCGACCAGCGTTCTTTGCTGGTGATGGCCAGCGCGCGCAGCTTGCCGGCCTGCACTGGCGAAATCACCGTATTCAGCGTGGTCGTGGTGAATTGCGTGGCGCCTGCAATCAGGTCCACCTGGGCCGGCGCCGTGCCTTTGTAGGCCACGTGGGTCGCTTTCAGGTCCAACATACTCAATAGCTGGGCAGCGGTCAGGTGTTCGATGGCGCCCACGCCCGAGGATGCATAGTTGTATTTGCCGGGCGCGGCTTTGATCATCTCAACCAATGCCTTTGGGTTCTGCGCCGGTACCTGCATGTTTGCCGCCAGCACCAGCGGCACCGCTGCCGTCAGGCCGACTGGCGCGAAATCCTTCATAGGATCGAAGCCGGGCGATTGATAGACCCAGGGCGCGATGACAATGGACGAGGTGTTATAGAGCAGCGTATAGCCGTCGGCGGGGGCCTGCGTCAGCGCGGTGGCGGCGATATTGCCCGCCGCGCCTGCCTTGTTCTCGACGATGACCGGCTGCCCCAGTTCGCTGCTCATTTTCTCGGCCAGGATGCGTGCCACGTTGTCGGTCGGTCCGCCCGGCGCAAAGCCTACCAGTAGGCGGACGGGTTTGGACGGCCAGTTGTTAGCCTGGGCAACGGCGTTATTACCTGCGGCAAGCGTGGCAACGCTGCACAACAGTGCGGCCCGCAGGATTCCGGTTAGTTGTTTCATGTCTCTCTCTCCTTGTTGAAATCGTCGTTCTTATACGATGCGCGGAGTCTTGCGCCCTACCCATGCCATCGGCCTCCTGAATTTCCAATGGCATGGCAGGCTGTTATACGGTGGCGATCGGGTTCAGCGGCGAGCCCACCGCACCGGGTAAATGCAACGGTGGTGCGGTCAGCAGGAAAGCATGACGCTCGTGCCGCGCCAGCCACTCAGCCAGCGGAGTCAGGTGCCACAGTTCACCCAGATGCAGGCCCAACTTGAACAGGCAACGCTCGTGCAATGGCAGCAGCGCATGGCAACCATCGCCTTTGAAATCGTAGGGCCGGTCCTCGACCGCATAGTTGTCCGCGATCAACGCGGCGATGCCACTATCGTCGATCCAGTCCAGCAGGCGGCTGTCCGAGCCGTCGAGCACAGCGCACGAACGTGCCAGCCGCTGCGCGTCGGGCTTGCCGCCCATGCCCAGCACCACGTCGGCAAAACCGGTGTGCAGGCAGAGCATGTCGCCCTTGCGCACCTCGACGCGGTCGCGTTCGATCACGCGCATCAGATCGTCGTAGCCAACGCGCTTGCGCTCGTCGCCGAAATGGCGCCGCAGGTCGAGCAGTACGCCGCGTCCCTGCACGCCTTTGGCCGCCATGTGCTCGATGCCCAGGCGATGCGCGCGCGACGGGCTGTCGCGTTCTTCGCGTTGGTGCGAGAAATTTTGCTTGCCGGTGTAGCCGTTGTAGAACACGATCTCGGCCACCCCATCACCATCGGCATCGAAATGCGAACCGATGTGCGACAGCGCATCCCATTGCGTCGAGTACTGCAGGCTCATGGCGACCATGTCGTCGCACGCCACGTCGGTGGTGTTGTGGTCGTGCTGAAAGGCGTGCAGGTACATGGGCTTGTCATCGCGCCGGGTCGGCATCAGGCGTGGCGGATGGCGCGCCGGGTTCAGTACGTTGCCGCCCGGCAGGTCCAGCGGCAGGCTCAGGCTGAACACGATGCCCTCCTTCACCTCGGCTACGGCCTCGCGCACTTTCTCGGGGGTCAGCAGATTGAGCCGACCCAGTTGGTCGTCATCACCGAAATCACCCCAGTTCGAGCCAGGGGGCCGTTGTTTCCATCGTCGGGTCATGATTGTGTCTCCTGTGTTATCGGTGCAGGGGTCAGCGGCGCGCCACGCTCAGATCCACCATTTGCGTCGGCAGGTCGGCCAGCAAGTGGCGCTTGATTTTCTGGGTTTCGGTTTTGGGAATGGCGGGCACGAACGAGAAATAGCGCGGCGCCATATAGGCCGGCAGGCGCGCCTTTAGAAATGCCTGCAGGGCCTTGGCATCAGGCTCGCCCTGCAGCACCACGTATGCGTGGACCTCCTCGCCCATGATGTCGTCGGGCACGCCAACCACTGCGCAATCGCGCACCTGCTCGTGCTTGAGCAACTGCTGCTCTACCTCGGTAGGCGCGATCATTTCGCCGCCGCGCCGGATCAGTTCCTTTTGGCGTCCGTCGAAATATAGAAAGCCGTCCTCGTCCAGGTAGCCGCGATCCCCGGTATGCAGCCAGCCCTGTTTGAGCGTGCCGGCTGTGGCTTCGGGATTGCGCCAGTACTCAGAGAAAAACACGTGCGGGCGTTTGGAGCGCGCTACGATTTCTCCCTTGACTCCGGTGGCTACCGGCGCGCCAGCGTCGTCCACCACGGCCACCTCGATCCCCTCGCGGGCATACCCCACCGAGCCAAAGCGCGCGCGCTCAGGCGTATTCATCGACACCCAGCCGCCGGTTTCCGTCATGCCGTACAGCTCGCGCACCGAGATACCGAAGCGCGATTCGATCGCCTCCCACACGCGGGCCGGCGCGCCACCGCCCACGCACCAGCGCAGCGAGTGATCACGGCGCGGCTCGGGATAATGTTTGTCCAGAATCGACAGCACCGTGCCGACATACGTAAAACCGGTAGCGCCATGCGCTATCGCTTCGTCAAAGAAGCGGCTGGCCGAGAAATTCCGCAACAACACCAAGGTGGCACCGCAGCCCAGCACCGAGGCCACCGCGTACATCTGCGGGTTGGCGTGGAACAGTGGTAGGAACACCAGGATGCGATCCGCGCGAGTCAGCTTCAGCGAGTGCAGCATGTCGTCACTGGCAGCCACGTACGCGCCGTGCGGCAGCGTCACGCCCTTGGGCAGGCCGGTCGTGCCCGACGTGAACAGGATACTGTTCACGTCGCCCGCAGCGTGCAATGGTCCGGCCCAACGCGCCGGCGATTCGGCCGGCGGCAAATCCATCGCGGCGTCGATCTCCAGTACCGGCGGCGCGCCCTCCATGTTCGCCAGCGTGTCGCGGCGTGGCGCCAGCAACTCGGGCTCGATGATCAGCAGGCGCGATTCGCTCTTGGCCAGCGAGTAGCAAAAGCCCTCCCCCACCAGCCCGGTGTTCAGCGGCACGCACACCGCGCCCAGCTCGCTCAGCCCGAACCAGCAGGCCAGAAAGGCCGGGCGGTTGCCGCACATCAACGCGACATGATCGCCCGGCCGCACCCCGGCGTCGTGCAGGCGTACCGCCATGGCGCTGACCATCTCTGCCAATTCCCGGTAGCGGTACTGGCGGGTTTCAAAAACGAGCGCAATGGCGTCGGGCTGGCTGTCGGCCAGGCTATACAGGCGGTCGGTGATCACGTCTTCTTGGGTCCGGACAAATGGTTGGCGGCAAAGGCGAGCAATTGCTTGCCGATGGTGTTCTTGAGAATTTCGGACGAGCCGCCGGCGATCTCGTAGGCCTTGGCGTCGCGCAAATAACGGCCGAACGGCGCGTGTTCGGTCACCCCGTAGGCGCCGCAGATTTGAATCGCCTGCTCGGCCGCGCGCGTGGCGACTTGGCTGGCGGCGAGTTTGGCCTCGCTGGCGTAGCGCGCGATCTCGCGGTGTTCGTCCAATGCCACACAGGCCTCGTACACCAACAGGCGGGCTGCGTCGATCTGAGTCGCCAGATCGGCGAAATACCACTGAATGCCTTGGAACCCCAACACCTTTTGGTCGAACGCCTCGCGCCCGGCTGCATAGGCCAGCGCGTTGTCGAACGCGGCGCGGGCGATGCCCAGGCTGATGGCACCGGCCATCGTGCGCGAGAAATCCAGCGTAGTCACAGCCTGGCGCACGCCCTTGCCTTCCATGCCGATCAGGTGGTCATCCGGCAGGACCACGCCGTCCAGGATCAGATCCACGTGCGGACCGTTGCGCAGGCCGAATGTGCCAGATGTCGGGCCGTTAAACGTTGACACGCCGGGCATGTCGCGGCGCACGAAAAACGTGGACACGCCATGGTCAGTCTCGGCCAGGACGATATAGGCCTCGGCGGCCGAACCCGAGGTGATGAACGACTTCCGGCCGTTCAGCGTCCATCCGCTGGCGCTGCGTTGCGCCTTGGTATCCAGGCTGCGAATATCGCTGCCATGATTCGCCTCCGTGAGCGCGTAGGCGGTGATCAGGCCCTGGACGAATTCCGGCAACACCGCCGCCTTTAGCGAGTCGGCGCCGAACTGGTTGATCAAGGTCTGCGCCTGCAAGATGGTGATCAGGCTGATCCCCACTGCTGCGCTGCCGTACGAGGCCTCCTCGAACACCGCGGCGCAGTGCCCGTATGGGGCCGCGCTGCCGCCCCACTGGCGCGGCAGCGTCAGACTGGTATAGCCGTGGCGCGCCATGGTCTTGACGATGTGCACGGGGTACACGTCCTGCCGGTCGATGGCCTCGGCCTCGGGCAGCACGGTATCGGCCACCACGCGCCGCAGCTCGCGCAGGAACGCCGGATCCACTCTGTCGCGCCACAGCGCGGGACTGCATTGGTATGAGTTCGCGATTTCGATCATGTCCTTGCCTCCTCCCGAACGCGGTGACGCCGCCGGGGTTGGGTTTGGACTATAGAAACGAAACGCGGCAAAATCGCGGATACCTACAAAAAGTTCCGCACTGCGGAACAGTAGTACCAGCAGCCAGAAAAAAGGCGGCGCGCCCGGGTGGCGCGTAACCACAACGACGAGGCAGGAGACAGCAATGGAGGACAACGGCACCCCGCGGGCCAGCGGCGATACCGTGCAAAGCGTCAGGCGCGCGCTGGAGATTCTGCGCATCCTTTCCTACAGCTCGTCATCGAGCGGCATGCGTTTTTCCGATCTGCAGGCCCAGAGCGGGCTGAGCAAAGGCACGCTACATCGATTCCTGAAAACCCTGAGCGCTGAGGGTTTTGTCGAGCAGGCTGCGGGTAGCCGCGTCTATTACCTGGGGCTGGAATTTCTATCTATGGGCGAGCGTGCGTCCAACCGCCTCGACATCCAGGCAGTGACACGGCCGGCGCTGGAGCGGCTGGCACATAGTACCGGCGACACGGCCATGCTCACGATACGCAGCGGGCTGGATGCGGTCTGTATAGACCGCAAAGAAGGCTCCTTTCCGGTCAAAGTGCTGACCCAGAACATCGGTACTCGCCGCCCGTTGGGAGTGGGTTCGGGAAGTCTGGCGCTGCTGGCTGCGTTTGACGATGGTGAGGTGGAGAACGTGCTGCGCCGCATTCAAGGCCGCCTGCAACCCTATCCCAGCTTGGACGTGGATAAGCTGCGCGCGATGGTAGCCGACACGCGTGAGCGAGGGTATGCGTTCAACCCGGGGCACCTTCTCAAGGGGATGTACGGCATCGGTGTTGCGATTTACCTCGCGCGCCAGCCCGTTGCTGCGCTGAGCGTTGCTGCGCACTACGGCCGCATGGGTCCGGAGCGCCGCAGGACTATTGCTGCTGCGCTCAAGCGCGAGGCGGATGGGGTGACTGAGGAATTGGGGTGAGGCCGCGATGCGCAAGTGAGACCGGTTGGCGAGGTTCGCTGCAAACTTTCACTGTGCGTGTCGATTCTGGAGCATCAGATTCGTCGTTAGAGCATTGCCCCCAAAAAGGATCACAGTGCGCTGTGGTCCTTCACCGCATCTTCAAGTGCGTTTTTCAGCGATAGGAATCGAGCGTCCACAGCGGCAGGATCTGTGCGATTGAGCGCGATCATCTGCGCGCGTGCCTCCCCTCCACGAACCACCTCGAAGACATCTGCTTCAATGCCCTCAATGATGGCCATGGCCACTGCTTCGGCAGGCTCGCGCGAAAAGCCCAGTTCAGGCCCCGCACGATTCGAACGCATCATCGGCGTATCCGTCCCACCAGGATAGGCAGTGAGGACATGGATGCCCTCGCCTTTGAGTTCGCGCCGCAATGATTCTCCGAAATGTGCCAGACCAGCCTTCACTGCCGCGTACGTCGTGTAGAACGGGGCGCCAACCAAGGCGATACCCGAGGCAATGTTCACTACCATAGCCTCTCCGCTCCGCCGCAACGCACCCAGGGCAGATTGCGTAAGCAGGATAGGGGCAAGCAAGTCGACAATCACCATTTGTTCGATCTCAGCCTGCGGGGTGTGCTCCAACCGGCCGGCCCTCACGCCACCGGCATTATTGACGAGCAGGTCGATGCCACCCAGCCATTTCAACGCCTCATCCAGCGTAATCGCACGCCCTTCGGCCGTGCCCACATCAGCATGAGTACCGCCAGCTGAGGAGAGGCTCCTCAATGCATCTTCGAGCACGGCCTGGCGCCGGCCAGTAATGAATACTTTCGCACCACGCGCAATCATTGCCTGGGCCAGTGCGAAGCCAATGCCGCTTGACCCACCCGTAATAAGAACACGCTTGTCTCGTAATTGCATATCAGACTCCTTTCCTCGCGGCGCGGGGACAATTGGACAGGAACATCACGACAGTAGTCATTTCGTCGCTGATCACTTCAAACTTATGCACCTTGATAGGTCCTGAAAGTGGATCATGACCGCACCCGCGTCATAGATGACGTCGATAGAGACGATTGAGCCGACGGTTTCGCGGATGAGCCTGCTGCCAGCAACACCCCAAGAACGACTATTAAAATAGCGAAAGCCTCCGCCTCGCTTGGCCGCTCTCCGAGCACAGGAATGGCAACCACCGCAGCGACAGCTGGGATCAGTGCAATGATGGCAGTGGCGATTGATGATCCCAGTAATGCAACGGACCGATTGAAAGCAACGATGGCGACGCCAGTCATCAAAATCCCCTGATAGATCGCTTGCAGCGCGATCTCCCCTGCCGATGCGTAAGACAGACGACTCAACCCAGTCCCCACGTAGACCGGCAGAAAAAGCAACGCAGACCAGAAGCAGATAAGCGCGGCGGATTGGATCGGTGTCAGTGTGCTGCGTCGAAAGAGCATCGTATAGACTGCCCACATCATGGCCGCCATGACGAGAGCGCAGATGCCCAACGGGTGCACAGCCCCATCTGCAATAGCCCCAATAACAACCAGCCAGATCAAGCCCAGAACGATAGCGGCATAGCCGCACCACCGTCGCGTACCCTGACGCTCACGAAAAATGATCCATGTAAAGACGCCTGCGAACACCGGCATCAGCGCAGGCGTGATAGCTGCAGCGCGCCGAGCCGAGGAAATTTGCAAGCCAAACGCGACCGCCAACACAAAAGGCATACCCCATAGGCACGCATATACCAAGCCCTCGGCCCATTGCTTAGGAGAAATGCGACTCTTGCTCGCAAACAGCACGGGAAGCAGCACAAGCGCACCAATTCCAAACCGCAATGCCGTGACATCCCAAAGCCGTAGCTCATGCGTAACGCTCAAGCGAGTCACCACGAACCAGCCAGCAAAGATTGTGAGGCTTAAAGCAGCCCAGCAAAGTCCTTGCCAAAGGTTACCCTTCACCGGCATCAGTCGTGCAACGTCGCTACGGGTACCATTTGCAATACCCATTTCTCTCCTCACTTGTATCGAACACCAGTCGCTCAACTAAAGCTGAAGATAGTTTTATAACATATGTTCTAAAACGTGATGATCGATGAGAGGAAATGCATATTTTTGAACTACCGAGCAGCGTATTCCCTGATCACCACCGAACAGTCCGACCACGATAGTCGAGGTATTCGAGACCGGGGTGACCCAACTTGGTCAGAAGCACGTTCACAACCCCGGGAACACTTTCCTCGATCGACAATCTCCCCTCAGCTCCCCCCAGGTCGGTGCGCACCCAACCCGGCGCGATCAGCAGCATAGCCCGTGGCGTTTGCACTTGGCGCGCGGCAAAACTGCGCATGAATTGGTTTAAGGCTGCCTTGCTGCCACGGTAAACCTCCCGCTGGCCGGATTCGTTGTCGGCGATACTGCCTTGTCCGGATGACATGACCCCGATCAGGCCGGCCGGCGTGACAAGGTCAGACAAGCTCTCGACCACCCGCATCGGGCTAAGCGCATTGGTGATCATGAGATTCACGAAATCCTCTGTCGACACCTCACCGATGGTCTGAGTCGGGTCCGGATTGGTCGTACCGGCATTGACAAACAGAATGTCGAACATCCGGCCGGACAGGCGCTCGTGTAAGGCTCGGATCTGCTCGGGTCGGGTAATGTCCAGCATTTCAATGTCGACCCGGTCCGGATGCGCATCGGCCAAATCGTGCAAGAGAGTTCGGCCGCCACCGGCGCGGACCGTGCCCACGACGTGCCAGCCGTTTTTCAGGAACTCGGCCGCCATGGCGTGGCCGAGGCCGCGCGAGGCGCCGATGAGCAGGACGGTGGGGGTGTGAACGGGTGCTTGGTGCATAGGATTCTCCTTTTTGCACTATTGAAGCCATGAATTGTCGAACCTGGCTCTAATTTGCACCAGCCGCCTGGCCTACAATCCTTGATTGCGCCAAACGCCATGCCCGGGCGGTTTTCGATTATTCTGGGCGCATGACACGCGTCGACCTCAACCTTCTTCCCGCGCTAGATGCATTGCTGAGTGAGCGTAGCGTCACGGGGGCCGCCCGGCGACTGAAACTCAGCGTCTCTGCAATGAGCCGTACGCTCACTCGCCTGCGCGCAGTGACGGGTGATCGCCTGCTGCTGCAGGCTGGGCGCACGCTGGTGCTCACGCCATACGCAGAACAACTGAGCCAGCGTATCTCAGCGCTGACCCGAGAAGTAGAGGTGGTACTGAGTCGCACCAAGCATCAGTTCGACATTGCCACCCTTGAGCAACGCTTCACCCTGCGAGTGGGTGAGGGTTTTATTGACCTGCTTGGCGCGGCGTTGATGGATCGGATCCGCAGCCTGGCACCCGGTGTGCAGCTTCGCTTCGCCCCCAAGCCGGACTGGAATGCTCAACCGCTGAGGGAAGGCGTGATTGACCTGGAGATCGGTATCGTCAAAACCTCGGCGCCCGAGGTACGTACGCGTTTGCTCTTTCGCGATCGCTATGTCGGCGTGTGCCGCATAGGCCATCCGATTCTGAGTGCAAGGAGCATCAGCGTAGAGCAATGGGCCGCATACGACCATGTGATGACGTCACGTACCGGCGAAGCGGAAAATTCGATTGACACAACCATGGAACCGCCGAATATGCGGCGGAAGATACTGATGGTGGTGCCGTCTTATACGAACGCTATGCAGCTAGTTCGTCATTCGGACTTGCTGGCCGTTGTCCCGCATTCATGCCTCGGCAACTCCTTTGTGCCGGATTACGCGACTGCCAATGGCTTACAGTGCTTCGAACTACCCGTGCCCATACCCGCTTTCAATATCTCGGCAATCTGGCATCCGCGCCTTGATCACGATCCGGCTCATTGCTGGTTTCGTGCCGAAGTGCTGGATCTCTGCTTGGAAGCTTATCCGCGAAATCTGCCTCAAGCTTCGCCACAACGCCATCGCTAGTGTGGTCCGCGCTGGCGGTTTTTTCTCTTCCGATATAGACATTGGACTACGCGCGGGTCCTCGTTCAGCCCCGTTTTCACACCGCCTCGGCCGAGAGCGGATATCTTCCAGTGCGAACTGGAAGATGTCCTCGCGCTTTATCTTGCGTTAAGTTCTACTGACCGATAAAGGCAGGTTGAGACGCAACGCTTGGACGCTGCATCATTCGTTCAAACCAATCTAGCAATGCCTTGCATTCAGTTGGAATATCCAGTTTGACGATTGCTGCAAACACCAAGCCGCCGATGAGAGTGATATCTGCCATCGAAAACCGCTCACCGGCAACATAAGTTTGCTGCTGCAACACCTTATCAAAGTAGTGCATGCCTCGAAGTGCCTTATCGCGCTGACGAAATCCCCATTCTGGATTTTGATATAGCTCTACCGATGGCCCCAATCCTGGCGTGCCGTGGTGGAAATACACACTAATTGCGTCCAGTAATTCGATTTCTGCGCGTTTGCTCATCATGTGGATTACACCTTGTTCCAAAGGCGTCGTACCAGTCAGGATAGGCTTGCCATCCAGCCTATCAAGATATTGAGTAATTGCGGTGCATTCAGCTATCAGCGTACCGTCCGCCAACTCCAGCACCGGCAAAGTCCCGGAGTAATTCTTCTGTTCGATGAACTCAGGCCTTTTATGTTCGCCTTTGTACAAATCAACAAGTTCAAATTTCACTTTGCTTTGCAACTGCTTTTCTGCCAGTGCGATACGTACGCGGGTTGGATAAGGTCCGACAGGAAAATCATAGATAGTCAATTGTTCATTGTTTAATGCGGCGGTTGTCATCACATGCTCCTGAGACGGCGAAAATGGAAAAAATGCCTTAACTAACAAACGTTAGGTAGATTCAAGATAAGCGCTATAATTCTTTCCGTCAATTCATTTTTCAAGGAAATTATCTTGAGCAGTGACACAGCCCAAAATTCAAGCGAAAAGATTCTGGCAGCGGCTACACGCATTGCACAGGCTCATGGCTACGGAGGATTGAACTTAAGAGCCTTGGCTGAGCAAGTTGGAATCAAAGCGGCAAGTCTGTATCACCACTTCCCAAGCAAAGCTGCTCTAGCTGCTGCGGTGGCGCGACGTTACGCGGAAGAGTCTGTGATGACACTGGAAGCGATACTGAAAGAATCTGAAGGCGCGGAAGAGTGCCTGCTTCGCTACCCCCAGACTTTTCGACGCTCCTTAGAAAACGAGAATCGGATTTGCCTTTGCAGCTTCATGACGGCTGAATACGACGATTTACCAGCCGAGGTGCAAAAGCAAGTACAAGCATTTGCAGATGTAAACGTGGATTGGCTAAGCAAAGTGCTTCAGATGGCAGGCGTGAAGCGAAAGCAGGCTGAACAACGTGCAAGAGGAATTTTTGCAGCTGTCTCTGGAGCACAGCTAATGGCGCGAGGTAGAGCTGACATCAAGCTCTTTGATTCCATCATGAAAGGCTATAGAGACGCTGGCCTCTTTTCAGCGCATAAGACGGACTGACGGCGAGACTTCAACAGTATTCGAAAGCTACGTATTCAACGTTATCTGGCGACAAAATCAGCTTGAGACTGCTGCCAGCTCTTCGCGCACCCAGCGCTGGCCGGGGTGACTGTGGTTTCGTTCGTGCCACACCATGCCTACTTCGAATCCGTCCACCGGAAACGGGCATTCGACAATCCGCAACTGACTGGCGCGATCGCGCACCAGCCGCTGGGGCACCAGGGCCACGAAGTCCGACTGCGACACGATCTCCGGCAGAAACAGGAACGACGATGTCGATAGCACTACGTTGCGCTTATATCCCTGCGCTGCCAGCGTGTCGTCTACTGGTGTGACGAAATCACCGCCGCGCAGCGACACAATGACGTGTTCGAGCTGCGCGAATTCTGCCACTGTAATGCTCCTGCGCAGCTTGGGGTGGCCACGTCGACCGATCAGCACATAGCGTTCGTCGAATAGATGCCGCGTGCGCAGGCTGGGCGCTGCGACGCCCGGCGTCATGAGCGCAAGGTCCACTTCGCCACGGGCCATCTGCGCGTCCAACTGTGGTAGATCGAGGCTGCGCAGCGCCAAGCGCACGCCTGGTGCCCGCTTGCGCAGCTGCAGCACAAGCGGCTGGGCCAGCGCAGCTTGCAGGTAGTCAGTGCAGGCGATAACCGTTGTAAGGGTCGCCTGCGCCGGGGCGAAGTCGCTGTGCTGGGACACCGTGGTGCGAACCTGATCCAGTGAGCGTCGAAGCGGATCCAGCAGATCCAGCGCCTTGGCCGTGGGCGTCATGCCTCGTTGCGCGGGAATCAGCAGCGGGTCGTCGAACATATCGCGCAGACGGCTTAGCTGCGCGCTCACCGCCGGCTGGCTCAGGTGCAGGCGATTTGCCGCCCTGGAGACGTTCTGCTCCACCAACAGGGCTTCCAGTGTGACCAGCAGATTGAGGTCCAGGCGTTTGGTATCCATAAGACGGATAGCAGGATAAAAGAATAACAATTTTACATATACCAACGACCGATCGAAACTAGGCACTCGTTCGCGAGCGCGAGCTGCTTGCCCATATCCGGAGAAACCGCATGTCCCCCATTTCACAGAAGCCCCTGATCACCGTAGCCGGCGCGTCCAGCAAACAGGGCCGCAGCGTCGCTAATGCCTTGCTGGCCAGCGGTCGTTACCGCGTGCGTGCGCTCACCCGAAGCAAGGACAGTCCCCCGATGCGCCAGTTGGCTGAGCACGGTGCCGAAGTCGTTGTGGCGCCGCTGGCGTTGGGTCATCAGGCCGCGCTCACCGACGCGATGCGCGGCTCTCATGGAGCCTTTCTGATGACGCCGCCAACCCCACCGGTGCCGCCGCCAGGTCAGCCCGAGCTGGCGCTCGGCCGTGAACTCGCCGATGCCGCGTACGCTGCGGGCGTGCAACACGTCGTGTGGAGCGGTCTGGAAAACGTCGAGATGCGGACCCGCGGTAACAAGTGGGCACCGCACTTCACCGAGAAGGCGCTGGTGGCAGAGCACATCCGCACGCTACCGCTGCGCAGCTCTTTTATCTACCTGGCGTTTTTCTACAGCAACTTCCTGGAATACTACGTACCCCGGCGCGGCGCTGACGGCAGCCTGACCTTTGCCATCTACTTGCCGCCGGACATACCCATGCCATTCGTAGACCCACTCACCGCGACTGGCCCCGCCGTGCTGGAGGTATTTGACCATCCGGAAAAATACGCCGGCAAGACCCTGCCGGTGATCGGCGAGATCCTGACGGCGCGGCAGATGGTGGACACATTCGTTCTCGTGTCAGGACAGAAGGCACATTACGCCTCGGCATACACGCGTGACGAACTGCTGCAGCACTTTCCCGAATTCGGTGCCGATGAGTACCTCGTACGCGAGCTGGTGGGCATGGTGGAATACGCGGTCGAATACGGCTACTACTCGCCCAACCGCGACGTGGAATGGAGCCGAAAGATCGACCCTGATGCGTTGACCTGGGAGCAATTTCTGCTGCGAACCAAATGGCAGGGAGAACGCGTGAGCTATGGCGCGCCAGCGGAGTCTATCCAGCCTTGAGACTGGGGCGGCCGAACTGGACGACGGCGTTGCTCAATTTGCGTCGCTTGCGGGCGAGACGAAGCCGCTGTCCCAAGGCGAAGAGCAAGCGCTGTTCTTGCGGAAAGACAACGAGCGGCTTGCGCGACATGTTTTCTATTATGGTCAATAATTCTAATTATTGTCCATAATAGCGTTAAATATGATCGAAAATTGTCCTCTGAGACAGTGGGATCCGCGGATAGACAAGGTTCTTGTCGACTTGTGAGTGGGGCAATAGCAAACTGCTAAAAAATACTGGCTCTCACACTCGAGGCTTGGAAAACATTCTCTCTAACATTGCCTGACGAAGACTGGTCTGCACGAACTATCGCATCTGCATCTGGACAGTCTGGAAGAGGGTTCTTCGCTGTTGATAGAAACGAGGTCTATGGCTTGGTCTGGTGCCTGTTACTCTGTTTCGCGGGACATTGTGGCGGCCGATACAGAGCAACGTAAAATCTCAGGCTTTCAGCCTCCACATGCTTCCCTTATGAACCTTGAACGACTGCGTCGCGAATTTCCCAACTTCGACATAACAACCCTGCCTACCCTACCCGACGGTTTCTTCGACGCGTCGAGTTACATCGATGCAGCTCCTTCGTTCGAGAACGAGGAGCGCAGCTTGAAAGTGTATGTCGACTACGCTAGCTATGCCGACCGCGAATCCGGCAGGAGCCAGCGCTTCTGCGTTTCCCGCTATGACGAGGAAGCAGGCGATTTTGAGGACGTCGCCCTGTCGACTAACGATTGGGCCGAAGTCATGCGCTTCCTGACCGCCTGAAATCCCTGGTCAGGAGCGATCGGTTTCCGCTCCGACCGTCGGATGATCGCCGTGGAGCTTATTCCGATGGAGTTCTATCTGGCTCTATGAGGGTTTGGAAGCCGCAGCGCTCGCATATCCTGGCCACGCTGCGGTCAAAATCTCATTACTTCACGGCCATCGCTGCCCAATTGGTTTGGCCCGGCCGGACAAATAGCATTGCCAGCACGCCCACTCCCGTCGCAACGGCAGCTGCAATGAACATGGACGAATAGCCATACTGCATCGTGAGATAGCCGGTCAACGTAGGCGCAACAATAGCGGCCGTATTGGCAACGGCGTGCGTCATTCCGCTGAAAGCGCCGGTGCGAGTGGCGGGCGCTGTATCAATGACGACAGCCCAAAACACTGAGTTCGGCAAAGAATTAATCGCGTTGGCCAAGGTCAACAAACCAACGGCCACCCATACCGTCTCTGCTTTCGACACGAAGAAAAAGCACACACTGGTGCACAACAGGCAGACAGCAGCAAATAGGCTCCGAGCTTTTACGAGGCTGCCCGTGGACTTGTATATAGCGTCAGAAATCTTGCCTCCTAACAACACGGTGAAGCAAGCACCGACCCAGGGAATCATCCCCATGTACCAGAGTGACGAGAGATTGAAATGGAATTGATCCTCGAGATACTTTGGTGTCCACGTCAGCAGCAGGAAGTTGACGTACATGAATGAGAAATACGCCAACGCATTGAGCACCAAGGTCCGGCTTTTAAAGTATGACCACCAAGGCACACGCACGGATGCGCTGTCATCGGCGTTGCCCGGCTTGGCTTGCTCTTCTTTTGCTTTTTCCTGAGCCAAGTAAGCTTTTTCTTCGTCTGAGATGTACTTGTTGCTCTGAGGAGTATCAGTGAACACGCGCATCAAGAAGAAAAGAACGACCAGCGACACCACCCCGAGGATGATGAACATCGCCCGCCAGCCGCCCGTGGCGTACTGTAAACCAGAGGCGATCGGTGCTGTCAGCAAAGCGCCCAATGGCGTGCTGACCAAACCCAGGGCCACGACAAAGCCGCGCTCTTTAGGTGCTGCCCAGCGGGAAATGCTCTTGTTGATCGCCGAGTACGCGGGCCCCTCGGCGAAGCCGAAAACGATCCGGATGACCGCGAAACCGGCCAACGCAGACCCGCCGAACATCGCAACCCCGAGATCGCCTGCATAGGCTGTAGCCATGGCGAGAATAGACCAACTGCCCGCTGCCCAAAGCCAGACTTTTCGAGGCCCCAAGCCGTCAGCCAGGAATCCGCCGCACAGCGCGCCGAACAGATAGCCGTACCCAAAGTATCCGAGCAGAGCGCCCCATTGCGCCCTGTTCAATCCGTATTCCGAGGTGATGCTCGCCGCCGCATACGACATGGCGCCGCGATCAATGTAGTTCAGCAGCGCAAGCAGCATGATCAACAAAAATATGTTGTATCGGCGCCTTGGTTCTATGGTGCTCATTTTGTTTTCTACCCTTTTTTTGATCCTGTTGGCAAAACCGTTTCGGCCTGCGTTTTCGATTTGGTCAGTATTGAGTCAATCAAATCCGATTGGCGGACTCGAGCACGGCGCCGACTTGGTACAGCGTGGCTTCATCGTGATACCGGCCGATCAATTGCATGCCATGCGGCAATCCGTTTGTCTCGCCGAAAGGCACTGACAGGCTCGGATGGCCAGAGAGATTTGTCGGTGCTGTCAGTCGCGTGATCAACCAAAAAGTCGGATGCGCAGTACCGTCCACCAACGTTTCCCGTTCGTCGATCCGCGGCGCAGGCACACCACATGTCGGGCTCAACAGAATGTCCACATCGGCCAAAGCCGCATCGAATGCCGACTGTGCCGAATGGCGTTGCGCCATCGCGCCTAGATAATCAGCCGCCGACACGTCTGCCCCGGTCATTAAGCGAGTGCGAACCTCTGGCAGATAGGGTTTATTGGCATCCAGCGCTGCCCGGTGTGTTGCATAGGCCTCTGCACGCAGAATCAACTGCTGGTTGTCGTAGATCGCCTGCGTCTCTGGCACCTCGATATCGACAACACGCGCGCCGGCTGCCTCCAGAGCCTCTCGCGCACGGCGCACACTTGCCTGCACGTCATTACTGACAAAGTCGGCGAAATAGCCTCCGAGCACGCCGATCGTCATACCTGCGATGGGTTTTCCGACCTTTTCGGCGTAGCGGCCAGGCGCAGCGCCGCTCAATACTTCGAGGACCAGGGCGTTGTCCAGAATAGTCGCGCTCAAATGGCCTACATGATCGAGCGTGGGGCTCAGCGGAAATACACCGGTGCTAGGCAACAAATCAACGGTCGGCTTCAGTCCCACCACGCCACAAAACGCTGCCGGCAAACGCACCGAAGCACTGGTGTCCGAACCCAAAGCGGCCAGGCAGAGACCTGCCCCGACGGCGGCAGCCGAACCACTGCTGGATCCACCCGACACGTGCTCAACGTTTCGCGGGTTACGTACCGGCCCGAAGTCCGACCGATCACCCGTGGATCCATACGCAAATTGGTGCGTGTTGGTTTTGCCAAGCACCACCGCGCCCGCGTTGCGCAAACGTTGCGCCACCAGCGCGTCCGTGCTGGCGACGTTCTCGGCGTATTGGGTCGAGCCCATGGTGGTGCGCATTCCCGCCACATCGATGAGATCCTTGATCGCCACGGGGACGCCGTGCAGAGGCCCCAGCGCTCCGCCGGCCGACATTACCTTGTCGCACAGCTCTGCGGTTGCCAGGCTCGCCTCTCGATCCACCGAGATGAAGCTATTCAGCTCGGATTGCCCAATTTGCTCCAAATAGGTCTGGACGACCTCGGACGCGGTGCCCTGCCCCGAGCGATACGAAGCTAGAAGTTGATTGATATTGCCCACGATTTCCTCTGCACAACAATTTACCCAAACGATTGGGCTGAAGTTTCACGCAAAGATACATGTGCTATCAAGCATGGTTTACCCTAACGTTTGGGTAAATTTAGGTGCGTTTGTGATCTGGGGTGGCTTGGTATCATTTGGGATTGATTCAACCCTTTGTCCAATGAAACAAGGCCCTGTCACTCTGAGCGCGCTCGCGCGGCTGCTAAACGTGCACGTATCCACCGTCTCGCGCGTGCTGAACGGCTCAGACGAGGATGCAAAATCGGCAGCCGCGCCCGAAACCGTCCAGCGGATCCGGGACCTGGCTAAACAACTCAACTACAGGCCGAATCCGAACGCCATTGGGTTGCGAACGCAGCGCACACGCACGATAGGCGTGCTGGTGCCGCAACTGTCTGACATCGTGGTCGCCATGATTTACGAGGGCATAGACGCGGCGGCCGTGCAGGCGAATTACCAGACATTTGTTTCGAACACCCAGGACATCCCTGCCCGGCAACGTGAGTTGGGAGAGTCGGCTTTGGCGCGACGGGTGGATGGAATCATGTTTGCAGATGCGCGGTTGGATGATCCCTACTTCATTGACGAGATTGCGAAACGAGGCATCCCGATGGTACTGGTGAGCCGCCGATTGGGGCAACACTGCTCTGTCACGTGTGATGATTTTGAAGGTGGGCGGTTAGCGGCTGATCATCTGGTAGGGCTGGGGCATAGGGATATTGCCGTGCTTGCGGGACAGGCACATGCGAGCACTGGGGTGGATCGCACGGCTGGGTTTGTGGCCAGGTGCGAGGAGCTCGGGGTTGATATCGATAAGGCCTGGCGGCCTACTAGCCCGTTTAATACTGAAGCTGGCCGGAGCGTGGGAGAAAGACTGCTGAGTGGATCGCGAAAGCCGACGGCGTTTTTCGCAGTGAACGATTTTTTGGCTATCGGGCTGATGGGGGCTCTGCGGGATTATGGGATGACGCCGGGGTCGGATGTGGCGGTGGTGGGATATAACGATACGCCTGTGGCTGCGGATTTGCCTATTAGCTTGACGTCAGTGCGGTCGCCTATGCATGAGATGGGGTATAGGGGGGCTGAGTTGTTGATTGAGCAGATGAGGGGGAGTAGGCCGGAGTCGGAGAGGTTGGCGCCGGAGTTGGTTGTTCGGCAGAGTAGCGGGGGGGGTATTGGCGGATGGACTTGGCGCGGGGCTTCCGCACTGAGGCCGCCATGAACCAGTTTGCTATCCTCTTCGGAGATCGCTTTACTGATGCGCGTGGATAACAACTTTTAAAACGCCTCGCCCACAAAAATACGGACACTCCCAGGAGTGTTTATGTCTCGCACACAAAATCGCGGTTAGGCCCACTTTCGATAAAAAACTACTTCACAGCGTCATCGACGAAACAACAATCAACCCATGATCGCCCATGGAACCCTCGTGTGAGGTAGAGGCACGATGCCACAACAGGAACTGCCGGATTCCTCATCCGAGCTGAAGAATTAGCTACTGGCGACTAAGATGATTGTGCAACGCCACCATAGTGATGTAGCACTCTTGCAAGCGTCAATTGCCCACCTAACAGGCTGCCCCCCGCCCCGCCTAGCCGGCATTTACGAACAGCCGAAGCGGGCCCATTGTCATCCAACTACAAAGATTTACAATGGGGAAATCGAGCTCATGCTCAAGACGGGGTCAGGGTAGGGGATCGGGAGGCGGCGGCGCAATCTGGTTTGTTGGATCTACTATTGCGTGGCTTGAATTTGATTCAAGCCNCGCAACCAGGTTGGGTAGAATTAGACGGCCTAGAGGTCAGCAAAATGACTGGAGCTACTCCTAGTCACTGACATGCACTGATTATATAACTACAAAGCGGATTGACGCAATACGTCCCAACGTTGCCCACTCAATACTAAAGCGACTATGACAAAACAACCTTTGCAAAAGCTCTTTGACGCGATGTATCACGGCAAGTTTAGTTTTCATGACTTTTTGCAAAGCCCCGTTGAGACGAATTACGAAATAGCTGCGGGCAATGCATCTGGAAGCAGAACGCTTTTCAAGCCTAAAGAAAATCTCAAGACGTACCACCGATTCCTGAATTTATTTCTATTTGAGCTTTTGCCGATCAACGAACGGGTCGTATTCTCCTACCGAAAAGGCTTTAGTGCCGTCAATGCCGTCCAAAAGCATACCAAAAGCAAATATTTCTTTCAAACGGACATTAAATCTTTTTTCGACTCCATTGATAGATCATTGACGCAGAAAACCATCCTTGCTGGCGAAGAATGCTGCCCCATTGAAGATCTTCACAAACACATTGATCGAATCGTTGATCTTGTCTGCGTTGGCGACTCACTCCCCGTCGGACTGCCCGCGTCAGCACCATTAAGCAACGCCGTCCTAGTTAATTTCGATCACGAACTAGAGCAACTCTGCGAACAGCGGGAGCTTATTTATTCAAGATATGCTGATGACATCATCATTTCCGGACAAAAGCATGAGCACCTACTTGACCTAGAAGTGCTAGTGCAGGAAACGTTACATCAGTTTTGCTCTGAGAAATTCTTTATTCACTACGGAAAAACACGATTCTTCCAAGTTGGAGGTAAGGTAAAAATCCTTGGAATGATGATTCTTCCTACCGGAAAAATTAGTGTTGACACGAAGAAAAAAAATGACTTGGAAGTCTTAATTCATTTTTACTTAAATGATCGCGGGCGGTTTAAAGATATGGTCAATAAGAACAAGAAGCGCTCGGAATCTGATGAAGAACTATCCGAAGATGACTACATCGCTTATTTGAGCGGGAATATCAATTACGTAGATTCTATTGATCCGGCTTATACAGATAAGTTGCGCAGAAAGTTTGGATCGACAACTATCGATATACTCAAATATAGCGGATTCGCAAAAGAAAAATGAAATTAGACATCTCGATTCGAAATGTTCAGCATATTAAGAAGATAGAGTTTTCTTTCGATTTGGCCGACAAATCCTTGGTTTGTATCACCGGAAAAAATGGATCCGGGAAGACAATGCTCATCAAGGCGATTGGCAACCTAATCAATGCAGATATATTATCGAAAACAAGCGCGCCCAAGATCGTTTCAGATAACAGCGAAATTCACTATGAAATTGGCGGACAAAGCATTGTTTTCAAATACAACAAAAAACTCAAAATGCTCGACTCGCGGGATACGCTGTCGAAGGCTCTGAAGGATAAGCTATCAGTAGAGCTTCCGATTCCCTACGGAGAACGCTTCAACTTCTTCCAAAAAATCAGTGGTATCGATAATGATATTCGGCGCCAAGTTGTACTTCAACGATATTCCAGGCCCACTGAGCTCATCGAGTTCTTGAAAGCCATCTACGCCACAAATAAGTTTGACAACCTCGTAGAGATACAAGTAAAGAATGTTCCATATTACGTTATTCCGTATGAGGACAATTACTACTTGCGCGAGGACTATTTTAGCTCGGGCGAATACTTCCTTATTAGCCTGTACCGGCGCATTCGCTCAAGGTACTTGGCTGTTTTTATCGATGAAATCGACATTTCATTGGATGCTGCGGCACAAGTTCGCTTAGTTGAGTGGCTGAAGAAATTTAAGGAAATCTACAAGACGAAGTTCATCTTCACTACCCACTCCCTAGCCATGATGCGAACAGTCTCTGATGATCTGTTTTGCATGGAGGAGCAAGCTGACGGAACGATCGCTATTGAAAAAAGGTCTTATGGATTCATCAAAAGCACCTTATTCGGGTTTAATGGATGGGAAAAATACATCCTCACAGAAGACGAGGTGCTTAAAGACTTTCTCCGATATTTGATTGAGCAACGCTGCATGAGGCCGTTTTATCAACTCAAAATAATTTACGTCGGGGGAGGCACGAATACAGCCGATCTAATGCAGAGAAATAAGATTGAGAAATTTTTCTCAGACGAACACAAAAATGTCATGGTTGTATTGGACGGCGACCAAAAAGGGAAAGCGCACGCAAAGAAGGAAAATGTCTACTGCATTCCCATTGAGAGTGTTGAAAAGGAGCTACTTACCAGATGCCTCTTAGGTGAATTCTGGGACACGGCCAGATTCCGAGCACTCATTGAAGATCATGAACGGCTAGCCGATTTCATGCAGAAAAAAAACAATGGCACAAAGAACCTGCTCAAAGTGTGGTTCTATAAGTTCCTCTTGCTATTCAAAAAAAATACCGAGTTGCGGAGAAGGCTCAGTTCTGCCCGAGGAGAACCCATTAAAGAGAGGGATTTCTCAAACGCAGGGAAACGACTATTTAAGTATTTAACTCAGCACGAATATACCCAGCAGCAAATCTTCGAATTCCTGATTGAGAAAAATCTCACGGGAATTTCAGCATTGCAACGTACTGTCGAAGAATTCCTGTCTGCTCGTACCAAAACAAAAGAAGAAGTTCAAGCTATCGAACCAATTGCCTCCCCTCAGCAAGTCACTTAGGATTGGCTATAAAGCCCCCTCCGAAAAGTCCGGCCAATCAACACTAATATTTCTCATTACATAAAAGTTCATTGTCTAATGCTTGGCACCCGCTTGTCGTTTTTACGTTCAGCGGCCGCTTTCGATCCAAAGCGATCTGCGGCCTTGCGTATTTTGATGACCACTTTGAGCCGCTCTTCCCTCGGCGGCAGTTCTAATCACGCCGTAATGAGGCCAAAATAGACGTCAAGCTGCAAGGTGGCCTGTAAAGTTCTCATTCCATTGCGAATCATGTTCCCGCCAGCTAACATGATCGCCATGCAGGCGATGAACTTTCAAAATAAAACGAAGAAAGAGCTCGAGGCAATGCTGTCGATCCAGGCGGATTTGAATAGAGCCGAAAGATCTCTGGACGCGATTCGTCAAAACTACGCCACTTCGTCTGAGGTGATGGCAGCCTTGTATACGCAGTTTCTTGTCTCCTACGTACGTTCGTTCGCGAGCGGTCGGAGAAAGGGATTACGTGAGGACATCTTCACTGATCGGGAACTCCTCGCCATTCACAGAGAGCTCAAGGGCGTGCGCGATCGACACATCGCTCACCCTGTGAGCGATCACGAACAATGCGTTGTGCTTGCGGCCGTTCCCGAGCCAAGCCGCAACGAGCTTGTCGGACTCGGGGTCAGGTATTGGTTCTTCGTAGCGGACGCGCCAGAGAAGTTGAGCGAATATCGTAGGCCTCTTGAATTTGCCCTCTCCCATGTCAATGCTGAGGCCGAGCGACTCGGCGATCAATTGGCTCAAGAGCTCCTGGGTGAAGGTCATACATGGGAGTCCGCCCAGGGCGCCTTCTGGTCGGTGCTGTCTGCCGAAGATGTGTTTGGCCCGGGCGCAGACGATGCAATGGGGCAGGCACAAAGGTAATCCCCTGGGAGAGATCCTAACCCCGCACACATTACCGAAGTTCCCGCAGTCTGCAAGCAAGTGCGTGATGACAGCTGATATAGGCATATGAGCTATCACTTTTAGTGCCGTGAACGAGTGCGGGCAACGCTATTTCGCTTAGCTACCGTGGATGGAGCCGGTAATGGAAAACTTTTCGGTCGTTCCATCAGGACGATTCACCCAGAAGCACTTCGTGCCGAAGTCAGCAGTTCGAACACTGAAGTCGGTAATGCCGCAACCAATTTTTGCGGCGGCATTTGGATGGCGCTCCAGCGCCGCTCGCAGAATCACTGCGTCGTCGGCGTTGACTCGATCGCCCACGTCATACCGGTGGAGCATCGCCTTCAAGTATTTGACAGCATCCCCCCTCCTGTCGAACTGCAATGGGCCGAGGACAATAGGCTTTGCGGGCATGTGTAACCTCCGATTCAGTGGTGGTATTACGTGGCTATGTCGCCAGGCAGCGTGAGACGTTCGCGCACCTCGCGGATGATGATGGCTGGGACACCCATTGTTTGGAGCTGACCCACACGCTCGGCAATCCACGCTACGCATTCCTCTCTGCTGAGGTCATCGCGGGCAATCTTCTCGTACAAAACAACGGCGCTCATGCGGGAAAGGCCAAGCTCCATGAGCGAGAGAAGTGTCGTCGACGAAACACCGAACTCAAGCTGCGTTCCGATATCCAAACCGTCGTCAATTAAATCTTCGCGGCCAATCTCACGCAGATGCAAGTGCAGCACATCCATATAGGCTGAAAGGTACTTTGGCGCCCTGAAGCGAGCGATCTGTTCCACCAATTCCATCGTGCCGCGGATCAAGTCCGGGAGTTTGAAAGACCTCCCGGTGTTTTGGTGCCATTCGATGCTATCTCGGATGATCCTAGCCAACGAATACCCCTTTAGCCATTTGACGACGATCAACGCATATAGCCTAATACGGCTATCAGGGGCGAAGGCTAGAAACATGTGCTTGTTAATCCTTCCCATAATCGTTATGAACCGGTCGTAGCTGTCATTGCTCGCCACCTCGGCCAAGAGCAGGTTTTCGACATCACCGCCATATGAACGGAAAGCGTCAAGAAGGCGCTGTAGACCAACCGCGCTAACCCCTGGGTGCCGAGCGGCCAGATCAACGTCGATTTCGATCTGCGCTGCCAAGGCACCTAGAGCCTGATCGAGCTTCGCAATCGACGCAGCGTCATGGCGCTTCGAGAGGCTGGCCGCTGATATAGAGCCAAGCCGCATGAAAGTGGTGAGCAGATACGCGCCAACCTGTTCGAATTTATCCGTGTCCTCAATGCTGGAAATATCCGATAACCCACGCTCGGATAGATAGTCCGCCATACCGTCGCCAAGGTCGAGAACAGCGTCGCTTTCGCGCTTAATGGGATAGCGTGCGCGGCTGGGCACACCACTGGGCCAAGCCTGCGTGTCCTCCGGATCGATACAGATGATGTTTCCTTGGAACTCATCGCCCCATCGGCCTGCGCGGCCAGCCAGGTTCCAGAAGTCGTGCGGCTCCATCGGATGGCCTTTCCCTTTTCGCGGTCCACGCACAACGATTGTGCGACACGACAGGTTCACGCCCTCGATCAGAGTTGAAGTACATACAAGGAAGCGAATTTTTCCTAAACGGAACAGCCGTTCTATCTCCAGCCGGAGCAGCGATGGCATGTTGCCGTAGTGGAACGCCACCCCTCGCTCAACTAACGGTGCAAGCCGAAAGTCCTGGTGCACGCCCTTCCGAGCAAGCTCGGCGAGTTCTAAGAGCTCCGAATCGACGGGCCTAAGCTTGGGGAGAAGCTGACTGATCAGATCGGCGACCTCTTCCGCCTCTCCGGCGCCATTCGTGTAAACGAGCGTCCCCCCCCTCTCGCCGACCGCTGCGGCGATAAATGCAAGACGCTTCTTGAGTCCATCCGGCGTGCTCGCGAGCTGAAGAGTCCCCACTGGAAGTGTTGACCCCTCGTGTCGAAGAGTAAGCGTCCAGAGCTTCGATTTTCGTGGCACCTGGGTCGCGACCATGAGGTTCTGAAGGACAGTGGAGGAGTCGCTATCGACGGCGACGGTCTGTACGCCATCAGGGGCATCCGTAAGTAACTCTTCCGGGTTCTGGGTCGCCGGGCTGATAAATACAGCCTTCAACTTTGGGTTAGCACGGGTAGCCCGCTCTATTGCATCCTGCAAAATCACGCCCCGCTGGTTGTCACCGATCTTGTGCGCTTCGTCCACGATGAGCAGATCGATCGAAAGCACGTCACTGAGGACGTTGGCGAGAAAGTGCAACCGTTCCTGTGTGAATACGAGAATCACTCGTGCGCCGCCAGCGCGAGCAGCTCTGTACTTATCAGGAAGGGGAAGAGACGACACCTCAATCACCTCGGTATTACCTAGGAGTCTCTTGAGACTGGTTTCTATCTCGGAGACCAGCGCGCGGGTCGGCGCGAGGTAGACGGCCACCCGCGCCTCACGCGCAATCACTTGGTCGATCAGCCACTGAAGCACGAGAAACGTCTTGCCAGAGGCGGTAGGCGCAGATGCCGAGAGCCAGCGTTCCCCGCCCGCATTGCTCCAGAAGCGTTGCTGAAAATCGTTTACTTGTAGCCAAGCACCACTCGATTGCACCAAGATGGAGCGGTCCATCTCGCGGCGCTGAGCTTCGAGACGCAACGCGACGCCCAGCCGCCCGTCAATGTCAGCTGCCAGCAGGCCCCGATTCGTGGCTAACGCGATGGCCCGGAAGTTGGAGAGCTTACCCAAGAGGACGGCACCCGCGTCTTTGAGTGCTTGACCGTTCGCCAGAGAAATTGCAGCGGTTGCGATCCGGAGCGCGGCTTCTTGATCGTGCCTTCGATCGGATCGCGCCAGAATGCTACCAGCGAGCAACAATCTGGGCCAATCAATCGCCGTGGCGGACGGTGCGGACGGATCTGGCGCCAGATTATCTAGTTCGTTACGTACTGTGAGTTGTGTAATTGCATCGAGATCGTCTCGGACGCCTTCCTGGAGCAGCCAGGATTGGAGGTCAGCGAGGCTCATTGTTCCTTGATCCCCATCGCCTTGAGGAACGCGGTGCGGAAACCTTCGGCTGAAGGTAGAGGGATACAGAACATCTCGATTTCCATCTGGGCAAGATTCTCCAATTTGAGCCGTTCTCCAATGCTATTGCGCCAACCAGTAAGTTCCGTGCGGGATGCCTTGATTATCTCCTCAGCAACCGCCTTCACATTGGCTTCTGGGTAGAATGATGCGTCGAAGCCTACAAGGGCCACGCCGCAGTACTGGACCCGCTTCGACATGACCGACGACTTGTCAAAATAGTTCTTGAGCGCATCGGTGAGAACTGGGTTACTAAGGTCGGCCTTGTCGCTCAGGAGTATCAGGTCGCGCTCCCGCCCCGCCTCCTCATGTTCGAGTTCGATCAAGAAGGGGGCGAGGGAATTGAGGCAGGCACGAATCGCAGCGCTCGCATTCCCGTAGATTTTTGATTCACCCCAGTAGAGCTTTAATACTCCTTCCGGCGTCACCCCGGCATACACCCCATCCGCGCCGTGATAGTGCATTCGCGTGTCCGTCTTGAGATCCATCTTGCAAAGAATTTGTGGCAACTTGAGGAAGCGCTCCGTCAGTAGGAACAGCAACATCTCGCCACCCTCGCCGGTGTTCGCTAAATCGGTAAATGAGCGTTTGGCCCGCTCGACGAGTTCGGTGACTGCCTCGGTGCTATTGAACCTATGGTCGCGCGCCTTCGCATCGGCGAGCTTCGAGCGCGGGATCGCATAGTCAACGACGGCGTTCCGCATGAACTCCGCCAGTCGATGCGGTTGAACACGGCCATTCCCATCCACCGAAAGACAGTGACAGTGGATCTTGACTGAATGTCCCTCAATGGGGACGTCTCGCTCCACCAGCGTAAGATGAACTTCAAGTGCTTCTGGATTTCCCGTTAAAGCAGATTCGAGATCAGTGGCAGTGATGGTCGACAAACGGCCTCCATATCGTCCACCCGTCTCCCACAGACGGGCAACGAAAGAAAATGTAACCGAACATACCTCCATAGTCCCCGAAATGGCGCCTAAGGCGCTTTAAGCAGGAGATTAAGTCGGTCGAATCACAACATAATTGCTCCTCTGCCGAGCTCGTACCTCTCGGTTGATGGCCATGATTGCATAACAACATCCATGCCATTCAACTGATACCCGATGACCCGTGTTGGGACAGTCCATGCAGCACTTGAAATTGAGATCAATGGAGTCCTGCATTGGTAGGTAGATCACCAGGCTACGATAATGTTTCAAACTTCTTCGTATTTCGCATGCTTGATTCGGTCTGACAGCGGCTGTTGCATCGCAGATTTCGGATGAGTGAAAACTGGAATTAGGCGTCACTTTGTCACGTTTCATCCAATAATGAGCTTGGTGACGTGATCCGTCAGAATCTTGCCGCGCTCATTTATAAAGTCAGTGTAGGTCGCTCTTCCATAGTCGAAGTTAGACGGAGCAGGAAGAAGGTTCGACGCGAAGACCACATCGCAATTGGCGCCCAACGATGCAACCAGCGGCGGCACGTACTTTGACGGCGGGTTGTCCGAAATTGTCTTGTTAGAAGCAGATGTCAACATGACAATGTTGACCAGAACGTTGGAAGATTCACTCTCCCCAATCGCTTTGAGATAGGCTCTCGGATAGACGTGGTGGTACTCTTTCTTGTTGTATGACGACAAGGCGTGCTGCACATCCACATTCATTCCGTTTGGGAGGTTCTTGGGGCCTGCTGCTGCAAGTGCCAAGATGAACGCGCGTGAACGAGAAACATTGCTTTTGAACTGTGTCTTGCCCCATTCAGCCGGCTGCGGAACGGAACCAAACTGTTCAGCTTCACCCCTGCCTTCAATAACGTAGGTCGCGACGTTTTCAAGGTCCTTGGAGACGAAATTCTCTCCCCCGACCTTGTATCTCTCGCCAAACGACGCGCGCCAGAACCACTGGCGTAACCGTGCCGACTGTTCCGCAGAGAGATGTTTTGTCTCCCGGAAAATGTAGGTAGTGATGATAAGTACAGCCTCGTATGACAAGAAGTCCCAACTGTGTATCTTGAACTGGGTGCTAAGTGCATCGACGGCGTGTTGTAGTGCAGCTTCTGTCTTCGAAGCCAGTGCGTCGATCTCTGCGGTCGTCAGGTTGCGCAGGTCACGCAACGCCTTGTCTTGAATAGCCCCAAGGTGGATTGCCGATACCGACTTGAGAATCGTGGAGCGTTCCGTCTCTCCGTAGCCTTTAGCGTCAACGGAGGCGAGGATCGCACTGACTTTCTCGTTAAGATCGAAGTCTTCCGCCCAGGTAGCCGCAACCATGAGATCGTAGGTTGATAGCCTTGTGCCAGAGCTATTGATTCGCTCGAAGATTGGGCAAACCTCGTCGATTGTGAGGTCCTTCAGCGTTACTACAGGCAGCTTATATTGAGTAAAAGCTGCAATGAGCTCGTCAAGTCTCTGCTGAAGCAACTGTGCATTCGGGAGTGTCAACAGCGAAGTTCGAAAGTTCAGTAGGCTCGTGGTGTTGAATAGTTTCCGCAGGGGAAATATCTCCGGCTTTGTGGCCCCAGATTTCAGCTCGACAAACGTCTCTTCGCTCAGGTCGTATCCGGCTTTGTATCCGTCAGCGTTCTCCGGCGCCCCCAGGCATGAATATATGACCGTGAGGCGTTGTTGGCCGTCTAGAACGTAGCTGGTAGGAGTGAGGTCATCAGTCTTCGGAAGTTGAAAGACTCCAATATCGCGTGCGGCGTGGAGCTTGTCTTTGGTCTTCCAGAGAAGAACACTTCCAATCGGATAGCCGTTCGCCACTGAGTCGAGGAGGTCCAGCGCTTGACCATCCTTCCAAACGAATTTTCGCTGGAACTGTGGAATCTTGACTTCGCCTTTCTTGATATCAGCTACTAGCTGACTGAAATAATAAGTCTCGGTAGTGAGTTGTGAAGATAGATCTGCCTTCATGCACAGCGCTCCGGAAAATCGAAGTTGACGCGAGTACGACGCGGAGGGGATTGGGAGGTAATCAATCCTGTTCTTTGGCGGCAAGCTTGCGCGCATATGTGAATGCAATACACATTGCAAGGTGACATGGACATATGGCGCCCGCCTAACCTGAAAGCATCACGTTTCTGCCAAACGGCTGCTATTGTGCTGCCGGTCCTGGCTGATAGCAGATGGCGATACCTGCGCGGCAGCTCTGTTAGTTTGGTAAAGATGTTTACACCCGCAAGACGCCAGTGGCCCACTTTGAGTAGTGTCCGTTTGATTAGATAACTGAACGAGCGTCATTCCCTTAATGAATTAAGGTCGAAACTCAGTCCCATGACATTTCGGGCATGGCGGCAAGACATCAGAGTTATCGTCAAGAAAAATCCGTTGCCCGCAGCTAATACAAACGTATGTCCCTCTTCCAGGCTTCTCTCCGGTAGTCGACATTTTCTTCTCCTGTGAAATGTATAGTCCATAATTAAATTCACCGTGGCCGGACTAACTCCCTCGGTTCTTTTTCTCTAATAACAATTCGCCAATCGCAATTTCCAAATCCCTATCGATACCGCTTATTGCCTCCAGACGTGATGCAATACCTGCCCCCTCTCGGCCCGAAGCAATTGCTAGAGGATGAACAAGGGCATCCTCCCGAATACGTTGATGTGAGGCGATTAATACGAGGAGATGACGACGTGCTTTGCTGTAGCAGCGCGGAGCTTTTCTTCGGCGCGTCTTTCTGCAAACAATTCCGATCCGAACAAAGATGCGTCATTGATACCCAGCGTTCCGACTGACCATCTGGAGTAATACGCCCCCAGTCCCCCTGACGCACGTACACTTTCACTGAAACCCCTCGCATTAGGCTTCCAACCACGGTGCCGTTAGGTGATGCGCGTTGCTTCAATGATGACGGTCGAGCAAAAAACTCTGGCTCCGGGACGTGTGCCGTCCTCGGATCGACAATAGGGGCAGTAGCGGCAACATGTGTAGAGGCAGTACTCGTGACGTTCGACACGGGAGCCTTTTGCACTGTTTTTTTCTCAGAGCAATTGCCAAGCATCGTAAGCGTCCGGCCATCCCATATTGACACGCCCGCATAAGCGGGCGTTGCTGTTTATGGTGTTTGCGGTTGCCAGTTATGCGGCAGTAATTGATCGATC
>NZ_CBCSJH010000002.1:339401-356251 GCF_965139195.1 Bordetella tumbae | reverse complement strand
GGCTAAATCGCGGCTCAACGGCCCGGCGGGGCTTTTACACGCCGACCTCCTGCTCGCAATGTCTGCCATTGACGGATGTTCGTACTCCTCTCGTTGTTGAGCAGACTCCATTGATTCGCGTCCAGTTTGGCCACGTGACAGGGACGCCTCCATAGAGACAATCACGAACAGCAAACGCCCCCAACACCAACAGCGATAAAAAAAATGCCCCCGCGCTGCGCCTTCGGCTTGCTGCCCCCGAGGGGGTATTTTCTTTCGCGTTGTGCGTGTTTTGTCCCAAAATGGCGCGTTCCAGTGATTGCGGGCACCGAATGAGTGCCAGTCTGCGATTGAGAATGCACCAATGTGGTGTGTATGGGGCGAAAAGACGCTGTCATTGATGGTTTTCATACAGCAATAAAACCTGGCACGGAAAGTGCTTTTGAGAGATACGCCGGTGTCATTTTTCTGAAAAGAATCCGGTCGTTGGTATTGGCATTTCCGCCGTTATCTATTCTCTCTCCGCACAGGATCCGCACCATGAAACGCACGCTGCTCGCCTTGCCCCTAGCGTTCTCGGCCAGTTATGCTGTTCTTGCCCATGCAGAACCCACTGATTTGGGTGCAGGTTTCTCGCTCAGCGGCAACGCCGCTATCGTCAGCGACTACCGGTTCCGTGGCTATTCACAGACCAATTTCCGCCCGGCCGTTCAGCTCGGTTTTGATTTGTCGCACACCTCGGGCTTTTACCTGGGAAACTGGAACTCCAACGTCTCTGATTTCGTCTTTCCCGAGGGCAACCTGGAAATGGATTTCTACGGGGGCTGGAAAGGAGCGTTGGGCGACAGCGGATTGAGCCTGGACGTCGGGGCTCTGTATTACTACTACCCCGGCTCAAAGTCGCCCAAAGGCGGCAACTACAACAATACGGACCTGTATCTAGGGCTGAGCTACGAAAACTATTCCTTGAAGTATTCGTATACCCCGAGCGATTTTTTCAGTACGCCGGACAGCAAAGGCACGTGGTATCTGGACGGCACGGCCAACTTTGACCTGGGCGACGGTTGGGGCCTCGTGGCGCACGTCGGTTACCAGAAGCTGAAGAAGCAGGTCAACATGGATGGCGACGATATCAACCACTATGTGGACTACAAACTGGGCGTGACCAAGGATCTGAACGGCTGGGTGCTGGGCCTGGCGGCCGTCGGCGCCTCCAAGGACAACTGGCTGCCCACCAAAAACGGCCATCCCTCTGGCCGTTTGGGGGCGGTGTTTTCTGTAGCCAAGGCGTTCTAAAACGGGTCCGTATCGGCCGCAATCAACAGTCTTCGGCTTCTCTTTTACAATACCCGGTTGCTCGTATCAGCCTGGATTGCACAAGAAATGGCCGAAGTACTGAATATCGAATCCCTGGACCTCGAAGCCCGGGGCATTGCGCGCCGCGATGGCAAGGTGGTGTTCGTCGAGGGCGCGCTGCCTTCCGAACGCGTCACCGCCGAGACCGTGCGTCGTAAACCGTCGTATGAAATCGCTCGCGTCGAAGACATACTGCGCCCATCGTCGTTGCGCGTGGCGCCGCGGTGCCCGCATTTTGGCGTCTGTGGCGGCTGTGCCATGCAGCACCTGGAGCCCAGCGCCCAGGTCGCCATCAAACAGCGTTCGCTGGAAGACACGTTCTGGCATGTCGGCAAGCTGCGTCCCCAACGCATTTTGCCGGCCTTGCACGGCCCGACCTGGGGTTACCGTTACCGTGCGCGCCTGTCCGTACGCGTGGTCCCTAAAAAGGGGGGTGTGCTGGTGGGCTTTCACGAGCGTAAAAGCAGCTACGTCGCCGACATGCGCGAGTGCCATGTCTTGCCGAAACACGTCAGTGACCTGCTGATGCCGTTGCGCGCGATGATTGCCTCGATGTCCAAGCCCGATCGCATGCCGCAGATCGAGGTCGCGCTAGGCGAGGGCGTCACGGCGCTGGTGCTGCGCCATCTCGAGCCATTGACCGATGGCGATATCGCGGTCTTGCGCGCCTTTGCCGCAAAGCACGATGTGCAATGGTGGCTGCAGTCCAAGGGGCCCGATACCGTCCACACGCTGGAGCCCGAGCATGCGGATGCGCTGGTCTACACCATGCCCCAATTCGGCTTGCGCATGCCATATCGGCCAACCGATTTTACGCAGGTCAATCACGCCATCAACCGCGCCATGGTGTCGCGAGCGTTGATGCTGCTGGACGTGCAGCCTACCGATCGTGTGGCGGATCTGTTCTGTGGGCTGGGCAATTTCACCCTGCCGTTGGCAACCCAGGGCCGCGAGGCGGTTGGCGTCGAGGGCAGCAAGGCATTGACCGATCGTGCGCTGGATGCTGCCACACGTCATGGGCTGGCGGATCGCACGAGCTTTGCCACCTTGAATCTGTTCGAGGTGGATGTCGAGTGGCTGCGCGGCCTGGGATATTTTGACCGCATGTTGATCGACCCGCCGCGCGAGGGTGCGCATGCCGTGGCGCAGGCCCTCGCATTGCTGTCGCCCGAAGAGCGTCCTCGCCGTATCGTCTATGTTTCCTGTAATCCCGCTACCTTGGCGCGCGATGCGGCAATCATGGCGCACGAAGGCGGCTACGTGGTGAAGAGCGCTGGCGTGATCAACATGTTTCCGCATACGGGGCATGTCGAGTCGATCGCGGTGTTCGAGTCGTTGTCGGCAGAGGAAGTTCTGGCGGTGCAAGAGCAGACGCGGTTGAGAAAGGCGCAAGAGATCGAGGATGCTGCGATCGCAGCCTGATCTCCTTACCAGTGCGTCTGCGGTCCGAGGGGAGCTGGCCTTTTACACTGCCAGCTTTCCCGTGGCGGCATCGTATGCGTCCTTGTTCAGCGGCTCCAGCGGGAACATGGGTCTCACGCGTTTTTTGAAGTCGAACAGCGACCAGTCCGAGCTGGTCACCCCCGGACTGTCGCATTCGATCAGCGCCGAGGAAATCGGCACGAACACCGGCCGGCAATACATGCGCGATTTCACGAGAATGAACTTGGCCTGCGTGGGCTCCAGCCCCATGCTCCGGAATACGCCCAGGTCCCAGGGCTCATGCGTGCGTTCGGTCAGCACCAGCTGCGCGGCGCCGATATCCAGTACGGCGCTGCGCCCCATGCAAGCCAGTTGCCCCGTATAGGTAGGGCCCGATATCACGTATTCGCCATTGGTGACGGCACGCACGGTGCCACGTAATGTCACGGGCGGCGTATTACGGCCGATCTCCGCAATAGGGCGCTTATTGCCCACCGGTAATTCGACTGTGGCGCCCACGCCAGCTTCAGACAGTCTTTGCACCGCTTCTGGATCGCAATACAGCCCAGCCAGTATGCCCGTCAGGCCGGCATCCAGCGCGGCCATCAGTACATCCATGGTGTCGCAGGTGCCCCCGCTCATGCAATTGTCGCCATGGTCCAGCAGCAGGACGGGTTTGTCTGCGGTTTCAGCCAGCGCTTTTGCGCGGGCGAGTGATTGAGCCAGCGGCTCGCTGTCGTACAGGAATCCCTCGCGGTTGGCCCAGATGGAGCCGGCGATCTCGGCTGCCACGCGATCCGCGCTTGCCGCGTCGCCATCGCCGACCACCACAACGCTCAGGCATGGGTTCGGAATGTCGGCCAGGCCAAAGCCCGCCAGGATGGACGCGCCCAATGCGCCGGCGGCCTCGGCGTCGCGTGCCGCTTGCACGGCGTCCCGCATGGCGCCCTCGGCCGTGTTGCTGCGCAGGGTATGCGACACCAGCGGCAGGCTGCGCCATGCGATCACGGGCTTGCATTTGCCATCCAGACTGTCGAACAGCAGGCGGCCCGCATGGTCGCCTGTTTCGTACATGTCGATATGCGGATAGGTCTTGAAACTGATGATGACGTTGGCGTTATCGATCATTTTCTGCGTGACGTTCGCATGCAGATCCAACGCTACTGCGATCGGCGTGCGCGGCGCAGCGGCCCGCACCCGTTCCAGTAAATCGCCTTCGCCATCGTCGGTGGTCTCGACGGCCATCGCGCCATGCAGGTCCAGCAGGATGGCATCGCAGCCCGCCGCCTCGGCAACAATGCAATCGCAAATCTGCTGATAGGCCTGCGCATCTACCCGGCCACTGGGATAGGCCGTCGCCGACACTGGGGTGACGAGTTCAGCCCCGCGCGCTTCGGCCAAATCGATGAACGCCGACATGGCCGTGCGCTTGCCCTTGTTTTCTGCGTAGGCGTCAGCGCCGTAGGTAGGGCCATCGTTACCGAACGAGGATAGCGGCGTCGGGACCGGCGAGAACGTGTTGGTCTCGTGGTTCATGCGTGCAATCAAGACTTTCATGTGCAACGGCTCGGGTCTGTGAGAGGAATTTCTTTACTCAGGGGAGGGCGCAGTCAAACGGTTTGCTTTGCCGCGCGCGTTTGAATCGTGCCGCAGCAGCGCAACATCGCGTGCAGCAATACGTTGCAGCCTGCTTCCAGGTGATCAGGTTGCGCGTCTTCGATTTCATTATGGCTGATGCCATCCTTGCACGGCACGAAGATCATTGCCGTGGGTGTGACGCGCGCCATGTATACCGCATCGTGCCCCGCGCCGCTGATCACGTCCAGGTGATCCAGGCCGAGTGTCGCTGCGCCATCGCGGATGGCCTGCACCAAACGCGGCTCGAAAGGTTGGGGCGGGAAATAGACGACTTCTTTTGACTCGATCTCAATCTTTCCTGGCACGGCGAGGTCCTGCACGGTGCGTGCCAATGCAGCGGCCATGCTATCCAGCGTGGCGTCATCCGCCGCGCGCATGTCTACGGTCAGGCTGACACGGCCGGGGATGACATTGCGTGAATTAGGGAAATTGTCCAGGCAACCCACGGTGCCGCGGCCATGGGGCGCATGATCGAGTGCAATACGATTGACCGCCCGGATCACATCGGCGGCGACCAACAAGGCATCGCGACGCAGTTCCATCGGCGTCGGGCCGGCGTGCGCCTCCTGGCCCGTGATGACGATGTCGTACCAACGCTGGCCCAGTGCGCCTTCGACCGCGCCGATGGTGATGTTCTTGGCCTCGAGGATCGGGCCCTGTTCGATGTGCGCTTCGAAATAAGCGCCGACGTCACGCCCGCCGACAGCATCCGGGCCGGCGTAGCCTATGTCGTTCAGCGCCTGCCGCACGGATATGCCATCGCGGTCAACCGCAGTCAACGCATGGTCCAGCGTAAAGGCGCCGGCATATACACCGGAACCCATCATGACCGGCACAAAACGCGATCCCTCTTCATTGGTCCACACCACGACTTCGACGGGGGCCTCGGTCTCGATACCGTGATCGTGCAGGGTACGCAGCACTTCAATGCCTGACAGCACGCCATAGTTGCCGTCGAATTTCCCGCCGGTCGGCTGCGTGTCGATGTGACTGCCCGTCATGACGGGCGGCAGATCGTCGCGCAGACCTGCACGACGCATGAAGATATTGCCAATCGCGTCCACGCGCACCGTGCAGCCCAGTTCTCGAGCCCAGGATGAGACCAGGTCGCGCCCTTGGCGGTCCAGGTCGGTCAATGCCAGGCGGCAGACGCCGCCCTTGTCGGTGGCGCCGATTTGCGCCAGTTCCATCAGTGAATTCCACAGACGGTCGCCGTCCACGCGCAAGGCGCTGACGGATTCTAAAGTTGTCATTTCCATGATGATTTCCTTCCAGCGTGCCGTGCGTTATACGCCCACGCCCAAATAACGGTCCTTGACGTCATCATTGGCCAGAAAGGCTGCGTTTGTGCCTTCGTAGACAATGGCGCCTTGTTCGATGATGAAATGGTGATCTGCGAGTTGAGTGCAGACTTCCAGATTTTGTTCCACCAGCAGGATTGTGACACCGGCCTGTTTGATCAGCTTGATCTGCGCCACGATTTCTTCCACGATCACTGGCGCCAGGCCCTCTACAGGCTCATCCAGCATCAGCACGCGCGGATGGTTCATCAAGGCCCGGCCGATCGCCAGCATCTGTTGTTCGCCTCCTGATAGCTGTCCGCCGCCGTTGCGGCGCCGTTCCTTCAGGCGCGGAAAGATCTTGTAGACGTCGTCCAGTTGCCACGGCGATTGGCGGCGAGCGCCCAGTTTCAGGTTTTCCTCGACCGTCAGCAGTTTGAAAATGCCGCGATGTTCCGGCACCAGGCACACCCCCATCGCGGCAATCCTGTGCGCAGGCTGCCCCGTGATGTCGCGGGAATGCAGCCGAATGCTGCCTGCCCGCGGCGCAATCACCCCCGCGATCGATTTGAGCGTGGTGGATTTTCCTGCGCCGTTGCGGCCCAACAGCGTGACCACCGAACCCTCAGGTACGTTCAGTGACACGCCCTGCAGGATATGGCTTTTGCCGTAATAGCTGTGGATGGCATCGATCTGCAGGCTCATGCGCGACCTCCGGTAATCATGTTGCCCAGATACGCGGCACGTACGCGCTCGTCATTGCGGATAACGTCGGGCCGGCCTTCGACCAGGACCCGGCCCTGCTGCATGACCGTGATCGTGTCGGATATGTCCATCACGATGTTCATGTTGTGCTCGATCAGCACCACGGTGTGATCGTCGCGCAGACCGCGGATCAGGTGCTTCATTTCATCCAGATCGTCGACACCCATGCCGGAGGTAGGCTCGTCCAGAAAAATGGCCCGCGGCTTGGCGGCCAGCGCCATGCCGACTTCGAGCCGCCGTTGCTGGCCGTGTGATAAGGCGCCTGCGGCAACGCCGGCCAGACGCGTCAATCCCATGCGTTGCATCGACGTGTCGACGATATCGGCATGTGCGCGTGCGCCTGATGGCGGATGCCAGCAATCGAAAGCCCCTGATCGGTGCACCCCTTGGGCCGCCAGACGCAGGTTTTCACGCACAGACAGATTCGTGAACAGGCTGGTGACCTGAAACGAGCGGGCGATGCCGCGTTGCACGCGTTGGTGATCTGCTTCGCGCGTGACGTCGTGGCCGTCGAATACGATGCTGCCTTCGCTGGCCATCAGCGTGCCGGTGAGGGTGTGAAACAGGGTGGTCTTGCCTGCGCCGTTAGGGCCGATCACGGAATGCACGGTGCGCGGGTAGATCTGCAGGTCTACGCCATGCAATGCAACGAATTTCCCGAACCGCTTGATGATGCCGCGGGCCTGTAATAAGGGCTGCGCCGGGGCCGCGGACGGAGCCGTCGTGGCTGAAATACCGTCGTGCGTCGTCATGCGCGTTCCTCCTTCGTCGTATCGCCCGCGGCAGGGCCTCGCCGTACCGACAGCCACAGACGCTCACCCAGGCCCCACAGACCTTTCTGCATGAACAGGCTGACAGCAATCAACAGGAAACCCAACAGCATCAGCCAACGCGGCCATAGCGTGGATAGCCAGTCCGCAAACAAGACATAAAACGCCGCGCCTAATACTGACGCAAACAGATTACCGGTGCCACCGATCACGGTCATGACCAGGATCATTTCGCTGGTGTGGTATTCGATGCTGGACAGCGGTGCGATGCCTGTCATCATGGCCAGGAACGCACCTGCCAGCGCGGTCACCGCGCCAGAGATGGCAAAGGCGGCCAATTTGAACATCTTTACGTTGTAGCCTACCGCAGCCGCGCGCGCCTCGTTATCGCGTATGGCCAACAAGGTGCGTCCGAATACGGAGTTCGTGATGCGCAGCAATAGCCAGAACACAATCAGGAAACACACTGCCACAAAGGTATAGAACTGCCAAGGTGATGCGAGCGACATCAGCTCCGCGCCTGCCACTGACACGGGCGGGCGAGGTACGTCGAGCAAGCCGTTGTCGCCGCCGGTCAGGTCCGGCAAGCTATAGGCCAGGAAATAAAACATCTGTGCAAAGGCCAACGTCAGCATGACGAAATACGTACCCCGTTGCCGGATAGCAAACCAGCCGACAAAGGCGGCGGCGAGGGCGCCCACGACGACGGCGGCTATCAAGGCCAGGGGCATCGGCAGTGCAAAACGCGTCAGCAGAATTCCAACGGTATAGCTGCCCAAACCAAAGAAAATGCCCTGGCCAAACGATAGCAACCCGGTAAAACCCAATAGCAGGTTGCAGCCCAGCACTGCCAGCGCGTAGATCAGCACCTCGGTCGCGAGCGATCCGGACTGCATGCACAACGGCAATATCAACGCGACCAGCAACGCCAGCACCAGTTGCATGTGGGATTTCAATCGGATCATCAGCCTCTCCCCAGCAGACCGTGCGGACGCAGCAGCAATACTGCAGCCATGGCGACGTAGATCATCAGGCGGGCCCCTTCAGGCCACAGCGTGCTCATGACACTTTGCACGATGCCGATCAGCAAGCCGCCCACCAACGCGCCGGAAAAGCTGCCCATGCCGCCCACCACCACAATAACGAATGCGATGCCCAATGCCTCGATGCCCATGAACGGCTCGACACCGCGAATGGGCGCAGCGAGCACACCGGCCAGCGCTGCGGTGGCCGCACCCAGCGCGAACACCAGGCTGAAGACACGGAACACATTGATCCCCAGCAGTGACACCATCTCGGTCGATTCACTGCCTGCGCGCACTGCGCTGCCCAATCGCGTGCCCTCGAGCACATACCACAGCAGCAGGGCAAACACGGCAGTGAAGCCGATCACGAACAAGCGATATTTGGGATAGATAAAGCTGCCCCACATCACGACGCCTTGCAGGGACGCAGGAGCGGCGACATTGTCGCCCAGTGGTCCCCAGATCACGATGACGGCTTCCTGCAGTACCAGTGCCAGGCCGACGGTGATCAAGATGTGGAATTCATGCGGCTGCGCGTACACATGCCGCAGCACGACCTTTTCGACCACCCAGGCGCAGGCGCCCACAATCAGCGGCACGATGGCCAGCGCGACCCAGAAATTCAAGCCCCATTGAATGGCCTGAAAACAGAAATAAGCGCCCAGCAGATAAAACGCGCCGTGCGCAAAATTGACGAAGCGCAAGAGACCAAAAATGATGGACAAGCCGACTGCCAGCAGGAAGTACAGCATGCCCACGCCGATCCCATTGACCACCTGAAGCAAATAAACATTCATGCGGAGTGTGCGTAGAGAAGAGGATATGTCCGAAGACGGAAGCCGCGACGTGCCTGATATCAGGCGCGTCGCGGCGTGCGGACATTACATCTTGCAGCCAGTCTCGGCAACAGGCAGGAACGATTGTCCGGAATGGACGATGGTCGCGTAATCGTCCTTGTCCTTCATCTCGGATTTTTTCTTGCCCTTTAGCAGGTAGTAGTTTTTCAGCACCTGGTGATCTTCTTTGCGGATTTCTTCGGTACCGGTCAGGCCCTCGTAGCGCATGCCTTCCATTTGCGCAATGACTTTCGCGGGGTCATCGCTGTTGGCCTTGATCATGGCATCTACCATGATGCGCGTGCAGATGTAGGAACCAGCCAGGCTGTAGTTGGGATTCATCTTCAGCTTGGACTGGGTCAATTGGACCAACTCTTTATTCAGCGGCGAATCGATACCGTGCCAGTATTGCGCGCCAAAATACACGCCTTCGCATAGGTCCGCGCCCAGGCTTTCGAATTGCTCCAGACCCGATGCCCAGGCAATCAGGATGGTGCAGTTTTGCTTCATGCCAAAGCTGACTGCCTGGCGCAGCGTGTCGGACGATTGTGAGCCAAAGTTCAGAATCAGCAGCACGTCGGGTTGTGCGGCCATGGCGTTGGTCAGGTAGCCGCTGAATTCCTTTTCGGTCAACGAGTGATAGCTGTTGCCTACGTGCTCGATGCCTTTTTCCTTGAGGATCGCCTTGGCGGCATTCAGCAGCCCTTCGCCGAATACATACTGCGGTGTGATGGTGTAGACGCGCTTGGCGCCGGGTTTTTCCGCCAGCAACGGGCGCAGGGTTTGCTCGATCGCGCCAAAGGTGGGCACTGACCAGCGGAACGTGGCGCGGTTGCAATCCTTGCCGGTGATTTCATCGGCGCCCGCGGTGGTGATGAACACGGCATTTGCCTTCTCGGCTTCTTTGCCCATGGCCAATGCTTCGGATGACAGGATGCCGCCTGCCCAGAATTTGGCGCCTTTTTGCTGGGCAATTTCCTGGACTTTGCGGACCGCGGTGGCAGGCTTGCCTTCGGTGTCCAGCACGGTGTAGGCCAAGGGACGCTCCAACGCCTTGCCGTATTGTTCCAAGGCGAGTTTCATGCCCAGGTCCGCGAATTTACCGTTCGCGGCGAACGCGCCCGACATAGGCACCGGGCAGGCGAACTGGATAGCACCAGCGGATTGCGCCAGCGCGGAACGAGCGGTCCATAAAGAGCCCGGCACTGCGCCCAACGCAGCCATCTTCAAGAGGTTACGGCGATTCAAGATTTTTCTCCCTGGCCGCGGCGCGCATCGGCGGCGGCATATAGACGTTATATGCGCGGCTCGCGCGCATTCCTGTACGGCTGACTCTGACTCGAGGTGGACTTGGTGTTTCCACTGATGCTGCGCCTGCGACCCTATTTATCATGATAAATAGGATTAATATCATAATCGTGCAGGGCAGCAATCGGTGTCAAGAATCTGGGTATCAGGTTTAACCCTGGGTCGGGCCGATGCACCGAAAGCAGTGAGGATGACAATGACGCGACCCATGCGCAAAGGATCGTTATGGACTTTGACAGTCAGGACATGCAGCCCACGGCAGCGATGGGCCAACCCAAACGCAGCGATCTGGTGGCTGAGGAAATCAAGCGGCTGATTACCGCCAAGAACCTGTTGCCCGGCGACAAGCTGCCGCGCGAGAGCGAATTGCAGAGCATGTTCGCCGTGAGCAAAAGCACGATCCGCGAAGCACTGAAGTCCCTGGAGGTACAGGGCTTGGTGAAGGTCAGCACCGGGCCAGGCGGAGGAGGGATGGTGGTCGAGGTGCCGCTGGATCGCACGTTCCAGTTAATGCAGAACTACCTGTTTTTCAAGGAAGTGCGTATCGAAGACATCTACCAGGTGCGCAAGCTGCTGGAACCGGAACTGGCCGCCAGCGCCGTTGCGCATTTGACCGATGCGCACTTTGCCGCGCTGGAGCACAACATCCAATGCTGCGACCCGATGGCGGAACATGTCGAGGACCCGCTGGCGCAGCGGCAGGAGGAAATGAACTTCCACGACATTTTTGCCGCGGCCTGCCCGAATTCTTTTTTGCGCTTCAGCTGCGAAATGATCAATCAGATGATCCGGCAACTGACCGTCTTCGACAACGAGATGCCACCGCAGGAACAGGCAAGATTCGGTATGTCGAACACAAAATTCCACAAGCAGATCCTGCAAGCTGCGCGAGAGCGTGACGCAGAGCGCGTACGAGCATTGATGAGCGATCACATGCATGACTGCATGCGGTCAGTGACACGCATGCACGGCAAACTGAAAGGCCGCTTGATCCTGGACTCAGAAATGTCCCGGCGTACGGTGGCGCGCAATGCGCGCCGGGCGGGGCGACAGAAGGCTGGAGGGTAGATTGTCACGCATGCGCGGAGTGATGAGGGTGATCTGTGGTTGCACTGAAATGGACGCCAAGCGCGCTCATTACCTTGCGTAGCGTGAGATAGCTTGGGTTGGCGCCGGGGGCTAAGGCCTTATAAAGGCTGGTACGGCCGAGCCCTGTCTTCTTTGCAATCTCTGTGATACCTCGAGCACGCGCGGCAACGGAAAGCGCGCTGAGAAAAACATCTGGATTTTCATCTTTCGCCGCCTCGGCGAGAAACATGGCGATAGCCTCATCATTCTCCAGGTATTCTGCTGCGTCGAATTCTCGTAGTTCAACCATTTTATTGCTCCGCTGAATGTCAGCCCAAAGCTTCTTTGCTCGTACGATGATTGAGGACAGCCATATATCAAACTCTTTGGTACGTAGAAACTTCAACATCTGCGATTGTATCCTTTGGGATACATGCATTCAACTGACAGAAGTTGAATCTTAGAGAGCGGCTGTCGGCCGCACAATTCGCCTACAGGACCAATTTATCGCACTTGACCTCAACCCTCATGCGTCACTGCAACGCCACCTAACTCCTCAATAATCGGACATTCTGGCCGATTGTTTCCTTTGCAGTGTTCGGCCAGATGCCGCAGCGTATCGGCCATTTGCTGTAGTTCCGCGGCCTTGCGCTCCAGGCCTTCTACATGGCTTAACGCAACGCGTTTTACATCCGCGCTGGCGCGGTCACGATCGCGCCACAGGGCCAGCAGCTCGTGCATTTGCTCCACCGAAAATCCCAGATCCCGCGCACGGCGCACGAAGCGCAGGGTGTGCAGTTCCTTGTCTCCGTAGACGCGATATCCGGAGTCCGTGCGTGTGGCCGAGTCAATCAAGCCGATGCTTTCGTAATAGCGAATCATCTTGGCAGAGATGCCCGACGCGGTGGCAGCTTGTCCAATATTCATGGCGTCAATCTCCTAAACAGCGGCAGGTCGTGAACTAGCGTGAAAGCGGCGCAGGCGTAGCGCGTTACCCAACACAAACACGCTGGACATGGCCATTGCCGCAGCAGCGAACATGGGCGAGAGCGCTACGCCATACGCCGGATATAGCGCGCCCGCCGCCACTGGAATCAAGGCAACGTTATAGGCGAACGCCCAGAACAGGTTCTGCCGGATATTGGCCATCGTGGCGCGGCTCAATGCGATCGCATCGGGAACGGCATTCAGATCCCCCGCCATGAGGACCACCGATGCGGCTTCGATGGCAACATCGGTGCCGGTGCCGATAGCAATGCCGATATCCGAGGCCGCCAGTGCCGGAGCATCGTTGATGCCATCGCCTACGAACGCCAGGCGGCGCCCATTTTTGCGCAGGTCTTCAATCGCGGCGACCTTGCCGTCCGGCAGGACTTCGGCGCGCACTTCGTCGATACCCAGCTGGCGGGCAACGCCACGAGCAGTATGTGTGTTATCACCGGTAATCATCGCCGTTTGGATGCCCAGGCGATGCAGTGTGGCGATGGATTGCGCGGCAGAAGGCTTGATCGGATCGCTGACCGCGACCATGGCAGCAATTTGCCCGTCTACGGCTACGTAGATGGGAGTTTTGCCTGCCTCGCCCCAGGCGGCAATGGGATCCTGCGTAGCGGCATGGTCTACATCGAGCTTTGCTGTGATGTCTACGCCATGCTCGGACATCAAACGGCTATTGCCGGCGATGACCTTGCGGCCTTCGATGGTGGCTTGTACGCCGGCACCGGTGAAGGCCTGAAAATCGTCGGCTTTTGGCAGACTCAGGCCGCGCTCCTCGGCCGCCGCGACGATGGCCAAGGCAATAGGGTGCTCGGATCGAGTCTGTACGGCAGCCAGCCAACGCAGCACCTCTGTCTCGTCAAATCCGTTGCGCGTATGGATATCGGTGAGCGCAGGTTTGCCCTCGGTCAAGGTGCCGGTCTTGTCGAACGCGATCACTTCTACGTCGCGCAGCGCCTGCAAGGCGTCACCCTGGCGAAACAGGATACCCATATCCGCCGCTCGGCCTGTACCCACCATGATCGAGGTCGGCGTGGCCAGTCCCATGGCGCAAGGGCAGGCGATGATGAGCACTGCAACCGCATTCACCAACGCAAAGGGCAGGGCAGGCGCCGGCCCCCACATCAGCCACGCTGCAAAGGTCAGCAGCGCTGCGGCCATGACGGCCGGCACAAACCAAGCGGTGACCTGATCGACCAGGGTCTGAATGGGCAGACGCGCTCCTTGGGCAGCCTCCACCATGCCGATGATGCGTGCCAACATGGTGTCCGCACCGGTATGCGTGACACGCAGCGTGAAACTGCCTGAGGTGTTCAGGGTGCCGCCGGTAGCGGACATGCCTACTGTTTTTTCGACAGGAACAGGTTCTCCCGTCAGCATGGATTCATCGACAAACGAGCGGCCTTCGATAATCTCACCGTCGATGGGGATTTTTTCTCCCGGACGCACGACGACATGTTCGCCGCGCAAGACCTGGTCAATGGGGACGTCCTGTAGTTTTCCCTCGCGCAGCACGCGCGCGGTGCGTGGCTGCAGACCGATCAGACGCTTGATAGCAGCGCCAGTGCGGCCTTTGGCGCGAGCCTCCAGCATGCGGCCCAACAAGATCAGCGTAACGATAACGGCTGCCGCTTCGAAATAGACATGCAGCGCGTTACTGGGCAACCAGTCCGGCAAAAAGGTCGCGACGGTGGAATAGCCCCACGCCGCGCCCGCACCCACTGCTACCAGAGAGTTCATTTCCGGTGCGCGGCGCCATAAGGCGATGAGCCCTTTGGTAAAGAACACACGGCCGGGCCATGCCAGCACGAGCGTGGTCAGCACGAACTGCAATCGCCAGCTATTTTCCCGGCCCAGCGTGTCGAGAATCCAGTGATGAAAGCCCGGCAGGATGTGTGAGCCCATCTCCAATACAAAAACCGGCAGGGTCAGGATAACGGCTACTGTGAAGGCCCGGCGCAGTGCACGAGCCTCCTCGGCGCGGGCCTGGGCCTGGCGGTCTTCATGTCCGTCGTTGGCGACGATAGGTTGGGCTTCGTAACCCATACGCACGACAGCGGCAACCAACGCGTCGGTGCCTGCGGCAATCGGGTCGTAATTCACCTGCGCGCGTTCGGTGGCCAGGTTGACGCTGGCCTGATTCACGCCTGGTACGGCCGATAGTGCCTTTTCCACACGCTTGACGCACGAGGCGCAGGTCATGCCCGTAATGGCAAGCTCTGTCTGGGTGAGAGAGGAGGCGTTCATGCTGAACTCCGTCAAAGTTGAGAGCGAATGGTGATAGTCTCAACCTTGACATGATGGGAAGGTCAAGCTTAATTGTACGCTTGATATTGCACGGCACTTCGGCATGTGGAAAAACGCAAGCCACACTTTGTCGGCAACCGCATAGCCGCTATACGGAACGGCCGTATGACCCGGGCACCGACAATGGACGTGCTATGAGCTGCGGCTCACACCAGTGAGTGGATGAGAAATCCCACCGTCGCCGTAGCTTCTGAGTATCTGAGCGATGACGATCTGATAGCCGTCGAGCCAGCGTGCTTGCTGTTGCTTGGCGGCGATATGGGCGGGGTGATCAATCAATCGCTGGAGCGCTTCCAGTGTTTCCCAGTAGTACACATTCGAGATAAGCCCGGTTGCCGGATTTTCCCAACTCTCTTCCCCCAGATAGCCGGGAATCGATTTAGCGGTCTGCGCGATGACGCTGTCCAACGCGTGGAATTCATCATCGTAGTCGCGTTTGGCAAAAGTAAATGTGGAGGTATACATAGGCAGATAGGGAATTAGTATGAATCGTTGAGGCACAATGATAGGCTTGACCTTAACATCATGGGAAGGTTTAAGCTGGTTGCAATCGGTCCTGGGTCACGCGAATGTTTCGCTGGGCGCGCGGACCTGATTTCGACTACCTAAAAGGAGCATTTATGTCTTTCCAATTCAACGTTCCCGACATGACCTGCGGCCACTGTGTGAGTACGATTACCAAGGCTGTGAAAGAAGCGGTGCCTAGCGCCACCGTGACCACGGACCTGGGCGCGCATCGCGTCACCGTCGACGGAGCGCCTGACGTAGAGGAAGTACGGCAGGCGATTGTCGAGGCGGGTTATGAGGCGCAATTGGCCTGAGGCGCCATGGGCACAGGCCGTGCTGCAGAACGATATGCAGGCGGCTTGGCTTCCGTGCTGGTTCGATAGTGCGCTTTTGTTGTTTAATTAGTACTGTCTTTTGATTTTCAATTGTTCATTGAATTTATCTATCAATTAATTTAAATAATTAAATTAGATAAATTAATAGCTATTGTTTATTATTTCCACATGGTCGCTGAGGACCTCTCAACACATCTGGAGATAAACGAATGCTGCAAAACCGCGAAGGCCAACGAGTCCCTAACGTCACTTTCCCTGTCCGCGAGGGCAATGACTGGAAACAGGTGACGACCGACGATATTTTCAAGAACAAGACTGTTGTCGTCTTCTCCCTGCCTGGCGCTTTTACGCCGACTTGCTCGTCGACCCACCTGCCGCGTTACAACGAACTGGCATCTGCATTTTTTGCCGAAGGCGTCGATAGCATCGTCTGCGTGTCGGTGAACGACACGTTCGTGATGAACGAATGGGCCAAGGACCAGGAATCCGCGAACATCACGCTACTGCCCGATGGCAACGGTGATTTCACCGAGGGCATGGGCATGCTGGTCGACAAGCGCGATTTGGGCTTTGGCAAGCGCAGCTGGCGCTATTCCATGCTGGTGAAAGACGGCGTGGTGGAAAAAATGTTCATCGAGCCGGAAAAAGAAGGCGACCCGTTTGAGGTGTCCGATGCGGACACGATGCTGGCTTACTTTGCCCCGAAGGCCAAGAAGCCCGATCAAGTCGTCGTGTTCTCCAAGCCGGGTTGCCCGTTCTGCGTGGAAGCCAAGGCCCTGTTGGATGAGAAAGGCTACAACGCCATCGAAATCCCCTTGGAAAACAAGGTGCGCGGCCGTGTGATCGGCGCGGTGTCGGGTAAAGGGACTGCTCCGCAGGTCTTTATCAACGGCACGCTGATTGGTGGCTTGGAAGATCTGAAGGCGCATTTCGCCTGATGGCCACGGGGGGGCTGGGAGTTTCTGGCCTCCCTTGAACCGTTTTTCATAAATAAACGCTCGTGCCAGCCGTTACGGCGGCTGTGAGGGCTTTTTTGTCGCCGGGCCGTCCCAAGACAAAAAGCGCCCCTTGGGGGGCAGCAAGTCGAAGGCGCAGCGTGGGTTTTTTTTTGTCGCCGGGGGCAGCAAGCGAAAGGCGCGGCGTGGGGTTTTGGCCAGGGTTGTTGTCTGTGGCATGCGTAGTGCGGAGTTCTTTTGGCGCAGGAGGTCGGCGTGTAAAAGCCCCGCCGGGCCTATCGCCGCGACTCGGCCCATGAGCA
>NZ_CBCSJH010000002.1:333753-339392 GCF_965139195.1 Bordetella tumbae | reverse complement strand
CTTCGCGGGCTAAATCGCGGCTCAACGGCCCGGCGGGGCTTTTACACGCCGACCTCCTGCTCGCAATGGCTGCCATTTACGGATGTCATGCGCTTTGCTGCATCAACGCTGTTGAAGCAAGCTGAAGACGCAACGTGGGGTTTTTTAGTCGCGTTCGCCTTGCTTAGGGCGCAACGTAAGATTCAGTGGGAACAATGATGAAGATTCTGCATACCGATGTTGCGGTGATTGGCGCTGGCACCGCGGGGCTCGCGGCGTATCGTGCGGCGCGAGCGGCTGGCAAACGGGCGCTATTGATCGAGGGCGGTCCCTATGGGACGACATGTGCGCGTGTCGGATGCATGCCTTCCAAACTCTTGATCGCCGCAGCCGAGGCTGCTCATCATGCTGCCCATACGGCGCCGTTCGGTGTGCATGTAGATGGGCCGATCCGCGTTGATGGGCGCGAAGTCATGGCGCGTGTCCGCCGCGAGCGTGATCGCTTTGTCGGATTCGTGCTCGAAGGCGTTGAAAACATTCCTGCCGAGGACAAAATCCCTGGGTACGCGAAGTTCGTTTCAGACACGGTATTGCACGTCGACGATCAAATCGAAATTCAGGCGGCTAGCGTGGTGATAGCGACGGGTTCGCGTCCCGTGGTGCCTGCGCCGTTCCAGGGGTTGGGTGATCGCCTCGTAGTGAACGATGACGTGTTTGATTGGGACGACTTGCCCAGCAGTGTGGCGGCCTTTGGTCCTGGCGTGATTGGACTGGAGCTGGGGCAAGCGCTGTCGCGTCTGGGCGTGCGCGTGCGGGTGTTCGGCGTGAGCGGCAGTCTGGGTGGACTGAGTGATCCCGCCGTGCGCCAGCGTGCGCGCCGCACATTCCAGGACGAGTTCTATCTGGATCCGGATGCGCGTGTCCTGTCGACCACGCGTGTCGGCGATCAGGTGGAGGTGCGCTACATCGCGTTGGATAACACCGAACGTACCGAGACATTCGATTATGCGTTGGTCGCAACTGGCCGGCGCCCGAATGTCGATCAACTGGATCTGCAAAACACCAGCCTCGTACGCGATGCGCGCGGTGTGCCGGAATTCGACCGGCATACGTTGCAGTCTGGCAATTCGCAGATCTTTATCGCTGGTGATGCGAATGCAGACGTGCCGTTGTTGCACGAGGCTGCTGACGAAGGGCGCATTGCGGGCCAGAACGCCGCGCGGTATCCCGACGTGCAGCCTGGTTTGCGACGGGCGCAGTTAGGCGTGGTTTTTTCGGACCCGCAAATCGCGTTGGTGGGAACGCCGTACAGCCGTTTACCGCAGAACGGATACGTCACGGGCGAAGTGGATTTCGGCGACCAAGGCCGCTCGCGCGTCATGCGGAAGAACAAAGGCATGTTGCACGTCTATGCAGAGATCGGCACGGGACGTTTCCTGGGCGCAGAGATGATCGGGCCTTCGGCCGAACACATTGGTCATTTGCTGGCATGGGCCGCGCAGCAAGAGCTGACGATTGCGCAAATGCTCGACATGCCGTTCTATCACCCGGTGGTGGAAGAAGGCTTGCGTACGGCGTTGCGCGATGCGGCGGCGCAATTGGCACGCGCCGATGCCACGCCGTTGCGCGCGGCTGCGTGATAGCGGATCTTCGGCGGACGGATTTAATCTCTGTGCGGCCAATGAGGCTCGGCCTGCACAGAGATGATCGCGAATGCCTATTGCAGTTTCACCTGGGCATCCGTGATCACCTGGTGCCACGTATCGAGTTCGGCATCGATGTGTTTACCGAACTCCGCGGGAGTCGACCCCACGACCTCGTAGCCATAGCCGGCCAGTTGCTGCTGTAATGCGGGCTGTTTTACCGCGTTGGCTATGCTTTTGCTGAGTTTGTCGACGACATCGTTGGGCACCCCTGCGGGAGCAATGATGCCGTACCAGCCATTGACCACAAAATCAGGCGTGCCGGATTCCTGCACAGTGGGGACTTGGGGCAATACCGCTGCACGTGTGTTGCCCGTCACCGCCAATGCCTTGAGTTTGCCGGCTTTGACCTGGGGTAATGATGTGGAAATACTGTCGAACATCAATCCCACTTCGTTGCCTATCAAGGCCACCACGGCCGGGCCGCTGCCTTTGTATGGCACATGCAGCAGCTCGATGCCGGCCTTGCGTTTGAACAACTCGACCGCCAGGTGACTGGTATTGCCGTTGCCGGCGGACGCGAATGATATCTTGCCGGGATGCGCTTTCGCGTACGCAATCATGTCGGGCAAGGTGTCGTACGGCGCTGCTGTCGGCGCGACCGCCAACAGCGGCAGATTCGCCACCCAGGATACCGGCGCGAAATCCTTGCGCGTGTCATATGGCAATGAGGAATACAGGCTGGGATTGATCGCGTGCGCGGCCAGCACCATCAGCACGGTATAGCCGTCTGGCGCCGAGCGCGCGAGCTGGGCTGTCGCAATGGAGCCACCCGCACCGGGTTTGTACTCGATGACAATGGGTTGGCCCAGTTCTTTCTGCAGCACCGCGCCCAGCGGGCGTGCCAGCATGTCCGCGCTGCCGCCGGGCGGGTAGGGGATCAGCAGCGTAATCGGCTTGTCGGGATAATCGGATGCCGCGTTCGCGATGTCGGGTGTTAGCAGGTAACTCAGAGCGCTCGTCAAGCTCAATGCGGCAGCGCCAATCAGGTGTGCCCAACGTCGATTCAGTGTCGCTGTGGTCGTCATGACGTCTCCTGCTTTCTGGTGTGTGATGAGGCTGTCGTCCTCGGATTTGCTTTCGTTACGGTCAGCGATGTCCGTTATCCAATCGCGTTCGAGCAACGTCGATCCAAGGCGTCGATCATGCTCGATATTGCACGCGATCATCGGATACGCGTTCGATGAGGCGCGGCGGGATCGGCGTGTGCAGCGTGGCTTGTGTGAAGGATTGCAGCGTGGCGGTGCTGATCCCGTCCAGAATGGCGTAGAGCACCATTCCTTGGGGCGTAATGTCGACCACAGCCATGTCGGTGTAGACGCGATCCACCACCTTTAAGCCGGTCAGCGGATAGCTGCACCGGTTCAACAGCTTCGGCATGCCTTCGCGTGTGCAATGATCCATTGTGATGTAGACCTTGCGCGCGCCTACTGCCAGATCCATCGCACCGCCCACGGCGGGAATGGCGTCCTGTGCATCGGTAATCCAATTGGCCAGATCCCCGTTGGCCGCGACCTGGAATCCGCCCAGCACGGTGTAGTCCAGATGGCCGCCGCGCATCATGGCAAACGAAACCGTGTGTTCTGAGATGGATGCGCCCGGCAAGAGCGAGATCGTCTCGCGGCTGGCGTTGATCAGATCGGGATCGGCCTGCGCGCCCTCGACAACGGCGCCCATGCCCAGAATGCCATTCTCGCTGTGCAGCACGATTTCTCGATCGGGCGGGAGATAATTCGACACTAGCGTGGGCATGCCAATGCCTAGATTGACGATAGCGCCGTCAGGGATGTCACCGGCCACGAGTTGAGCGATGTGATGGCGGGATAAGCGTTGTTCGCGTGGAGGCAATAGCGCTTGACTCATTGAGGATCCTTGGCGAGTACCACGGTCTTTACAAAAATGCCCGGGGTCATGACATGCTCAGGTGCAATGGTGCCTAGATCTACGATCTCGTCGACCTGGGCGATGGTGTGCCGTGCGGCTGAACTCATGACGGGATTGAAATTGCGCGCCGCAAACCGATAGGTCAAGTTGCCCCAGCGATCACCGAGATGGCCGCGCACCAATGCAAAGTCAGCGCGCAACGGCTGTTCCAGCACATAGCCGATGTCATCGATGACGCAAGTCTGCTTGCCCTCGGCCAGTGGCGTGCCATAGCCGGTAGGTGTAAAAAATGGTCCTAATCCAGCACCGCCCGCGCGAATGCGTTCGGCCAGCGTGCCTTGCGGCACGACCTCGAGTGCAACTTGGCCTGCGCGATACGCGGCGGCAAAGACCTCGGAATTAGGCGGGCGGGGGTGCGAACAGATGACCTTGCTCACCTGCCGGGCCTGGATGAGCGCCGCAATGCCGCGATCGAATGTGCCGCTGTTGTTGCTGATGATCGTCAAGTCCCGCGAGCCTCGTTGCAACAAGGCCTGCATCAATTGCATCGGGACACCGGCGTCACCAAACCCACCAATCATGATGCTAGCGCCGTCTTGGATGGCGGAGACGGCGTCCCGCAGGGAAGGGCATATTTTGTTGATCACCGGCTACTCCTGCTTCAGGCCCGCTTTCTGCACAATGTCTTTCCATTGCGTACGTTCACGCTCCACGAACGCCGCATAGTCTTTGGGCGTATCGCCCCCAGGCTCGCCACCCAATGCACGAAAACGTTCGGCGATGGGACCGTCGTGGATGATCTTGTTGGTGGCTTGCTGCAGTTGGTTCACGATATTCATATCGGTGCCTGCAGGGGCGAATAGGCCGAACCAAGCGGTGACGACCATGTCTTTCACGCCGGCCTCTTCCATGGTGGGAACATCGGGCAGCACGGGCGATCGTTTTGCACTGGTCACAGCCAGCGCCCGAAATTTTCCATCCTGTATGGAGCCCAGCGAGCTCGGAAGGTTGTCGATCATGAAGGTGAATTGGGATCCGAGCAATGCGGCGACAGCGGGGCCGGCGCCTTTATACGGGACGTGAGTGGCCTCGATCCCGGTGCGCTGTTTGAACATCTCGGCGGACATGTGAGGCGATTGGCCTGTGCCGGAGGACCCAACAGTGAGGGGTTCTTTTTTTGCGGCAGCGATCAAGTCTGCGGCAGTCTTGTAGGGCGATTTGGCGTTCACGACCAGGATGTTTGGCACCATGATGACCTGGGTCACGGGCGTGAAGTCGGTGGGTTTGTAGGGGAGCGCTTTGTACAGGGAATAGTTGATGGCGTTGGGCCCGATATTGCCCATGAGAAACGTATAGCCGTCATTCTTGGCTCGGGCTACAAGCTGTGCGCCAATGATCCCTCCGGCGCCGGCGCGGTTTTCTATGACGACTTGCTGTTTCAACGCCGTGCTGAGTTTTTCGCCTACGAGTCGGGCCACGATGTCTGTGGTGCCGCCTGGGGCGGCTGGGACGATGATGGTGATGGGGTGTTCGGGCCAGGCCGCGTTTGCCTGAGCGGCGCCAGCCAACGCGCACACCATCGCAAGACGTCGTACGTTCTTGATCATGAAAGTCTCCACGGTCGCCGGATGTCTTGATGTTCCGACGTTATTGGTATCTCGGTCGCAATGTGTGCGGCACGGATAGAGTGTTACCGGTGGAGCTTGTGGTGACTATTTGCTTTTGCTGAAGTTAGGGTTCGGCGGAGCAAAGTGCTTTGATTCGACTATTGTGTTTGCGGATACTGCTGTTGCTGTTGCGGGGTTGTCGTTCTTTAGGCGNCCAGCTGGAACTCACAATGAGGAAATGCCGCGGACGCTGTCTGGCATGCGTCAGGATTTTTAGCAGGTGAATCGTTGAACCACGGCTTTAGCACTGGATGTGGGCAATCTGGAGATTGTTTTGACAGCCGTCGTTAATCTCTAATGCAGCTGGCGGCCGGGGTGCGAAGGCGATGCTGGCCTAATCGCAACGGCTCGGCGCAAGACCAGGCGCCGAGGTCCCCTTCGGGGACTGCCCGCCGCTCAACGGGCC
>NZ_CBCSJH010000002.1:168537-333745 GCF_965139195.1 Bordetella tumbae | reverse complement strand
GGCGGGCAGTCCCCGAAGGGGACCTCGGCGCCTGGTCTTGCGCCGAGCCGTTGCGATTAGGCCAGCATCGCCTTCGCACCCCGGCCGCCAGCGTCAAAAGAACCAACAACGCTCACAACAACACAAACACCGACATAACCCCTCAAGCCGCCCGCTTTTGCTCTTCATCCCCGGCTAGCGCATCCAACACCGCCCGCTCAAACTGCATCTGACTACGCGGCTTCTCCAGCGTCGATCCCGTGAGAATGAATACGTCTTCGACACGATCGCCAAGCGTCATGATCTTCGCCATACTGACCTCGACCTTGTGCTTGGAAAACACCCGCGTCAACGCATGCAACAACCCGGGGCGATCCGTCGCCGTCACAGACAAACGCCATGATTGGCTACGTTCATCGGGCTGCAATTCAGCCTGAGGCAGCACTGGAAAGGCCTTCGAAATGCGGGATTGACGCCGTTGCGCAGCCACCTGGTATGTGGTCGAAGCGCTCGTGCCATCCTGCAACTGGCGCAAACGCTGCGTCAGTTCGTGTTCAATCAACGTCGCCTGCGCACGCAGATCCGACGTGCCCTCCGGCGGCAGCACGATGAAACTGTCCAATGCCCAGCCGTGCCGCGTAGTGTGAATGCGGGCATCTTGAATGCTCAGCGCCTTGGCGTCAAAGTATCCGCAAATCGCAACCACCAGCTCTGCGACATCTCGCGTGTACACCATGATCTGCAGTCCTTCGCTGTGCTCGGTGGGGCGGGCACGTACGACCGGGCCATCGGGTGCGACTTGATAGTACAAATGGCGTGTGTGCCATGCGATATCAGACGCGTCGTGGCGCAGGAAATATGCCACGTCCAACTGATTCCAGAATGCTTCGCGGGCGTCGTCTCGCAGACCTGCCAAACGCGTCAAGCGTGCAGCTTCTTCTTTGCGTTCGGTCAATACGGTGTGCGTGTCGGCAGGCGATCCCCCCAGCGCCGCTAAGGTCAGGCGATAGAGGTCCTCCAGGAGCTTGCCTTTCCAGGCATTCCAGACTTTGGGGCTGGTGCCGCGGATATCGGCCACCGTCAGCAAATACAGTGCGGTCAGATGCCGTTCATCGCGTACGGTGGCGGCAAAATCGGCGATCACGGCAGGGTCGGAGAGATCGCGTTTTTGCGCCACGGCAGACATCAGCAGATGCTGGCGCACGAGAAACTCTACCAACTCTGCATCCTCGGGATCCAGGCCATGATCGTGAGCGAAACGGCGCACTTCGCGCGCGCCCAGTTCCGAGTGATCACCGCCGCGGCCTTTGGCGATGTCGTGAAACAATGCCGCGACATACAGCAGCCAATGGCGTTCGAGGTTCGCGATCAACTGGCTGGCCAAGGGGTACTCCTGGGCATGCTCGGGCATGGTGAAGCGACGAACATTGCGCACGACGGCGAGGGTGTGTTGATCGACGGTATAGACATGGAACAAGTCGTGCTGCATTTGCCCCACAATGCGCCGAAATACCGGCAGGTAGCGCGGCAAAATGTTCAGCATCGTCATGCGCCGCAGTTCGTGCACAATGCCGCGCGGCTGTTGCAGGATTTGCAGGAACAGTTTGCGGTTGACCGGGTTGCGCCGGAACTGTGCATCGATGCGGTCGCGCGAGTGCCAGATGGCGCGCAGGGTGCGCGGCGACATGCCGGTCAACTCAGTGTGCTGCTGCATCAATAGGAATGCGCGCAGCAACAGTGTCGGTTTGCGTTCGAATCCGTCGTCACGCACGATGTCCAGACGGTTGCGCACGTTGCGAAAATCTTCGTCGATGTCGCGTGCGTCGGTGTCGGGACGAGGGTAGAGGCGCTCCTCGATGCTGGGCACCAGGATCGCGTTTAACTGCGTCACCAGGCGTGCAGCCCAATAATAGCGCTGCATCAATATTTCGCTGCTGCGGCGTGTGGCCGTGGCCTGTATGCCATAGACCTCCGCCAGCCCGGGCTGCAGGTCAAACAGCAGCCGGTCCTCGCGACGGCCTGTCAGCAGATGCAATTCAATCCGCAGGCGTTTGAAAGCCTGCTCGGCGCGGCGCAAATCGCGTGCCTCGGAGGGCGTCAATAATCCCGCCTGTGCGACGGCTTTCCAGGTGCCGCCAAAGCCCGCCGCGCGAGCCATCCACAAGATCACTTGCAGGTCGCGCAGCCCGCCCGGAGATTCCTTGCAATTGGGTTCCAGTGCGTACGGGGTGTCTTGATAGCGAGCATGACGCTGCTGCATTTCCACGCGTTTAGCCTGGAAAAAGGCCGGCGCGTCCATCTGCTGTTGGATGGTGGCCTCGAACTGTTTCATGAGCGAGCGGCTGCCGGCCAGCCAACGCGATTCGAGTAGGGAGGTTTGGACAGTGATGTCGGCATCGGCTTCGCGGACGCAGTCCTCGAGGGTGCGCACGCTGTGCCCTGGCTCGAGCCCTAGATCCCAGAGTGCGGCAACCAGCGCCTGAATGGCCTCGGCATCGGTAGGCGAGGGCGCATGGTGCAACAGGATCAGCAGGTCGACGTCAGAGTGGGGATAGAGCTCGCCACGGCCATAGCCGCCGACGGCCGCCAATGTGGCGCCAGCAGGCAGAGGATGCAGCTTGAGTAAGTCGCGCAGCGCCTGATCGACAAGGCGCCGCAGATCGGTCAGGAGCGTATCGGGCCGTCGATGCTGGCGAAACTGCGCAATAGCGGCACGGCGGGCAGCCTGGAGGCGTTCGCGCAGATCGGATAGCCTGGTTGGGGTGGCGTTCATGGCAGACCTGCCCTGTAGGTGTACATAACAAAACGCAATGTCGCCAGACGCTCATTCAGCCCGGCGTCTGGCTGACATCTGATGCCAGGCTGGTCGTCAGGGCGCGCGGACGGCGCCCTATCGTGCCATGCACGCCTGCGATCAGGCAGCCGGCAATACGAGCCGGTCGGCGATGAAGTCGGGCGGCTGGCGCACGCCGGCCGACAGCGTCAGGACTTCGTAGCCGGTGTCCGTGACCAGAATGGTATGTTCCCATTGTGCCGACAGACTGTGATCGCGGGTAACGACCGTCCAGCCATCGGACAATTGGCGAATCTCGCGCCGTCCGGCGTTGATCATGGGTTCGATCGTGAAAATCATCCCGGTCACCAACGGCACGCCCGTACCGGGCTTGCCATAGTGCAGGACCTGGGGATCTTCGTGAAAGCGGCGGCCGACACCGTGTCCGCAGTATTCGCGCACCACGGAATAGCCGTTGGATTCAGCATGTTTTTGAATGGCGTGGCCAATATCGCCCAGCGTGGCGCCATTGCGCACCTGCTGGATGCCTTTCCACATGCACTCAAAGGTCACTTCGGCCAGGCGGCGAGACTGGATGCTGGGCTCGCCGACGTGATACATGCGGCTGGTATCGCCGAACCAGCCATCTTTGATGATGGTGACGTCGATATTGAGCGAATCGCCATTTTTCAGGACTTTGTCGCCGGGGATGCCGTGGCAGATCTGGTGGTTGACCGACGTACAGATCGCGCCGGGAAAGGGCGGATATCCCGGAGGCGCGTAGCCCACCGTCGCCGATTTCACCTTGAGCTCGTCAGTCAGGTATTCCAGGCACAGGCGGTCCAGCTCACCCGTGGTGACACCTGGTTTGACGTGAGGGGTAATGAAATCGAGGATTTTGGCGGCGTCCTGGCAGGCGGCGCGCATTTTGTCCAGATCGGCGGGGTTGGTAACGAGTCCCATGTATGGCGAAGTGTCTTTGGCTTGAGTAAGTGGATAGAAAGATAGTAGAATTATAGGCTTGCCTGAAAACCGGGGGCAATGTTTGGGTTAACCGACCGCTGATCGCGGCGCTTCTATGCGTAGAAGCCTTTTGATCGCGAGGGTTCCTTCTAGGCATTGCCGGTGGCCCGGGTCTACTGTGAATGCATTGTAGGCCCTATGCTGCTACGGTCGTCTGGGTTTGTTCTCCATAGCGGGTGTTTTTCTGTGGTGATCGGCCGGCCGGGTTCAGGGCTAGACCATTTTGGTGGCCAGGTGGCCATCGAAAAATCGCGCGTTATGCCACCCAGGGTGCTAGCCGTGCCATGCACGAGCCGGTACAGGCGTAACGCAAGAACCAACCCTCGGAGAACATTATGTCCCTCATGCGCGAAATGCTGGAAGCCGGTGTCCACTTTGGTCACCAGACCCGTTACTGGAACCCCAAGATGGCCCCGTACATCTTCGGTCACCGTAACAAGATTCACATCATCAACCTCGAACAGACCGTGGTGAAGTACCAGGAAGCCACCAAGTTCGTGAAACAACTGGCTGCCCGTGGCGGCAACATCTTGTTCGTCGGCACCAAGCGCGCCGCTCGCGAACTGGTCGCTACCGAAGCCGCCCGTTGCGGCATGCCCTTCGTTGACGCTCGCTGGTTGGGCGGCATGCTGACCAACTTCAAGACGGTCAAGACCTCGGTCAAGCGCCTGAAGGACATGGAAACCGTCGTCGCCGAAGGCGGCGCCGAGCGCATGATCAAGAAAGAAGGCCTGCTGTTCCAACGCGAACTGGACAAGCTGAACAAGTCCATCGGCGGCATCAAGGACATGAACGGTCTGCCCGACGCACTGTTCGTGATCGACGTTGGCTACCACAAGATCGCCATCGCCGAAGCCCGCACGCTGGGTATCCCCGTGGTGGCCGTGGTTGATACCAACCACTCGCCCGACGGCGTGGACTACATCATCCCCGGCAACGATGACTCGGCCAAGGCCATCGCGCTGTACGCCAAGGGTATCGCTGACGCCGTCCTCGAGGGCCGCGAGCAAAACCTGAACGGTATCGTCGAAGAAGCCGGCGAAGGTTCGGAAGAGTTCGTCGAAGTGCAGGACAACCAGGCCTAATGCCTGATCCGGTGGTGGTTTGTGACAGCCGGGTCTGTTACAACCGCCATCGGATGTCTCGAGACGGGCTCCCGTCTCATGCCCGCTGAAAGCGGGCGTCTTGTCGAATCAAACCATATGCCCCGGTTGCGCCGGGGCATGTCTTAGCGAAATTGGAGCAATCATGGCTGAAATTACCGCCGCCCTCGTCAAGGAACTGCGTGAGAAAACCGACGCGCCCATGATGGAGTGCAAAAAGGCCCTGACCGAAGCCGAAGGCGATCTGGCTCGTGCCGAAGAAATCCTGCGCGTCAAGCTGGGCAACAAGGCCAGCAAGGCTGCCGCCCGCGTGACGGCCGAAGGCCTGATCGGCCTGTTCATCTCGGCTGACGCCAAGCAAGGCGCTGTCATCGAAGTCAACTGCGAAACCGACTTCGTTGCCAAGAACGACGACTTCGTCGCTTTTGTGAACAAGCTGGCCGAGCTGGTCACCACCCAGAATCCCGCCGATGTGGCCGCCTTGTCGGCGCTGCCCCTGGGCGAAGGTACCGTTGACACCACCCGTACCGCCCTGGTCGGCAAGATCGGCGAAAACATTTCCGTGCGCCGCTTCCAGCGCATCGAAACGCCCAACGCGCTGGCTAGCTACGTGCACGGTGGCCGGATCGGCGTGCTGGTCGAATACACGGGTACCGAAGAAATCGGTAAAGACCTGGCCATGCACATCGCTGCGACCAAGCCCAAGGCGCTGAACGCCGACGGCGTTGCTGCTGCTGACATCGCCGCCGAGCGTTCGGTTGCCGAACAAAAGGCCGCCGAGTCCGGCAAGCCTGCCGAAATCGTCGCCAAGATGGTCGAAGGGTCGGTGCAGAAGTTCCTGAAAGAAGTTACGCTGCTGTCGCAGCCCTTCGTCAAGAACGACAAGCAATCGGTTGAACAGATGCTCAAGGAAAAGAGCGCCTCGATCAGCCAATTCGTGCTGTTTGTCGTAGGCGAGGGCATCGAGAAAAAGACCAGCGACTTCGCCGCTGAAGTCGCCGCCGCCGCCGCTGGCCGCGCCTAAGTAGTCGTAGTACCCGGGGCCGGCTAGATAAACATCTAGTCCGGCCCTATTTCTTGTCTTACACTTTCGTCGGATTGTTCCCTGGGACATCACCTATGAGCAGCAGATCATACAAACGGGTTCTTCTCAAACTTTCCGGCGAGGCGCTGATGGGCGATGATGCTTTTGGCATCAATCGCAGCACCATCGTGCGCATGACCGATGAAATTGCAGAAGTCTCGGCGCTAGGCGTCGAACTGGCCATCGTTATTGGCGGTGGCAATATTTTCCGTGGCGTCGCACCCGGCGCCCAGGGCATGGATCGCGCCACGGCCGACTACATGGGCATGATGGCGACCATCATGAACGCGCTTGCCCTCCAGGACGCGCTGAAAAACAAAGGCGTCGACGCCCGCGTGCAGTCGGCCCTGAATATCGATCAGGTCGTCGAACCCTACATCCGCCCCAAGGCCCTGCGCTACCTCGAAGAGGGCAAAGTCGTGATTTTTGCGGCGGGTACGGGCAATCCGTTCTTCACGACCGATACGGCTGCCGCGTTGCGCGGCGCTGAAATCGGCGCTGAAATCGTGCTGAAGGCTACCAAGGTCGACGGCATCTACAGCGCTGACCCCAACAAAGACCCCACGGCGACGCGTTACACCCGCATCAGCTTCGACGAGGCCATTGTGCGCCGCCTCGAAGTCATGGATGCGACGGCGTTCGCGCTTTGCCGCGACCAGAAGCTGCCCCTGAAAGTGTTTTCGATCAATAAGTCCGGCGCACTCAAGCGTGTCGTCAGCGGCGAAGACGAAGGCACGTTGGTACACGTTTAAGCAAAGGATATTTTCATGAGCGTCGCAGAAGTCCGCAAATCGGCCGAATCCCGCATGGCCAAGTCGCTGGAAACGCTGAAAGTCAACTTGTCCAAGATCCGTACGGGCCGTGCCCACACGGGTATCCTGGACCACGTTCAGGTTGAATATTACGGTTCGCCGGTGCCCGTCAGCCAGGTGGCCAACGTGAATCTGGTCGACGCGCGTACCATCAGCGTGCAGCCTTACGAAAAGCCCATGGCTGCGGTGATCGAAAAGGCCATCCGTGAATCCGATCTGGGCCTGAACCCCATCTCGATGGGCGACACCATCCGTGTTCCGATGCCGGCATTGACCGAGGAACGCCGCCGTGATCTGACCAAAGTGGTCAAGAGCGAGGGCGAGGACGCCAAGATCGCCGTGCGTAACTTGCGCCGCGAGGCGAACGAGTCGCTCAAGAAGCTCGTCAAGGACAAGGAAATCTCTGAGGACGACGAGCGCCGCGCCCAAGACGACGTGCAAAAGCTGACCGATCGAAGCGTGACCGAGATCGACAAAATGGTCACCACCAAAGAAGCGGAGATCATGACCGTATAATCGGGTCAAGATATTGTTCGCACGCGCGCCGCTTGCGCCGTACCGCTGCTGCATGGCCGGCACGGTGCTGGTGTAGCGGCGTGATTTTTTTGATTTTCAGCTCAGACAAGGCCCCGGAGGCCTGACTCGTTTCCTACATGGCAATCAGTTCCACCCAGGCGATTCCCGCCACGCAGGCAGTTCCGCAGCACGTCGCCATCATCATGGATGGCAACGGCCGCTGGGCGACGCGCCGGCATTTACCGCGTACCGCCGGGCACGCCAAGGGCGTGCAAGCCGTACGGCGCGTGGTCGAGGCGTGTGGGCGACGCGGGGTGCGTTATCTGACATTGTTTGCCTTCAGCTCTGAAAACTGGAGACGTCCTGTCGAAGAGGTCTCCCTGTTGATGCGTCTGTTTGTGCAGGCATTGGAGCGCGAAGTCGACAAGCTCAATGATCAGGGAGTGCGTCTGCACGTGGTCGGAGATCTGTCGCATTTCGAGCCGCGGTTGCAGTCGTTGATCGCCGATGCGCAGGCTCGCACGGCGCATAATGATCGTCTGCATCTGACCGTGGCCGCCAATTACGGCGGGCGCTGGGACGTACTGCAGGCAACGCGCGCCATGCTTGCCCAACACCCTGAATTGGCCAATGATCCGCAGCGCATCGACGAAGCGCATCTGAGCAGCCACTTGTCCATGTCGTGGGCGCCAGAGCCCGATTTGTTCATCCGCACTGGCGGTGAGCAACGCATTTCCAATTTTCTGATTTGGCAACTGGCGTATACCGAGCTGTACTTCACTGATCATTACTGGCCGGATTTCGGGGCGGACGAACTCGAGGCGGCTTTCGAGTGGTACCGCACCCGCGAACGCCGTTTTGGCCGTACCAGCGAACAGTTGCGCAATGATGCGGCGCGCTGAGATCACCGGAGATTTCTATGCTCGTTCAACGCGTTATCACCGCCGTCGTGTTGCTGGCCGTGCTGGCCCTGACGCTGTCTGTGGCAAACCCCTGGTGGTTCATGGTGTTGCTGGCGATAGGGGCGGCCTGCGCATGCTGGGAATGGCTGCGGCTGACCATCGCGTCAGCCTCGTCTAGCGTATTGAGCGTTGGGATAGCGGTGGGGTTGCTGGCCGTGATGCTATACGCAAGCTGGGCTTGGCTATACGGCACGCCTGATAGTGGCGCGCTGCAGGCGGCGGTCGTTCGGGGCCTGGTGCCTGTTGTGGCACTGATATGGCTGGTGGGTGCGACGGCTGCTGTGGTGCGCGGGCGATCCGATGCGCCGCCTGCCAGTGTGCCGTGGTCGATATTCAGCGTGCCGGCCGTTTTCGCAGCATGGTCGGTGTTGGCATTGACCTTCATGACGCGCGGCGCCTGGTTTGTCGTGTCCTTGCTGGCGCTCGTCTGGGTCGCCGACATTGCTGCCTATTTTGCCGGCCGGGCGTTCGGCAAGCGTAAACTGGCTCCTAAGGTCAGTCCCGGAAAAACGATTGCCGGCGCGGTGGCCGGCGTCACGGGCGCCGTCATCTGGGTCTGGATCTCGAGTTTTTGGGATGGCAGCTTCGGCCAGGCGCTGATCGAGCGTTTGTCTTTGCCGCTGGCTTTGCTTGCCGCTGTGTTATTGGGCGCAATCTCCATTGTGGGCGATCTGTTTGAGTCCTTGCTCAAGCGCCGTGCCGGTCGTAAGGATTCCAGTGGCCTGTTGCCAGGTCACGGCGGTGTCTACGACCGCATCGATGCGATCCTGCCGGTGGCGCCGTTTGCGTTATTGCTGTCTGGAGTGTTGTCTTGAGCCGTTTTCAACGCGTTGCCGTTCTCGGCGCTACGGGATCTATCGGCGAAAGCACGTTGGATGTGATTGCCCGTCACCCTGACCGGTTGGCGGTTTATGCCTTGTCTGCGCACAGCCGTATGGAACGTCTGGCCCAGCAGGCCTTGGCGAGCCGGGCGGCTGTGGTCGTCGTGCCGGACGACGCGGCACGCCGCCGCTTTTTGGCCGCGTGGCCGGCCGGACAATCCGCTCCGGACATCCGGGTAGGGGCCCAGGCCCTGGCGGATACCGCCGCAGACGCCGAATGCGATACCGTGATGGCTGCCATCGTCGGAGCGGCAGGCCTGCCGTCGGCGTTGGCTGCGGCCCGGGCAGGTAAACGGATCTTATTGGCCAATAAAGAGGCCCTGGTGGCGGCAGGCGGCCTGTTCATGCAGGCAGTCCGCGAGAACGGCGCCGAACTGCTGCCGATCGATAGCGAACACAACGCTATTTTTCAATGTATGCCCCAAGGGCAACACGCCGGTGCGCCTACCGAGCCGGCGCGCGGCGTACGGCGCTTGCTGTTGACGGCGTCGGGCGGGCCGTTCCGGCGCCAGGACCCCGAGGATCTGCACGACGTCACGCCCGATCAGGCCTGCGCGCATCCCAACTGGAGCATGGGGCGCAAGATCTCGGTCGATTCGGCCACCATGCTGAACAAAGGGCTCGAGGTCATTGAGGCTCATTGGCTGTTTGCCATGCCTGCGGATCGTATCGAGGTCCTGATACACCCGCAAAGCGTCGTGCATTCGATGGTGGAGTATGACGACGGTTCCGTCCTCGCGCAGTTGGGACAGCCTGATATGCGTACGCCCATTGCCTATGGCCTGGGCTTTCCAGATCGGCTCGCGAGCGGCGTCAGTCCGCTGGATCTGGCCCGATGCGGGCGTCTGGAATTCGAAACGCCCGATCTGGAGCGTTTCCCGTGCCTAAAGCTGGCATTTGACGCTTTGCGCAGCGGGCAGGGGGCCTGTATCGCGCTGAACGCCGCCAACGAAGTCGCTGTCGAGGCGTTTCTGGCCGGGCGCTTGCGTTATACCTGGATCCCCAGGGTGATTGCGGCGGCTCTGGAATGGCAGCAACGGCGGTCTTCTGTTACGCTCAATAATCTTGCCGACGTGCTGGCGCTCGATGCTGAAACACGAGCCTACACGGGTAATCTCGGCTTGGCCTGATTTCTTCGCCCTAACGACACATGCTTTTTACCCTGCTTGCTTTCATCGTCGCCCTGGGCATCCTGATCACGTTTCACGAGCTGGGTCATTACTGGGTGGCGAGGCTGTGCGGGGTGCGCGTGTTGCGGTTTTCCATAGGCTTTGGCCGGGTGCTGCTGCGCCGGCGGGACAAGCATGGCACCGAATGGGCGCTGTCGGCGATTCCGTTGGGTGGGTACGTCAAGATGCAAGACGACCCGCCAGCAGGAGCGACTCGCGCAGAGGCCGCGCAGTCTTTTAATACTCAGCCGGTGGGCCGGCGTATCGCGATCGTTGCGGCAGGGCCGGTATTCAATCTGATTTTGGCCGTGGCGCTGTATGCCGGGTTGAATCTCGCGGGTACCGAAGAACCTGCACCCATCATCGCGCCCCCTGCGGCAGAAACACCGGCCGGACGGGCAGGGTTTCACGGCGGTGATCAGATCGTGGCCATCGACGGCAGCCCGGTTGTGTCCTGGAATGATGCGCGTTGGCACTTGATCGATGTGCTGTCCACGGGCGGACAGGCACAAGTACAGGTCCGTACCTCCGATGGGGCGACGCAGCACCGCGTATTGCAGGTGACTGCCAGTGGGATGGACCCGCAGCAGGGTGATCCATTGGCTGATGCCGGGCTGCGGCTGGCTCAGCCCAAGCCCATCGTGCGTGGCGTGGTCACAGGCAGCGAAGGCGAGCGCGCCGGCTTGATCGATGGTGATCGCATTATCCGTGCGGGCGATTTGATCGATCCCGATACCGCACAGCTGGTGCAGCTCATTCAGCGGCATGCAGGCGCACCGTTGGCGCTGACCATGGTTCGCGATGGGAGCGAGCGATCGGTGACCGTGGTGCCGCGGGCGGAAACGGTAGATGGCCAAACCATCGGGCGTATCGGTGTACAGCTTGGGGGAGACCTCCCCATGGTGACGGTACGTTACGGTATGTTTGCAAGCATTGGTCACGCGGCTGTGCGCACATGGGATACGGCTTGGCTGTCCTTGCGCATGATGGGCCGCATGGTGATCGGCGAAGTTTCCTGGCGCAATATCAGCGGTCCCGTCACGATTGCGGACTACGCCGGACAGACCGCCCGTATTGGGTTTGCCGCCTATATTGCCTACTTGGCACTTATCAGTATCAGCCTGGGCGTGTTGAACTTGTTGCCGATCCCTATGCTGGATGGCGGCCATCTGCTGTACTATCTCGTCGAAATTGTACGAGGCAGTCCTCCGCCCGACCGATGGATAGACATTGGGCAACGCGCCGGTATCGGCGTATTGGCGGGGCTGATGGGGCTTGCCTTGTTTAATGATTTCGCCCGCCTGTTCACGTGACAGACAATAGAATAAAATCTTTCGCCATTTGCTCGACCTAGGATAGCCAAGCACATGTTTTCTCGGATGTTTCATCACAAAAAGGGCTTGATGCCGGGCCTGCTTGCCGCGCTTCTCATGCCGGCGCTAGCCCATGCGTTCGAACCTTTTGTCGTGCGGGATATCCGCGTAGAGGGCATTCAACGTACGGACGCGGGCACCGTGTTCGGGTATATGCCCGTCAAAGTCGGCCAGCAATTCACCGAGGCCGAGGCGACCGAAGCCATTCGGCGCCTGTATGGCACGGGCTTTTTCAGTGACGTCAAAATCGAGACGGACAACGATGTGGTCGTTGTGGTCGTACAGGAGCGTCCGACGATCGCTTCGGTGACCTTCAACGGCATGCGCGAGTTCGACTCCAAAGCCATTACCAAGTCGCTCATGCAGGTGGGCTTTGGCGAGGGCCGGGTATTTGACCAGTCGATGCTGGAACGTGCCGAGTTCGAGCTCAAGGAACAATATCTGAGCAAGGGCAAATACGGCGTCGAGGTCACTGCGACCGTGACACCGCTGCCGCGTAATCGCGTGGGCGTGAGCTTTGACGTGTTCGAAGGTGAGGTCGCCAAGATCCGCCAGATCAGCGTGGTGGGCAACAAGGCCTTTTCCGAGGGTGACCTGCTGGATCTGTTCCAGTTGTCGACGCCCGGCTGGCTGACCTGGTACACCAATTCGGACAAGTATTCCCGCGAGAAACTCGAAGGCGATATCGAGACACTGCGTTCGTTCTACCTCGATCAGGGCTACCTGGAGTTCTCGGTCGAGCCGCCGCAGGTCACGATTTCCCCCGACCGCAAAGACATCTACATCACGGTCACCATTCACGAGGGCGAGCCTTACAAGGTGCGCAACGTGAAGCTGGCCGGCAACCTCCTGGGCCTGGATTCGGAGATCAAGAGCCGGGTGCAGGTCAAAGAAGGCGAGACCTTCTCGGCGGCCCAGGCAAATGATTCGTCCAAGGCGATCACGGATTATCTGGGCGAATTGGGTTACGCGTTTGCCAACGTCAATCCGAACCCCACGCTGGATCGTGCCAAACACGAGGCCGATGTAACGTTCTACGTCGATCCCAGCCGCCGCGTTTACGTGCGCCGGATCCAGATCGGCGGTAACACCCGCACTCGTGACGAGGTCGTGCGCCGTGAAATGCGCCAAGAAGAGGCCGCCTGGTACGACTCGGGCGACTTGAAGATCTCGCGCGATCGTATCGACCGTCTGGGTTATTTCAACGAGGTCAACGTCTCGACCGATCCGGTCCCGGGTTCGCCCGACCAGGTTGACGTCAACGTGGACGTCAAAGAAAAGCCCACCGGGATGATCAACCTCGGTGTAGGTTACGGTTCGTCTGAAAAAGCCATTCTGTCGGCAGGGATCAGCGAAGACAACGTGTTCGGCAGCGGTACCAACCTGACGCTGCAATTCAACACCAGCAAGAGCAACCGCGCCGTCGTGCTGTCGCACACGGATCCGTATTTCACGAAAGACGGTATCAGCCGTACGACGTCGGCTTATTACCGTGTGACTGAGCCGTACGAGACGGGCTCTGGCGACGGGGATTACCGGGTGAAGGCGCTCGGTCTGGGGATGAACTTCGGCGTGCCGATTTCGGAATATGACCGGATCTTCCTGGGCGGCACGTTCGAGCATAACCAGATCGATCTGTACGACAACTCGCCGCAGGCCTATCGCGACTTCGTTGACCAGTATGGCGATAGCACGAATGCGCTGATTTTCAACGCTGGCTGGTCAAAGGACACGCGTGACAGTGCGCTGGCCCCGACCAAGGGTTCGTACACCCGCCTGAAGGCTGACGTATCCACGCTGGATCTCCAGTACTACATGCTGACGGCTCAGCAGCAGTACTATGTTCCGCTGGGCCGTAGTTACACGCTGGCCTTTAACGGTATGGTGGATTACGGCTTCAGCTACGGCAGCAAGGACTTCCCGGTCATCAAGAACGTCTACGCGGGCGGCATCGGCACGGTACGTGGTTATGACGGTTCGTCGCTGGGCCCACGTGACTCGCTCACAGGCGATTACCTGGGTGGTGCGCGTCGTATCGTCGGTAATGCGCAGTTGTATCTGCCTTTCCCGGGCGCTTCCAAAGATCGTACGCTGCGTTGGTTCCTGTTTGCTGATGCGGGCCAAGTCTCGGCGGGCAGCGGGATGCGATGCACGGGCGGTGAGCCGGGCAGCGAGGTGGATGATCCTTGCGGCTGGCGTTTCTCGGCAGGTATCGGCCTGTCGTGGCAGTCGCCGCTGGGACCGCTGCAGTTGTCTTACGCCCGTCCGCTCAACTCCAAGTCGGGTGACGATTTGCAATCGTTCCAGTTCCAGATTGGTACTGGTTTCTAAACAGTGCCGTGACCGGATAGGTTACGCATAATCACACTAGCAAGACGCCGCAACGCGGTATTTGCTGGATTAGTGGCACAATAGCAGCTTTGCTTTACCTCATTGGAAGGTGAGATTTTCATGATGTCTGATTTCGCACTCAAAACCTCGAGCCCGTCGCGCATCCAGCGCGTCGGCAAACTGCGCGGTACGCTGGCCCTGGCGGGTGCGCTGTTCCTCGGCTCTGCCGTGACGCTGCCTGCGCATGCACAAGGCACCAAGATCGGCTTCGTGAATACCGAGCGTATCCTGCGCGAATCCGGCCCGGCCAAGACTGCGCAAAGCAAGATCGAGTCGGAATTCAAAAAGCGCGACGACGAACTGCAGCGTCTGAGCGGCAATCTGCGCAGCCAAGCTGAAAAATTCGACAAGGATTCCCCAGTCCTGTCCGAGTCGGACCGTGTCAACCGCCAACGTGACCTGTCGCGCCTGGATACCGATCTGCAACGCAAGCGCCGCGAGTTCCAAGAGGACTTCAACCGCCGCCGCAACGAGGAATTCTCCTCGATCGTGACCAAGGCCAACCAGGCCATCAAGAGAATTGCCGAACAAGAAAACTACGACCTGATCGTGCAAGACGCTGTGACGGTCAACCCGCGTATCGACATCACCGACAAGGTGATTCAGGCGCTCGGCAAATAAATCGCCGAGGTCGCATGCCGATCCTGTTGGATACCGCCCGCGCGCCAGCCCTGGATGCGCTGCTGGCTTCGGTGAATACCCAAGGGCTGGACCTGCGTATCGAGACGGGCGCAGCGGGGGATGTCAAACGTATCGTCCTCGGTGATACGGAACAAGGTGACGCCGCCGCATTGCGCGCGGCATTGCCCCGTATCCGCGGTATCGGTACGCTGGCATCAGCTGGACCGGAAGAAATCAGCTTTCTGAGCAATCCGCGCTACCAGGGCCAGTTGGCTGGCACACAGGCCGCCGCAGTCATTGTGACGCCGGATGTGGCGCAAGCCATGTCGGCTGGTGCAGACGGTCTGTCGTGTATCCGGGTCGTATGTGCGCATCCTTATTTGCTTTACGCCCGTCTGGCGCAGTGGTTCGACGCTGCGCGTCACCCGAAACAGCCGGCCAGCGTGCATCCGCTGGCCGTTGTGGCGCCTGATGCCGTCATCGAGGATGACGTGCGTATTGGTCCGCATTGTGTGGTCGAGTCGGGCGCTCGTATCGGACGCGGATCTACACTGGGGCCTGGGTGCGTGATCGGACAGAACTCCAGTGTGGGGCCCGATTGCGTGCTTTATGCCCGTGTTACGTTGTACGCCAATGTACGCATCGGTGCACGAGCCATCGTGCATAGCGGCGCGGTCCTCGGCGCTGACGGTTTCGGCTTTGCACCGGATCCGACGCTGGGGCAGGGTGCCTGGGGGAAAATCGCTCAGTTGGGCGGTGTGCGCATCGGGGACGACGTCGAGATCGGCGCCAATACCACGATCGATCGCGGCGCCCTTGAGGACACCGATATCGGTGACGGCGTCAAGCTCGATAACCAGATCATGGTGGCGCACAATGTGCGTATCGGCGCCCATACTGCGGTGGCTGCCTGCGTGGGCATTGCCGGCTCGACGGTCATAGGCGCGCGCTGTACGATCGCTGGCGCGGCCATGCTGTCCGGGCATCTGACCTTGGCCGATGACGTCCATATTTCGGGGGGGACGGCGGTGACCTCCAGCATTTCCCAGCCAGGCCGTTACACTGGCGTGTATCCTTACGCTGAACACGGCCAGTGGCAACGTAACGCCGCCGTGATACAACAACTGTCGCAGCTGCGCCGCCGGCTGCGGGCACTCGAAAAAGCCTGACCTGTCACCGCAGCCTGCGGTGACGGCGTCATCATTCAATACGGTAGGAATCTTTACGAAATGGAACTCGACATCAAGGCGATCATGGAGCGCTTGCCGCATCGCTATCCGATGCTGCTCATTGACCGCGTGCTGGAAATCGTGCCGGGCAAATCCATCGTTGCCATTAAAAACGTGTCGATCAATGAGCCTTTCTTCGAAGGCCATTTCCCGCATCACCCTGTGATGCCCGGTGTGTTGATCACCGAAGCCATGGCTCAAGCGGCCGCGCTGTTTTCTTTCACCGATGACGACGGCGGCCTGAAATGCGACAGCGCCAAGACCGCCTATTACCTGGTAGGGATCGACGAGGCGCGTTTCCGCCGCCCCGTCGTGCCGGGCGACCAATTGCGTCTGGAAGTACAGGCCGAGCGGCTCAGCCGCGCCATCTGTAAATACCAAGGGCGTGCATTGGTGGACGGCCAGGTGGTGGCCGAAGCCAAGCTCATGTGCGCCATCCGTAGCCTGGAAGCGTAAATGTCAGGAAATATCCATCCCACCGCCTTGGTCGACCCAAGCGCTCAGATCGACAGCAGCGTGCGGATCGGGCCGTATAGTGTCGTTGGCCCGGATGTCACTATCGGTGCAGGGACGGAGATCGGTCCTCACTGCGTGATCGACGGCGTGACGACGATAGGCCGAGATAACCGGTTTTACCGGTTTTGTTCGATCGGCGGCATGCCTCAGGACAAAAAGTACGCGGCTGAGCCCACGCGTCTGGTCATTGGTGACCGTAATACGGTCCGGGAATTCACCACGTTCAATACGGGCACGGTCCAGGACGGTGGCGTGACCACCATGGGTGACGACAACTGGATCATGGCCTACGTGCACGTTGCGCACGATTGCCATCTGGGTAACAACACCATTCTGGCCAACTCAGTACAACTGGGGGGACACGTCCACGTTGGCGACTGGGCCATTGTGGGCGGGCTGACCGGGGTGCACCAGTTCAGCAAGATCGGGGCGCACAGCATGACGGGTGGCAATAGCTCTCTGATGCAGGATATGCCGCCGTTTGTGTTGGGCGCTGGCAATCCTTGCCGCCCGGTTGGTGTCAATGTCGAGGGCTTGCGCCGTCGCGGTTTCAGCGCGTCAGTGATTTCCAGTGTGCGCGAGGCGTACAAGATCGTTTTCCGCCGTGGTTTGTCCTTGGACGAGGCACGCGCAGAGCTGCGCGCGCGCCAGCAGTCGCATCCTGATGCGACCGAGGCGTTGCAGACCTTGCTGGATTTCTTTGATGCCTCGAACCGGGGCATCATCCGGCCATGACCACTACTATCGGCATGGTGGCAGGTGAGCCCTCGGGCGACCTGCTGGCCAGCCGTGTCATAACCGGCCTGCATCAGGCCGAGTCCGATTTGCATTGCCAAGGCATCGGCGGGCCCGCGATGGACGCCGCCGGCTTTGAGGCTTGGCATCCCATGCATGCGTTGACCGTATTCGGCTACGTGGATGCCCTCAAGCGTCTGCCGGGATTGTTGCGCACCTACGGTGACGTCAAGCGCCGCTGGCTGGCCGAACCTCCCTCAGTGTTCGTCGGGGTAGATGCGCCGGATTTCAATCTGAAGCTCGAATTGCAGTTGCGCCAGGCGGGTACGCCCACAGTGCATTTTGTCGGCCCGTCGATCTGGGCATGGCGTTACGAGCGCATTCACAAGATCCGCGAGGCGGTGTCGCACATGCTGGTGCTGTTTCCTTTCGAGGAAGACCTGTACCGCAAAGAAGGCATCCCGGTGACCTATGTCGGGCATCCGTTGGCAGATGCCATTCCGATGCAACCCGACCGCCAGGCGGCACGGCGCCGCCTGAACCTGGATGACAATGCGCGCGTCTTGGCTATCTTGCCAGGCAGCCGCTCGTCGGAGATCCGCATCCTCGCGCCGCGTTTTCTGCAGGCGGCGCAACAACTGCGCCAGCGGGATCCCGGTTTGGTATGCATTGTGCCGATGGTCAATGCCGAGCGACGCCGAGAGTTCGACGCCATTCTGGCGCAGTATCCCGTCCCGGGGCTGCGTTGCGTGACGGCCGCTGATCTGACAACGGCGGGCAGCGCGCCAGTGGCGTGGACTGCGCTGGAGGCCAGCGACGCGGTCTTGGTGGCCAGTGGCACGGCTACCCTGGAGGCGGCCTTGTTCAAACGCCCCATGGTCATTTCCTATTATCTGTCCCCATGGATGCGCCGCATCATGGCCTGGAAATCCGGCCAGCAGCGGCCGTATTTGCCGTGGGTTGGGCTGCCCAACGTGTTGCTGCGCGATTTCGCCGTGCCGGAGCTATTGCAGGACGATGCAACGCCAGATAAGCTGGCCGAGGCGACCTGGGCTGCCCTGACCGACGAGGCCCATGCCGCACGCATACATACGCGTTTTACCGCCATGCATCACGATCTGACGCGCGATACGGCGAGCTTGGCGGCACGCGCAATTCTCGATGTGGCTCATGGATCAACATAGCCTTTTTGCTTGCACCACGCCTGATTTCTCGGGCGTGACGATGGCCGGCGTCGACGAGGCCGGCCGGGGACCGCTCGCGGGGGCTGTTTACGCAGCGGCCGTGATCCTGGACCCCGCGAAGCCCATCGACGGCTTGGCCGATTCCAAGGTGCTCACGGCAATCCGCCGCGAGGCGCTGGCCATAGAGATCCGGGAATACGCATTGAGTTGGTGCATTGCCAGCGCCAGTGTCGATGAAATCGACAGTTTGAACATTTTGCGGGCGACACTGTTGGCCATGCAACGAGCCGTCGAAGGGTTGGCCCATGCGCCACAGGTGGCGATGGTCGACGGCAATCAGGCGCCAAAGCTCCGCTGCACGGTGCAAACCGTGATCAAGGGCGACGCACTGGTGCCGGCCATCTCGGCCGCCTCTATCCTGGCAAAAACAGCTCGTGACGCCGATTTGTTGCGCTTGCATGCACAGTATCCGCAGTACGGCTTTGATCAGCACAAGGGCTACGGCACTGCGCTGCATTTGACGCGTCTGCGCGAGCATGGCCCCTGCGCGGAACACCGGCGCAGCTTTGCGCCTGTGCGCGAGTTGCTGATGCCAGCGCCATAAAATTCTGTTTACGTCCGGCGATGTCCGGCTTGTGCGGTGCAGGCTGAATGGATTCAATCCGATTTAATAGTGTTTCTCGCACGGGTATCGTGCACCGCGTATTCCAACCTCTGTCCCTGCCATGAAACACATCGCGTCCCGCGACAACCCTCAATTCAAGCAATTGCAGCGTCTGGCCCAGCATGCCGGGCGTCGTGGCGAGGGCGCGATCCTGGAGGGGGTGCATTTGTGTCAGGCCTGGTTGGCGTCGTCGGCGAAACCGGTCTTGGCTGTATTCGACGCAGACCGGCTGGACCGTCCAGAGCTGGCAGCGTTGTTGGTTGCCGTGCAGGCCGTCTTACCCGAGCGGCAGATTTTGGCGCTGACGCCTCAGCTATTGAAACATCTGGAGACCGTTGAAACCGGCCAGGGCGTGCTGTTCATCGTCGATCCGCCAGCGCCAGCGCTGCCTGCGCGCTTGGGCGAATCCATGGTATGGCTCGACCGGGTGCAGGACCCAGGTAACGTCGGTACGATCTTGCGGATATGCGCAGCTGCGGGCGTCTCCCGCGTGTTGCTGTCGCCGGGCTGCGCGGCAGCCTGGTCGCCCAAAGTGCTGCGTGGCGGCCAAGGCGCGCATTTTGCGCTGTCCATACACGAGCAGGCAGATCTGATCGCCTGTGTGGACCGCCTGGATGTTCCACTTGCCGTCACGACGCTGGAAAATGCCCAGGATCTCTATGCAACCGCGTTGCCAAAGGCCTGCGCCTGGGTATTCGGCCACGAGGGGCAGGGGGTTTCGTCCGATTTGCAGTCTGCCGCCACGCTGCGGGTGCGCATCGACCACGCCCCCTCGGTGGAGTCTTTGAATGTCGGGGTGGCGACGGCGCTGTGCCTGTTTGAGCAGCGCCGCCAGGGGATGGCCTAATTCGATCTATCCAGGCCCACCTCTTGCAATACCGTCGTGGCGATTTCCTCGATGGACTTGGTCGTCGTGGACAGCCAGGAAATCCCCTCGCGGCGCATCATGCGTTCAGCCTCGGCCACCTCGTAGCGGCATTGCTCCAGCGTCGCGTACTGGCTGTTGGGACGGCGCTCGTTGCGGACTTCGGACAGGCGTTCGGGCTGAATCGACAGGCCAAACAGCTTGGATCGATGCGGCGCGACCGTTGAGGGCAGCGTGCCTCGCTCGAAATCGTCGGGCGTCAGCGGGAAATTGGCCGCTTTGATAGCGTACTGCATGGCCAGATACAAGCTGGTCGGCGTCTTGCCACAGCGGGACACGCCCACCAGAATGACATCTGCCTGATCCAGTTGGTTGATGAATTGCCCGTCGTCATGTGCCAGGCTGAAATTGATGGCGTCAATTCGATTCCGGTACTGCTCAGAGTTGGCCGCCATGTGCGAGCGGCCAACGGAATGATTGGATTTCATCCCCAAGGCCTGCTCGATATGCCCGACAAACGTGCCAAAAAGGTCCAGGAAAATCCCATTCGCGCGGCGGACGCATTCCATGCTGTGGGGGTCGACCAAGGTGCTGAAAACGATGGGCGGCAGGCCGGTTTCGTTGGCATTGCGGTCGATGCGCTCGGCGACTTCCTGGGCTTTTTCCAGGGTGTCGATAAAGGGCAGGCGGATCGGCTTGAAGCGTACTTGCTCAAATTGGGACAACACGGAGTGACTAAATGTCTCTGCGGTGATGCCGGTGCTGTCCGAGACGATATAGACAGTACGTTCGATAGGGGACGAAGCCATATGTAAAATATTCCAACCAAAGGGGAGGGCTGGAGCGCCCGACCGGGTACAATTCGACCCCAATCAGTCACCCCAAGAGCGGTCTCAGGCTGGTTTGGTCAGTGCATCGTGGTGTTTTGACCAAACTCGCTTTCTCTATTGTAAAAGGTGACTTAAATGTCGTACGTCGTTTCTTTCGAGCAGCTCCGCATGACGGATGTGGACTCGGTAGGAGGTAAGAACGCATCACTAGGTGAAATGATCAGTCAGTTGTCGGGCGCGGGTGTTCGCGTACCGGGCGGTTTTGCTACGACTGCTGAAGCCTTCCGTGATTTCCTCAAAGCCTCCGGTCTGGATGCGCGCATTGCTACGCGACTCAGCACGCTGAACCCCGAAGACGTTCGCGAGCTGGCGACAGCTGGCGCCGAGATCCGTCAATGGATCGTTGATGCCCCGTTCTCGTCCGAGTTCGAGCAGCAGATCCGCACGTCCTTTGCCGCGCTGGATGCAGACGGCAAGGGCTCGTTCGCCGTGCGTTCGTCCGCCACTGCCGAGGATTTGCCTGACGCCTCGTTCGCGGGCCAGCAGGAGACCTTCCTGAACGTCGTTGGTATTGACGACGTGCTGGACAAGATTCGCCACGTGTTCGCGTCGCTGTACAACGATCGCGCGATTTCCTATCGCGTGCACAAAGGCTATGCCCACGCCGAAGTCGCGTTGTCTGCAGGCGTGCAGCGCATGGTGCGCTCCGACAAGGGCAGCGCCGGCGTGATGTTCACCATCGACACCGAATCGGGCTTCCAAGACGTGGTGTTCATCACGTCGTCCTACGGCCTGGGTGAAACCGTGGTGCAAGGCGCCGTGAACCCCGACGAGTTCTACGTGTTCAAGCCCACGCTGGAACAGGGCCACTATCCCATCGTCAGCCGCCGCATCGGCTCCAAGCTGATCAAGATGGAATTCGATCCCGAGCGCCCCGAAGGCCGTGCCGTGCGCACGGTGGACGTGCCGGTATCCGAGCGCAACCGCTATTCGTTGACCGATGACGAAGTCTCCGAATTGGCACGCTACGCGGTCATCATCGAAAAACACTACAAGCGCCCGATGGATATCGAGTGGGGCCGTGATGGTGTCGATGGCAAGATCTACATCCTGCAAGCTCGCCCCGAAACGGTGAAATCGCAGCAAACTGGCAACGACGTCCAGCAGCGCTACCGCCTGAAGGCCACCGGCCAGGTCCTGATCACCGGCCGCGCCATTGGCCAGAAAATCGGTTCGGGCCCCGTGCGCGTCGTGGCCGATATTTCCGAAATGGATCGTGTGCAGCCCGGCGATGTGCTGGTGACCGACATGACCGACCCCAACTGGGAACCGGTCATGAAGCGCGCCTCGGCTATCGTGACCAACCGTGGCGGCCGTACCTGCCACGCGGCCATCATCGCGCGTGAACTGGGTATCCCGGCCGTGGTGGGCTGCGGTGAAGCGACCGACGTCCTGAAAGAAGGCCAGGCCGTGACCGTGTCGTGCGCCGAGGGTGACGAGGGCCGTATTTACGACGGCCTGATCGAAACCGAGGTCGAAGAAGTCCGCCGCGGTGAAATGCCGCCGATCGACGTCAAGATCATGATGAACGTCGGTAACCCTCAGCTGGCTTTCGATTTCGCGCAAATCCCGAACTCTGGCGTGGGTCTGGCTCGCCTGGAATTCATCATCAACAACAACATCGGCATTCACCCCAAGGCTGTGTTGGATTACCCGAATGTCGATGGCGAGCTGAAAAAAGCCGTCGAGTCGGCTGCCCGTGGCTATGCCAGCCCGCGCGCCTTCTTTGTCGAAAAGCTCGCAGAAGGTATTGCCACCATTGCCGCCGCGTTCTGGCCCAAGTCGGTCATCGTGCGTATGTCGGACTTCAAGTCCAACGAATACCGCAAACTGGTGGGCGGCTCGCGTTACGAGCCCGAGGAAGAAAACCCCATGCTGGGCTTCCGCGGCGCGTCGCGCTACATTGCTGCGGATTTCGCCGAGTGCTTCCGCATGGAATGCGAGGCGCTGAAGAAAGTGCGTGACGAAATGGGCCTGACCAACGTCGAGATCATGGTCCCGTTCGTGCGTACGGTCAGCCAGGCCAAACGCGTGGTGGACCTGCTGGGCGCCCGTGGCTTGGCGCGTGGCGAAAACGGCCTGAAGCTCATCATGATGTGCGAAGTCCCGTCCAATGCGTTGTTGGCCGACCAGTTCCTGGAACATTTCGACGGTTTCTCGATCGGTTCGAACGACATGACGCAGTTGACGCTGGGTCTGGATCGCGACTCCGGTATGGAGCTGTTGGCTGCCGATTTCGACGAGCGCGATGATGCGGTGAAGTTCATGCTGAGCCGTGCGATCAAGGCTTGCCTGGCTGCCAACAAGTACGTCGGTATCTGCGGTCAGGGCCCCAGCGACCATCCGGATTTCGCTCAGTGGCTCAAGGACGAAGGCATTCTGTCCATGTCGCTGAACCCGGACACGGTGGTTGATACGTGGCAGCGTCTGGCTCGCTGATCTGAGCGATTGGCCGCGCCTGCGCGCGGTGAACAAGCCCTGCATCCTTCACCGGATGCAGGGCTTGTTTCATGTGGGAACTTCGTCATCGTGAGTGTTACACACAACTCAATTGCCACTGTTGCAATCATAAATTTCACGAGAGGTAGTCACCATGCCCAATCCTGTTTCCAACCTGAACTCCGCACAGATCTTGCAGGTCGCCAAGGCGACATCGCGGGAAGAAGCTACAAAAATGAGTTTGTTGGACAGAATCATCGATTGGTTCAAAAGCGGTGTTCAACGCGCCGAATTAGAACAGATGTACGACAAGCTCATTGAGGTTAAGGGTGGGGCTGCGTCGTCACACGAATCCAATTTTCATACGGAGAATATTCGGCTGAACGCTTTTGCCGAGCTTCGACAGTTGGCGTTGCCCGAACATCGTGATCAATTTAAATATGATTTTTTCAGCGGCGATTCGCCGGAGACATTCGGATGCGCGATTCGGATTGGCGGTGAGGAAATTTATAGAAATAATGACATCAGCGGGCCGTCGAGTTCACACGAACGATTCGAGCTCACGCTGGGCAAGTGCGGTATGGATCTTGAGGACGCGTTTCGCAACGAGGATACCGACTCAATACGCGACGTGCTGAAGGCCGTCTCGGGCGAGGTGCGACGCACGGCGTCGGGGATGGACAATGCAGATATCGACAGCACGCCACAGCCGTCGCCTGAAGCGCTGTCCTTGCTGATGCGCCCCCTATCAACGGGGGCTCAAGCCATGCTGCTGTCAAAGCTGACCGAGGACCTGGGTCTTGGCCTGATGGTGGAGGCGCGCGATAACGACAGGCAGCTGCTGCAGGCGCTGACGGAAACGCTCACCGTAACCATGGAGCGCCTCGCCGAAGAAAATGCAGCGAAGCAAGACAGCACGCGTGTGATATTCGATCTGGGAAAGATCCAGGGCTAGAGTTGGTGCGCCTGCGCTCACTAGATGGCGTAAGGGTCGGACGCGGGTGCGATATGGCCGGCAGTAGTCTCGTGGGTGGAACCAGGATGAGTAGAGCGTTACCCATGCTTCGGACAATCATGACTGAAATCCTAAATCACATGGGGACACCTCACTATGTCCAATCCCAGTTCCATTTCCACGTTAAGCCTGGCGCAGATTTCACGCGTCGCCGCAGCGCCGTCGTACGAAGAAGCGTCCAAGTTGACGTTTCTAGAAAAAATCATTGACTGGTTTCAGAGCGGGGCACAACACGAAGCGATCCACGCCTTGTGCAATCAGATTTATACAATCAACAGAGACTCCAAGAGTCGCAATGAAATGGGCCGATTGGAGTGCTTTTTCAAACTGCGGGACTTTGTATCGCCCGAATATCGTGACAAATTCAAATTCGATTTTTCTCAGAATCCTAATGAGTCTTTTAGATGCAGTCTTACCGTTGGAGACACCGAAATCTATCGCAATAGCAATATCCTTGACTACGTGAGTCCGAAAGACAAAGACACGCTGCTGTCTGTGAAATATCAAATGGATCTTGAAGACGCCTTTCGCAACGAAGACGCTCGCGCTGTCTATGCTGTGCTGCAAAATATCTCGGCATCCGGACTCGAGGCAGGCTCGCTGATCGATAATGCGCTCACTGATGCCAAGACGAAGGATCAGCGCGCGGCGAATTCGGAAATAAAAATCGCTCCATTGCCATTGGAGTCGAAAGAGATGCTGCTTTCGAAGGTGGCGGGAGAGTTTGGAAACCGTATTTATGCCGTCGTCGATTTTGGGGAGAGGGCGTTAATGGCGGAGGCGGAACTTCCTTATTTTCAATCTGATGCTATGCAGCCTGCCACAGCGGTCTCGGATTCGGCGCCCGCTAAAATGAAAACACAATTACAGGCACTGACGGATACGCTCCGTGAGGCAGCCCGGCGAGAACACAAGGCGAATCAAGAACAGAAAGAGGTGGCGATGGCGCGTTCGTCGTTTGTTTCGGGCGCCGTCAAGGTCGGCGAAGAGTGGCAACCTGATGCTTCGATCTCATCGCCACGCCCGAGATTGCAGTCTTATCGTGATCTAACGGAGGCAGAGACCGAGGTGCTGAGCGACCTAGGCGTATCCGATGTGGCACTCCGGCTTAATCGATAGCGCGATTTGGTCGAGACCGGCCATGGCAATCCAGTAGTGCCAAGCGCATCGACCATGCCCATCACGATAGGAATGGCATAAGCGGCGACGCCTGCGTTACGCCGTCCGTTGCGCCGATCGCGTGCCCGCGCGTTCGCACAGCCCGAGAAACCGCCGGATCAAGCTGGCCGCTGTCGGCGTCGGGCCGAGTCCAGCCGCTAAGGCGTCGACATCCAACCCCTCGCGGAGGTAGACGCGATGGTATTGCCGCAAATGGTCGCCCATGAATTCCGGCCCGAATTCAGGATGGAATTGAGCGGAATAAATCGCGGGCGCCAAGCGGATCAATTGATGTGGATCCATATCCGAGCGGGCCAGTGCCTCGGCGCCGGGGGGCAATTGCGTGACGCTTTGCGCGTGCAGCAGTTGGGCAGGAAACCGGGTCGGCAATCCGGTCATCAAGGCGTCGCCCGTGGCATCGGGCAGGCACTCTATGGTTTGCGTGCCGAGTTCGCGGCCCTTGGCGTTGTAGTCCACCACGCCACCCAGCGCATGCGCCAGCAATTGATGGCCGTAGCACACGCCGAACATAGGCAGGTTCTCGGCGGCTGCCTGCCGTATCCANGCAGCCGTGCGCTCGCTCCAGGGCTCGAGGTCCGTCACCATGGCGGGCGACCCCGTGATGAGCGCCGCGCGATAGGCTGAGGGCGCCAAAGGCTCCTCGTCCAGATACACCCTTACGATGTGCACCCCATCCGGTGACAGGCCAGCGGCATGGCGCATCATCTCGGCATAGCCGCCATGCGACTGGCGCAGGGGTTCGTCGGGATCGCCGGTGTGCAGAATCAGAACGGGCAATAGGCCGTCGGAGTAGGGGGCAGCAGTATTCATGGACTATCCAGGGAGCTCGCTGTTCGGCGCGAAACGCAGTCAATAGCATGATGATAAATCGTCATGGCCCAGAAATCCGTACAATCGAGCCATATTCTGTTGCACAGGGGGTGCCGGGCCGCCCCTTGTTTCCTTGGCCTCCGAGGGAATCTGGGCCACTAGAGCCCAGCCCCGGGTTTTTCAAATAAGGCATCACTTGACTGCTCCCTTCCCTAAAGGAAAGGGATTCCCACTTCACCGAACCGAGCCGTCGTACATCATCATTCATGCACTCAGGTCTTACCGTTTCTCCATGGGCTAACACCGCCAGCCCGGCGGCTAATACGTTATGCGCCGCGTTGACGTCGCGGTCGTGGTCTGCGTTGCATTGCGGACAGGGTCAATGTCGCACGCTCAACGACAGCCTCGGTGACACATATCCGCAAACGTTGCGGCGCTTGCTCGGGCGTTGGATAGAACCGGAATCGGTAGGCACGTTTGGTTTGCATGCCCGGGATACTATCCACGCCAGACCCAGAAACTGGACATTTATCCAGCTATCAACTCAAATCAGACCAATCTTGCAGCCTTGCGGCTGCGTCCCTTACCTCCCCGGCATGAATGCCGAGGTTTCTCGGAGCAATGGATGATGTGGATATGGTTTGGACTGGCAGCGGTCGCACTCATCGGTGAGGTAGCCAGCGGCACGTTTTACCTGTTGCTGGTCGCGCTCGGTTTGGTCGCGGGCGGTGTCGCAGCGTGGTTCGACGCAGGCCTGGAATGGCAGCTCGTGGCCTGCGCTGTCGTAGCGTTGGTCGGATTAATCGTGTTGCGCCGTACTGGCGTCCTGAAAAAACGTGAAGTCGATGCCAAGAGTAATGCCGATGTGCATCTCGACATCGGCCAGACGGTCGAGGTCGAAAGCTGGACGGACGCCGGAATTGCGCGCGTCTGGTATCGTGGTGCGAATTGGCAAGCAGAGCTCGCAGCCGGGCAACCGCGTGAGCCGGGTCTGTATGTGATCAGTGAGATCCGTGGTCCGCGGCTGGTGTTGACGCGCAAGGTGTGAGCCGCGTACCCGAGTACGTTACAGTCCAGGCTTGTCTGTCTGATTTCGTGGCCGCCCGAGATGGGTGCGGTCGTCTCTCATTCCACGCAGGACCACTTCCATGATGCTCGAACCTTCCACCATCGCCCTGATCGTCTTGGTCGTTTTGGCGTTGCTGATCATCATCAAGGCCATTGCCATCGTGCCGCAACAGCACGCCTGGGTCGTCGAACGGCTGGGCAAGTTCGACCGGGTGCTCTCGCCAGGCGCGGGATTCGTGATCCCGTTCATCGAGCGGGTTTCCTACAAACACTCGCTCAAGGAAATCCCCCTGGACGTTCCGAGCCAGGTCTGCATCACGCGCGATAACACGCAGTTGCAGGTCGATGGCGTGCTTTATTTCCAGGTAACGGATCCGATGCGTGCGTCGTACGGTTCGTCCAACTACATCTCGGCCATTACCCAACTGGCGCAGACCACGCTGCGGTCGGTGATCGGGAAACTGGAGCTGGATCGTACTTTCGAGGAACGCGAGTTCATCAACGCCACGATCGTGGCCTCGCTCGATGAGGCAGCGCTGAACTGGGGGGTGAAGGTCTTGCGTTATGAAATCAAGGACTTGACGCCGCCCAATGAGATCCTGCGTGCGATGCAGGCGCAGATTACCGCCGAGCGGGAAAAACGTGCGCTGATCGCTGCTTCGGAGGGCCGCCGTCAGGAGCAAATCAACATCGCGACGGGCGAGCGCGAAGCCGCCATCGCGCGCTCCGAGGGTGAAAAGCAGGCGCAGATCAACCAGGCCCAGGGTGAGGCGGCGGCCGTGCTGGCCATTGCCGAAGCGACGGCGAAAGCAATCATGCAAGTCGGTGAGGCGGTGCGTCAGCCAGGTGGTATGGAGGCCGTCAACCTGAAGGTCGCGGAACGTTATGTGGACGCTTTCGGCAATGTCGCCAAGGAAGGCAACACCCTGATCCTGCCGTCCAATTTGTCGGACGTGGGCGGTCTGATAGCGTCGGCGATGGCGATCGTCAAGACGAACAAGCAGGTGTAATACACGGATGTCAGGCGTGGGTGGTCTGATCGCATCCGCGATGGCGATCGTCAAGCCGGTCTAACACAGAGCGGTGGCGGACGCGCCAGACTGCCAGAATCACGCATGGCAGTCTGGTCTGGCTCAGGACGCTCTCTCTGTATCCAGCAGACGGCCAGTTTCAACTAGCCTCGAGGGTCTCGGCAAAGGCGTCCATGCACGGGTATCGCCGCGATTCAGGTCGCGATGGACCGGGTTTATCCAGCCTCATCTGGCCTGACGAGGCCACAGCGCGGTCAGCCGTCAATCAATCGTCGCGCCGCGAACTGCGGGTATCGTGTTTCATGATGCGCTCTTTCTCGCGCTGCCAGTCTTTTTCACGAGAGCTGTCGCGTTTGTCGTAGAGCTTTTTGCCGCGGCCGAGCGCGAAATCGAGCTTGATCCGGCCATTTTTGTAATGCAGATTCAGCGGGACGAGGGTGTAGCCACGTTGCTCGACCTTGCCGATCAACTTGCTGATTTCTTCGGCTTTGAGCAGCAGCTTGCGCGTACGCATGGCATCGGGATGGATATGCGTGGAGGCAGTGGGCAAGGGACTGACATGCATGCCCAGCAAAAACAGCTCGCCATCGCGCACGATGACGTAGCTTTCTTTAAGCTGGACACGGCTGTCACGAATCGCCTTGACCTCCCAGCCTTGCAGGACCAGGCCGGCCTCGTAGCGGTCTTCGATGAAATAATCGTGGGTGGCCTTGCGGTTGTCGATAATGCTCATAAAGGCTGATCAGGCAGTAATCCGGCGAAAAATGCGGCGGTAGCTGCGCTACCGGTAAAATCCAACCATTCTAGCGATTTGCGATAGCCGATGCATAAAGTACAGCGATCTGTCCTGGTTCCTTATAGTGCAGCACAGATGTTCGACCTCGTTGCCGACGTGGAAAAGTATCCGGAATTCATGCCGTGGTGTGGCGGGACGGAGGTCCAGTCTCGCGACGAACACGGGATGCAAGCCTCTGTGATGATCAGTTTCGCGGGGATGAAGCAGCGATTCACCACCCGCAATACCCATGAGTATCCCAACCGGATTCAGCTCGAGCTCGTGGACGGCCCGTTTTCGATGCTGGTGGGCAACTGGGAATTCCAGGCCCTGGCCGAGGATGCGTGCAAGGTCTTGTTCACCCTGGAGTACGCGTTTTCCAATCGCGCCCTCGAGATGGTGGTGGGGCCGGTCTTTAACCGGATTGCGACCAGTTTTATCGATTCCTTTACCAAACGGGCGCAGGCGGTCTATGGGGAATGAGGCTGCGGTGCTGCGAGTCTGTGTCTGCTATCCCACGCCATCGGCGACGTGGCAGCGCGAGCTGACGTTGCCTGCCGGCGCCACGGCCGCAGATGCGTTGCGCCAGAGCGGGTTTGAGGCTGAGTTTCCTGGGGTGGATCCCTGGGGGCAGGGCGTCGGGGTGTTTGGCAAACAATGCCAGACCGAGACGCCATTGGCCGATGGCGATCGGATCGAGATCTATCGTCCGCTGACGTTCGATCCCATGGTGTCGCGCCGCCGCAGGGCTGATCACCGTCGCGCCAAGGCCACGGCGGCCCGCAACGGCCGCGAGCGCCCTGCGGGATTGCTGTAGATCTCATTCCCTAACGAGCTCGCCTCCTGTCGCGCCAAAAGTCATCGGCAGGACAAAATTGTCTCTGGATTCCGGCGTAAGATACCGGCTGTAGATTTACGTTTACGTTAACGTCATGCAAAATGGACGGATGGTAGGTGTGGCCGTTCACGAGACAGCCATGACGCCAGCTAGACCAACCAACAGGAGACAACGCTGTGGATCTGGAATTGACTGACGAGCAGCAGGCTTTTGCGCAGGCTGCGCGCGACTACGCCCAAGGCGAGCTCGCCCCCAATGCCGCTCGCTGGGATGCCGAGGGCATCTTTCCCCGCGAGGCCTTTGCCCGGGCCGGCGAACTGGGCTTTTGTGCGATTTATGCGTCCGAGGATATCGGTGGCCTGGGGCTGCCGCGATTGGACGCCACGCTGGTGTTCGAGGAAATGGCTGCGGTCGATCCGTCGACGACGGCTTTTCTGACGATTCACAACATGGCGACCTGGATGGTCGGAAAATGGGGTCAACCGGCGTTGCGCGAGGCCTGGGGGCCGTTGCTGGCCAGCGGAGAAAAACTCGCGTCCTACTGCTTGACGGAGCCGGGCGCAGGTTCAGACGCAGGTTCCCTGCGCACGAGCGCGAAACGCGATGGTGACGATTTTGTCCTCAACGGTGCCAAGGCGTTCATCTCGGGCGGCGGTGATACGGATCTGCTGGTCGTGATGGCCCGCACCGGCGGCGAGGGGCCTGGCGGCGTCAGTGCCTTTGCCGTGCCGGCCGACAGCGCCGGCATCAGCTACGGCCGTAAAGAAGAAAAAATGGGCTGGAACAGCCAGTCCACACGGCCCATCACCTTTGAAAACGTGCGGGTGCCGGCGGCCAATATGCTGGGCCAGGAGGGCGAAGGTTTCAAGATCGCCATGAAGGGTCTGGACGGTGGGCGGATCAATATCGGCACCTGCTCGGTGGGGGCTGCCCAGGGCGCGCTGGATGCTGCCCGGCGCTACATGGACGAGCGCAAACAATTCGGCCGCCGCCTGGCTGAGTTTCAGGCCTTGCAGTTCAAGCTCGCGGACATGGCCACGCATTTAGTGGCAGCCCGGCAGATGGTGCGATTGGCGGCGTGCAAGCTGGACGCTGGTTCGCCTGACGCCGGCACGTATTGCGCCATGGCCAAGCGCTTTGCGACCGATATGGGTTTCCAGATCTGCCTGGACGCGCAACAGATTCACGGCGGCTACGGTTACTTGCGGGACTATCCCTTGGAGCGCCTCGTGCGCGATACTCGTGTCCATCAGATTCTTGAGGGCACCAACGAAATCATGCGTGTGATCGTGGCCCGCCAATTGCTGGAAAAAGGAGCAGATATCAGATGACCGCCCCCGTGCTGTTCGAGGAAAAAACCGCCACCAATGGGATGCGTGTGGCGTTTGCCACGCTGAACGCGCCGCAAACGCTCAACGGCCTGTCGCTGGAGATGGTCGATTTGCTGGCCGAGCGCCTGACGGCCTGGTCGCAGGACGACAGCGTGGCGATGGTGGTGCTGCAAGGCGCAGGCGGCAAAGCCTTTAGCGCGGGTGGAGATCTGCACGGCCTGTATCACAGCATGCAGGAACACCAGGGCCAGGGGGCCTGGGCCAATCCATTGGCGCGAGATTTCTTTGAGCGCGAGTATCGGCTCGACTATCAGATTCATACCTATCCCAAGCCTATCCTGTGCTGGGGGCATGGCATTGTGATGGGGGGCGGCGTTGGCCTCATGATGGGGGCCAGCCATCGGGTGGTCAGCGAAACGACGCGCCTGGCCATGCCGGAGATTTCGATTGCATTGTTTCCCGATGTGGGCGGCAGCTGGATGCTGAATCACATGCAAGGGCGCATCGGGCTGTTTTTAGCGTTGACGGGTGCGCAGCTGACGACCTCGGATGCCTTGTATGCCGGCGTTGCCGATTATCGTCTGGACTCGTCGGGCTGGCCGCAGTTTGTCGAGGCATTGCTGCAAACGCCTTGGACGGCGTCGGCTGCAGAGGATGGACGGTCGTCGCGCTCGCTAAACGACGACCTGTTGCGCCAGGTCTTGTTGACTCATCAGCCTGAATCCGAGCTCTCTCCCGGACCGTTGCGTCAGCATGCGGCACTGATCAATACTCTGTGTGGCGGCGAGAATCTGACCGCGATCTATGACGCCATCTCCGAACTGAAAACACACGAGGACCCCTGGCTGGCGCGCGCCGCAGCGACGATGCTGGCAGGCTCGCCGGGTTCGGCACGCCTGGCCTTTGCCCTGTTGCGCCGTACGCGGCTCAGTTCATTGGCCGAGGTGTTCCGCGTCGAGTACATCGCGGCGCTGGCATGCGCCGCCGAGGGCGATTTTGCCGAGGGCATCCGGGCCTTGTTGATAGACAAAGACAAGCAACCCAAATGGAATCCGGCCACACTGGAGCAGGCATCCGAGGCGTGGGTACAGCGCTTTTTCGAGGCGCCTTGGCCGGCGGGGCAGGCTCATCCATTGGCGGACCTGGGTGCCGAGGCTTAAATTCGGTAGTAATCTGATTTCAGACAGCGCATACACAACAAACACGAGGAGACCCCCACATGAGCAGTATTGCGTTTATCGGTCTGGGCAATATGGGTGCGCCCATGGCAAACAATCTGATCAAGGCCGGCCACAAGTTGGCGGTGTTCGATCTGGTGCCTGGTGCGGTCAATAGCTTGGCCGATGCCGGCGCGCGTGCGGCGAGCTCCGCTGCTGACGCCGTGCAAGGGGCCGAAGTCGTGGTCACGATGCTGCCTGCCAGCAAACATGTCGAGGCCCTGTACCTGGGCCAGGACCTGTTGGGTGCGATCGATCCCAGCGCACTGGTGATTGAGTGCAGTACGATCGCTCCGAATTCGGCGCGCAAGGTCGCCACAGCGGCTCAGGAACGCGGCCTGGCGATGATCGACGCGCCGGTGTCTGGCGGTACGGCAGGTGCGGCCGCAGGGACGCTGACGTTCATCGTCGGCGGCGAGGCCGACGATCTGGCGCGTGCCATGCCGGTCCTGCAAGCCATGGGCAAGAATATTTTCCACGCGGGCCCGGCCGGAGCGGGGCAGGTGGCCAAGATCTGCAACAACATGCTGTTGGGCATCTTGATGGCCGGTACCTCAGAGGCCTTGGCCCTGGGCGTAGCCAATGGCCTGGATCCCAAAGTCCTGTCGGACATCATCGCCAAGAGCTCTGGCCGTAACTGGGCAACCGAGTTGTACAACCCTTGGCCGGGCGTCATGGAAAACACGCCAGCATCAAAGGGCTATGTCGGCGGTTTTGGCGTGGACCTGATGCTAAAGGATCTGGGGCTGGCCGCCGAGGCGGCGTTATCCTCGCGGTCGTCGATTCCCTTGGGTGAGCTCGCACGCAATCTGTATTCGCTGCACAGCGGCGACGGCAGTGGCAAGCTGGATTTTTCCAGCATCGTCAATCTGTACGCGCACAAGACACCCTGAGAGTGATCGTCGATCGGTAGGCGTACGTGCTGCACCTGTGAGCCCCCTTGGCTGACAGGTCTGTACGTACGCGGCGTTCACCAGATTATTTTGCGTGTCACCAGCATTCGTAAACGGGGCAACCGTGTCTTCTGAACCCACACAAAGCGCTGCCATTCAATGCGTGCGCGACAGCTTTGCCCGGCAAACCATCATGACGCTGTTCGGCGCGCGTTTATCGCGCCTCGAGCCGGGGCTGGTCCATATCGAGTTACCGTTTCGCGCGGACCTGTGCCAGCAGAATGGTTATCTGCACGCGGGAATATCCACGACCATTGCGGACAGTGCGGGTGGCTATGCAGCGCTGTCGTTGTTCGAGCCTGGCGAAGACGTCTTGACCTCTGAATTCAAGATGAATTTCCTGTCGCCAGCCGACGGCGAGCGTTTTGTGGCGACGGGGCGCGTGCTCAAGCCTGGGCGGCGTTTGTCCATCTGCCAGGTTGAGGTTCATGCCTATCGCGGCGATCAGCCCACGCTATGTGTCGTGGGGCTGATGACCGCCGTTCGTGTGCAGCCGCGATAGGGAAACGAAGGTCGGGGCAAGCCTTTATCGCTTGAATCCGCCGTCGGCCAAATCGTATGGCAGTGGCGTCACGGTGATTTTTGCGCCGTCAGGCGTGCCGACGCGCAGATCGCCATCGTCCAGCGACGCCAAGGCAATCTCGAACAGTGCGCCACTACGCGAGGCGTCTACGATGCGTCCGCAAGGCTCATCGGGTTGCTTGGCATCGTAGATGTCGGTGCCCGGGGCGGGCGGCTCGATCATGGCGTCCCACTGACCATACGCGGTGCGGCGCTTTACGGTGCCACGATAGTGGCTGCGCGCGACGATTTCCTGTCCGGGGTAACAGCCCTTGGTAAAGCTCACGCCGCCGATCAGGTCCAGATTCAGCGTTTGAGGAATGAACAAGTCCTGTGTTGCTGTGCCAATCCAAGGCAGGCCCGCAGCCAAATCTGCAGCGTGCCACTGGTCGCTATTGCCGCGTTGTACTTGCGTAGCCAGCGCCGTGGCGTCCGCCTGTTGCGCCTCACTGGTGATCCACCACCAACGCAGGCCGCCGCTAACCGATGGCGCGGCAATCCAGGTCCCGCTAGGTAACTCGGTGCGTTGCCAGGGTGCGGCGGGCAAGGCGCCGCCTGCAGCGGCCTCCAGTTTCGCCATATCGGCAGGCTCGGCCCAGACGCCGCTCACGTGCAGCGGCACCGGCGCCAGCTTGGCTTTGGCGCGCAGGACGAACATCGACAGGCGTTTGACCAGCGCCTCGGTCAGGTCTCGGCGGACCAAGGCATACAGTTGGGGGCTATCCGAGTTTTCCGATGCCTCGCCGACCGCCTGCGCTCGCCATAGCACCAGCGTGGCCAGCAATCGGCCCTTGGCCGTGCAATACCCGCCCAGGCGGGCGACGTCAGGTGCCAGACCTGTCACGTCCTGCGTCAATTGCCCATGTAAAAAGGACAAGGCATCCGCGCCCGAGGCAGAGATGACTGTGTAGTCGGGCAGCGGGGCAGCATAGGCCGTGCCTGTGGTATTCGGTGACAGCGAATCAAAAAAAGCAGACATGTTGTAGCCAGGCGATAGAGTGGGGCGCCGCGACGGCGTCCGATGCTGTGATGATACCCGGACGGAGCGTACGGCGATGCTTAAACCCTGGTCTGCTCAAGGGGAAACGGGCTCTCCGGGCACGCTCATTGCCTATGGGAAAGGCCGCAGACGAAGCCCACCCGTGAGACTGAGTACTTTTGCGGACACAACGAGACACAGCCAGCGCCAGATCAAATGCCCGCGATCCATTAAACTCCGTACATCTATGAAAAAGCTTTTCCTTTATTTTCTGCTGCTCTGTCTGACCGTACTCGTATTGGCAGGCGCAGCCGCCGGTGGCGCGTGGTATTGGATGAACCGTGCGATTGCCTTGCCGGCCGACAAGGTCGAATTCATCGTTACGCCGGGCAGCACCCCGCGCGCGATGGCGCGCGCCATGAACGAGGCCGGCATTCCTATCTGGGAAGACGGCTTTGCCTGGATGGCGCGGCTGTCCGAACGTGACAAACTGATCAAGGCGGGCGGCTACGAAGCACGCCGAGGCGATTCGCCATGGACGCTGCTGGATCGTCTCGCCCGCGGCGAAATGGTGCAACGGCAGGTCACTTTGCTGGAGGGGTGGACCTATCAGCAAATGCGCGAGGCGCTGCGCACCAATCCCGACGTGAAGCAGACGCTCGGGGATATCAGCGACGAGGCCCTGATGGAGAAACTGGGCGCCTCGATCACGGCGCCAGAGGGGATGTTTTTCCCGGACACCTATGTTTTTACCCCTGGAACGACGGATTTCGACCTGCTGCGTCGGGCCTATCAACAGGGGCAGCAGGTGCTGACCTCGATCTGGGCGCAACGCCAGGCCGATCTGCCGCTAAAGACACCGTACGAGGCGCTGATCCTGGCCTCGATCGTCGAGAAAGAAACCGGCCACGGCCCTGACCGTAATAGGGTGTCGGGCGTATTCGTGAATCGCTTGCGTCTGGGCATGATGTTGCAAACTGATCCGACGGTCATCTACGGCATGGGGGAACGCTACCAAGGCCGTATCCGGCGTGCAGACCTGCAGGCCGATACGCCCTGGAATACCTATACTCGCGCCGGCCTGCCGCCGACACCGATCGCCGCCTCCGGGCGTGCCGCGCTGTTGGCTGCGGTACAGCCGGAGCGCCATAAATATTTGTACTTTGTTTCGCGCGGCAACGGCACCAGCGAGTTTTCGGCTAACCTGTCCGAACACAACCGCAACGTGGCGCGCTACATCCTGGGCAGGACGCAATGACAGCACGTGGACGTTTTATCACCCTCGAGGGCGTGGATGGGGCAGGCAAAAGCACCCATGCCGCCTGGATCGCAGATACGCTGCGCGCGTCGGGGCTCAGCGTGGTGGCGACTCGAGAGCCGGGCGGCACGCCGCTGGGCGAGATCCTGCGCGGTCTGGTGCTATCCGAATCCATGACGCTCGATACGGAAACCCTGCTCATGTTTGCTGCGCGTTGCGAACACGTAGCACAGGTGATCGAGCCGGCGTTGGCTCGTGGCGATTGGGTGGTTTGTGATCGCTATACCGACGCGACCTACGCTTATCAAGGCGGCGGGCGCCAACTGGGCGCACAACGGGTCGCGGTGCTCGAGCAATGGATGCAGCCCTCATTGCAGCCCGACCGGACCTGGTTGTTCGATGTGCCGCTGGAGTTGGCCCGCGCACGCCTGGCCGACGCCCGTGAGCCAGACCGCTTCGAGCGGGAAGAGGCGGCGTTTTTCGAGCGCACGCGGTCAGCCTATCATGCCCGTGCCGAGGCGCAGCCCGAACGCTTTCGTATCGTGGACTCCAGTCAGCCGATGGCCCAGGTGCGCGCCCAATTGGAATCCGAACTGAAGGCCCTGGTACAGGCCTCGCGAGCCCTATGAGCGTCGCCCAGTTTTTGCCGTGGCAACGCGAGATCGCGCAGAGCTGGTTGGCTGGGCGGGATCGTTTTGCGCACGCATGGCTGGTCCATGGCGTGGCAGGCATCGGCAAAGTCGAGTTTGCCGCGGCGGCAGCGGCCAGCTTGTTATGCGAATCACCCGTTGACAATCTGGCTTGCGGCCATTGTCCGGCCTGTACTTGGATTGCCAGTGGCAACCACCCTGATCTGCGGCGCATTCGGCCCGAAGCGGTAGCGCTGCAAGAGGGTGCGGCCACGGCAGAGAGCACCGACGAGACGGCCGGCTCTGCGGGCGAAACCGGCACGGCCAAACGGGCGCCCTCCAAAGAGATCCGCATCGATCAGATTCGTGCACTGGAGCCTTGGTTCAACACGGCGACCCATCGAGGCGGCTGGCGTGTTGCCTTGCTGTATCCCGCTCAGGCCCTGAACGTGATTTCCGCCAACGCCTTGCTCAAGGTCTTGGAGGAACCTCCGCCTCATACCGTATTCCTGCTGGTCGCTGACGCACCCGACAGGCTGCTGCCGACACTGGTATCGCGCTGCCGCCGCCTGCCGTTGCCGGCGCCGGGCAATGATGCCGCTCTACAATGGCTGACAGAGCAGGGGGTATCCTCGGCCAAGGATTGGCTCGCGGCAGCGGGAGGTGCGCCCTTGGCGGCGTTGCGTTTATCCCAGAGCGGCGAACAGGCTTGTCCGGACTGGTTATCGAAATTGATCGAGCCGCTGGCCAAAGGCCAAACGCCCGATATCGGGACCTTGGCCGAAAGCCTGGAAAAGAACTCGCCTGCTGATTGGATTGATACCTTGCAGCGCCTGTATGCCGACCTGATGTTGGCAGGTGTCGGGGCGCCGGTGCGATATTTTCCCTCGCTGGCTCGGCTGGTCGGGCAGGCTGCCTTGCGTGCTGATGCCGTACGACTGGCAGAGGGTGCACGCTGGCTCACCCAGCAGCGCCGCCTGGCGACCCATCCGCTCAGCCCCAAATTGTTTGCACATGCCACCCTGCAGCGCGTGGCGGCATCCTGCCAAGCTTAACGATTCCGTATGTACGTAGATTCTCATTGCCACCTGAATTTCCCCGATCTCGCGCAAGACTTGCCCGATATCCTGCAACGCATGGCGACGAACCAGGTCACTCACGCCCTGGTCGTCAGCGTCGATATGCCCGACTGGCCGGGTTTGATCGAATTAGTCGAGCCGCATCGCCATTTGTGGGCGTCGGTTGGCGTGCATCCGGACTACGAGGCGACCTCGGATCCGACCGAGGCAGAGCTGCTGGAATTGTCGCGGCACCCCAAGGTCGTGGCCATCGGCGAAACCGGGTTGGATTATTACCGGCTGAGCGAGCCGCTGGACTGGCAGCGCGAGCGATTCCGCCGTCATATCCGCGTGGCGCGGCAGTCGAACCTGCCGCTGATTATCCATACGCGGCAATCCGTTGAGGATACGCTGCGTATTCTGCGCGAGGAGAACGCGGCCGAGGTCGGAGGAGTGATGCACTGCTTTACCGAGTCTTGGGAAATGGCCCAGGCTGCCATCGACCTGAATTTTTATATTTCCATTTCAGGCATCGTCACCTTTAAAAACGCCGGCATCGTGCATGAGGTTGCGACCAAAGTTCCTCTGGATCGCCTATTGATCGAGACCGATTCGCCTTATTTAGCCCCAGTGCCTTATCGCGGCAAGCGCAACGATCCGTCCAAAGTCATCCATGTGGCTGAAAAGATCGCCGACCTGAAAGGCATTCCTGTGGCCGAGGTGGCACATGCATCTACTGAGAACTTTTTCAAATTATTCAATAAGGTAGATCGTTAATTTAAAGAAATTTATTTAAATTGACTTATTTAAAGTAATTTATTGGATATCTAGATTGAATTTATATTTAACTGATTAAAATCAATTGGTTGTGTGATTTTTTTGATGTTGTATATAAATCTGGGCGACCCAACACTTTTTTAAAGTAATTTCTAGCTTTCTTAAAGTGATTTCTACAATACGAAGTCCCGGTTTCGATAGCGCTTGGCCTCGTGCGTTAAAGGCAGCTGTCACGAGAAGCGGGCTTGTGACGAGAGTGCCATGAAACGTTATGCATCCTTTCCCGTAAAAGCCCGTGGCCTCCTGGCGGCATTGGCCGTAGCGACGGCGGCGACAGCAGGTATAGCGCCTGCCGCTCACGCCGATAGCGCACCGGCAAACTGGTGGGTGTATGTCCATAACGACAAAGCCTCGGATCTCAAAGCGCTGCTCGCCAAGGGCGCAGACCCCAACGTGCGGTACACAAACGGCCAGCCCGCCTTGATGCGTGCAGTGGTCGACGGCGCATGGAAAGTCTTTGACGTGCTCGCTGCCGATCCCCGCACCGATGTCAACGCCGTCAATCCCGCCAACGAGACTGCACTGATGTACCTGGCCGTGGCAGGGGAAACTGAACGAGCCCGCAAGCTCATTGCCCGGGGTGCACAGGTCAACCGCCTGGGCTGGACCCCATTGCACTATGCCGCGTCCAAGGCTCAGATGGACACAGCGAAGCTGCTGCTTGCCAACAAAGCCATGGTGAATGCACCGTCCCCCGAGGGGACGACGCCGATCATGATGGCCGGCTTTTCGGGGCGTATGTACATGGTGCAACTGCTGCTGGATGCAGGCGCCGATATCACCACCCGCAATCTCAAAGGGCAAAACGCGTCCGATTGGGCCTACGCCGCCAAGCGTAACGAGCTGGGCGCAGAGCTGGCCAAGATCATCGCAAAGGCCGAGCAACAACGCGCGGCGCAACGTGCGAAGCAGGGCGGTACGACGGCAATGCCCGTCACGGAAACCCCGGCAGCCGCCCCCGTCGAACCGCAGCAAGTCCCTCAGGCAGTACAGTCTGAAGCGCCTGCGTCCAAGCCTGCCGAGAGCTCCGCACCAGCTACATCAGAAGGAGACGGCTCCTCTGTTGGCGGCGTGTCGGGCGTGCGACTAAACAATTACGACTGACTTCTGCAGGATTTCCCTAGTAATTTTAAAAATCCGGGAAACCTAGAATCGCAGAGTAAGAGGCCCTTGTGAGCCTGCAGCCATCTCATCGGCTGCAGGCTATTCGTATAAATCATTGCCCTTGTGTTGTCGGTAATACCGAGCAGGCAGCTGGCTGCGCTGCCGGTACTGGTGGTATCGGCTTGCTTGTTCGGTAGAAAACGCACCGCGTGCTCGTATTTGCAAGCAACGAGATGAAGTAAAACAAATTGGCAAATTGCGACGGCTGATGAGGAGGGTTAAGCGCACGACAGGCCGCATGGGCGATTAGGCCCTAAAGGTCGTCGGCAGGGCAATCTGACAGTTGCTAGGCCGCCGAAAGACACGAAGTTCCACTTGCATGAAACCTGCATTTATATATGTCCCTAATTTATTTTGTTTAAATTAAATAGGGACGCTACGAAATCTGTGGCTACAATAATGCCGATCCTAGCCTGGAGATCCTCTCATGTCGGACAAACCCACTCATGCTTTGCCGTCGTACCTGGATGCCGAGCACCTCGGTCCCTGGGGCATCTATCTGCAACAAGTCGATCGGGTCACCCCGTATCTAGGTCCACTGGCGCGTTGGGTGGAAACGCTGAAACGCCCCAAACGTGCGTTGATTGTCGATGTGCCTATCGAACTGGATAACGGCAGCATCGCGCATTTTGAGGGCTACCGGGTTCAGCACAATACGTCTCGAGGTCCAGGCAAGGGGGGCGTACGTTTTCACCAAGACGTGACGCTGTCCGAAGTCATGGCGCTGGCCGCGTGGATGTCGGTGAAGAACGCGGCGGTCAATTTGCCGTACGGTGGCGCAAAAGGCGGGATCCGCGTGGATCCGCGTGTGCTGTCTCAATCCGAGCTCGAGCGCATGACGCGCCGCTATACCTCGGAGATCGGCGTCATCATCGGGCCGTCCAAGGATATCCCCGCACCGGATGTGAACACCAACGCGCAGACCATGGCGTGGATGATGGACACGTATTCCATGAACGAGGGGGCGACGGCAACAGGTGTGGTGACCGGCAAACCGATCGCGCTGGGCGGCAGCCTGGGCCGGGTCGAGGCAACGGGACGCGGCGTGTTCGTGACGGCGTGCGAGGCTGCACGCGATCGCAATGTCGATGTGAGCACCGCTCGTGTGATCGTGCAGGGCTTCGGTAACGTGGGTGGCACGGCAGCACGCTTGTTCCATGAGACCGGCGCCAAAGTGATCGCGGTTCAGGACCACACCGGCACGGTGTACAACCCAGCCGGCCTGGACGTGCACAAGCTCTTGTCTCACGTGTCGCAAAAAGGCGGTGTCGGTGGTTTCAGCGCTGGCGAGGTGCTCGACAACGCGCAGTTCTGGGAATTGGAAACGGAGTTCCTGATCCCCGCCGCTCTCGAAGGGCAGATCAACGAGGCCAATGCCGGCAAGGTACGGGCCAAGATCGTGGTCGAAGGCGCAAACGGTCCGACGACACCGATCGCCGATGACATCCTGCGCGAGAACGGCGTTTACGTGGTTCCCGACGTTCTGGCCAACGCCGGCGGCGTGACTGTCAGCTATTTTGAGTGGGTGCAGGATTTCTCGAGCTTCTTCTGGAGCGAGGAGGAAATCAACAATCGTCTCGAACGCCTGATGCGCGAGGCCTATGCCGCCGTGTCTCAAATGGCCAAGGAGCACAACGTCACGCTACGCACAGCCGCGTTTATCGTAGCTTGCACGCGCATTCTGCAAGCTCGCCAAGTGCGCGGCCTGTATCCGTGATGCGGCTGACGATCTCTCGGGCCTAGCTAGGCCTGAAGGACGGAACAACGCCCCGCACGATTTGGCTGTATTGCCAATCATGCGGGGCGTTTTTTATCGCCGTGGGCAGCAAGCCGCAGGCGCAGTGTGGGGGCCTTTTTTATCGCCGGGCCGTCCCAAGATAAAAACGCCCCCCTGGGGGGCAGCAAGCCGCAGGCGCAGCGTGGGGGCGTTTTCCTATCGCCGGGCCGCTCCGAATTCAAGCAGCGGGCACGAACTCGGGCCGCAGGACGCCATGCAGTTCCGTATAGGGAATCAGCAACTCCGGTTCACCATGTGAGTACGGCGCGATCGAATACGCGTCATATTTCACAACCACGCCCTCGCGCGTCAACGCAAAATTATCGCTTTCCTGGAACGGCCACATGCGGTCATAGGCGGCACGGTCGCGTTGCGCATCCTCATTACGCGTGAGCCACGCCTGGTGGGCACGCCGCAAAGCCTCGACAAAGGCAGGGTGCTGATTCGGCAGCAGGGCTTCGTCGAGCGCCAGGACGCGCTCACGATCGCGTTGCCAATTCAAATACTGGGTCGCGGGAATGCCATGCGCTGCGCCGGTCAGGTACTGGCCGGTGTGCAACTCAATGGCGATGATCCGAGGACTGACGTCCTTGACGCTGGCTTTGAAAATGGTGCTGTCACGGGACTGTGCGGTTTGCCAGAAATACTGCGTGTATTCCGACAGCGTTTGATACGGACGCGGACGGCCGGGATCGACGCCCGTCATATAGGCCAGGACATGGTCCACCAATGCCGTCAGTTTCGGGATGCCAGGGAATCCTACACTGTCGATATCGATGGTGGGGCATTGTCCTTTGCAGCCGGGCTTGGTGCCTTGCCACTGGATTTTCTCGACCTCCAGTCCGGCGACTTTGTCTTCGGTCTTGGCAGGTTGAGGGACGTTGGAGGGCAGGGTGATGTTCGAGGGAGTCGAGCTCGCGCAGCCCGCCAGCAATACCAGCATGGACAACATGCCAGCAGGCGCAAAACGACGGGTGCGAGGAAAAGCAGATAGGTTCAATCTCATAGCATTCAAGGGACTTGGCCAGTCCATTCCTGACTTGAAAATTTATCGCGCGCTTGGACCTGCGCTTTTTCCAGCGTGGTCTGTGACAGGGATATCGGCGTCAGTGATGCCAGTCCCCGAAAGGTTTGCAGCATGCGTTCGATGATAACGTCACGCTCCAGGCCCGTCTGACTGCGCAGTGGATCGACGCGTTTTTTCGCGCTCGTGGTGCCTTTGTCAGAGAGTTTTTCGCGACCGATGCGCAGTACCTGCACCATCTTTTCCGCATCGATATCGTATGACATTGTCACGTGGTGCAAGACCGCTCCCGCGCGCCGCGCCTGCGCCGCACCACCGATTTTGCCGCTTTCCGAGGCAATGTCATTCAGCGGTTGATACCAGGCCTTGATGCCCAGATCGTGCAGCGCCTGGATCACCCAGGCGTCGAGAAACTCATACGATTGCTGAAAACTCATGCCTTGCACGAGTGCCTGCGGGACGCTGAGCGAGTAGGTAATGGTATTGCCCGGTTCGACAAACATCGCGCCGCCGCCACTGACGCGTCGCACGACTTTGACGCCATGGCGCTGCGCGCCTTCTGGGTCGACTTCGTTTTTCAGTGACTGAAAACGCCCGATGATGACGGCGGGCTGGGACCATTCCCAGATCCGTAATGTCGGGGGGCGCAGGCCGGCACCGACCTCGTCGGTGATGACTGCATCCAGCGCCATGTGCAATTCAGGCGCCTGAGGCCCGTCGTGCAGCAATTCCCACTGGTAGTCGCTCCACTGTGTACGTTCGCTCACGCTAGCGCCCTCCGTACCGTGACTGCGACGGCTTCGGGAGAAAATCCGAACAGCTCGGCCTCGGAGGGCAGGGACTGCTCGACGGCTGCTGCGATACGCGCGTCATCCGCGTCCGCGGGCAGGCCCGTCAGGGCGGCATTGATGACATCCAGCGCCTCGGGGGGCTCCAGGAAAAAATCGCCGCTCAGGCGCACGTCGCTGAGCGCACCATTTTTGATTTCCAGATCGACGACGACAAGTTTGCCGCCGGGTACTTTGTATTCACCATGCATGGCGATATCGGACTCCGAATTAGATGGCGAGTTCCAGTTTCATGCCTTCGTGCGTCGCCACGAAGCCTAACGACTCATAAAATCGACGCGCGTCGGCGCGCGCCTTGTCGGTGGTCAATTGAACCATACCGCAGCCGTGTGCACGGCATTGCTCGATGGCCCATTCGAACAAGGTCCGTCCCGTACCGGCGCCACGCTCGTTTGACGCCACTCGCACGCTCTCGATCTGGCCGCGCCACAGGCCGCGGCGCGACAGGCCGGGGATAAAGCTCAATTGCAGGCACCCCACCACTGCGCCGTCGCGTTCTGCCACGGCTAAATACTGATTTGGATCTCGCTCAATGGCCTCAAAGGCTCGGGCATAACACTGTGCAGCGGGGATGGAGGCATCCTCGCGCTGGCTGCCCAGCACATCGTCGGCGAGTAGCGCGATGATGGCATCGAGGTCGGCCCGGCCGGCGCGACGAAACTGTAATGGGGCGGGCTGAGACATGAACGGTTCCTATGGTCGATGCGGGTTTTTTCTGGATCGGCTGCTGCTCGGATGTGATGATAGCCATCAAATCGGGTTATCCCAAACCCGCTTGCCGCCAGGGGCTGACATAGTGCTCCTGGCGGACAATTGGAGCTGAGGCTCAGGCTTCTGACTGCGTTTTCCGCTTTCCGGCCCATCGTGCAAACATGTCTTGAGGACCCACGAGCCGAAATCCCCAATTCAGACTGACCGCCGCCGCAGCCAGGAAAATCAGGCTGATCCCGGCGATTTGCGACCAGGCCAGTTGCTGACCATAGACGACATAGTCCAGCAAAATCGCCACGGCAGGGTAAATAAAAGCCAGGGCTGCGGTCGATGTCGTGGGCAGTTTCTGAATGGCCGAATACAACAGGATATAGGTCAGGCTGGTATGCACCAGACCGATCGCGACCAGGTAGCCCCATTGCACTGGGGCCGCAGGCAGGGCATGCAGATCCACCATTGGCAGCAACAGCAGGGCACCCAGGCTGACCTGCACCAAGGCCAGCACGTGCGGGGCAATATGCTTGAGCCGCTTGACGATGATGGAGGTGACCGCATACAGCGCACCCGCTCCCAATGCCAAGGACAAACCGTGGACATAGCCGCCGGCCTGGGCCAACTCTGCCGGCTCGATACGCAATACCAGTATCAAACCGCCAAACGCCAATACCGACCAGCCTAGCTTGGCGAGCGTCGGGCGTTCACGCAGAAACACCGCTCCCAGCGCAATCAAGTAAAACGGCTGAAAGTTGTAGACCGCCGTCGACAGCGAAATCGACGCCCAGTGATAGGCCGAGAACAACAACACCCAGTTCAACACAATGGCGACGCCCGCCACCATGGCCCAGGCCAGCGTCGTGCGCGTAAAAATGCCAGGCCGCAGCAGACCGCGCGCCAGACAGTAGGCCAGCAGCCCCAACGCGCCAAACACACAGCGAAAGAACACCACGTTCCAGGCACTCTGGCCGGATTCCAGGACAAAAATCCCTACCGTGCCCGAGATCGTCATGGCCATGGCCATCTGGGCCACGCCTGCATTTTGATTGCCGGTTTTCATTTGATCGCTCCCTGTTCCTGAGGTGCCAGCACTGCACCATTGATGAGAAAAATTATCCCAGGGAGATAAAGCGGATAATATGCATAAAAATCACCAGATTTAGATGGCTGCCTTCTTTTTTGGGGTATTTATGAACAACGACCTAAAAATCGAAAATGATGTTCTGGACGGCATCGACCGCCGTCTGGTGCAACTGTTGACGGCGAATGCGCGCACCACGACGGCGGATCTGGCGCGCCAAGTCGGCATGTCCTCGCCCAGCGTCGCCGACCGCTTGCGGCGCCTGGAGGAATCGGGCGTCGTGCGGGGGTATACGCTGGATGTAGACCCTGCCGCATTGGGCTATAGCTTGACCGCGATCGCGCGTATCCGCCCCTTGCCGGGTCAACTGCGGCGAGTCGAAAAGCTCATCGCCGAGATCGGCGAGGTGATCGAATGCGACAAGGTCACTGGTGACGATTGTTTCATCGCGCGCCTGGTATTGAAATCCATCTCCCAACTCGATGGCGTCCTGGACAGGATCACCGAGTTTGCCGAAACGAATACCGCGATAGTGAAAAGCAGCACGGTACGCCGCAGGCTGCCGCCGCTGCAATCAGTACGGCCTGGATAGCGCGCCTCGCCAAAAGGGCGCGATTTTGCTCAATCAAGCTTCAGCACTGCAGGCTTGCAAAACGTCTTCCTTCAGCGAGGCAGGCTTGTCCGTGGGCGCATAGCGCTTGATCACCTGGCCGTCGCGACCCACCAGAAACTTGGTGAAATTCCATTTGATGCCCTCGGTGCCGAGCACACCGGGCTTTTCGCCTTTGAGCCAGCGATAGATCGGGTGAGCATTCGGCCCATTGACCTCGATCTTGGCGAACATCGGAAAGGTCACGCCGTATTCGGTCGAGCAAAAATTCTGGATGGCAGCCTCGTCGCCGGGTTCCTGGTGGCCAAACTGATCGCAGGGAAAGCCCAGCACGGTCAGTCCCGCTGCATGGTAATCACGGTACAGCGTCTCCAGCCCCGCATATTGCGGCGTGAATCCGCATTTCGAGGCGACATTCACTACTAACAGCACCTGGCCGCGGAATGCCTCGAGCGCTTGTTCATTGCCCTGGATGTCTGTGGCGGAAAAATCGTAGATTGTGCTCATGGCGACCTCTCGTCGTTCGGTTTCCAACGAGACCGTTCATACCGCGTGATATGGGCCTCGTGATGCGGTCTCTCAACTCAGTGTAGCGCGGCGTTGGCAGGAGCCATACGGACAGCAAATCCAGATTGATATGCAGCGTTGCATACCAAAACACCCGGACACCGCTCATTTGTCCTTGCCGCGCCTGCGGTTTCACCATGATTTTCGTGCCGGCCCGCCTATGATGGAGGGTATGGCACTCACACAGATATCGTATAGGAGCCCACATGGACGATTTAGTGAAACGACTCGAAGCCATGCTGGCTAAAGGCCAGAACAACGCCATGTTGCGTTTGTCATTGGGCAAGGCCTATACCGAACAGGACCAGTTCGATGTCGCGGCGCCCCATCTGCGAGCCGCGTTAGAGCTGGATCCACAATATTCAGTCGCGTGGAAATGGCTGGGCAAGGCATTGCAGGGGCAGGGCGATCTCGCTGGCGCAAGACAGGCATGGGAAAGCGGCATTGCAGCCGCCCAATCGCGCGGCGATCAACAGATCATCAAGGAATTACAGGTATTTATCAAACGTCTGGATCGCGCCAGCCAAATGTAAAAGCCACAAGGAGATGTGTCCCGAACCCCGGCAAAACCGGCATGGCTATTGACGCCTGTAGTGGCTCGGTTCTGTAATCGAAGACATGGACGAGAGTGATAGAGGTCAACGCTGAGATGGGCAAACCAATAGATTTACGATCCCCTTATGCCAATGGGCCGGATCGCCACAGCAAGACGGCGCGCGATGCATTGCAATCGCTATGGCGTGGTTTGAATATGCCTGACGAGGCGATGGACGTCGTCGAGCTGACGGGAGCGGAACCAGTGTTCCCCTCATCATTTGCCGTGGGCACTGCGGCGCAGGCCAGTATGGCTGCCGCGGCGCTGGCGGCTGCCGAAATCTGGCATCTGCGAGGAGGCACGCGGCAGCGCGTCTCGATCAACATGCTGCACGCAGCACAGGAATGCCGCAGCTATTTCACGCTCGACGGGATCGAGACGGATGTCCACGACAAAATCACCGGCGTGTACCGTTGTGGCGATGGCGGGTGGGTGCGTATTCACGCCAATTTCGCTCATCATCGGGACGGCGCCTTGGCATTGCTGGGATGTCCGACCGGACCTGAGACCACCCGGGAAATGGTGGAGCGGGCGCTCTCTACACGCAGCGCGTTGGATGTCGAGCAGCAGGCGGCCGAGGCAGGGCTGGTAGTGACCGCCATGCGCACGTTTGACGAATGGGACCGTCACCCTCAGGGCTTGGCGGTCGCTGGCCAGCCGGTACTGACTGTGACCCGTATGGGTGAAGCCGATCCCCGTCCCTTGCCTAAGTATTCTCAGGAGGCGCGTCCGCTGAAGGACATACGCGTCCTGGACTTGACGCGCATCATTGCCGGCCCGGTGTGCGGGCGAGCCCTGGCGGCGTATGGGGCCGATGTCATGCTGGTCAATTCGCCTCATCTGCCCAATATCGAGACCATCGCTGAAACCAGCCGCGGCAAACTGTCTGTGCATGCAGATCTGGAAACAGCCGACGGCCGTATCGCCTTGGCCAATCTGCTGCGCAGCGCGCACATATTCGTACAGGGATATCGCCCGGGGGCGCTGCAGTCGGTGGGGTTCGGCCCGCAGGACGTGGCCCGCATACGGCCGGGCATTGTGTATGTCTCGCTGTCGGCCTATGGTGATAGCGGCCCCTGGGCACAGCGCCGCGGATTCGATTCGCTGGTGCAGACCGCGACGGGCTTTAATCATGCCGAGGCACAGGCGGCTGGGATCGATCGTCCCAAACCATTGCCTATGCAGATTCTCGACCATGCTTCGGGTTATTTGATGGCATTTGGGGCGCAAGTCGCCCTGGCCCGCCAGGCGACAGAAGGCGGCAGCTGGCATGTGTGCGTGTCATTGGCACAGACGGCGCGCTGGCTGCGTTCGTTGGGGCGGGTCGCAGATGGATTGCAGTGTCCGATGCCGCCGATAGAGAGCTATCTGGAGACGACGCCTTCGGGTTTCGGCCAACTGACTGCGGTGCGTCACGCCGCGCAATTTTCATTGACCCCTGCTCGTTGGACGAGACCCTCCGTTCCTCCGGGGACGAACCCGACGGTCTGGCCGTTTAATTGACGCAGCGTTATCGCTTTCGCTGTGTTTGAGTTGCTGTGTGGACCGGATATCATCCCGTCCACATAGATGCAAGAAATCTGGAGCAGCCTGACGCTATCTTGAGAGTAGACTCTCGTTTTTGCATAGGAACTCGCATGTCTACGACCATTTATCACAATCCGCGCTGTGGCACGTCGCGCAACGTCTTGCAGATGATCCGTGACGCCGGTATCGAACCCACGATTATTGAATATCTCAAATCACCGCCGTCCCGTCCGACGTTGGCCGGGCTGATTCAACAATCGGGTTTGAGTGTGCGTGAGGCCGTGCGCGCCAAGGAATCCCTGTACGAAGAACTGGGCCTGGGCGCAGCCGATGTCACCGACGACGAGTTGTTGGATGCGATGATTGAAAATCCCATCCTGATCAATCGCCCATTCGTCGTGACCGAGCAAGGCGCGCGTCTCTGCCGCCCCGCCGAATTGGTCAAGGAAATTTTGCCGTAAGGCTATTTTTTCGAGGTCTGCGGATGGCTGGCGCGCCAGTCCCGCAGCGCCTGCAGGGTGTTGGCGACATGCCGGTCGGGGCTCATGTCGGTATAGGCATAGCCGACTTTATGGTCCGGCAGGATGACGTACGACACCCGTTTGGCATAGTCAGGGCGGCGGTCATGGACGGCGTCATAGGCCTTCATGATGGCCTGATCTTCGTCGGCAGCGACCGCGAATTTGCCGCGGCATTCGCTGACCGAGAATTTCTTTAGCGTATCGATATCGTCGGCCGAGACGCCAATCACGCTGGCGCCCAGGGCCTTGTAGTCGTCGGTGGCTTCCGCGAAATTGCGTGCCTCGATCGTGCAGCCTTGCGTGAAGGCTGCGGGATAAAAGTACAGCACGACAGGGCCTTGCTTGAGCGCCTCGGCGAGTTTGAACGTGAAGACTTCGCCGCCCAAGGACGCCGGCGCCGAGAAATCGGGCGCTGCTGCGCCGACCGGTAATTCGGCACGGGCCAGTAATGGGTTGGCCAGGGCCGTGGCCACGGCCAGCAAAGTCAAAGTACGTTTCAGCATAAGTCGCTCAAGTCTCAGGCCTCAGTTCAGTTCCAGCGGCCGCCGGAGCCCCCCAGGCTGAAGCGCCCCGCACCCATGAAGGCGATCGCCAATGCGCCAAACAGGAACATGCCTTGCAGCTCCAGCGCCCATCCGCCTTGGGCGTTGAGGCTGCTGAGCTGCCCAGTATGCGCCAGCATGATGGCCACGATCATGTTCACGACGACCAACAGTGCGCCCAGACGGCTATAGAACCCGAGGATGACCAACAAGGGACCGACGACTTCGCCCAGATAGGCGGCGTAGGCGAAGAAGCCCGGCAGCCCATGCGAGCTCAGCATGCCGGAGATGCCTCCCACTCCGCTGGAGAGTTTCATGATGCCGTGCAACAGCACCAGAATGCCTAGGCTGAGGCGTAAAACGAGCTTGCCGGTGTCATCAGATTTGATCATTTGGATTCTCTTTGATTTGTAGGTGTACACCCGTTAATAAATAAATGGCCCGCAAAACCTATTCATTGAACACGGCTGGTGCGCTCATTATTGCAAATCTTTGGTGAATGACAAGGTTGAACCCGATACAGGATGTGCCGCGCCGGCAGAGGGCGCTTGCGCCGCACTGAGGGAGTTCCGGACCTGAACTAATTCGGCCGCGACGGCCACGGCGATTTCCGCTGGGGTACGGCTGCCGATAGGCAGGCCCACCGGGCCACGCAGACGGGCAATGTGCTCGTCAGTCAAGTCAAACTGGCTCAGACGCTCGCGCCGTTTTGCCTGGTTTGGCCGAGACCCCAATGCACCGACATAAAAGGCGGGCGATTTCAGCGCCTCCAGCAAGGCCATATCGTCCAGTTTCGGGTCATGCGTCAGCGCCACAATGGCGGTGCGTGCATCGACGCCGATTTCCAGCACGGCATCGTCAGGCATCGTGGTCAGCAGCGTAGCTTGCGGCACATCCCATCCGCCATAGATTTCCTCGCGCGGGTCACAGACCAGAACGTGAAAGTCCAGCATCGTGGCGATGTGGCACAGCGCTCGCGCAGTCTGATTGGCGCCGATAATCAATAAACGCCATTGCGGCCCGTAGACCGCACGCAGAATCCGGCCATCAAAATCCGGGCCGTCAGCGGGATTGGCCGGCGCCAGCGTGCAGGCGCCAGTCTGCAGATCGAGCGTACGCGCAACCAGCCGTTGTTCGGTGATCTCCGTCAGCACGACGTCGAGCCACTCGGGCGTTGGCAGCGGCTCCACGACCAGGCGCAGCGTGCCACCACAGGGCAGCCCGAAACGCGCTGCCTCATCGCTGGTCACGCCGTAGGTAATGCGATCGGGCCGATCCGGCAGCGTGCCTGCTTGGGCGCGAGCGATCAAATCGTCTTCGACGCAGCCGCCGGAGACTGATCCCACCATGCGGCCATCGGCACGCAACGCCATCAGCGCGCCCGCCTGGCGGGGCGCAGACCCCCATGTCTGGGCCACCGTCGCCAAATGCACGGCGTGGCCTTCCCGAATCCATTCGCGCGCTTGGCGCAGCACATCCATATCCAGCGAGTTCATTGGAGCTGAGTCTTGTGTGAGGGTTATCAAAACGTTGATCAGAAGCGCTACTCAGGCCGGGTTCAACAAGTCGGCAGGGACGTCGACATCACGCAAAACACCAACGTCATCACACTCGATTTCGAGTGCGCCGTGGCGCACCAACAATGCCCGGGCGCCTGTGTCACCGCCGAGCTCGGCCAACTCGGGCAAGAACTGCGTACCGAATATAACAGGGTGCCCGCGTTGGCCCTGGTACACCGGCACGACAATGCGATCGGGGGCGGCGTGCGCCAATAATCGCTTCAGCGTGTCGGCCCGCAGCCAGGGCATATCGGCTAACGCCACGACACAGGCTGTCGGTTGGGGTTCCGTGTTTGCTGTATCCGGCTGGACATTCGGCCGCTGGATGAGGTGCCGGGCGGCTGCCGCCAGCGAGATTCCCATGCCGCGAGGACTGTCCGGCACATCGACAATCTGGCAGCCTGCATCGGACAGTATCGCCGATAAGGCGTCCGGGTGCCCGGCGACGATTGCGATCGTATCTGGCACCACCGTCAGCAAGGTTTGCGCACTCGCCTGAACAACATGGCGGCCGTCTGGCAGCTTGGCCAGGAGCTTGTGCATCTCGTGACCAGGGGCTGCCGGCACGGCGGCGCGATAGCGCATACCTTCACCCGCAGCCAGCAGGATGCCAGTATACCGATGCGTCGCGGCTGTCGCAGACTCCATTCCCGTCGCTGTGTAATCAATGATCGGCAAAGCTTAGGCCTGGGGGGCTCGCCTCGTCAATCGGCGCTGCCGCCCTGGCCCCGCCAGTCTGGAATCCGCGACTCATTCCCGCTGTCAGGGTTGCCGCACAAACAGCGCATCGGGGATGTCGTCAATCTCCGACAGAGTCAATGCCTCGCTGATCTGATTCGCGCCTGGGACAAAATTCATCGCGGCATCTTGCAGCATGGGAATCCGGAACGTATCGCCTTGCCAATGCTGCATGGCTCTGGGCGCGGAGGCTCCGGCGACCATGAGCAGGCCGCTGCCTTCTTGTCGAATCACGATGTCTCCATAATAGGGGTGCGTATAGCGGCCCACATAGCGTTTCGCATCGATGGCTTGGCCCGAACCGGCTGGCGGCGTGCCGTGCAGGCGGCCTGGGCGATCCAGTAATTGTGCCAATGCCTCATGCCATTTATCCCGCAGATCGGGCCAGATATCCTGATCCGGGCGATCGTTAAACAGCAGCATCATCAGTTTATATTCCAGCGCATCCGGTACACCCATCGGCGGTGTGTTGGTCAATATCACGATACCCAGGCCCTGCGCGGGCAAAAAAGAGACGCGCGTATTGATGCCTTCCTCGAACGCGCCGTTATGCTCGAGCACTTTGCGGCCATTATCGTTGCGGACCTCCAGCCCCAGGCCATAATGCAGCGACGGGAATGCGGGGTTGATGATGGTTTGCGCCGTCTGGGTTTCGTGCATGGCGTCTTCGGAGACAATCTGTTTACCGTCCAACTGACCGGCATTCATCTCGAATGCGATAAAGCGCAGCATGTCATTCAGCGTCGAATACACACCTCCCGCAGGGGCTTCGGCGTTGTGCGAGTTGACCTCGGTCGCGACCGCCTTGCCATTGATGATCTCGTGGGCTGCCGAGCGGTTTTCCACGCCCAGGAATTCCTCGTGTGTGACGACGGTGCGGTTCATCCCCAGAGGCTTGATGATCCGGCTGCGCACCAGGTCTTCCCACGACATGCCTGCGGCCTGTGCGGCGACTTCGCCAGCTAGCGTGAGATTCCAATTGGAATAGGCATACTGTGTACGAAAGGGCGTGACCGGTGGCAAATATCGCAACCGCTTGAACACCTCGGCGCGCGGATAGCTGAAGATCACCTCCAGATCGTCACCGTAGAACGACGCATAGCCCGTGCGTTGCGACAGCAAATCGCGCAGGGTCATTTCGCTGGTCACATAAGGGTCCTGAAAACGGATGCCGCTGGCCAGATCCGACACCTTGCTATCCCATTGCACAGCGTCATCGCCCACCAGCGCCGCGACCGACGCGCCGGCAAACACCTTGGACACCGAGGCCAGAGGAAACAGCGTATCGGCATCGACCGGTTTGCCATTGCGGGCATCGCGCACGCCATAGCCGCGGGCCAGCACGGGTTTGCCGTCCACAATGATGCCTACCGCCATACCCGGCAACCCACTGCGCGCCAGCAGATCGCTTGCATAGGCTTCAAACGCCGGCAGGACTCGTGCGACTTGCTCTGTGGTCAACGCCCGAGCGGCCGCGGCCTCGCTGGTGTCCAGGTTATAGGCGTGGGNGCTGCCCNCGCCGGCGACTGCCATGACCGCGGTAATCGCGGCGGATATCACACAGTGCCGATAGCACGGGAATAGCTGTTTCATCACAAATCCCTATTCGGTTGTCTTGCAACGTAGTGCCTGCTTTGCGGGGCTCGAGGATCGATCTGGCTCGTTCGCTATTGCCACCCGGTTTGATAAATCAATCTCAGCAACGCCTGATTGAACGCCACGCCTTGCTCCTGCTGGCGCAGAAATCCGGCTTGTACGATCAATCCAAAATCTGTTTGATAGGCCGCGGTGGCTGACCAGCCCCAATCGTTGTTGTCGACAAAGCCCTGGTCGGCCAGACTCCCTTGGACAGCGTTCAGATCGCGCCGCGCCGCGGTGAGCGTGTACAGCATCTGGCCGTGGCTGAGACTGGCCGAGAGCACAGTATCGGTGGCGGCTGCCTGGCGTCCCATATAGCCGCGCAGATACACGGCTTCGGCAAACAATCGCAGCCCCCACGTCTCGGACAGTGGCGTGTCGTAATTGACGGTGACTGACATGCCGGTTTCGCTGCGCTCGTCCGCCTCGCCGTCGCCGCGCGCCATTCGGCCCACTGCGATACCGCCGCGCAAGCCGGGGAGGCCAGGAATATCCGAAATGTCATAGGCGATCCCACCCGACTGCAACCCATGGGTATTGCCCGGTCCGCCGTCTTCCAGTTGGGGCAGGGCGGGATAGTCTTTTGTCCAGGTATGGCCAAATACCGTGTTGTCGCGCTTGAACACAATAGAGGTCAGTGTGTGGCGCGCCGAGTCCGCGTTTTTCCACGACCATCGCGCGCCCAGACCCAGCGAGCCGGGGTAACTGTAATCCCCGGAAAACCCGCTATAGATGCCGTCGACGGTCTGCCAGGCCTCGCCATAGCCCACCTCGAATTTCCCCGCAAACAGCGTGGTGTGACCGGCGTCGTAGGTCACAAACAGATTGCGCAGTTGTCCGTCCAGTTGTTCAAAAGCGCGATCTTCTGGGGCGGTGGCAAATGAGCGGAATTCCGCCAATCCCGATATCGCCAGCGTGGGCGTCAGCCGTGCAACGATGGCGCCCTGCATAAAGGGGTCTACCGTGTTCCACGACGACGGCAGACCCGAGCCCTCAGGGCCTTTGACATCATAGAAATGGGCGTTTTCGATGTAGCCGATGAACTGGCCCGAGACGTGCGGATAGGTTTCGTGCGGGGCAATTGCCGGATCGACCGCCGGGTCCAGAATGATTTCGGACTGCGATGCCCGCGCCGCGCCCGGTCCGATGGCTTGGCCCGCCAGCATCGTAAAGATGACTGCGCCAGAGAGGGACTGCCATCTTCGGAGTGCCGGCATGGGGTGGAGGCTAATCAAAAGAAACAAAAAGTGTTGCGATATTAGCAAAAACTTCATTAAAACAACACATTGCCATTTTTTTCTGCCGGTCCGACGGCGGCAAAACCGAATATCCGGCGTACCGTCCGGTCCGATTCAAGAAGGGTTTGAAAACGCGTGATTGCCGCCCCGGGATAGGGGCGCATGCGGCATGCGACTTGCTGATGGACATACAGGCGCCACGCTCTCGCGGCGCCGCAGCGGAATATGTGCCGCGCACATCAGGAGATAAGCATGATGAATCGCTTTGTACACAGTGGTCTGGCGGTCGTACTGACCTTGGGCATGATTGGTGTCAGCGGCGCGCAGGCGCCCACCACGCCGCAGCCTAGCCAGCCCGTTACCAAATTGGACAGTACCGATCGGCAATTTATGAATGATGCCGCCCACGCTGGCGCATTGGAAATCCAGGCCAGCAAACTCGCGCTGAAAAAGGGGCGTCACGCCGACGTCAAGGCCTTTGCGCAAAAGATGATCGACGACCATACCAAGGTCGCCCAGAAATTGGCGGAGTTGGCCAAGAGCAAGGGATATGAGATCCCGAGTGATCCCTCCTTGATGCAAAAGGCCAGGCTCAAGGCGCTGGATGTACGTGACGACAGTTTTGACGAAGCCTATGTAAAAGAGATCGGTGTTTCGGCACACGAGGACGCCGTCAAACTGTTTGAGAAAGCGTCCACCGAGGCCCAGGACCCCGATGTCAAACAGTTTGCTATAGAAACACTGCCCAGCCTGAAGCATCATCTCGAGGATGCCCGCAAGCTGCAGCAGACCATCGCACCGGCAAAGCAGTAGGCAACATGCCTCCGGTTGCCCCGTCATGATGGTAGAAAAGCATGCTGACGCGTGAAAAGAACGCACTCGTCGTGGTGTCTCCGCATCTGGACGATGGAGTATTCAGTTGCGGAGATCTCCTGGCCCGCAGCCGCCTGAGTACGGTCATCACGGTGTGCACAGGACTGCCGGAGAATCCCGCGCGCTTGACCTCGTGGGATCAGCGCTGCGGATTTCCGACTGCACGGGCGGCGTTGACGGAGCGTCTGGAGGAAAACCGGGAGGCACTGAGGCTATTGGGCAGCGACGGTGTAGAGCTCGGCCTGCCGGATAGCCAATACGTGCACAACTGGCAGCCTTTTATTCCGCTACTGCGCGAGTCGCTGAAAAATGCACTCGCGCGTCTGCATCCGCGTCAAGTGGTGATGCCGTTGGGCTTGTTCCACGATGATCACATCCGTGTGTCGGACATATTGCTCTCGTTGCTGTACCTGTTTCCAGCCGCGGTCTGGATGGCATATGAAGATGTGCCTTATCGTGCGCGCCCCGATGCCGTACCGCAACGGCTGTCTGTGATCCGGCAGCGCGGCATAGAGGCATCGCGGGTGGCGACGCCATGCCGTTCCGACCGGAAGTCCCGCGCCGTGTGGGCATATGGCAGCCAGTTGCGAGGATTTGGCGCTTGCCCGGACGATCTGATTCGCCCCGAAGGCTATTGGCGATTGACGCCATCGGAAGGCGGACCATGACTGCCTCTGACCAGTCTGTCACGCCGCGCGTGTCGATCGTTTTGCTGACCTATAACCGTCAGGACGAAGTGTGTGCAACGTTAGCGCGTTTGAAAGGACTATCCACGGCAGCCGGTCCGCCGCCCATCATTGTGGTGGACAATGCGAGTACAGACGGCACCGCGCAGCGCATCGCCGACGAATATCCCGATGTCGAATTGATCGTGTCGCAGACCAATCTAGGCGCGGCAGGCCGAAATCTGGGCGTGCAATGCGTCCGCACGCCTTACGTTGCCTTTAGCGACGACGATACCGCGTGGTCGCCGACGGCGCTGGATACCGCGGCGGGAATTCTGGATGCGCACCCGCACATCGCTGTACTTAATGCGCAGATCCTGGTCGGCAACGAGGCTCGGATCGACCCCGCTTGCGATGTCATGGCGGCCAGCCCCCTGGCTGAGGTGGACGATGTTGGCCCGGAACTGATCGGATTTATGGCAGGCGCCTGTGTCATGCGTACTGCGTCATTCCGAGACGCGGGTGGTTATTGGCCGCCCCTGTTCATCGGCGGCGAAGAGGCACTGTTGGCTTTGGATATTCTGCAAAAGGGTCAGCACATCGTCTATGCACCGAGCGTAGTGACGCATCATTGGCCATCCACGTTGCGCGACAACGGCCGGCGGCGTCGTTTGATGGCGCGTAATAGTATCTGGACTGCATGGCTGCGATTGCCAGTGCCAATGGCCCTGCGCAGCAGCATCGAGGAACTCAAGAACACGCCCACGCTGCTCGCCAGGCTGCAGTTGTCGGGGGATGTGTTGAGCGGGGTTCTTGCGGTATGGCGTCATCGGCGTTGCGTCAGTGACTCTGTTTGTGCAAGGGTCGAGCGAGTATCGCGATCGCGTGCCGCTGGGCTCAAAGGAACGGTGCCCAGCCTATGAACGGCAAGGCAGACGAATCCGTAGGCATATTGGACCAGGACGTCACAGCCGACAGCTTTGCGCGTAAAGAGGTCACGCGCACGATCTTGCGCGCGTTGTGGAAACATCGGGGCAGAACCGGGGCTGCGATCGCACTGCTGGTTGCCGCCAAACTTCTGATGGTGCTGGTCCCGTTTCTGTTGAAGTCCATCGTGGATAGGCTGAGCGAACCCGGACTGCTGGTTTTGCCGGTGTTTTTGCTCTTGGGCTATGCGCTGATCCGGTTTGGCGGCAGCCTGTTCACCGAGTTGCGTGATGTGGTGTTCGTGCGTGTGGCGCAGCGGGCGGTGGCCGATTTCACGTTGAGGGTCTTTGACCACCTGCAGCGTTTAGGGGCCCGATTTCACGGTACGCGGCAGACCGGCAAGCTCGCGCGCGACGTAGAAAGGGGCACCGCCGGTATCGGATTCCTGCTCGGGACTGCGCTCTTTACGCTGTTGCCGACGCTAGTCGAAATGGTCTCCGTAGTGTTGATCCTGATCATGGGCTATAGCGCGTGGTTTGCCCTGGCCATGGCCGCCACGTTCACGGCCTATTTTGTTTATACGGTGATCCTGGTGCGTAAACGGGTGGTCTACCAACGCCAAATGAATGATCTGGATTCACGCGCCGGCGGCCGGATTGTCGATAGTCTTTTGAATTACGAGGCCGTCAAACTCAACGCGAACGAAGGGCTGGAGTCCCGGCGGCTGAGCCATGTGTTGGGATCATGGGTCGACGTGGGGATACGCAATCAAGCGTCGTTATCGCGGCTGCATGTGGGGCAGAGCGCCATCATCGCCTGCGGTGTGGCGACCGTCATGTTGCTGGCAGGCGAGCAGGTGGTAGACACGCGCATGACAGTCGGGGATCTGGTATTGGTCAACGCATACATCATCCAGATTTGCCTGCCCTTGAATACGCTGGGCCTGGTCTTTCGCCAAGCCAAAGAAGCTTTCGTGAATGCGGAGCGAGTCTGCGACCTATTGCGCAAGCCCACGGAAACGGGCGACGACGCGACACTGCCGGACTTGGACCCCGGTATGGGAGAAATCCGATTTGAGAAGATTAATTTCGGCTATGAAGCCGGTCGCCAGATATTGTGGGACATCGATCTGACGGTTCGCGCGGGAACGACACTGGCCGTCGTGGGCGGCAGTGGTTCAGGCAAATCGACATTGGCGCGCCTGTTATTCCGTTTTTATGATCCCAGCGACGGCAGCGTGCGCGTCAACGGCCAGGACCTGCGCACGGTCAACGTACGCAGTATTCGCAAAGCCCTGGGCATCGTACCGCAGGATACCGTGTTGTTTAACGAGACCATTGCCTACAACATCGCCTACAGTCAGCCCGGCGCGACTCGCGATCAGATCGTGCAGGCAGCACGTGGGGCGCGAGTACATGAGTTCATCGAAAGCTTGCCCAGCGGCTATGAGACCCCGGTCGGTGAACGCGGCATCAAACTGTCCGGCGGCGAACGTCAACGCATCGCCATCGCCAGAGCCATTCTCAAAAATCCCTCCATCATGGTTTTCGACGAGGCGACATCGGCGCTGGACACGCGTACCGAGCGTGCGATTCAGGCCGAGCTGGAACGCCTCTCGCGCGGCCGTACCACCCTGATCATCGCGCATCGCCTATCGACGATCGTGCATGCCGACAACATTGTGGTGCTGGATCGAGGTCGCGTTATCGAACAAGGCCAGCATAAAGACCTGTTGGCGCAGCAGGGCATGTACGCGCAAATGTGGACGCTGCAGCGCCAGCAGTCCGAACTGGAACAGGCCCAGGACCGCCAGACTCGTCAGCCCGTGAATCTGGTAGCGGTTGTAGCAGGGGTATTGGATGCAATACGAGAGGTCGCATTAGAGCGAGGGGTAAACCTGTATACCCTCATCGGCAACGAGGCCGCGCGGATCAGCGGCGATCCCAGTACCTTGCAACAGTTAGTATGGGATCTATGCTTGCATGCGATCGCGGTTACGCCACCCGGCGGACGCATCGAAATAAGGCTGCAACGCAATGGTCCCATGGCGCATCTGGCAGTGACCGATGGGCGTTCGGACCTCGTGTCCTCGACGGGACAGGATGGTTCCGATGCGTTGCGTCGAGCGGCGGCGTTGGACCCGGCTCAGCTGGCTGCACAGGTCCAACGGCAAGGCGGAGTCTTTCATAGTGCGGCAGCCGATGTGGGCGGCCTGACGTTCTCGGCCGACTTTCCGATTCGGGCCGTCGAGCCCACTGTGACACGGCGGGATGCGCAGCGTGCCGATGTGCAGAATGTGTCGGTCATGGTGGTGGACGATCAGGACGAGGCACGCGAAATGATTGCCGAGGTGCTCAAAGACAACGGCGCCCGTGTGACCGAATACGCTGACGGTGAACAGGCATTGGCTGCGTTCAAGGCCATGTCCGCGGATCAATGGCCCGACGTATTGATCTGTGATCTTTCCCTGGGTGAGATAGACGGCTACGAAGTCATCGCCCGGGTGCGGGCTATGGAGGCTGAACGAGGCGCTGCGCTCGCCCATCGCCTGCCCGCTATTGCGCTATCGGGTTTTGCAGAGCCCGAATACCGATTGCGTACCTTGCTGGCCGGGTTCCAGATCCACTTGGCCAAACCGGTCAATACACAGGAGTTGTTGGCGACGGTGGGAGCCTTGCTGCCTGCTGCGCCAGCCAGCTTCGGCGGCAATCAGGAAAAAAGCTGATTGCGCCTGAATCGCAGGAATTTCCACGCTTTTTTCGTTGCGCGGCACTTCTTACGCCTGCCGGTAAGAAGTGCCGCATCGCGTCGATTTCCCTGTTGTACCGGCATACATCGCCGTATGTGCGCCTCTACGGCACAGCACTTGCTTCATAACAAGATACCGGCGTGCGTCACCCGTCGAGCGCTGGCTAGAAAACGGAGCTTCATTATGAGAAAGATTGCCCTCATCAGCGAGCATGCGTCGCCGCTCGCGCTGGCTGGCGGCGTCGATAGCGGCGGACAGAACATCTATGTGGCGCAGGTTGCCCGTCAATTGGCGCGCGCAGGGATTCAAGTGGATGTTTTTACGCGCAAGGACGACCCCCTGTTGGCACCAGAACAGGAATGGATGGACGGTGTGAATATCGTGCACGTTCCGGCAGGGCCGGCGAGCTATCTGCCAAAGGAACAAATGCTGCCGTATATGGACGAATTCAGCGCCTTTTTGCAACGGTACTTCGCACGGCAACGTCGCGGCTACGATGTCATTCATGCCAATTTTTTCATGTCAGCGTTGGCGGCATTACCCGTATCGCAACGGTATGGCGTGCCGATGGTGGTGACCTTTCATGCACTAGGCAAAGTGCGCCGGCGCTATCAGCAGGAAGCAGACCGTTTTCCAGATAGCCGGTTCGACATCGAAGACGAAATCGTACGGCATGCCGACTGCATCATTGCAGAATGTCCGCAAGATCGGCGCGATCTGATGGAGTTGTACGAGGCTGATCCGACACATATCGACATCGTGCCCTGCGGCTACGATGCAGGGGAAATGAAGCCGCAATCCAAAGCCGCTGCGCGCGCCGCACTCGGCTGGGACGACGAGACTTTTACCTTGCTGCAGCTGGGACGTATGGTGCCGCGCAAAGGCGTCGACAACGTGATTCGAGCATTGGGTCGATTACGCCACCGCTACGGTATCGAGGCCAGGCTGCTGGTCGTCGGCGGAAACTCGGAAGACGCAAGCGAAACCGCCACCCCTGAAATCGGACGGTTGCGCGGCATTGCAGAACGAGAGGGCGTCGCGCCCGCGGTGCAATTTACGGGCCGTCGCGATCGCGACCAGCTGGCAACGTACTACAGTGCCAGCGACGTCTTTGTGACGACACCGTGGTATGAGCCGTTTGGTATCACGCCCGTCGAGGCAATGGCATGCGGCCGGCCTGTGATTGGTGCGGACACCGGGGGCATTCGCACGACCGTCGTGAATGGCAAAACCGGATTCCTGGTGCCACCCAAAAATCCCGACAAGCTCGCCGAGCGTCTGGCGCAGCTGGCCTCGAATCCCGAGCTATGCGAGCGGATGGGCGAAGCAGGCCGCTTGCGTGCAAGACGGCTTTATACATGGCAGCGCGTGGGACAGGATTTGCTGTCGGTCTATGAGCGCCTCGAAGCGGGCAGGGCCGGCCGGACTCGTCATGCCGTTCAGATTGCGGCGTAAAGGAGCGAATGATGCATGAATTCGAAACATTGAAGGATCGGGCGATTCTGGTGACAGGCGGCGGCAGCGGCCTGGGCGCGGCGTTGTGTCAGATGCTGGCGGCAGAGGGGGCCCGTGTTGCGGTGGCAGACATTGATGAACAACGCGCAATGAAGCTGGCCGGACAGTTGAAGGAAACCGGGGCCCAGGCCATCGCCTGCGGCATGGATGTCGGCGTGGTGGTGGATGTACGCGACGGGCTGGATACCGTGGTCGGCCAGTTCGGCAAGCTGGACGCCATCGTCAACAGCGCTGGCGTGGACGTGACCGCGCCGATCGACACGCTGGATACCGATGTGTGGGAAAGAGTCCTGCGCACCAATCTGACGGGTCCATTTCTGATGGCGAAAATGGGAAAGGATCGTTTGAGTCCCGGCGGGCACATTGTGAATATTGCCTCCACGGCCGCCCGGCGTGCCTGGCCGAATGCCAGCGCCTATCATGCCAGCAAATGGGGCTTGATGGGCCTGTCGCATGCCTTGCATGCAGAGCTGCGCGGGGCGGGACTGAAGGTCAGCGCGGTCATCGCCGGCGGCATGCGCACGCCGTTTCTGCTGGATCGATTTCCGGACATCGACGTGGGCACCTTGCAAGATCCCGCTAACGTCGCACGCGCCGTGCGCTTTATCTTGACCCAGCCGCCAGAAACCGTCGTGCCCGAAGTGATGGTGTTGCCGATGAAGGAAACATCATGGCCCTGAGGCCAGCGGTATTCCTGGATAAAGACGGCACCGTGCTTGTCGACGAGCCTTATAACGTCGATCCCGATCGTATGAGCTATGCGCCGGGCGCCGTTCAGGCGTTGTCGTGCCTGGCGGCTGCTCAACTGCCATTGGTCGTGATCAGCAATCAGGCAGGGATCGCTCGAGGATACTTTCATCCCGATGCCCTGACCGCGGTGGGCGATAGGTTGGCCGAGATGTTCCGTGCAGCGGGTGCGCAGCTCGATGGTTTTTACTGGTGCCCGCATGATCCGTCGGGGATACTGCCGGACTTCGCCATCGAGTGCGATTGCCGCAAGCCTCAGCCCGGCTTGCTGTTACGGGCCGCGCGGGAACTTGGCCTGGATCTGGAGGCATCGTGGTTCATCGGTGACATTCTCGATGATGTGCAGGCCGGTCATCTGGCAGGGTGCCGCAGTGTGCTGCTGGACGTGGGCCATGAAACGGAATGGCGCATGACGCCGGGTCGCGAGCCTGATCGATGCGCCGCCGATCTCTATGAGGCCGCTCGTCTGGTGTTGAATGCCATGGCAAATGACGCCGCCGCACAGGGAGGCTGAACATGGCATGGGATTGGGCTGCGACTCGGCATGTCCTATGTGTACGCCTGGACAATATGGGCGATGTCCTGATGTGCAGCCCGGCGATGCGCGCGTTGCGCGAGTCTGGTGCGTCACGCCTATCGTTGTTGGCTTCTGCTGCCGGTGCCCGGGTGGCGACCCATATTCCTGAGATCGACGCGGTGTTGGCCTATGATCCCGCTTGGGTCAAGAACGACTCGTCAGGCCGGGACGACGATCTTGACATGATAGGCAGACTGCGCGCGTTGCGACCCGACGCCGCGGTGATTTTTACCTCTTTCAGTCAGAGTGCCTTGCCCGCAGCGCTGATGTGCCATCTGGCCGGCATACCGAGCGTCCTGGCGCACTGCCGCGAGAATCCGTATCGCTTGTTATCGGATTGGGTACATGATACCGAACCTCAAAGCGGCATCCGTCATGAGGTGCAACGGCAGCTCGATCTCGTCGCGCATGTAGGTGCGCATAGCGCAGAGACTCGGTTGTCATTTCGTGTCCGTGATGGCGATCGGCTTTCGCTCAAGCACAAACTCGTGCACCTGGGCGTGAGCGAATCGGAGGGCTGGATTTGCGTGCATGCGGGCGCCACCGCTGCCTCGCGCCGTTATCCGCCCGCATTGATGGTCCAGGCCTTGGTCGGGCTGCGAGGAGAAGGGCGCCGCATTCTCCTACTGGGTGGACATGAAGATCCCGCCTTGGCGCGGGCCTTGGCCGATCATCGCGCGCTGTTGCCCGGTTTAATTGATCTGTCCGGCCAATTGACGCTGGGCGAACTGGGTGCTGCGCTGGAGGGCGCGGGCGTCATGATCTGCAATAACAGCGGCCCTGCGCATATTGCCGCCGCCTTGCAGACTCCCATCGTGGACCTCTACGCCCTGACCAATCCACAACACACGCCGTGGCAAACCGCCGCTCGCGTCGTCTATCACGATGTGCCGTGCAAATACTGTTATCGCAGTGTATGTGTGCAAGGCCATCATGCTTGTCTCGCAGGCGTAGATCCACGCCGTGTCACGGCCGCGGCACGGGAATTGCTGGGGCATGGACGCGACGACAGCGTCGTTTCACGTCACGCGGAGGATGTCTCATGCTTACCTTAGGAATCAATGCCGCTTATCACGATTGCGCCGCGGCACTGGTGCGAGACGGTCAGGTGTTGGCCGCCGCGGAAGAAGAGCGCTTTACCCGGATAAAGCATGGCAAACGCCCCGTGCCGTTTACCGCCTGGCAATTGCCATATCACGCGATCGACTATTGTCTGGCGCAAGCCGGCGCCCATCTGGGGCAGGTCGATCATATCGTCTATGCCTACGACCCAAAGCTGTTGATGTCGGCGGATAACACCGAACCGAATATCGTGCTGCCCCTGGAGCCATCGAAAGCCGGTTTTGGACCTGATGGCGAGTCGCCGTGGGATCCCTTGTTTGTGTCTTATCTGGTCAATGCGCCGCGGCAATTGCTGGATGGCGTTCCGCATCATCTCAGGTCGCCCCGGCTGGATGGCCTGACACTGGATCACATTAAAGACCGGTGGGTCAATCTGGATCACCACTTGTCGCACGAGGCGAGTGCGTTTCTGGCCGCGCCGTTTGACGAGGCTGCGGTGTTGACCATGGACGGCCGAGGTGAACGCACGACGACGAGTTTCGGCCATTTTTCACGAGGCGAATACCACCGCATCAAACAGATCGATCTGCCGCATTCGCTAGGCCTGCTGTATGAGGAAGTCACCCGTTACCTGGGGTTCCTGCATTCCTCTGACGAATACAAAGTCATGGCGTTGGCGTCATTCGGAAAACCGACGTATCGCAAGGAGTTTCGCGAGATTCTGAGTCTGGAGGATCAGGGCGGATATGCCTTGCATCCAGCGAAGTTGACTGAGCGCTTCGGCCCGGCCAGGCATCGCGGCGAGCCATTCGATGAACGGCACAAGGACATTGCCAGTTCCTTGCAGTATGTCCTGGAAGAAACCGCACTGCACATGACACACTGGCTGCGCAAGCAAACCGGGTCGTCGCGGCTGTGCATGGCGGGTGGCGTGGCACTGAACTGCGTCATGAATGCGCGTATCGCACGGGACGGCGAATTCGAACAAGTGTGGGTGCAGCCTGCGGCGGGTGACGCAGGTACGGCGTTAGGCGCGGCGCTATATGTCGATTATCAGCGCCGGGGCGGTCCGCGTGAATGGGCCATGGAACATGCCTACTTGGGCCCGGACTATACGGACGAGGAAATCGAGCGGTTCCTCTATCAGTCGAGATTGGCGTTTCGCAAGCTGGACGATGTGGCGGAGGAGGCCGCAGAACTGCTGGCCCAGGAAAAAATACTGGGATGGTTTCAGGGGCGCATGGAATTCGGTCCACGCGCGTTGGGCGCGAGATCGATTCTGGCCTCGCCATTGGACAGCGCGATGCAAGCACGCTTGAACGGATTGAAAGACCGGGAGGACTTCAGACCCGTCGCGCCAGTGGTGATGGAGGATCGCGCCACAGCATGGTTCGACGGCCGTGGTGCTGCGTCGATCTGCGCGCCGTTCATGTTGTTTGTCTATGACGTATTGCCGCATCGCGCAAAACAGATTCCCGCAGTGAGGCATATCGACGGAACCGCACGCGTACAAACGGTACGGCGGGACCAGAACGCGCGTTATTACGACCTGTTGGCCGCGTTCGAAAAGCGGACCGGTGTGCCCGTGCTGGTGAATACCTCGTTCAATACGCGGGGTGAGCCTGTGGTGTGCAGCCCGCGCGACGCATTGGAGTGTTTCTGGACGTCGCCGCTGGATGCACTGGTGATTGGATCTTATCTGGTTGAGAAACCGCGATGAGCGCAACGATTGGACCTGCCATTCTGGTGTCGGTGATCGTGCCGACGTATCGCCGTCCGGATCTGCTGGAACGGTGCCTGAGGGCGTTGGTCAGCCAGCACTTTCCCCGCGATAGTTATGAAATCATTGTCTGCGACGATGGGCGTAGTGATGCGACGCGTCGACAGGTCGGTCAATGGCAACGTGCGCAACAGGATAGACCTGCGATACGGTATCTCGCCGTGGTGGGCGAGAAAGGCCCGGCCGCCGCCCGCAATATGGGCTGGCGCAACGCGCGCGGCGGCATCATCGCCTTTACCGACGATGACACGATCCCGGCACCGGACTGGCTGGGGCAGGGCGTACAGGCAATGACAGCGAGCGTGGCGGCGGTGACCGGTGTTACGGAAATGCCGTTGCCCGATCCTCCGAGCGATTATGAACGCGATGCGGCAGGCTTGACCCGCTCGGCCTTTATTACCGCCAACTGCTTCGTCCGACGGTCCGCATTAGAGACGGTCGGGGGCTTTGATACACGCTATACCATGGCTTGGCGAGAGGACTCCGATTTGCATTTTGCGCTCTTGGATCGTGGATTCTCGGTTCAGGCTGCGCCCTTGGCCCGCGTATTGCATCCGGTGAGGCCGTTTCGCTTTGCGGCGGGCCTGGGAATGCAGAAAAAAGTGATGTTCGATATGTTGTTGCGGCGGAAATATCCGTTTCTTTATCGCAAGCATATTCGCGATCGGCTGCCTAGCTTTTATTTGTACGTGACCGGGTCGTTTCTCGCGGCGGCCGTCTTGGCCGTCGCTGGGCAGTATCCCCTGGCCGGTGTGGCCGCAGGGATATGGTTGATGCTGACCGTCATATTCTTTCTGCGCCGTCTCCGAGGCACGCGCCGCTCGCTGCAGGCAGTCGCGGACTTGATGATTACTTCAATATGTATCCCGCTGCTGTCCATTTTATGGCGTGTGGTCGGCCTCGTTCGATTCCAGAGGGCGGCGGTATGACGGCAGTACTGGATCCCCTGCATCCTCCGCATCGCATCATCGTATTCCGTGCGCTGCAACTGGGTGATATGTTGTGCGCCGTCCCTGCATTCAGGGCGTTGCGGCAAGCCTTTCCCCGTGCGCAGATTGTCTTGGCAGGATTGCCCGGCGCGCGTGAGTTCGTCGACAGATTCCATGCCTATGTGGATGAATTGACGCCATTCCCTGGAAACCCGGCCTTTCCAGAGCAACCGCCTGACGAGGCGGTGTTGCCTGCGTTCTTTGAACGCATACGATCCTGGCAACCCGATGTCGCATTGCAGCTGCATGGCAGCGGGCGTCAGTCCAACGAGGTAGTGCGTCAATTCGGCGCGCGGCAGTGGGTTGGCTTTGTGCCGGCTAGCGATGAACAAGTGCCCGGCGCACGCTTGGTCTGGCCGGACCATCTGCCTGAGGTCCTGCGATATCTCGCGCTGCTGCGTTTTGCCGGCCTGGAAAACGTACACGATGAGCATCTGGAGTTCCCATGTTCCCACGCGGACGAACGGGACGCGACGCACCTGATACGTCAATGGAATCTGGATCCTCGCAAGCTCGTGCTCATCCATGTGGGGGCTCGCCTTGCGTCGCGCCGCTGGCCATTAGCGCGTTTCGCAGACATCGCAAGGGGTCTGCATCAGGATGGTTGGCAGGTCGCATTGACCGGCACCTCCGGCGAACGCGCAATGACTGCTGAGCTGCAGCGGCTGGCTCAGATCCCGCTGGCAGACCTATCGGGCCAGACCAACTTGGGCAGTCTGGCGGCGCTGGTGCGGGTGAGTCGCTTGCTGGTTTGCAACGATACGGGGATATCCCATATCGCAGCCGCGATGCAGGCTGCCAGCGTCGTGGTGGCCTGCGGCAGCGACACACGCCGCTGGGCGCCGCTGAACCGCAAGCGGCATCGTGTGCTGTCCGCAGAGGTGCCATGCCGTCCTTGCGCGCACCCCGTGTGTCCGATTGGACACCCTTGTGCGCTACAGGTGACCGTGCCCGAAGTGTTGGCGGCGGCGAGGGGTCAGCTCTATGCGGGCGAGAAGGTGACAGCATGATGACAGTTCCCCCTCGCGAGCCCTCGCGCCGTTTGCGTATTTTGACCTGGCATGTCCATGGCAATTATCTCTACGCGTTGCATCATGTCCCTCATGATTTCGTGGTGCCGGGCCTGGATCACGCCATGCCGGGCTATGGTGCGCTGGGCAATCGGATCCCATGGGGCAGTAATCTCACCCAGGTGCCGGCGGAGCAGTTGCGGCACTTGCAGTTCGACTGCATCCTGTATCAGTCCCGGCAGAATATCGAAGACGCGCGCCTTTTGCTGACCGATCAACAGCGCGCGCTACCCAGCATCTATCTGGAACACAATCCCCCGGAGCCGCATCCTACGGATACGCAGCATCCGTTTCGCCACCCACGGGGCCTGACGGTCCACGTCACGCCTTTCAATGCAGTGATGTGGAACAGTGGCGGCATGCCTGTCAGGATCGTGGAACACGCGGTACCTGATCCTCAGGTCGCGTACGACGGCAGCCTGGCGCGAGGAATCGTCGTCGTCAATCATCTGGCTCGTCGTGGCCGGCGTATAGGGCGGGATATTTTCGAGCATATGCGTTTGCATACCCCTTTGGAATTGATCGGCATGGACGCCGAGGCATTGGGTGGTCTGGGTGAGATTCCCAATCTCGAAGTCGCAGCCCACATGGCTCGCTATCGTTATTTCTTCAGCCCGATCCGTTACGCCAGTCTCGGCTTGTCGCTCGTCGAGGCGATGCTGTGCGGCCTTCCCGTCGTGGGGTATGCCACGACGGAGCTGCCCACGGTGATCACCAACGGAAAAGAAGGCTATGTCGATACGCGGCTGGAACGATTGATTGAGGTGGCGCGCGAGCTGATCGTCGACCCTGAATTGGCCCGCACATGGGGCAGGGCAGCACGGGAAAAAGCGCTGCAGCGGTTTGGCATGGAGCGCTATATCGCCGAATGGCTCAACGTATTCGATACAGTGACGGAGCACCGATGAAAAACGATATAGCAGAAACGGGTCGCGCTTTGGTGGCAGGCGGTGCAGGCTTTTTGGGCTCTCATCTATGCACGCGGCTGCTGGTGGATGGATGGGAAGTCATATGCGTGGACAACTTCCAGACGGGACGTGCCAGCAATCTGGCGGCGCTGGCCGATCATCCCCGGTTTACTGTGCTGCGTCACGATGTGGTCGAACCCTTGGGCGATCTGGGTGTGACACGCATTTATAACCTGGCGTGTCCGGCTTCGCCGGCGCAGTATCAGGCTGATCCGTTAAGAACGCTGCGAACATGCCTGCTGGGAGCCATGCAGTTGCTGGAACTCGGACGCCGTACTGGTGCAAGGGTTTTGCAAGCCTCTACGAGCGAGGTGTATGGCGATCCCTTGCAACATCCACAGCGCGAGGGCTATTGGGGGCATGTGAACCCGGTTGGTCCACGGGCGTGCTACGACGAAGGGAAACGCTGCGCCGAAACGCTGTTTATGGAATATGAACACCGAGAGGGCGTAGAGATCAGGATCGCGCGGATCTTTAATACCTATGGCCCAAAGATGTCGCCGAATGATGGCCGGGTGGTCTCCAATTTCATTAGCCAGGCATTGGCGGGCAAGCCGCTGACTATCTACGGGGATGGTACCCAGACGCGATCGCTCTGTTATGTCGATGATTTGATTGATGGCCTGGTGCGTCTGATGGAGAGCCCGGCAGAGATCTCGCAACCCGTCAACCTGGGCAACCCCGTGGAGCTCTCGATGCTGGACATTGCGGATCTCGTGCTGGCGTCAACAGGGGCACAAGTGCCGCTTGCGCATCAGGATCTGCCAGTCGATGATCCGGCCCATCGGTGTCCCGACATTTCGCTGGCCCAACACTGTCTGGGATGGCATCCCAAGGTAAGCCCTGCCGACGGCATCGCTCGCACGGTGGCCTATTTTTTGGCTGAATCTCAAAAAGAGCCGGTATGCAGCAGTTCTTTGGCCAGCGCCTGACTGGGCGTGTTCAGCCGGAGGGGAGGGCTGTGGATATGGTTATTCCATTTTTATTCATTCCGGATGGCTATGTGACGAGATGCGTCGCCGAGAATCCGCCGGGATAGGTAAAGGCGCCTCACGGATATAGGAGCCGGGAAAGACATGTATTGGGCGAGCATGTAACGAACCGAAGGGTTCCGCTAGATATTTGTTGCAACGCAACAGGGTTTCGATACAGAATACGGGCTCGTGCCTCGATACACTGCCTGCGTCAGTTGGATTATGGGTATCCCCTGCGCCTATGGTTGGGCAGGGCGCTTATCCGCCAGTCTGACTCAGGAGAAAAAATGGATCATTCCATCCTAGTTCAGCAGTCGAACCTTGCGTCACCGGACGTTGTTTCGCCCCGTGATGCCGCATTGTGCGCCGTCAGTCCTGCCGCCGAGGAGCTGTCCTCTGCGGACCGGGCAGTGGCGCTGCGGATGTTGAACGAGGCCTTGTCCATGGAAGTCATGTGCGCGCAGCGTTGCCAGAGTCAGGCGGTGTTGGCTCGCGGCCTGGACGCGCCCGCGGTCGCAGAGGAACTGGAACGCCATGCAGCAGATGCCCACAACCATGCCCAGCGCTTGCTGCAACGTATCGCACAGTTGGACGGCGGATCGCTCGCCTCGACCGAGCATCTGATCCATGTCAGCCAATCCGAGTATGTAGAGGGCGTTACCCTGACCGACATGCTCAACGAGAACCTGGCTACCGAACGGATAGCGGTCGCGGGTTATCGCGAGATGGTCGATTACCTGGGTGAAAAAGATCCCGTCACGCGCCATCTGCTCGAGGACATCATGGCCATGGAGGCCGCGCAAGTCCACGAGCTGGCGCAGCAGTTGGGCGAAAAATAGCGCTGGGAAGGGCGCCTGCCCTGGTCCTCAGCCTCACGAGCCGGCATGACACCTCATCGCGGGTTACGCCCGTGCAATGCGCTCGTCTTGTAGACGTGTTTCAATCGGCCTACACGTTTAACTTTCATTTGCCTGAATATCCCGCCATGACCGCACCTTTTTTGCTCGCTGACTGCAAAGCCATCGCTTTCGACCTGGACGGCACATTGCTCGACACGATGCACGACATCCGCGCATCCGTCAGCGTGGCACTACGCGATTGTGGCCACGGCGAGCTGCCAGAGGATTACCTCATGCCGAATCTGCATGGGGCGTTTCCCGCAGTGCTGGTGGCCGTCATGCAGGACAGGAACGTGCCGTTGTCCGAGTTGGATGCGGTGATAAAGGCCTATACCAAGCACTACGCCTACTTGGCTCACCGCAATTCGCAACCGTATCCGGGGGTGATCGATTTCCTGGAGGATTGCCAATCGCGCGGCGTGAAACTGGCCATATGCACCAATAAACTGCACGCTTCGGCCTTGAAAGCATTGGAACAAAAAGGCCTGACGCCGTATTTCTCGGTAGTACTGGGCAGTGACTCGGTCAGCCGTCCCAAGCCGGACGCTGAGCCATTGCTGAAGGCCTTCGAGGCCATGGGTGTCGCTCCTGCGCAGGGTGCGTATGTGGGTGACACTCACGTGGACGCGATGAGCGCGAACAACGCAGGGGTGCCGTTCTTGTGGTTCCGCTCGGGGTATGGCGGCGAGCTGGTACATGAGTATCCACAGGCTCTGGCTTTTGACGATTACGCCGAACTGCTCGGGGTGCCGGAACAGGCCTAGTCTCAGGCAGAGGGCAATCCCACTCCGCACTCCTTTGCGTAGTTCTGCAGCCACTGCAAAAACAGGGGATTGGCGCCATGGGCCACATTGACGCGCATGGCGCTTTCGAGCGGTGTTCCTGCGGCAAACGCCATTGATGGCGCAATAAATATCCCGTGGGCCGCCGCATGGCTGACGGCACGGGCATCTGCCAATGCAGGCGGCACGCGGACCCATAAATAGAATCCGCCTTCCATGGTGTGAGGCACAGTCAAACCGATAGATTCCAATGCACGACGCACGCATTCCGTGGATTGGCTGACATGCGTGCGCAACGCACGCAGATGGCGCAGGTACTGGCCTTGGTCGATCAGCGAAAAGACCAGCCGCTCATTGTGAGCCGATGTCGATACCAAGGTCGCCACCAGTAGCCGGCTCAACTCGGTAGCATGGGCCTTTGATGCGGCGACGTAACCGACCCGGAAACTGCCTGCCAAGGTCTTGGAAAAGGAGCCGATATAAATCACGCGTTGCAGCTGGTCCAGCGCAGCCAGGCGGGGCAGGGTATAGGGCAGGATGTCGGCAAAGGGATCGTCTTCGACGACCAATAAGTCATGGTTCTCTGCGACGCGTAGCACCCCGTAGGCATTGCCCAGTGTCATGGACCCGCCGGTAGGGTTGTGCGCCAGGGGCTGCGTGAAGAACAGGCGAGCCCCGCTGATGCGGGCCTTTTCTTGCAAGTCGTCCAGGCATGGCCCGTCCTGGTTGCGTTTAACACCAACGATACGGGCGCGGGCCAAATTCAATTTGGAAAACAGCGGGTAATAACCCGGCTCCTCGACTAGGACGGCATCCCCGGGTTGGACATAGCCTCGTATCACCAGGTCCATGGCATGGTTCGCGCCTTGCGTCATCAGCAGGCGGTCGGGCTGTACGGTAATGCCGCGCTCCGCCAGGGCCCCGCATAACCGCTCACGCAGCGGCAGGTAGCCCCAGGCGCTGTTGTAGTTGTAGGCATCCGATGACAGCAGCTTTATCGAAGACAGGCTGCTGCGCAGCTTGGAGTCTCCCAGCCATTCGGGTGGCAGCCGGCCGTCGCCGGGGCGTATTGGCAAGCGACGTTCGAGCTGCTCGGTCAGCAGGGCTTCGCCGTCGGTGATGCCGGCAAACGGCAATACGGGTATCTGCTGCCGCCGTGGCGCGGTTCTGACCACGTAGTAGCCTGAGCCGGGCTTTGAATGCAGTATGCCCTGGGCAACCAGACGCAGGTAGGCCTCGACGATCGTGTTCTTTGATATCCCCATGACCTGCGCTTCTTCGCGTAACGAACGCAGACGCTCGCCTGGCGCAAGCGCACCGGTCTGGATGCGGGCAAGAATGCTCTGCACGACGTAATGGACTTTGGACATAAGGGCCGGCCTGCAACTGTACCAAGCCTTCTATTGGTACGGTACTGGGAAATAATTGCCTAACTGTACCAGACAGTCTCCTGAATCTCCCCCTACACTAGCGCCCCATAAGGCCCGCAGTCGAATCCTGTTTTCGGTGGGCAGCATGAATAAGAAAGGAGATCGGGATGCGTCTATCCCCATTGAAGTTGGAAGGCAAGGTGGCCGTCGTGACGGGTGCCTCACGTGGAATAGGGAGAGGCATTGCCGAGATCTATGCTCGTGAAGGCGCCTCTGTCGTACTCGCAGATATAGACGGAGACGGTGCGCGTACCGCCGCCGAGGAGATTTCGGCACAGTACGGCAACGCTGCTCATGCCATTCGTACGGATGTCGCATCGGCAACCGACAATCAGGCCATGTTGGCGTTGGCGCAAGAAAAGTTCGGTCAGGTCGATGTGCTGGTCTGCAACGCCGGCATCGTGCGACCCGCGCGGCCTATCGAAGACATTACGCCAGAGCAATGGCGGCAGGTGATCGACGTCAATCTGATGGGGTGTGTATATGCGACGCAAGCCTATGCACCTATGGCGAAACAGCGCCAGCACGGCCGGATCATCTACATGGCATCGGTGGCCGGCGAGGTCGGCGGCGTCAGCGCCGAAATTACTTACTCCGTGACCAAAGCCGCCGTCCTGTGCCTGACCAAGGCCATGGCCAAACAGCTGGGCCCGCATGGCGTTACGGTCAATGCCATTGCGCCTGGCGCCATTCAGACTGCGATGACCGATGTCTTGCAGTATCCGCCCTCGGTCAAAGACGGCATTCCTTTGCGGCGCTATGGCGAAGTCCATGATATCGCCGCCGCTGCGTTGTATCTGGCCAGCGATGACGCCGCGTACGTCACGGGGACGACGATGGACGTCAATGGCGGGATGTACATGAAATGAGGGAAACACAATGAACATGTATGAAAAGCGAATCCGCCTGCGTGAGCTGTTGGCGCAAGAGGCTTGCACCCCGCTGATGGGCGCCTATGACGTATTGAGTGCCAAGATCGTCGAGTCGACAGGGTTTCCGGTCGTCTATACCGGCAGCCTGGTGACGGGCGCCAGCCGTGGTGCATTACCGGACGTTGGCCTCGTGCAATTGCACGACTTGTTGAGTTTGGCGCGCGATATCGCCAAAGAAACATCCATTCCAATTGTGTGCGATGCGGATACAGGCTGGTATCACGCGGCCAATATCTGGCGCACGGTGCACGAGTTCGAATCAGCGGGTGCTTCTGGTATCCATATCGAAGACACCGTGTTTGGCAAGCACACGACACATCAGGCGGTGTTGTTGGACACGGATGTCATGTGCGAACGCATTCGCGCATGCTGCGATGCGCGCGTCGATAAAAATTTCATGATCATTGCACGCACCGATGCGCTGTATCTGAATGACGATATGGAGGACGCCGTACGTCGCATCAACGCCTATCTGGCTGCCGGGGCAGACGCGGGTTTTATCGTTTTCAAAGGCTCAATCAAGTCGCTCAAGGCGTTTCGCGCGCGTATCAACGGTCCGCTGGTGACGACGAGTGTGGATTTCCAGGACTCGCTTGCCGAGGAAACAGCCGCGGGGGCCAATATGGCGGTGTATTGGCCTTTGACTATCTTCGCGGCGGCCAAAGCGGTCCGGCAGGTCTGCGAGGCCTTTCATAAAGGGCAGGATGCGACCAAGTTGCAGGAATACTGCTTTGATGAGGGAATCTTGAATAGCTTGATGCCCTACGATCGGTTTTATAAAAACGTCGAGCAGTACTGCGTGCAGGATCAATTCGGGCACAACGACGGGAGTGCGCTGCGTGTGGGCCAGAATGAGGAGGCGCGCTGATGAGCTCGAATGTTTCCAGCGCTCAAAGGGTAGAAGGCATCAACGATGTTGTGCCAGACGATGCTCGCTATCTCGCCGAGGTGTGGAGCGATACCGTAGACACTCGCCACCTGGGCCGTTCGCTGCTGTTGAGTATTCCTTTGAGCGCGGGTGCGTTTTTGGCAGCCAGTACGCTTTTTCAACGATGGATCGAACCGGCCGAGGTGGCACGTGCCTATGCCATGCTGGTGGGTTTGCTGGCGTGCTTGCTCAGTGCAATGATATGTGCACGTCTATTCAAACCGAAGCGTCATATCGTTCAAGAAATTTCGCAGTCCAGTACCCGCCAGGATGCTATCGACGAGTTGAAACTCGATGTGGGCGGTTTGGGCAAGCTCAGCCTGGCGCCAGCGGCCACCATTGAGGAAATGAAGGCGTTGGGCTTGTACCAGCTATTTCTCGATGCCGAGCAACAGGAGGCTCAGGCTCTCGACGGCGTATCGTCTCGGCAGCAAATTCCCCGTTCGCCTACACAGCCAGGCAGCGCATCCACCGGCAACTATCAAAAGGCCTGATCATGGATTTCTTTTCTTCCATGCTATTGGTTCCGCTCGTCTACTCCTTGCTGGGTGCCGTGATTTTTACGGCAATCGGCTTGGTTTCAGGCAGTGACGAAACAGCAACTATTGCACCCTTGACCTTGCTCGTGGTGTTGCTGGGGGCTCCTCCGGAAGGCGTATTCGCGTTTTTCATGGCAGCAGCGGTGGCGAAACATATGGCGCATGCCATTCCGACGGCATTGCTGGGCATCCCCGGCGATACGATGGCCATGCCATTGATGCGTGAAGCCAATTTGCTGCGGGCTCTGGGCGTTCCGCACATCGCCGTTCGCAAAATGGTCTCTGGTGCTGCCGTGGCGGCTTTCGTGTCGCTGCCCTTGGCGGTGCTGTTCGCCGTCATTCTCAGCCCGTATGCTGATGTCATCAAAGCTTGGTCGCCGTGGATATTCCTGTGTGCGTCGATTGTCATTGCGTATTTTTCTCCAGGGCGCATGGCGTCGGTGATTGCACTGGTACCGTTCGTCATGGTGATCGCCGCATTGCGGTCGTTCACCACAGCGCAGGGTACTAGTGTCAACGTCAGCTATTTCCTCGGTATTGCCGTCGGGCCGCTGATTGCCGACCTGGTACGGCTGATGTCCCCGGTGGAACGCGCCAAAATGCGGCGCAGTGATTACCGAACCGTCTCGCTGGCGCCGGATATGCAGTCCTCGGGAGGCTATCTGCCCAATCCGCTGAAGGTGCTCGATAGCACCCAGACGCGCTGGACGACGGCGGCCGCAGTGGTGTCGAGCGCGACCTTTGTTTTCAGCCCGGTGGCCATGACGGTCATCATGGGAGAAATGGTAGCGACCCGCGCCAAGCAGGCCTACCATCGGCTGACCTCCATGATCTCCGTGCGCAATGGCGTCACCGAGGCGACCTACATTGCAGAGACCCTGATCCCGTTGATTGCGTTCGGTTTGCCATTGAGCCCCGTCGCGGTGGGGCCAGCCGCGCCCCTATTTAACGCGCCGCCGCGTTTCACCATCGATACGGCAACCGGACAGATCAACAATCTGCACAGCATGATGAACGTCTGGGAATTCCTGGGATACGGCTTGCTGGCAGTCGCGATTGCCTGCTTGATTGCTTATCCCTTTGCCATTCGTTTCGCGCATCGTGCAGCAAAATTCGTGATGAGCCGCGTGTGCCACGAGGCCATCATCGCGGGTTTTGTGGGGCTGGTGGTCGTGATCGGCATCTGGGAAGGCGGAATGACTGGCTTGCTGGTGACGCTCACCATGGGCGTGATCGGCGGATTCCTCAATCGCGCACTGGGATTCGGAGTGGGTGTGCAATGTATGGGGTTTTACACCGCGGTATTGAGCGTGCCGGCGATTCTCGCTGCACTGAAGTGATCACGATTATCGGAGTACAGCGCCCATGGTTGTAGACACCTGCTAACAATTCCCTACGTCTTTACAGATGCAGTTCATAGCGCAGAACAGGGATCTATTCTAGGATCGTCGATTCCATTCCGAATACAGTCAGGAAGGTCGGCCCAACATGAACTATATCCGCGCTACCGTCGTCGCTGCCACCGTTTCACTTGTGTTCTTGGCGTCACCCATGACATATGCACAAGGCGCTGCCAATGAGCCGTTGGCCACCGGCCTGATTTCAACCGGGAACGCGATGGCCGAGGTGAGTGGCGTCATTCGGGACGGAGACAAGCTGACCATCAAAGTCCGATTCAAGCCGACGCAGGAGGGGAAGTCGGTGTCGCAAGTCCTCTATACCGGCATCACGGACCAGACCTATGAGAACAGTTTTTATCTGCTTTCCGGTGACAAGAAATATCTGCTGCTGAAGGATTCCAAAGGCGTACCGCTTGCTCCTAACGCTGTGTCTCTGCGTGGCAGCGGCCCGTTGCTAGCAACGTGGAGCGGCGTATTCCCGGCCCCGCCGGCGGGACAGAAGGTGACGCTTTATCTCTCCGGTGTCGAACCGCTGGGCCCTTTTGCCGTGCCTGCCGAGTAAGCATCATGGCAAAAGTTCTTAACATCGCGCTGATCGCGATGGCTATGAGCCTGTCCGCTCACGTTGAGGCTCAGAGCGCGGACACCGTGGCGGAGATTCGGCCGCTGGTTTCCGATATCCGGGATTTGCAGGTCAATATCCGCGACATGGACGCTCAAGAGGCCACCAAAGGTATCACGGTGCATGAGACCGCCGATAGTGTGGTCATTGCGGTGGCGAGCGATGTGCTGTTTGAGTTCGATAGCGCCGAATTGTCCGGCCAGGCGCAAGACACCTTGGCCGAGGTCGCCAAAAAGCTTAACGAGACGCCGAAGCAGTCCGTCAAAGTCGTCGGTCATACCGATGCGCGTGGCGCTGACACCTACAACCAGAAGCTATCGTTGGATAGGGCAAAGACCGTCGTCAAATACTTGACGCAGAACGGTGTCAAGGCCTCTCGCATGAAAGCGGAAGGACGTGGCGAGTCTGAACCGGTCGCGCCCAACGAGATCCAGGGGGCCGACAATCCCGACGGACGCGCGCAAAACCGCCGGGTGGAGTTCATTTTGCCGAAATCGTGAGGCCATACAAGCCTCCGCCAATTCACCAGAGACCCGTACCAGCCTCGAGAAACACGGCTTCGAGTCTGGATTTGTCAGTGCCGCGGGCTCACTCCAGCGGCTGGCCAAACCCCGCCAGAATCATCGCGATGACCCGATCAATCTGCTTTTGATCCAACGCGTAGGCAGGCGCCTCGGGCAGCTTCTGGTCGGGTTCTTTCGCCAATAACTCAAACCGGCGCGAGACCGGGTCCAGATTGGCCAGCATATGAATCGCTGACCCGCGCGCGAATTCATAATGCCAAATCACGGCTTCCCGGTTGAGCTGCGGGAATGCCTTGGCAATCGCGTCCATAAAGCGGCGCGCCACGTGCTGATTGATATCGAAGGTATGGTAGCCAGTGCGCGCGTCAATACGCATCTGGAACACACTGCGGACATATAGGCTGCCGCCGTCCGCTGAGCGCGACATCGTGAGGATAGGCTCGATCAGCGCCGCCAGGATGTCGCGCGGCGCCAGTGCCTGTCCGGCGGCATTGGACTCATAGGCATCGAGCCTGGCCAAACGCTCGCGGTTGACTTCCCCCGTGATCTCCCGGTGAGCCAGGTTCACCAGCCCGTCTTTCGATTGAAAGTAATAGTTCACCGCGGCGCCATTGGCGCCCGAGGCGGCGGTGATGTCGCGCACGGTCGTGCCGTTTGGACCTTTCCGTGCCACCAACTCTTTGGCGGCGGCCAGGATGGCCTGGCGTTTGGGGCTGTTACGGCTATCCGTGTCTGCGAATTCTTGCATGGTGTCCAGTCCGGGGGCTGTTCCCCATATTTGGCGTACTCGGGTTTCCCCGGAGGAAAAACGTCTTGCGCCATGGGATTGCTCGACATGATAATTTAAACATTAATTTGAAACGATTGTTTTATACAAACATATGAGTTTGAATTTCCTTTCCTCGGATGATCCGGCCGCGCTGTCTATTGCCCAGGCCAGCGCTTTATTGGCCAGCGGACAGTTGCGATCAACGGACCTCCTGCAAGCGGTCCTGGATCGTATTCAGGCGGTGGACGGCGTCATTTATTCCTATCTGCGCCATGATTGGGAGTCGGCACTGGCGGCGGCCGAGGCGGCCTCGGCACGAGCCCGCGAGGGGCGGCGTATCGGCCCGTTGGATGGAATCCCTTTTGCCGTCAAGGACAACATCTACACCAAAGGGCTGGCAACGACCGCCGGATCGAGAGTGCCCCAGCGTCACGATCCGTCGCTGCACGCGACCTTGGTCGCACGGCTGCAGGCAGCCGGCGCCATCCTGGTGGGAAAGCTGAACACGTGGGAGTACGGCACGGGGACTGGCGCCGTGCACTTCGATCTGGAGAACCCACCGGCTTGCAACCCGTGGAATCCTCGTCACTTCACCGGCGGATCGTCCAGTGGTTCCGGCGCGGCGGTGGCTGCCGGTACGGCGTGTTTTGCGATCGGTACCGATACAGGCGGGTCGGTGCGATTGCCCGCCGCCGCGTGCGGTGTCGTCGGTCTGAAGCCCACCTTTGGCCGTATCAGTCGCCATGGTGTGATGCCGAATTGCTGGAGCTTTGATGGACCCGGTCCTCTGGCGTTGACGGTCGAAGACGCGTGTCTCGTATATGAGGCCATTGCGGGGCATGATGCCGCCGATCCGGCCAGTCTGGCTTGTGGCGTGCAACCGCTATTGCCTACGTTGAATGACGGCGTAGCAGGCCTGAGAGTGGGGGTGGTACGCCGCCTGGACCCGGCCGATAGCGTAGAGCCCGCCATCGACGAGGCCTTGAATCAAGCCTGCGACATGCTGCGCGACCAGGGCGCGCAAGTACGCGACATCCAACTGCCGCTTGCGCCAGCCGATTTTCGGGCGATTGCATTGCCCATCAACCGCAGCGAAAGCTTTTCGATTCACGAGCAAGACTATCTGGAACATCGCACCCTGATGGGCCGCGCTTTGCGTGAAAAGCTGGAAATCGGCATGTATATGCGTGCGGCCGATTACCTCGCGGCATTGCGGCAGCGGCGCGAGCTGGTGGCGCGTATGGATGCGTTATTTGGCGATGTCGATGTGCTGTTGTTGCCCATGACGGATCGCGTTGCGCCGGCACTCACCGACGAGCAGGCCGTGATCGACTTTACCGCGCGCTCGGCAGGCAGCCCGTTTTCATTGACGGGGCATCCTGCCGTGTCCGTGCCTGCGGGTTTTGACGACAACGGGCTGCCTGTCGCCGTTCAATTGGCCGCGGGATTTCTGCAGGAGGCGCGCTTGATGCGTACCGCCCGCGCAGTAGAACGCCACTTTACCCCGCAGCCCAGGCGCGCGCAGGTGGTATCTCGATAAACTTCTTCGGCACACAGCCCGGTCTGATTATGTCTACATCCGAATTCGAATTTGCCGCGTTGGAGTCGGCAGTACGCATTATCTGGCAGGAATGCGGTCAGACGCCGCCTGTGGGAGAAGAGCTGTCACGCGCCGCGGCGAACCTGCGTCGTGCATTAGCGGCGGGTCGCGATATCCCGAGAGTGGCGGATAAGACCGTCCAGCCCATGACGGGACGCCGGCACGACATCGAGGTGCAAGCAGGCACTGGACAAACATGATCCTTAGCCATCTGTGAACCACACCACGTGTTCTGCTGCCGGAAGAGCACGGCTGAATATTTCCCGGCACGATAACGATTCAAGAGGAAAATCATGCAGTGCATTCGCGACGTTATATCTCACACACTTGATGACGCGTCAGCTTATACGCGTCACAACGCTCTGTTTGTTTTCTGAGGGAGCCGCAACCATGAAGCTTTCGACTCTTTTGCGGCGTGTCGCCTTGATTCCGCTGTGTCTGGGCATGATGGCCGCGCCCGCCGTCATGGCAAACACCTACCCGAGCCAACCGGTCAATTTGGTTGTAGGCTTCCCAGCAGGGGGACCGACGGACCTGATCGCGCGATTGATTGCCCAACATCTGGGATCGGATCTGGGCGAGAAATTCATCGTTGAAAACAAGGGCGGTGCGGGCGGCAATATCGGCACCAAGGCCGCGGCTCGCGCTCGGCCCGATGGCTATACGGGATTGGTGGCCAGCCTGAACCTGACGATCAATCCGTGGATGACCGAGGGATTGGATGTAGACAGCCGCAAAGACCTGATGCCGGTACGCACAGTGGCGATTGCGCCGACGGTATTGGTGGTGCGTAATGACTTTCCGGCCAAGAATTTCAGCGAGTTTGTCGAGGCAGTGCGCCAGGCGCCAAACAAATACAACGCGGCCGCGCAAGGCGCATCGCCATTGCTGGCTGTGGAGCTGTTCACGCAGTTGACCAACACCCAAATCACGCCCGTACCGTACAAGGGTGCGGCAGCGGCGATGGTGGACTTGATTGCCGGGCACGTCGACATGTCGTTTGCGACATTGGGGTCCGTCCTGCCGCACATCAAGAGTGGCAAGGTCCGAGTATTGGCGGTGGCATCACCCGAACGCTATGCGCTATTACCGGATACGCCGACGTTCGCTGAGTCGGGCATGCCGGACTTCCGCTTTGATTCCTGGACGGGATTATTGATGCCGGCCGGCACGCCTCAGGCGGTCATCGATACCCTGAAGGCTTCGCTGGACAAGCTGGTGATATCCGAGGATTTTAAAAAGCAAGTCCTGGAAATGGGAATGATGCCGGTGCTGCAGGATACGCCGGCAGATTTTGCAAAGACCATCGATCGGGAGCTCGTGCTGTACGAGAAACTGGCGGCCTCAGCGCGCAAGAAAGTCGAGAAATAATGGCTTAAGTGCTGATTGCTGTTGACCGGTGCGTGAATCAACATAGTGCCGAATCCAACCGGCAATCAGCTCGGGATATAAAATCCCCCCCATGCTGCGCCTGCGGCTTGTTGCCCCCGAGGGGCATGGCAGCCCAGTGGCAAAAAAAAGCGCTGATCGATATGTTCGATCAGCGCTTTTTTGTGGCTAGACAATAATCGGTTAATCGCGATCAACCAAACTTCGCCACCAATGCATCGTGGACGTAATCCAATGACTCGACGTCTGCGAATTTCATGTCCAGGTCGAACATATTCGCCTTGTGTGCCTGCGGACTGCGATCGCCGCAAGCATCATCTACCAGAACGACTCGAAAATTGTGCGAGAACGCATCCACGGCCGATGCGCGCACGCAACCAGAGGTGGAAATCCCCACCATGATCACGGTATCGACTTCGTCATAGCGTAGAAAATCTGCCAGCATGGTGCCGAAGAATCCCGATGGCTTGTTTTTCATGACGACGCGATCGCCTGGCCGAGGGCCATATGCCTCGGGCCATTCATCTGCCTTGGGGTCCGCGACGAATTGCACATCGTCGGGCTTGGCCAGTTTCCAGTTCCACGCACCGCGGTATGACGGCAGGGAACGATCATCGCGGCGGGTGTAGTAGATCGGCAGATTCAACTGGCGAAATAGGGCGGTGATGCGTTCCAGTGCGGACATCAGTTCGGGCATGGCCGCGCCGCAGAACGAATAGGAGGGATCCACGAACATATGCGTGGTATCGATATTCACGAGCGCCGGCCGCTTGCCGATGCCCAGGCGATTGGCGAATCCCCCTTTACGATAGGTTTCCAACTCTGCGTCCGGCACGTAGCCACGCCATTTTTCCAGCTTGTCCATCCATTGCTCCTGACTGCGTTGTTTGCGGTATTGCCTGGGCGTAGATCACTGTTGTGTGATGTCGTTCTTGCGAATGACTTCGCCCCATTTTTCGGTTTCCGACTGCACCAGGGCGCGGAATTCTTCCGGCGTGCCTCCGCCAGGACGGCCGGCCATGCCGCGGATACGTTTATCGATCTCGGGGTTTTTGAGGATCTCGTTGACCGTGGCATTCAATCGTTGCACCACCTCGGGCGGCGTGCCGGCCGGCACAAAGATGCCATTCCAGGACAGCACCTCGAAATCGGGATAGCCGGCCTCGGCCATCGTAGGAACGTCAGGCAGATCGGGCATGCGCTGTTTGTCAGCCACCGCCAGCGGCCTGATACTGCCGTCCTGCATGCTGGGCAACGCAGACAATGCTGTCTTGAAGCCTGTCTGGACGTGTCCGGCAATGACGTCGGTCAAGGCGGGCGCAGCCCCCTTGTAGGGGACATGCAATAGATCGGTGCCCGTGCGCAGTTTGAATAATTCGCCTGCCAAATGGGGAGAACTGCCGGACCCCGTCGAGGCATAGCTCAGCGCTCCCGGCTTTTCTTTGGCGAGCGCCACCAGCTCATCCACGGTTTTTACCGGCAGCTTGGCGGTGACGACGAGCACGCTGGGCGAGGACATGAACTGTACGACGGGAATGAAGTCCTTGTTCACGTCGTGATGAATGTTCTTCAGCAGGCTGGCGTTAATGGCGTTGGCGATGGTTCCCAACAGCAGGGTATAGCCGTCGGCCGGCGCTTTCGCGACCTCTTCGGTGGCGATATTTCCATTGACGCCGGGTTGGTTCTTGATAATGACCGGTTGCTTCAGAGCCGTCTGCATGTGGCCGGCAATCAGGCGTGTGATGACGTCGCTGGCGCCGCCTGGCGGATATCCGACAACGAATGTAATGGGTTTGCTGGGATAGGTGTCCGCGTTGACGGCGGATGCGGCCGACAGCATGGTGATACTCATCGCAGCGAGAGCCACGCGTTTGAACAGAACAGTCATGTTTTCCCCTTGTACGGATTGTTCCGTGCCGGTATGGCGCTGGTGTGCGACCAGCCGCCGTCCGGCTCTTGAAAACTGCTGCCGATCATTCTAGGGACGAGGCGAGCCAGCCTCCAGCGAGGATTTCACACTTGCAAATGAGGAAAATCGAATGCCGTGCGAGACGTTAGAGCCAGCGATTGCGGCCCGCTGCGACATTGGCGGCGCGGACGACCGCATCTTTTATGACCGATAGCACGCGGTCAGAGGTCTCGCCGCGGCGGGTCACGAGCGAGAAATGCATCCGCGGGGCGTGTTCACCCAGCCGTACCTCGCGTACCGGATAACCGACAAAGGCGCGACGGTCAGGCCAGGCCAGAATGGAGACCCCGAGCCCCGCCGAAACCATGGCGAGAATGGCATGCGTGGAATCCATTTCCAGCGTCCCGCGGGCCGTGTTGCCCGACGCTGCCAAGTACCGATCGATGGCCACAGCAATATTGGACCCCCGTCCATAGCGGATCAGGTCATGAGCCTGCAAGATGGCTGCAGCGTTGTCTTGCGCCACGTCCTTTGGCGCAACCAGCACCATTTCCTCTTGCAAGAGCGGATACCAATCCAGCCGCTTGTTACGTTCATCGTCGGCAAACGCCACAATGGCCGCATCAATCGTGCCTTCTTTCAGGCCGTTCAACAGGTCGTGGCTCGTATCCCGTACGGGCCTGACCGTGAGCCGAGGGCTATGCTCGCGCAGATATCGCATGGCCTCGGGCAGGATATGGGCCTGCATGCTCTCGATGGCGCCCAGCGCAACGCAGCCCTCGATCACGGAGGACCCGCGCCGCCGCAACGATTCCATTTGTTCCAGCGTACCGCTGATCAGGCCGGCCACCTCATGAGCCAGGGGAGTGGGCTTGATGGTCGATGCGCTGCGATCAAATAACGGTTGTCCGTAGTATTCCTCGAGACGCTTCATCTGCAGGCTCACCGTGCTGGGCGACAGATTCACCTCCAGCGCCGCGCGGGCAAAACTGCCGTACTTGATGACAGCGTTCAAGGTAGCGAAGAAGGCCAGATTCATTCGTTGCTCCAAGAAACCCCTGCAAGCAGGAACAGAGGCGTGCCCCCAAGCTGCGGGCGAATTATCCGCCAAGTGCCTCTGTCAGCGCTTTGGCGGCACGCCGCAACACAGGAACGTGGGTCTTGCGAAAACGATGTGCCGGCATGGTCAGCGTCAATGCACCGGCGAGCTCTCCGCCTGGATAGAACACGGGCGCAGATATCCCCGCCAGGTCACGCGAGCGATCGCTGACGGGCAGACTCATATAGCCATCTTGTCGAATACGCTCATAGTGAGCGCCTGGCGCACCGGAAAACGCCTGCAATACGTGCCCACCCGTGCCTTTGTCCAGCGGCAGCAAATCGCCCGCGCGGCTTTGATCCGACAGGGGTTGAGGCGAGTTGACGCGATAAAGCAATAGCCGTTGATCGCCCTGGCGCACATGAAAAGACGCGCTTTCCAGCGTTTGATCAACCAGCGCGCGCAGGGTGGGGAGGACGACGTCCTGCAGGCTGAACGAGGCGGCGTATACGCGATGCAGTTGCGCTGTAGCGGGCCCGAGCGTGTAGCGGGCATCGGCATGACGTTGCACAAAACCCGCATGGATGAGCGAGGCCAAGAGCCGCAGGACTGTGCTGGGCACCAATGCCACCCGGTCGCTGATCTCGCGCAAGGTCAGGCCAGTGTCTTCTGCTCGAAAGGCAGTCAGGACAGCCAAGGCACGANCNNCNGCGGCGACGCCGCCCTCGGCGACTTGGGAAGGATCAGGTTCGCGGACAGGGTAGCGGGGCATGGCGCGGCGATCCTCGTCCTTGACAATCAAGGGTCGAAGATCATATTCTATTTAAAAGAACTTAATTCTATTGGATAAAATTTAATTATTCAAGCAATCGCGGTGGCATTGCGTAGTTCCCGGCCACTGCGTATTCCCACCGATTTTCATACACGCGTTGTTCATTCCCCTTATTCTGGAGCACTCACCCCCATGCCTGATCCTCACGACTATCCCTTGGGCCTGCGTCAATCTACCGGCCGCAACGCCGCGCTGAGGCGGCAAATCGCAGCGCCAGAGGTGTTGGTAGCGCCAGGCGCCTACGATTGCGTCGGCGCGCGTTTGATCGAGCAGGCAGGCTTTCAGGCGCTGTACCTGACGGGCTCGGGCATGTCCATGTCCGCACTCGGCGCGCCCGATGTCGGCCTGATGTCGTTCTCCGAGGTCCTGGATCGCGCGGCGCGCGTGGCGGATGTGGTGTCCATCCCGGTGATTGTCGATGCGGATACGGGCTACGGTGGGCCGTTGAATGTGATCCGCACTGTGCGTGCTTTCGAGCGCGCAGGTATCTCCGGCATACAGATCGAGGATCAATCCTGGCCCAAGAAATGCGGGCACGAAGGCGGGCGCAACCTGGTGTCCACACAGGAAATGATCGGGCGTATCAAAGCCGCTGTCGATGCGCGGATTGATCCGGATGTGGCCATCATTGCCCGTACCGATGCACGCAGTGACCATGGCTTGCAGGCTGCTCTGGATCGGGCGGCGAGCTATGTAGAGGCGGGTGCCGACGTCATCTTTGTCGAGAGCCCGGAAAATGAACAGGAATTAGCCGAAGTCGCCCGTAGCGTCAACGCCCCCGTATTGGCCAATATGGTCGAGGGCGGACGTACGCCGATCGTGCCAGCGGCGCGTCTGCGCGAGTTGGGCTTTGCGATGGCGATTTATCCCAACGCGATTACGCGTTGCTTTACGTATGCAGGGACGGAGATGTTGCGGGACTTGGCCACCACGGGCACGACGGCAGGCTCGGCCGACAGGATGCTGTCGCACCGGCAGTTGTGGTCGCTATTCGAATACGAGAAATGGACAGCCACCGAAGAACGGCTAAAGGCTTAAGGCCTGGCGGGAAACAACGGCGCGGCTAAATTTACCAACGCCTGCGCCAGCTGCGCGCGTACATTCGCGCGCGTCCATACGATGCCGACCTGCCGCTCCAGCCGGGGCGCAGGCAGCGTCCAGCGTTTGATCGCCATATCAGGCGGCCCCCCGACATTCCAGTCGGGCAATATGGAAATGCCCAGCCCCTCGGCCACGAGCCTGCCTATCGATTCAATGCCGTCGAGCTCAAAACGCACGCGTGGGCGCACGCCGTGGTGCCGCAGATAATCATCGGCCAGCTTGCCGCCGACGACTTGACGGTCGTATCGAATGAAAGGCTCAGCCGCCAGTGTTTTGATTGGATCTCGCACGCGCATATCGGCAGGCGTCACCAAGGTCAAAGGCTCGTTGCGCAGTCCGTGCCAGGCACAGCTCTTGGGCAGGTCGAACAAGGGATGCACCATGACGGCCGCGTCCAACTGGCCATCGAGCACCCGTCGATATAGCACGGTGGTGGGCGCAGGTTCGATGTAGATCTCAATGTGGGGATGGGCCTGCACCCACTGCTTGAGCACCCCGGGCAGGATGTGCGTCAAGCCCGTCGGCGTGGCTCCCAGTCGTAGCGGGCCCGCCGGCAAATTGGTTTCCGAGGCGGCAGAGCGCAGATCCCGGACTTCGCTCAATACCGTATGCGCGCGCTGCAGGATGCGGTTGCCGGCCAGTGTGGGCTTGACCGTACGTCCGGCGCGCACGATCAATTGGCTGCCTACGTCGGCCTCCAGCGCCTTGATCCGCTGTGCAACCGATGCCGGCGTCAGGTCCAGCCGGCGGGCGGCACCGGCGATCGATCCGGTTTCCACCACATAGATAAAGCTCTGCAGGAATCGTGTGTCCATGGGGCGCGAGGCGATATCGAATCGACTAAAAAGATGGATTTTATAACTTCACAAAATGCCAGAACATTATTTTTCTTTTTCTTTGGCAGGCCCAGAATACATCCATACGCTTTCTTTTGTATGTCCACCCTGAGGAGCCCCACGTGCCCAAGATTCTTTCCGTCGACGTTTGCGCCGCCGCCGTCCCGCTGGACAAAGTCACTTCGTTTTCCACCCGTACCGTCAGCACCCGCTATTACGGTCTGGTCAAAGTGCGCTCGACAGATGGTGTCGAGGGCATCGGATTTTGCTATATCGGCAGCGCAGCGGGCGAGTTGTTCGTCAATGCCGTCGAGCAACTGCTCGCGCCGGTTCTGATCGGCCAGGACTCGCACGCCGTCGAGCGCCTGTGGCAGAACATGTATCAGGAATCGCTACTACAGGGGCGTGCCGGCACTGTGATGCGTGCCATCAGTGCGTTGGACACGGCGTTGTGGGATTTGAATGCGCGCACTGCGCAATTGCCCCTGCATCGATTCCTGGGCGCATACGAATTGGAGTCGGTGCCGGCCTACGCCAGCGGCGGCTACTACCTGGACGGCAAGACCCCGCAAATGCTGGGCGAGGAAATGGCCAGCTATGTGGCCAAGGGCTTCAACGCCGTGAAAATGAAATCCGGCCGTCTATCGCCTGCCGAAGAAGAAGCCCGCTTGCGCGCCGCGCGCGAGGCAGTGGGTCCTGAGGTCGAAATCATGATGGACATGAACAATGCCTGGGTAGACACCACGCAGGCGATGCAGTACGTGCGCCGTTTTGAGCAATACAACCCGTATTTCATCGAGGAGCCGTTCTCGCCCGACGACGTGGACAGCCATGCGAAATTGGCCAGGCTCACCAACATTCCCGTGGCGACCGCCGAGATCGGCTATGGCCGCTGGTATCACAAGGAACTGCTGGACAAGAACGCCGCGGCGATTTTGCAGCATGACGCGGCCGTCTGCGGCGGCATCACCGAATGGCGGCGCATCTCGGCAACGGCCGCGAGCTACGGCGTCATCGTATGTCCGCATTGGTTCCACGATCTGCATGCCCCGCTGGTCGCTGCCATGCCCAACGCGCGGTACGTCGAGTTTTTCTGGGACGACCAGGTGCTGAATTTCCGCAAGCTGGTAGATCGTCAGCTCGAACACAAAGACGGCCGCGTGCTGTTGCGGCAAGACCCCGGTCTGGGCTTTGATTTCGATGAGCCCATGGTCGAGCGCTATGGGCAATGGCGCACCGTTCGTTGACGGTTCACGATTAACTTTGCAATGGAGCCCGTTCGATCATGCCTGCATTGACCCCTGACACGCCGCGTTTGCGTGGCGTGCTTTCTCCCGTACTGACACCGTTCAATCCTGATTACACACCCTCGGCGCCACGGTTTGTGGCTCACTGCAGGAACCTGCTGGAACAGGGCGTGGGTCTGGCGATATTCGGCACCAACTCGGAGGCAAACTCGCTCAGCGTTGCCGAAAAACGAGCGTTGCTAGATGCCTTGTTAGAAGCAGGGCTGCCCGCTGGCCGCATGATGCCTGGCACCGGCGCATGCGCGCTACCCGACGCGATTGAGCTGACCCGGCATGCGGTGTCAGCGGGATGCGCAGGCGTACTGATGCTGCCGCCGTTCTACTACAAGGGCGTCAGCGACGAGGGGCTGTACCGTGCGTTCGCACAGGTCATTGACCAAGTCGCCGACGAGAACCTGCGCGTGTATCTGTATCACATCCCGCCTGTAGCGCAGGTCGGTATCAGTATGGGGTTGATCGAGCGCTTGTTAAAGGCCTATCCCAAGAATATCGCCGGTATCAAGGACAGTTCCGGTGACTGGGCCAACACAGAAGCCATGCTAAAGACGTTCCAGCCGCAGGGCTTTGACGTATTCGCGGGCAGCGAGACATTCCTGTTGCGTACATTGCGGGGCGGCGGTGTCGGATGCATCACTGCCACCGGCAATGTGAATCCCGGCCCTATCGCTGCGCTGTATCGGGAATGGCAGGGCGATAACGCCGACGCGTTGCAGGCCGGCCTGGATGCCGTCCGTAATGTGTTCCAAAAATTCCCCATGATTCCCGCGATGAAGGCCGCCATTGCGCAACGAGCGGGTGACGAGGGCTGGGCCACGGTCAGGCCTCCGCTCGTCGAGTTGACGGCGGCACAACGCGTGTCGCTAGAGGATGGCCTGGCATCTGTGAATTTTGAAATCCCGGGCGTGCAGACACTGGCATTACCCAAGTAGCGCATCCATCAGAAAAGCAAAATGTCCACGTATCACCCCTGAGGCCGGAGGACGACGCCGGCATCCTGAACACCAACCCGGAGCGAGATCCGGGAGGAGACACCTCATGAACCGCAGAACTTTCGTGGCGGCCGGCTTGACCGGCGTCGCCAGTGCAGTCGCATGTGCATTCGGTATCACCCCGCGTTCCGTCCGAGCCTCGGTAGACACCTGGCCCAGTAAACAAATCAACTATGTGATTGCTTTTGCTCCCGGCAGCAACAGCGATGTGTTGGGCCGCATCATGGCGCAGAAACTGGGCGAAGCGCTCAAGGACAATGTCGTGGTGGAAAATCGCGCCGGCGCGACCGGGATGATCGGGTCCGCCTATGTAGCCAAGGCGCCGCCTGATGGCTATACGCTATTGGGCGCCAGCATTGCGACTCATGCGATCAATCCCAGTTTGTTCAAAGACATGCAATACGATCCGGTTGCATCGTTTCAGCCGATCACGATCATTGGCATGAATGCGAATACGCTGGTCGTATCCAACGAAAGCCGATTCAAATCGGTCCAGGACATCATCGACGCCGCGCGCGAAAAACCCGGCACGATCTCGTATGCGTCGTCCGGGATTGGTACGACACAACATCTGTCGGGCGTATTGCTGGAACAGATAGCGGGCATCAAGCTGGTGCACGCGCCATACTCGGGCCGCTCGGCCATCCCGGACGTGATCGGGCAACAGGTCGACTTCATGTTCGAGGGACCGACGGTCGTGCCGCAGGTCAAAGGCGGGCGCCTGCGCGCCCTGGCCGTGACGTCGCCTCAGCGCCTGAAAAGCCTGCCCGAGGTGCCCACGATGCAAGAGGCTGGCGTTAAAGACTACGAAGTACAAGCCTGGCAAGCGATCTTTGCACCTGCCGGCACGCCGCGGCCCATCGTGGACAAGCTGTATCAAGCACTCGCGCAGATTATCCATTCACCCGATATGCAGGCGCGTCTAGAGGGAATGGGCGTCATACCGTCTGCGATGTCGCCAGATGACTTCGCGGTTTTCCAGAAAAAGGAAATCGCGAAATGGGGCGATCTGGTGAAATCCACCGGGACGAAGGTGGAGTAACGACAGCGTTGCTGCGGCACGATACGTCGCCCGCTGATGTCCCATTGGCAGGGCAGGTCAGCGGGCGGACGATGATTTGTCGATGCGCGCCAGATCGAGGGCTTTAGGCTTTCAGCGCTGCGGCAACCGCATCCTGCAGCGAGCCCGTGGGCCGGCCGATCAGTGTCGAGAGTTGCCGGCCATCGTCGTATAGCGCTCCGTGAGATACGCCCACATCCCACGACGCGATCGCGGCCGCGAGCCCTTCGGGCAGACCTGCGCCCTTGAGCGCGGCAGCGTAGTCGGCTTCCGGGATGTCCCGATAAGGGATGTCCTTGCCCGTCTGCCTGGAGACCTCTGCTGCCAGTTGGGTCAATGTGTACGACGTGTCGCCCGCGAGCTCGTACACTTTCCCATCGTGCCCAGTACCCGTGAGCACCGCCACCGCGGCATCCGCGTAGTCAGCTCTGTGCGCGGACGAGATTTCGCCGTCCTTTGCACTGCCAAACAGCGCGCCGTGGGCGAGGGCAGGGGGAATAGCACCCGTGTAATTTTCGGTGTACCAGCCGTTACGCAAGATGGTGTAGAGGAGTCCGGATTGCTTCAAGAGCGCTTCAGTCTGCGCATGCTCTGGCGCCAGGCTCAATGGCGATGTATCCGCACGCAAAAGGCTGGTATAGACGATCCGCTTCACGCCGGATTGCTTGGCCGCGTTAATGACGTTAGCGTGTTGTGCCGTGCGATGCCCGATGTCATTGCCCGAGATCAGCAGCAGGGTATCTATCCCTTGCAGTGCCGCCTCCAGTGTGGCGGGCTGCGTGTAGTCCGCGGCGCGCACCGCGATGCCCAAATCGGCGGCTTTTTCGGGGCTGCGCACCAAGCCTACGATATCGCCAGGATTGATTTTTTCTTTCAGCTTTTGAACAACGAGACGTCCGAGCTGGCCTGTAGCGCCAGTGATTGCGATGGTCATGATGCGACTCCAAGAGATGTGCGGTGAACACACTATAGAGCCAATACTTATTTTTAGTAAGTACGTACAAAAATGTTAGTTAAGGCGCTAAACTCATTATGTTGTTGTGAACTCATCACCTGAATGTCTAAGCCCCGTTCCTCCAAATCCCTTGTTGCGGAATCGCTCTCGGCCAAACTGCGTCGAGGCGACGTGATGGCCGCGGGCTGTCCGTCACGCCCGATCCTCAAGCATCTGACGAGCCGATGGGGGGTACTCGTATTGATTGCTCTCCAATCGGGGACCCTTCGATTCAGCGATCTGCGCCGTCAGATCGGCGGCGTGAGCGAGCGCATGCTGGCCCAGACACTGCAATGGCTCGAAGCCGACGGCATGGTGAATCGGCGTGCTTTCAATACCGTGCCACCCCATGTGGAGTATTCATTGACGCCGATCGGCGTCGAGGCGGCGGAAAAAGTGCGAGGCTTGGTGGACTGGCTGGAGCTCAGCTTGCCACGGATCCTGGACAAGGCGTCTCCGATAGATTGAATGCAGCGCGAGCGGCCGCAGCGCCATGCGTATCCCGCACTACGTGCCCGCCAAAAGCTCTTGCATTTCCAGCGCTTTCCGATCCGCGCATCGACGCAGTTCTTCGACAAAGATCTCAGTGGCGGGGCTGCGCCGTTTTCCCCTCGGAAACACCATGCCGTAATGCAGCTTCGCAATCGGCCGGAATTTTTTCACGACGATATTCAGATGCCGCTGCGCAAGCGCAGCCATGGGCTCTGCGAGAGCAATGCCGCATCCCATCGCCGCCAATTGGATTGCGGTGGTGCTGAAAGAAACCTCCAGCTCGCTGTTGGCGCTGGCATTGGTGGCCTCAAAGGAAGCCAGACAGCGTTGCTCCAGGATGCTGCGACGCCCCAGGCTGATGTAGGGTTCGGTCTGGATGTCTTTGGGTTCGATATGTGCGCGGTCCGCATAAGGATGATCCGGATGCATCACCGCTACGATCTCGCTTTGGCAGAACAGCTCTGTCTCGATGGCGGGGTGTTCCAGCGGCAGCTGTACCAACGCCACGTCAAACTGTTGCTGGGCCAACCACCATTGCAGCTCCGCGGGCATCCGTGCCGTCAGCGCCGCCGAGAAGCCGGGATTCTGCAGACGGCAGTGGCCTAGAGCCTCTGCCGCCATACCGTCGATGATGTGATTGGCTGCGATGATGCGGACCCGGTCTCTGCGGCCGTGCCGCATGTCTTCCGCAAAGTCGTGTACGGCATCCTGGGCGCGCAGCAGTCCATAGACCCGTTGATAGAGGGCTTGACCGTCTTCCGTCAGCTCGAGCCGGCGACCGACTTTAGTCAGGATCTCAAATCCCGCGTCCTCCTCCAGTTGGCTGAGCAGGCGGCTGATCTGGGGTTGTGTGCGGTTCAACCGCATCGCGGCTTGCGCAATGCTGCCACCCTCGACAAAGGCGTGAAGCGCCTCGAAAGCGCGGTAATTCATATTGCTGGTCCTGGAATGTTACTTACGTTTCACGCAAGTAAATGGCCAAATTAAGAAATTGAATTATATGTTTTGGCACTTCAGAATTTCGGTCTGGGACGCGCCATGCGGTGCATTATCGAAATCAGGGAGTGGTAGTGAGTCAGGAACCAATCGTTGTGTGGGGTGGTGGCGCGATAGGAGGCGTCGTAGCGGCAAAGCTCGCCGATGCCGGGCAGGCGGTGCTACTGGTGGATGTGGTTCCCGAGCACGTTCAGGCTGTCCGCACCCATGGCCTGGAAATCGTCGGACCAGATGGCAGCAGCACGTTTTCTCGTATGGACGCTTGTTTAGCATCGGACATCGACGGCGTTTACGGGCGCATATTGCTGGCTGTCAAAGGGCAGCATACCCATGACGCCGTCACCATGCTGCGCCCGCATCTGCGTGATGATGGCTGGGTATTGGCGCTACAGAATGGCCTGACAGAATCCATCATCGTGAATTTGATCGGCGCCGAGCACACCATGGGCGCACTGGTGAATTTCGCCTCGGATTATCTAGGGCCGGGGCGGATTCAGTTCGGTGGCAAGGGATGTATCCGGGTCGGTGAGCTGGACGGCCGTGACACGACGCGGTCCAGAGACGCCGAATCACTGGTGCGGCAGGTAGACCCGGAATCGAGCTGGACGGCGCATTTGCTCGGCTACAAGTGGAGCAAAGTAGCTATCGGTGCGCTGCTGTTCACGACGGCGCTCTCCAACGACACCATCGTCGAACAGCTGGGCAATCGCAACTATTTGCCGTTGTGGCGCGCTTTATGCGGCGAAGTCGTCAAGGTGGCCAACGCCAATGGCGTTCAACCCATGCCGTTTGACGGCTTTGCCCCCGAGGCGTTCACCGCCCAGGCGAGCGAGGACGACGCCTGGGCCCAGATGCAGCAGATCACCGATCATTGCCGCCGCTGGGTCGGAAAGCCCCGCAGTGGCGTATGGCGCGACCTGGCAGTGCGCAAACGCGCGACAGAGGTCGACCCGCAGATTACCGACATTGTTGCGCATGGCCAGTCTGCCGGCATTCAGACCCCGACTGTCACGCACATGATCGCCATGATCCGAGAGATGGAGGCGGGCCGCCGTGATTTTGGCAATGCCAATCTGGACGAACTCATGGAGAGGGTGGTGTGATGAACGAGACGTATCGGGGCCAGCACGTACTGGTGACGGGCGGGAATGGCCATTTCGGACTGGAGTTGGCGCAGGCATTCGTGGCAGAGGGCGCCACGGTGACGAGCATCGACCGTGAGCACTCGGCTCAGGCGCGCCAGGCTATTCGAACCGTGGTGGCAGACATCACCGATGCTGCCGCTATCGAGAAACTGGTCGCCAGCTGGAGCGATGAGGCATTGCCCCGTGTGCTGGTCAATAACGCTGCCGTATTTCCCTTTGTAGACATCCTGGACGCGACGCCAGATCTGTGCCGCAGCATCCTGGAAGTGAACGTACTGGCACCGTTACTGCTGACTCAACTGCTGGCCAAACGCTGGATCGCTGCCAGCATACGCGGGGCCGTGGTCAATATCAGTTCGGCCTCAGCCGAGGTGGCGCGGCCCAATGGCGCGATATACGGGCCATCGAAGGCCGCGCTCGAGCAGATGACCCGTATTCTGGCTGTGAAGCTCGCGCCTCACGGCATTCGCGTGAATACCGTTCGACCCGGGCTGGCGCAGGGAATGAACAGCCCGGCATTGCCTGCCGAACATCTGAAGACACTATCCGCGGCCATTCCGCTTGGCCGCATGATCCAGCCCGGAGAGCTGAGCCGCGCAGTGCTTTTTCTCGCGAGCGAGGCGGCGTCGTTCACGACAGGCCAGGTGCTCTCCGTAGACGGCGGTGGCGGGATCAATCGACGCCCAGATCCGAGCAAATGCATCACTGAGGAGTGAACCATGAATAGCACACCGAGCCCTGCAAACGTGCACGAGACCTGCGTGAACATGCACGACGACAGTCGCATTTCTTTTCCGGACTACACCTGGCCGTCGGGCAAGCGCAGCGCCGTCGCTTTCACGCTGGACTTGGATGCCGAGTCTCCATATTTCTGGGTAACACGACAGCAGCAAACCAAGTCTCTGGGTGAGCTGGAGCAGCGCCGCTATGGCCCCAGGCAAGGGGTGGCGCGCATTTTGGCGTTGTTAAAAAAATGGGATATCAAGGGCGCCTTCTACGTGCCCGGCGTCGTCGCCGCGACTTATCCTGATCTGTTGCCCACGCTGTTGGAGGCAGGCCATGAAGTCGGGTATCACGGTTATTTCCACGAGCGGCTGGATACGCTCGATGATGCGTTGCTGGACGATTACCTGAATCGCAGCATCGAGGTGTTTCGGGCTCAAACCGGTGATGCCGTGCGTGGCTATCGCGCACCTTCATTTGAGCACTCGCCTGAGAGCCTCGCCGCGTTGAGACGGGCAAAGCTCGCCTACGACAGTTCGCTGATGGGTTTCGATCACCCGTACACGATCAATGGCCTGGTGCAAGTCCCCGTGACCTGGACCATCGACGATGCGCTGTATTTTCGCTATACGAACGGGCCTCGCGACAAAACCCATCCTGCCAATCCCAACGCGGTTCTGGAAAGCTGGATCGAAGAGTTCGAGGGAACGCGGGAGTGGGGCGGGCTCTGCATGATCACCGTCCATGACTGGATCTCGGGCCGTTCACAGCGTCTGCGGCTGTTGGACAAATTTTTCGCGCATATCTCGGCAGCGAAAGACGTCTGGTGGGCAACGCCGATGGAGATTGCCGAGTATCACCGTTCGTCTGCCAATGCCAATCGTTTCGATGTCAGTGCGCATGTGGGGCGATTTGCCCCCAGCGTGAGCAAGTAACCAAAAAAAGGGGAATCCATGAACGTAAAACGCCGCACGTTTTGTGCGCAACTAGCGAGTCTGCCGATAGTGGGGGCTGGCGCCATGATGCCGTGGCGCGGCGCGCAAGCGGCCTCGAAGTATCCGAACAAACCGGTATCCATCGTCGTTCCGTTCGCACCTGGCGGCAATACGGACATCATCGCGCGCATGATAGGGACGACGCTGTCCAAACAGCTCGACGCGAACCTGGTCATCGAGAATAAAGCCGGCGCCGGCGGCAACATCGGCGCGGCCGCCGTAGCACGGGCCAGACCCGACGGCTACACCTTGCTGTATAGCACCGCCAGTTCGTTCGCTATCAATCCGCATGTGTACTCGAGTTTGCCATTTGATCCGCGCACGGCGTTCGAGCCGCTGGCGGTCACGATTCAGGTGCCCGTCGTATTGGTTGTCACAGCCGAGTCCGGCATCAAGACCCTCGATCAGCTGGCCGCGCATTTGCGGAAAAATCCCGACACGGCGACCTATGGATCCAGTGGCACGGGGACCTCGAGCCACATCGCGTGCCACGTGCTGGCCCAGAAATTGGGGGTACCCAAGGCGGTGCATGTACCGTACAAGCAAGGTCCCCAGGTACTGACGGACCTCGCAGGCGGACAATTGACTTACGCGTTCGACGCGTGGTCGGTGGTCGGGCCTCAGGTCAAATCAGGGCGTCTCGTTGCGTTGGCGGTGTCGGGCAAAGCGCGCCTGAAGGCCGCCCCGGATGTACCGACAGTAGAGGAACTGCTGCATACCGATTTTGATGTCGTCACGTGGAATGCATACGTAGCGCCGGCCGGTCTGCCAGCCGAAATCGCGGCCCAATTGAGGGAGGCGATTCAAGCCTCGCTCAGAGATCCGACCATCAATGCACGCGTAGAAAATGAGGGTGTTCCTGCCTACGCGCCGATGACGGCGGAACAAACGCGAGCCTTCTTTGAGAGTGAGTATGCAAAGTGGGGCGAGTTGGTGAAACTGGTTGGCGCTACTGGCGTTTCCTGACTCGGCACCCGGGATATCACTGGCATCCATCATGCGAATGCTGGCTGGCAGAATGTCTCTGCCAGCCAGCATTGCCGTAACGTGATGGCGTAACGGCCTATGCTTTTGCAATATCTGGCGCAGAGGCCAATGAGCGTAAATATTGCGGCGGGATCTGCAGCTGTCCCTTCAGTTGCGCGGCTGCGCGCCACGGCCAATGCGGTTCGAACAGCATTTGACGGGCCAGTGCCACCATGTCGGCGCTGCCTTCTTGCAAAATTTGTTCTGCTTGTTGCGGCTCGGTGATCATGCCGACTGCGATGACAGGAACGGATACGGATTTTTTGATGCGCGCAGCAAACGGGACTTGATATCCCGGATGCACCGTGATTTTTTGCGCGGAGGATAATCCTCCGGAGGAAATATCAAAGAAATCGCAACCCATGGGCAGCAATCGCTGACATAGCTCCTCGGTTTCATCCTCGTTCCAACCACCGTCAACCCAGTCAGTTGCCGACACACGTACGCCTAATGGGATCTCTGCGGGAATTGCCTGACGTACCGCATCAAAGACCTCGAGCGGATATCTCATGCGGTTTTCCAACGAGCCGCCATAGTGATCCGACCGCTGATTAGACAAGGGAGACAAGAACTGATGCAGCAGGTATCCATGCGCCATGTGCAGTTCGATGAGCTCGATGCCGGCAGCCAATGCACGACGAGCGGCTTGAACGAATGCTTTACGCACCTCGGCGAGATCGTCCATGGTCATCTCGACAGGCAGGACAGTATCGGAGGGCCGGGAGGGTATTGCGCTAGGCGCCAGCGTGCTCCAGCCCCCTTGTCCATGATCCAGACGGGCACCACCGTGAAACGGGGCTTGGGTAGATCCTTTGCGTCCCGCATGCGACAGCTGAATCCCGAAAGCGCCTGTCGAGAATCTACGGCTCGCTTCGAGCGTAGCGGTCAGGGCTCGGCCTTGATCGTCTCCCCACAAACCCAAGCATCCAGGGCTGATGCGGCCGTCCTCTGTCACCGCCGTTGCCTCCAGCATCACGAGTCCGGCCCCATTGCTGCCGAGCATGCCGAGATGCATGCGATGCCAGTCGCTGGCCAGTCCATCGGTAGCCGAGTATTGGCACATGGGTGCGACGGTGATCCGGTTGGCCAGGTCCAGTTGGTTGATCGAGATAGGTTGAAAGAGCAGGGGGCCTGCGCCGGTGGGGCTGTCTTGGGTCATTGTGTTTCTTTCCGGAATGCGATATGGGCGTCAATGATGAAAGGATGCAGTGCCACCCGTCAATTTCCAAAGATAGCAGTTCACTTGCGTGAACGGTAAGTGTTTCAGTTCCAGCCTGTTTTGCACCAGATACCGTCTGGAAGTAACCTAAACAACGATTTCATCGCCATAAGTCCTTTCCATGCCCACTATCAAAAATTCCACCCAGATCTCAGACCTCAATGCATTTGACGACGAGTTGCGAGCGCTGCGGCACCATATTCACAAACATCCGGAACTCGCTTTCAACGAGCAGGCGACGGCATCGCTGGTGGCGGAAAAACTGAAAGAGTGGGGCTATGAGGTGACCACGGGCGTCGGCAAAACCGGTGTGGTGGGATCCCTGCGATCCGGCTCCAGCGCTCGCAGTATCGGCATTCGTGCCGACATGGATGCCTTGCCTATCCTCGAGGAAACTGGTCTGCCGTACGCCAGTCAACACAATGGCGTCATGCATGCCTGTGGCCACGACGGCCATACGACCATGCTGCTGGGTGCGGCCAAGCACCTCGCGCAGACTCGCCGTTTTGACGGCGCCGTGCATCTCATTTTCCAGCCGGCTGAAGAGCGTGGCTTTGATAGCGGCGCAACCGCTATGCTCGACGATGGATTGTTTGAGCGGTTTCCTTGCGACTATGTCTTTGCGATCCATAATCACCCGGGCATGCCTCAAGGGCAGATGCTGTTTCGCGAAGGCCCCTTCATGGCGGCCGGCGACCGGGTATTCATCAAGGTAAAGGGAGTAGGGGGCCACGCTGCCCGGCCGCATCAAGCAGCAGATCCTTTGGTCGCCGCGGCGCACATCGTGGTGGCGTTGCAGACCGTGGTTTCCCGCAATGTCGATCCCGACGAGGCGGCAGTCGTCACCGTGGGCCGGCTGCAAGCTGGCCAGGCGCTCAATGTCATTCCGGATTCCGCCGAAATAGGCATCAGCGTCCGGTCATTCAGTACGGACGTGCGCGCGCTGCTGAAGAAACGCATCATCGAGATCGTGCAGTCCACAGCCATCGCGCAGGGTGTCACGGCAGACATCGATTATGTCGCGGGCTACCCGGTATTGGTAAATGATGCCGCTGCCAATGATCTGGCGATCGAGGTGGCACGTATGGTGTTGCCCGCTGACCAGGTTGTGCCTCAAACCAAGCGTTTAATGGGCAGCGAGGATTTCGCCTACATGCTCCAGCACCGCCCCGGTGCGCTCGTGCGGCTGGGCAATGGGCCGGCGACTGACGGCCGCGGCTTGCATAACCCGAAATACGATTTCAACGACAACAACTTGGTCATCGGTGCGGCGTATTGGAGCCGTCTGGTGGAAACCTATTTGCGGATCGATGTTGACGCGACGTGATGGCGTATCGGCGAAAACGCGACTCGTTGGATAGACACAGCGCTTGAGGTTTACCGAGCAGGTCTACGTTAGCGACTAACGTAGACCGTGCGGATTCGCGCACACGAGACGCGGAGCTATCGTTCAACGGAATCGCAAATTCTCGCGCGTCAGCTGCGACACTGACGTGCATCCCATGAGCTTCATATCGCGCTCGATCTCGGTGCGCAGTTGACCCAGCGCACGCTCCACCCCCGGTTGCCCGGCCGCTGCGAGAGGGTAGAGATAGAACCTGCCAATACCCACGGCCTTGGCGCCTAATGACAGCGCCTTCAGCACGTGCGTGCCGCGCTGTATACCGCCGTCCATCATCACGTCGATCCGGTCACCGACCGCATCGACAATCTCGGCCAGCTGATCAAAGCCCGAACGAGATCCATCCAATTGACGTCCACCGTGGTTGGACAAAATGATGCCCGTGCAGCCGATATCTACCGCACGCTTGGCGTCCTCCACGGACATGATCCCCTTCAGGCAAAACTGGCCGCCCCAGAGTTTCACCATCTCGGCCACATCGTCCCAGGTCATCGCCGGGTCCAGCATTTCGGTGAAATATCGCCCAATAGACATCGCGCCGCCGCTCATGTCCACATGCTCGTCGAGCTGAGGCAGCCGAAAACGCTCGTGTGTCAGATAGTTCAGCGCCCAGGCCGGCTTCATTGCAAACTGCGTCAAACCAGCCAGGTTCAACTTGAATGGAATCGAAAAACCCGTGCGCAGATCACGTTCGCGATTGCCGCCCGTGATGCTATCGACCGTCAACATCATGACGTTGACGCCCGCATCCTTCGCTCGTTGCATCATGGCCTGATTCAGGCCACGGTCTTTATGAAAGTAAAACTGATAGACCTGCGGGCCGCTATAGGTCTTGCGTATCTGCTCCAGGCTGACCGTACCCAGCGACGACACGCCGAACATCGTGCCGAATTTCGACGCCGCGGCCGCGACCGCATTTTCCCCATCATGGTGAAACAGGCGCTGCAGCGCGGTAGGGGAGCAATATACCGGCATCGCCAGTTTCTGCCCCATTACCGTGACCGAGAGGTCCACATCCGTTACGCCGCGCAGCACATTGGGTACGAGATCACATTGCTCAAAGCTCGCCGCATTGCGTCGCAAAGTGACTTCGTCGTCCGCCGCCCCATCGATGTAATTGAAAATCGGCCCGGGCAGACGACGTTTTGCAAGCTCACGAAAATCGTGAAAATTGTGGCAATTTTGCAGGCGCATGGCGTCCGATGCCTCCTCTCGATGGATTTATTATTGAATCAGGATAGAGAAATACCTATCCTCAGACGCCGCCCTTGCGCATCCGCCCCAGGAACCGGTCAATCCTGCCGATGGCCTCGGTCAAGTCCTCGGCATTCGGCAGGAACACCATCCGGAAATGGTCATGGTTGGCCCAATTAAAGCCAGTCCCCTGGACCACTAAGACACGTTCCTCGTCCAACAGGCTATACGCAAACTGCTGATCGTCTTTTATCGGGTAAACCGCCGGATCCAGCCGCGGGAACAGATACAGCGCGCCCTTGGGCTTCATCACGCTGACGCCCGGAATCTGGGTGAGCAGGTCATAGGCCAGGTCGCGTTGCCTGCGCAGTCTGCCGGTGGGGCCGACCAATTCATTGATGCTCTGGTATCCACCCAGCGCCGTCTGGATGGCGAGCTGGCCCGGGGTATTTGAGCACAGGCGCAGCGAGGCCAGCATATTAAGCCCCTCGATATAGCCTTGCGCCGGCCGCTTGTCACCCGAGACCACCATCCAGCCCGCACGGTAACCGCAGGAGCGATAGTTCTTGGACAGGCCGTTGAAGGTCAGGATCAGCACATCATCGGCCAACGACGCCATGCTGACGTGGGCCAGATCTTCGTAGATCGTCTTGTCATAGATCTCGTCCGACAGGATAACGAGATTGTGTTCGCGCGCGATCTGGATGATGTCCAGCAATACCTCGCGGGAATACAGAGCCCCAGTAGGATTATTCGGGTTGATCACGACGATGCCGCGGGTGCGAGGCGTGATCTTGGCGCGAATATCCGCGGTATCGGGCATCCAGTCCGAGCCCTCGTCGCACAAATAATGCACGGGGCGGCCGCCAGAAAGACCGGTCACGGCCGTATATAGCGGAAAATCGGGCGAGGGGATCAGCAGTTCGTCGCCATCGTTGAGCAGGGCGTTGATACTCATAGAGATGAGTTCCGATGCCCCGTTGCCCAGATAGACGTCGTTGACGTCGACGCCGTTGACGCCCTTGCTTTGCATATAGTGCACCACCGCCTTGCGCGGGGCGAACAGCCCCTTGCTGTCGGTGTAGCCTGCCACATCCGCCACATTACGGATGATGTCCTGCACGATTTCGTCGGGCGGCTGAATCCCGAACGCGGCGACGTTACCGATATTCAGCTTGATGATGCGCTGCCCGGCTTCCTCCATCTCGCGGGCTCGGTCCAGAACGGGGCCGCGGATGTCGTATGCAACATTATTGAGCTTGGAGGATTTGTCGATGGTTTTCACGCGGAAACATTCCAGAGAGCAGAGAGAGATCTGCGCGAAATAATAAACCATCGCGGGCGGGCTTCGTTTCCGTCGGGCCGGGGCGGTACCGATGACGGACGCCGTATTACCCCGCCAGGGCGTGCACTTGCTTATTAATTGATCAACCCGGGGCTGGCGGCATGGGGAAGATCCGTACCCCATATATCGATCAGACTGCATAGGCTTTCTACACAAAACGTCAATCAACCCTGTTTTGAGCTGCTTTCGATTCGGGATGATGCGCTACGGCAATGGATCGATGCGCATTGACTCCTAGGTCAGTGTGTTGCCTGCCGGTTCCCGTCGGGTAACAATGCCAAACATGTGCCCACCTAGCGATCAGCATCCGATCAAGGCAGCCGCGCAAGCATTGGCCGGCGGCGACGTGCTCAACGCGCTCAAGCACGTTGCGTTACGCGACGACCCGCCCGCATTGGCGCTGCGCGGTATCGCCATGGCCCAACTGGGGGATTTCCAACGGGCCAAGTCGCTACTCAAAAGCGCAGAGCGAGCATTCGGCCCAAAGGCCGAAGTGGCTCGTGCACGCTGCGTCGTTGCACAGGCCGAGATCGCACTGGTTTCACGCGACCTCAATTGGCCTGTCCATGCGCTCGATACGGCTTGGCAGACGCTGGAACGGCATGGCGACACCACAAACGCCGCCCATGCACGCAATCTGGCCGCCCGGCGTTTGTTATTGATCGGCAGGGTGAACGAGGCCTCGGAACTGCTGGCGGGCTTTTCCCCTGCATTGTTGCCGCCCGCCTCAAGAGCGGCCTACGAGTTGACGCTCGCCGGCATTGCCATCCGGCGTTTAGAGATCGACGAAGCACGCGCGGCTTTCGATCGGGCGGCCGACTCAGCCAGACAAGCCAATATTGCCGCTCTAAGCATCGAAGTCGAAACCGCGGCTCGCGTTCTGCAGATACCCACCGCACGTGCCATCGACGGTGGCCACGAGCGCCTCATGCTGCTCGAGGACGTGCAAACGCTGCTGGCATCCAATGCGCTCGTGATCGACGCATGCCGCAACGTTGTGCAGGGTGGCCGGACAACGATCCAACTCGCGACACGTCCCGTGCTGTTCGCCTTGATCCGCTGCCTGGGCGAAGCATCACCGCGTGACGTCCCCCGAGAGACGCTGCTGTTACGCGCATTTCGGGCCAGACACACCGATGAGTCTCATCGCGCTCGATTGCGCGTGGAAATAGGGCGTGTGCGCACGGCGCTTCGCCACGTTGCGCAGGTGCACGCGACCGACCGAGGCTTCGTGCTGGTGCCGCATGACGCACAGCAGGTCATCGTATTGGCGCCCATCGCTGACGAGAGGAATGCGGCTGTTCTGACGTTGCTGGGCGATGGTGAGGCGTGGTCGAGCTCAGCCTTGGCCATTGCCCTGAATGCGAGCCCACGGACGGTGCAGCGAGCACTGGAACAACTCGCCACTGCCGGCAAGGCGCAGTATTTTGGCGCCGGCCGCGCGCGACGCTGGATGGCGGCATCCGTGCCGGGATTCCCGACAACCTTGTTACTCCCCGGTTTATTGGCAGGCGACTAGACTGTGTCTAACGGTTCTCGATTCCGGACGGACACTGTCCACCGGGCAACTCAAACGTGATAGATCGCGTAGGGAGGAACACGCAATGAAACACGCTCAAGCTGAAATTGTGCAGGAATATGGCCCGTTTCCGGGGGCACCCCGGGTTCACGGCGTGACGTTCGATGGCAGTCTCGTTTGGTTTGCCACGGACGACAGGCTGCTCGCCCTCAATGCGGAGACGGGCGAAATGGTACGCACCCTTGATGTCAAGGCGGACGCAGGAACCGCGTTTGACGGCAAGCATCTTTTCCAGATCGCCGACGGCCGTATCCAGAAACTCGATCTGGCGAGCGGCGAAGTGCTCTCCGTCATCCCCGCGCCAGGCAAAGGTGACGACTCGGGATTGGCCTGGGCAGAAGGCTCACTCTGGGTGGGGCAATATGAGGGGCGCAAGATCTATCAGATTGATCCAGAGACGGGCGACATCCTACGTACGATCGAATCCACGCGTATGGTCACTGGCGTCACCTGGGTCAATGGCGCACTCTGGCACGGGACATGGGAGAACGACGAAAGCGACGTTCGGCGAGTCAATCCCGATACTGGGGAAGTCATGGACGTGTTGGCTATGCCGGCCGGTACGGGCGTATCGGGGCTAGAGGCGGGCAAGGACGGTCAGTTCTTTTGCGGTGGTGGCGCCAGCGGCAAGCTGCGTGTCGTTCATCGTTCGAAATGATCGGGGCTTCGGGGCGGCGCATGCGCCAGCCTGAAAGGCATGACGCCCCGATCTCTATCGGCGTCCTTCTGATCCAGCGCGTCAATCTGCGCGAATGCCTCCGATGCGGGGGTGATTCGGCCTCCTTCGATCTCGTTGCGACCTTGGACCAGTAATTGGAGCAGGGCTATTGTCTGTTTTTGTTGTTCGTAGCTCTGAACATCCATTACGACAAGCTTGACCTCGCCATTCTGCGTAATCAGCAAAGGCTCACGCGTCTCGGTAAGCGTCGTGACGATCTCTGCAGCGTGCCTCTTGAGATACGAGATGGGTTTCACTTGGGTGGACCATTTCATGGTTTTGATGGCGATCCTGTCGGGTGCCGTGGACTTGGTTTAGTCTAAATTTAGTTTTTTCTTAGGCCTGCGCGCTCAGAATGGTGTGCTTTTCAGACCGTTCCTCGTCCCGAAGACCTTGCTACGGGTGCTATGCCCCAGCCGCAGGACGCCTTTATTATCCCGATGAGGAGAATAATATTTTCTAATTTTGGATATTTATCCATGAATGACGGACTTATATAGTGACTGCACCTGCAACCACTTTAAGGAATCTGTCAGATGACCACCCGCGACGTAGTTACCCCGCCCGAACGCCATGCCCTGTACGAATTGCATCGTTATTCCCCCGCCATCCGAGCCAACGGCCTGTTGTTCGTGTCTGGCCAAGTCGGTAGCCGGCCCGATGGCTCTCCCGAGCCGGATCTTGATGACCAGGTTCGGCTAGCGTTCAAAAATCTCAATGCGATCCTCACCGAGGCCGGCTGCACTTTTGACGATGTCATCGACGTGACGGTGTTCATGGTGGACCCGCAGACGCATTTCGAACGAGCTTGGGCTGTAGTCGCAGAATACTGGGGCAAGGCGCCGTATCCGACAGTGACGGCTGTCGGCGTTACCTGGTTGGCCGGTTTTCAGTTCGAAATCAAGGTGATCGCCAAGCTGCCGGAAACGGCGAGCGCCTGAGGGCAGGGGTCGTATTTCAGGCGCGCAGGCGACATTTATGCGCGCTTGAGCGTTATTGCCTCGGAAACAAAACGACACGTAACATGGGGGGCTTTTTTACCGATCCCATTACAGCGTTTCCTCCGGCAAAGGCCCCAATGAATGTCATCAGCCTCTCTACCGATTCCATGCCGGCCGCCGTACGCGCGGAGTCCTGGCGGGAATTCATTTCGCGGACCATCCATAGCGTGTCGGTTGAGAGGCTGTCTGACACGGATTTCGCAGCCAAGATAGACGCTAGGCAATACGACGGCATCCGTTGCGCGTCCTTCTGGTCAAAACCCCATGATGTGCTTGGAAAAAAGGAATCTTTCGCCAACGCCGGCGCGTCAGGTTATCTAGTCAGTTGGCAGATCGAAGGCACGGCAGAGATTACGCAGGCAGGCCGCCGCATCCTAGCCCGGTCCGGTGATCTGACAGTCATCGATGGCCGGGAGTCGATGCGGGTCCGGTTTAACAAGGATGTGCGCCGCATTGTGGCGAACCTCCCTGCAGCGACGGTCGAGAAAGCTTTACCCGTTCTGCAGCGCGTTCGTAGCCTGCCATTGTCGCCAGAGCAACCCTACGCTGCGATGTTCCACACCTATCTGACGGAGCTGGCCACAGGCCAACATGAGCTGCAAGCCGATGATGTGGAATTGCTCATCGAGAACGTCTGCAACCTGCTAAAGATCACTGCACGGGGCCAGAATATAGGCATGACGCCGCGGGAATTTCAACGCGATGCCATTATTCAATTCATTCGCCGCAACGCGACAAAGTCCGATTTGTCATTGGATGATGTTGCCGCGCAATTGAAGACGTCAGGCCGATCGATCCAAAAAATCTTGCAAGAATCGAGGAGCAGTTTTTCCAGTGTTTTGTTGGCAGAGCGCTTGACGGCGGCGCGTGCCCAGCTCATATGCTCGCGTGAAAAGATTTCCAGGATCGCGTATTCCTGCGGCTTTAATGACATATCGAATTTCAATCACGCGTTCAGAAAGCAATACGGGACTACGCCGAGCGGATTTCGAATGGCCCACCTGGGCGACCAGCCGGCAGATTGACGACTGCCAGGAAATGGCGGACAAGGGCAGGGGAGTTGTCCTCCTGCCATTTGGCCGTGCCCCCTTGAAACGCAATGGCAAAAAAGACTGCGCTATAGTCTTTTACATGCCGGCTGGCGACGATTTATTGCCAGTTGATGGATAGTGGAGCACAACGTCAAAGGTGTCGTCATGTCTCACCGCCTCATCGCAGCCAGCACTCTGTGCACGGCTGTCTCCGTCTTCATTGCCGCGCCACAGGCGCTGGCGCACCACGGCTGGTCATGGGCCGACGCCGAGCAAATCAAGCTGGATGGTACGGTCAAGCAAGTGCAGGTCGCGCCGCCGCATCCTTGGCTGGATGTCGAAACTCAGGATGGATTGTGGCGCGTAGAGCTGGGCAATCCCACCCAGACCAGCCGCGCCGGATTTGATGAATCATCCGCCAAACCAGGCGATGCTATTACCGCGACAGGCAACCGCGCGCAGGACCATGCGGAAAAACGCATGAAGGCAGTGCAAATCACCGTAGGCGGCAAAACCTACGATATCTATCCGGACCGCATTAAAAAATAATGCTGGACTGGATTGCTGGCTGGCCCCTGGCAGGGATGCTGCGTCGTTCCGGCACCGCCTATTTGCTGGTCAACGCAGGGCATGTCGCGTCGATTGGCCTGCTTTTTGGCGCTGTCGCGGCGCTGGATTTGCGCTTGTTGGGGGCTGCACGCACGCTGCCACTGGCCACGGCAGGGCCTTATCTATCGCGCTTGGCGGCTGCGGGGCTCGTAGCGGCGCTGTTAACAGGGGTGTGCCTGTTCGCCGTCAATCCTCAGAACTACCTGGATAATTCTGCGTTTCTCGCAAAGCTGGGATTGCTGGCCTTGGGAATCGCTAATGCTCTGTGGCTGCATTACGGGGGCCTATGGAGTCAGGCCTTGCAAAGCGAGGCGATACCAGCAAGAGTCAGGCTGCACGCGGCTATGTCGCTGTTTGTCTGGCTGGGTGCCATCGTTGCGGGACGTTGGATCGGTTTTTTATAGTGCGCCGGGTATTGGCCAGGATCTGCACGAAAACGAGTCAAAAGGGACACGGCAGATGATTTCAGGCGGTCGAAATGAGGTCGGCTTTATGCCTATCTAATAACCGCATAATGTATATTATGTAAAGTAATGAATTTGCACGGAATCGGGAACCCCGCCAGCCACACCCGTCCGTTTGCACGCTCAAGACAAACCGCAATGATTTCCGCTGCCTTGTTTCCTGCTTCGCAAGAAAAAACCGACTGAATGTGGAACAATAGCGGGTTTTACCAAACTAGAGAGATTTCCATGGGCAATAAGATCGTTACGGAAGCCGACCGCAAGCGCACTCCCGCTCCCGCCGCTCCCAAGGGCGTGACCTTTAAGAAACAAGGCGGCGGCCAGCGTAGCAGCCTGGAGCGTGGCTCGCATACCCACCACAAGAAAAATCCCGGCAAGCGCCCGCACTCGGGTTAATTTCCGACAGCAGTTCGCCACCGGCATCCTTCAGCCCGCCTGACGGCGGCGCTGAACCGGCCTGACCTGGGTCAGGCCCATCTTTGCACCCCTAGTTTCGCGTGTCGTTCAACACTGAAACAAGCTTTCCCTATAATTCAATGATTGATGTATTATTGAATTATGAATGAAGATCAAGCTATCTCTGCACTCGGTGCCCTGGCTCACAACCAACGGTTGCGCACATTTCGCGCCCTGGTCGTAGCGGGTCCGTCTGGCCTCACTCCCAGCGTCCTGGCTGATCAGCTCGGCGTCGCCCGTAATGCTCTGTCCTTTCATCTAAAGGAGCTATCGCATGCAGGGTTGATCACGGTGGAACAACAGGGCCGCAACCTGATCTACCGCGCCGATTTTTCCCAGATGAACGGGTTGCTCGGCTATCTCACCGAGCACTGCTGTCAAGGTGCGCCATGTGAGGCGTCCGATCCCGGCGCCTGCACTTCCTGCTGATGAGGAGTTGTCCATGAAGCGTTTTCATGTCCATTTGCACGTCGATGATCTCGCCAAGAACATCGGCTTTTACTCGCAATTGTTCTCCCGGGATCCTGCTCGGGTTGAGTCAGATTACGCAAAGTGGATGCTCGACGATCCCCCCGTGAATTTCGCGATATCCACCAGAGGGTCGGGCTACGGAGTGGATCACTTCGGGATACAGGCTGAGAGCGCGGACGAACTCGCTGAGCTGAAGTCTCGGGCAGAGGCGGCGAGTCTTGTTCTGGAAGACCAGGGAATGGCGTCATGTTGCTACGCCCGTAGTGATAAATACTGGGTCACTGATCCCCAGGGCCTGGCGTGGGAACATTTCCACACGCTCGGCACGATCCCTGTGTATGGCCAGTCGCGCGAGGAGTCCGCAGGCACACCAACAACAAGTGCCTGTTGTCCGACGCCTGCCCAAATCCCGGCACCAACCAGTTGCTGCTCTCCGATGGTCAATTCCACCACCCGTTGCTGCTAGGAGTTCCCATGTCACTCCAGTCCCAACTGCGCGGCATCGGCAAAACCCCGGAATAAGTCGATGTCTTCCAGTGCACAAGCAGCAATCGCTTCACGCCAGCCTTCCCACATGAACGCCTTCGAACGCTACCTCACGTTGTGGGTTTTTCTTTGCATCGTGTTGGGCGTTGTCCTTGGGCAGTTCATGCCCACGGTGTTTCAAGCGATAGGGAGTCTAGAAATCGCCCAGGTCAATCTGCCGGTCGGAATTCTGATCTGGGTCATGATTATTCCGATGCTGTTGAAAGTGGACTTCGGCGCGCTGGGACAGGTCAAACAACACTGGCGCGGCATCGGCGTGACGCTGTTCATCAACTGGGCCGTAAAGCCGTTTTCCATGGCTTTTCTGGGCTGGCTGTTCATCCGGCAGATCTTTTCCCCGTGGTTGCCTGCCGACCAGCTGGATAGCTACATCGCAGGTCTGATCCTCCTGGCTGCTGCTCCTTGCACGGCCATGGTCTTCGTCTGGAGCCGATTAACGGGTGGTGATCCAGTCTTCACGCTGTCCCAGGTTGCCCTCAATGACACCATCATGGTGTTTGCCTTTGCGCCGGTTGTCGGGCTGTTGCTGGGCCTATCGGCCATCACGGTGCCATGGGACACGCTGCTCGTCTCCGTGGGACTGTACATTGTGATTCCCGTCATCCTTGCCCAATGGTGGCGCCGTGCACTGCTACGTCGAGGGCAAGCCTCTTTTGAGGCAGCATTGGCACGCATCGGACCGTTCTCGATGGGGGCCTTGCTGCTGACGCTGGTCCTGTTGTTTGCGTTCCAGGGCGAGGCGATCATTGGCCAGCCGTTGGTGATCGCGATGCTGGCTGTGCCCATCCTCATCCAGGTATTTTTCAACTCGGGCCTGGCGTACTGGCTCAATCGCCGCGTCGGAGAGCAGCACAGCATCGCGTGTCCATCCGCGCTGATCGGAGCGTCCAACTTCTTCGAGCTGGCCGTCGCTGCTGCGATCAGCCTGTTCGGCTTCCAGTCCGGTGCCGCCCTGGCGACCGTCGTGGGCGTGCTGATCGAGGTTCCTGTCATGTTGCTCGTCGTGCGGATCGTCAACCAAAGCAAAGACTGGTACGACGCCGGCGCCAAGCGGAATTGATTTGTGCGCGCTGCTCCTGTTCGTGACGTTGGCAACGTGGGCAACAGCCCAAACACTGCCAACCCCCCTCCTCGCCTTTGTCTTCGCTTCGACATGGTTCATCAGCACAGCGTTGAAATTTTAGTTTTGAAACAAGAGGCATTTTATGAGTTGTTCAATCACGATTTATCACAACCCCGGCTGTGGCACCTCTCGAAACGTATTGGGCCTCATTCGAAACAGTGGCGAGGAGCCACACGTCATTGAGTATCTGAAAACCCCGCCCGACAGGGAAACGCTCAGGGCGTTGATCGCTGCCATGGGCACTCCCGTACGCGATGTCCTTCGCCAAAAAGGCACGCCGTACGATGCGTTGGGGTTGTCGGATCCGAAGTGGACCGATGAGCAATTAATAGATTTCATGCTCGAACACCCTATTCTCATCAACCGCCCGATTGTCGTCACGCCGATGGGAACCCGCCTGTGCCGGCCCTCGGAGGCTGTCTTGGACATCCTGCCCCAGCCGCAACGCGGTGCTTTCAACAAAGAAGACGGTGAGCCGGTCATCGACGCGGAGGGACGACGTGTCTGATGCCCTGAAAGATCTGCCGAACGTCGACGGCTCATTGTTCCAAGCACCAAACGAGGCCTCGTTGTTTCCTCTGCAACGGGCCACTCATGCTCCGCGTTTTCTGTTGCTGTACGGTTCCTTGCGCGAGCGTTCCTACAGCCGCCTCGTCGCCGAGGAAGCCGGGCGGTTGCTTCGTGCCTTGGGCGGCGAAACCCGGTTGTTTAATCCCTCAGGTTTGCCGTTGGTAGATGACGCTGCCAGCGAAGGGCATTCAAAGGTACAAGAACTGCACGAGTTGGCCCAGTGGTCTGAAGGGATGGTCTGGTGCTCACCCGAACGTCACGGCGCCATGACAGGGCTAATGAAGACGCAGATCGACTGGATACCGTTGTCAGCCGGCGCCGTGCGCCCCACTCAAGGCAAGACGCTCGCGGTGATGCAGGTGTCGGGCGGTTCGCAGTCCTTTAATGCCGTGAACCAGATGCGAGTGCTGGGGCGTTGGATGCGGATGTTGACGATTCCCAATCAATCTTCCGTGGCCAAGGCTTATCAGGAATTCGATGACAGCGGGCGGATGAAGCCGTCCCCGTACTATGATCGAATCGTCGACGTCGTCGAGGAACTGATGAAGTTCACTTTGCTCACACGCGATATCGAACCGTATTTGTTGGACCGTTATAGCGAACGTAAAGAAACGTCCGCTGCACTCTCAAAGCGGCTGAACCAACAATCCATCTGAGCATTTGATCTGTAACGATAGACCAAGCCACGCGCCCCTGCTTTTACCGCAACGTAGAAAAGTACTGCGCCGGCGGTTGCCCCAGAGCCTTCTTGAACATCGTAATAAACGCCGTGACCGAGTCATAGCCGAGATTCCCGGCAACTTGCTGCACTGTCGCTCCTGCCGCCAACTGACGCAAGGCAACGATGAGATGAAGCTGTTGTCGCCAGCGCCCGAACGTTAGCCCTGTTTCTCGGATGACCAAACGCGCCAAGGTTCGTTCGCTCATCGCCAATCGGTCACCCCAATCTGCCAAAGTCGTCCGATCAGACGGATCTGTGGCCAGCGCATCGGTAATGCGCCGGATCTTGGGATGTCGCGAGATCGGGAGATGCAGTTGCTCAACAGGCGCCACCGAAATCTGATCAAGCAGCACTGCTACCAATCTGGCGGTCGGACCCTCGTCTGGGTAGTCGGGCCCTAGATCCGCGAGGTACTTGATCATTTCCCGCACCATCGGAGAGATTGCCACCGTGCAGCATTCTTGCGGCATTCGGGCAGCTGCCGGCTCGATGAATAGAAAGTAGATCCGAGCATTGTCGGTAGCCCGATTGCTGTGCGGCATTCCGCCCGGTATCCAGACCGCATGATGCGGAGGAACCATCCACATCGCTTGTGGGACTTCGCACGTCACGCCACCGTGCAATGCCATGATGAGCTGACCTTTGCGATGCATATGCACGGGTTGTTCGGCATCGTTTTGCTCGACTTCGATGCGCCAGGCAATGACAGGCCGGTCGCTCTCGTCTGGGTCGAAATGGCATAGCGTCTGATCTAACGGAGCACGAGTTGTCATGTTTTAGCGATTAATTGTCATTCATTCTCTATTATGATCACTGTCTTGGGAGGTAGAGTCAGGGAATTCCCTAGTGTTTCCTTGAAACTCCATGACGACATCAACACGCAGTCGAGCCTCAACGTACCCTATTCTGTTCATCGGAATCCTCTTGATTGCCGCAAATCTGCGCGCGCCGATCACGGGATTGCCTCCGCTCCTGGACGCGATTCGCACCGACCTGGGACTGAGCACGACGGCCGCCGGCGCCCTCACCACCCTTCCCTTGCTCGCATTCGCCCTGCTTTCACCCTTCAGCGCGCTTTTTGCCCGTGAGTACGGGTTAGAGCGCACGTTGTTCGGTGCGATGATCGCGGTCACCGCCGGCATCGCGATCCGGTCGGCCGGGTCGATCTGGAGCCTGTATCTCGGCACATGGATCATCGGAATGGGTATTGCTGTCGGAAACGTGTTGCTGCCAAGCTTGGTCAAACGCGATTTTCCGCACAATGTCACGGCGATTACGAGCGCGTATGCGCTCGCAATGGGCGTTGCGGCCGCGCTAGGCTCAGCCGCTATTGCTCCTCTCGCACAGACGTGGGGATGGAACACGGCCCTGTTGGCTTTTCTTATTCTGCCGGTGACGGCGATCGCCGTGTGGTCCGCTCAATTGGCGGGGCATTCGCGGCCCGCTCCAGGTACAGCCACCCCGCCTCATGGCGGCACGGTCTGGCGTTCCGCCCTGGCGTGGCAGGTCACGCTGTTCCTTGGCCTGAATTCGACGATTTATTACGTGGCGATTGGGTGGCTGCCTACCATCCTGACGGAATCGGGAATGTCGCCAAACCAGGCAGGATCCTTGCATGGCGTATTGCAGTTGGCCACGGCAATACCTGGTTTTCTGCTCGCACCGATCATGCGTCGAATGCGGGACCAGCGCTTGGCGGCGGCGGTGGTTGCGCTGTGCTCGGCCATCGCGCTTGCCGGCTTCATGGCGGCACCCGAGTTCGCGTTCGTGTGGTCGGTCCTGTTCGGTATAGGCACTGGCGCAGGCATCATTCTTGGCTTGGCCTTTATCAGTCTGCGCACGACTACCGCGCAGCAAGCGGCAGCTTTGTCTGGAATGGCGCAGTGTATCGGCTATCTGCTGGCCGCAGCAGGCCCGATGGCCATGGGTGCACTGCACGACTCGCTGGGCGGGTGGGACGTTCCGCTTGGACTGTGCACTGTGCTGGCGCTACTGGCGGTGGTCATCGGCATGCGAGCTGGTCGAGCTCAAAAGATAAGCCACGCGGCATGATTGTCATGGCGCAATGACAGGCCTGATGAAAACCCAGATTGATTGGATACTGTTGTCGACCGGCGCCGTGCGCCCAACCACTTGCTGCCCGCTATCCCGGCAACCTGGGTTTCTTGCGCGTCGCGCGCTCGGTCAATCGCAGCGCCATATCCTGCTGGCGTTGCACCAGATCGGCGATCTGCTCGGCGTAGAGGTCGGTGAGGTCACCCGTCAGCGGCTCTGGATCGGTCAAGTCATCAATCACGACGACTGTCCCCTTCTGATCCACCCCCCAGATCCGGCCGCCGTCGCCGACGATCTTCAGCACGGGCAGGATGCCGGGCAAACCGGCCTCGGCGAGCTGACGCTGATGCGCCGAAATGCTGGCCCATTCGGGCAACTCCGGCGCATCGATACCCAGCAGCACCAGGCCACGCCAGAAAGTCCAGGCGGGGCCCACCTCGAATTCCTGCGCATACGGCCAGACTTCTTCGCGCGCTATCACGGACAGACCGTTGCTGCGCTGGCAGAAGGCCGCAAACGCCGCCGGCAGCGGAAAACCGACAGCGGCCTCCAGGCCGGCGATCGCTTTCGCGTCGGGCGCGGGTGCGGACAGGGCCTCGAAATAGTCAGTGTCCACGAGTTCCAGGATCTCCCACATGCGTTCGTGAAACTGTTCGGCGGTCATGGTCATGCAAACTTCCTGAATCAAAGACAAATCCTGGTTCGCCGCAAAGGCGCGAACCTTGAGGGCGCATCACTATACCTTCTCTCAGACGCTAGCGCCCGCACGCGCCATGCGCACGCTGCGCATTTCATCGCGGCTTGGCGTAGACACCTGCACCGCCAAGTCCCAGGAGGAGCAGCAAGGCCATGCACAGGCCTGCTACGGCGTGACTATGCGACCGCCCTGCCCAGGATTCGAGGACTCAGGCTCCTAGAATCGTTTTAATAGCGTGCACGCAGCAAGGCGGTCAGCTCAGCCTGACGGTACAGGTCCAAGACAGACCTGACGTACTTGCTAGTTTCGGGATAATTGGACAGCGCCTGGTTCCGCGCCACGGCCCCTATGCCGGCGTTGTAGGCGGCGAGCGCCAGACTCAGATCGCCGTCGAATTGATCCTTCAGCCATGCCAGATACCGGGCTCCCGCGTCGATGTTGTTGGCCGGAATCAATAAATCCCGGCGCGGATTGGCGAAACCCAGCTCGACACCCGTGGCCGGCATGATTTGCATCAAACCCGTAGCGCCCTTGGGCGAAACCGCATGTGGGTTGTAATTGGACTCCACTTTGATCACCGCGTGCAGCAAGTCGGGGTCCATACCGTAACGCCATGCGGCCTCTCGGATCACCGGATCATAGAGCCGGACTGGGTCGTGGATCGCTTGCGATGGCGGTTGCCGGGGCGCTGTTTTAGCGGCTTTAGCGGTTTTTGCTACTGTAGGCGCCGGATACGACAACACCAGCTCACCGCCATGGAGGTTGATCTCGGCAACGACAATACCGTTTTCGATGATCTGCATGGCAGGTGGTGCGGGCGCATGGTGCTTGTTGGCCGTTGTTTTTGTTTTCGCCTTGGTTTTCGATGTCTGGGCCAATGCCGTGGGCGGCAACCCCAGCAAGATCAAACCGGCGATGAAAAGTCCGGCGGTATTGCGCCACGATTTCCTTTTCAATGTGCCCTCCCCGGTCGTGTCATCTGGATACAGTTTTACGCCGCGAGCGCGTACTGCCCCTGCGTCGGGTGCCGATGCTACGACAGAAATGTGACAGTTATTTGATCGAGGCTATTTGCATTGATCCGTGCCCATGACACGGATCAATGCCTAGCGACCGTGGTTGTCTCTAACTTTCAACCGTTGGGCTTTCTAAAACAACTTACGCCAATCGTCTTCCTTGTCCTCTCGGGTATTTACTTCGATCAGGATGCCTTCGGGAGTGCAGCAAAAAAAGCGGGATCCGCGGGAGTTGTTGAAGACTTCGGTCTCCATTTTGACGCCGTCTTCTTTAAAGACGCGATATAGCTCGCGTACTTGGTCCAGCGTAGCGACCTCGAAGCCAAAATGGAAATTGCCCGGCCACTGGACCGGACTCGAGGTGTGGTCCAGCACGATATCCATGCCATCGCGCTTGAGCAGGATGGCGTCGCCGGCGGCAACAATCTCGCATCCAAAATACTTTTGGAAGAAAACAGCGGTGGCCATCGGGTCTGTCGTCGGAAAGCTGAGATGATTCAACAGACCCTTGCACTGGACTGGAAAGGTGTTATCAGTAAGGTTCATGATTTAAGTCTTGATGAGTGAGTTGCTTTTGAAGCCGCATCAGACCGACAGAATCTTGCTGCTCCCCTGCTTTGCCCGGGTATGCCGTATAGGACATAGCCGCGCGAAAGCAGCCATCGGCGATGAAAATCACCAAAAGGCGCCAATGAAATCGGGGGAAATGTTCGGGTCCGGCTGGAGCCCGGACAGATGAAAAATGCTGTCATCGAAACGGCGTCAGGTTAACCGAGAACTGTCCAGCTGGACTCCTCTCGGAAAAGGACGCGTTGGATGACGGTAACGCTTACGGCTGCTTGATTGGCAAGCAGCCCGAGCAGTATACGTAGTTCAACGATTGATGGTCAACTGCGACATGCAGCCGCGGCATGCAGCCGCTGAGCGATCACGACCGTCGAACCACGTACGTCAAACTGCCCGGCAGTACCTCATCGATTTCGATCGTCAGGTCGCGGATGACAATGGTTTTTTGATCCGCAGGAAACTCCATGGTCTGGCCGCTTTCGGGCAAATCCAGGTCCTCGGCGGAAAAGCCACGGATCTCGAACTGCATATTTCCGTCTTCGATGCCCAGGAAGCAGACGTCGTAGATGATGCCGACCGCCCGGGGATCGTAGTCCTGCGGCTGCGGGACCTCGATGCTTTTGCTGTAATCGCGCGGCGGCACGATCGGCTCGCCGGAGAGTACATACTGCGGCTGCCCAAAGGTGTCGGTACCTGGTGCCGGACGGCCCATGGACGAGAGCGTCTGTGCGACTTCAGCGCCGGCTGCTGCTTGTGCGAGGCTATTGGCGGCAGAAACCATCAAGGTCAAACCGACGCAAAACGCACCGATAGTCGCTGCAAACTGCCGAACGGGTTGATTACTGGATTTAGAAGTCACTGACATCGCCAAGTAAAAAGGTCGCGAAACATGTGGATGGTGGGGGAATTTATCACGAGTCTCCCCCTACCCTTTACGATATAGGGTCTAGAACATCAGGAGTCACCCACAATGACAGCAGAAAAAGTAGCGCTAATCATCGCAGGCGGCAGCGGAATGGGCGCGGCGGCAGCCAAACGCCTGGCTGCGGACGGTTTCAAGGTGGGGATTTTGTCGTCGTCCGGCAAGGGCGAGGCATTGGCCCAGGAACTGGGCGGCATCGGCGTCACGGGCAGCAATCAGTCCAATGACGATCTGCGCCGTCTGGTCGATGCGGCCATCGCAAAATGGGATCGGATCGACGTGCTGGTCAATAGCGCCGGGCACGGACCGCGCGCGCCGATTCTGGAGATCAGCGACGATGACTGGCACAAGGGGATGGACACCTATTTGATGAACGTGATCCGCCCGACTCGCCTGGTGACCCCGGTCATGCAGAAACAGAAAGGCGGCGCGATCATCAATATTTCCACCGCGTGGGCATTCGAGCCTAGCGATATGTTTCCGACGTCGGCGGTGTTTCGCGCCGGGTTGGCAGCGTTCAGCAAGATTTTTGCCGATACGTATGCCCAGGACAATATTCGTATCAATAACGTCTTGCCGGGCTGGATCGACAGTTTGCCGCAGCGCGATGAGCGCCGTGATAACGTGCCATTGAAACGCTATGGCACGAGCGATGAGATTGCTGCGACGGTGGCATTCTTGGCCAGCGAAGGCGCGGCGTACATCACTGGCCAGAATATTCGAGTCGATGGCGGATTGACGCGATCGGTGTGACGAGTCCATGGCCTAACTCGTCGCGCGCGGTTTTTCACGCATTTGGCGATAGAGGCAAGCCCATCCAGGCATGTGTCTTGCTGGCCTGCCCTGCTTTCACAGGGAGGTCACGATGCGTAAATTGAACTTGAAACCGCTGGCTGAACAAGTGCTCGTCATCACCGGGGGCAGCAGCGGTATTGGGGCGGCAACCGGCCGCGCCGCCGCCCGGGCAGGTGCTCGGGTCGTCTTGGCTGGCCGCGATGCGGCTGAATTGGACAAGGTGGCAGAATCGATCCGGACTGAAGGCGGTCAGGTCACGACCGTAACGATGGACGTCGGGATCGAGGAAGATCATCACAGATTACTGCAGGCCGCGCTGGAAGCCTATGGTTCGGTCGATACCTGGGTGAACAACGCCGGCGTGTCTATTTTTGGACCATTGCAAAGTGTGCCGATTGAAGATCAACGCAAGCTCTTCGAGACGGACTATTGGGGTGTGGTGTATGGCTCGCTGACGGCCGTGCCCTATCTGCGAGAGCGAGGCGGTGCGCTGATCAATGTGGGCAGCGAGGTCTCTGACCGCGCGATTCCCATGCAGGGCGCATATTCTGCCGCCAAGCATGCGGTGAAAGGATTTACCGATGCCTTGCGCATGGAGCTGATGCATGAAAACCTGCCAGTGAGCGTGACGCTGATCAAGCCCGGGTCCATCGATACGGACTACACACGCCGCGCTCGTAACTATATGGATGTCGAGCCCGTCTTGCCGCCTCCCATTTATTCGCCGGAAGCGGTAGCGCAGGCCATTCTGTATGCAGCCCACAAACCGCAGCGTGATCTGTATGTCGGCTCGGCAGCCAAGATAATGGCTTCCCTTGGCCATCGCGCACCGGGCTTGATGGACGCGCTGGGAGGCTGGCTGACACGGCATCAACGCAGCAACGTCCCGGCCAGCGAAGGCGGCGATGGGTTATACGAACCTGGCGTCCGAACCGCAACGCCGTCGCCCTCAAAGGTTCGGCGCCATAGTTATTACACGGAAGTCAACACGCGCGGTAAAGGGATGTTCTGGCTGGGGACGGGTGCGGTGCTGTTGGTTGGCACGGCACTGGCTCGACGTCGCCACTAGGTCAGGGCTGCATCCGCGGCGATGGCGCCTGTGACGCCCAGAGCCAGCTCCAGCAGTGCCCCCAGATCGCGCATCCCCTGGACGGCATCTGCGGCGAACCAGACGGCGGCGCAACGTCTGCCGCGGGCACGGAGTTCTGCCAAGTCGGCCTGCGCCTGGGCGGCTTGGCATCTGCCCAGTTCGTTGGCGTCGCAGGCCTGGCGGCCGATGAAAAGATAAGCACCGCCTGCTGGGCCGCCCTTGTGCAGTTGGCCGCTGGCATGGAGATAACGTGGCCCGAATCCCGCGGTGGCCGCAGTACCGGACAGGTCTCGTAGCCGGCCTTGCCAATACGAGAGCCACGCGCGGTTACGGGAGTTGCACGGAACGTAAGCGAGCAACGCGAAATAGCGCGCAGCCTGCGTCTGCAGCCATTCGCCCAGGTCCTGTTTACTGCCGGTGTCAACAATCAGACTGCCGTAACGTTGCCCGTTTGCCGGCGTCACAGGGGCACCGAGCAATCGGCGCGTGCGCGATTTGCTGGCCTCCACGTCCGGCTGATCAAAGGGATTGACCTGCAGGATGGAGCCCGCCAAGGCGGTGGCGAATTGCCAGCGATAGAACTCCTGCGCCAATGCGGCGCCGTCGCCGATTTCCACATCGATGACCGCTTGGCCGGCCGATCGCAAGGCATCCCGTTGCCGCTCCATGGTGGTCCCATGGCGCAATATGACGAACAGGCGGTCTGATGAATACCGGTTCGCCTGCGCTATCGGCTCTTGATTGACAGGGATCAAGCCGCCGCCAAGCTTCCCTGTCGATTCGGCTAACAACTGCTCAATCCATTCGCCGAGACCCTCGAGCTCAGGTTCAGCCCAGATAGTGACCTTGTCGCGGTGAGCGAGGGCCGCTTCGCCTAGCGTAGCCCCTAACAAAGCGGCAGGATTGTTGTTCAGTGGAACTCGCGGCCCGCAGTGATTACGCAGCAGCTTGGCATTGCGTAGAAACTCCATCGGGTCGTGGCCCATCAGGACCAGCGGCACCAGGCCAAAGGCCGAGAGCACAGAGTAGCGTCCTCCCACTGTCCGATCACCGGTAAAAATGGCGGCATACCCTTGCTCCTCTGCAAGAGCCTGCAACGGCGAACCCGGATCGGTAATGGCGCAAAAGTGCCGGCCCGCACTATCACCGATACTCTCGCGAGCAACTTCATAAAAGTGCCGGGCGAGCAGTGTTGATTCCATTGTCGTGCCCGATTTGCTGGCCACAATGTGCAGGCAGCTTTCCGGCGCAACCCGGCGCTGCAGTGCCGCCACTTGGTCCGGGTCGGTCGAGTCAAGTACATGCAAGCGTAAACCGCCCGCTGTGCTACCCAAGGCATTTTGCAGGACATGTGCCCCCAGGGCGGCACCGCCCATGCCCATCAGGATCGCGTTGACGCAGCCGTTGTCTCTCAGCCGCGCACATTGAGCCAGATAACGCCGTATCACAGGTTCCTGCCGTGACGGGTCGACCCATCCCATCCAATTGCTCTCGTCAGTATCGGTCCATAGTTTGGCGTCGCCTGCCCATAACCGCGATACCCATCGCTGCGCCCGCATAACCTGTAACCGTTCGGCTACGCGACGTCCCAGCTCTGCAGGCAAATAAACGCGCTGGCGATTGATCGCCGCTGGGTAGGTGTGGCGCGGAACTGATGCCGATTGCGTGACCGAGTACTGAGAGAGCGATTCGAGCATGGGAATTTCCCTGAGGGCTGATGAGGTGGGATAGACACATACTGCAAGTCGCGTACCCAACCAGGAACGAGGCTTGCTGCTGCGCCAGCATGAATACCTCCCCTGCCCGATTCCTGATTCGATCCGCACAAATCGCCGCCGGAGGACGATCAAATGACTGAGATCGAGAACGTTGCCAACTACATGCGCCGTCGCAGTCTGACGCTGGCAACGGCTGAAAGCTGCACGGCCGGCCTGATTGCGGCTCAACTGGCCGAGGTGCCGGGTGCGGGCGGCTTACTGGAGTGTGCGTTCGTGGTCTATTCGCCTGCCGCCAAACGCAGTTGCCTGGGTGTTTCCGACGAGATTTTGCGTCAATACAACCTGACCAGCACCGAGGTCTCGTGCGCCATGGCAAAAGGCGCCTCTGAGCGGTGCGGCGCGTCGGTGATCATCGCCAACACCGGTGTGGCCGATGATGGCGGCGAAGGCGTCGAGGCCGGTACGCAATGCTATGCCTGGCTGCTGCGCGCGCCCGGTATCCCAACCAGAATTTACACCGAGACACGCCAGTTTTCCGGTAGTCGCAACGAGGTCAGGCAGATGGCGGCCGAGTATGCACTGCAGCGTATTCAGCACTATCACGCGCAATGGCTGGCATCTCGAGAGCGCGGAAATAACGATGATTAGTTTGCCTGACTTGTATGCACAGTATGAGGCATGCGGTTCAAAACGCGGAGATCTGGCCAGGCACGTTACTTGCTCCTGAAAGAAATGAAAGGTCCATAACAAGGAGCCAATATGTCGAGCACAGTACTGATTGTCGCTGGGGAAGCGTATCCGCTGGTAAAGACAGGGGGCTTGGCCGACGCTGTGACGGGGCTGGCCCAGGCGTTGAGCCAATCGGGTGCTCAGGTACGGATATTGTTGCCGGCCTATCGTGGCGTGTTGGACAAAGTCCGTATCGACGCCAGTTGGCCGATCGATGGTCTGCCCGGGGGCCCTGCCCGCCTGGTTTCCGGTCATTGCCGCTCCACGGGCCTGGCCTGCCTGCTTCTGGACAACCCTGCCCTGTTTGATCGCGCCGGTTGCTATATCGACGAGACCGGCCACGACTACACGGACAATGCTTGCCGGTTTGCAGCGCTGGCGCATGCTGCCACTGCCGTGGCGACAGGGCTGCCGGGCCTGGAACGACCCGCCATCGTACATGCTCACGATTGGCACGCGGGATTGACGCCGCTGCTCATCAAAGGCGCCGGACTGCGATCGGTAAAAACGGTACTCACCATCCATAATCTGGCGTTCCAGGGAGCATTCGATCCCGGCGAAGTGCGACATCTCGGCCTGCCGGCCGGTGTACGCGAAGCGGCTGGACTCTATGCCTGGGGACGTCTGAATTTCCTGCAAGCCGGCATTCTGCATGCCGATCGCGTCACGACAGTCAGTCATACCTATGCGCGCGAAATCCTGGGACCCGAACGGGGTTGCGGATTGGACGGCGCACTGCGGTTTCGGGGCGATGCGCTGGTGGCGTTGCCTAATGGGATTGACGACGAGTTGTGGAATCCTGCCACGAATGTCCATCTGCAACCCAATGGATTCAGTGTCAATAATCTGGGCAATAAATCCCGCTGGAAAGATCATGTGCAGCGAGCCTATGGCCTGGACCCGGCTCCGAGTGCCTTGCTGGTGGTGTCGTGCTGCCGGCTGACGGAACAGAAGATGGCCGACCTCACGGCGCATGCGTTGCCAGATGCACTCGCGGCACACCCGAGATTGCAGTTTGCCTTGCTGGGCAAAGGCGACCAGAGATTCGAAGAGGCGTTCAGACAGATCGCAGCGAAACATCCTGGACGTTGCGGGGTGCATATCGGTTATGACGAGGCCGTCGCCCACCGCCTGCTGGCGGGCGCGGACGTGCTGTGGCACCCGAGCCGGTTTGAACCCTTCGGATTGACGCCGCTTTACGCGATGCGCTATGGCACTTTGCCCATTGTGACGGCAGTTGGGGGACTGGCAGATTCGGTCCAAGATCCTGGCCCGCATGCCGGGGAAGCCGCCATGATGCACGCCAATGGCTTGGTAATGGATAGTCAGGACGCAAACGGTGTGATGACGGCCCTGGCACGCGCTGCGCATTTACGGGCGCATGATGCGGTATGGCGCCGAATGCAACGCAACGCCATGACGGGTTCGCACGGATGGTCGCATGCCGTTCAGAACTATCTGGACTTGTTCGCTGCGCTGACAGGTAGTCGCCTGACGATTGCGCAGCGGCGTTCCGAACAAATACGGCCGGGCAAGGCGGCGCGGGCTCAATCAGCCGTGTCAGCGTAAAACGAGGATGGTGCTGCCCCACTCCCCTACCCTGCGGCTGTTGCGCACGACGCAACTCGAGCGTGACGCGCTCGCGCCATGGATGCGCGCAGGTGTCAATGCCGTCCTGCTGCCCGCGCCGTGGCGCAGCGCTGGTGCGGGAAATGTTCCGCATGATGCCGATTTGGCCGCCGACGGCAGCGAGCCGGCCGTTGACATCGTCGCGCGCCAGGCCGAGTATGTGCACGCAATGGGGCTGGCCTGCTATGTTGATGTGATACTGGATCGCGTTGCGCGAGATGCCGTAGCAACGACGGTACATGCAGACTGGCTCGCCGTGGATCAGGATCTGCCGGAGCTGGATCCACGGCGGCCGCTGGACGCATTGTCGTCGCAGCAAGTACGAGGCAACGGCGAAGATTTCCTGCGTGCCTGGAGCGAACGCCTCGGTAAATGGTTGAGTGCGGGAATCGATGGCTACTATCTTCAACGGCCTCAGGGCCTCTCGCCTGACGTCTGGGCAGCGCTGCTGGGCAAACTGCGCCACACGCATCCTGAAGCACGCTATATCGCGGCCACGCAGGGCATGACAACGCACGATTTGCAGCAGCACACGCACACCGGCTTCGATTGGACAGTCAATTCGCTGCCCTGGTGGGATGGGCGGCACGACTGGTTCGCGCAAGAAGACGTTCGTCTGCGCGCCGTGGCCCCAGTATTGGCGCCGCTGGACGCACAATCAGACGCCCGCCAGGCGTGGTTGGCGGCGTTCTGCGGCGATGGATTGCTGGTTGACGCCAGCAATGGTGCCACGCCCACGAGTGAGGTGCTTGCGGCGTTGCAATGGCATGCCAGCAACGGTCTTTCAGGCCCGCTGACGGTCGTCGGTGGACAGGCCGGGCGGGCAACGTTGCTGTTGCGCAAGTCGCAGGACGATGCGATGGTGGGGATGGCCGTCACGCCACACGACGAGTCATCCAGTGCCATCGATCTGGCGCCGTCGGCGGGAGTATTGCCGGCCGGCTCTTTGGCCGAGCAGGATGCGCCGCCGGCGTTGCGCGCCCGTCATGGCGCTGTCGGCGCCAGCGGTTGTTCCCTGCTGCTCTGGCAAGAGCCGGCCGAGGTGCAGTCAGACGCACGTGCGCCAGCCGACGAACGCCAGCCGCAGGCGCCTAGACTGGCAATCGAATCCGTACAACCGGCTCTGGAACCTGATCGCCTGCCCATCAAGTGCATAGCCCATGAACAATTGATGGTGCAAGCCACATTGATCATGGACGGTCACGATCAGTTGGCTGCCGATTTGTGCTGGCGCGCTTGTGACGAACGTCATTGGCATCGCGTTCCCATGCAATTACTCGGCAACGACCGTTGGGAGGCAGCGTTCGCGCCGCAACGTATCGGGGCTCACGAGTATCGGGTGCAGGCATGGCAGGATGTCTGGGCTGGATACTGTCATGAATGGCACAGCAAGCACGCGGCGGGCCAGTCCCTGCACATGCCCTTGCGCGAGGGCGCACAATGGCTGACGCGCACGATCGCAAAGGCCGAGCGTGACAATGTGCCGGCCGAGGTCCGTACCCGGCTCAAGCGCGCCCTGAAAACCCTGAAGCAGGTCTTTGATGGCGGTGTGACGCTGGATCGTGCTCTACAGCAGTTAACGGACCCTTTGTTGGCCGGGGCCATACGAGAAACGGCGCAACGGCCGCATGCGCGTGCCAGCGTTGTATATCCGTTATGGGTAGATCGCAACCGCGCCCGCCATGCGGCCTGGTACGAGCTGTTTCCACGCTCTCAGGCTGCGACCGGTCATGGCAGCTTTGACGACGTCATCGACCGGTTGCCGGATATTCGAGCGATGGGCTTTGATGTGTTGTATCTCACCCCGATTCACCCTATAGGCGAGCGCAACCGAAAAGGCCGCAACAACAGTTTGACGGCTAGTCCAGACGACGTCGGCAGTCCCTATGCGATTGGCTCGGCCGTTGGCGGACACGATGCGGTGGCACCTGAATTGGGCACCTTGGAGGATTTCGACCGTCTGGTGGCGGCGACCCATGCACAGGGGATGGAAATGGCCCTGGATTTCGCTATCCAGTGCTCGCCTGATCACCCATGGCTAAAGGCCCATCCAAACTGGTTCTCGTGGCTGGCCGACGGCAGTCTGCGCTATGCCGAGAATCCGCCAAAGAAATACGAAGACATCGTCAACGTTGCCTTTTACGAGAGCACACCGCCGTGGCGCCGCAAGCCCTCGTTGTGGCGGGCCTTGCGCGACATCGTGCTGTTCTGGGCGCAGCGCGGCGTGCGTATATTCCGCGTGGACAACCCCCACACGAAGCCGCTGCCTTTTTGGCAGTGGTTGATTGCCGAGGTACATGCCAAATACCCCGATATCCTATTCCTGTCAGAGGCGTTCACGCGCCCCGCCATGATGTACCGGCTCGCCAAGATCGGATTCACGCAGTCGTACACCTATTTCACGTGGCGTAACCACCGGCAGGAACTGGCGGAGTATTTCACTGAGTTATCAGGCGAGCCGGTAGCGAGTTTTTTCCGGCCGCATTTCTTTGTCAACACACCGGATATCAATCCATACTATTTGCAGTCGCATGGCCGCCCGGGATTTCTGACGCGCGCCGCACTGGCGGCAACCGGATCAGGGCTATGGGGTATCTACAGCGGTTTTGAGCTGTGTGAATCGGCTGCATTGCCCGGGCGCGAGGAATATCTTGACTCCGAAAAATACGAGTTACGACCGCGCGATTGGCACATGACGGGCAACATCCGCACGGAAATTACGCAGCTCAATGCCATCCGCCGCGCCAATCCCGCCCTGCAAACGCATCGCGGTTTCCAGCCATTGAATACGTGGCCCGACACAGTGATGGCCTATATCAAACGCGCGTCTGGCGGCGCCAATGTGATTCTGGTCGTCATCAACCTCGACCCTCAACAGAGCACAACGGCCGAAGTACGACTGCCTGAGCCTGTCGCTCAGGCCGAAGATCTATTGACGGGTGGGCACGAAGCCTGGCACGGCGGCGTTGCTCACATCCGGCTCACGCCCGAGGCCCCCTACTCTATCTGGAGATTACCGGCCGAACCCTGCAGGAGCGCCACATGACTCAGACACCTATCGACGATCTGCTCTGGTTCAAGGATGCCGTCGTGTACCAGTTGCATGTCAAGTCGTTCTTCGACTCGAACGACGATGGCGTGGGCGACCTGCCTGGCCTGTTGGCCAAGCTCGATTATGTGGCGAACCTGGGGGTGACTGCCATCTGGTTGTTGCCGTTCTATCCATCGCCGCGTCGCGATGACGGATATGACATCGCAGACTATCGAACTGTCCATCCCGACTATGGCACGGTCAGTGATTTGCGCCGCTTGATCCGTGCTGCACACGAGCGTGGCCTGCGCGTGATTACCGAACTGGTCGTCAACCATACCTCAGATCAGCACCCATGGTTCCAGCGCGCCCGGCGCGCCAAACCGGGTTCGGCGGCCCGAAACTACTATGTGTGGTCCGACTCTGACCGCGATTATGCCGATACTCGCATCATTTTCTGCGACACCGAGACATCGAACTGGAGCTGGGACCCTGTCGCCCAGGCCTATTACTGGCATCGCTTTTACAGTCATCAACCTGATCTGAACTACGACAATCCGCGGGTGCTGCGCGAGGTCATCAGCGTCATGCGCTACTGGCTCGATATGGGGGTAGACGGACTGCGCCTGGACGCGGTGCCCTATCTGGTTGAGCGAGAAGGCACCAATAACGAAAATCTGCCGGAGACTCATACGGTACTTAAACAAATACGGGCTGTCATTGAACGCGAATACCCGGGACGCATGTTGCTGGCCGAAGCCAATCAATGGCCGGAGGACGCGCAGGAATACTTTGGCCAGGGCGATGAGTGCCACATGTCTTTTCATTTTCCGCTGATGCCGCGCATGTATATGGCCATCGCCCAGGAGGATCGATTCCCCATCATCGACATCATGCGCCAGACGCCGGACATCCCGGAAAACTGCCAGTGGGCCATCTTTCTGCGCAATCACGATGAGCTGACGCTGGAAATGGTGACCAGCCGGGAACGGGATTATCTGTGGAAGGTATACGCCGCGGACACACGTGCCCGCATCAATCTGGGTATCCGCCGGCGGCTGGCGCCACTGCTCGAGCGTGATCGCCGCCGGGTCGAGCTGATGAACAGTCTGCTGCTGTCCATGCCCGGCACGCCAGTGCTCTACTACGGTGACGAATTAGGAATGGGCGACAACATCCATTTGGGCGACCGCGATGGTGTGCGTACGCCGATGCAGTGGTCCGCGGACCGTAATGGCGGGTTCTCGCGCGCCGATCCGGAACGATTGCAATTGCCACCGATCATGAGTCCGCTGTATGGCTATGAGGCCATCAACGTCGAAGCCCAGCAGCGCGATCCCCATTCGCTATTGAACTGGACGCGCCGCATGTTGGCCCAGCGCCGCCAGAGTCAGGCGTTCGGCCGCGGCACTCTGCGCTTTCTCTCGCCAGGCAATCGCAGGATATTGGCCTACCTGCGCGAATGGCAGGACACCAGCATCCTGTGCGTGGCCAACCTGTCGGCAGCCGCGCAGCCGGTCGAATTGCCCCTGCAGGCATACGCGGGTACGGTGCCGGTCGAGTTGTTGGGAGGCTCGGCATTTCCGGCGATTGGGGAGCTGCCTTATCTGCTGACCCTGCCGCCTTATGGATTCTATTGGTTCGAGCTGAGCCGCGACGCCAGTGTTCCGGCCTGGCATGCCCAGGCGCCAGAGCAGATGCCCGAACTGATTACGCTGGTGCTGAAACCGCGCGGCGATCTGGCCCTGACCGACGGTGCCCGGCGCGCCTTTGAAAACGAGGTCCTGCCCGAGTATCTCGCCCGCCAGCGCTGGTACCCGGGTAGTACTGCACGAGATTTAAGCGTGAGCGCCGTCCTGCCGCTGCCGGGTCACGAGGGACAGTACTACTGGCTCGCCGTCCATCACGCGCCTGACAAGCCTGATCTGCAGCTACCGCTGGCCCTGATATGGGACGACACGGTCGACGTCAGCTATCCCGCGGCCCGGTTGCGGCGTGGCGCCGTGACAGGCTACCTGGCTGATGCATTTCTACAGGAGGCGTTCGTCCGGGCACTGGTGGATGGATTGCGCCAAGGCGCAGGCGATGGCGGCCCCCTGGTTTTCAATGCCGAGCCTGCGGCCCGGGAATTGGCCGATGCCGAGACGCCCACGGTGCGCTGGTTGAACGTTGAGCAAAGCAACAGTTCGGCCATTGTCGATGACCAGGTGATGGTCAAGGTGCTGCGTGCACCGCCGCAGGGCCCTTCCCTCGAGGCAGAGATGGGGCGCAGGCTGGCTGCCAAGGGATTCGACAATACGCCCGCATTGTTGGGCACGCTGCAGTGTCAGCGCGATGGCATAAATACGACGCTGGCGCTGTTTCATCGTTACGTGCCCAATGAGGGCGATGCGTGGACGTGGACCCTCGATTATCTGCGACGCGTACTGGATGCGGCCTTGGTCGCTGACGAAGACGTCAATGCCTTCGAAGAACATTTGGCGGGCTATAACGCGTTCGTTCGCGTCATCGGGCAGCGGCTGGCGCAGATGCACGCCGCGCTGCATGAGCCCAGCGATCACCCGAGCGACAGCGATGAAACGGCGACGCGTGTGTTGGCGCAGTTGCGGATGGCGGTGGACGTGATTCATCACCATCACGCCAGCTTGCCTGCGGCCTTGCAATCCAGCGGCCAGTGGCTGGCTGAACATGCCCCTCGCCTGGAAGCATGCATTCGAGAATTGGCGGTAACCGAACATGGTGTACCCCGCCAATCGGTGCACGGTGATTTTCATCTGGGTCAGGTGCTGGTCGTGCAGACGGACGCCTATTTGATTGATTTCGAGGGTGAACCGCTGCGCGATGCCGGGCAACGCCAGGCGCCGAGTACGGTCTACAAGGATTTGGCGGGCATGTTGCGTTCATTTGACTATGCAGCGAGTGTCGCGGCCCGCGCCACCGCCTTGGCGCCCATGTCGCCCGAGGGGCCGGGTGCTCCACCCTCAGACGCATTGGCCGGCACAGTATCTAGCCATCATGACGTGCTGCTAGGACGTTTCCGCGCGTTGGCCACCACGGCTTTTCTGGCGGGCTATCGCGAAGCGCGATCGGATGGCGCGGCATTGCCGTCCGATCAGGAACAGTCATTGTTGGCTTTGGCTCAACTCGAGAAGGCCGCGTACGAGGTGTGCTACGAGGCGGCCCACCGTCCCGACTGGCTGCCAGTGCCACTGGCAGCGCTGGCTGAGCTGGGACGTGAGCTGCTATTGTCCGCAGCCCTGCGCAAAGAAGGCCCTGGGGAGGAACCGCGATGAACAATGACCGTCTCTCGGACGATGATCGCCGCGCCTTGCTGGATGGCTCTCATGGTGATCCATTCTCGGTGCTCGGCCCGCATGGAGATATCCTGCGGGTGTTGATGCCTGGCGCGGTCAGCGTGCATGCTGAATTGACTGACGGCGACACGATTACTCTGTCCGGACAAGGTGGCTTATTCCATGCCCAGGTACCTGACCTGAGAGCACGCGGGCCGCTGGGCTACCGCTTGCGCGTGCGTTGGCCGGATAGCGAAGAGGTGTTGTTCGATCCTTATGCCTTCGATTCGTGCTTGTCGGACGAGACGCTGGCAGCGTTCTCACAGAGCGATTGGCGCGCGGTGTTTGACATGCTGCCGAGGCTGGACGAATGCCAGGGCGTGCCTGGATTGCGTTGCAGTGTATGGGCGCCGAACGCCCGCCGTGTATCGCTGGCGGGCGACTTCAACGGCTGGGACGCGCATCGTCATGGTATGCGTTTACGCCATCAAGCCGGCGTGTGGGAATTCTTTCTGCCGCACGCTCAGGCCGGTCAGCGCTACAAGTTCGCCATCCTCGATCATCAGGGACAATTGCGTTGGAAAGCCGATCCGCTCGCCCAGCAGGCCGAATGCCCGCCGGCTACTGCCTCTGTGATCACGGACCCGCAATCGCACGAGTGGCAGGACGGCGCCTGGATGAAGGCGCGCAACGCCACACCCGAACGGCCAGTATCTATCTACGAAGTGCATGCAGGCTCCTGGAGCGATGAGAAAGACTGGGACAGCCTGAGCGACCGCTTGCCCGCGTACGTCAGCGCCATGGGATTTACCCATGTGGAGTTGATGCCGGTGGCCGAGTATCCGTTTGGCGGATCCTGGGGCTATCAACCTCTAGGGCAATTCGCGCCCACTGCACGGTATGGGCCGCCGGCAGCGTTGGTGCGCTTCATCGATCGCTGCCATGCCGCTGGACTGGGAGTGATCATGGACTGGGTGCCGGCACATTTTCCCGATGATCCGCACGGATTGGCGCGCTTCGATGGCACAGCGCTGTACGAATATGCCGACCCGCGCGAGGGCTATCACCCGGATTGGCACAGCTGCGTCTATAACCTCGGGCGTAACGAAGTCCGCGCCATGCTGCTGGCCAGTGCCCATCAGTGGTTGAACCGTTTTCATGTCGATGGGCTGCGTGTGGACGCTGTAGCGTCGATGCTGTATCGCGATTACAGCCGGGCACCGGGCGAGTGGATCCCCAACCGCTATGGCGGGCGAGAAAATCTGGAGGCCATCGACTTTCTGAGGGCGCTCAATGACAGTGTTCACGAGCGTGAGGACGGCAGCATCACGGTAGCGGAGGAATCCACGGCATGGCCCGGCGTGACCGGCCCCACCGCTGGCGGCGGGCTGGGCTTTGACTATAAGTGGAACATGGGCTGGATGAACGACACGCTGCGTTATATGAAAGAGGATCCCATACATCGCCGCTATCATCATCGCGACATGACGTTCGGTTTGGTGTACGCCTATTCCGAGCATTTCATTCTGCCCCTGTCGCATGACGAGGTCGTCCATGGCAAGGGGTCGCTATTGACCCGGATACCCGGGGATGAAGAGGCACGCATCGCCAATCTGCGCGCCTACTTTGGCTATATGTGGATGCACCCCGGAAAAAAACTGCTGTTCATGGGCGGCGAGCTGGCGCAGCCGCATGAATGGCATCATGACCACGTGCTGGATTGGGACCTGCTGGATCAGCCCTCGCATCGTGGCGTGCAGCACCTCGTGCGCGCATTGAACCAGTTTTACCGCGACGAACCTGTGCTTTACCGTGCCGATAGCGACCCTGCTGGCTTCGCCTGGACGATCGGTGACGATGCCGACAATAGCGTACTGGCCTTTGAGCGGCGCAGCGGCGATGGCCTGCCGTTGCTGGTGATCTGCAATCTGACGCCCGTGACGCGCCATGGCTACCGCGTCGGCGTCTCGCGTGGCGGCAACTGGCTCGAGCGGCTCAACACCAGCGACGTGGCATACGGCGGACACCTGCAGTCCGACGGCCAGAGCTGGCGTGCTGAAGAGGCCCCGGCCCACGGCCATCCTCATAGTTTGAGCCTGAGCTTGCCTGGCCTGACGACGCTGGTGCTCAAACCTGTGGATTGACGAGGAGACCTACTCATCATGGATGCAACCCTCTCAACGCCCTTGATGCCCGGAACCCCCTACCCGCTGGGCGCGACCAGTGATGGCCTGGGCATCAATTTCGCCGTCTTTTCTGCCAATGCGACGCAGATCGACCTGTGCCTGTTCGACACAAAGGCCCGCAAGGAATTGCGGCGTGTGCGATTGCCCGAATGCACCGACGAAATCTGGCATGGCTACTTGCCCGATGCGCAGCCGGGGCTGATCTATGGCTATCGCGCACACGGTCCCTATGATCCACAGCATGGCCATCGCTTTAATCCGAACAAACTGTTGATTGATCCCTATGCGCGCCAATTGCATGCGCCGCTGCGTTGGGGGGACGCCCTGTTCGGCTATCGTATGGGGCATCCTCGCGGCGACCTGACGCTGGACCGTCGTGACAGTGCACCGTTAATGCCCAAGGGCATTGTCACTGCCGACGTGCCGTTCAATTGGGGAAACTCACGTGCACCCGCGATTGGCTGGCAGGATACCGTCGTCTACGAAGTGCATCTGCGCGGTGCATCGATGCAGCGCGACGATCTGCGCGTGCCGATACGTGGTACGGCTGCCGCACTGGGCGACGCGCGCTTTATTGATCATCTACTGCGCTTGGGCATCACCACGCTGGAGATCATGCCTGTGCATGCCTTTCTGCAGGACCGGTTCCTGATCGAAAAAGACCTGCGCAATTATTGGGGCTACAGCACATTGTCATATTTCGCGCCCGAGCCGGCCTATACGCCGCAAGGCGCCAACGAGCTGCGCCAGGCGGTGCGGCGTCTGCATGCAGCCGGTATTCAAGTCTGGCTCGATGTCGTCTACAACCACACGTGCGAAGGCAATGAATGGGGTCCGACAGTCTCCTGGCGCGGGCTGGACAATGCGAGCTATTACCGGCTCATTCCCGGGGAGGAACGGCACTATATCAACGATACCGGTTGCGGTAACACCCTGAATCTGTCGCATCCGCGTGTGCTGCAGATGGTCGTGGATTCGCTGCGCTATTGGGCCGAGTCATATGGTATCGACGGGTTCCGCTTTGACTTGGGCGTGACACTGGGACGCGAAGGCACGGGCTTTGATCCCGGGTCCGGATTTTTCGATGCCATCCTGCAGGATCCGCTGCTGGCGCGTTGCAAGCTGATTTCCGAACCGTGGGATATCGGCCCCGATGGTTATCAATTGGGCAATCATCCTCCGGGCTTTGCGGAATGGAATGGCGTGTTCCGCGACACGTCACGGCGTTACTGGCGCGGTGATGCGGGCCAGCGCGGCCCCATGATGGATGCGCTCACGGGCTCGCGGCCGCTGTTTGACCGCCGTCATCGCAGGCCTTGGGCCAGCATCAATTTCATCACGTCGCACGACGGATTCACGCTGGCAGATCTGGTGAGCTATGCCGAGCGGCATAACGAGGCAAATGGAGAGGACGGCCAGGATGGTCACCCCGATAATCTCAGCCATAACTGGGGGGCTGAAGGCCCCACCGATGAGCCAGAAATCCGCGAAACCCGATTGCGGGTGACCCGTGCATTATTGACCACGCTGCTATGTGCCGATGGCACACCGATGCTGTTGGCAGGCGACGAGTTCGGTAATAGTCAGGCCGGGAATAACAACGCCTATTGCCAGGACAATCCGCTATCGTGGTTGGACTGGGCACAGGCAGACAGTGCAGAGGGACGCGAGCTCGGCCAATTCGTATCACGCCTGACGGCCTTGCGCCGGGCGCATCCCAGCCTGCGTGCCGAGCGGTATGGCGATCCAGGCCAGGAGTTGGCGCCATCATTACGTCGCATAGATTGGTTTGAGCCTGGCGGCCAATACCTGGAACAGCCAGACGACGGTGCTGCATTGGCGCTGCGCCGATGTGCGGTGCGTACCGATGGTGCAGTGGACGTCACTTTGCTGATACTGAACCCGACAGCCGAGCCGCTGGCCTTTACGTTGCCGGCACCGGATTTGACGTGGACACTGGACCTGGACACCGCAGATTTGGCGTCCGCCAGCGAGCCGCCAAACGGTGAGGTGCTGGTCCAGGGACACAGCGCAATGCTGCTGTCTGCCACGCATGCGGGAGGCGCTGCATGAGTCCGTATTTTGGGGCCAATGTGCAGCCTGACGGCAGCGCAGTATTCAGACTCTGGGCCCCTACTGCGGGGCCGGGCCTGCGTCTGGAAATCTCAGGCCGCGCGCCGATCGATTTGCAGCCGCAATTGGATGGCTTGGTCGAGCATCGTGTCCCTGATTGCCCTGCAGGCACTCGTTACTGCTATCGCCTGGGTGATGGAACCCGGGTGCCGGACCCCGCATCGCGCCTGCAGGATGGCGATGTGCACGATTGCAGCATTGTGATGGGACAGGACGACTATTTGTGGCGCCACGTTTCGTGGCAGCCGCCTCCGTGGGAACGCACTGTGCTTTATGAGGTGCACGTGGGGCTCGCGGGCGGCTACAACGGTCTGCGCGAACGGCTTGCCGATTTGGCCGCGCTGGGTGTCACTGCTATTGAATTGATGCCGATATCTGACTTCCCAGGTCCGCGCAATTGGGGCTACGACGGTGTGCTGCCTTACGCGCCCGACACGGCCTACGGCACACCCACAGAGCTGAAGCGCCTGATCGACTGCGCCCATGGGCTGGGGCTCGCCGTGATGTTGGATGTGGTCTATAACCACTTTGGCCCGGACGGGAACTACTTGCCTCGGCTCGCACAGCCTTTTTTTCGCGAGGGTGTGACCACACCCTGGGGCGCAGCGATCGATTTTCGCCGGCCAGAGGTCATGCGTTTTTTTGAAGATAGCGCTTGTTATTGGCTCGATGAATATCGTTTTGACGGTCTACGGTTGGACGCCGTGCATGCCATCGAGGACGAGAACTGGCTGCTGGCTTTGCCGCAACGACTGCGAGAGCGCCTCGCACCACGCCGGGTCTATCTCGTGATCGAGGATGATAAGAATCGATCCCGCCTGCTGCGCGCCGGCTTTGACGCGCAGTGGAACGACGACGGCCATCATGTCCTGCACCACCTGCTGACTGGAGAGACCGCGAGCTATTACAGCGATTATGCCGAGTCCCCCGCCCGCGTACTGAGCCGTTGCCTGGCACAAGGCTGGCAATATCAAGGGCAGGCATCACGTTTTCGAAACGGCAAACCGCGCGGTGAGGCCAGCGACGATTTGGCCCCCTCCTCTTTCGTCTGGTTTCTGCAGAATCATGATCAGACTGGCAATCGCGCATTCGGCGAGCGATTGATTCAATTATGCGACGAGCAGGCGTTACAGGCCGCAGTGGCGCTGCAACTCTTGTCGCCAAGCATACCGATGATGTTCATGGGCGAAGAGATCGGATCGAATGCGCCCTTTCTTTACTTCACCAGCCACACCGATGAGGCGCTGGCCGATGCCGTGCGGCATGGCCGTCAGCGTGAGTTCGAGGCGTTGGCGGCCGTGGCCGATCTGCTTGACCCGAACTCGCCGGACACTTATCAACGCAGCTGTCCATGGCCCGAAAACAGCATTGAAAACGCATGGAAGACCTATTACAAGCACCTGCTCGATTTGCGCCAACGGTACCTGTCACCCTGCCTGGCGGGTTCGCGCAGCGAAGCCAGCATAGTCCTCGGCCCTGCTGCCGTTCAAGCGCAATGGCGGTTGGGTGATGGCGCGCTGCTGACCCTGTTGACTAATCTGGGATCAGAACCATGCCGCCTGCCCCAGGCTCTCTCGGCTACGCAACGCCAGGCGTTGCGCTATGAAAGCGTCGACGGCGGCTTGGCCCAGGCGGCTATCGGTGAGCTACCCGCCCGCTGCACACTCTGTTTACTGGAGGAACCGAAGTGAGCGACGCAGCCGCGCGAGACCTGTCCGCTCTGGCCCGTCGCTGCGGACTGCAGGAGCATTGGATAGATGCCCACCGGCAGGCGCGCCGCGTCGGGCCAGAGCAACTGCACCGGCTGCTTCGCGCGCTGGGGGTGCATTGCGAGAGTGCTGACGATGTGGCGGCCGCCCATGCTGCCCTGGACGCGACGCAACGAGGTACGCCTGCCCTGCTCGTCGCGCGTGCTGGCTATGTTTTGCCGTTACCGCAATGGCGAGACGGGCCTGCCGATCTGGTTTCCGGAGCCGACGAAGACGTGCATCCAGTCACCCTTGAGTCACACGCACAAGGAGCGCAGCTGCGGCTACCGATCAAGCCGGGCTACTACGAGCTGCGGCAGGCCGGGCAAGCAGCGCAGCGGCTGGCCGTCACACCTCGAGCGCCAGATATGGATGCCCTGCTGGGACGCTCTGAACCGCGCAGCTGGGGCGTCATGGCGCAGGTCTACAGCCTGCGAGAAACGCACCTCGATCCCGTACTCCGCACCTGGGGACATGGCGATCTGGCTACTGTGGCGAGCTTGGCAAAACGCCTGGGCAGCGCGGGCGCCGATGTGCTGGCCTTGAATCCACTGCATGCCATGTTCAGCGCCGATCCTGCCGCGTGCAGTCCCTACTCTCCGTCAAACCGGCTGTTTCTCAATGTGCTCTACGCTGCGCCGGCTCAGGTGCTGGGCGAGGCTGCTGTGCGTCAAGCGTTGGACTCATTGCCGCCCAAGGACTGGGCCGCGTTGGACCAAGGCGCTGAGATCCATTGGCCTCGTGCCGCTGCGGCCCGGCTGCAGGTGCTTCGCCGCCTGCACGAACAGTTTGCGACGAGGGATGCGTCGCTGCAGCGCGACTATCGGTCTTTCTGCGAGCAACAGGGGCAACCCCTGCGGGATCATGCTGTTTTCGAGGCCTTGCACACCTTTCATATCGCGGCGGCGGGCCAGATACAGCCATGCACGACCTGGGACAAAACATGGCGTGATCCTCGATCCCGCCACGTACGGGATTTCGCCGATCACCATGCCAAGGATGTCGATTTCCATTGTTTTACCCAATGGCTGGCGATGGCGAGCCTGGCTCATGCTCAGGCCACTGCCCGCAATGCGGGCATGGGAATCGGCTTGTTGAGTGATCTGGCAGTGGGTGTCAGTCCTGCCGGCAGCCAAGTCTGGAGCGATCCTGATAGCTTTCTGCACGGTGTATCGATCGGTGCTCCCCCGGATATTCACCAACCGCGTGGTCAATCCTGGGCGCTGTCGGCGTTGTCTCCGTCCGCCATGCAGCGCCGCGGTTATGACGCGTTCATCGGCGTGCTGCGTGCGGCATTGGCCCGTACCGGCGGCACGCGCATAGACCATATCCTGGGTATGGAGCGCCTTTGGTTAGTGCCCGAGGACGGCGACCCGGCTGATGGTGCCTATCTGCACCTGCCTGTCGATGCGTTGCTCGGCTTGATCGCGCTGGAGGCTTGGCGCCATCGCAGCTTGGTGATTGGTGAAAATCTCGGCACCGTGCCCGCCGGTTTTGACGACCGGCTGCGTGATCACGGTATCGGCGGGATGAATGTGCTGTGGTTCATGCGGGATTCCGAAGCAGAATCGGCGCCATTCATGGCCCCTGAGCAGTGGCCGCGCGATGCTGCTGCACTGACCACCACGCATGATTTACCGACCCTGATGGGATGGTGGCACGGTACAGACATCCACCAGCGCCGAGACGCCGGCCGGTTGAGCCCGGAAAAGACGGCAACACAGCTGCTGACAGAGCGCCAGGCAGACAAACTCGCGCTATGGAGCTGCTTCGGTGATGGATCGCCCTTGCCGGCCAGTGCCCCTCTGCCTGCGATGCTTGCCTTTGTAGCGAGTGCCCCGTGTGCGCTGGCGCTGGCTTCGCTGGAGGATATTGCCGGGCTGGATGAGGGCCCCAACGTGCCGGGCACAACGGTCGAGTTTCCCAATTGGCGGAGGCGATTGCCAGGAAATACCATGACCGCGATGGACTCGCCTCCATGGCGTGACCGGCTGCTAGCCCTGCGTCAGACCCGGGAACGCTCATGACGCGCCGCGCGGCTTTACGCCAACAACTCGACGCCAGCTCAATGTCCACCGATCGCTCTCGGACGAGTGTGCCTGTCCACCAGGGCGAAAGCGCAACGCCTCCCGGCTTGATCTACTACGACGATAACCAGCCAGGACTAGGACGCAAACGTGACAAAGATGGCGAGTTCCGCTACTACGATACCGAGGGCCGCTTGATCCGCGACGAAACGACACTGGCCCGTATCCGGGCGCTGGCGATACCGCCGGCCTACGAAGCGGTATGGATCTGTCCATCGCCTGCCGGTCATCTACAGGCAACGGGCCGCGACGCGCGCGGGCGCAAACAATACCGCTATCACCCGGACTGGACGGCCGATCGCAATGCCGGAAAATTCCAGCAGTTGGCGCTGTTCGGGGCGTCCTTGCCGAAAATTCGCCGCCAGGTCGCAGAGGATTTAGCGCGGCCAGGCCTGCCGCCGGAACGCGTGCTGGCATTGATCGTCACCTTGCTGGAACGCACCCTGATCCGTATCGGTTCAGACGAGTACGCGCGTGAAAACAGATCGTATGGGCTGACTACCCTGTCGCGCCGTCACACCACCGTGGCAGGCAGCCAAATACGCCTGACCTTTACCGGTAAAAGTGGCATCGTGCACGATGTCACCCTGCGTGACCGGCGGCTGGCTCGCCTGATACGACGCTGCATGGAAATCCCAGGCCAGCGTTTGTTTCAGTACCAGGACGAATCGGGTGTGCGCCATGCCGTTGACTCCAGCATGGTGAATGACTACCTGCGCGCGGCGGGCGCAGGCGATTTCACCACCAAGCACTACCGGACCTGGGCAGCGTCGGTGTTGGCCTTTGAGCTGCTGCGTAACGATCCGGCGGCCTCACCGCCTGACGTGATCAAGGCCGTAGCGCGTACATTGGCTAACACCCCGGCCGTCTGCCGCAACTGTTATGTACACCCAGCGGTGCTCCAGGCGCACGAGGCGTCCGCGTTGAGCAGCAACGGACCTGCACCGCGTTCGCCCAAGGGGCTGAGCCCGGCGGAGCGCCGCTTTCTGGCGTTCTTGCGCGATCAAGACACATCAGTATCGTCCTAGGAATGACGCTTGCGGCACGGGTGATTTTCAATCCTTGCCGGAGCTCGATCATGACGACACCTGCTACCTCCCCCGACCCCTACGGTCCGAGTGATTCATCGGACTCAGCCAATGACCGGCCCGCGGAGCCTGCCGACAGCGATGCGGCGGGCACCGGCGAACGTGCCTCGGCCGAGCCTCCGACCATCCAGGATGACGTTGGCCGCGACATAGATACCGATCAAGAAGTCAATGCCGACCAGGCCGGCCTGTCGCGCGCCCCGGCCGATCCGGAGCGCAACGGCGGCTTGCCTCCCGCATCTGGCCGCTCGCTCGGCGGCGAAGAAGAAGATTGATTTCTTCTAATGCGTGAATCGGGGCATGCGACGCTGAGCGTAGCGGTACGTTCAGCGTCTGCCGTCCCGTGCTCCCGTGCTGTTTGCGCCGCCGTACGTCAGAGTTCTACCAGGGCACCAATGCCACCAATACCGCGAACGCGACAGCCATTGCGGTGAGAGCGAGCAGACGTTTGGTCTTTGGACCCATGAAATTCTCCAATCCATTCTCTGGTTTCTGCCGCGGTTTGCCGCGCAGGACACAGGCGCTTTGAAAACGAACAACGGATGCTTCCGATGTCGGCGCCGCGCACCTATCAGCGCAAGTGCTGTACCTGATGGGTATAGTCAGCGCTGCCTCCCTCGTATCTCACAATGGACGATTTTCGACGGCTATCGATCAGCGGTCTGGGCTCGAACTGCCGAGCGATCGCTGCCGCCGACACTGCGGCGGCATGAATATTGCGGGATGGACATCTGATGAGCCTCCCTTTCTTTCGGTGATTCGTGCCTGTTCATCTACCTCACGCTTGGATTCAATCGTGCTCTCGTGTCCTCACCTATGCCGCCTCCGGTCCCGCGGCCGTGACGCGCGACGGCGTTCGTCTACCCTTACAGAACATTGCCGCTGTATTGTTGGCCTACGCCTGGATGACATGGCAAGGCTATCCCGAGATCGCGTGGGGCGCATTTTCCGCGCTGTTCGTCGTGCGCGCGAGCGTAGAAGGGACGGTGAGCGAAGCCGTAGCACGGCTCATGGGTGCATTCATCGGTGTGGCGCTCGGCGTTTCACTCGTGCTCATATCGCGCAGTACAACGATGTCTCCGCTCGGGGGCATTCTGATCGGCGTCGGCATCGGGGCCTACCTGTCGGCACGTTGGAACACGCTGAGCTATAGTCTGGTCACGGTCACCATTCTCACCGTCGCGCCCGATAACGATATCCTCAGCGGCGCGTATCACAAGTCCATCGCGATTGTCATCGGTTCGCTATCCGGTGTCGCCGCCTCCGTCGCCGTGCTGCCTTTGTCCGCCCACCTCAGCATGCGATCCAATCTGGCAACGTCGATCGAGATATATGGCGACCTGCTCGTCGACTGGGCAGCCGCCATGAATGAGGGGCGGCTGCGTCCAGATGTGAGTGACAGGCCTGCAATGGAGCACGCACGCTGGCGCGCCAACGATATGGCGTATCAATCGCATGCATTTCCCATCTCTTTCTGGAAACGCAATGCCGCGCATCCGTTGATCAGTGACCTCGACGGATTATGGCGTACGGTACCCCTGATGAAGCGTGTCGGCGGCCTAGCGCTATCGGACAATATCTGTCGACGCCTGGGCCCAGCGCTGGACGAGCTGGCCGCCGCGGCAAAAGAACAGATCGACGGATTAGCCCGAGCCGTACGCGACAGAGGAAGCGAATCGCCCGGCTGTCATACCAGCGAGCCATTCAACCGTCTGAACCGGGTCGTAGAAAGTGCTATGCGCGAGAACGCTTTCAACGCTGCAGAACTGGAAGCTGTCGAGCTGATTCGCTGGGTATGGCATGAGGTTGCGCTGGAGCTTGATCGATTATGCAACTGCATAGAAGCAGCAGACCAGGACGCATAAGCCAGCCCCGTGGCACGCTCAGCTCCTAGTCAAAATCCCCTGCCCCCAACAGCACACGGCCGTCGGTGGGCGTTGAGCGGACGCGGTGAGTGGCCTCTCGTATGGCGTCTGCCCCGCGTTCAAAGGCCTGTAATAGCTCGATTGCATTGTCATCCAGTGCGCCAAAGTTTCGGCGCAATGCGTCTCCCGATATCTCGAACTGCCGTGTGACGCCAGAGATTTCCATATTGAAGATCACCGCATCGCCTTGCGCTTTCGCGCCGGTCGCTTTTGTGAATTTCATCGTGAACGCTCCTTATGTCCAATTACCTTGCCCGTATCTCTATCGTGACGGATCGAAACCGAGCGCCTTCATCGCCTGGGCAATGCCTTGCGGGGCATAGTCCGCCCAGGGATCGTTTCCAACATCCAGCCGTTGATGCACGGTGGCGATCGTCCATTGCGCTGAGCTCTTGAGCGCACTCAACTCGTCCCACGCCACAGGCACCGACACCGGCAGCCCAGGCCTGCCACGCGCGGACCACGCCGCCACCGTCGTACTGCCGAAGCCGTTTCGCAGATAATCGGCAAAGATCTTTCCTACCCGGTTGCGCGGGCCGCTTTTGGCAACAAAAAGCTGTGGGATCGTGCGGGCCAGATGTCGCACAATCTCCGCCGAGAAATCCTTTACCGTATCCCAGCCATACTGCCTGCGGATCGGCACCACAACGTGCAAGCCCTTGCCGCCGCTGGTTTTCAGCCAGCTTTGCAAGCCGAGTTCGTGCAGCAGCACGCGCACCAATTCTGCGCCCTGCTGCACGCCCTGCCATTGCATTCCTTCGCCTGGATCCAGGTCCAATATCATTCGATCTGGTTTAGCGATCGTCGTTTTGATCGCATTCCAGGTATGGAACTCGACGACGTTCAATTGTGCTGCCGCCAGAATGCCCTCGGCCTTGGCGATTTCCATCAGTGGAGGATGTCCAGGCTGCAAGCGCTCGGGCAGCATCGTGACGCCGGCGATGGCAGAATCAGAATGTTTCTGAAAAAAGTGCTCCCCTTGTATGCCTGCCGGCATTCTCATGAAGGAGACAGGCCGCCGGTGCAAGTGTTCCATCATTAACGGCGCGACTAGTGCGTAATAGCGTGCCAGGTCCAGTTTTGTCAGGCCGGACGAGGGATCGATCACCCGTTCTGGATGCGAGAGTTTCAGCGCTTTGGCAGTGGGGACCTGGCTCTCGGTTCGCCTGCGCCGCGTTGCGTTCGCCTTGCCGGCAACTTTCGCTGCAGGGACCGGCTTTTCCCGCACGATTTCCTCAGCGGGTTTATCGGTACGCAGCCCCTTGAACGTCGCATGGCGCACATGACCGCCGTTGGTCCATTGGGCAAACGAGACTTCGCAGACGAGGTTCGGCTGCACCCATCGAATATCTCGGCCCGCCGGAGGACGTCCCTCGCTGATCGCCGACACCGGCTGTTCGATCCGCACCAGTTTCCGGTGCAGGTCATTCAACAGATAATCATCGAAACCGGTTCCCACCTTGCCGGCGTATCGCAGGCCACCGTCACGGCCATGGACGGCCAGCAGCAGCGCACCGAATCCCGTGCGTTCTCCCTTGGGCAGGGTAAAACCCACGATCACGAATTCCTGTCGCCGCCCGCATTTGACCTTGATCCAGTTGTCTGACCGTCGTGATACATAAGGCGCCGACGGCCGTTTACCGATCACGCCTTCGAGCCCGAGCTTGCACGCGGACGCGACCAAGTCCGAAATCGGCTTGTCAAAAGCCTCGCTGAACCGCAGATGAGAGTCCTTTTTGGATTTTTCGATCAGTTGTTGCAGCAACTGGCGGCGCAATGTGAGCGGCTCGCTGCTGATATCTCGACCGGCGATATAAGGCAGATCAAACGCATAGAAAACGATATCTTTTGTGCGTTCAGTATCAAACGCGTTCTGCAGAGACTGAAAGCTGGGAATCCCCTCGCTGGACAGCACGACGATCTCGCCATCCAGCCATGCATTGCCAAAGCCCGTATCGCGCTGCAAGGCGCTCAGCTCGCGCACCAGATGCGGCATCTTGGCGCTCCAATCGTGCCCATTTCGCGTGAACAGCTTGACCTCTGCACCCTCTATCCTGGCCAGAATCCGATATCCGTCGAATTTCATCTCATACAGCCAGTCCTGCGCGCCGCGAGGCATGGCGTCGACCAGCGTGGCCAATTGCGGTTTCATCTGCGCAGGGATTTTTGCTGATCTTCCGGGCAGCGACTCTGTAGACGAGGTCGAGCCATTTTTTCGCGACTTGCTCTTGGCCGAAGACGTTGTGGCCGGCTTCTTGTCACGCAACGGCACCACACTGTCCGGCATTTCGTCCACCACACTGAATTCGGATTCGGGTTGAGCGTACTCGTCTTTTTCTTTGATCAATAGCCACGGAGGCTGCCGTTCAGAGGATTTCCCTTTGAATCGCACGAGCGCCCATCCCCCTCGCATTTTCTGGCCCGCGAGCGAGAATTTCAGGTGTCCCGACTGATATCCCCGGCGGGGATCTCCAACGGGGCTCCAGCGTCCTTCGTCCCAGATGATGACTTTGCCGGCACCGTATTGGCCTTTCGGTATGGTCCCTTCAAACTGGTTGTACGCGATGGGATGATCCTCGACCTGCACCGCCATCCGCTTTACCGACGGATCAAAAGAAGGACCTTTGGGCACCGCCCAGCTTTTCATTGTCCCATTCAGCTCGAGCCGGAAATCGTAATGCAGACGGCTGGCCCAATGTTTCTGGATGACGAATACCAACTCGCCCTCGTTGGTGTCTCCGCCGCCCGAGGGCTCTGGCGTCACCGAGAAATTTCGCTTCTCCCGATATTTTTTGAGGCTGTCCACCATAATCAGGCTGCCTTTCGCGCCGGTTTAGCGCGTTTTCGAGCGGTTGCGGTCTTGATTGCCGGCTTTTTCTTGGCTGGGGATTTGCGGGCTGTCTTTTTTGCTGCCGTGGAGCCGGTCTTGCTCCGCGCCGTTTTCGTTGCTCCGCCCCGCCCCAGGCTGCGTTGCAGCAGCTCAGTCAGGTCAATCACGTTATCTGCGTAAGCGGGGGCCTCTTCCTGCGGCTCGATGACGGTCTCGGTTTTGCCGGCCTTCACTTTTTTCTGCACCAGATGCATGATGGCCGACTTGAATTCATCCTGGTACTGCTCTGGATCCCAATCCTCGGACATCTCGTCAACCAGCATTTTCGCCATCTTCAGCTCCGACGCACTCGGCGACATGCTTTTGTCTCCGGATTTTGGCAGATCCAGGCCGTCCAGCGATTTCACTTCGTCGCCCCAACGCATGAGATTCAACACCAGCGCATCTCCGGATGGGATCAACGCTGCCAGATGCTGTTTCGTCTGGATCACTACCTTGGCAATCCCGATTTTTCCCGTTTTCACCAAGGTGTCGCGCAACAGCGCATACACCTTGTGCCCCTTGTTGATCGGCGCGATGTAATAAGGACGCTCCAGAAAGACGAATGACACCTCTTCGGCACGAACAAACTGTTGAATTTCTATGGTCTGCGTCGTGCGCGGGTAGGCATCGGCGATTTCGTCGGGCGAGACGATGACGTACTCGCCATCCTCGTACTCCACGCCTTTCACAATGTCTTTGGACTCGATTTCTTTTCCGGTGCGCTTGTTGATGCGCTTGTATCCCACCGGATCCATCGAGCGCCGATCCAGCCAGTCAAAGTCCACGCCCGATTCCGTGGTCGCCGTGTGCAAGCCGACCGGAATATGGACGAGACCGAACGTGATGGCACCTTTCCAGATGGTGCGCGTGGCCATAAGCGATCCTCCCTGGCAGTGAAAACAGTAAACTGTCGAGCCAATCTACCGAGCGCCCTCAGGGCTTGCAACAAGGCCAAGCAAGTATCATGCCTATCCCCGCCAGCCCCATGCATGGCCGCCTGAAGGCATGGGCCAAGCGTATCAAACGAGACGGATTGACGCTATGGTTTGCCGCCAAGCATCCGCGCACGCCTTGGTATGCCAAGGCCTTGGGAGTATTTGTCGTTGCCTACGCACTCAGCCCCATCGATTTGATACCCGATTTCATCCCCATACTCGGGTATCTCGACGATGTGATCTTATTACCGGGTCTGATCTGGTTGGCGATCAAGATGCTGCCGAGCGATGTGTTGCAAGAATGCCGGGCTCAGGCGGAAGCCCGATTGAATGCCAACGAGCCCAAACCTCGCAACTGGGCCGCAGCGGTGGTCATCGTGGCAATATGGATCGCCCTGTTGATTGCAGCGTGGCGTTGGTGGACGGCTTGAGCCCAGCAGCATAGAGCGCCTCTGCGCCCTGTATATACGTCTCCAGGCCCATCAACGCGGCAAGTTGAAAAACATCCAGGATCTCTTGCCGTGTTGCCCCATACTCCAGCGCGCAACGGATGTGCATCGCCAGACCCGACTCGAACATATGGGTCACCACGCAATCGATGGCGATCGCGATGAGTTCGCGTTCCTTTCGGGTCAGAGAGCCCTTCGTCCACGAGGCTGTCGAGAGCTTCGAAAGCGCGGCGAAATACTCGGGCATCAATCGGAATATGGCCTCGCGCTGTTCCAGCCAGACTCCGCGCGAGCGGATAAAGTCATCCTTGATCTGCTGCGCTTGCGCTGTAGGCGGCGGATATTCGGCGTCCATGCCGGCTGCCTTCAGTTCCCTCATCAAGACCGGCACCGCAAAATAGAGTGCGTGATTGGCAGTCGGCGCGATCGTCACGAGCACGTCCAATACGTCGGCCGGCTCGGCCCCCGCCTCCAAGGCACGGCGAACATGCCGTTGTGTACCTTCCGCATTCAACGAGGTCACGGTGCTGTGCAGCGCCACGAGTACCAGCTCTCTCATCCGTGGTGAAAGCGCAGCCTGGCTCATTGCCGATTGCCAGAACGCGGATGCGGCCTCGTGTAGAGGCGGAGCAGCCTGGGCAAGCGCCTCAGCAACCGCCGCACTGCGAAAAACCGTGTCGAAATCACCGGCAGCGTGGTTGTCATGGTTCATCCGTTGCTCCGAGAAACGTCGGCATTCATGCCGGAGGAAAGGGGCGCAGCACAGTCGATAGGCAGTCGATAGAACGTCTTTGCTGAGCGCCAGAGTACGTTGGCCTTGTCCGCGGGCGTCGATGTGCCGAGCACGCGCTTGAGCGCGTTCAATCCGACGCCATAGCTGTGGTTGCCTTTGTCCACTGGAAAATTGCTGCCAAACATGCACCGATGGGCCCCAAAGGCAGTCAAACACGTCTCCAACCACGGACGCCATGCCTGAGCCAACGCCATGGAGCTCGGCGCCCTATCCTGCCCCTCGAATGTCAGGCCGCTCAGCCGCATACCCAAGCCACTCAGCTTGATCATGACGTTCGGGCACGCAGCCAATTCCAGAATTCCCTGACGCCACTCCTGGAAAACGGTATCGCCGCGGCCCTGGTACCCTTTGATACCCACAAAGCCGCCGCAATGATTCACGACGATGGACGTCTCGGGAAAAGCGCGCGCCAGCACCGCCAGCCTGCGCAATTGATGAAAAAAGACCCAGGCGTCAAAGCTCAAGCCCAATGGCGCCAGATGGGCAAAACCGGCGCGAAAGGCGGTGGTGTCCATCTGGCATTCGGATGTCGGATACAGCGGATTGGTCAGGGTGGCGTCCGGATCCCACGTCAACGATTGCCTGATTCCACAAAATCGCCCGCCGGACACCGTGGTGCCGCCGGCCAAGGAAATGTGGCGCTCCAGTACCGGGCGGATGCCGTCGCCCAGTGTGAGATCTGCGAAACCGACGATTCCGGCACAGACCTGCGTCGCTCCATAGATGCCGCTGGCGCTCATGGCCGCGACCCCATTGGCAAACTCGGTCTCGCCCAGCGGCTTGAGGTGCTCAGGGCCATGGGCTCTGAGCATGGCCCTGGCCTGCAGGAAAACCGTCGCCCGGACATTATGCCCAGTACCCAGATCAGCCAAATAGTCATCAAACAGATACTGTGAACCCGGCCGGTCATAGAGATGATGATGCGCATCGATGACAGGATGTTCAGGCTCCAATGGCGCTTCGCGTTGCAGGTTCAGCCAGTCATTTCTGACGGGCAGATGCGTAGGCGACTGATTTGCCTGCGAGGACGAGCCGTGCGGGGATCGCGGNCCGCTCATTGCGGGCCCGACCGTGACGCCGTGACACCGCGATCAGTTTGGTCGCTGTGATGTAACCCGCCTCGTCGCTGGCCAGAAACACGACGGCAATGGCGAGCGCGCAGCACCGCCATCTCCCGCCCATTGCTCCAGCCGTCCTCCACCGACCCTGCGCCCGCTACCTTACCGCTCAGATCCAACATGTGCACCCCTTTCAATTGAAATCACTAGTCCATGAAAGGTAATGAATTGATGCCGCCACAACAATGCAAGCGAGGGCAAAGCACTTTAGCGAACAACGCAAAGGACTCTGTTGCGTGAATCTGGCCCTTAATTCACCGGCGCTTTTTCCCATGTCCCAGGTTTTGGCACAGTGCACGGCCCTTCGAGTCTTATATAAGACTTTCGTTTAAAAATATGTGAGTCTTCTATAAGACTTTCACCACATTTGCCTTTGTCGGGATTACAATAGGGTCTTCATGACGGCAATACCCGCCCAAAGCAGTCCATAACGGGGGGATTACCGGCATGACGGGTAGACGCCTCGTGCGCCCTCCCGTTTCACCCACCCTACGATGACACCGGCAACGGTGTCCGGCAACGCATGTCCGGATTGCGCCTGGCGCCCGGGCAAAAACGAAGACTATGGCTCTAACTCCGAAGATTATCTATACCCTCACTGACGAAGCCCCGGCGCTCGCTACCCGTTCGTTGCTGCCGATCGTTCAGTCTTTCGCTAAATCCGCAGGCATTACGGTCGAAACCCGCGATATTTCGCTGGCTGGCCGCATTATTGCCGTGTTCCCCGACTATCTGGACGATAGCCAGAAAATCGGTGACGCATTGGCCGAGTTGGGTGCCCTGGCCGTTACCCCCGACGCCAACATCATCAAATTGCCCAATATCAGCGCCTCGATGCCCCAGCTGAAAGCTGCCATCAAGGAACTGCAAGCCCAGGGCTACAAGCTGCCGGAATACCCCGACGAGCCCGCCAACGACACCGAGCGTGACGTAAAAGCGCGCTACGACAAAGTCAAGGGCAGCGCCGTGAACCCCGTGTTGCGCGAGGGCAACTCCGACCGCCGCGCACCCCTGTCGGTCAAAAACTACGCACGCAAGCACCCCCACAAGATGGGCGCCTGGGCCGCTGATTCCACATCGCACGTCAGCCACATGGACGACGGCGATTTCTACGGCAGCGAAAAGTCGGTCACCTTGGCAGCCGCCGGTGACGTCAAGATCGAGCTGACCGCCGCTGACGGCACCAAAACGGTGCTCAAGGACAAGACCCCCGTCAAGGTCGGTGAAATCATCGACGCATCGGTGCTGTCCACAGCCAAGCTGCGCAGTTTCCTGCAAGCCCAGATCGCCGACGCCAAGGCCAAGGGCGTGCTGTTCTCGGTCCACCTGAAAGCCACCATGATGAAGGTCTCCGACCCCGTCATCTTTGGCCACGTGGTGTCCGTGTTCTACCAAGACGTATTGGCTCGCCATGCTGACGCGCTGAAACAAGTCGGTTTCGACCCCAACAACGGGATCGGCGACCTGTACGCGAAGATCACCGCCCTGCCCGAGGCTCAACAAGCCGCGATCAAGGCTGACATCGACGCCGCCTACAAGGACCTGCCCGCGCTGGCGATGGTGAACTCCGATCGTGGCATCACCAACCTGCACGTGCCCAGCGACGTGATCGTCGACGCATCGATGCCGGCCATGATTCGCGATTCCGGCAAAATGTGGAACGCCGCCGGCGAACTGCAAGACACCAAAGCCGTGATTCCGGACCGTTGCTACGCCGGTGTCTACCAAGCAGTCATCGAGGACTGCAAGGCGCGCGGCGCTTTTGATCCCGTCACCATGGGCAGCGTGCCCAACGTCGGCCTGATGGCTCAGGCTGCCGAGGAATACGGTTCGCACAACAAGACGTTCGTGATTCCCGCCGACGGCACCGTGCGCGTGACTGACGCGGCCGGCACCGTTTTGCTGGAACATGCGGTTCAGGCCGGCGACCTCTGGCGCATGTGCCAGACCAAGGACGCCGCGGTACAAGACTGGGTCAAGCTGGCCGTCACCCGCGCCCGCCTGACCAAGACGCCCGCCGTCTTCTGGTTGGACGAAAAGCGCGGCCACGACGCCCAATTGATCGTCAAGGTAAAAAAATACCTGGCCGACCACGACACCAATGGCCTGGAACTGCATATTTTCGATCCCGTCCAGGCGACCCGTTTCTCGCTGGAACGCATCCGCGCAGGCAAGGACACCATCTCGGTGACCGGCAACGTGCTGCGTGACTACCTGACCGATCTGTTCCCGATCATGGAGCTGGGTACCAGCGCCAAGATGCTGTCCATCGTACCGTTGATGGCCGGTGGCCAACTGTTCGAGACCGGTGCAGGCGGTTCCGCGCCCAAGCACGTGCAGCAGTTCGTCGAAGAAGGCTTCCTGCGTTGGGATTCGCTGGGCGAGTTCATGGCGTTGGCCGAATCGCTGGATCATCTGGGCCGTGCCTACAACAACCCGCGCGCCAGCGTGTTGGCTCGTACCCTGGATCAGGCCACGTCGAAATTCCTCGACAACAACAAGTCGCCGGCACGCAAGGTCGGTGGACTGGACAACCGCGGCAGCCACTTCTATCTGGCGATGTACTGGGCCGAAGCCCTGTCCTCGCAGACCGACGATGCCGAGTTGGCCCAGCAGTTCAAGGCCCCGGCCACCGCATTCGGCGAGTTCGAAACCAAGATCCTGGACGAACTGAAAGCCGCTCAAGGCAAGCCCGTGGACATCGGCGGCTATTACCAGCCCAACGAAGCCAAGGCCAGCGCCGCTATGCGCCCCAGCGCCACGCTGAACCAGGTCCTGTCCTCGATCGGCTGATCGCGCCAGGCCTGATGTGGCGGGCTCGCCCGCCACAATCGGCATAAAAGCCGGTGACTCTTTGCGAATCACCGGCTTTTTTCATGCCTGTCGAATAACGGGACTCACACCCAAGGCTGTGCCAAACCCTCGGTTTTCAGGACACGTTGAATGGCCGGACGAGCCAATACGCGTTGCAGGTACGGTCCCAGCACAGGCAGATCGCGCGCAGGTCTGGCATGACCTCGCGTCCACCGGCCCAGCATCATGATGTACGGGTCTAGCACCGTGTATTGATCGCCCAGAAACCATGGGCCACCGTTTGTCTTCAGATGCTCTTCCAATTGATCCAACAGGCCCGCCACCTTTGCCTCGGCATGGGCCTTTACCTGCGCGGCTCCGGCCACATTGCCCGCGTCTACCCATCGTTCCGGATAGAAATAGGCGATCAGCGTGCTCTGCAGAGTATTGGTCAGCCACATCAGCCATTTATAGAACTGTGCGCGCTCTGGCGTACCCAACTCAGGCGCCAGTTTCTTGTCCGGGTGCGTGTCGGCCAGATGCAGACAGATCGCGGCCGTTTCGTATAGCACCAGATCGCCATCGACCAACACGGGAATGAGACCGTTCGGATTGAGTTGGAGATAATCCGCAGATTTATGTGCATTGTGCGCGCGATCGACAAAGGCGAGCTCAAAGGGTTTTCCGATTTCTTCGAGCACGCAATGCGGCGCCATGCTGGCATTGCCGGGATGATAAAAAAGTTTCGTCACGATTCTGTCGTTCATTGTCAGATTGGGCTCAGCAGTCGTGGAGCGTATGGGAAATGCGGTATCCGAGCATATGGCAAGCTCATTACAGGGTCAATCACCGACACATCGCCGCGTTGCCGAAGGAATAAACAGGCTCGGTAAAAAGGAAACGTCATCAAGGCTACACAATTGGTTCTTAGGATGGCGGGCTTTTCAACCGTTGATAAGCGCCATGCACGCCAAACTTCCTTTTACCCGTCCGTTTCCTGTCTACGCACTGCGCCTGACCACCCTTGCCGTCATGATGGCGTTGTCTGCATGCGGCAGCGGCAGCGATGATGACGACGACGATGTCTCTTCCGGCGGCGACTATGTCGTTCCTGCTGCACCGGCGGGCCTCGGATACGAAGACAGCGCGCCACTGCCATCCGGCATTCAGTATTTTGTCGATACGGCAGCGACCAATGTGCGTGGTGATGCTTGCCATGCCACGATTGAAACCAACGCGGGCGTGCGTGTACTGCAAGGTTTTCTGAAAGTCTGGGAGCCCAGCACCCGTCTCGTCGACGCGGGCGTGTCGGCTGAAGCCAGCAACGGATGCACAGGTTTCGATGCGTCGGACTGGAGCGGCATTCCCGGCGACGCGACCGATGGCAAAATCCTCAATGCCGACGTTCATGCCGAAAACATTGGGTTCTCTGCACGCACTACCCAGAACCGTACGGCCGCGCAGGAACTCGCCGCCTATCTCGATGACCGCCGCGGCAAAAACTACAGCGTGACCGACGGTATGGGTCCCTTGACCGATTACTGGCGCACGGCAGCGCAGCAAACCTCGACGTTTGCCGGCGCCACCGCGATCCCCGCCGAAGCCTACACCACCAACCTGAACGACTCAGGCAACAACACCGGTGTGGCAGGTGATGCCAACCCATCGTTCGGCACGGTCATCACCTTTGTGCAGAGCATGGGCGCCGACGCCTCGACCGAACCTGGCAAGCGCTTTTATAAATACGGACGTCCGTGGCGCTGGAGCAGCGATGTCATCATCGCGCCCTCGCTGGAGGCCGCCAAGAGCAGCACACCCGAAACCGACGGCGGCTATCCGAGCGGCCACACCGCCGAAGCCGTGCGCAACGCCATCGCCATGGCCTATGTCGTACCCGAACGTTTCCAGGAGATGATCGCGCGCAGCATGGAGCTGGGCTACAACCGCGTCATGGCCGGCATGCACTCGCCGCTGGATGTGACGGGTGGCCGCATCTTGGGCACCGCATCGGCAGTGGCCAATATCTACAACAGCGACTCGGGAGTCCGCTTGGCTGCTTTTACGCAGGCGCATGACACGCTGCAGGCTGCCGTCGGCGCAGCGACCGAAGAAGATTTCTACCATTTTGCCCATTCGCAAGACCTGTCGGCAGACCGCTTTGCCGATCATGCAGTGAATTCGGAAACCTATCGCTATCGTCTGACGTGGGATTTCGAGCGCACCAGCGATGCAGACAGCGACGCCGTCGTACCCAAGGGCGCCGAAGTGGTGCTGGAAACCCGCCTGCCCTATCTGAGCGCCGATCAACGCCGCGTCGTACTCAAGACCACGGCCGTGCCCGCAGGCTACCCCGTGCTGGATGATGAAGAAGGCTATGGCCGTCTGAACCTATTCGCAGCCGCCGACGGCTATGCCGCATTCAACGGCGACGTCACCGTGACCATGGATGCCAGCCAAGGCGGCTTCAACGCCATGGACAGCTGGCATAACGACATCACCGGCGAAGGCAAGCTGACCAAGGCAGGCACCGGCACGCTGGCATTGACGGGGGCAAACGAATACAGCGGTGGCACTGAGGTCTCGGAGGGCACGCTACGCGCCGACTCCGAATCAGCGTTGGGCACGGGCGCCGTCTATATCGATGGCGGTACGCTGGAGGTCAACGCCCACGATGCCGTGCAAGTGAAAGCCACCTACACCCAACTGAGCACCGGTACGCTGTCGGTCAATCTGGGCAGCGGAAACGCAGGCCAACTCACGGTGACAGGCGTTGCCGCATTGGGCGGTACGCTGCAGGTCCAGTTCGCCGAGGGTTACACCCCTGCCGTAGGCCAGACCTTGACCGTGCTCAATGCCAAAGGCCTGCATGGCCAATTCGATAGCGTGACCGTCGACGGCTTCAATGCCACGGTGACGTATGGCACCGGTACGGTTCAAGTGCACCTGGATTCGGAGGCCTGATAGGCCATGACAGCGACGCCGTGCGCAACACTCGCACCGCGTCGCTGATCATTCCAAACGCGTCATTCGCATTCCGGAACCATAAAAACCGGCAGGGTCTGCCAAACGACAGCCAGCGCGGACAACAGGCACAACGCAGCGGTCAGTTTGGCGTGAAATCTCGGCAGCCCATAGGCTGCGACACGTCGACGCTGGCGTATGGCAGTCCATACCATGAAGGTCAATGCCAGCGCACTGGCGCCCAGAATGATCCACGACGAGATCGGCAGGGCCAGCCAAACCGTGCTCAGCCAGGACTGAGGACGGGCGCAGTGCAACGCATTGACGATATAAATAAACAGGTAATGCGCCAGCCAGATCACCGGACCAGCGATCAAGAATAACAGTTCGACCCAGAATCTCGTTCGCATCGCCTGCTACCCCGCCGCCAGCCGTGGAAACCCATGAACGATCCCCAGGCTGATCAAACCCTGCGCCACGGTGTAGTGCCAGATAATCAAAGTCGAATCGACACACGCTCGCCGCACCGCGCTCAACCTGCCTGCCAATAGCCGCGCGACCGTAAATATCCCCATCAAACCGGTCAACAGGGTGAATGTGGCTTGCAAGCCGATCAGGGCAAACACCACAGCCGCATACGCCGATGCCTGAGGCCGCAGGCCATGTTGCCAATAGGTGTACAGATCCAAGGCGCTTGCCGCTATCAACAGTGCAATACCCAGGGGCAGATAACCCTTTAAGGCCCCTACTCCGCCCCGACGCAGCTTTCGCGCGGCATGTATCGCTACGACACACGCCCCCACTAGCAGCGCGGCAGACAGTCCTGGCCAAGCCGGGGACACAAGCGATGCCGCAGACGGCCAGACCTCTGGGGACGTGACCCATAGAAACAGATAAGCAAAAATCAACGCGCCAAAGATGCTGAGGCAGACAATGATCAGCAGCATCATGGCCCACCAGGCATGAGACGCTGGTCCTGAACAACCCATTGACAACCGAATGCCTGCCCCAATACTGACCGGCGGAATGTCAGGCGCCCTGTCCGAGTCCCATAGCCAACGCCATATTGCCGCAATCGCCAGCACACCACAGACCCCGGCGGGCAAAGTCAGTTTGAAAGTCAGCAACAAAAAAAAGCCCGCCGTCCCTAACGCCGCCACGAACGGCGACCATCCTGGCCCCGGCAATGGCAACACATATTCGGGCCTTGCATCCAGTGCATTTGTCACCAACGTCGAACGCAGTCCTGCCGGCGCGTCAGGCAGAAAGTAGCGCCCGGCCGACACATCGTCATCGATACCAGCCTGATCCCATAGCGGTTCACGCGTGGTGACGACAGGAATGCTGCGCAGCCCGTAACTCGCCGCCGGCAGCCATTCGAGCGTGCCTGCGTTCCACACGTTGCCGGCATTGTGCTCGCTGCTGGGTCGAAAGTTGCGCACCAGATCCCATAGGAACACCAGCACCCCGGCACCGATCAGGTATGCGCCAATGGTCGATACCATATTGAGTGTTCCCCAGCCCTGACTCTCTGCATAGGTGTAAACGCGGCGCGGCATACCTGCCAACCCCGTCAGATGCATAGGGAAAAACGCCACATTGAATCCGACGAACATCAACCAGAATGCCCAGCGGCCGAGACGTTCAGACAGTGCACGCGTACTGACGAACGGCATCCAATAATAAAAGGCCGCAAACAAGGGGAACACCATGCCGCCAAACAAGACGTAATGCAGATGCGCGACGATGAAGTACGTGTCATGCACCTGCATATCAAAGGGAATGACGGCCACCATGACACCGGTCAGTCCGCCCAATATGAAAATGAAAAAGAATCCCAGGATGAACAGCATGGGCGTCTTGATCGGCCGCAGGCGTACCGCGGCAGCGATCGTAGCGACCCAGGCAAACACCTGGATCGCGGTGGGTACGGACACTGCCATGCTCGCCGCTGACGCAAAGCTCAAGGACAACGGGGGAATCCCGGTGGCATACATGTGATGCACCCACAGCCCAAAACTGAGGAATGCGGTGCCTATGATCGCCAGCACAACCAGGCGGTAGCCCACCAACGGTGTACCCGTCATAGCAGGGACGATCATCGACACCATGCCAGCCGCCGGCAGAAAAATAATGTAGACCTCAGGGTGACCAAAGAACCAGAACAAATGCTGCCACAGCAGCGGGTCGCCACCACGCTCGGCAATAAAGAACGGCATATCAAATGCACGCTCCAATTCCAGTAATGCCGTAGCCACGATCACCGCCGGAAACGCGATGATGACCATCCCGCTGAACACCAGCATTACCCAAGCGAAAACAGGCATTTTTTCCAATGACATCCCTGGCGCGCGCGTGCGGAGAATACCTACCGCCAGCTCCACGGCACCGGCAATAGCCGAAATCTCAATAAAGCCGATTCCCAGCAACCACAAATCTGCATTGACCTCGGGGGAATACTGCGTACTGGTGAGCGGCGGATACATGAACCACCCGCCATCCGGCGCGAGGCCTGCAAATAGGCTGCAAAAAAACACCACCCCGCCTACGGCGTAGGCCCAATACGCATAGGCCGATAATCGCGGAAATGGCAGATCGCGTGCCCCAAGCATATTGGGCAAGAGCAGCACAGCCACCGCCTCGACTGCCGGCACGGCGAACAGAAACATCATCACCGTGCCATGCATCGTGAACAACTGGTTGTACAGTTCATGACCGATCAGGCCGCTTTCCGGCACGGCCAGCTGTGTGCGCATGAGCAACGCCAGCACCCCGGCCAGCACAAAAAACAGCAGTGCAGTGCCGATGTAGAGCAAGCCTATGTGCGTATTGTTGACGACCGTCAGCGATCTGATTCCGCTCGGACGCCGCCAGACCTGCTTCAATAGCTCGAGTTCTCCCGGAGGTCGCGGAACCGGATTTGGCAGTGGCTGCGACGGCGCGGATACGGGAACAGGTGTCGTCATTTCAGGCTTTCCAAGTAGGTGGCCACGGCGCGTAAATCCTCTCCCGACCAGTGATCGAACGACGGCATGGGATTGCCTGGCTTGATGCGCTGACTCGCGGCGATCCACCCTGCCAACGCCCCCACGTTATTAGGCAAGGTTCCCGCTGCGAGCGACGGTCGGCTGCCCACGTGCGTCAAGTCCGGGCCAGACGTCCCCGCAGCCGGCGTGCCTCGCACGGTATGACACATTGCACAGGCTTGGAGAAACCGCTGGGCCCCGGGTTGCAACGCCGGCCCGGCCTCTCTGGCGGGACGGCGTTGCGCGGACATCCATGCATCGAACACCTCTGGCGCCAATGCATGCACCGTGAATCGCATCTTCGCGTGCTGTGCCCCGCAATATTCAGCGCATACCCCCTGGAATACGCCCGGTTCCTCAGCCTGCATCGTCATGCGGTTAACGTGGCCCGGAATCATGTCCAGCTTGCCACCCAGCTCCGGCGCCCAGAAGCTGTGAATGACGTTGTCCGACTTCAGCACCAGGTCCACTGGTACGCCGGCGGGAATACGGATGTCATTGGCTGTCTCGAACCATAGCGAGCCCGACTCATCGAGATAACGTACCCGCCACCACCAGATTTCCCCGACGACTTCGATTCGCAGCTTTGGGGCTGCCCCTTGTTTCGACGAGGCCGGCGCGCCCAGGGTATAGGACAGCAATAGCGTCAACACGATCACTGGAAAGGCAATGCCGGCAACGTGGATGAGTGCGGGCCGCGCCAGCCGATGACGAATGCGTACCGGGCCAAAGGCAGCAATCACCACCAGCACCACCATGACCACAAAAATGACTGCGGCGCCCACGAACAGCACATCACTGATTTCGGCGGTCCGCATCGCGGTTTCACTGTGCGGCAGTCCGTCGCGTGTCGGCCTCGCTCGCGCCAGCGACGGCCACATCAAAGCGGCCCAAACGATAAACACCAGAAAATGAGCGGCACCAGACATGTGGGAAGCAGGATCGGCGCGTAATAGCAGGGACCGATCGAGGAGCATGCGCCGTACCCACCCCAGGTACGAAACTTGCGCCTAGGTACCTCCATCAGGATCAGGAGCAGAAGACCTTGCGCGAGCCCGTCCGCACCACCCTCTTTTTGCTGGCGATCCTCGGATTGAGTGGCGTGGCGGCTTGCGGCGACGCGAAGCCGCCGCTGGCTCAAGACGCCTCTACTGCACGCCTATTGAATCAGGCCGATCCAGCCCGAGGCCGCCGGTTGATCGCCGAGAAAGGCTGCATCGCCTGTCACGTCGTACCGCAGATCCGCGCCCCCGTGTCGACCGTCGGCCCGCCATTGACTGACGTACGAAGCCAAGTCTATTTGAGCGGCTTGCTGCCCAACACCCCGGCAAACCTGGTGCAGTGGTTGCTGGACCCGCCCGCCGTCAATCCTCGAACCGCCATGCCAAATATGGGATTGAGCGTGGCGCAAGCCGAGGACATTGCCGCCTTCTTAATCTCGTTACCCTGAGCAATGGCAACATGAAAAGCTGCAAACGCGTTGTGGTCCTCACCCTTGCCGGATTGGCGGTATGCGCCTTGTTGGCCGCGGGCCTGCTGGTCTATATCGGCTGGTACGACGTCAGCGCCACCCGGCCGCATACGAAGTTGGTTCATCGATTGCTGGATATAGGATTGGCACGCTCGGTCGCCGTGCGCGCCGAACAGATCCGAGAACCGGACCTGAATGGTGAGGCACGTATTCAAAATGGGTTTGAATTGTTTCGCACGCACTGTGTTCAATGTCACGGTGCCCCCGGTGTGGCTCCCGCACCCTACGCGTTGGGCTTGAATCCCGTTCCGGCATCCTTGGTCGCCAGCGCCCGGGAACGTCCGGCGACGGAGATCTTCTGGATTATCCGAGAGGGAATCAAAATGACCGGCATGCCAGCCTGGAAATACCGGTTGACGGACACCCAGATGTGGGACGTGGTGGCCTTCATGCGGATATTGCCGGCCCTGTCACCCGTGGATTATCGGCAATGGGACGAAAAATCGACGAATGGGTTGCCCCGGTCCGCATCGTCTGCCTCCGCCCCAACCAGCACGTCACGGATCGGCGACGCGACCGCGGGGCGTCAAGCGGTGGAGCAATATCTATGCGCTACCTGTCATGTCATTCCCGATGTGGCCGGCGCGTCTCACCATGTAGGCCCGTCGTTGGCCGGTATTGCCACCCGGCCATTCATTGCTGGCGTGCTATCGAACAATCCCGACAACATGCGGCTATGGCTGATGGCGCCCACCACGATCAAGCCCGGCACGGCCATGCCGGATTTAAGCATCAGTGATCAGGACGCGCGCGACATCGCGGCGTTCCTGACCACCTTGTCCGAACCTCAATAGCTCTACGGCCTCGCCCAGGCGTGCCGTCATTAAGGCTTGCTTCGGGCGCCGGACCCACGGTTGCGCTGGCTCTGCTGATCCTGACCCGTACCGATCTGGGTGGCGTGACCTTCTTTTTTGCTGCGATTCTGTGTATCGCGATGGCTACTTTGCGCTTCGCGTGCCGTATCGTCCTCGGACGGGTTGGGCTTACTTTGTGGCTGCTTCATCGTCAGTGTCCTTATCGGGTTGAGACTTGGCGCGTCGCAAGTGCCATGCCAGATGCCTGTGTTGACCAATGCCGCAGCCAGCTAGTGCCATTTCTGTACTTTTTACCGAGGGGTATAGCAAAGGGCCGGGTACGCATAGCTACCCCGCAGCCGGCGTTATATCCTGCAGGTGTACGTCAGACGCGACGCTTGAACTAAGGGACCATTTCCTCATCGCGCCGTCCATGAACCACCGCTTTGAACAGCGCCGCCACCGCCGTGGCAAATGCCTCATCGAACCACGGGTTGGCGCCGCTCACCCCCACCACAATGCCGTCAAGGCAGACACTGCCCCACACGGTGCCGTCTTTCGCCTGCAACAAATGCGGCTTTAGCGCTACGACCTCGTGGCTGGGCAAGCCCGTGCGCCAGCTGAGCCTGGCCTTACCCCGCGCAAACGCGCCATAGTCCGCGTCCCATTCTTCCGGATTGCCTATGCTTTCCTCATACAGGATCGCGTCGGCAAAATCGCACCCGCCGGGCTTGGCCAAGGGGTTCATGACCACCACGTGTAAAAAACCGCTTTCTCCTACCCCTGTATCAGACAACGCGGCATCCAACATCGGCCGCGCCAGACGCACGGCTTGAACCGCGGCATCGCGATCCCAGTAGGCAGCGAGAGGGACAGACGGCATGACAGATTCCTTTGCTCGGGTTTGAGACCACACACCTGAGCAAGCACCGTTCCTGGCGCGTCTCCGATCAGTCATAGATATCGTTTTAACTGGAATAAACCGATATCTATGATTGGCGCGTCGATATCCTTGGAACCGCTCCCCCCACGTTCAAACCTCTGTGCTGGCGGTCTTGCGCGGACGCCGCGTGCGCGTCGTTGTGCTGCGAGAAGTTTTCCGCGCCGCTTTTTTGGGAGCCTCTGACACTGCCGAGGCCGATTCGACCTCTGGCGCAGATCCCGCTGCGGCGTCGAGAACAAGGGCCTCCTGAGGCGCGTTGCCTTGAGGCACAGCCTCCCCTGCATCGGCCGTTTTGCTGGCTCGACGAGTCCGTGAGCGACTGCGCTTGACCGCGGCGGATGCGGCCGTGCCACGATCATCCGGCTGTTCAACGGCGACCGCCGCAGCCTCACCGGCACTTGGTTTGGCTGCTGCTCGCGGCTCTAGGACATCGGGATATTTTGGCTGCTCGATCAGCGGCGCGCCGGGCTCAGTTGCCGTACGTTCCTGATGGCCGGCATCGGCATCATTGAACATACGACTCTGATCGGCGTGTTGAACAGGCTGCTGTCCCGTTTCCTTGCCGGCGCCTTCGGCTCTACGGCCGCCTCGAGTCCTGCGCGCTAGTTTGGCACGTGGCTCGTCCTGCACAGCGGTAGACGCCCCGCCGCCGCTGCGATACACATAAGCGCTGGAATTTTCCTCTCGGCCGACCTCCAGAAACCCACGCGATTGCGCCTCGTCCAGCAGGTTTCCAAAGGCGCGAAAGCCATAATACGATTCGTTGAAATCGGGCCGGCGGCGTTTGAGTGCGTCTTTGAGCACGGACGCCCAGATCTTGCCGCTATCCCCGCGCTCGGCCATCAGGGCCTCGAAGGTCTCGACGACCATTTCAACCGCTTGCGTTTTGCGCAGCTCCAGCTCTTCCTTCCGTTTGCGTTCTTCCTCTGGCGTACGGCGCTGACCCGCGGCGGGCGTCCCCCGATTGTCTCGACGGGATTCCGCCTTGCGCAGGCCTTCCCTGGCGAGATCGTCATAGAAAATAAACTCGTCGCAATTTGCGACCAGCAGGTCGGACGTGGACTGCTTGACGCCCACACCGATGACCTTCTTGTTGTTTTCCCTCAGCTTTGATACCAACGGCGAAAAATCGGAGTCGCCGCTGATGATCACAAAAGTATCGACGTGCGACTTCGTATAGCAAAAGTCCAGCGCGTCCACGACCAGGCGGATGTCGGCGGAATTTTTCCCCGACTGCCGCAGATGTGGAATCTCGATCAACTCGAAATTCGCCTCGTGCATAGGAGACTTGAACTCCTTGTAACGCTCCCAGTCGCAATAGGCTTTTTTAACGACAATGCTGCCTTTGAGCAGCAGCCGCTCCAGCACGGGGCGAATATCGAATTTCTGGTACTTCGTGTCACGCACGCCGAGCGCGACGTTCTCGAAGTCGCAGAAAAGCGCCATGCTGACGCTTTCGTTGGAATTGTTCACAAGCTCTCCTAATGCACCTCAGGACAATGGCGCAGAGGTAGCCGCTATTTTGACACGCCGGCGGCCTCGCCGACGCATCATGTCTGCTCATCCTGGCCGGCGATCCGGTCTGCCCGGACCTGGCTGATGCGCCAACCGTCACGCTGGGTGACCTCAAAGGCCCACTCTCCCCAGCGAATCGTCTCGCCCACCTCCGGCAACCGCTCGGCCACTCTCAACAGCGCCCCCGCCAGGGTAGCGTCGGGCAGCGGTTGATGCATTTCCGGGCTCGCCAGCAGCAACCGTACCTCCTCGATCGGCATGGCGGCGTCCAGCAGCCACACCTCATCGGCGAGTCGAGTCGCCTGCGGGGGCTCGTTCGCGTCTTCGGGCAGATCTCCTCCCACCGCCGCCAATACGTCCAGCGGCGTGACCAGGCCCACGCAGCCGCCAAGCTCGTCCACGACGATCAGCATGTGTTCGCGCGACTGGCGCAACACGTCGAGCACCTTGAGCACCGGCGTGCTTTCGAGGATGTAATAAGGCTTACGTGCCGACTCGACCAGATCGATAGCGCTGGGCAACTGCAGCTTATGCAGCAAATCCTTGAAGTGGACAACGCCAATCACATTGGCAGGATCGCCGTCGCAGAGAGGCATACGCGCATGGCCGGCCGAGAATTTCTTGACGATGGCATCCACGGGATCTTTGATGTCCAGCCAGATCATCTCGCCGCGCGGCACCATGATGGATCGCACGTTGCGCGTGCCTATACCCAACACACGTTCGACCAGTTGGCTTTCCTCCGGACCAAACCCGGGTTCGTCACCTGCGCCATCAACCAGGGCTGCGACGTCCTCCACGGCATTCTGATCTGCCGGGCTCTTGCCGCCGCGCAGCAAGCGCAACACTGCCCGAGCCGTGCGTTGACGCCCGGTCAGATTCTGCGTGCGCCGGCTGCGGTTACGTCGGGCCAGCTGATTGCAGGCCTCGACCACGACCGAAAAGCCAATGGCGGCATACAGATAGCCCTTGGGCACATGAAAACCCAGGCCTTCGGCCACTAGGCTGAAACCGATCATCAGCAGCAGGCCCAGACACAGGATCACTACCGTCGGGTGGCGATTGACGAACGCCATCAACGGACGGCTGGCCAGCATCATGACTGCCATGGCGATCACCACCGCAATCATCATGATGCTCAATTCCTGAACCATACCCACGGCGGTGATGACAGAGTCCAGCGAGAACACCGCGTCCAATACGACAATCTGCAGAATCACCTGCCAGAACACCGCGTGCTGCACCTTCTGGCTCCCGCCGTGCGCCCTGCCCTCGACCCGTTCATGCAGTTCCATCGTGCCCTTGAACAGCAAAAACAGGCCACCCAGGATCAGGATCAGATCCCGGCCGGAAATCTCGGCGCCGAATGCGGTAAACAGCGGTTCGGTCAGCGTGACCACCCAGGCGATGCTCGCCAGCAGGCCCAGACGCATCAGCATCGCCAGCGTCAGGCCGATCACACGGGCACGATTGCGCTGCTCAGGCGGCAATTTATCGGCCAGGATGGCGATAAAGACCAAGTTGTCGATACCCAGGACAACTTCCAGAATAATCAGTGTCGCCAGACCCAACCACGCAGTGGGGTCGGCCATCCAGTCAAAAAACATGCAGAGATCCTAGTAAAGGAAAAGGCAATAGCCGTCGTCACGACGCGATGCGGCCGTGATAGAGGACAAATTCGGGGTCAACATGCGCGAGCCCGGGCGGGCGCTGCAACGGCGCCGGGCGGAGCCAAGCCCCGGTCTCGATAGAGGAAGAGATGCACGAACGGCCGCCGTACTTGGCGCCATGGCCAAGCCTGTGCCTCGTGAGAGGAAAAAATCTGCGCGAGGGGCATTGCCCTCAGGGGGAAGCGCCGCGGCTGGATCGCTGACGGCGCGGTGGTACTAGGAGGCTCGTTGCTCATAAAAGAGGACGCACACGTCCCGGCTGATCACAGCCGGCCAGGCAGCGCCCTTAGCTGACATAAAGCTGAATAATAATGGAAATTCGGCAATTCTGCTAAACCGTCCCGGAGCTATCAGCCACACGGCGAGCATTGCGCCCGCCGTTGCCGGAACAAGGTATCAGTGATTACTGGCGCACAGAATCGAGCACTTCGCTGTTCTTCACCACGTCCTGCGCCTTGGTATAGCTCTCAATCAGCAACTGGTAGGCCGGGAAGATCTTGGTGTAGACCTCAGCCCATTGCTGGGCGTCCTCGCGGTTCCAGGTCTTTTGCAGTTCAGAGGCCACAGCTGCCGTATCCATGGGTACGACACCAGCCTGCACGACGCGGGCCAGCGTGATTTCCTGAGCCATCTTGCTGTAGGTGCCGGAGGCATCGACTACTGCAAACACCTTATAGCCCTCCGCAACTGCGCTGATGGCGGGGAAAGCCATGCAAACACTGGTGATGGTGCCGGCGATGATGAGCGTCTTGCGGCCGGTGGCCTTCACGGCTGCGACGAAATCCGGATTGTCCCAGGCATTGATTTCGCCCTTGCGCGCCACGTACTGAGCGTGCGGTGCATTCTCGTGAATCTCGGGAATCAAGGGGCCATTGGGGCCCTGCGGAACGGACGCCGTGGTAATGACCGGCAATTTGGATAGTGTGGCTATTTTGGCCAGCGCAGTGGCGCGGGCGCGCAGCTCTGTCATCGGCATGTCGCCTACGGTCTGGAACAGGCCGCTTTGATGGTCGATCAGCAACATGACAGCATCGCTCGCGTCGATGACGGGACGCTGGCCGTTGAAATTGGCGGGTGTGCTCATAGCTTTCTCCTTCAGGGTTCAATGGTGCATGGCACCGGAATGTCCGCCGACCCAGAGAGGTCAGCCCAGGCAAAATGTTGTTTGCACTGATGGGAGAAGCATAATTTCGAGACGATATTACGTGTAGTGGCCTAAATCGCGTCTCAGCGTCCTATTATCTGAACGATAGCGGCGGCATTCGAGGTAGTTCAGATGGGACGAGCCGAGACTGCAAACAGGCCAAGCGGCCATTGCGGCCGGCTTAGCGTGCTTTTTTCGAATCCGGAAGCGAGCCCTATTTCACCAGGGTCACGGGCACATCCGCGAGGTGAATGACTTTGTTGGCCACCGAACCCAGCAAGATGCCTGGCAAAGCGCTCAGGCCGCGCGTGCCCATCACGATATGCGCGCATTGGTGCGCATGCGCATAGTCGACGATAGTCTGCGCCGATTGACCCGCCTTGATGGCGGTGACAAAACGCACCCCGGCGTTTTCCGCGGCTTTGCGGGCGTCAGCCAGCGCCTTTTCGCCCTCTTCGTTGTAGTAATCCTGGACAACTTGCTTGTCCAGGAACATCTTGGCATGGCCAGACAGAATGGGCGGCGGCGCATTCAGCAAATGCAATTCCGCCTCGTCGTGCTGGCCCGCCATGGCAATGGCTGTCTTCAGTGCGCGCAGCGCGGATTCCGAGCCGTCTACGGGAACTAGTATCTTGAACATGAGCTGCTCCATAAAAAGAGGTGAATGGATGCCGCCATTTCAGGATAGCAGATCAGCTATACGCGGTATTGATCCAGATCAACTATCCCAGAGCCACGGAAAACGCAACGATGATGGGCCCCCACAAGGTAATCAAGACATTGCTGACCGCAAACGGCACCGTAAACCCTATGGCATAGACATCACTGTTTCCGCGCTCTTTCAACGCGTTGAGCGTGGCCACCGTAGTCTGAGCTCCCGCCAGGCCGGGCAACAACAGCAAAGGGGGAAGCCGCAGCACATAACGGCCGACGAGCAGCCCGACCACAGGCCCTGCCAACGTCACGATCACGCCGGCGCCGAGCAGCTTGGCAAATAGCGTCACACCCCCCTCGTGCACAGCCTGTATGGCGTGCGGACCGGCAGACAGGCCGATGGCGGCGATAAAGACGATGAGCCCCACATCCGACAGCAATCGTAATGCCGGCTCCGGTATATGGCCGACCAGGGGATAGCGGCTGTACAACCAACCCGCCAGCAGACCTGCCACCAACACACCGCCGCTCGTCCCCAACCCCAGCGGCACGCCGGTCAAATGCACTTGCAACAGACCGAACAGAATGCCGACCACCACGCCGCCCGCCAAATAGACGAGGTCGGTGTGTCCCGGGTCGTGCTCGATCGAGCCCAGATTCTTTGCTGCGATCGCGATAGCGGTGCGGCTGCCTTTCAAGCGAAAAACATCGCCACGTTGAACACGCGTGCCGAGCGCACGAGGCAACGTGCTGGGTCCCCGGCGTAGGGACTCCAGAAAGGCGCCTCGTGCGGCGCCACGCACCAGCTCTCCGAGCGTCTTGCCGGCGAGCTCGGAGCGCGTCAACACAATGGAAACCTCCACCATGGGTTCCTGGAACAATTCCTGATCGTCTACCTCGGTTCCGATCTGCCCCGCCGCACCGACGATGCCTGCGCGCCGCGAGGCGATCAGCACGACGTCGTCCAGTGCCAATGACGTGCCGGGCCGCACTTCACGATGGATTTCCCCACCGCGACGGATAGCCATGATGGTCAACCGCCCTGCGGCATAACGGCTTTCGAACTCACGGACCGTCGTGTTATTGAGCTCTGGATTTTCCAGCCGGTAGGTGCGCAACGATAAAGGCGCCCTATCCCATTCGCCGTCGTCCGCCGCGTCCGCCTGATCCCGCAGTTCCGCCTCGCCCTCCTTCGCAACCCGTTTCAGATCGATCTTCAGCAATCGCGGGGCCAGTACGGTCACGAACAGGATCAGCCCTATCTCGCCAAAGATATAGGTCGTGGCGTCAGCCAGCGGCGCATGCGCCATCAACACATTGCGCGTGGCCTCATCGAGGTCCATCGCCGAAATCGCGCTCAGCGCGCTGCCCAATGCCGCGGACTGCGTCATCGAGCCGGAAACCAGGCCGGCGGACAGGCCCGGGTCGAAATCCAACAGTGCCACCATCGCAATCGCCGCAGCCAAGCCGGTGCACGAGACCACCACAGCCAGCGCCATCTGCGGCAATGCCTCACGCTTCAGGCTGGCAAAAAACTGCGGGCCGGCGGAATAACCGACCGCAAACAAAAACAAGTCAAAAAAAGCCCATTTCAGCAAATCTGGGATCTCGGGCTTGAACAACAGACCGAGAATCATGCCGGCGATCAAGGTGCCCACCACCGTCCCGAGGCTGACCTTGCGTATTTCCACCCGGCCGATGAAATGGCCCGCGACGATCGTCGTGAACAAGGCCAACTCTGGATGCGCACGGACCACTTCAAACAGTTGCTCGAATTGCATGTAACCTCGCTTGCAACGACGACGCCNGGGGGGGG
>NZ_CBCSJH010000002.1:0-168527 GCF_965139195.1 Bordetella tumbae | reverse complement strand
GGTGCGCCGCATGAATCGGCTCACCCCGGCCAGGGCGCATTCAACCCGCCAGAATCATGGCGAAATAACCGAACACCGTCAGCAATACGCCCGACACCGCATATCCCACCGGAAAGCTCAGCCAGGGCACGCTGGACCCCACCTCCTTGGCCGCCTCTCGCGCCGGTCCCGAGTGGCTGCGCGCGCCAGCGGTAGCCCCCATCAGCAAGGCCGGATTGATCTTCATGATGTGGAACCCGATGGCCCACACAATAATGGGCGGAATCGTAGAAGCCAGAAAGCCCACAATAAAGATCTTCAGCGCGATCGCCCCCGTCAACTGACTCAGCAGATCAGCGCCGGCGTTAATGCCGACAATCGCCACAAAACCGATCAGGCCGAGATCCTCCAGGATGTTGCGCGCGGCATTCGGCGTATTGCCGAAAAAGCGCAGTCTCGACGAGATCGAGGACACGATAATGCCGGACAGCAGCAGCCCCCCGGCATTACCCAGGCCGACATTGGCGCCAAAAGCCGGTACCTCGATGAGGCCGATCAAGAATCCCAGAATCATGCCAAACGACAGCGTCAGCAGATCCGTCGCCGAACTGTGGCGCGCGATAGTACCGAAGATCTCTCCGGCCTTGCCTACCGCCGACTGCAGTCCCGTGACGAACAGCACATCACGCTTTTGCAGCGTCGTTTCCAAACCGATGGGCAATGGCACGCCGCTGCGTTCGATGCGCTGCAGCTGGATCTGACCTGCCAGCTCCGAGCCTCGGAACGTCTTCAACGGCCGTCCTGTGACCTCCTTGTTGGTCACCAGTATCTCTGCTTGATCCAGCGGAATGGTGAGGACCTTCGCATCAGGGACCTCGGGTCCGAGAACGCCCATATTGGCCGTCATTTCCTCCAGGCGGCCACCCAGCGCCACGATGTCACCATGCTGGAATTGCGTGTCGGTCCCGGGGCCCAGCATCTGGTCGCCGCGCTCGACATTGACGACCTGATACTGCGGAAAACGTTCGCGAAACTGCTGGACAGTCTTGCCGATGGATTCCGGATTCTCTACACGGTAGGCGCGCAGATCAAAAGGATGAAACGCCGTGAGGCCCGCATCATCCACATTCGGCACGCCGTGTTGTTTTTCAAATTCTTGTGCAGCAGCCTTGGCGTCGACCCCCCAAATCCTGGGCAAGTACTTGCACAGCAGAATGATGCCGACGGTGCCCCAAATGTACGTAATACCGTAGGACAAGGCGATCATGGCACTGACTTGCTCGGGCGTTTGGCCTGCCCCCATCGACATGACGCCGGAGCTGACCGCTTGCTCCGCCGAGCCGATCGCCGCGGACATGGTCTGCGATCCGGCCAACATACCGCCAGCCGCCCCTAACGGCAGCTCGAAAAAACGCGTGCCAAACACCACGATCCCCAACCCGAGGATGGGCGCAATCACGGCCAGAATGGCGTAATTGATGGACTCCTTGTTCAATGCATTCAGAAACGACGGCCCTACGCGCAGTCCCACCCCATACATGAACAAGTAATACAGCAGCGATTTGGCGAAGTCATCCAGATGGAATTTGACCCCATAAAGCGATCCCACCGTGGCCATCAGGCAACCGACAATAATGGCGGCCGCCACCGCGCCCAGGCCGTAGCCTTTCACCGAAAACTTGCCCACCCAAACAGACAAACCAATAGTCAGAAATAGCAAGATATAGGGATTGTCCCCGAGGAAATGCATGGAAGCTTGCATGATGTGTACCCTGGAAACGCGGATATCAAAGCGCGCCGCACGACTCCAGCACGGGAAGCCGTGCGACGCCCCCAACTCATGACCAACCTAGCGACGATTGATCCATGCCTGCATCAACATTTCGCCGGACTTGTCTTGTGCGGATCATGCAGTTCCGGTGGCGTCGCCGTGCCACCATGCTGCTCCAGATACTTGCACGCGTTGATGATGTCGGTGGCCAATGTCATGGCCACGTTGTGATTAATGTGCGGGCGCACCACAACGCGCAGACTGCGCACCGATTCCGCATCAGGCGGCATGCTATAGGCGGAAATCACCCAGCCGCGCTCGCGCACCTTGTTCGAAACGTCGAACTCGTTGAAGTTCTTGATCTTCTTGTCCAGCGTCACCGCAACCACCGGAATACGTTGCGTATCGTTCATGATTGTGAAATAGCCGCTATCGACCAGGCGCTGGCGCAAGGCTATCGCATTATCGAGCGTGCGCTGCATGATGCGGCGATACCCCTCAAAACCTAGGCGCAGGAACTGGTAGTACTGCACTGCCAGCTGGAAAGAATTCCGGCTGAAGTTCAATGTCGCGGTAGGCATTTCACCGCCCAGATAATTGACATAGAACACCAGATCCTCGTTGAAAATCTTGCGTTCCCGGAACACCACCCATCCCAGACCCGGCGGTGTCAGGCCGTACTTGTGCCCCGACGCGTTAATCGACAGCACGCGCGGCAGACGAAAATCCCATTTGTAATCCGGATACAAGAAAGGATTCACAAAGCCCCCGGACGCGCCGTCAATGTGCATAGGCACAGAGACCCCGGTTCTTTTCTCATAGTCATCCAACCAATCGTGAATGCCCTGAATGTCGTCATCCTCGCCCGTGAACGTCTGGCCGGCGATGGCTACCACTGCTATCGTATTCTCATCGACATACTTATCGAGGTCCTCGGCAGTCAGGCAATATTGGCCGGGTTTCAACGGAACGATGCGCGGTTCGACATCGAAATAGCGCAGGAATTTTTTCCAGACGATCTGTACATTCCCGCCTGTCACCATATTGGGACGCGTGGCGTCTTTGCCCTCGCGCTCTCTGCGCTGACGCCAGTTCCATTTATGCGCCAGGCCGGCCAGCATGCATGCCTCGGAGGATCCCACCGTAGCCGTCCCGTACGGCATCGCATCGGCCGGGCCATTCCACAGCCGATGCAGCCACTTCACCATGCGATTTTCCATGGCGAACAACTGCGGGTACATGTCGTGGTCGATATAGTTCTTGAACATGTTTCGCTCGGCCAGGCGCACGGCCTCCGGCTCGGCAAACGTCGTCACGAACGACGACATGTTCAACATGGGATTAGTGTCGATCCACTCGTCGCTGACCACCAGTGCATAAGCGGCGCGGGCGGACATACCGTCCTCCGGAAAATGGTCTTCCGGCACCTCGATATTGAATTGGTCGTACGGTGTCGATAGCAAATTAGATTGGGTCATTCTGGCACCTTTCTAAAGCGCGCAAAGCCGCGCAGACGAGAACACCGGGGCGGACATGCCGTCGTCAGAACGGCATGNCCNCGCACCACGGACGATAAGTAATGCGACAGTGCTACTTCGACTGCGCCTTTTGCTTGGCCTGCTCTTCGAAATGCTTGTCGATGGTCTTGTGCACCTGCTCTTCGACCTGGTCAATGCTGAAACTCGCCGGGCGTTGGCTAGGCGGATACGTCACAAAAGTCTCCAGAAATTCCGATGCCTTCATCGTAGCGATCGCGGTCAAATAGGAGTTCTTGGCCAGCCAGTCGTTGTACTGATCCGAGGTGATGTCCGCCCGCTCGTAGGGGTCCATACGCAGGTTGAAGATCTTCGGCACCCGCAGGCAGACAAAGGGATCCTGCCAGATATTGAAATTCCCCGGCGTGCGCTGTTCGCAGAACACCGCCTTCCAGTTGCCGAAACGCATACCCACCAATTTCCCATCATCATTGAAGTAAAAGAAATCGTCGCGGGCGCTCTTGTCGGTCTTGCCGGTCAGATAAGCGAGTTGGTTATAACCATCCAGATGCACCTTGTAATTGAGCTTGCCATTCGGTGGTGTCCATCCCTTGAGCAGGCGGTCCTTGATATCGGTATCGCCTGTCGCAGCCAGCAGCGTCGGGAACCAATCCAACCCCGAAACGATGCCGCTCTGGATCTTGCCGGCCGGGATCTGCCCCGGCCAGCGAACCATGGCGGGCACACGGAACGCGCCCTCCCAGTTCGAGTCCTTTTCGCTGCGGAACGGTGTCGTGGCGGCATCTGGCCAGGTAAAGGCATTGGGGCCGTTATCCGTCGTGTAAACCACGATCGTGTTGTCGGCAATGCCCATATCGTCCAGCTTCTTCAGCAGCTTGCCCACGTCCTGATCATGCTCCCACATGCCATCGGCATACTCGTTGCCGGGCATCCCGCTCTTGCCACGATACTCGGGGCGCACGTGCGTATAGATATGCATGCGCGTGGTGTTCATCCACACAAAGAACGGCTTGTCGCCCTTGCCGTGCTTGTCGATGTAATCAATCGCTGCGCCGACGGTCTCGTCGTCAATCGTCTCCATGCGCTTTTTGGTCAACGCACCCGTATCCTCGACCTTGCCGTCGGCCGACGCCTTGACTACGCCGCGTGGTGAGAAATTTTTGACATACGGGTCATTGGGATCCTGAGGCCAGTACGGACGTTCGGGTTCTTCTTCGGCATTCAAGTGATACAGGTTGCCGAAAAATTCATCGAAACCGTGATTGGTCGGCAGATACTCATCCCGATCGCCCAAATGGTTCTTGCCGAATTGAGCCGTCACATAGCCGCGTGCCTTCAAGGCCTGGGCAATGGTGATATCGCCCGCTTGCAGCCCGACTGTGGCGCCGGGCGCACCCACTTTGGACAAGCCCGTACGCAATGGCGTCTGGCCCGTGATGAACGACGACCGCCCCGCCGTGCAGCTATTTTCGGCGTAATAGTCGGTGAACATCATGCCTTCCTTGGCGATGCGGTCGATGTTGGGCGTGTGATACCCCATCACCCCATGGCTATAGGCGCTGATATTGGCCTGCCCGATATCGTCACCGAATATCACCAGGATATTGGGCTTCTTGCTGTTGGCATCGCCGGCGCTAGCCTGCTGAGCCTGTGCTTGCCAACCCGCTGCGCAGGCCAGCAAGCCCACAGCGAATATAGCGCCTAACCGTCCGGTCGTACTCATTGCTTACTCCTCTTCATCTGAAACAAAGACCCGCAACAATGCACTTTCATCACTCGGTACGCGCTATATATCCGGCACGCTCGGACTAAAGATGGCTTAACAGAGCCGATCTTAGCTAACTAAAAAATCAATGCGGCAGTTGCCATGACCGTGTCATTACTATCCAACCGGTTCTTGCTGCTGATAGTCGGCACCCAACGCAAACTCAACGACAACGATCGCTCGCCAGGGAGCTTCCTGTCATACGTGACGATGGGACCCAAGGCCCAATCACGTCCTTTGAAACCGTTCAAGCGATCCGCCGTGGGGCCGCTGTCGTTGCCCAACTGCTGTTGGGTCCCAACGATCAAACCGGCGCTCAGGCCGTTGTCGAATTTCCTGCGCGCCATCACGTCCATGCTGAACAGCGGCGCATTGCGATAGTCGGTCGCGCGATTCTTGGTATAGATCTGCAGGCCCGCCACCATGTCGAGCTGCCATTTCGATTCGGGAAAGATCTTGGTATAGGCGACCTGCGGAATGAATGTCCAGTTGTTCAGGCTGGGGTTCGCCATATCGTCTTCGTCATACTTCCCTGTCGGCGCCCAGACATTCAGGCTCAAAGCGATATGCGAAGTTTCGGAAAAGTGATAGCCGGCCACAATGGGCGTGAAGTACAAATCGAACAGGTTCGAGGCGATATCGCTCGTGCTCGCGCCTCGTTGAGAGCCGCTCAATGAGGCTTCGACCTTGGTCCATACGTAGGGGATGGTGATACCGGAGGCAAAATTCCATTTGCCTGTGTCCGTATCCCAGGTCTTAAGCAATGACAGCAGCGTAAAAGAGATCTTGCCGTCCAGGCCCAGCGAGGTCTTGCCCGCAATGGGCACGTCTCGATGGGCACCAATCGACCCGTCAAAATAGATTTGAGTGAGATTGACCGCGGTGATAGGTTCCGGCGCGACGATGCCCGCGTTAGGCAAGACATTAGTACCGGTGATCTGGCGGCCCAGGGCACCTTCGGTAGCCCAACTGGACGTTGACGACAATGCTGCGCCGAGCCCGACGCACGCGATGGTAAGTCTCTTGCACCCTGCCCCGAAATGGCGGGATGGTGCCGTCACACGAACCCACACATTCGAAATGAACTTGCCCCAACCTTTTGCTGCCATCAAGCCCTCCGCTTTAACAACACTGCAAAAAGGCAAACCGCGTCAAATCATGGGCCCGTCGTAACCAAATATAGGCTTGTCGCAAATTGTAGAGTAATTTTTAACAACAATGCCATCGTTTTACTAGTTCTTGGCATTTTGAGACATTCACTACCTCGAATGGGCTGCAGATCAGCCGCCCACAGATTACCGATTCGCAATAAACAGATATTTTCTTGCAGAACATATCGCGCAACATCTCGGCAAGCGCAGCGCTGGCACTGGCGGCTATTCCTTCTCGGACGGGGCCTTGGCGGCGCGACGGCGACGCGGGCCGGCTTGCATCACGAGCTCCAGTTGCCGATCCTTTGTCTGTATCTGTTCACTCAAGGCGTTGATCTGCGCCGACAGTTGCGCCACCGTGCTTTCCCAATGTATTTGCGCCGCCAGCGTGGCCTGCGTGCCCGCCTCCAACTGCGCGGTCAATATTTGCACGGCAGCCTCGGCCTTCATTGCCCGTTGAAGCTGAACGTCCGTATCCGCACGGGCCTGCTCCATCGCCTGCTGATGACGCAACGCCGAGACGTCGGCGGCCTTACGTGCGCGCTCCTGGTCTTCCTGCGCCTTTTTTAACGCTTGCCGCAACTCGTCGACCTCGATCAGCCAACGCCGTTCATGTGCGGCGTGCCGCATTTCGGCGGCTTCCAAGGCCTGCTGTTGCGAGACGTGCGCCTGTTGCGACAACTGCTGCAATGCTGATATCTGATCGTGAGCCGATGCCAGCTCGGCGCTGAGCGCTTTCTCGGTCTGTGCGCTTTCCCGTAATTGTGCCTCGGCAGCCTGCAGACGAGCCTCCGTCGCGGCCGCCTGTGCGTGAGCAGCCTGAGCACTGGTTTGGAGATCCGTTTCTCGAGCTCGCAGCCGGTTTCGGTCTTGCGCGAGCGCCTCGCGATCGGCAGCCAGCGCTTCTTGAGCGTTGGTGAGTTCCCGGCGCTGTGCAGCCGCCTCAGTAGCGCACCCCTCGCGGGCGGCTGCCAAGGCCGTTTCCCAAATTTGCGTCACCGCTTTTGTCACCAGATCGGGAATACCCCTGTCTGCGCTCTGCCCTGACACCAGACGTTCGCCCAGACCGCGAAACCACGCCTTCAGATGAGGCCCCACCGTATTGGGCGAGCCACGCCCGAGATGCAGACGCACCCGCTCGATGGTCGGCTGTTCGCCCGATTGCAGCAGCGCATCTGCTGCTGCCCACACGTCTGCTTCTTGAACGCCTATCGCCATGATGGATCTCTGTTCGCGGCCAGCTTGGCGCTGGCTCCTGTTTCTGGCAAATTAGGGTGGATAATTAAAAGTTATCCGCCCTAATTCAATATTTCTGTATTATTTAATACGTACTACATATTATATAGAACACATTCTATGTTTATGCGAGAAATTCAGTGAAAAATGCGCGATTTGGCCCCTCGCGAGCTGTTGTACAACGCGCCCAGGCTGCTGGAACGCTGCAAGACAGCCTTGGTGCGAGCGACGCATCGATTCAAGCGCTGCTGCGTGAAGGCAGCTCGGAAAACACCCTCGCCGCCTATCGATCAGCCATTCAATATTGGGCGGCCTGGCATCAATTGCGATTGGGTACGCCCTTTCTGCTGCCCGTGCCGGTCAATACGGTGATGCAGTTCATCGCCGATCATGTCGAGCACGTCACGAATCAGGGGCTGGCGCATGACTTGCCTGCTGACGTTGACGCGGCCCTGGTGGCCGCCAGGGTCAAACGCAAACCAGGGCCATTCAAGCTCGCGACGGTCCGCCACCGCCTAGCGGTCCTGTCCGAGGCGCATGAAACGCAAGACCTGCCCAACCCCTGCCGCAGCCGGGCCGTGCAGATGTTGTTGGAGCGCGTGCGCAGCGCCTACGCAAAACGCGGCGACCGCCCGGCGCGCAAAGACGCCTTGACCAAAGAGCCACTGGAACAGCTCCTGGCGACCTGCGACGACTCGCTCATCGGGCTGCGTGATCGCGCCCTGCTGCTGTTTGGATGGGCCAGCGGCGGCCGGCGACGCTCCGAAATCGTACGCGCCACAATAGAAAACACACGCCGCGTCCCCGAGGGATTTCTCTACACGATGGGACACTCCAAGACTAACCAGGAAGGCGTCGAACGCGCCGACAGCTACAAACCCGTGGTAGGCCGCGCGGCGATCGCCTTAGAGGCATGGTTGAGTGCCGCCGGGATCACATCAGGGCCGTTGTTTCGCCGTGTGCGGCGCGGGGGCGTGATCGGCGAGGGATTGGGAGCCGAGGCCGTGCGCAAGATCGTACAGGCGCGTGCCGCCCTGGCCGGGCTGTCCGGAGACTACGCCGCCCATAGCCTGCGGTCGGGCTTTGTCACCGAGGCCGGCCGTCAGGGGCTGCCGCTCGGCGAGACCATGGCGATGACGGGACATGCGAGTGTCGTCAGCGTCGTGGGCTATCACCGGGCCGGGGCGGCCCTATCTGCCAAGGCCGGGCGCTTGCTGGAAAATGATTCCGAGTTCAGCGAGGCCCCTGCCCCTCACCCAGCCGCCAATTCAATCAGCGGCGATTGATTTCACTGCCACCTACAACAACAACTGTATCGCCGGCAAACTCGCATCTGCGTTAAGCAAGACGACTTTCTTTCGTTGTATCCGCCATTGTCCCGCCTCACGAACCAACGTGTGATAGGCGGTGGCCGCCAGCACACGCTGCGTATCGCCTTGCGTTTCCACATACATAAACGGAGTGCGTGTGTGGAACTTGCCGGACGATTCGTCGGCATCGATGACCGCAGGCGCCTGCAACACCCGCAGCCCTCGCACCGCCGGATGCAGCGAATGAGCGCGCGGATTGGCATATCGCTGCACGCGCAGGCGCAAAAGCAATAAGTCCTCGTACAACAAAGCCGGGGACTCGTCCGGTGGCGTGGAGTCTGTCACACCGTCGTCAGGAGATAGCGGCATCCAGTACAAACCGTCTTGCGTGAACAACGACAGCCACGCCTCATACTGCCGCGTATCGAGCAGCATCGCCTCGTGATACACGAAGTTGGTCAATGAGGCATGCGCAGCTGCGGTCTCCAATGCTGTTGGCGCAATGACCTGATTCACGATCGGCTCTCCATCCGCAATAGCCTGACTCATGACGCATCCTCCATCAGCCCCAGCCACCCGCGATGTTGATTGCGAATCACCAGTTCATTATTGCCGCTGTCTAACGAAACAGCGCTCGCGTCGATCTCGCCCTCGCGGTAGCCACGATGCAGGCTCAGCCATTCGTTACCCAAGCATTGCAGCCCCTGCTGCTGGCTCTCGAACAAATGCACATCATCATGCGCCACCACTGACATGGGCGAAAACACCAGCCGCGCGTACGACGAAGCGCGTTGGCGCAATCTGGCCGACGCGTTTTTTGGCGCAAAGGCCCACACTTCGATCAAGGTCTCATTCACCGACAACGGACGGATGACGCGCAACACCATCGGCGAGGCTTTCGCAGCCAGGCTCGGGTAAAACACGGTGTTCTGCGGCGAGAAACTGAGAATGCGCTCGGCCTCGTCCTTGCCATAATGGGACTCCAGCGAGGCCTGATAATCCGGCAACGGTGCATAGCCCGTGTGAATACTGAACTTCGTGCCCAGAATGCTATGGCCGTGCGGCAGCACGCGAGCGCCCATTTCCGAATAGAAACTGTAGCCCGCGCCAAACGGCAGTAATTGTTCCATCGCCAAAACGGTATCGCTGCCCTCAGGCAAGTGTTCGCTGACATGTTTGGCCGCGCTGGCTGCGGACTCGTGGGTGGAGATCGGATGCACGGTATCGTTCACGTTCTCCAGATAGAGTTTCCAGTTGCAGCGAATGATGTTGCGCAGCGGTTTACCCAACACCTCTACCCCACCCTCCGGCGCACGGGCGATGATGTTGTCCAGTGTGGCCAGCGCCTCGCCAAAATAGGACTCGAAATCCGGCCCCTCATCACTGAGGCGCACAAACACAAAACCTTTGTAATTGATCGTCGCGCCGGGGCTGGATAAGCCTTTCCCGGAAGGGCAGCTCGACAGTTGCGTGCCCTCGTAGTCATTTTTCAGGGGAACGGACAACAACGAACCATCGAGCTTGTAGGTCCACGCGTGATAAGGGCAACGCAGGAATTTCCCACAATTCCCCTGACGCTCGTGTACCAGTTGACTGCCCTTGTGTGCGCACCGGTTCATCAACGAGACCACCTCGGCGGCGCTTTTGCGCAGCATGATCAGCGACTGCCCGACGATATCGATCGTGGTGTAGTCGCCGACGTTCGGTATCTGGCTCTCGTGTCCCAGATACACCCAGGCACGCGTCCATAGGCGCTCGACTTCGGTCCGATAGAGATCGGGATCCACGTATAGATCCCGGTGTACACGATCCGGCTCGATCAGAGATCGCAGTGGTGTCGTGGATGAGAACTCACGCATTGGTTGCTCCGGATAACCCGGTACGTTGCCGGGAACAGAAATGGATCCAGCCGCGAAACTATACGGCTGGGGGATAAACGCGAGTGACGGCTTGGCGGCACAACTCCTGAGCCGTGATCTAGGCAGCCGCACGCTGTACGGCAGGCGTTGCGTGCAACGCAGCGTCTGCATCCCGGACCGCGGGCCTCCATGCCTGGGCAGCAGAATCTGGCGGAACTGCCGCGATCAGTGCGCGGGTATAGGGATGGCTGGGTTGCTCGAACACCTCATCAGTCGGTCCCTGTTCGACGATGCGGCCTTTGTGCAGCACCAGCACACGCGTACAGAGATAGCGCACCACGGCCAGGTCGTGCGATACGAACACCAGCGCAATCCCCAGCTCTTGTTTCAGTTGCAGCAACAGATTCAGGATCAAGGCTTGCACCGAGACATCGAGGCCGGACACGATTTCATCGGCCACAATCATCCGTGGCGTCACGCACAGGGCGCGGGCGATGTTGACGCGCTGCTTCTGTCCACCCGATAGCTGCGACGGTAGCCGGTCCACCGCCTCGGGCGGCAGGCCCACCGAGGCCAGCAATTGCTGCGCAATCTGGTTGCGGTCTTGAGTGGCGGCACCCGCACGCAGGCGGGCCTGTTGACTGACCTCCAGGATCTGCGTGACGAGGGAGCCAACACGACGCCGGGGATTCAATGCCGAATCGGGGTTCTGAAACACCAATTGCACATCGCGCGGATCTGCCAGGGGAATGTTCGTCCCGAGCCGCCTGTTGCCGCTGGCGGAACCGGGGTACTCAATCTGCCCCGCTGTCGGCGCGACCATGCCGGCCATCAGGCGCGCAAGGCTTGTTTTGCCACTGCCGCTCTCGCCGACGATGCCAAGAAATTCGCCCTGCTCAACGTGGACACTCAAGGGTTCCAATATCTGGATGGACTCGCTGGACCGGAACAAACGAGCCGGACCGGGATAGCAGAGCGCGACATCGCGCAATTGCACGACGGACGACCTACTGCCGGGTGGCGGGCCGCTACGTAATGCCGCGAGCGCATCGATGCCATCGGCCTCGTTGACCGGCCAGGCAGGAATATGATCCAGGCACCGCGCGGCGCGCCCATCCTCTCGCGATGACAATGCAGGATGATGCGTGGCGCAGCCGTCCTGGCGTATCGGGCAGCGCGAGACAAAGCGGCAGCCTTGGATGCGCGCAAAATCTTTCAACCCCGGCATGAAATCCGGCAAGGCCTGCAGCAGCCGGGTCGATTTCCCCATCCCTGGAGCGGACTCTTTCAGGCTGCGCGTATAGGGATGCAAGGGCGCGTCCAGCACTTGCCGCGCCGCCCCCAGCTCGACGATCTCGCCCGCGTACAGCACTGCAATCGAATCACACACATGTGCAGCCAAGCGCAAATCGTGCGTCACCAGCACTACCGCCGTCTTGTGTCGCCTTTGCTGTTCGGCCAGCACCTGCATGATCTGCGCCTGCGTAATCACATCCAGCGCCGTGGTAGGCTCGTCGGCAAAGATCAATGCAGGGTCGCCGCAGAATGCCATCGCAATCAGGATGCGCTGACATTGACCGCCCGACATCTGATGCGGATAGCGTGCCAGCATGGCTTTCGCATCGGTCAGTCCGACCTCGGCCAGCCGCGAGCTGGCATAGCTTTCCCGCTGCGCGGCGGGAATCCCCACATGGCGCAGGTGCTCGAAAAGCTGTTGGCGGACGGTCAGCGCCGGATTCAGACCCGACAGCGGCTCCTGCGGAATAAAAGCGATCTGCCGCCCCAGCAGTTCGCGGCGTCGAGCGGGCTTGATCTGATTGAGATCCTGCCCTTTGAATGTGAGCACCCCTTGGCTGATGCGAAAACCCGCGGGGATGGTACCCGCGACCATCCGGCCGATCATGCTTTTCCCCGCGCCGGACTCCCCGACCAGGCCCAGCATCTGCCCCTCCGGGACACTGAGCGTGATATCGCGCAGCACATCGGCGGGCGCGGTGTTGCCGGCATCGTCCAGCGCAACATCCACGGTCAAGGTCAAATGGCTCAATTGCAATAAGGACATGGGTTCAGTTCCTCGCACGCTGACGCGGATCCAGCGCTCGCCGCAGTCCGTCACTGAGCAGATTGAATCCGAAGACCGTCAACACGATGCCGACGACCGGCGCAATCAATGTCCAGATGGCCTCCTGCATCGTGCTGCGGGCATCGGCGATCATGACGCCCCAGGCGACCACATCGGCAGGCACCGACAGACCAACAAAGCTCAAAATCGCTTCGACAATGATGGCAATACCGATCTGCAGACTGAACAAGGTCAGAATCAGCGGAACGAGTCCAGGCAGCATCTCGCGCAGAATCACGCGCAAATGGCCGAATCCCATCAAGCGCGCAGCGGTGACGTAGTCATTGCGCCGGATTTTCAAGGCCTCGGCGCGCACGACCCGGCAAAACCGCGTCCAGTCCACCAAGATGATCGACAGGATCACATTCCCTACCCCAGTCCCCAGGCCCACCATCAGGATCAACGACAGCACAACCGGCGGAAAGGACATCCACAGATCGACCAGATACCCAATGGCGCGATCGACACGGCCACCGAAATAGGCGGCAATCAGCGCCAGCACACAGCCGGCCAGCGTGGCGCCGGTCGCGGCGCACAGCCCCACCCATAGCGCAATGCGGGTGCCAAAAATCAATCGCGACAATACACAGCGCCCCAGGCTGTCGGTACCTAGCGGGAACTGCGCCATGCCATCGGCCGCCCAGGCTGGAGGCAGCAGTGGCGACAATAGATCCTGTTCCAGCGGGTCATTGGGCGCAATGTAGGGCGCAAATATGGCGATCAGGACCAGCACCAGCACGATTGCCCCGCCGATGGTCGCCTTGGGCGATGCGCGCATTGCCGCCTTCAGCGGAGACAAACCCGTACGCCACGGGCGCGTAGAGATAGGCAAAGTCGACATCAGCTCGTTCTCAGGCGGGGATCAATGACGGCATATAGACAATCAACACTGGCGTTGATCAGCAGAATGACTGCGCAAAACACCAGCGAAATCCCCTGGATCAAGGGCAAATCATGGTTGCGAACGGCCTGCACCATCATGTTGCCGAGTCCTGGAAATGAAAAAATCATTTCGATCAGCAAAGTGCCACCGAACAGAAAACCAAACTGCACGCCGATGAGCGTCAAGGTAGGCAGGAATGCATTACGCAACATGTGGCGCAAGATCACGCGCCATTCCGGCTGGCCACGCAAACGCGCGACCGTGACGTACTGTTCATGACTGACTTCCAGCAAGCTGGCGCGCAATACACGCACAATCAGTGGACTGAAACCCAGGGCCAATGCGGTAGCCGGCAAAATCAGATGCGACAAAGCGTCCACCCAATTCCCCAACTGACCACGCAGCAAAAAATCGACGAGCACAAATCCCGTCGGACCCGCCGCGACCACATCAGAACTGAAACGCCCTGAAAACGGCAGCACCGGCCAGTACACGCCGAACCCCAGCATCAGAAAAATGCCCCACAGAAAGCCGGGGATCGAGATCAACAGCACCAGGCCTGCGTCAGCCACCAGTTCACCACGCCGGTCGTGCAGCACATACAGCAACAATCCGCCCGGCACGCTGATCAACAGCGCCAGGAACAGCGCCACGAACGACAGCTCCAGCGTGGCGGGCAAGGTATGGGCAATGAGCTGCGTGACAGGAACCCCGGAACTGATAGACCGGCCCAGATCACCCTGCAATACGTGCCCCAGCCAGATGCCATACTGCACCAGCAACGATCGATCCAATCCCATCGCGTGGCGTAGCGCCTCGACCTCGGCATTCGTCGCATTCGGCGGTAGCATCATGCCCAGCGGATCGGCGGGCAGCAGACGCAGCACGATAAACACGACGACCGACAAGGCCAGCATGGTGGGCACCGCCACCATCAGCCGGCGTGTGAAATGGGACAGCAGCGCAGCCAGCATCACTTGCTCCAGCGGTATTCGGCGGGCAGGATGTAGGCGGTCTGGTAAACCTTGATGTCGAGGTTTTTCTTGTAGGCGATGGTCGCCACCGACTGCAGCAACGGCAGGCTCCAGGCATGTTCGGTGGACTCGCGTGCCAGGGCTTGATAGCCCTCGAAACGCTTGGCAGGATCGCCCAAGGCAGCCAGATCATCAATCGTCTTGGCCAGCGCAGGCTCTTTCCAGGTAGAGAAACGCAGGCGTGGATCGAGGATTTTGCCTGCGAAAATTTCAGGATCGCCAGTCGCATTGGCCCAGCTATACAGCATGACACCAGGCACCTTGGACGAATGGCTCAGTTCCAGATATTTCGCCAGCGTGATCTCCTGCAAATCGGCTTGCACTCCGATCTGCGACCACATCTGCACGATGGCCCGGGCCATTTCGTAGTCGCTCGGAAAGGCGTTGTTGGTCGAGAGGAACTGGATTTTCAGGGGCTTGTCGGGGCCGTAGCCTGCGCGGGCGAGTTCTTCTTGAGCAGCCTTCTTGTCGAATTTGAATTCATAACCCGGCACATCGCCAGGGGATCCGGGCGTAGCCAGCACCGAGATGGGCTTGGCCACGTTGCCGTAAAACGCCTTGGAAATGGCCTGTTTATTGATCGCCATGTGCAGAGCACGCCGGACGTGCTCATTCTGAAACGCCTCCACGTAGCTCGGCATCTGCAAAATGAAAATCTCGCTATAGGGATAAATCTTGGCCGTGAGGTTGGCATTTTTTGCCAGACGGTTCACTTCGCGCAGCGGGATCTGCACCGATACATCTGCCCTGCCCGACTCCAGCATGGCTACGCGGGCCGAGGCGTCCGGCACAAATTCGAACACCACACGCTTGATGGCAGGCTTGGGGCCCCAATACTTGTCATAGGCCTCGAGAATCACGCGCGAACCGCGCTCGTAGCGCACGATCTTGTACGGGCCGGCGCCGATCGGGTTCGCTTGAAAAGCGTCCTCGCCCACACGCTCGATGTAGGCCTTGGGCAAGATATACGAAGTCAGGAACCCCAGGTAATTCGGCGCCGTGGGCGTCGGCGTCGTAAAGACCATCGTGGCCTCGGTCGGGCTGGCGACCTCGATGTCTTTCAATGAACCAAAGAACCCATTGATCGCGAGCTTTTTGTCTTTCTTGGGCCGGTCAAAAAAACTGTACTTGAAATCCTCGGTCGTGAGCTTGCTGCCGTCATGAAAGGTCACGTCGTCGCGCAGTTCAACCGTCAGCCGCGTGTTCTTGTCATCAGCCCATTTCCAGCTTTTGATTAACGACGGCTGCAGTTTCAGATCGCCATCAATGAACAGTGGCGAATCGAACACCGCCTTGTACACCGACTGTCCCGCCGGAAAGGTGACCGCCGTCGGGTCCCAGGATGGCACGTCGACGGGATAGACGATTTTCAGTTCTTCTTCGGCCGCGGGCGTCTGGGCCTGGGCAACGCTTGCCGCCAGGCTGGCACAGGTGACGAACAAACAAGATGCCAGAGACCTGGCAGACCATCTTACCAACCTCGCGATACTCATACGGCCTCCGATGCCGGAATGATTTCGGGAGCCCCAATCTGGGCATGGAAAAGAATATATTGTTTTGAATTTAAACACGATTAGTTGAGCTTTAAACTAATTATTTACCCTAACTTCATCTACTTACCATCATCAAAAGAGTATATTTCTAGAACAAACCGAGGCCTGGCGATGGGACAATTACACGAACGATTGAATTGGGATACGGCGTCTGGGCAGATCCTGGATGCCGATCGCCGCTACGTCATGATGCGAGCGGATGTGCTGATGGGGCTGTTCACCGCCCTGCCCGCCGCCGACCGGCAACGCGCCTTCGAGAGCCTGCGTGCGTCGGTCCGGAACCGAGGCGGCGCATCGGCTCGTGCTTATCGGGCGAGCGGGACGGCAGACACCGAGGCTTTTTTGCAAGTCATGGCAGAATCCGCTGCAGATCTAGGCTGGGGCGTGTGGCGATTTGATTGGACACCTGCAGAGGCGCTGACGTTGACCGTACACAATAGCCCGTTCGCCAGTGCTGCCGGATCAAGCGACGCCCCGGTCTGCCACGCCATTGCGGGTATGCTCGAGGCCGTGACGGCGCTCGTGCTGGGCAAAGCCGCAAGCGTGCATGAAACACAGTGTGCGTGCATGGGGGCGTCACAGTGCGTCTTTCAGGCACAAACCGATTAGGAACGTCTACGGTCTGCTGCCTTTTGCGCTTTCCTGACGGGGTGTGGCCTAGTGTAAAAATGGCAGTGGACATGACGACAACAACACATAGCAAAACCCCGCGCAAACCCAATCTGCGCGAACGCGTCTACGGTATTGTGCGAGAGCGCATCCAGATGGGACAGATCCGTCTGGAAGACCGTCTCGTTGACCATGACATCGCTTGCGAGCTGCATGTCTCGCGCATGCCTGTGCGCGAGGCTCTCATGCAATTGACCAGCGAGGGCCTGCTCGAGGGCACCGCACGCGGATTTGTGTTGCGCCGTTATACGCTCGCGCAGATGAACGAAATCTTTGAAATCCGCACCTTGCTGGAGCCGCCGGCAGCGGCCTCGGCGTCGCTGCATGCGCAGCCTAAAGGCCTGGCAGAAATGGGCGCGTCGTTAGAAAAGGCGCAACATGCCCACGAGACTGGCGACATCGATGAATTCATGCGCGATAACGCGCGTTTTCGATGGGCCTGGCTGACCATGGTGCCCAATCGCCAATTGGCCGACGCCATCTCGAGGTATATCGATCATGTTCAAGTCGTGCGTTTGATGACGATGGATGATTCCGAGGTACGGGAACTCATTCTGGATGGCATGCAGGGGTTGTATCAGGCGTTTCTATCCGGCGATGCGGAATTGGTGCGTACCCGCATGCTGACGCATGCGCGGGCGGCGGCCGCATGTTATTACAACGCCTACCAGCAGCGTTTAGAACGCGGCAGTTGAGCCGGCCGTTGCTTGCGACGCCTGCAACTCTGCTGGCAGGTGCGCTTTCATGATGTCGATAAACCTGCGCAGCCTGACAGGTTGCAAACGGGACGGCGCATAAATCAGATGCACAGGCAGCGGCTCCGCCATCCATTCGGGGACGAGGTGAACGAGCTTGCCCGCGGTCAAGTCCTGTACCAACGCCCAGGACGAGGCCGCCCCTGCCCCCAAGCCTAATCGCATGGCCTTTGCTACCGCACGCAGACCGTCCGTCGACAGCCGCGGCGCGATTTCCACACGGACGCGTTCGCCCGTTTGGCGGTGGATCAACTCAATGTCTTCGCGGTAGAACGTACGCAACGCCACCCATGGCAGATCCGTCAGTTCGCTAGGGTGTTCAGGCACGGTACGCCCTTGCAATAATGCCGGTGCGCACGCGACCAGACGCGGGACTTCTCCCAGCTTGATGGCGACTAGCGACGGATCTAGCACATGCCCTACCCGAATCGCGCAATCGATATTTTCGCCAATGAAGTCAGGCAGGCGATCATGCAACAACCATTCGACCCGCATGTCGGGATAGCGGCTCAGATAATCGGCCAACGGCTCGATGAACTGGTCCTGGCCAAATGCATGGGGCGCCACGACACGCAACGTGCCGGCGGGCTGCTGGCTCGCGCCATGCACATCGCCTTCCAGCGTCTGCCAGGCTTTCAGGAGTTCCAGCGCGCGCTCGTAACAGCGCTGCCCTTCCTCTGTCAGGCCCATCGCATGGGTAGAGCGCTGAATCAACCGAACGCCGAACGCGCGTTCCAGCGCCTGCAGACGGCGGCTCACCGTGGGCTGTGTCGCGCCCATTTGCGCCGCCGCCGCAGACAGGCTGCCCGCCTCGACAATGCGGACGAAGGTTTCCAGCAATTGGAAGCGGTCTGCCCCGAAGATAGGTTCTTTCATACGTTTATCGTATAACCGTTCTGCATTTTAGGCCACTACCAATACGTATCATGCAAGTCCAGAATGCCGCCATGCCCTTCGAACCGGGTATTCACACGGGAAAATCATCATGTCGGCCACTACCAGTCATTCCATTTCTTCTCCTGCCCAACCGGGCCTGTCGAGCAGTCGCGTGCTGTTGCTCGCGACGGGTGCAGGGCTCGCAGTCGCCTCGCTGTATTACAACCAACCCATGCTGGGGATTCTGGGCAACGATTTCGGCGCAGAGGATGCCACGCTGGGCTGGATCCCGGCGCTGACGCAATTAGGCTACGCGGTAGGTATCTTGTTGTTGGCGCCGCTGGGTGATCGTTATGACCGCAAACGCATCATGCTGGGCAAGATCGCGGCGCTGGCCTTGGCGCTGTTGCTCGCGGCACTGGCCCCAGGCATGGGCACCTTGTTAGCGGCCAGTTTCGCCGTCGGCCTGGCGGCCACGCTCGCTCAGGACATCGTGCCGGCCGCGGCCACCCTGGCGCCTGCCGAACATCGAGGCCGTATCGTCGGCTCGGTCATGACAGGGCTGCTCTTGGGTATCTTGTTGTCGCGGGTGGTCAGCGGACTGGTGGCCGAGCAGTTTGGCTGGCGCGCCATGTTCATGGCGGCTGCCGTGGCCATCGTCGTATTGGGGGCCGCGCTATCACGGGGCTTGCCCAGTTTTGCACCGACGACCACCCTGCCCTATGGCGCCTTGCTGAGTTCGCTCGGCTCGTTGTGGCGGCAGTATGGCGAGTTGCGCCGCGCGGTGTTCGCACAGGGCTTGTTGTCTCTGGCCTTCAGCGCGTTCTGGTCCACCTTGGCCGTCATGTTGCACGCTGCGCCCTTTCATCTCGGTGCGGGGGCGGCAGGTGCGTTCGGCCTGGCCGGAGCCGCCGGCGCGTTGGCAGCCCCATTGGCCGGACGCGCAGCAGACCGCCACGGCCCGGCCGTGGTGAGCCGTCGTGGAGCCTTGTTGGCAGCGGTTTCGTTTGCGCTGATGGCCGTTGTCCCGATGTTGCCTGCGCAAGCAGCACTGGTGCTGATCGCGGTGAGCACGATTGGCTTTGACCTGGGCATTCAGATGTCATTGATCGCACATCAAAGCCTGGTCTATAGCCTGGACCCCGCCGCACGCAGCCGATTGAACGCCGTATTGATGGTAGGCATGTTCATCGGCATGGCGGCTGGCGGAGCATTGGGCAGCGTGGCGCTGGCTCACTATGGCTGGATCGGGGTTGTCGTATTGGCTACGGTTGCCTCGTTGGGAGCGCTGGCGTTGAGACTGATGCGGTCGGGCGCTTTGACTCCCGCACAAGCGTGATCGTCGAGCCGGCTGGATAGCAGCAGCGATACGGCGCGCCCAGCTATCTCACGGCACGCGACTTGCTGAATGTGGTGATGTGCCGCGATCTTGCGCCACATCACCACTTGGAGAAATTCATGGCTGAGAAAACCCTGCAAGACTTGTTCGTGCATGAGCTATCCGATATCTACAATGCCGAAAAGCAACTCACCAAGGCACTGCCCAAATTGGCCCGCGCGTCAGAGGATCCCGAGCTTGCCAAGGCCTTTACCAATCACCTCGAGGAAACGCAAGGCCAGGTCGAGCGTATCGACCAGATTGTCGAAGTCCTGGGCATACGCCTCAAACGCATCAAATGCGCCGCGATGGAGGGTCTGGTCGAAGAAGGCCGTGACATCATTGACGAGATAAAAAAAGGCCCAGTCCTGGATGCTGCGCTGATTGGCGCTGCACAGAAAGTGGAACACTACGAGATTGCCAGCTACGGCACGCTATGCACCTTTGCCGATCAGTTGGGCCACAAAGAAGCGGTGAAACTCCTGAAGGAGACATTAGCCGAGGAGAAAGGCGCCGATGAAAAACTCAATACCCTGGCGCTGCGCCGCGCCAACGAAAAAGCCGCACAAAAAAGTGCAGCTTGAGATTGGACTGGCCGAGTCGATACGTAATTAAAAATCATCCGATGGGACCCGGTGCATCCGGGGCCCATCGGTTTTCGGTTTTGTCGAGCCGGCGTCGGGTTCGGCTCTTGTCTATGACTGACTACTGTGGTTCTCGCGTGCTTGCTCCAGCTGAACTCGCATTCGTTTTACCGCCGCGTAGACTTCGACATCAGGCACGCCGTGATCACCGCGCCGACTACGGCTGCTACCGCTATGGATTCCCACGCATGGCGATGCGCGCAACGATCTGCTGCTCGGGAAAAATGCCTGATTCCGGCGCCTGCGGCATCCTGCCAATCTGACGCACGCGAACTGGCCGCATCCCATTCACGTTTTAAACGATCGCGTCCGGCCTCGACGTCCGCGCCACCGAATGCTGCAGTCCGGCGCAGCAGCTCTTCGGTGCTATGCACCAATTTGCTCAGTGTGCCACTGTCATGATCGCGGGTGTCGTCGCTGTGATGCTGCTTATGCATATCGCCTCCTGATCCGTCTCTGCACGCGCAGAATGCCGTGCTTGGCCTCATGCGCCGCAAGTCCCGTGCCAGGGATTGCAGCTATCGCACGGGACGAGCCGTTCAGCCCGCCCACCACTGTTTCAATGTGGCACGCAACGCAGCACCGCCTGCCGGATCCTTGCGCAATGCCTGCATATAGGCGCCAAACTGCTTGGACGTAATGTGTGGCGGCATGGGGGGCACCTCGGGATCTGTCATGACCTCCAGCACCACAGGGCGGTCCGCGGCAAATGCGCGATCAAGGGCCGAAGGGACGTCTTCGCTATCCGTTACCCGGATGCCTTCCAGGCCCAGCAGCTTGCCATATTCCGCATACGAGAACGGCGGCAATCGTTGCGAATCGCGGAATCGAGGGTCACCCCCCATGATGCGTTGTTCCCACGTGACCAGGTTCAAATCGCCGTTGTTGAGCACCAGCACTACAAAACGCGGATCGTTCCAATCACGCCAGCGATCCGCAACGGTAATGAGCGTATTGATGCCATTCATCTGCATCGCCCCATCGCCGACCAGCGCGACCACGGGACGTTCAGGCCAGGCCAGTTTGCCCGCCAGCGCATAAGGTACGGCGCACCCCATGGTCGCCAACCCGCCCGATATCGACGCCAGCATGCCAGGACGAACGTCGACGTCGCGCGCATACCAATTGGCCGCCGACCCCGAATCGCATGTCACGATACTGTCGTCAGGCAGGCGTTTCGACAGTTCCAGAAACGGCAGTTGCGGGTTGATCAATTCACCTCGGGTCTGCGCACGCGCCGCCACGACCTCGCGCCAGCGCGCGACGTCTTTTTCGATGTCATGACGCCAGTCCAGGTCGGTTTTTTGCTCCAGCAACGGCAGCAGTGCGGCCAAGGTTTGCTTCGCATCGCCCGCCAGGCCGACCTCGATCGGATAGCGCAGGCCTAGCGCACGGCCGTCGCGATCGATCTGCACGCCACCGGCCTGCCCTTCGGGCGGTAAAAATTCCGTGTACGGAAAAGTTGTACCGACCATCAGCAAGGTATCGCAATCCTGCATCAGCCTCCAGCTAGGCACGGTGCCCAGCAGCCCGATACTGCCGGTGACATATGGCAAACGGTCCGAGAGCACAGCTTTGCCCAGCAGCGCCTTGGCCACCCCTGCACCGAGGCGTTCGGCAACCTGGGCGAGCTCGTCCGATGCCCCCAAGGCGCCAGCGCCTGCCAGGATCGCCACCTTGCGTCCGCGGTTCAATACGGACGCGGCATTGTGCAAGGCATCCTCGCCCGGCACATGCGAATGTGACACTGCCCCTATACCGGTATGCATCATGCCGTGCCGCTGGGGCGGATGCGGCACAGCTGGCAAATCCTGCACATCATTCGGGATCACGATGCATGTGACCGCGCGCCGCTCCAGCGCAATCCGCATGGCGCGATCGATCAGATGACGGGCCTGCTCGGCGGTGCTCATGACTTGCACAAAATCACGGGCGACATCTTTGAACAAGGCCGCCAGATCGACTTCCTGCTGAAAGTCCCCACCCAGGCTCGATCGCGCCTGCTGGCCCACGATGGCGACTACGGGCTGGTGATCCAGTTTGGCGTCATATAAGCCATTGAGTAAATGAATGGCGCCTGGACCCGACGTTGCCAGGCACACGCCGATCTGCCCCGTGAATTTGGCATGGGCGCATGCCATGAAGGCAGCCTCTTCCTCGTGGCGCGACTGGATGAAACGCATGGCCTGTCCCTCGCGCCCAAATGCGCCGATCAGACCATTGATGCCATCGCCCGGGTAACCGAACACGCGGTCGATGCCCCATTCTGCCAGTCGCGCCAGCACAAAATCCGCTACTGTCTTTGCCATGCTTGCCCCCAATTACGCGTGAATGCGAAATAACCGGGGCGGCGCAAGTTACATGCCTGGTGTAGCGGTTACGGGCGGACTCGATGCGGGATCAGACTGAGCGTGATCGCTGCCCCTCGAGGTGCCTATCGGAAACGCGCGCTTGACGCGCTGCAATAGCTGCCGCTGCTTGGCGCATACGCTCCACCACCATAGGAAAGCGCTGTTCGGCCAGCCGCTCGGCCATCGCCGTCACGGTAACGGCCCCCAACGCCTGGCCATCTGTGCCCGTGATGGGAACGGCTACCGCGCTCGTGCCCGGCATCAACCCGGCGGGTTTGTGCGCCAGGCCGCCCAGCGCACGCGCCTGTTCGACACTGGCGAGAACGTCATGGACGTGTTCACCCTGCACCTCCAGACGCGTAGCATTCTGCTGTACCAAAGAAACGCTTTCCTCGGGAGACAGACAAGCGAGCAATGCCACCCCGGACACCCCAAGCCCCAAAGGGCGCCGCACACCGACCTCGATGGAAAGCACCTGAATCGGGTGATGTCCTGTATGGCGCCCGATACAGATCGAGTCGTGTCCATGCCGAATGCTCAGGAACACCGTATCGCCCACTTCGTCAGCGAGCTCCCGCAGATAGGGATCCGCCACCGTCAACAATGGAAAACGCCGCGTCCGCGCCAATCCCAGCAAACTGATTTCCGGCCCAATCAAATAACGCCGCGTATCCGTGTCCTGCTCAACGGCGCCTTCCTGGATCAGCGTCTTGAGCAAGCGATGCACCGTTGGCCGATTCAATCCGGACATACGCACCAGATCAATCAACCTGACGCCACGTTCCTGGCCGCAGGCCACCAGACGCAGGATGCTTAATGCGCGGCGCACCGTCTGCGCGCCGCCTGCCGAATCTTCCGTCGAGGTCGTGCTCATGTGGAATCCCCCGCCATCACCGTCTTGGCCGTCTGGCGTATTGCACGTTTGGTCACGATGGGACCCAGCGACGCATAGTTCGGGCCGCCGATACGGCAGATCGGCCGCAATTGTGTGGTGTCGATCTTGCCGTCCTGCAGCAACCCATCGCGAATATGGAACACCAGCACTTCGCCTACGTAAAACTCGGCCCCCGTGTAGCCATAGGGTGTCGCGCTATGGAACCGGCATTCCAGGCTGATAGGCGCCTCGGCAATACGCGGCGTGGCAATGGCCTCGCCCGGCAGGACCGACAGTCCCAACAGCTGCGCCTCGCTCACCTCTGGCGGATGTTCCTCGGCGCTCATATGGATTGCATCAAGCAGCGTCTCGTCGCCGATATTCACCACAAAATGGCCGTGTGTGACGATGTTGTTGGCAGTGTCCTTTCGTGTGCCGGCCTTGCGCCCGATGTTCACGCCAATCATGGGGGGCGTATTGGACACAAAGGTATAGCAACTGAAAGGCGCCAGATTGACTTGCCCATGGGCGTTCAGGCTGCTGATCCAGGCGATCGGTCGCGGCACCACGATGCCGCTCATGAGCCGGTAAATCTGTTCGGGGTTGAGGTCGGGGGCAGAAATGCGCATGAGACGTCTCTTTTTCAGTCCGTATATTGAACTACAAAGTACCGATATTCTCCCGGGTTTGCGGATGTGGTTTGCGATGCTGCTCTGGCAGATTCCTGATTAAGTCCAATATTCGGACTTTTTTCGAATTTCTCGATTGTCGGTTAGGGAGCAAGTTTTTAGAGTTCCAACACAACAGAAACACGACAAAAACGAACCAGGAGACCGACATGCATTTCCCACTCATCCTGCGAACTTGCGCTGCGATCGCGCTCAGTGCATACGCCTCGCTCAGCGTCGCGGCATGGCCCGACAAACCTGTAAAAATCGTGGTTCCCTATCCTCCCGGTGGCAATGTGGACGTTGCCGCGCGCCTGATTGCGCCGGGATTGCAAGCCGCGCTGGGTCAACCATTCATCGTCGACAACAAGCCCGGCGCAGGCGGCATGATCGCCGGCGAGCAAGTTGCCCGCGCTGAGCCGGACGGCTACACCTTGTTCATGGCAGCCAATGGACCGCTACTGTTCAGTCCGCTGATTTTCAATCGCCAGGCTTATAAATGGGACCGCGATTTCGAACCTATCAGTTCGATCTCGTACACCCCGCTGGTATTGCAGGTGAATCCCAAATTGCCGGTGAAGACAATGAGCGATCTGATCGCAATGGCAAAGCAGGATCCCAACAGGCTCACCATGGCTTCGCCCGGCGCAGGCACTACGAATCACCTGGTGAGCGAGCTGCTGCAGTCGCTGACCGGCGCGCACTGGACGACGGCCCACTACAAAGGCAATTCGCCCGCTACCACCGACCTGATCGGAGGCCAAGTGGATTTCAACTTTGATCAGATTTCGGTCGCCTTGCCATACGTCAAGGAGGGCCGTTTGCGCGCCTTGGCCGTCACGACAGCCAAGCGCGTGCCGTCGATGCCGGACGTGCCCACCTTTGCCGAGGCCGGGATATCCGGCATGGAGGCGGCAACATTCACGGGATTGTTGGCCCCGAAAGGCACGCCACCCGACATTCTGAATCGTCTCAGCGCCGCGTTGACCCAGGTCCTGGCCGATCCCACCATCATTCAACGCTTTGACGACCTCGGCGCTCAAGCACGCGCGAGCACGCCTGAGGCATTCACGAAATACCTGGCCGCCGAAGACGCGCGATGGACCCCGATCATCGAACGCGCGGGCATCACCGCGAATTAATCCCCACATCGATTCCTGGATTTCTCCATGACACGACGCAGTATCTACGCCGATGGCTTTAGCCATAAGAATCCCATTCCTGCGGCCAGCCGCATCGACAACCTGCTGTATTCAGGCAGCATCCAAGGCACCGACCCTGCCACAGGCGCCTATGGCAGCACGATCGAGCGCCAATGCGAACTGATGTTCGACCATGTGCGCCGCATCGTCGAGGCCGGTGGCGGATCGCTCGCCAACATCATCAAGATGACCGTCTGGATGCGGGATCGCAGCCAACGTGCGGCATTGAACGCGGTGTGGCTGCGTGATTTTCCTGATCCCCAAAACCGGCCCGCCCGCCACACGATGCAAGCCGACCTGGACGGCGACAAGCTGATCGAATGCGACTTCATTGCGATACTGAATGACAAAGAGGCCACACGTTGAGCTCACAATATCAGGTCTTTCATCCCTCTCCCACTGCGCCCAGAACCTCGCTGCCGCGCGGCGCGTGTGATAGTCAATTCCATGTGTTCGGTCCGGCCGAGCGTTATCCCGTACGCGCTGGTGCCGCCTACGAAATGCCCAGCGCCACGATCGACGTCGCACTGCGTTTGCACAAGTTGCTGGGCATTGAACGCGGTGTCATCGTGCAAGCCACCACATATGGCGCCGATCACCAAGTCGTACTCGATGGCCTGGCTGCCGCCGGGCCAAATTATCGAGGCTGCGCCAACGCGGCTGTCCTGGCAGAACGCGATGATGCCTATATTGCCAAGCTGCACGATGCCGGTGTCCGAGGCGCACGCTTTAGCCGCCAGGGCCTGGGCATCAGTATGGAGCCCGCGGTGTTTGACCGGGCGATTGGTCGCATCCGAGAACTGGGCTGGTACGCCAAATTCCAGCCCGAACCTGACGGCATGATGGCGCAAGCCGAGCAGTTCGAAAATCTGGATATCCCCGTACTGCTGGATCATATGGGGCGCGCAGATCCGGCTGCCGGCGCCAACGACCCGACGTTGCGCAAGCTGCAGGAATTGCTACAGCGCGGCAATTTCTGGGTCATGCTGTCGCTCACGGAAAAGCTGTCCAAGACGGGCTACCCCTGGGATGACGTCGTGCCGTTAGCCCGTACGCTCATCGCAGCCAACCCTGACCGCATTGTATGGGGCAGCGACTGGCCTCACCCCGTTTCCGTCAAGGCGACTCCCGACGAAGGACAGTTGGTGGATCAACTGGCCCGTTATGCCGGCGATGCCGCCATGCTGCAAAAAATCCTGGTCGACAATCCGGCCCGCCTGTTTGGATTCAATCAATGAAACTGCTTTCGTACGAACACCAAGGACGTATCGGCTTTGGCGCATTGCGTGATAGCGAGCACATCGTGGCGCTGGACGATCTAGGCTATGACAGCCTGAAAGACGTATTGACTGCTCAAGCCTTGCCCATACTGCAACGGTTGGCCGCCGAGCGAGCCGCGAGCTTGCGCCTGGACCAAGTCCGTCTCTTGCCGCCCATCACCGCACCGGAAAAAATCATCTGTGTCGGTGTCAACTATGGCAATCGCAACGAAGAATACAAGGACGGCAGCGCGCCACCCGCCTATCCCAGCGTATTTCCGCGGTTCCCAGGATCTTTTGTCGGACATGGCCAACCGTTGCTACGCCCGCCCGAGTCCGAGCAGCTCGATTACGAAGGAGAAATCGCGCTGATCATAGGCAAAGCGGGCCGCCGCATATCGGCCGACAATGCCTGGGATCATATTGCCGCCCTGACCTGCCTGAACGAAGGCACCGTACGCGACTGGCTGAAACACGGCAAATTCAACGTCACCCAGGGCAAGAACTTCGACGCCAGTGGATCAATGGGTCCCTGGATGGTGACAAGCGATGAATTCGATCCCAATGCGCCTCTCGAAGTCCGCACACGTGTCAACGGCGAGCTGCGCCAGCAAGACCGCACGGACAATCTGATGTTCCCTTTTGCCGAATTGATTCGCTATATCTCGATCTGGACCACTCTGAAGCCGGGGGATGTCATCTCTACCGGGACGCCTATCGGTGCGGGCGTGAGGTTTACTCCCCCGCGGTTTCTGAAACCTGGTGACGTGGTAGAGGTCGAGGTCTCGGGCATAGGTGTGCTGTCGAATCCGGTGGCCGACGAATTGATCTCTCATCCTTAAGGAACCGACATGCTCAACGCAACCGACCGCGAGCGCGCCGCCACACTGCTGATAGAGGCCGAACGCAGCGGTGTCCCCTGCCAGCAGCTGGATCGTCTTTTTCCCGATATCGACATCGCGGATTCCTATGCGATCCAGAAAAGAATCATCGATGACAAGCTTAGCCGCGGCGCAGTCCTGCGCGGCCACAAAATCGGCCTGACATCCAAGGCCATGCAAAGTACGGTAGGCATCAACGAACCGGACTATGGCCATTTGCTGGACACCATGTTCTATCAGGATGGTGAAACCATCCCGACCGAAACACTCATCGTCCCCCGCGTCGAAATGGAACTGGCCTTTGTGCTGGGCAAGCCCTTGAGCGGCCCGAATGTCAGCCTGTTCGATGTGCTGGACGCCACCGACTATGTGGTGCCCGCCTTGGAACTCATTGACGGCCGCAGCCAGTACCCTCGCCGCATTGTCGACAACATCGCCGATAACGCCGCCTGCGCCGGGATTGTGCTGGGGGGCCGCCCTGTCAAACCCCTCGATGTCGATCTGCGTTGGGTCGCTGGGCTGCTGCTCAAAAACGGCGTTATCGAAGAGTCCGGCGTGTCCGCTGCGGTACTGGGCCATCCTGGCTTGGCCGTCGCCTGGCTCGCCAACAAACTGGCACAACACGACACCGGCCTCCAAGCTGGTCACATTGTGCTCGCGGGCTCGTTCACTCGTACCGTGGCCGTCGCACGGGGCGATACCTTGCATGCCGATTACGGCCCATTGGGCAGCATTTCCGTGCATTTCTCCTAAGGGCCTTCATAAGGGGCGCCAGGAAACCTTCGGCCGTCGCGGGCGCGCCACGATGCCGGTGCGGCATTGCGTTGAGCTGACCTAGCCATTGCAGGATGGCGCATAATAGCGGCTCCCCATCCAGCACCGCATTCCCGCCCTCATGCCCACCCTGCACGTGTTCCTGCTGTATCTGGCCGCCGATCTGGCGCTCAAACTCACCCCAGGCCCGGACATGGCGTTGACGCTCACGCGGGGTATGACACAAGGGTTTCGCACGGCGTGGATCAGCGTGCTGGGAAACTGGTCGGCAGGATTTGTGCAGGTGCCGCTGGTCGTGCTGGGCTTGGCGGCGATTTTCAAGGAATCTCAGACCCTGTTTGCCGCGGTCAAGGTTCTGGGCGCAATCTATCTGGTCTATCTGGGCATTCGCGCATTGCGCCGCTGTGCCCGGGCCACCGCCACCAGCCTCACCGCCCAGCCAGGCAGCGCCCGCGATGCCTATTGGCAGGGATTCATGACCAACTTGCTCAACCCCAAGGTGTTCATCTTCATGATCGCCTTTCTGCCGCAATTTACCGACCCGGCCCGCGGCCCGGTATGGGTGCAGATGCTGGTATTGGGCGTGTTTTCCAAAATGCTGGGGCTGGTGACGGGCGCGATCTACGCGTATGGCGCGTCACGGATCCGGGGCTGGTTGACCCGCAATGCGTGGTTTATGCGTGTGCAGGACGGCCTGCTGGGCGTTGCCATGTTGGGCATTGCCGGGTGGTTGATACTTAACCGAGATCCGATCAGCTCGCCGTCCCGCTAACGCGATTCATCGCAACGTCTGGGAAACCGCCTTCCATTGGCCGTCTTTCTGGCAAAACAGAAATTCCCAACTTTCATGGTTTGGCCCCCGCTCCAAACGCGAATGCAGCAAGCGGCATGGCATACCGTTTTGTTGCTGAACACCGTCTGCATTCAGTTTTGCCGTAATGGGTGTTCGGCGTTTGGTGGGACTGCTCCACAAGGTCGTCGCATTGTCCTGGGTGTTTTCAAGAACACCTACCGCCGCTTTGTTGAACGAGACGGCTTCTTCGTGCTTTAACGAACCGTAAATCGTGTCGGTGGAAAACGCGCTATAGGCTTGCGCCCAAGCGCCCTCACCGGCCAATAGCACTGCAAGCGCCATTGCCGATAGCGTTACATTGCGACGGGATACTTTCATCGTGATTCTCCTACGTTGATGATTCATTGTAGTCTGTGCCGACGCTCGATCAGGGAACGGCTTGCGTCCAACTGGAGTTCGCCTGCCCCACTCGTTGATAATCCTTGATCGTTGCTGCCCTGCCGAAATCTCTTTCGCGTATGGTCCCATCGCGGCCGATCACAAAGCTGTTCACACCGGACTGTCCATATCTGGCAGGCCACGCGGCAAAAGCGCATCCCGTTTCGTCAGCAGGCAACAGGATCGCGTACCGATAGCCGTGCAGCGCCGCATCGGCAGGGACGTCCGGCCCCATGACCAGCGCATCGTCAGTGAGCGGGCTTTGCGGCGAAGACTGCCCCGCAGGGTCCCAATACAATCCATCATATTGGCCCTCGCGGCTGACGATTCTCTCAGCCGCCTTGCCTTGGCCCACCGAAGAGCGATAACGCTCTTGCGCCGCGCATAGGACCTGCAGGGTCTGTATTGCCGCGAACTCGTTGCGGTCAATACGCCGATGCTGCATTTCCCTGGCGCCTTCGCGCACGTCGAATCGCCACCCCTGCCTGCTTTTTACGATAGGCGCGGGAAAGGACCAGTCGTGCTGTCCCACGACGAGCGCCGCAGACGTCTCACTGGTGCCGACCACTTCATGACGCTGCGACCATGCGGCTAAAAAGGCATACACGTCATCCTGTGACACGCTATCTCGGGGGACATAACGGTGAAAGTCCGCGCCGAGCACGTGCTTGAGCTTGTCTTGATCGCCCGTGGCGATAGACGAAACCAAGGCCTCGGCAGCCGCGTCGGCCGTCGGGTAAACCGCCTGGGCAAACACCTGCCCTCCTATTCCCAGCGCGGTGGCCAGGCCCACGCTCAAGGTGGCTTGGCGAATAATGTTTTGGCTGATCCGTTTCATCTCCGTATCCCTCCGCGTCCATGTTGACCGCCTCCGCGCAGAGCGCCACCCTGATGCGATGGGGCTGACATGCGCCGCTGCTCGTGATGCACGGCCGGTCTGGCCTGGCCAGTGCGCGCATTGCTCGCGTTACGCGTGTGCGCAGGACTATTAACGCCACGCAAAGCGTTGTCCCGATTGTTGTCCCTGGACCGATTGATAGCAGCGGCCTGTGCATTGCCGCGACTCTGTGCGTGATGGGCACCACCGGTCTGCGCACGATTGGTTCCTGTTTGCCGATGGCCGGCCCCTCGTGCCCCCGCATTGGAGGTTTCATGCTGACGCATGACGGCCTGCGCATGTTCCCGGCGATCTTGCTGTCCCCCGCTCGGTCTGGCAGCCGTCCCCAGCGTTCGGTCGCCCTGATTTCGCTGGGTGCGAACGCGTTGATCATCAAAACGCTGTCTGGTGTCTGCGCTTCGATATGGCGTATTTCCCCTGCGTGATGGATCGTGATTCCAATTGACATTGGAACGGCTGGCATCTAGTCTCCTGTTGACGTTGATATTGTTGTAGCGATTCACGTCAATATCGACATCATGGTGGTCCCAATCAAAACCGCCCCACAGCGAATCGACAATGGCGACACCTGTGCCAAACGCCAATCCCGACACCAGCGCAGAAGCGAATACGGACCCTGGCGGCGGCGGATAGTACGCCGGGGGATATGAGGGATAAGGCCATGTGCCGTAGACGGTCGTGGGGTTATAGGTCGGCACGTACACGACGCTCGGCGACGCGGGAGCAATGCTGACAACCGTCGATCCGCCTTGAGTGGACGTGGTCACCGTCTGCTGGGCATTGCTGTTCAGCGATCCCGCTTTTTGCGCCTGCAATCGCAATCGCTGCACGGAGTTCATCACGTCATCTGGCTGGTCCAGAAAGGCGTCACCCACCGATTTAACCCAGTCCGGCTGCCTGCCCATCATATCCAGTACTGACGGGAACGCTGCTAACGACAGCACACTGGGGTCCCAGGGCTGGTTCTGGACAGCTTTTACCGCCTCATCGCCGCTGAGATTCGTATGCTGCGCAGACCATTTCGCGGCCGCAGCCACATCGTCGGGATAGGTAGCCGCCATCAGCACTTGCGACAGCAAGGCATCGGGATAGAGCGCCACCGGTGCGAGCATTTGGTCAAGCTGCTCGTTGCTCAGTCTGGACTGCGCATACCCCGGCGGACTCAAACACAATAGCGCGAATAAAGCAATGCAATACCTTAATAGCCATCTCATGGAAGTCTCCCGCCAGAAAAGTGAATCGCTTCGTAGAACTCTCTCAATCACGGCACAATAATCTTGACAGACCACACCTGCGCCAAACGGCCTCCGGATTTACAGCAAGGTGAACAACAATTTAGTCAGCGTACTCTTGAGCGGCCATTGTGTCGCCACCAACAGCAATAATGGCAATGCGGCAGGGGCTACGATCTTGAGCAAAATGGATTTGTTCACGAGCACCGGCCGCATCGATGCAACGGATTGGTATAGCGCCTGGATATCCGCGACAGGCCCCAACTCTGGCGCATTCAGCATCGGCAAATCGGGTACTTCACGTTGCGCGATCCAGCGTGCATCCACTGCCCGCCCATGTTTGGCCAACAGCACGCCATAATCAAGCAATGCTTTTTTCTTGGCCCTGACCAACATGGGGGAAAACACCAATAATGGCGCCAACCCGATCAATACCAGCACGATCAGCAGCACCGCCATCTGTATATATAGGGAAGGCACCGCCACATCATGATAGAAAACACCATGAGCCCATGCACCCGCCATCACGGCTGATACAGACAGAATGAAGGGGCTGTAGATCACCGGCAGACGATCCAAGAACCCCAACCCTGCAAACCTGTCCGGATGCATGACCACCAGCTGTAAAGGCAACCGGGCGATGCGAAACAGCAAGATCCCTAACAGGACCAATCGCCATATTGACGCTAGCAACAATATCGAAAAAATGGGACGCGTCACCAGCAGGAACCACCATGCACCAAAGGCCAGACTACGGCTGTTTGCCCCTGCCCACTCGATTTCGTCTCGATTGGGGGTGAGGAAAAATGCAGCTGTCCAGGTTGAGACCAAGCCCACAATGATCACCCAGGGGAACGCCCGGTTACGCAGCCGGATTACATCGACGAGAACCTTTTCAAAGCGTTCGCGCTGACCGTCTCCTATCAACTCTGTCCGGCGAAACTCCCGCATGAATAGAGGGATCATCTGCTGCGCCAGTCCCTCTGCGAGCACAAGCAGTGGAATCGCAATCAAGCAACGCGCATGAATACCTATGTGCCCAAGCAGAGGCTCGGCAATTCCTGCTGATTCGACAACGGTACCTGCCAGCCACGAAGCGATGACCAACGGCAGCCATGCGACCAAGGCATACACAAGCGCACGGCGCTTGATCCCATCTCCATGAGCAGGAATCAGCCCGATCCGGCGCTGCAACCGGTAAAACAGGTCGTCGCGCACCAGCGAAAATGGCTCGGCGTCACGTTCCCTCAATTGCGTCGTCCCCATATCCACCTCCGGGATACCACACCGACACAGACTACCGTGTCATATCGCCGGTGCACCTGACCGGCACGATTCAGTCAAAAGCTCACTGCCAACCCGACGGAAAAGCCCGAGACATTGTTGCCAAACACATAACGCCCCACCAGCCGGGTACGCGTAACGACGACGTTGTAAGCGCTCGAGTCCAACTCCAGCCCCGCTCCCACGGATGTCAGCCGGTCAAACCCCAGCACACCGCGCTGGTCCCCGAGAAACTCCGAATGCGTCAGCTCCAACACGTAGCGCAGTGGCCGTTGCAGCAGCATCATTCCCGTCGGTGCGCGATATCTCGCCCACAGATTCGCTGAACGTGCCGACGCTCTGCCTTGCACTGCCGCAGAGCTGGCAAAGCTCTTGAGCCTGATATCGGAATAACGCAATTCGACATCCACCTCGTAGCCGGGCCGATAATGTTCATAGTCCAACATGACGGACCCACCCAGGCCGTAGGCATTCAGGGATCCTCTATCCAGAAAGTCAATATCACGTCCGGTTCGCCTCCCTACATACCAGCTGGCGGCGCGCAAATCACTCGTCACGTTACCGAGCGCAAAGTTGAAAATCGGCCGAAATTTCAACTCATCGGTCAGTTTGAAATCCCAACCAATGCCGCCGGTAGCCGATAAACTGTTCCATTTAGTAGGAATACGCCGCTGCTCAGCGCCTTGGGTTGCCACAAAAGTCGGATCGTAGCGGCTGGCCGCCAGGACGCCTTCCATGTAGATAGGCACCGATTGAGACAGCGTGTCGCCACCGCCCAGCTGTGTCATATAGAAATCGCTGGAACCCGACGTTCCAGCACTACCACTGCCTATCGACAAAGCGCTGGTCGTGATGTCGGGAACGATCGAAAACGACATCAACGCCAGGACGCCATTAGCCCGTTTTTGCAGATCGTCTTTCGTCAACCGCACGGTCGATTGCGCCGTCGCCAATGTTCCCCCCGACAAGGAGCATAACGCGAGCCCCCAGCTCGCGAACTGAATCGCTGCCCTGGCCATCCGTGGCTTTCCGAACAAATATCTCGCTCTCACTGCTGCCTCACAAGATACTGATTGATCATGGCTTCAGCTACCAATCTCACCGCTGCTGGGACTGCCCAGGGGGATCGTTCATCGAGTCGCGCTGTGCAACTAACAGCGCATCGTTTTGATCGATACGGATGACTCCAATCCTGGGAAACTCGAAATCAATAATGATGTATAGCGCGGTAGTCATCACCAAGGCATATAACGCTTGATGGATAAATCCGCCCCGCCCTCCTTTTGCCAGATTCAGGCCGACAAAGTAGCCGCAAACCACAGCCAGAATGGCCAGAAACAGATAGGTCACTATTGGCGGATGCACTTTCTGAGCCACAGTCTGTGCCGTGGACACATCGAACATCTCGTTCACTGCACTGGCGTACGCCGCAGCAAACGGCGGTGTACTGCGCGTTGCGGCCTGCATGGATGAGGCCCAGATTTCCTTCTGTATTGCGCCCACGTTGTTTGCAATCACGTCACGCTGATCCAGATCGGCGACGTTCCGGTAATAGTTGATGCGCTCATCCACGTAACGCCGAAACTGTTCGCGCAGCCCGGGCTGGTCCGCGGCATTAATCATGTCGATACGCAGCCAGGCGGTGCCAATGGCGTTGACCTCCTGGACCAGCAGGTTGCGGCGCTCCACCATCCGCTGGGAGGCACCCGAAAAGGTGAAAGCCACCAATAAACCCAATAGCGCGAAAACGGACGCTTCGATAGCCGCCGCACCAGATCGGCTGCCGCCTTCATCCGAGTGATCGCGTTTACCCACATAACGCCCAACCTGAATGGCGCCATACAACACACAAAAGAACACTACAACAAGGCTGACGAGAATCAAGGAATAGCTCATAGGTCACCATGCACCCAAAGGACCGAAAAGGACCAAAAATGACACGCAGGGAAAGTCAAACTAAACCGTCAGATTTCGCCGTTTATCTCCTGTACATTGAAGTGAATGGAAGGCCGTATAGAAATCACTGCCCCGGACCGCCGACAAACCAACGCAAATAGGCATTGTCCTGAGCCGCCTGCCCTAATGCGCTGGCCTCTCGCGCCCAACCTTGGCGATCGCCTTGATACGCGGACAAGGCCGACCTGTAAAACACGTCGAGCTTGCTTCTCTCGTTATCAATTTCGGCCATCAGAGTCGAATCGGCTCCTTGTATCGGCGGGTCCTTACGCAAGGCAAGTAATGCTGGCAATGTCCGGGTGATCTCACGCTGCCGTACCCACGGCGCATACTCGATCGCGGGGAAATCGTCCGTCACTGCCGGCATCTGATCGACAAAGCGCACCAGGCCCTCTCGATCGGTCACCCAGGTCGCCAATAGCGCCGCTGACGAGGCAACACCCACTTCGGTCAACGCCTCCCGCACCTTGGGTTGCGAAAAACGCGCATCGATACGGGTAGCGTCCAGCGACAAAGGCTTTATCGAGCCGATCAGCAGCATCTCATGCAACTCCGTGGTCCAGAGCGAGGCATGAGGGAAGACATCGATGAAAGCCGCGACCAGCGCGCGTGTGTCGTCCAGATTCTGTGTAGGCAACGGCAGCCATTGGGCCACGATGCCATCGGGATTCAGACGATCTGCCGCCAGGGTGTAGAAATCACGGGAATAGAGATTCACCACCCCTGCCGCAGACGGCGGAGGCGGCTCCAGCGTAATCAAGTCATAACGCTGGTCACTGACCAGCAACTCGCGCCGGCCATCGCGCAATCGGACATCCAGGCCAGGATCCTCGGCGGCGGAATAAGTACCTTTGAAAAAAGGCGCTGCGTGCAACACACCAGGCAATAGTTCGGCCACGACCCGTTGGTCCAATGAAGGATAACGCGATAATGCACCAGCGGTAATGCCCGTGCCATAGCCGATCACCAGCGCCGATCGCGGCTCTGCGTTGTGCACAATCAGCGGCAAAAGCGCTTGCAGCCGCATATAGCGCAAGGACGGCATCGCGTCACCGGAGTTCGACACGCCCTGGATATAAAGCCGATGGAATCGATGGTCACCGCTGCCGCTTTCCACGACGGCGACAGTGCCGCCGTGATTCTCCTCATAGAACACGAGATCATTGCCTTGAGCACCCGGTAATAGTCGCGCGAGGTGGTTCGGCGCGAGAGACCATCCAATGATCAACACGCCAACTGCCAGCGCTGCCGTCACCGTACGAGCCATGGCGGCCACAGGCCGGGCTTGCCAGACTGCGATCAGCCCGACTGCGCAGGCCATCAATGCCAATAGCACCAAACTGCGAACCGTGCCCAGCGCCGGCAATAGAACAAATGCCGTCATCGCCGTCCCTGCGATGCCCCCCAACGTGTTGGCCGCCAGCACCGCACCTGCGCCCCGGCCACGTTGAGCGGACGGCACGGCGATGCGCAACACTGCGGGAAATGCCGCACCCAACAATAATGTAGGCAGCAACACGATAACGCCAGCCGCCACCGCAAAGCGCGCACTCATCCCGGCGAGCCTGCTTTGCGTCCACCCCTGAATCACGGTTTCCGCCACGCTTTGCGCATTGACTAGCCAGCGGCCCAGCAGCGCCAGCTCGAGCAAGGCCAAAACACCTGCACAAGCGATCAAGAGCCCGAACACTCGCCACGGATTTCCAAGCCGATGCTCCCAGGCCGCATACACCGCTGCGCCTATAGCCAAACCGGCGAGATAAACGCCCAGCACGATAGAAAAGGCGAAAGCGCGCGTGCTCATGAAAGGCACGATCATCTGCGACCACAACACCTCATAGCCCAGCGCAACCCCTCCGGCCACCGCGTACAAGCCTATGGCCAACCACGCCCGCGACGGCAATGCTGGAGAACCTGTCAGCGATTCCTGCGTTCGCTCCGGCTCCATACCCAGCCGCGCATCGCGTCCCCATAGCCATGCGCCTATCGCGGCAACCACGTTCAATCCTGCGGCTACCCAAGCGGTGCGTTGCACGCCCAATGCAGGGATAAGAATGAACGCTGGTAGCAATGCACCGAGAATCGCTCCTGTAGTGTTTGCGGCATATAGCACACCGCCCGCTCGCCCTACGCGCCCTGCGCCGACCGCGCGCAACAGCACGGGCAGCGTGCCTCCCATCAGGAACGGTGCCACACCTATCACCACCACTACAGCCAACCAGGCCAGGAAGGCGCTGTGTTGCTCCACGCGGGCGAATGGTAATGCCCCGTGTGCGAGTATCTGTGTCACAACCATCGCTGCAACAGCGATGCCCATCTCGATCCATACATAGGCCCGCACAGGCCGATCGCTGCGGTCCGCTCTGCGTCCCAGCCACCAACCGCCCGCCGCCAGCCCCAAAAAGAATGCACTGATTGCTACTGCAATCGCATGCACTTCCACACCAACAATCAAGGACAGCTGCTTGATCCAGATAATCTGAAAAATCAACGCAGACATGCCAGACAACGCCAGCAGAATGGCTGGCGTCGCCAGGCTCGCCGTGCGCACCGCGGCCGGTGCGGCTCCAGATACATCGTGCAGTGAGCGTGTAGACGAACTCATATCGTTTGAGGTAGACCCTATGCGAAATACTTAGATAGGGGACGCAGCATGCTTGCTGCGCCCCCTACTCCCTCTCTTACTTGCCTTGCTTCTTGGCTTGATCTTCGAAATACTGCTCGACCTGTCGGTCTACATCGGCTTGTACCTGATCAACACTGAAGGACGCCGGACGCTGGCTGGGCGGCCATTCCAGGAAGGTCTGCAGGAACTCGGCTGCCTTCATGGATGCCATGAGCACCAGGTAGTCGTTTTTCACCAGCCAGTCATAGTATTGATTGGATACGACATCTGCACGCTCATACGGGTCCATGCGCAAATTGAACAGCTTAGGTACACGCAAGCATACAAACGGGTCCTTCCACACATTAAATCCACCCGGTGCCTGCTGCTCGCAAAAGACCGCTTTCCAATTGTTGTATCGCATGGCGACCAACAAGCCGTCGTCGTTGAAGTAGTAGAAATCCTGGCGAGCACTGTCGTCGCTCTTGCCCGTCAGATAGTCCAATTGGTTGTAGCCATCCAAATGGACTTTGTAGCTCTTGTTGCTGCCGTTGGGAGTCCAACCTTTCAGCAATTTCTCCTTGACGTCGCTATCTCCGACTGCGGCCAGTAGCGTGGGGAACCAGTCAAGCCCCGAGACAATTCCCGTTTTGACCGCCCCTGCGGGAACATGTCCCGGCCAGCGAATCATGGCGGGCACCCGGTAGGCGCCTTCCCAATTCGAGTTTTTCTCGTTGCGGAACGGAGTCGTCGCCGCATCCGGCCAGCTGAACTGATTGGGCCCGTTGTCGGTCGTATAAATAACAATGGTGTTGTCCGCAATCCCCAGATCATCGATTTTCTTCAACAACTTACCGACATCCTGATCATGCTCCCACATGCCATCTGCGTAAGCATTGCCCGGCATGCCAGCCTTACCCTGATGCTCGGGGCGGATGTGGGTATAGACGTGCATGCGCGTGGTATTCATCCACAAAAAGAACGGCTTGTCGCCTTTGCCATTCTTGTCAAGATAATCCAACGCAGCACCGACAGTTTCGTCGTCAATAGTCTCCATTCGCTTACGGGTCAATGCACCGGTGTCCTCGATCTTTCCGTCAGCCGAGGATTTGATGACACCCCGGGGCGGAGGCGCTACCGGTTGTCCTTTCGGCGCGTCGGCTACGTTCTTTGGCCAATACGGGCGTTCGGGCTCTTCCTCGGCATTCAAGTGGTAAAGATTGCCAAAGAACACATCGAACCCGTGATTCGTGGGTAGATACTCATCACGGTCGCCCAGATGATTTTTACCAAACTGCGCAGTGTTGTAGCCATGGGACTTCAAGGCTTGGGCAATCGTGATATCCCTGTCTTGTAATCCAACGGCAACACCCGGCATGCCCACTTTGGACAGCCCGGTACGACGCGGCACCTGCCCCGTAATAAACGTAGACCTGCCCGCCGTGCAGCTATTCTCAGCGTAGTAATCGGTAAACCTCGTCCCCTCTTTGGCGATGCGATCTATGTTCGGTGTCCTATAGCCGACCACGCCGTCACCATAGGCACTGACGTTGGTTTGACCGATGTCGTCACCGAAGATCACCAGAATATTGGGTTTCTTGCCAGAGGCCTCTGCCGCCGGTTTAGATTGCGAGTTCTGAGCCTGCGCTGGCGCGCCGCCCGTGATCGCAAGTCCGCTCGCGGCCAACATCGCCGCCCCCAGCCATCGTCTTGCTTTCATCGCTGCTCTCCTTGCCCTGACGGGCGGTTACGTCCCACTATTGAACCTACTGCAGCGGTTCGAACGAATACACCCGCCGCCATTCCGACTGCATATCGACGACCGTCCAGTTCTGGCGTGTGGCCTCGTCCAATGCCTTATTTAATCGGCCGACTTTGGAATCCCGGTCGTATGCCCACTCTCGCTGTGCGTCTGTGTGGTGTACGAGGCCCGCAAAACGCTTGCCGTCGCCTGCTGCTGTCCACTGCAGCATCTGCAGATCACCATCCGAATTGCCGAAGGCAAAGATCGGGCGTCGACCGATGTAGCGCTGTATGGCTACCGGTTTGCCCGGACCATCATCGTTGAATTCGAGCTTGCCCTGACGCCACAACACGGGAGCGTCATTACGATTCTCAAACGTCGTCACAAAGGTGGTGCCGATAATCTGCTCGGGCGGGATACCGTAGGCCGCAGGCGCCCAGGCGCGCATGAACTCGACCTCTCCCCCGGAAACGATGTAGGTCTTGAAGCCCTGATCGCGCAGGTACTTCAGCAACTCGACCATGGGGGCATAAGTCATATCGATGTAGCGCTGGTTAAAGCGGGGATGACGCGCCGTGGCCGACCAGTCCGACACGCTTTGCGTGAAATCGTCGACGCTCATATTGGTGTGGGTCGCGCCGACTATTTTCAGCAGTCCTGATTCCCCGGACTTGGCCAATCGGGCCTTGTCCCCCTCGATCACCGCCTTAAACGGTTGACGCCGCGCCCATTCCGGATGCTCTGGCGCCATCGCCTTGACGCGGTCCAGGGCAAACATGACCTGGAAATACATAGGCTGCTCGCTCCAGAGCGTACCGTCGTTGTCGAACACGGCGATGCGGCGCTCCGGCGGAACAAAATCGGGATTTTTCGGATCGGTCACTGCTTGCACGAACGCGACAATGGCTTGACGCGAGGGGCCGTCATTCCACGAAGGTAACCCGGCATGCCGAGAATCCGCATGATGTCCCGCACACGCCGATATCAACAGCGTGACGGTCAACATTCCCAGCCATGCGGCGCAACGTCGTACTGCTGTAGTCGATATGCTCTTCATGAGTTTTCCCTTGGTTCTCGGAGGAGTCCGTTATTCCCGTTGTTCTGAGGGGGATTCAATCTGACCGGTAAGGCGTACGCGGACGCCCGCCGCTGTTTTGTTCGCCAGGCGAGACGCCATTGATGCGATAGATGGACCAAGCTTGTCCGCCACGTCTTGTCGGCCCCACTGCCCGCGACTCTGGTGCCCAATACCGTCTGGGTGGCGCTGCGAACCGCTATGGGCAACTGGGCCGTAGCGGCGCTTACATCGGCCGCGCCGCTGGCGACTTTCAACCATCGATAGAAGGCGCTTAGCGACGTAACATCGCGCTGCGCTTCTCGCCGCCAGGCCCGCCAATGCCAGGCCTCGCTTGCTTGGTAGCGCGTGCATTGCAAATGCGCCCATTGGCTGAGCTGTCGGCCTGCCCTGCGCCACCACGGCCATGTGAGCCACAAAGCCAGCGCGAGAACGACGACGCCAATCGAGAACAGCAGCCAGGAGGCAGGCACCCAACGCAAGCCATGACGCAACTGCGCCAAATCCTCGGTCAAGGAAAACGGCGGATCGACGACAGGCGCGGCCGCCACCTCAAAAGTACGCCCCTGCAACGTCTGCGACCGCGGCTCGCCGGTCTCGCTATCGCGCCAATGCATGGTCACGTCGGGAAAGCTCAATGCTCCGGCTTGCTGGGCGACATAGTCCGCCCTGTCGATGCGCTGCCCGCCCACAAAACCACCTCGGCCATCGGTCAAGGTCGTGACTTCCGGTTCTCGTGAATAGCGTTTGAAACCCTTCACCTCGCCCAAGGAAGCCTCGGGCAACAGCATCGCTTGCACCCCCATCGCACGCTGGATGATGGTGCGTGTCACGCGGCCACCATTGACCAACGGGTCCGGCGCTGAATCGTAGTCTTGGGTAATGGCTATTTCATTTGCCGCTGGGCCTTCGTCGCTACCACTCTTTTCTGCGGCTACTGTGAACGAGAACGGCTGGCTGCTGGCCGAGGCGGTCTCTCCCCCGGGTCCCACCTTGGCACTGACCGTCAACGCAGGCACTTGCAGTCTGCCCGACGTGGTCGGGCTGAGCACATAGGTGTAACGCAAACCGTTGTAGACCACCCCGTCCTTTTGGTCCCGGACAATGACGCCCTGTCCCGATGGAGGCGTCACCATCGCGCCTGGCAGGTTCAACACCGGCAGTTGCGGCGGCTGCGTGAACCACGTTGGAGTCGTGACTTGCAACTCCAATTCCACCGTTGCCCCCACCTGGACTTCGCTCGAGCCTTGCAAACGCGCAGTGACCAGCAATGCAGCGGTGTCCTGGGCCCAGGCCGCTGACATGATGCCTACGCTCACAACCGTGCCCAGGAGGAACCTTCGCCAGTACATCATGGCTTGCCTCCCGCCCGTGCATCCTCGATGGCGAACTTGCTGCGCAGAAAGCGGGCCGGCGATACGGTCAGGTTGCGCAGCCACGCGTCTTCCGAGGCCGCTTTCGCCACGGGCACCTGAATCATCTTGCCGGCCTTGGCCGTCTTGTCATCGATGGTCTGATCCGGCGAATCAGCCGGCTCGCCTTGCTGTTCTTGGCTCATGTCGTCGATCAATCGTGACACGATGTCGCGATTGACCATCGCCGGTTTCCAGTTTGGCCGCATCGATAGGGCCTGATCGTAGGCGTCCAGCGCGGCGTCGTATTGCCTCAGACGAGTTTGGGTATTCCCTACATAGAAATACCCTTCGGCCGTTTGAACCGAGGAGAACGCCGCCAAAGCGACGGCGTAGTTTCCCGCCTGATACGCGGCCCGTCCCTTCCAATAGGGATCGTGGAATCGTTGCACAGCCTCGTCATAGTGGCCTTGCTCAAACGCTATCCGACCCTGCTGATCCGCGGTCAAGAACGCATCTGCCAGCGCACCGGCGTGCGCGATTGGCGCGGTGCTGAACGTGGCGGCCAACAGCAAGCCTCCGAGCCATGCCACATTCCAACCGCGCCGCAGCGTCAACAATGCCAACAGACCGAGCGGCCAGCACAGCCAATACCCTACGTCTTTCCAATGAACAACACCCATTTGCGCGTCTTGTACCGCGCGAAAATGTTGCTGGGCGTGCAATGTCACCCAATCCAGATCATCGGGGCTGCCCGTCAAGCTGCCCAAGGGCGCACCGGCGGCATCCGCCAGATTCCGTAAGGCAGCGACATCCAACCCCACCTGCCCCACGGCCATGATCAGCACCTGCATATTCGACGCTGCCCGAGCCCGATCTTTCACAGCATCAAGCTGCCCCGTATCGACCCCATCGGTGACCAGCAACAATGTGCCGCCCGCCTGCTCCGCCTGCAGCGCACGCGAGGCCAGATCGATCGCGGAGGCCGCATCCCGGCCTTTGCGCGCAATCAGATCGGATGACAAGGCTTGAGCGAACAGATCCAGCAAACTGGCATCATCCGTGGGAGGCGCCACCAGGTGCGCACTGCCTGCATAGGCAATCAGCCCGGTCTTCGCACCGGCCCGCTGTGCGCTCAGATCCCGCAGCAGATGCTTGGCCGCCTCCAGCCGCGAAGGCGGTATGTCAGCGCCATCCATCGAGGCAGATAGATCCACGGCGACGATGAGCGGCGCCACATTGTCCAGATACGCGGGTTCGTCCCGCTGCCAAGTGGGCCCTGCGGCTGCCAGCGCACCTAGTATCAACATCAACGCCAGTACGTCGATCGGCGCCGGCCCCCGGCTACCCGTTGACCGAACGGTCAAATACGGCAACAGGTCCGGCGCAATGCGGGTATCTCGACCAGGCTTGGCCAGATCACGGTGCCGGCCCCACCACAACACGATGGCCAGCGGTATCACCAACAGCCACCAGGGCCGCAGAAAGTGAAAGGCGCTGAGATCGATATTCATACCGATTCCTTCGCCGGCGCCTGCCCTGCATGGTCAGCACGATGCACACCACGCCAAGCGCCCAAGGCTGCGATGCAATGCCACAACAACAGCAAGCACAGCGCCAAACCCAGGGGGATCCAGAAGTAGTCCCGTTTCGGCTGGTGGCTGAGGGACTTGACCTCTTTGGGTGTAATGCGGTCCAGCGTGGCATACACCTCGCGTAGTGCGTTGACATCATTGGCGCTAAAGAATTTTCCCCCCGCCGTCCGCGCAATCTCGCGCAATGCGTCAAAATCCACCCGCTCTTCTCCGGTGGCCTGGGGATCTCCTATGCCTATCGTATGTACCGTCACATGATGGCGTGCCGCCAAGGCCGCAGCACGATCCGGCGGGATGGCGCTGCCGGTATCGTTGCCGTCGGTCAGCAAGATCAACACCTTGTCGCGCTCATCGGCTTTATCCAGCATACGGATGCCCAAGCCGATGGCGTCGCCAATAGCCGTATGGGGACCCGCCATGCCGACAGCCGCCTGGTCCAAGAGAAAATGCAGCGATGCGTGGTCGCGTGTCAACGGCGCCTGAGGATAGGCGCCCGTGCCGAAAACGATCAATCCCAGCCGATCGTCAGGACGTTTGTCCACGAAATCCGACACCACAGATTTGACAGCGTCCCAGCGCGACACTGGCCGGTTCTGCGGATCACGAAAGTCCGTGCTGTCCATCGATTGAGAAATGTCGACCGCCAGCAGAATGTCCCGCATCGGCTCGGTATGCGTTAACGGCGGCTCTACCCATTGAGGCCGCGTCAACGCCAATACCATCAACAACCACACGACGATATTCAACACCAGCTGCCCCCGGCGGTCGCGCACGCCAGGGCGAGTCGGCGACTTTCCGGTCAAGGTCGCCATCGTGTCGAAAAAAGGCAAACGCAAGGCCTGCCGCGTCTGTAAATAGGCCGGCAGCGCTCGATACGCCAGCACGCCCAAGGGCACGAGCAAAAAAAGCCACGGATACTCAAGCCGCCACATGATGACGCTCCATCCATAGCCGGCTTGCCGCAATCAAGCCCTTTAAGGTTTCACCATCCAATGACCGTACCGTCTCGTCCGGGGCATAAGCGAGCGCGAGCAGTACGCGGCCACTGCCGTCGGGAAGCACCGGCTGTCCAGCACTCTCCTGCAGATAGTTCAGCCAACCATCACCGTGCAATGCGGCAACGCGCGTGCGTTGCCCATCCAGCTGGGCTGCCAACGCGGTCCGCTTGAGCAGACCCGGCAGTTCGCGTATTGCCAGGGGATTGGCGGCAATCTCTCTGTTCAACTGCTCCAACGCGCGCAGTGCCTGACGGCGATACAGATTGCGCCGATGCCGCCGGTAACCCCATACCGCCATCCATCCGATGCCGAGCAGCAGCAATACCGCCACCACAGCCCACCCCCAGGTCTGCGGCCAATAAGCAGGCGGCGCAGGCAACGCCAGTTCCTGCAATTGATCCAGGCCGAGGACAGGCGTATCACTCATGGCCGCCTCTCTTCTTGCCGGTGTCCCAACTCACTCATCAATTGCGTCAATGGATCCGTGGTCGTATCGATGGACAGCAATGGCACCTGACTGCGGCGCAAGAGGTCCGCGACTTGCCGCAGACGGCCACTGAAAAAATCGGCCAAAGGTTGACGCTCTCGTGCCTTTCCGACGGAGATTTCGAGCTGCAACTCGCCTTGCGTCACCACCAGATGCCCTTGCCGCGGCAGATCTTGCGCCATGGGATCGTAGACCAGAGCTGCCACAACGCTGTTATGCGCAGATAACTGTCTCAATGCTCGCAGCGTGTCGTCATCGGCCCCGGCAAAATCGCTAATGATGCAGACCAGATAGTCATGCTTGGCAAAACCCAATGCCTGGCGCAATGCCGCATTGAGCATGGGGCCCGCCGCCCGGTCTGGCTTGTCGGCCGACAGCTCGCTATTGGCGCGCACCACCGATGCCAACAATGCCTGCACCTGCTGGCGGCTGCGCAACGGCTTTTGAACGCTGACGCGCTCATCGTCGAACACCAGGCCTCCCACGCGATCCCCTGCACGAAAAGCCATCCACGCCGTCGCGGCCGCCACCCGAGCAGCCACCGCGCATTTGAAAAACTTGACAGAGCCAAAGTACATGCTCATGCGCTGATCCACGATGATCATCGCCGGCCGGTCGCGTTCTTCGGTGTAGGAGCGCACGTACGGCTTGCCGTAACGCAATGATGCCCTGGGGTCCAGTTGCCGTAAATCATCGCCGGGCACATAACGCCGCAATTCGGAAAAATCCAGGCCGCGCCCGCGCAACCGCGATCCATGTTGACCGGCCAGGACGCTGGTGGAGGGCTGGTGCGCGACAAACGACAGGCCGCCTACCGCGCCTTCCATAGCCATCAATTCCGCCAACGACGGATGAACGGGATGTGGTGGGTGCGCCATGGCGATTCCTATGCCGGGACGGCCACCACATCCAGCAATCGGTCAATGACTTGTTCTGCCGTGACGCCATCCGCGACGGCGTCGTATGTCAGGTGAAGCCGGTGACGCAGGACAGCATGGGCGACGGCGCGCACATCGTCAGGCGAACTGAAATCTGCACCGGCCAGCCACGCATGCGCGCGGCCCGCTTTGTCCAGTGCAATCGCGCCACGCGGACTGGACCCGATCTGGATCCATCGTTGCAGATCGCTATCGTAATCGGCGGGGCGGCGCGTAGCGTTTACCAGATCGACAATGTAGCGATCCACGGACGCAGCCACATGCACTGCCGCCACCTCGTCACGGCAGGCAAACAATATTTCCTGTGAAAGACGCTCGGCCTCCTCGGCCTTTACCGTAGCGGTATCGCGCAACAAGGCGAGCATGGCCGTCTCATCATCCGGCGCCGGATAGTCCAACCGGATTTTCATCAGAAAACGATCCATCTGCGCCTCAGGCAATGGATAAGTGCCCTCTTGTTCGATAGGATTCTGCGTGGCCAATACCATGAACAGCTTCGGCATGGGCCGAGTCACGCCGCCCACGGTGATCTGCCGCTCTTCCATGGCCTCCAGCAAGGCGGATTGCACCTTGGCCGGGGCACGATTGATTTCGTCGGCCAGAATCAGGTTGCCAAACAATGGACCTTGCTGGAATTCAATTCGATGATTTCCCGAGGCATCCTGCTGCAGCACCTCGGCACCGGTAATGTCCGAGGGCAACAGGTCCGGCGTGAACTGGATACGGCTCATCGTGGCCGCCATATGCGCTGCCAGCGCCTTGACGGTGCGGGTCTTGGCCAAGCCAGGCAGGCTTTCCAGCAGCACGTGTCCATCGGCCAACAGCGCAATCAGCACGTGACGGATGATTGTCGACTGACCCAGGACCGTCGCAGAAACAGCTTGCTCCAACGCTAGAACGCCATCGCGATTCGCCATGCTCTTGCCTTCCATGGTGATGCTTTCATGTGCGCTCGTCCGGTGAGCGCACGGGTGGACTCAACGGCTGACGACGCTATTCTTATGAGCCTGAGCCAATTTCCATTGTTCCTGGGTCATCACCGTACGAAAACCCAGATGCGACATGCTGTTCAGCGGGTCTGCACCCCGCCTGGCACTGGCGCGGTAACTAATGCAATAGGTATCGCTGCACAAAAACGAGCCGCCACGCGTGACGCGTTTCGGTGCCTTTTCCGGCACATTGCCATCATCGGGATCAAAGCTGTCGGCGGGGCCCGCTGGGTCCTGCGGCGGCTCGCGATATTGAGCCTGGATCGCAAAGGCATCGGCGCGATACCAGTCCGCCGTCCATTGCCACACATTGCCGGCCATGTCATACAGCCCGTAGCCGTTCGATGGAAAACTGCCGACCGGTGTCGTACCCACCTGAATTTTTTCGTCTTTGACGACGGGGAAAGGCTGTTGCTGCTGCGTATCCCAGATGTTCGCCATAGGCTTGCCTTGCGGGCTGAGCTCATTGCCCCAGCTATAGTCGGCTTGCTCTATCCCGCCGCGCGCGGCGAACTCCCACTCCGCCTCGGTAGGCAACCGCTTGCCGGCCCATTTCGCATAGGCCTCAGCGTCTGTATAAGATACCTGCACAACGGGATGATCGTCTTTGCCCTGGATGTTGCTGCCCGGACCTTGCGGATGGCGCCAATTAGCCCCCGGAATGAATCGCCACCAGCGCGTGTAATCTCGCAATGAGACCTCGCTCTCGGAGCCTACGAAAACCATGGCGCCGGGCACCAGCACACTGTCATCTGGACGCGGCGTACCAGGCGGCAGTTGCGGGGCCAGATCTTCCCAGCGCGGCTTCTGCTCCGCCGTGGTCACGTAACCGGTGGCCTCTACGAACCGGCGAAACTCGGCGTTGGTCACGTCGTGCACATCCATCCAGAACCCGCTGACACGCACCGCATGAGCAGGCCGTTCATTAGGTTGAGAGAGCTTGTGCTCATTACCCATGAGAAATTGCGATCCGGGAATCCACGCCATGCCCGCGGGCCCATTTTTCCCATCGCCCAGCTTGACCTCACGCGCCGAGGAATCGGAAACGTTCCATCCACCCACGTAGGCGCCTAATGCTGCTGCCGCCACAAGAATCGCTACTGCCGTCAATCCGATCTTCACTTGCTGTTTCACGCGCTCACCTCACCACCGGTTCCAACACACGTAACGCATTCGGATCACGCGGAAACACCGCGAGCCGTCCAGCCTTGCCAAGTCGTGCAAACTGCAGCCGGGGCCTCAATGAATAAAAGGCCCCGGTGTCGCGCTCAGGCTGCTTGCTTCATTGTTCCTGCGCTCTCCCAATAGGAATGGGTGCGCAATACATGGAGTTCGAGCGTCGCCTTTCCTCTGACACGATGCAGCGCCTTGGGAATCGTGGCATGGCCATCGGTCCAACGCATCGTTACGCCGTGCACGTCTTGCGGTGCGTTCAGTCCCTGCAGTTCAGATGCAGACAACGCTATATCCCGGCGGCCATCGTCGTCCTCGATGGTGATACGAGCCAGCCCCACACCTACTGTGCGCAGGTCTCGGCGGGGATCCGAGGCCGTCTCGCGGGCAATCGCGCAACGCGAAAGGAGATGAATGTCTCCTGCATCAGCATCAACTGGCAGCTCGAATCGAACAATGGACTCACCGGAATCATGGGCCTGGGCCGCAAGCACTTTGCCATTGACTTGCACCCGCAGATTCGGATCAGACACTCTCAAGGATCGAGTCAATTGCTCGGCACGTTTGAGCAAACGCCGGCGCACCGCAGCCACTGCCGGCCCCTTGCGCAACACCTCGATTCCTTCGATGGTCGGACGCCCTGGGGCAGGCCCGAAATCTGCCAATAACGTGACCACATTCACGTTCTGGAACATCGATCGGTTGCCGGTATCGACATACGACTCCGATGCCGCACCTTCGGACAGCAGGATATCGAAACGATCCAGCTCGACGTGAAAGTACTCGAAGACCTGTTGCGAAAAATCCTGAACAATCGTCTTTCCGTTGACCAGCAACATCGCTGGAATCAGCTTGCCATCAAAATACATGTGATGGTACGGCGACACATAGAGATCTCGGGCTGGGATATTCGGTCCAAGTGCACTAGCGGAAATGCGGACCGGAAAAGCGCGAATGGCATGCTCTTCGGGAATATGGGCTCCGTACAGCGTGCGATGTCCCACCCACTTCACCGTGGCAACGCCACCGCTGGCTGTACTGACTTTGTCGCCTGGCTGCAGCGTCTCAACAGGACGTTCTCCATCCGGAGTCGCAATCAAGGTACCGCGCATAAAGCAGGCGAACGAAACGTTATTACCGTTGAAGTTCAAACTGTCTAGGTCTTCCTGCGTAAAGTTATCGGCTTGTACTTGCAGGATAGGCTGGTTGTCCGCGTCATAAAAAGTCAGGATGCCGTTGTCCAGTCCAGCGTGATCCGGCGTGGCGCCTACGAATGTGAAAGAAGCCCCGCCCTCTACGCCCGTGATATGCAGCACGTCACCAGGATTAGTGGTGATATTGTCCACGTTCATCGCCACCGTGCCCGTGCCTTGGGCTTGGGAAAAATCGATGGTGAGGTTGTCCAGCCACTGAGGTTGAAACTGCGAAAAGCCTGTCGTCGAATCCGGGCCCACCTGCAATGTGATGGGTTGATCGCCAGCGCCACCATTCAGATTGCCGATCAGCAGATTGGTGTTTTCAGCATAAATAGAAAATGGGTGTGCGCCATCGAAGTTGGCGGTCACAGAGCCTGCATTGGTGAAGTCCACTGCGCCATTGTCGACACCGAGCGCAAAGTTGAACTCAGTATCCGTTTCTGTATCGGTCCAGGCCCACGTGGGGTCGTCGGGAGTCAAGCTGATATCCGCCATCTCAATCCTCTTCCAGTTGATTGCATCGCCAAAAGAACCAGACAAAAACCCAGACTGCTGTCGCGCCGAGCCTCCTCAAGAAATAAAAAACGCCCTATTACGGCAAAGTGTTGCCGCCATTTATACCCATCATCCCATTACAACTTTTCGATACATTTATGCGAAACTCAGGAAAATTTCGCATTTTTTCTCATTTCTTGGGCAATATTCTGCTTACATATACGTCGTTCTTGGTAAAGTTATTACGAAGCAGCACCATGCGCTATCCGAAAAGCGAAATCTTGTAGGAACTTTTTGCCATGATGTATCAGCCGATGTACATGCGGCACCTCTACTCCGGCTTCGAGCCATGCCAGGCATTTGATGTCGTCTATGGCACCACCTTCGAGCATCGTCTCCTGTCCGCCAAGCAAGCAACCATGGCACACCAACGGCTGGTTATCGGTGACATCAGACTGGAGACTGGCGGCTACAACTTCCCTGTTGTTGCTCAAGGCTGTATGCCCAAGAAAGAGGTTTGCATAGGATTCATGGCTGAAGGAGAACAGGTCACGCGATGCAATACGATGGCCTTGGAGAGCAATGAAATACAAATCTATCCGCCGGGAGTAGAACTCCTCTATCACGCATCAGGCCCTTCCCGTTGGGTCAATTTTGTGGTGCCGGAGGAATCCTTACAGGCGTTCGCCACTGCGCGAGTAGGACGCCCCATTCATTTATCCAGGCACGCGGCGTATTCGATGCGTTTACGCAACGGGGCCAGGCACGCGTTGACTCGAATCACTGACGATGCCCTGGGACTGGCTCACCGACTTGAGCCAGTTGGCGGAATTAGTTCCGAATTAGGCGCGGAAATCTACCATTCGCTTTTGGGGAGTTACGTGGACCAGATATTCGACTCAACCCCATTGAATCAACCAGAAAAGTCTGCGACAGAGATACGCCATCACCAATTGATCACCGCTTGCGAACGGCTCGTCGTTTCGGGCGAAGACACGGACATTGCGCTGGCCGAAATTGCCAAGCGCAGCGGATATAGCCTGCGTTCACTGGAGCTGATATTTCGCCGCAGCGTCGGTATGACGCCTGGGCGGTGGTTCATGACGGCACGGTTAAATGGCGCGCTGCGTGATTTGCTCAACTGTGAACAGGATGGGACGGTTTCAGAGGTCGCAATGAAATGGGGATTTCGACATGTGTCCCGATTCTCTCAGTACTATCGCAATGCCTTCGGCGAGCTGCCAAGCGAAACGCTAAAGCGTACACGCCAGCAGTGACGGGCTCGTAGCGCGACCGCAGGGATATCGCAGTCAATTTCTATCGCCAGGCACTCCCCACCTGAATGTAGAAAGCATTCTGGTCCTTGCTGTGGGCGACGTCGATGCCTATTGCCAAACCCAATTTTCTGGCGATCAGATACCGGAATCCGACGCCGACACTATTCACATTGGAGGCCTCGCCATATGACTTCCATCGGCCATAGGCTTTACCCACCCCCGTGAAGCCCAATAGCGACCAGCGCGGTGTGACGGCCCAACGCATTTCGACTTCCGCGGCCAAGGCGGTCCGGTCTTGATACCGGCCGCGCGATACACCGCGTAAATCGACATAGGGCAGCGCATAAAACGGCACCGAACCGCTGGTGGTCTGAGCATCGGCGCGCAGCCCTAATGTCCATTTAGGATGAACAGGCAACCACGTATAGCCACGCGCGCGGTAAGTTTCAAAGGACGCTGAACTGCCGAATCCGCTGCGTGCAAACTGCGCCTCGAACTCGGCATAACTGCCTTTAGTCGGGTAAAACATGTTATCGCGATTGTCGTAGTCGATCACCAGGCCTAATTTGCCGACACTCAGTTTCTGATCATCCAATAATCCAAGAGGATTTTTCTCTGCACCGGTAAAGCGCGTATCGGATCTGAAGTACGTATAGCGAGGTCCCACATACCAGCGGCTGTCTCCTATACGCGCGAGCAATTGCTGCACCAGAAACGTACCCTTCAGTTCGTAGCTGTGCCCGCGATTGAGAGGGCCGTAATAATCGAGATTGACCTTGCCCTGTGCCAATGCGCCCAGATACCGGAACCGGTCGGCGCCCCACGTGTGAAAGTGGAACAGGCCTGCACCTCGTGATCCGTTTTCCGTACCCAACGCGCCAATGCCGGTGATATTGGGGGGGGGCCAGTGACGAGTCACTCTCTTTCGCCTTTTGACTGGCCTCGCCGAGCGATTCTGAAAAGTACATCAGCATCGCGCCGCCTCCGTACCCGACGGCGGGCTCGGTAATGATCACCGGGACGGGAAATATGCCTTTCCGGTTGAGCAGATAATCGCTCAGATCAAATGCGCCATCCTCGGGATCCGTGAACCCAGTGGGCTGCCCCATGCAAGTGGCCCCACTGACCATCGCTACCAGACCTAGCAGACGCACCATGCTGGCACGCCGAAACAAGGCGACGAACGCTGGCAACAAAGCACTCTCCTCTTTGCCGTACGTTTTTTCCGGCGCCATGAATACTCAGTCGACGCGAAACAGACCGCGGTCCTTGCCTTTGATCCAGTTGGGCGGTCGCCCTACCCCGTTCCAGGTGTGTCCGGTCTCGGGGTCGCGGTATCTCACGAAATCTGACAGATCCGGCCCGAACAATTGCTCGGAGGTGATCCCGTATTCCTTGATTTTCCATCGGATATCTGACAAGACACCGCGTAACTCTCGCCGCCGCAGACGCTCTGCTTCGGCCTCGAGAGTGCGTATGTGCGATCTGACCTGCTGGTAGTTGTTCGCCATATGCTTAGTTCGCCCTTGCGATGTATTTACAATAGTACGAAGTCGAAACAAACGCTATCCAAAAAACGAAATAAACGGCCGGCCGAACACATTGATCTGACTCCCTGGGCATGCCGCTTGCAGTATGGCCACATCTACCAGGCTAGGGAGGCAGCATGCAATCACAGCGCGACAGTGGGAGTCGCTTCGCCCTCAGGTTGCTGACGGTCAATACGCACAAGGGGTTTACCAGTTTCAACCGCCGTTTCATGCTGCACGATCTGCGTGAGGCGTTGCGATCCGCGGCGCCCGACATTGTCTTTCTGCAAGAGGTCGTCGGGGCGCATCAGGGACATGCCGAGCGATTACCTGATTGGCCGGCGCTGTCGCAGTACGAATACCTGGCCGACACGTTATGGTCCGACTATGCCTACGGGCGCAATGCCGTCTACCCGGACGGTCATCATGGCAATGCGATCCTGTCGCGCTACCCCATCGCGACGTATACCAACCACGATGTCAGTATTGCAGGCCCTGAGCCGCGTGGGTTGCTGCACTGCGTGCTGCGTCCGCCGGAATTGGCGCATCCGCTACATGCGGTGTGTGTGCATCTGGGTCTGCGCGAGGGGCACCGGCAACGCCAACTGCACCTGCTGTGCGAGTTGGCCCAACGCCAAATCCCCACGGATGAGCCGCTACTGATCGCGGGTGATTTCAATGATTGGCGATTACGCGCCGACCGGGTCATGGCCGGCTGCGATGCCCAAGAGGTGTTTACGAAGCATTACGGCAGACCGGCTCGCTCCTATCCCGCTGTGTGCCCGGTCCTGCGCCTGGACAGGATCTACGTACGGGGCGTCCACACCTCGCGCCCCGAACCGCAAACCTCGCGCGTATGGGCCGGCCTATCCGACCATGTGCCGTTGACCGCAGAGATCTCGTTATGAGTACGGGCTGGCATACGGGGAATCGCTTTGAACTGCTTGAGAACGGCAATGCCTTTTTCCCTGCAGTCGAAAAGGCTATCGCGCGAGCGAGCAAAGAGGTCCTCCTGGAGACATTCATTCTGTTTGACGATCCGGTAGGGAGATCATTGCAGCAGGCGCTCATCACAGCCTCGCAACGCGGCGTCTCGGTTGTACTGACGCTGGACGGCTACGGCTCTGATCCACTGGAGCCCGCATTTCTCGCCGAGCTGGCCACTGCCGGGGTACGTGTGCATATATTCGACCCCAAACCGCGCCTGTTCGGTATGCGGTTTCATGTGTTCCGGCGCCTGCATCGCAAACTCATCGTCATCGATAACGAATTGGCATTCGTCGGCGGCATCAATTTCTCGGAAGACCATCTGACCGAATATGGCGATCAGGCCAAGCAGGACTACGCGGTCAGCGTGCGCGGTCCGTTGTGTGCCGATATCGCTGCCTATATGCGTGCGGCTGTGCGAGCTGCGCCAGGTAGGTTGCCAGCATCAGACCCTGCCCCGGTGCCCGACGAAGACGGAGCCGGCAAGCTGGTGGTACGCGACAATGCGCGGCATCAACAGGATATCGAGCGCCTGTATCGCGCCAGCCTGCGTTCGGCCCGCGAGGATGTACTGATCGCCAATGCCTATTTCTTTCCCGGATACCGATTGCTGCATGACCTGGCAGGTGCCGCCCGGCGAGGCGTGCGCGTGCGCCTGATATTGCAGGGCGAGCCGGATATGCGCATCGCCCGGCTCGCCGCCACGATGCTATATGACTATCTCATCGACGCAGGTGTGGAGATCTACGAGTATTGCCGCCGTCCTCTGCATGGCAAAGTCGCTTGCTTCGACCAGGACTGGAGCACAGTGGGCTCGAGCAATCTGGATCCGTTCAGCCTGGCCCTGAACCTGGAGGCCAACGTGATCATGCGAGACCGGGCGCTGAATCGCGTATTGCGCGAGCGTCTGGAACGCCTGCTGCAAGAGGACTGCGAGCGAATACCCCGCTCATCAATCGGCACACGGCGTCTGCGCCGATTGTGGGCCGGGGTGATGGTATTCCACGTATTACGGCGTTTTCCTAACTGGGTGGGCAGTCTGCCTGCCCATAAGCCTCGCCTGCAGCGCATAGCGGCAGAATCTATAGACCGCCATCAGCCGGCGCAAGAATGAGGATCCCCATGGACACATTCCGGATACGTACGACAAGGCGGCGTTGGACTCGGATCAGCCCCCGCGTCCGACGGTCTCTGGGCAGGTGGCTGGCCGTGCTCGTGGTAGGGGTCGTGGCGGGCATGTTGTATTACCTGGCCCGTGACGTGGACTGGCCTGGTGTATGGAAAGCCGTGCGCGCGCTTCCCCGGCCCACGATCGCCATGGCGATCGCCGTCGCGCTGAGCGGCTATCTCGCATACTCGTTCATGGATATCCTGGGACGTCGCTACATCGGCCACAAACTGCCGCTGTTCAGCGTCGCAGGGATCGCCATGCTCAGTTATGCCCTCAATCTGAACCTGGGCATGCTGCTCGGTGGTTTTGCAACGCGCTTGCGGCTTTATCTGCGCATGGGGTGCCGCAAGTCGGTGCCGACTCGCGTGGCGCTGTTCTCCGCCCTATCGAACTGGGTCGGCTTCGGCTGGGTGGCCGGCGCCTTGTTTGTCAGCGGTGCCGTCCCTCTGCCTCAGACCATCGACTGGGGACAAGATGGATTGCGAATAGTTGGCGTCGTGCTGCTGGCACTGTCTGGTGCCTATGTTCTGGCCTGCCTGAAATACCCGGGGCGGACCTGGATGGTGCGCCGGTGGCGTATCGTGTTGCCCGGCGCACGGATGGCGCTAGCGCAGAGCTTGAGCGCAATACTGTCCTGGGGCCTGATGGGATTGGTGCTGTATGTTGTGCTGCAGGAGCGGGTTCCCTATGCGGCGGCATTAGGGGTGCTGTTGTATGCCAGCGTCGCGGCATTGGTCGTGCGGGTGCCGGGCGGACTGGGCACCACCGAGGCCATTACCGTCGCCGCGCTGGGGAAGTATCTCCCTCCCGTAGATATTCTGGGCGCGGTATTGACTTATCGCGCCGTCTATTTCCTCCTGCCGCTGGCGCTGGCGTTGCTGGCGTTCGGTGTGGTCGAGGCCAAATGGTCCATCCGGCGCCGCGTATCCCGGCCCACACCGCAATGAGGCCAGGCACGGCGCTTGCGGCAGGTGTGCCATGACGCACTCTTCTCGATTCTCTCCTGCCTGCGTGGTGGCCTATCCCCGCGATAGCAATGCATCGCAGCACGAAGTCGCCACGCAGTTATGCCTGGCGCGTAAACTCGCCGAATTGCTGCAGTGCCAGGTACTGGAGCCCTATCAGGCCGATAGCGCGCAGCCCGGGGCGGCGCACTATTACGTTCCCGATCAAACCCTGATTGGTCCCCTGCACGCGCATGAACTCGGTATCAGCGACGAAGCCCGTTTTTTCGGAGGAATGGTGCCGTACGACTTCGTGGCCAGTAAAGCGATTACGCACGGTTTATGGCGCCGGCGTAGCGCTGCCCCCGACGGATGGTCTCACACCCTGGCCGAACGCTTGGCAGACGCCGTACTCAGCGGCTACACCGCATTTTCTCCCGAGGATGCAAGACAAGCCGGCGGCGCGTTGCTGCGTCGTGGACCAATACGTATCAAGCCCGTTTACGCCAATGCTGGACGCGGGCAACGCGTGATTCAGGACGGGAACGAACTGGAACGCGCCATCGCCGAGATGACGGAAATAGCACGAGGCGTCGTACTGGAGGAAAACCTGGCCGACGTCGAAACCTACAGCGTAGGATGGTGCCGCGTCGGCGGCTATACATTGTCCTATGTAGGCACACAGGGGCTGACCCCGGACAATAGTGGCCAGGACGTCTATGGCGGATCGAACCTGCGTTGTATTCTCGATGAGCCGACTGCGCTCACGTCGCTGGACATGACGCCGAACGAACGCCACGCCGTCACGCTGGCGTTGCATTATGACGCTGCGGTGAACCAGGCGTATCCATCGTTGATCGCGTCACGCCGCAATTACGATATTGCGCTCGGACAGTCTACGGCCGGGGCATGGCGGGCCGGGGTATTGGAACAATCGTGGCGTGCTGGAGGCGCGAGTATCGCGGAGGCATCCGCCCTGCTCCACTTCGCGCATCATCCTGACTGCCGCGAAATCAACGCTTACACGCTAGAACGTTACGGATCCGCGTCCGCGCAGCCGGACAGCGGCGATCTCGTGTTCCACGGGCAAGACAGCCGGGTGGGATGGTTGACAAAGACAGGTGGCATAGTGAGGGAAAACAATGGTGGCACATAGCGACGCGATAGACATCAACGTCGCAGATGATGTCCTGGCGGGCACGCTGCTGACGCCCAAGAGCAAAATTCCTGGAATACTTTTCATACACGGCTGGGGCGGTGATCAAGCCTTTGACCTGAAACGGGCAGAGGGAATAGCCGGCCTGGGCTGCGTCTGCCTGACCTTTGATCTCAGAGGGCATGCCGCGAATGAAACCCAACGGGAACACGTATCCCGCGATGATAATTTGCACGACGTCATGGCTGCCTATGATCGTCTGATTGCGCATCCTGCCGTGGAAACAGGTGAAATCGCCGTGGTCGGCAGCAGTTATGGCGCCTACCTGGCATCGATTTTGACCGAATTGCGCAAAGTACGATGGCTGGCCCTGCACGTACCCGCGCTGTATCTCGACGATGAATGGTTCAAGCCCAAGCACCAACTCAATCGGGAAGTACTACGAGCCTATCGCAGTGACTACGTTGCGCCGGAGACCAATCGTGCGTTGTCTGCATGCGCCACGTTCCCGGGCGATGTACTCATCGTGGAGTCGGAACAGGATGACTACATTCCGCACTCCACCATCATGAGCTATCGCTCGGCGTTTCGGCGCGCCCACTCCATGACTCACCGGATTATCGATGGCGCAGACCATGCGTTGACGCAAAAGACTGCGCAGCGGGCGTACACATCGGTGCTGGTGAACTGGATCACGGAAATGGTCATGGGCGCACGCACCGGCACTACCCCTTCCCTGACCGGTGCGCCATAAAGGAGAGGCATCTCAGCCGTACATCAGCATGGAGCCGCCAATGACACTACGCGCCACTGCGCGTCTGCAATTGCATGCCGACTTTACTTTTGATGCGGCACGCGCACAACTGGACTACTACGCCGATTTGGGCGTCAGCCACCTCTACTTGTCACCCATCACGCAGGCCCGTCCCGGCTCAATGCATGGCTACGATGTGCTGGACCCCGCCTGCGTGAGTGCCGACCTGGGCGGAGAGCCGGCGCTCGAACGGCTGGCCGCTGCCGTCAAGGCGCGCGGGATGGGATTGCTGCTGGATATCGTACCCAACCACATGGCCGCCGACGCGCGCAACCCATGGTGGCGCGATGTGCTGCGCAATGGGCGTGCCAGTACCTATGCTGATTATTTCGATATCGATTGGGAGATGCACTCGGGAAAAGTCCTGTTGCCCATTCTCGGCCAGCCCTATGGTTCGGCCCTGTGCAAGGGGGATGTTCAACTAGGCAAACAGCACGGCGAACCGGTCGTGTTGGCCGGCGGCCAAGCGCTGCCGATATCGGGCCCGTCGGTCTTTGCGGCGCTGGCCCGCTACGCTGACGCACCGGATCATGCAGAACGCACGGCCGCGCTGCATGCGCTGCTGGAACAACAGTGTTATTGCCTTGCCTGGTGGCGTTCGGCCACGAACCAACTGAATTGGCGCCGTTTTTTCGACATCAACGATCTGGTGGGCGTGCGGGTCGAAAATCCGTCAGTATTCGAAGCGGTGCATATGCTGCCTCTGGCGTTATATCGCAAGGGCTGGATCGACGGGCTGCGCATCGATCATATAGACGGATTGGCAGAGCCAGGCGCCTATTTGCGCCGGCTGCGTACCGCTATGCGCAATGCCGCGCCGGCGCGCAAACCGTATATCGTCGTGGAAAAAATTCTGGCGCCACAAGAGGCGCTCGACCATCGATGGCCTGTCGAGGGCAGCACGGGCTACGACTTTATGGATGACGTCAGCGCGTTGTTGCATTCCCCTTCCGCCCGCCGTCCGCTATTGACTGGCTGGTATGCGCATGGCGGCGATTCGAGTGGATTAAAACACCAACTGCACACTATCCGTGCACAATTGCTGGATCGGCGCCTGGCGCATGAACGGCACGGGCTGCTGACAGCATGGTCACGCCTCACGTCGCATGAAGCCGAAGACCAGGCGTCCTGGGATCGTGTGCTCGGTGCATGGCTGACGGCGTTTCCGGTCTATCGCAGTTACGCCGAAGATGGCGGTCCATCTGCCGCAGACCGGACGCATTGGGATGAGGCCACCCGGGGTGCGCGCGCCATGCTAGCTGAATCGGACAGTGCACACCTGGATCAATTGCTGCACCAGCTCTACACATCCTCGATCCCCGACGGCCTCAACGCGCTTAAACGCCTGCAGCAAGTCACGCCGCCATTGGCAGCGAAATCGCTCGAAGACACCCTTCATTACCGTCAAGGCACCTTATTGTCCCGCAACGAGGTGGGCGCCTGGCCGCAACGATTTGCGTTAGGGCCACAAGGCTTTCATGCCCGCAATCATTGGCGTGCCCGGCACATGCCACACTCTCTGCTGGCCACGGCGACCCATGATCACAAACGCGGCGAAGACACCCGCGCACGCCTGGCCGTATTGACGGAGATGCCCTCGCGGTGGGCAGACATGGCGGCAGAGTGGCTGGCCTTGCTCCCGGCCAATGCATTCAGCGACCCGGACCGCTACATACTGCTGCAAGCGCTGATTGGCGCCTGGCCGGCAGACTGGCCTGGCGCCAGCGAGACACTGGATCCATTGCTCCTACGTGAATGGTTGACGCGGATCAGCGCCTGGCAGCGCAAAGCATTGCGTGAGGCGGGGTTGCATAGCTCATGGACAGATCCCGACGAACATTACGAAGCTGCGGCTCAGGCTTGTATTGATATCCTCGATCCCGAGGGGCATGATCGCGAGCCGCTGCGCACGCTGGCAGCCTTGGCGCAATCTCTGATCGAGCCAGGACATATCAATAGTCTCGCTCAAACCTTGCTGCGTAATACTTGTCCCGGTGTGCCGGACCTGTACCAGGGTGCAGAACTGTGGGATTACAGCCTGGTCGATCCGGATAATCGCCGGCCGGTCGATTACGAGCGCCGCCGTTTTCTGCTGTCGTCAGGAATCATCACGCGGCCCGGGTCAAAACACTGGCGCAATGGCGCGGTCAAGCAGTCCCTCATCCATACGGCTTTGCAACTGCGTGCGCAGCAGCCTGAACTGTTAGCCGGCCCCTATCGGCCCCTATGTGCGCAGGGTCCTCGGGCCGCCCATGTCGTGGCGTTTCTACGTGGCGCAGGCCGGCGTACTGCCCTGGTTGTCGTACCGCGATTGTGCGCACGCCGTATTGCAGGGTATGCGAGAGATGAGGCCGAGGCTGCAAGACAATTCTGGCAAGGTACGACATTACGCGTGCCCTCATTGCCGGGCCTCGTTTGGAAAGACCTGCTGAGCCAACGCGAGCTCGCTTTGAGCACAACAGGCGAAATCGCACTTGATACGCTATTTCAGGATTGGCCTGTTGCGCTCTGCGTCAGTGCTGACTAAGCCCTCAGCTACAGACGGCCCGTCAGCAGCATGACGATAAGAACGATCAATAAAATGCCCAAAATACCGCTGGGATAGTATCCCCAGCCGCGGCTATGAGGCCACGCAGGAAAGGCACCTACCAATAACAGAATCAGCACAATCAGCAGAATGGTCGACATGACGGCAGTCCTCCTCCGGAATCGCGTCCAGAGCCCCATCGGCCCCGTACCTGTTTCGTACAGCAATTTGCATGCCCGGCTCAGTCGGGAATGCAAATTGCGAGGCTGAAGCTTCCTACGCCCGTCCGGGTGCCTGATAGCCAAGGAGAAGCAGATGACGAACCGTTCTCGCGATCAAGACGCCGACGCCACCGCCCGCCGCCAACGCGAACTTCAACGCGATCAAGATCAACGCGATGCAAAATCGTCCAAGTCGAGCGGATCGAAAGGCCCTGCCCAGGCCGGTGATCGCCGTCAGCCTGAACCGCCGCAACCCGCTCAGCACCAGCAGAAACCGGGCCGGGAATCGGATCTGAATCCGGCTCCCCGGTATTCTGCGCCGGGATATCGAGGCAGCGAAAAATTGGAGGGCAAAGTGGCTTTGATTACCGGAGCAGATTCCGGCATCGGGCGTGCCGTCGCCGTGCTGTATGCCCGCGAGGGGGCAGACATTGCCGTGGCCTATCTGAACGAAGACGATGATGCCGCCGAAACAAAAAAAGCCGTCGAAGCCGAAGGCGGACGGTGTATCACCATCAGCGGCGATGTGCGCGATCCCAAGTTTTGCCAGCAAGCCGTCAACAAAACCGTCCGCGCCTTTGGGCATCTGGACATTCTGGTCAATAACGCGGCATTTCAAGAGCATGCCAATTCGCTCGAGGACATTTCCGACGAGCGCCTGGACGAAACCCTGCGCACTAACATCTACGGCTATTTCTATATGGCGCGCGCCGCGCTGCCTCACCTGCCGGAGGGCGGAAGCATCATCAATACGGGCTCGGTTACCGGCCTGCGCGGCAGTCCTCATTTACTGGACTACTCAGCGACCAAGGGCGCCATCCATTCATTCACCCGCGCACTCGCAGCCAATCTGGCCACTCGCGGTATTCGCGTCAACGCCGTCGCACCCGGCCCCGTCTGGACGCCGTTGAACCCTGCCGACAACGCTGCACCAGACGTTCAAAAATTCGGCAAACAGACGCAAATGGGCCGCGCCGCCCAGCCGGAGGAGCTATCGCCAGCGTATGTCTTTTTGGCGGCGCCGTGCTGCTCTAGCTATATCACGGGTATTGTGCTGCCCGTGACAGGGACCGCGGGAGATTAGGTATCAAGCTCAGAACCGATACATCACCTTCAACTGACCCGCGTGGCTCGTTGCTTTGCTCGAAAACTCTCCGTCATACTGCAAGCGGAAATCCAACCCCGAACGATTGTTGACTTGCATCCCGACTCCCACACGGCCGACGACATGGTCGCCCGCCAATGTGGAGCTGAATTGATCGCTACCCGCCGGTGCGCCGCTGAATCGCGCACTGGCATCCCACGAATCGTCACTCAGAAATGATGCCCCTGCATAGGCATACGGCCGCATCGTGGCGCCGTTGGGCAGATCGACTCGCCCGCCGATCTCCAGCATCGGCGACAGGCCCACTTGGAACTGATCGCTGCTGTCGACTTTGAGGCTCAGGGCATCGCCCGATTCGGTATAGCTCGGCATGCGGGTATAGATCAGATCCAGATCGACATAGGGTTTCAGATAGAACTGATCGCTCAGGCCGATATGGCGCGCCGCGCGCAGGCGGGCCCCCGCGCTGTAAACGTCGGGATCGCTGCCTGCCTCGCGGTCATAGCCCGAAATGTTCAGATTGCGATTCATATCGTAAGAACCGTAGCCTGCCCCGATCGCACCTGAATACACCCACGGGCCATCCTGATATTTCAGGACGACGCCGGCATAACCTGCATCGCCGTTGCCGCTGGCACGGCTGTCCTTGCCCCGCAAACTGTTGTTTTGATAGGCCAACGATCCGCCCACGAACCAGCCGGGCTTGAACTCGAACTGTCCGCCGACCTGATACGTCGTACTGTCGAACGAAAAGTCGGATGTTCCGTTTGCCGCGTCTTGCGATGTGCTGCGGCGCGTGACTTGCCCCCATACACAATCCCGCTCGCGTCCGTCCGTGCCCACGCTATCCATCGCGGGACAAGACATCATCGATTCGGTAAACCGTGCCATGCCCACGGCCATTTGCGCGGCCGGTGCCAGCGCGACGCCAGGCGACAGATCGGACAGTCGATCGTTATATGCGCTTGCGCCTTGTGCCGCGGCATCGTTCAGTACGGCAAATAAAGGCGCCATCTCGGCATTGCCGCCCCGATCCCAGATATCCTGCAACGATCCTGCCACGTGGCTTTGATTGCGTGCGAGGTCCATGGAACTGGCATTGAAGTCTGCGCTCTTGACGCTGACGCGATGCTCATTGCCCGCTTGTTGTATATCAAAATCGAAGATCGGCGTATCGACCGCGTGAAGCTCGCCGGTGGAGTTGCCTTGGACGTTTACCAACGTCAACTCGCGATCCGGCAAGAGAGTGACGGCATTCAAACCGACGCGCCCATCTAACTGTGCATCGCCCTCTACAGTCATGTTCGAAGCACGCATTCCCAGGAAATCGGCATCGGCCAATATGATGCCCGTACTCGTCTGTGCAAAATCTCCAGCGACCGTGAGGTGGCCAAAGCTCCCCGGGCGGCCGATGATCAACTTGCCGGCAGTCGTCACGTCCGCCTGGTAAATTTCCGCATGGGTCAGCGTGCCTGTGAGGGAGCTGTTGAGGATGCAGACATCTTCCTCACACAGGGCATTACCCTGGATATTCCCTGCGTTATTCGTCGTTAATGGAGAACTGCCATCGTTGCGTAACGCGTTGTCGGATACCGCGGACAGTTGCGCGTTTTCTGCGACGTTGATGACATCGGGCGACGTGCTGTAGGCACCGTTCGATACCCATATGCCCACCCCACTGCCGCTCCCACCCCGCACGATGCCATTGACATTGACCGTGATAGAGCCGTCCACGCCACTATTGCTAGAGGCTTGCCGCTGTGCCAATACGCCGGTCGAGTTCTCGCCTGTCGCGCTGACGGTGCCATTGACCGTCACCGACACGTTACCGGCATGCGCGGTCGATTCCGACTCATCGCCATTCGTCTCACCCGCATAACCGCCCGCCTTCGAGCCGCCCAACCCGCCACCACCGCCGAGCGATTGCGCGATCACCCCAAACGCATTCATACCAGTGGTGGTGACATTACTGACCGTGACAGTCACCTCGCCGCCGCTGCCATTTTTCTGGCCCGTCACCAAATCCCATCCGTCGCTGTTGCTCGTCGTAACGGTCTGCGTAAGATCACCGAGAATCCCGCCTCCCGAACCGATGGATTGCGCCACCACGCCATGGCTACCCGCACCTGAGGTAGAGATCATCCCGTCGCTTTGCAACGTGACGGTGACGGTTTGACCATCGCCAGACGAGGCGTTGAGCGAGCTGCCTAGCGTCACGTCTGACAGAGTCGCTGCGCCGCCTGTGGTCGCGATGCCGCCGCCGCCACCGATAGACTGGGCGATCATGCCAATCGCGCCTTGCCCCGCGGTGGTGAAATTACCGCCGGTCGAGAGTTCGATGTTGCCGCCATTACCTCCGCTGCCACCCAGGGCCAATTTGAATTGCCCCACGCCTGTGGTGGCATCGCTGGTGCGGCTATCGACCGTGGCGATCCCGCCACCACCGCCGATCGATTGCACAACCAGCCCATGCGCGCTGTCTCCTTGTGTGCTCAACGCGAGATAGCTGGCCGGCGTGATCTGGATGTCACCGCCATTGCCTTGCACCTCGTTGGTCGCGCCGACCTGGATCGTTCCCGTGCCCTGCGGCGCACTCGCGCCCGCGATACCGCCGCCCCCTCCAATGGATTGCACAACCACGCCATTGGCGGCATAACCCTTCGTATGTACAGACGTGCCGTCGCCTTCGTCGTTGAACGCCAGCACAATCGGTCCCCCTTGGGTAGAGAGGTCAGCCATGTCAGCCGTGGGTCTGAATCCTCCGCCCACTTGCATCGTCAGCGCGCTGACAATGGTGCCGCCAGCGGCAGCCACCCCGCCCTGTCCACCGCCGCCGCCGACGGATTGCAGCACCAGGCCGTCTGCAAAATCACCGGTTGTCGTGGTGTGCGCCGCCATGCGCGCCGCCTGCTGCGTAGAGCCGATATTGCCGCCATTGCCATAATTGTTGTCTGCGCCCAAGATCAGTTTCAGCGCGTACGCGGTATCCGCAGCCGGGGTGATGCTCGGGTTGAGTGCGCCGGACTGATCACCCGTCGCACCACTCAAGCCGCCACCGCCGCCAATCGCCTGGATCAGCGCACCGTCGGCATCGCGGCCTGCCGTGGCGATCGTGCCGTCCAGATCGAATTGCACGCCTCCGGCATCGGCGCCTTGTACCCAGATATCAGAGTCGTCCTCGTCGATCTCGGAGCCGTCGGCTGCTGAGCCACCTATTTGCACCGTCAGTCCGTCTGGGGCGCGTGCATCGGACACGCCAATCACGCCGATCCCGCCGCCGCCACCGATGGACTGCGCCACCACGCCGTACGCCCGATTGCCCTTGGTATTGATCGTCTGGTTGGTGTCAATCGATACGCCACCTCCCTGGCCGGGCCAATAGCCGCCCACGCGCAGCTCGGCGCCCATGAGCGTCGTGCCCTCCCATGCCAATACCCCACCGACGCCGCCACCACCACCGATCGCCTGCGCGGCCAGACCTATCGCGTCCGTACCTAACGTATATATCTGCGACTGCGCCTGCACGCCGACATGGCCAGCGGCGACCGCCTCCGAGGGGAGCGTCGACGAGCCACCGCCGATATGCATCTGTGCGGCACTATCAAAAACCATGCCGGTCCCCAGACCACCCCCGTCACTGATCGATTGCGCGAGTACGCCATAGCTACCATTGCCTGCCGTGACGATACCGTTCTGTCCCGGTGACAACATGAGTGCGACATCGCCGCCAGCGCCAGTCATATTCGGGCTGCCGACCCTGATGGTGGCAGCGCCGGCCCCCAGTTGACCGTACGGGGTCACCCCCGAGTGGGCTGCTCCGCCCCCGCCACCGATGGATTGCGCCAGCACGCCCATGGACCAATCGCCCATTGTCTGGACGACACCATCGTAGGTGATGCTCACCGCAGGTATGCTTGACCCTGCGACACCGCTATCGCCGATATGTGAGTTATCCGTGGGATCGTCGACGGTAGAGCCCAACGTGAGATAACGTTCACCCGGCAGCCACGGCACATTGGGATTGTTCGGATCATCCGGATCAGGTTGCGGCGGCTCGGGCAAGAGATTCTCGTCAGACAAGGTCGTGCCCAGCAGGCCGCCACCGCCACCGATCGATTGCGCCACGATGCCATGCGAGCCATCACCTACGGTGACGACACTGCCAGACGCATCGATATCCACCGCGTTGGCATTGCCGCCACTGCCCGACGCCTCACTGCCGACGGATAACAACACTTGAATGGCAGGCGTCACACCTGAAATTCCGATCTGTTCGCTCACGGTATCGGCAGAACTGGCCATGCCCCCGCCACCGCCGATGGATTGCGCCGCAATACCGTGAGCGAAGGGGCCGAATGTCTCGATATCATATTGACCGCCGATATTCACATTGCCGCCATCTCCACCGTCGCCGCCGCCACCGCCCAAGAGCGCAGCCAGATTCAGGCCAATTGCGGCGATCGCATTCTGGTCCGGTATGCCGACAACGCCGTCGCCGCCACCACCGCCCACCGATTGCGCCAGCAGCGCCGTCGCCGAATGGCCGGTGGTGTTGATTTGCGTCAATTTGCACGAATTATTGGTGCAGGCGTTGACTTGGCCGCCATTGCCCCCGCTGCCCCCCGAGCCGCCGATCGACATGGACATATCCAGGGAATAACCGATGCGATCGCCACCGGTACCGAGGGTCAACCCGCCAATACCGCCGCCGCCACCGATGGATTGCAAGGCCACCGCATGCGAGGCATTGCCGTTGGTCTGGATCGCCTTGTCGGTCTGTGAGGTGAACGTGACCGTGCCACCGTCGCTGCCTTCGCCACCGCCGCCACCGACGCCCGCGCCAATTTCTATCCGACCTTTGGTGGCCAGCGTACCGTTGCCGCCCTGGCCTCCGCCACCACCAATCGAATGGGCCAATATGCCGTAGGCCTGATAACCCACTGTACGCACTTGCGCGCCGCTTTGCAGATTCACGGTCGCAGCGCCACCGTCGCCGCCCACACCGCCGCTGCCGCCCACCGAGACGTTCGCGTCGAACCAGTCTACGTAGGTCTGCGAGGTGCTCCCACCACCGGTGCCACCGCCACCGCCGATGGATTGCGCGACGATCCCATCGGCATACTCCCCAAACGTGTGAATCACGCCCGAATTATTCACCACTGCCGTGCCGCCCACGCCACCGTCTCCGCCCTGGCCACCGACGCTGACTTGCACCTCTGCCGAGATGTTTTGCAGTTCGACGTGATCCTTGAGGGTTTGCAACGCATTGGAAATCACGTCCAGCGTGTCCTCTGGGTCGGCCCCCATCGATCCGCCGATTCCACCGCCGCCGCCCACTGCCTGCGCCAGAATTCCATCGCTGTCGCGTCCCGTCGTCACGATCTCGCCGGCCTGATTGACAGTGACCATCTTGCTGTCGCCGCCGCTGCCGCCTTTCATGCCCACGCCCACGTCCAGCGTCAGGCCGACAGACAGCACCTTGGTGGCTTGCTCCGATCCGGATAAATAGGCCGAGGTGCCTTGTCCTGTGCCGCCGCCTCCGCCTATGCTCTGCGCCACAATGCCCCGCGCACCTGATCCGGTGGTCTTGATTTGCGCGTTGGCGCCCGTGTTGACGGTCACGGTACCGCCACCGCCTCCGGCGCCGCCCTTGGATCCGACCGAGGTGGTGGCCGCCACCGAGGCCGCGATACCGGTTTGAAATCCGAAGGCATAGCTATCCGCCGACCCGCCATCGCCACCGCCGCCACCGATGGATTGCGCCAGCACGCCGTTGCTATAGTCGCCGCTGGTATTCAATATCGTGGCGTCCGTATAGCCATTCGTGCTCAGGTTGACGGTCACTTGGTTGCCATCGCCGCCCGCGCACGCTTTGCCGACCCTGATGCACTGCCCCCCCACCGCGGCGTCTGCCTCTACTCCCACGCTGACGTCGCCGGTATCCACCTGAATCATGTAGTTTTGAGCCGAACCGCCGTCGCCACCGCCGCCGCCTATCGATTGCATAAAGACGCCATGCGCAAACTGTCCCGCCGTGCTGGCACTGGTGCCCGCCACGGTCAGACCCACCGTGCCGCCATGCCCACCCTCGCCGCCACGGCCGCCGACCGCAAAATCCATGGTCATCGACGCCGCGCCGCCGGCAAAAACGGGGGGGCCATAGTTCAGCACCTGATTCGTGACCGATCCGCCTGCGCCGCCACCACCACCTATGGATTGCATCGATATCGCCGAGGCGTCCGTAGTGAGGGCATTCGTGCTCGGTGAACTGTCATCATCATCGTCATCGGTCGCCTGAGTACTGGACGCCGTCTGTGTGCCGGGGACCGCCAGACCGGTCACAATGGTCGAAGACAAGATCGTCCCGTTGATGTCTTCACCATACCCGCCGTCACCGCCATCGGCGCCGACCAGGGTGCTGAGCTCACCCAATAAAGACAGATTGTCACCGCGTACCCCGCCGCCGGTCCCGCCACCGCCGCCGACTGATTGCAGCATGATGCCCCGCGCGGCGATGCCGCTGGTGGTGACGCTTAAATTGCTCCAGTCGAAATCAATGAGGCCGCCATTGCCGCCAGCGGCGCCACTGCCGCCCACGACTATATCGACAAACGACGCTCCCACACTGAGCACATCGCCCGCTGAGCCGCCTCCGCCGCCGATGCTTTGAGCGAGTATGCCGTGCGCGTTATCGCCCTGCGTCGTGACGCTGGAGGCGGTATCGCCCGACATATTGAACTGAATATAGCCGCCATTCCCTGCAGCGGCACCATTGCCGCCCACAGCAACGCCCACACCTGCCGCCACGCCGGTGGCGCTGCCGCCATTGCCGCCACCACCGCCGATAGACTGGGCGTTGATACCGTACGAATAGTCGCCCGAAGTCGAAATCGTGCCTTGCGTGTCCGCAATGAAATACACCCCGCCGCCATTACCCGCCGCAGCGCCGCTGCCGCCAACGGCGACGATGCCATTGATCGTATCGCTGGCCTTGCCGCCACCACCACCAATGGACTGCGCGAGGATGCCTTCGGCCGCATCGCCGACGGTGGTGATCGTGCCGATATTGGCGATATTGATGAGGCCGCCCGTTCCGCCCGTGCCGTCGCCGGAACTTCCGCCGAGGTCGTTGTTGCGCGGATTGCCTCCCACCGCGATGATGCCGCCTGCACCGCCCGCATTGCCACCACCACCGCCGTTGGACTGCGCGCTGATACCCGTGGCGCCGCTGCCCGTCGTGCTGATCGTACCGGTATTTCTGATCGTCACACCGCCGCCGGCACCGCCTATGCCACCGTCGCCACCGAGCTCGACAATCAGGCCATCGGCGATCCCTCCCGCACCGCCGCCGCCCGAATTGGACTGCGCATCAATGCCAAACGCCTGGTCACCCGTGGTGTTGATCGTTCCATTGTTGGTGACCGTGACGAGTTTCGATTCGCCGCCATCGCCGCCTTTACTGCCTGATCCGCCCAGAATAGCGATGAAATCGCCACCAGTGCCGCCGCCACCGCCGACTGACCACGCCGTCACGCCCGAGGAGTAATCGCCCGACGTCGTGACCGTCGCATTACTGCCGACATTGACCGTGACCACGCCAGCGTTACCGCCCAACCCGCCACCGCCCGCCTCGCCGGCCAGCACGGTGCTGTCGGCGCCGTCACCGCCAAACCCGCCTTTCGAAACCGCCTGTATGCCGAACATCGTCGAGCCTGTCGTACTGATGGTCAACGGGGCGGACGTGTTGCCGCTGCTCATATCGCCGGCCGTCACCGTAGCGGAGCCGGCTACGCCGCCGCTGCCGCCACTTTCATCTTTGCTCGGGCTCTCGCCGCCTTGTCCGCCTTCGGTTTCGGCTTGAATGCCCGCGCCCATCATGCCCGGCGTTTGCAGGTCAATACTGCTATACGCGTCGACGGTCATGTTTCCCGAGCCGCCGCCGGTACCGCCTGGGTCGGAGTCATCGGTTGACCCGTAACCCGTGGCCCCCTCGGACGAGGCACGTACGCCATACACCGTCTGGGTGCCATCGCCCTCAGCGGCGACGATCTGCAGCAGTCCGGCATTGTGATGAATCGTGACGTCGCCGCCAGCGCCGGCATCACCATTGCCCTTGCCGCCGTCACCGCCTTTTGAATCACCGCGTATTAGCCCGACCAGCGCGCCCGACGCTATCGTCACCGGCTGAGCAGCGTTGCCCGATTGTGCCGGGATTCCAAACAGAATGTCGCTTGAACTATCGATCGTCACGCTATGGCCATCGCCGCCCGCGCCGCCTAGTTGATCTCCCGTGCCCGAGTTCTGGGCGCCACCCGAGCCACCCAGGCTCGCCACGAAGATGCCGGACATGTCCTGCGTAATATCCCCCACCACCTGATAACGGCTGCCTAGGTAGGTGACGACGCTGATTGAGCCTCCCCAGCCGCCGCTGCCGCCGTCGGAATCATTGTTGCCATTGTCAGCCGGCCCGCTGCCTCCCAGGCTTCTGGCATACAACACGGAGGAGACTTCGTTGCTCGACGACACAGCCAGATCGACCTGCCCCGCGCTATCGAGCCTGATGCCACCACCGTCGCCGGCGTCACCCTCTTCATAACTATTGCCGCCGTAGGAAAGCGCAGTGATCACGCCGTAATCGCTTGACCACGTTCCGCCTCCCGATTGCGGGTTCAGAGTGAAGATCGCCCCTTGGTCCAGCATCTCGGCGCCGACCGGTGTTTGCCCATTGTGAGAATCACTTGTGCCACTTTCTCCATCGGTGGAGACACTGACACCCTGGGTATAAGTCGCCCCATCATCGAGCTTGACGCATTGCGTGTTGGGGTCGCAACTCAAGGACACGCCCTGGGCGAAACAGGGGCCAAACACCATGCCCAGGCTCATCGTTAATACCGTCTTGCGTAACAACCGTGGGGGCTGCGCGATGCGAACTCGTGACATGGCGATTCTCGATATTCTTATCGTAGACCGACAAAAAATAGCCAAAAGTTGCACTATCAGCGAGATTTTTTCGACGAAAGTGCCGATGGAATCGGTGAAATTCGCTGATTCCTGCTTTCGTAGCGATATCTGCTCCGCTGGTATCTACGCAGCGGGCACGCTATCTTCGCCCATATTGCCTCGCCAGCCATCCTCCCGTCACGGCCCAGGCCAACGCAATCACGGCCCCTAAAAACAAGGCCAAAGACGGCTGGTCCGCCATCAGGTCTACTCCACGTTTCACCCAGCCACTCAGCGCATCACCACCGCGATACACCACCGTGTCGTTGAAGTTCTTGGCCTTGTATTTTTGTTCCGAAGGCAGCACCGTATAAAGCATTTCGCGGCCTGGACGCACCAGGGCATACTCACCCGCACGGCGCGCCACCATCACCACGACAAACACGGCAAACACCGGAGACCACGCCAACCACAAAAAGCCCGCTACCAACAATAGCGGCACGCCCGTCAGCAACACTCGCACACCCAGCCGCTGTGCGATCCGGCCCGTGAAGAACACCTGGGTCAGGATGGCCAAGCCCTGCACCACCGCGTCAATCAAACCAAAGACCTGCGTCTGGCGTGTACGGTCCGGAAAATGTTCGGCCACCATTCGCGCCTGCTCAAAGTACATAAAGGTATTGACGCTGGCCAGGAGCGTCACAAACAAAGCAATGCCCAGCAAATAGCGCGAGCACAATACCTCTGTCACACCTGCAAAGGGATTACCGCCCAAAGGTCGATGACGCTCGACCCGGTCATTGGCGTCCTCTGCCTCGTCAGGATGCCGGTCACGCCAGCGATGCAGCCACGCCGCGCAGCCCGCGCTGGCAGCCAGGAGCGCGGACGCCAATACCAGCAAACCACTATGGCTCAACGGCTCGACCAGCAACGCGCCCAACAACGGCCCTGCGAGTCCGCCCAAACTCGCGCCGCCCGCCATCAACGCGAACAAGCGGCGTGCCTGTTCGCCGGCAAACACATCGGCCAGCACGCTCCAGGCGAGTGAAATCGCCATCAGATTGAACACCGACAACCAGATATAAAACACGCGCCCGGTCCATACGATGTCGGCCTGCAGCCACCACACCACGGCAAACACCAGCAGGTTCACGACAAAGAACCCATATACCCACGACAGAATATGCCGTCGTGGCGCACGCGAAGCTACCCAACCGAACAGCGGCATGGCGATCAAAGTGACCACGAACGTCCCAGTAAACAACCACTGCAGGTTATCGACGCCGCCAGCCACGCCCATGGTCTCGCGCACGGGCCGGAGCATGAAATACGCGCAGAACAATAGAAAAAACATGCCCAGGCCTGCGGCCACCGCAACGCCCTCTCCTTCGCGCAGGTTCAGTAGGCGAATCACACTCGCCTTTATGGGCATAGTGCTGGATGTCACGTTACGCTCTATCAGGCGAACATCGATTGCAGCGATCGGCGTTGTTCGGCCGTCAATGGAGGCCCATATCCCGCTTTCAGGTTATCGCTCTGCCGATCGGGGCGACTGGTCGCCGGAATCACCGCGGTCACGGCGGGCGGGCTGATCGCGAATCGCAAAAAGGCCTGCGCCCATGATGTGATGCCCGCCTCGGCGGCCCAGCCGGGTAATTCTTTACCAGCCACTTCGCGAAACAATCGGCCATCCTCAAAGGCACGATTGATCAATACGGCGATGCCTAGGTCTTGCGCCATGGGAAATAAACGCTTTTCCGCACCCGTGGTGATCACCGAATAATTGATCTGCAGAAAATCGGGCTTCGAGGCCTGCACTGCATCCGCCAATTCATCGTGCGCTCCATCGTAATAGTGAGTCAGACCCGAATAACGGACGGCGCCTTGGGCCTTTAGCTCCTGGATCAACGCCAATTGCGTGCGCCAATCCCGCAGGTTATGCACCTGCAGCAGCTCGACCTTGTCCGTTTTCAAACGACGCAGTGATTCCTGAAACTGGGCCTGGCCCGTCTCGCGGCCCGATGCACCGATCTTGGTGCAGAGAAACGCCTTGTCGCGCAGATCGAGCTCGGCCAACAAATCGCCGATCACGGTTTCCGATTGCCCATAGCTGGGCGCCGTGTCGATCACCGAGGCCCCAGCGGCGAAGAATCGGCGCATCACTTCGCGCAACGGTGCTCGTTCTGGTTCGCTATCGCCTACATTAAAACTATCTGCCGTTCCCATTCCGATGACAGGAACCGTCTGGCCAGATGAAGGAATGCGCCGTGTGTTTATCGCGGTATCCGCCGCTATCGCCATGTCGGGCAGTTGAGCTCCGACACCCAATGCGGACAACCCATGCAGAAAGCGGCGGCGTGTGAACATGCGGGCACTCCTTGGGGCTAGTGGCGAGAGGCACTGAATTGCCCTTATAACCGTCGCATAGCGCATATGCCAAGACACCCCGTTTACGATAGTGCCCTGCTTTTATTCGCATTTTGTAATATTTTGATGCGAGCGCGCCCCGCGACATTCTGCGTCCCGGGTTATCCTTGCGCCCCAGGATGATCACCCTGCCCGCGCCAAGCGGGGCCGCGCGCATGCCCACCAAACGCACCACCATCAACACCATCACACTGACCTGCTCCACCTGTGGCAGCAGCCAGTTCACCAAGCTCGCGACCAACGAGTATCGCTGCAATCACTGCCAGGCCGTCACGCTGGTCGAGGACGATGTCGCCCAGCGCCTGGAAAAAATCCTGCGAGGCATGCAGCAACCGCAGCCAACGCCGGTGCAAATCAAGCCGGCTGCGATTGCGATCATTATCGTCGCCGTGGCGGCGATCTTTCTGGTGCCGCTGGTGATGACGCTGCTGCACGACTCGAGTACGCCCACCCCCCGGTACGAGCCTGAAAAGCCCATCGATCCAGGTCTGGTCAAGCTCACCGATGTACAGGACATCAAGACCAATCGCGGCCGCGAGCTGGTCATGCTCATGCACAACGACACCGGCCGCGACATCAGCGCACCGAACGTATCGGCGACCTTTTACCGGGATGCCTTGACGCTGAGCAGCACCTCGGGCTCGACGATCGCCAACACGCTGCTGCCTGGCGAATATGCGCCTGTCCGCTTGTCGATGCCCGACGAGCCGTTTACGCGCTACGAATTGAAAGTCCAACGCGTCTCGCCGACCAGCCGTATCAGCCGCGCCGTGGTGGCCGAAAAGGTGCAGCTCGTCCTCAATGACGGCACCTATCGTTTGGTGGGTCTGGCGCGCAACATCGAGATGGGCACCGCGCGCAGCGCCAGAATTGTCGTCACTCTGTACGGCAAGGACGGCCGCATCATTGGCGTGGGTTCAGGTTATGGCGTCGCCAATGAGCTGGGGCCCAATGCCGCCACGCCGTTCGACGTGCGTTGCGACATGTTCAGCGACGAGAAAGTCGCGTCCTATGACTATATGGTGCAAAGTGAAGGCTAGCCGCTACACCGCCGCGCTGCTGGCCGGCATGATTCCCTCGTTGGTGTTTGCACAGGCGACAGAGGTCCCACCGACACCCAGTCCCTCTCGCATCATTCGCGTCGACCCGGCCAATGTACGGGTCATCGACCATTTGCGCCTCAGTACCGAAGAATTGCTGGACGAGAACTTCAAGTTTTTCGACAGTTCAGCCATGACTGTCGTCGATCCGCATCGGTTGCCCAATGAAATCGGGCGTTCGCAGCTGTATCTGGAGTTCGTCAACACCAGCAAAGACACCATCATGGTCGATCCCAACGTGACGATGGCGTTTTTCGAGGGATCGACGGCGATCGGGTTGCGTCACGAGTGGACGATGCCCAGCACGATCTATCCTGGCGAGCACGTGCCCATGGTGTTCACGGGCGAACGCTTTAACAAGATCACCGAAATCAAGGCAAACTGGCAGCCGGCCAAACGCGCCGCCCTGCCCGGTCCGCGCCCCAAACTGAAAGTCACCATCGAGAAAACCGATGCAGGCATTGGCGGTGGCACCTTGAATTTTACGTACCGCTATCAGTACAAGTATGTGACGGTGTTCGGCCGTGTGCTCAATGAGTCACAAAGCGACGTCGACGAGATCCGCGTATGGGTCAGCCTGTACGATGCCAAAGATCATCTGACGGGTGCACGCTATGAGGAACTGCGCGTGCCGGCGCTCAAGCCGGGCGAAAGCGTGCCGTTTCAATTCGACGTCAAACAGCACGGCGCCAACTTTGCCCGCGTTGCGGTGATCTACGACGCCGAGGCGCAGTAGTCGTCACAGACGGGCACTGCGTTCAACGGCTGGCATCACGGACCCGCCCTGCAACAGCCGCCGTTGCGTGCAGGCCTTCAGCCTCGCTCTACAGAAGTAACATGCTCGCTGCCGGGCCTGAGCGCCTCGCGGATATGCTGCAATGCGAGTTCGGGTTGCGCCTGGCCGCACATGAATATATCCAACGCCGCAAAACCATGTTCGGGCCAGGTATGGATACTGATGTGCGATTCGCTCAGCATTACCACACCGGTGACGCCGGCTTGCTCGCCGAAATGGTGGAAATGCGCACCCAGTACATGCGCGCCGGCATGTTGCGCTGCCTGAATCAAGGCGTTTTGCAAAGCCTCGGCGTCCGTCAATAGCGGCACAGCTATCCCACGCAGGTCAGCCAGCACATGACGGCCGCAGGTCGCATGCACGATCATTTATGACTGCCGCCAGAAGACCAGCCGGAACCGCTGGACCCACCCCACGAACTGGACCCGCCGCTCGATGTGGTGGGGCCGATGGACATTGTCAGCACGACAAAGGCGGCATAGATAATGTACAGAACCTTTCCCATCGATCAGTCGCCCTGTCCGAAAAACTTGTCCGCCAACACGGCGGGGATCCACAACATGATCACGCCCATGATCAAGAAAGGCAGCTTGCCAGTGAAAATATCAAAGAAATTGAAGAACAGCATGGCAATCGTGGCGCGGCCGGCCCAGGTTCGATAACCCGTGACGCTGCTGCCCGAGGAATAGGCCTTCTGCTTGGCCAGTTCGGGTTGACCGAACCATTCGGCCAATGTGACCGGATTGACCGGCGACGACGCGGACCATCCTAATTCGTTCTGGGATTCTTCACGCGTCAATTTGCGGCCACCGGATTGGTAATCCGAGATCTGGGTGGTGTCACCGACCTTGACGCGCCAATTGAAGGCCCCCAAGGCCAGCGTGACCCTGGACGTATAGTCGTATAGTTTCCGGTAGGGCTTGCCCAGCCAATTGACGCTGCTGTTGTTGTTGCGCGTGGGCCAGGTGTCGCAGACATGCACGCGCTCCCAGCCATCCTCGGATTCGACCAGCCAGAGAAAACCTTTTTGGGAATTGAACAGCAAATACTCGATCCAGTTGGAGGGCTCCTCTGGATCGGGATCTTCGCATTTCAACAAACCGATCAAGGTGTATTCGGCGCCATCGATCTTTGCCTTTGCGCCCAGGGCCAACGTGGTCTTGATGGATTTGAGCTTGCGTTGTTGCTCGATGACCTTGGCCGTGTCTTCGGCACAATCCACCACCGCCATGCAGGACGGGCACACCACCTGGGTCGCCATCGCCGCGACAAAGCTGATCGGTGCCCCGCAGTTCGGACAGTCCAGCGCATGGATTTTGCCGCGAAAACGCCCTGCTGTCTCCTCGACCTGCGCGTCGCTGCGCAACGATGCTGCCTGCATGTCCGACAGCTCAAACGCCCTGCCTACATAGAGTGCGGGCGTGTCGCCGTCGGAATAGTCGAGCGTCAAAAAGGCATTGACACTGCGATAATCGGCAACGCGGGCTTGCCAGCCGTCTCCGGGCACAAAGGGCAATTCGCCCTGCGCACCCGTCGCACGGCAAGTGCGGACGTCAGAGGCCACAAAAATCTGGCCATCCAGTTTGAACACGCCGCCGGGCTTGATGCTGTCGAACGATGGAAACTCTGGCGGGTTCTTTGTCCGCCGCGTGTGTGTCACCGCATATTGGCCCGAAGCATCCGACAGCCAACCGTCCGTGCCATCGTCGAACCAGATATACCACTCGTTCCAAAAGCCGTCGTCGTAGCGCATCTGAATGCGTCCGATGACGTCAAAACGCTTTTTGTCGTAGATCCCGGCGGCCCCAAGACAGATCGGGGAATAATCCTCCAGCACATCGGCCATTTCGCCGACCCGCTTGACCGATTCGGCGTCTTTGAGCAAGGTGCTGCGGCATGCCCCGCACACCGCCATGACCGAAGCCGTGGAGGTAAATTTGACCGGTGCGCCGCACTGCGGACACAGAACCTGCTGCATCGTGTATTAACTGGTGAGTTTCTTGAGCACCTCGGCTTTGGCCGAGTCGTAGTCCGCAATGGTGATCAGTCCTTTGTCCAGCAGATCCTTCAGCTGTTGCAGGCGTTGGACTGGATCGGCGCCAGCGGATCCTGCCGCAGCACCGGCTGCTGCGCCGGCGCCGGCTGCGGTACCTGGCGCCGCTGCACCAGCCCCGGGAACCAGCCCCTGCGCCATGGTTTGCCCCAACGCCGCACCCGCGGCCAGGCCAGCACCGATGCCTGCAATACCGCCTTCGTTCTGCGCCGCCATCGGAATGGAACTGGCAGTCTGGTATTGGGTGTACTTGCCCAGATCCCCCGTCATCCCGATCGAGATCCGCGTATCCAGCGCCTTTTGCAGTTCCTCGGGCAGGGACACGTTTTCGACGGTGAAGTTATCGAGCTTGACGCCGTACCGGTCAAACACCGGCCCCAGCGCCTCGGCGATTTTTTGTGACATCAGGCCCTGATTGGCCGCGATATCCAGGAAAGCGACGTTCGATCCGCCCAGCGCCGTCGTCATGGCTGCCACTACCATATTGCGCAGTTGCAGTTCCAGATCATCGACGGTAAAGACATCGCGCGTGCCGCTGATTTCGCGATAGAACTTGGCCGGGTCGGAAATCAGGTACGAATACACCCCAAAGGCGCGCAGCCGCACCATGCCGAACTCGCTGTCGCGTATCGTCACCGGTTGCGCAGTGCCCCAGCGCCGTCCCAGTTGCAGCCGGGTGCTGAAGAAAATCACATCCGACTTGAACGGCGACTCAAAGAGCTTGTCCCAGTTTTTCAGGTACGTCAGCACCGGCAGCGTCTGCGTCGTCAGCTTGTACATACCGGGACCGAACACGTCCGCGATCTGGCCTTCGTTGACGAACACCGCCATCTGCGACTCGCGCACGGTCAGGCTGGCGCCGTATTGGATTTCAAAATCCTGCATGGGATGACGCCAGGCGAGCACGCCATCGGTGTCCTCATTCCATTGCAGGATGTCGATAAACTGTTTGCGGATAAATGAACCGAGACCCATACGAGACTCCTTTCCGAAAGATAAAAACATGCCGGGCATATCGTGCACCGCACAACACCCCAATCAGCGTGTCAGTGCGCGGCGATATTCCCTATCAGGTCAAGCACCCAGCATTCACTACGCCTGCCGACAGCGAAATCAGGCCCAACAGGCCGCCCATGGCGATGTTGTTTTCCTCGATGGCCTCATTCATCCCGCGTATCCCGCGCGAAACCACGGCATAGACAACGATCTGCACCGCCATCGCGGCAAAACCCCATACGAGAAACATCACAAAGGTGGCGTGCACCGCAATACTGACGCATACAGTCAAACTGAATCCCAGCAACGCACCGCCAAACGACAACAGGGCCGCGATATTGCCGGCGCGCACCAAGGCGAATTCGTTATAGCGGGTGATGGCCGTATAGATCGCCGTAAAGACCCCGAGCATGGCCAAAGCCGAAACGATATACACCAAATAGAGCAGCACAGGATGCAGTTCCATCTCTTCCCTTTTCCTAGTTTGTGCGCAGTATATAGCGCGGTTGGATATACTGCGCGCACCTTGCCCCGGAATACCCATGCGCGACCGCGTCCTCATCCTGTCAGTCCTGATTGTCGCCTCTTGCGGCCTAGGCTACGAGCTCATCAGCAGTGCCCTGGCCAGCTATTTGCTCGGCGACTCCATCCTGCAATTTTCCTCCGTCATCGGATGCTATCTGTTTGCGATGGGCATCGGCTCGTGGCTGTCAAAATATGTAAAAGATGAAGACGTTTTGAATCGATTTATCGATGTCGAAATGCTGGTCGCCCTGCTGGGCGGCGTCTCCGCGGCGGCGCTGTTCCTGGTCTTTGCCTGGTTGTCGGCGCCTTTTCGCGCGGCGCTGTATGCCGCGGTCTTCATTATTGGATTGATGGTTGGCATGGAAATTCCGCTGGTCATGCGGATTTTCAACCAGCGCAAAGCCGAGTTTCGCGAAATCGTCAGCCGTGTGCTGACTTTCGATTATCTGGGCGCTCTGGCTGTTTCGCTCGTCTTCCCGCTGCTGTTAGCGCCTCGTCTAGGGTTGCTGCGCACCAGTTTCCTGTTTGGCATGCTCAATGCCGGTGTCGCGTTGTGGACGACGTGGCTGTTTCGCACAGAGGTACGCCGGCCCGCAGAACGTGCGCTACGTTGTTCGGTGATACTGGGCGTGCTGACACTGGGTTTTGCCTATTCTGGCCACATGACGGCATGGGCCGAGAAAGGCCTGTATGGCGACGAAATCATCCACGCGGAAACCACCCAGTATCAGCGGCTGGCCATCACGCGTTGGCATGATGATTTGCGCTTGTATATCAACGGCAACCTGCAATTCTCCTCGCGCGACGAGCATCGTTATCACGAGTCGCTGGTACACCCTGGTCTGGAGGCCCTGCCCTGGGCACGCAATGTCCTGGTGCTGGGCGGCGGCGACGGTTTGGCCGTGCGCGAGATCCTCAAGCACAAGCAGATCGAGCACGTCACGCTAGTCGATCTGGACCCAGCCATGACGGGGCTGTTCATGCGCTCAGAACCGCTCGTCAAGCTGAATCACAATGCCCTGAACGATCCGCGCGTGACCGTCATCAACGAAGACGCAGGCCGCTGGCTGGAAAGCCATGCGGACGTCTACGATTTCATTGTGGTCGATTTTCCCGATCCATCGAATTTCGGCCTGGGCCGTTTGTATTCGGTGCCGGTCTATCACCTGATGGCCCGGCATCTGGCAGAAAGCGGCTATATGGTGATCCAGTCCACCTCACCCTATTTCGCGCCCCGTTCGTTCTGGAGCATCGACGCCACATTGAAAGAAGCCGGCCTGCATACTTGGCCCTATCATGTGTACGTGCCGTCCTTCGGTGACTGGGGCTTTATCCTGGCGAGCAAGCGCAAGGACTACACTGTCCCGGAAAAACTGACTGTCCCCACGCGCTACCTGGACAGCGCCGCGATAAAGGAGCTATTCCATTTCCCAGCGGATATGCCCGCGCTGGCGATGCCGCCGAATCGTTTGAACGAGCAATCTCTCGTGCGTTACTTCGACGAAGATTGGCGTCAGGTCATACGGTGATGAAACAGGATATCGCGCTTGGGCGACCCCATCGTGATGGGATCCTCTCGATTTCCCGCGCGCCCATCCTGAGTGGGCCCGCATAATGCGGCGGCGCAGCTTTCTGATAAGCGCCGCGACGGCGGCTGTGGCGGGCGTCGCGGGCTATTACCGGTCTCGCATTGTGGAGATCCCGGCGCAGGTCCACTATCCTGGCATGGAAACCGGCCACCGCTTGCGTGATGGCGCTGCGTTACCGTCATCCGCGGCCGACCGGTATCACGACGTGGCGATTCTCGGATCAGGCATCGCCGGTCTATCTTGTGCATGGAAACTCGTCCGCGAAGGGCACACCCATTTCGTCGTGGTCCAGGGCCCTGAATTCACAGGGAATGCCGCTGGCGGGCAATTCGAAGACCTGGTCTATCCGACCGGCGCCCATTACCTACCACTGCCGTCATTGGAATCCGCTCACGTTCGCGAGATGCTGGCGGATTTCGGGATCATTCAGCACGGGGCGGATACCGAACGTCCCTATTACGATGAGTCGATACTGGCTCACTCGCCGCAAGAACGTCTGTATCGCCATGGCCGTTGGGAAAGCGACCTGCTGCCCATGACTGGCCTGCCCGCGGCCGATGTCGCGCAGCATCACCGTTTTATTGCCTATACCGAAACGCTGCGCACCTCACGCGGGCGGGACGGACGCAAGGTCTTTGCCATCCCGTTGTCGTTATCGTCGCAGGATCCTGTCTGGCGCGAACTGGACACGCTTACGTTCCGCCAATGGCTGGACCGCGAACGCTACACGTCGCCGGCCTTGCTTTGGTACTTGAATTACTGCACGCGCGACGACTACGGTGCTGGTATCGACAGTGTCTCGGCGTGGGCCGGCCTGCACTATTTCGCCAGCCGCGATGGCCATGCCGCGAACGCCGCCGATGGCGCTGTTTTGACGTGGCCGGATGGTCTGGCAACGCTATCCCGGCTGATGTGCGATGCGATTACGCGCAAACTGGGCCATACGAATTGGCTATTGCCTGGGACGGCAGCCCGTATCATAGAGACTCGTGGCAAGGTGGAAATCTTGTGTCTCGATGGCCATGAATCAGCCTATACCATTCATGCACAACGCGTTGTCTGTGCAATGCCGTTGTTTGTCGCCCAGCGTCTATTGCCCGATATTCGCGCGTATGGATATGACCCTGCTATTCACACGAGTCCACATGCGGCTTGGTTGGTCTCGAATTTTGTGATGGACGGTTATCCCAAAGAGGCAGAAGGCGAACCATTGTCCTGGGATAACGTGGTCTACCAGGGCAATGCACTCGGCTACGTGGTCTCGACACATCAGCTGCTGCGCGTAGCGCCGTCTCCACGTACCGTTTTCTCTGCTTATCAAGCGTTAAGCCGCTTCACCCCTGATCAAGCACGGGAGTGGTTAACCCAGGCCAGCCCCGAAGCCTTACGTGTCGAGGCCGCCACTGACTTGCTGACGGTCTATGGTGATGACTTCTGGCGACACACTCGACGGCTCGATGTCACGGTGCGGGGGCATGCAATGGCAACGCCTGTGCCTGGTTATTTAAATAACCCTGGCTTGGCTGCGTTGCGAGAGACCGACGGCGCTGTCTTGTTTGCCCATGCCGATTTGTCTGGATATTCGGTTTTTGAAGAAGCGTCTTGGTGGGGGGTTAGCGCCGCGGGGCGAATTCTTAGTGGAATCGCGTAGCCAAGCTACCTACAACTCCAACACAATCCGCCCCCCGCTCCGAGCCCGAGAACAGCAACTCATCATCTTGCCATTCCCCTCACGCTCAGCCCGAGTCAACACCACATCCCGATGATCAATATCCCCCGCCAACACCCGCACCTCACACGACCCGCAGAGACCCTCTTCGCAGTCGCTTTGCACATCGATATTAGCCGCCCGTAGCGCCGTCAACAGCGTCTGATCCGCCGGCACAGTAACCACCAACCCAGAGTCCTTGAGCTCCGCCTCAAACGCCTGTTCTTTAGACGGATCCAACGACCCCAGCGTGGAATGAAAATGCTCCACCCGCAGCGTATCCTCCGGCCAATGCGCGCAGGCCGGTTTCAAAGCCTCTAACATGCGCTCCGGACCACACGCATACACCTGTGTGCCAGCCACAGGCTGCGCCAACAATGCCGCGAAATCATTGCGCGTGCCCTCTGCCGAGACATAGGCACGCAAACGTTCACCGTGCAACTGCTGCAGTTGAGCCAACAACGCCATGCCGTCACGGGAGCGGCCGCTGTAATGCAGTTCGTAATCAATGCCCAGATCGCGCGCACGGCGGGCCATCGCGCTGATCGGTGTAATACCTATGCCACCGGCAATAAAGACCGCACGAGGCGTCGTCTCATCCAATCGGAAATGACTGCGCGGACCACGAATACGCAAACGCGTACCCGGCTTCGCGTACTCATGCACCCAGGCAGATCCACCGCGGCTTTCTGTTTCTCGTAATACCGCAATCTGCAGACGGCCAGTTTCTGCAGGATCGCTGCACAGCGAATACTGACGAGACATCCCCGTGTCGCCGCACTCGACATCAATGTGAGCCCCAGGCGTCCAGCGCGGCAGCGCCTTTCCATCAGGCGAGGCCAAGGTCAGCATCACGATATTTTCAGCGACCGGATCGGCGCGCTCCACCACCACCGGCCGCGTCACCGCATGCGTAGACGGCTCGCCAATACGCACCGCTTGGCGACGCGACAAAATCTCGGGTTGCGCACGCTCTGGATTCTGACGAGGATCCCATTCCACCCACACATGCTCCGGCCCCCGGAACGACGTGTTCGGCACATACGTAAATGCCTGGTCGGCCAACCGCATATGAGGCAAACGGCGCGTGAACTCCTCGAGGAATATCTGCATCTCCATGCGGGCCAGATTCTTGCCCATGCATTGATGCGAACCATAGCCAAAGGTCAATTGATCGCTGGCGTTTTCACGCCGGATATCGAACAGATCCGCATCGGCAAAATGACGTTCATCATGATTTGCCGACGAGCTGACGATCAATAGCTTCGAACCTGCGGTAATCGGCGTTCCCGCAATATTCGTATCGCGCGTGACCAACCGCCGCCATGCCGCGACAGAGCCGTTGTGACGCAGGCATTCCTCTACGGCGTTGGGAATCAGCGAGGGGTCTTCGCAGATATCACGCCACGCGTCCGGGTGCTGCAGCAGCAATTTGAAAGCATTCGCCGATGCATTCGCCGTCGTCTCATGTGCCGCGACGATGCCAGCCATCATCATCGAATGCAGATAAGAGTCCGTGACCACATCGGGATAGTCCTTTTGCTTGCGTATCCCGTATTGCATCCAGCCCGGTTGATCGGGATCCTGGCGCATCTTGTCCAGGATTTTTCCCGCTAATTGCCAGAAATTTCCCACGGCATGCGCGACCGCGACTTGTTCTTCCAGTTTGGGCCGGCCCCACGTATTGACCGTGTGCGCAATCGAATATTGACGCAGCAGATCCATGTCCTCCTCGGGGACACCGAGGAAATGCAACGCCACTGTCAAGGGCACTTCCCACAGCATCTGGTCAACGAGATCCGCACGCCCGTCGTTGATGAATCGGTCCACATACTCGCGCGTCAAACGACGCACCATCGGCTCGTGGTGCTTGAGGGCCTCTGGTGTGAAAGGCTCCATCAATGCGCGACGCCGCGGCATGTGCGCCGGCTCGTCCTCGTTGACCAGCGTGCGGTTCATGGCATAGCCATAGGATTCCAGCACGGCGTTCGCCTCGGGCCCTGTCGGCGTGATTTTCTCAAGCGCAATCGATGGACTGAACGTGATGTTGTCGCGAAAGATCGCCTTGATATCCTCGTAGCGCGTCACGACCCAATAGCCGAGCTTGGGGCTGTAAAACACCGGCTCCTGCTCGCGCGCCCAGCGGACATAATCCGGCGGATCCTGCTGATAGGCGTCGCCAAACGGGTCGAACTCGGCGGCACGCGGACTCACGTGTACGGGGCAGCCCGAGGGAGCGGCGTTAGTCATCTGATGGACGGGACAGCCCCCGCGAGATGCCGGGTTCTGGCTTTGGGAATACATGGCACCCAACGTATCACGGGGCTCTGGGCGTTGCCCCTCGACCTGGGTTTGTCCTTGATTGAAACGTGATGACATAACGTCGTTCCTGTAATGCGGTAATGCGCGAGCGGCGATTAATCCAGTTTGATATTCAGATCGCGAATCAGCTTGTGCCAGCGAACGCGCTCGTCTTTCAGCAGCGCGGCATACTCTGCGGGGGTATCACCCACCGGCTCGATTCCGAAATCGACGAGTTTCTGACGAATCGTGGGATCTTTGATCGTCTCTACCAATTGTTGGTTCAGCTTGTCGATGATCGGCTTCGGCGTAGCGGCGGGGACAACGATACCCACCTGAGCCGATGCTTCGACATTCTTGTAGCCCAGCTCGGCAAAGGTCGGCACGTCAGGCAGCTGCGGCAAACGGGTCGGGTTCGCCACTGCCAGGGCGCGGACCTTGCCACCCTTGATGAAACCGGCGCCAGCAGCCAAATCGACCATCATGACGGGAACTTGCCCGCCCGCGACATCCGCCAGCGATGGTGCGGCACCTCGATACGGTACGTGCACGAGATTCGCGCCGGTTTCCACCTTGAGCAACTCCATCGCCAAATGATGCGGACTGCCGGCGCCGGCCGACGCGTAATCCATGCCCTTGGGACTGGCCTTTACCTCGGCGAGGAAGCCCTTTACATCCGTGGCCTTCAGCGCCGGGCCCGCGACCAGAATCATCGGGAATTTCCCCAGCAGCGTCACAGGCGCCAAGTCTTTTTCAGGGTCGTAGGAAAGCTTGGCGTACAAGGCCGGATTGAAAACCAGGGTGCCGTTGTCAGCCGACAGCATGGTGTAGCCGTCCGGTGCCGAACGTGCTGTTTCCGAAGCGCCAATCGCCGTATTGCCGCCCGGCTTGTTGTCCACCACGATGGTTTGCCCCAACTTCGGCGACAAGCCCTGGCTGATCGTACGCGCCAGAAAATCCGAGCCGCCGCCGGCGGCATACGGCACGATCCAACGAATCGGCTTGGACGGATAGCCGTCGGCAAGCGCAGGCGCCGCCGCCGTCAATGTGAGAAGGGAACAGGCGAACGCGCGAGTGAAACGGCCAAAGGGCATGATTGTCTCCGTTGTGTTGTGGCTGCAAGGCGTAGCTTATTTTGCGTAAATTCTATACGCTATGCGTAAATCGTCAATACGGGATAACCTGTCCTCGTGTCCTCTGCCCCTCTATGCTCCCTATGAACCCTCCGTCCGCTGCCCCTGCCTCCGCCCGCCCACGCGAACGCCGCCAACGGGTGCAGGCTGCCGAAACCGGTACCGCCATCCTCAAGGCGTTAGGCAGTCTGGGAGGACGCGCGAGCCTGACACTGATCGCCTCGCATATCGACGAAAGCCCCGCCAAAGTGCACCGTTATCTCGTGAGCCTCGCGGAAGGCGGCCTGGTGAACCAGGACACTTCTACCCAGCAATATTTTCTGGGCCTGGAAACGTTGCTGCTGGGATTGGCGGCGATGCGGCAGGCGGACCCTATCCGCATGGCGGAGGCCTCTCTGATACGGTTGCGCGAGGAGCTCGAGGTCACCTGCTTTGTCGCAGTGATGGGCAACAAAGGGCCCACCATCGTTCGCTTTGAAGAGCCCGGCCTGCCCGTCACCGTCAATGTGCGGGTGGGCTCTGTACTGCCCATACTCTGGTCGGCCACCGGCCGCGCGTTGCTGGCTGCGTTGAATGACCGCGAGGTATCGGCAATGGTCCGCTCAGAATTACAGGCAGCCACGCCCGCACAGCGCGCGCTGCTGGACGCCGACGATCCTATCGAGGTGCTGCGTCAATCCGTGCGGGATGCTGGTTGCGCGTCGGTGCGCGATACCAATCTGCCCGGTATCAGCGCCGTCGCCGCCCCCCTCTACGACTATACGGGCCGCCCTCGTGCGGTACTGACCGCTTTAGGCGCATCCGGCGGATTCGACCCCTCCCCGGACGGAGTAATAGGTCAGGCGGTACGCCGAGAAGCCCAGGCCATCAGTCGGATGCTGGGCTATACGGCAAATCGCTGATCGAGCTGGAAACGAGATACGCGCGAGCCGCCCGCTCTCGGCGGGCGGTCGTGTCGCATAGCGGCTCAGCGTGAGCCACCCGAGGAGGGGTAAGCCGGGCTCGGAGTATTGCTGTTGTTGTCCGGCATGGTGGCGGGCGGCGGGGGTGGTGCGGAGTTCTGATACCCCGGACGGTCGTAGGTGCTGTCGCCGTCGTGAGTACGATGGCTGCAGCCCCCCAGCACCAGGCCGACGGCGATGATGGGCAACGCAAACATTCTTAACTTCATAATGACCTCCTGTTGAGTAGGAGTCGTCTTACCCGCATGTCGCGTGCCAGCGCGTGCGCATAGCGCCCTCACAGTAGATCTTCGATACGCACCGGCAGGCTGCGTACCCGTACGCCGGTGGCATGGTAGACCGCATTGGTGATGGCGGCGGCTATCCCAGCCAAGCCTATTTCGCCGATACCACGTGCGCCCACCTCATTCCAGATGAGGTCGGGATAATCCAGAAAACTGACATCTAATTGCGGCGCATCGGCGTGGGTTGCCATGATGTAGTCGGCGAGGTTGCTGTTGACAGGCGCGCCCGACCGCGTGTCGTAATGCGTCTGTTCCAACATCGCCATCCCTACGCCCATGACGATGGCGCCTTCGATCTGGTTGCGGCCGGTGCGGGGATTCACAACGCGTCCGCCGTCGATGACCGTCACGACGCGAGCGACGCGCAGACGCGCCGTCGCCGGATGCCACGCGACCTCTACGAAATGTGCGCCATACGAACTGATCGAGTACTGCTTCTTCAGTGCCTTGCCGCTGCCGCCATGGCCGTCGCCCGCCACGCTGGCCACGCCAGTCCTCGCGAATACCTGAGCCAGCGGCACACCCGCATCGGCTTTGTCATCAGCAACGCAGATACGGCCGTGCCGCATCGTCAAGCTCTGTTCCGCCTGACCGGCGTAAGGTCCCTCTGTGTCTACAGCCAAGCGGCAGGCCGCCCTCACCGCTTTGCGCGTAGCCTCGAGCGCGGCTGGCACAATCGACGAGGTGGCGGCCGATCCGCCTGATACCGGTCCCGGCGGAAATTGCGTATCGCCCAGACCGACCTGTATCCGCTCCAGCGCGATGCCGGTCTCGGCGCTCACCAGTTGCGCCAGGATCGTGTACGTGCCAGTACCGATATCTTGCGTCGCGCAGACCAGTCGGGCCGAGCCATCGGCATGCAAACTGACGCTGGCATCCGTAGGCATGCGTAAACCGGGCCATGAACATGCGGCCATGCCCCAGCCCAACACCTCGTCGCCGCGGTGCATGGCGCCTACTGCAGGCTGGCGATAATGCCAGCCGAATCGCTCGGCCCCCTGCTGCAAGCATTCACGCAGGTGCCTCGACGAAAACGGCAGGCCAGTACCTTCGTCGTGCTGCGGTTCATTGCGCAGCCTCAACGCCACCGGATCGATCTGCAGCGCTACAGCCAATTCATCCATGGCCGATTCCAACGCATACATTCCCGGCACGGCGCCCGGGCCCCGCATCGAGGTGGGTGCTCCCACGTGGCGTCGCGCCAATCCCCAGCACACTTGCAGATTGGGCGTGCTGTACATGCGTGGCGTTGCCTGGCCGCACCGTTCCCGGTAGTCATCCAGCATCGATGCCTGACTCAGGTAGTGATGCTGTACCGACACCAGCCTGCCCTCCCGCGTCGCACCCAGCCGCATGTGCTGGTGAGTATAAGGACGATGCCCGGCACTCTGGAACGTCATCGCGCGGCTGATCACCACCTTGACGGGCCGGCCCAGTAAACGCGAGGCGGCTGCCGCCAGCAATGAGTGCGGCCACGGCCACAGCTTGCCTCCGAACCCAGAGCCCAGGTAATGCGATATCACCCGCACGTTTTCTTTGCCGGTACCCAGCATCTGTGCCACCACATCGCGGTGGTTCACGACGCCCTGCGTGGACTCGTACAACGTATAGGCCTGCCCATCGAATGCGGCAACACAGGCGTGAAGCTCCATCGCATTATGGGTCTCGACCGGCGTGGTGTAGACCGCATCGATCTGCACCGCGGCGCTTGCATAGGCGGCTGGCGCATCGCCTCGTTCGCTTTCAATGGTGAGAGATGCCTCGCCTTCGACGCCGACCGAGCGAGACGCCTCATCGCTCTGCGCCGAGATGTCTCCCTGTCCAGGCGGCGAGACATCAGGCGTATCGGCGTCGTAACTGACATGAACCGCATTGGCGGCGGCCTGCGCTTGCTCGAGGGTATCGGCGACAACGAGCGCCACGTATTGACCATAGTAGCGAACGACATTGTCATCCAGCGGTGGACGGGCCTCGTCTATCGTGCCGCTGGTGGCGCGATAGAGCGGTGGCCGGTTGCCATGGTGGATGACCGCGTGCACGCCAGGCATTATCTCGACGGCCTGTGCATCCAGTCCGGCAACGCGGCCATGCGCGATGGTGGCGCACACGGGCACGGCGTACAGCATATCGGGCAGCATGAAATCGGCGGCGTAGCGCGCTGTGCCGCTGACTTTGAGCGGCCCATCGATGCGCACGCTGGGCTGGCCGATGGCATCAGGATGGGCAAACATAGATTGAACCATTATGCGTGTCCTTATTGCGGTGGCAGAGCCGTGGACAGAGTGTGGATCAGGCAACGGCGCGCGAGCTCGATCTTGAAACCGTTCTCACTTTGCGCGACTGCACCTTGCAAGGCCGACTGTGCGGCTTGTTGATACAGCGCAGCACTGGGCAGCTGACCCACCAGTTCCCGCTCCGCCAACGGGCAGCGCCATGGCCGTGTGCCCACACCACCCAGCGCAATACTCGCGGCCAGGATACGTGCATCACGCACGTGCAGCACCACGGCGGCCGACACCAGCGCGAACTCATACGAAGCGCGGTCGCGCAGTTTCAGATAGCAAGAATGCCCGCCCATACCGCTGGCGGGCAGACTCACATGCGTGATCAGCTCATCAGGCTGCAGCACTGTCTCACGTTGAGGCGTATCGCCGGGCAGCAGATAAAAATCGCGCAGTGCGATATCACGCCTGCCATCCGGGCCCTGCACGTGCACGGTGGCATCGAGCGCCATCAAGGCAACGTTCATGTCCGACGGGTTGCTCGCGATGCAATGTTCGCTGGTACCCAAAATCGCCAGATTGCGGTTATGACCGCCGATGGCATCGCAGCCGCTACCCGGATTACGCTTGTTGCAGCGAGCCGCCCGATCACGAAAATAAACGCAGCGTGTACGCTGCAGGAGATTCCCGCTGGTGGTGGCCATGTTACGCAACTGCGCCGACGCGCCCGACAGCAGCGCCTGCGACAGAACGGGATAGTGGGCCGTGATGCGATCATCGCGCGCCAGGTCGGCATTGCGCACCAGGGCGCCGATGCGAGTGCGTCCGTCGGCCAATACCTCGATCTCGTTCAGGCCCAGACCATTGATGTCGATGATATGTGCCGGTGTCTCGACATCGAGTTTCATCAGATCCACGAGCGTCGTGCCGCCCGCCAGCAATCGCGGCGGCGGGCCGTCCCCTTGTGTCGCCAACAAGCGCAGCGCAGCATCGATATCGGCCGCGCGTGTGTATTGAAACTGGTGCATGCGTCTACCCTTTTCCGCGGACGTCCTGGATGGCGGCAACAATGTTTGCATACGCTCCGCAGCGGCAAATGTTGCCGCTCATCAGCTCACGCACTTCGCCGTCGCTGTCACCGCAGGGCTCGTGCAGCAACGCGGCGGCTGACATGATCTGCCCTGCCGTGCAGTAGCCGCACTGATAGCCGTCATGCTCGACAAATGCAGCCTGCAACGGATGCAGCGACTCGGCGCTGCCCAGGCCCTCGATGGTCGTGACGTCCCGGCCGTGCAGGGTCACCACCAGCACCAGACAGGCGTTGACCCGCCTGCCATCGACATGCACCGTACAGGCGCCACATTGACCATGGTCACAGCCCTTTTTGGTGCCCGTCAGATGGAGGGACTCGCGCAAGGTGTCCAGCAACGTGGCGCGGGGGTCCAGTGTCAACGCGTGATTCACGCCATTGACGCGCAATGCAGTCGATATGCCGCCCTGCGACACCTGATGCCGGATCGGCGATTCCGCAGGAGGAAGATCCACCTCCGGCTCGTCTGTTTCGGGGTTCTGTGGCGGCTGAGTGGGCGGCTCGCGTGGCGGATCCGTCGGCGGCTCATGAGGCGGGGTGATCGGAGGTTCGCCAGGCGGCGTGTCAGGAGGACCGTCGGGTGGGATCTCTGGTGGGTTCTCCGGGGGAATCTCTGGCGGGATGGTCGGCCGGCCGGGATTCGGATGCGGGGGCTGCGGAACGTGCATGCTTAGACTCACTACGTTCTCCTGAAAAGCAAAGACGTCCGACCGGCGTACGCAAGCCGCATGCCCCGGTCATCGGCCTGACTCACCTTACCGCCTGAATGCAGCAATGCAAAGCAGTTTTTCCTCAGGCCCGAAACTTGCTCCCCGCACATACCTACATACTGAAAGAGCAGAATATGCAGCCCGACTGGACGACCATGTTTTCCCTCTCGATGTCGCCGGTAGAGATCATCATCCGCGGCAGCCTCATGTATTGGTTCATCTTTCTACTGCTCAGAATGGCAGGCAGACGAGACGTAGGCTCAGTGGGAATCGCAGACATGCTGGTATTGGTCCTGATCGCCGACGCGGCACAAAACGGCATGGCAGGCCAATACCAGTCCATCACCGATGGCATGATCCTGGTCGCGACCATCATCGGCTGGACTGTCGCCATCGACCGCCTCGCCTATTACGTCAAACCTATCGGGCGGCTTCTCACCGCGGATCGCGTCTGTCTCGTTCAAGACGGCCAGATCCGCCTGCGCAGCCTGCGCAAAGAATTCATCACCAAAGACGAACTACTGAGCGAGCTACGCCAGCATGGCGTCGACGATGTCAATCAGGTACACCGCGCCTATATCGAAGCGGACGGCAACATCAGTGTAATCAAGCGCACCTGAGCAAACCCCATATCCCACCTTTGACTCTCGGGAACACGCCATGACCAGTCTCCGTATGCAAAGCAACACGCCAGAGCGCATCGGCCACGTCACCCTCACCCATCCAGACCGCACCGTCCTGCGCCCACCCAAGACCACCAAGTCCGATCTGGCCCATTATTACGAGTCTATCGCCCCCTATATGCTCGAGCACCTGAAAGGCCGCCGTATCGCCATGCTGCGATGTCCTGACGGCGCCGACGAAGATTGCTTTTTTCAAAAACATCTGACTGGCACGCTGCCCACAGGGCTCTCCCGCGAAGCGGGACACTTGCAGATTCAATCCATAGAGGGTTTGCTGGGGCTGGTACAGCTGGGCGTCATCGAGTTCCATACATGGGGCGCCCGTGCCCCTGGACACGACAATCCCGATCGCGTCACGCTCGATCTGGACCCAGGCCCTGACATATCCTGGCGGGGCCTGGTCGAAGCCACGCAGCTGGCCCATGGACTCATGACCGAAGTCGGTCTCGCACCCTTTTTAAAGACCACTGGCGGCAAAGGACTGCACCTCGTCGCCCCCATCCGCGCAACCCGTTCCTGGGAAACCGTCAGATTCCTCGCCCACCACCTCGCCCAACGCCTGGCGAACGCCATGCCCGACCGCTTCACCGCCAATATGGCCAAGGACCAGCGGCGTGGCCGGATATTTGTCGATTACTTACGAAACGGCAACGGAGCAACAGCCATCTGCGCCTACTCCGTGCGGGCACGGCCCGAGGCGCCGGTCTCGATGCCCCTGCCCTGGGACGCATTGGACTTTCACAATGACTTGCGAGCCGCGGCATTCAACGTACGCAATGCGCTCGATCACGTGCAAACCCATGAAGATCCCTGGCAGGACTATGCCGCTCGCCGCACCGTGCTGACGCAACGCATGATGGATCGCCTCGAGCTTTGATCAGCGAGCGGCAGGCTCGGGTTCTGGCGGCACCAGTGGATCGAAATCCTGCCATTTACCGTTTTCCCAACGGCCGTTTGCACGTTCGACATCCTGACCGCCCGACTCGCGCAACAGACGCGTGACTTCGCCCTCCTTGTCCGAGGACACAGCCACTGCCAACAGGACACCAGCTGCTCGAACCGGCGGATGCTCCTCGACGACCGCTGCGCCATTGCGCCGAATCCGGCGCCGGTGTACGCGGCCGACGGCCACCATGGCGCCGATCAAGGCACCCACATAGGCACCGACCCCGCCAGCCGCAATGACAATCAAGCTGGAGTACTGAAAATTGCGGACCGCCAACATCGTCAGCGCCGCACCGAGCACGCCCAATATGGACGCCCCAAACAGCACCCCGATCACACCGCCCGTCGCATCAGGGTCCTCGCGGCGGTCCCCGCCGACCGGATAACGGTCATGCGAGCCCGCAGTATTCACGTAGAACGTGTGGACCCGGTCGCCCGCAAACCCATGCCGCTCGAGATGCTGTGCGGCAACACCTGCCTGATCAAACGTCTGATATCGCGCTGCGACAATCAATGACATGAGGCATTCTCCTTGCGCAGCGGCGGGTGCTCGTTGCCCTGCCGTGTACCCGGATAGCGGCCCCCTTCTTCGTATTGCGGCCCATGGCGATTGGGCCCCGTATGAGGTTCCGGCTCGGGCCGCTCGCCACGCCGCCGGCCATAGTCAGGCTCGTCGGCCCCCCATCGCCCGGACTCCCGGGTGTGCTCTTGGCGGCCGCGATCTGGTTGGCCTTGATGGTCAGTCTGTTCGCGGCGTCGATGCTGATTTGACATGAGCTTGCTCCCATTTTGACAATGGGAGCGCAAGGATCATGCCTGCAGTACGCCGCTAGTGACCGGATTTTCCATAATCCTCTGCCGCAGGATTGCCCCCCGGCACCGCGTGCCCGGCCTGGGCGTATTCTTCGAGTTTGTTGTACAGGGTCTTGGGACTGATGCCCAGCACAGCCGCCGTTTGTTTCCTGACCCCTTGGCAGCGTTCCAAGGTCGCCAGGATCAACTGGCGGTCGGCCTCAGCCAACGTCGCCCCCACGGGCACCCGCATCAGTGTCGACCGCTTGCCACCATCGACCGGGCCCGCCTGCCGTATCAAGGTGTCGCCCGTCACTTCGTCGCCATCAGCCAGAATAAACGCGCGGCGCACGAAATTCCTCAGTTCGCGCACGTTGCCGGGCCATGCGTGATTCTGTATGGCTTGGCGTGCCTGCTCGCTAAAGGTTTTGTTCGTGCCGTGCTCGGCATTCAGCGCCGAGAGAAACTGATCGGCCAGCATCAGAATATCGTCACCGCGTTCGCGTAATGCGGGTAGATCCACGGGAAACACGCTCAGGCGGAAATACAGATCCTCGCGGAATTTGCCGTCCTGCACGGCCTGTTCGGGATTGCGGTTGGTCGCGGCAATCACCCGCACGTCGCACGATATCTGCTGGTGCGAACCCACTCGCACGAAACATCCCGACTCGAGCACACGCAGCAATTTGACCTGCATTTCCAAGGGCATTTCCGTAACCTCGTCCAGAAACAAGGTCCCGCCATCTGCTTGTTCGAAATAGCCCTTGTGCATACGGTCGGCGCCGGTGAAACTGCCGCGCTCATGGCCGAACAATTCGCTTTCGATCAGATTCGGAGCGATCGCGCCGCAATTCACAACCACAAACGGCTGTTGACTGCGTGGGCTGAGCTGATGCAGCGCATGTGCGGCCAGTTCTTTGCCCGTGCCGCTCTCGCCGACCAACAGCGTTGTCACCTCGCTGGGCGCGGCGCGGGATATCTGGTCAAAGAGCCGCGCCATCGGCTCGGAGTTTCCTAGCATCTTGCCCAGACGGCCCGGCGCTTTCACGGGCTGGCCCGGATTCGCGTCGCCAAAACCATCGGCCACGCGATTCAGTATGCGCAGCAGGCGCTCCATCTCGATGGGCTTGACCAGATAATCGGTGGCCCCCAGCCGCAGGGCGTCGATGGCGGAATCCATCGTGCCGTGACCGGTGATCACCACGACCTCTGCGTGGCCGAGAGGGACGCGATCAAAGAGATCCATTCCGCTGCCCTCTGAGAGGCGTACGTCCAATAGCAATAAGTCGGGAACATGCCGTTCCCATTCAATTACGGCGCGCTTGATGGTGCTGGCCTGTGAAACAGTATAACCGCTGTCCTTACCGATTTCAGCCAAGGTGTCACGCACAGCATCATCATCGTCAACGATCAGAAGATGAGGCATACCTATCCCGGAAGTGAGGTTTCATGAGCTTGATTTTGCAGCATAACCCGTTCGATATCCGACAAACGTAAACATCAGATACGATTCAATAAAGATTTCAAAACTTCTCGTTTCACTACTCCTCGTATTCAACGATGAAGCGGCACCGGCTAACCGTTTTTTTACGGGGACATCAAGACCGCAAGACGGCCCGCGGCCTGGGTAATATTTACCGGCGCATGTAAACACGACCAGGCGATCACCCCCGGCAGGCCTCATGCGAGCCCAGGGTCGGCACGCACCTCATGGCGTGGCACGGAATTTGCATGAACATGGAGATAAGGCAGCATCGCTTGCCCCCGAGTCAAACCCCTATGAGGAGAGCTCCAGTGCCTTACATCGCGCCAGAACTGCGTCTACGCCAACAAACCACCCTGGCCCCCAGGATGCAGCAGTCCGTGCAATTGCTGCAGTTGTCTGCGCTGGAATTCAGCGTCGCGATCCAAAATGCCTTGAATACCAATCCATTCCTTGAAGACGAGGACATACAGAGCACTGGCGCCCAGTCACCCTCCAACGACCCCGACCTGCTCCCTGCCTCCAATCAGCAGGTTTCGTCAGAAGAACCGTATCACGATAAGGAAGAGGCATTCACCACCCCTTCGGCATATTCGGGAGACTATCCGACCAAACGAAAGTCTCTATCCGATAACGCCGATCACGATCTTTCACATTGGGTTGCCGCGCCGCCCTCCTTGCAAAGCCGCATGCGCGAAGCGCTATGTGCGCATCCATTGTCCGAGCGGGATCAGTTGCTGGCCGAGTACATCATCGATGCCCTGGACGGCGATGGCTACGTTCGCACCCCGCTGGATTCATTGGCCGGACAGGGAGACTTCGAGCCGGCCCCGGATCCCGCCGAGTGGGCCGCAGCGCTGCATCTGGTGCAACACTTGCAAGCCCCCGGTCTGGCGGCGCGCGACTTGAGCGAATGCCTCGCGCTGCAACTGCAGGCTGAGCCGTGCCAAGACGATGAGTCGACTGCGTTGGCCCTGGCTATCGTTCGGACTCACCTCGACGTCCTGGCCCGCAATGATTGGAACGCATTGCTGCATAAGACCGGTAGCTCGCCAGCACAATTGCGCCTGGCCTGCGAACGCATCCGTGCGCTGGACCCCAAACCCGGGCGGCGTTATGACCAGGAGGCTCCCGTCTATGTTGTGCCGGACGTCATCGTGCGTAAACAGCAAGGCCAGTGGCAGGTATACCCCAACCGAGACGCCATGCCGCGCGCACGTCTGGACCGCGTTTATGCCGACCTGTTTCGCCGTGTACGCCAAGACGAGCGCGGCCCTTTGGCCCAGGAACTGCAGGAAGCCCGCTGGCTCGTGCGCAATGTCGAGCAACGCTACACCACTATCCAGCGCGTGGCCGAGGCTATCGTTCGACGCCAGCAACGCTTCTTTGAATATGGCGAAGTTGCGCTGCGGCCACTGCTATTGCGGGAAATCGCGGACGTGCTGGAGATTCATGAATCCACGGTATCGCGCGCGACGGCCAATAAATACATGGTCACGCCGCGCGGTCTGTATGAATTCCGGCATTTTTTCTCACGCGAGCTGGCGACGGCTACGGGCGGCTCTTGCTCGGCGGCGTCCGTCCAGGCCTTGATCCGCGAATGGATCGCGAACGAAGACCCGAGCGACCCGATGTCCGATGTCACGCTGGCGCAGCGGTTGGCCGACGATGGCATCGTGGTCGCGCGGCGTACCGTGTCCAAATACCGTGCGCAACTGAAACTGCCCGCCGCTGAATTGCGCCGCCGGTACTAGATCAGCAAAATGCGGCGCACGCGTTCGAGCAGCGCCTCGAGCTTGAAGGGTTTCACGATGAGTTCCATCCCGGTATCCAGAAACCCTTGCGCCGCAGCAGCGCTTTGCGCATAGCCCGTCATGAACAGCACCTTGATATCCGGGTGCACTTGACGCGCCTCATCGGCCAGTTCCCGACCGTTCAAGCCCGGCAATCCTACATCGGTCAGTAACAGATCGATGTGCTCCGTTTGATTCATGAGCGTGCGGCCCTCGATACCGTCTGCTGCCACCAACACGTTCAGACGCAGCTGCGTCAATGCTTCAGACACCATTTGACGGACGGCAGCATCATCCTCTACCAGGGCCACCACTGCCGGCTGCAGGCTCTCATCGACAGAGACAGGTACGCTAGGCGTCTCCGACTCTACAGGCGGCATCGCACCTTCATAACGAGGCAGATACAACCGCACCCTCGTCCCCTGACCAACGATGCTGTCCAACCCCACCAGACCTCCCGCCTGCTGCGCGAAACCATAGATCATCGAGAGACCCAGCCCACTGCCCTCGCCCAGCGCTTTGGTCGTAAAAAAAGGCTCAAACGCACGATTCTTGATGTCATCGGGCATGCCGCAGCCTGTATCCGACACGCAAATTTCGACGAAATCACCCGGCGTCAATTCGGCGTTCAGCAATAACGACGCTTGATCCAACACCCTATTGGTCGCCTGTAGCGTCAACTGGCCGCCATCAGGCATCGCGTCTCGCGCATTGATCACCATATTGAGCAATGCGTTCTCGAGCTGATTTGCGTCGCAGCACACTGGCCATGAAACGGGATCCGTATGCAGGATCAACTGCACGCGTTCGCCGATATAGCGTCGAAACAAATCCTCCATCGATTGCAGCACGCGTACAGGGCACAACGGCACAGGCGCAATAGGCTGCCGGCGGGCGAACGCCAATAGCCGCTGTGTCAACCGCGCGGCGCGCTCAGTCGACTCGGTCGCCGTATCGATAAAGCGCTCCGCCGCCTCGAGGTTGCCGGTAGCCAGCTTGCGCCGTATCAGGTATAGCGCGCCGGATATGCTTTGCAGCATATTGTTGAAGTCATGGGCGATGCCACCCGTCAACTGTCCGACGGCTTCCATCTTTTGCGATTGCCGCAGCGCGTCTTCGGTATGACGCAAGGCCTCGGCCTGCACGCGCAGATCGGTATCATCCCGCCCCGCCATATAGAGATCACCCTCCGATCGGGAAATCGTCCACGTGATCCAGCTATAGCTGCCGGAACTGTGCTTCATCCGGTTTTCCAGATGCCGGGCCTCATGAGCGCCTTCTGCCGCCGGCAGGAGGACTTGCGCAGTTGCCCTGTAATCGTCCGGGTGTACCAGATCAGCCAGAGGCATAGCCAAAAACTGCTCTGGCGTCCAGCCCAGAATGTCCCACACGGCGGGATTGACGCTGACATAGCGTCCTTCCGCATTGACGACCGCCAGCAACTCCGGCGACAAGCGCCAGATCCTGTCCCGTTCGGCAATCGCCAGCTCCACCCGCTTTTCCAGCTCCCGGTCGTACTGCGATCGTTCGATAGCCAGAGCGGCCGTACGCGTCACCAAGGCAGTGGCATCGATATCCTGCGGCGACGGCAGACGTGTCGTGGCGTAATAACTGGAAAATACCCCGAGTACCTGGCCGTCTGTCCCTTTGATCGGCGTGGACCAACAGGCGCGTATGCCCTGCTCTATCGCAAACTCGCGCCACTCGGACCAATTGGGATCGGTCATCACGTCGTTAGCATAGACCGCCGTTCCGAAATAGGCGGCCGCGCCCCATGAAGCCATATGCGGGCCGATCGGCACCCCCTTGACGGCCTGCCGGTAACTCTCGGAAAAACTGGGAGCGGCCCCGTGCACCAGATGTTTGCCCGACTCATCAACGAACGCGATGGCGGTACGCAATGCCACGCTGGATTGTGCCTCGACAGCATGTAGTACATACAGCAGCACATCCGCCAGGGGGACCCCAGCGGCGATACGCTGCAACATCACACGCTCGTCCTCTAATCGGGCTAGCGTATCTGTCCAGGGATTGCGCACTCGATTCTTGTTACTTAGCATCTCGCGTCACGCTACTGCGTTTTCCGCCGCAAAGCAAGTTTCAATGCGACTTCGGTTTGGCCGGGACCTTGACCCCTGCTTTGCGTGCCTTTGACAAACCGATAGCAACAGCCTGTTTGTTCGATTTCGCTGGCCCTTTGTGCTTGCGCTTGGCTTCTATCTCCGCCTCGACAAAATGGCCTGCCTGTGTCGAGGGTGATTTTCCGGCCTTGCGGTCGGCCTCGGCCTGTTTTTTCGCGGTTCGATCGGGCATGGCAACCTCCTGTTTGCTGATCGGATGGCGATCGGTGCGGATGCATGCCACCCGCACAGTCATTTTGAAATACATGCCGCAAGTCTCGTGCCTGTCGCGCCATTTTCGTTTTTCACATAACGATGCGCGAATTCGTTCGTTCTCAATCTGCACCGCCATCTCTAGCATGAGCATCATCGTCGTCATCCATTGCTCCGAGAAACCTCGGCATTCCTGCCGGGGGAGAAAGGGGCGCAGCCGTAAGGCTGCAAGATTGGTCTGATTTGAGTTGATAGCTGGATAAATATCCAGTTTTCTGATTGGGCGTGGATAGTCTCTCGGGCATGCAAACCAAACGTGCCTACCGATTCCGGTTCTATCCGACGCCCGAGCAAGCCATCACGCTGGCTCGCACGTTTGGGTGTGTGCGTGTGGTCTATAACCACATGCTTAGCCTTCGTTCGTTGGCCTGGGCTGAGCGACAGGAGCGGCTGGGGTATCACGCGACGTCTGCAACCCTGACGGCGCTGAAAAAACTGCCGGAGTATGTCTGGTTGAACGAGGTCAGCAGTGTTCCGTTGCAGCAGACACTGCACCATTTGCAAACGGCGTTTGCCGGGTTCTTTGCCAAGCGAACGGGATATCCCCGCTTCAAACGCAAGGATGGCCCGCAATCGGCGGAATACACCGCCAGTGCCTTTAAATGGGATGGCCGTTCGCTCAAGCTCGCGAAGATGGCTGAGGCACTTCCCATCCGCTGGTCCCGTCAGATTCCTAAAGCCGCCAAGGTCACCACCGTCACGGTCAGCAAAGACGCAGCGGGCCGATACTTTGTCAGTCTGCTGTGCGACGACGTTGTGGCGCAGAAAGCGCCTACGTCGACCTGTGTCGGGATTGATCTGGGCCTGTCTCATTTTGCGGTGCTCTCAACAGGAGAAAAAGTCGATGCGCCACAGATCTTTCGTAAGCATGAAGTTAAGTTGGCTACGCTACAGCGCCGCTTGGCGAAGAAGCAGAAGGGATCGGCTCGTCGTGCCAAGGCCAAACTGAAAGTCGCCAAGCTGCATGCAAAGATCGCAGACACTCGCAGAGATTTCCTGTACCAGCTTTCTACCCGGTTGATCCACGAGAACCAAGTGATTGCCGTAGAAAGCTTGTCTGTGTCCAACATGCAGAAAAACCGCTGCCTTGCTAAGTCCATCGGCGATGCCGGGTGGGCGGAATTTTTGAGACAGCTCGAATACAAGGCCCATTGGTATGGACGTGAGTTCGTGCGGGTAGATCGCTGGTACCCGTCGAGCAAGCGCTGCCACGTTTGCGGGTATGTGTTACCAAAGCTGCCATTGAGCGTGCGACATTGGTCCTGTCGGCAATGCAACGCCGGCCACGACCGCGACATCAACGCGGCGCATAACGTATTAGCCGCCGGGCTGGCGGTGTTAGCCCATGGAGAAACGGTAAGACCTGAGTACATGAATGATGATGTGCAACGGCTCGGTTCGGTGAAGTGGGAATCCCTTTCCTTTTGGGAAGGGAGCAGTCAAGACCTGTTATGACAAGCTCACACATTCTGTTCATCACTCACGACATCGATGAGGCGTTGTTCCTGGCGGATCGCATTCTGGTCATGAGTCCGCGGCCGGGCAGGATCATCGAAGAAATTCCGCTGGCACTCCACAGGCCGCGCCATCCCGATCTGGTGACCGCACTGTCATTCATAGCACTTAAGTAATCTGCGCAAAGAAGCCGCCTAGGCATTAGGAGAGATCCGCGATGTTCGCGCCCTGCCCGCCTTGCAGACGAAACTCGATGATCCCGACCCGGATGTACGTAAAGCCTTGCATGGCGATTGAACAAATTCAGAGTGCGTGATGCCCGGTCATGTCATATGGCGCTGTCATACACGATTAACCGCAACATATACCAGTGACTCACTGGTCGACGGGATAGCGCGCCTGTTGTGCGAGCGTCAATGCGCCGGAAACTCGCTCCAGCTCATGCCCTTTAGGCACAATCACGCTGTGATTCCAACGATAACAGGGCACACTGACCAGGCCTGCGTAATCCGCCACGGCCTCGATGGCCACGCCGATTCGCGGATCTGCCGGCTGACGCCTGGCTGAGAGGTATGCAGGCTCTCGGCCACGTCCGTCAAATTAAAATCGCAGCGTACTGCTTCGCGGATGGATCGCAGTTGTTGAAAATTCATGGCAAGCCGTTTCCGGGGCAGAGAGGCAAAGGCGCTCGTCAAAAAGGAACCTTTGATTCTGTCAGACGTGCACCACACGATGAAATACATCTTTGGTATGTTCTTATATATGCCTACATGCGGGAAAATTTGATCGATGACTCTTAACACTGCTACGCCTGCCGCGCTGATCGCACTGGATTGGGGCACATCGTCGCTACGCGCCTATCTGCTTGATCAAACTGGCCGCACGCTGTGCGTACGGCCGCTGCCTTGGGGCATCATGCGCCTGCCCGAGGCCCGGCCCGGCGAAAAATCCTCTGCCCATCCCCACGCCGGTTTCGAGATCGCTTTCAACGAAGCCTGCGGCGACTGGCTGCGCGAAAAACCCGCCCTGCCTGTGATCGCGTGCGGCATGGTCGGCAGTGCGCAGGGCTGGCGCGAGGCGGCCTACCTGGATGTACCTGTGGGGCTATCCGGGGTTGCTCAATTGATGACGAAGATCGAGCGCGCCGGTCAGGCCACGATTCATATCGTGCCCGGCCTGATCCAGCGCGGCGAGCTGCCCAACGTCATGCGCGGCGAGGAAACCCAGATCGCGGGCATCCTGGCGATGCGTCCATCTGATGGCGCCGATCTATTGATCGGCCTGCCCGGCACGCATTCCAAATGGGTTCACGTGCACGACGGCCAGGTGAACCATTTCGACACGTACATGACCGGCGAAGTCTACGCCGCGCTGCGTGATCACACGATTCTCGGCCGCACCATGAACAGCGATGCCCCCGCCGATGCGCAGGGCTTTGCCCGCGGCCTGGCGGTGGCCAGCCTCCCCGAGGGCCGCGCGGGTTTGCTATCGACATTATTCAGCACGCGTGCGTTGGGGCTGACAGGCCAACTCGATGGCAATGCACAACCCGATTATCTATCCGGCCTGTTGATCGGCTACGAGGTGGCAAGCGTTCTGGCATTGCATCGCGCCAGAGGTGCCTTGCCTCATATTGTGCTGTGCGGCCAGGATGCGCTCTGCCAACGATACGTCCAGGCGTTGCGCCTGTATGGCGCCGACAAACCCGAGCTCGCCCCTCATGCCACCGAGCTTGGCCTATGGCATCTGGCTCAGGCTGCGGGGTTGGTCCCTGCAGCGACCACCTGACATTCCAATTTCTCAGGAAAGCTATCCATGTCTCTCTCCGTATTCGAAAACGCCCTGTCTCAATGTCCATTAATTGCCATCCTGCGCGGCATCGAACCGGCCGAGGCGCTCTCTGCGGGCCAGGTGCTCTATGAGGCAGGGTTCCGATTGATCGAGGTTCCCCTGAACTCCCCCTCTCCCCTCGATAGCATCCGCGCCCTGCGCGATGGCTTGCCAGACGATTGCGTCGTCGGGGCCGGCACTGTGATGTCCCCCCAGGCCTGCATCGATGTTGCCTATGCAGGCGGCCAGATCATCGTGATGCCACACAGCGATCCCGAAGTCATCCGAGCCGCCAAGGCTGCGGAGATGGCCTGCTGCCCAGGCGTGGCCACGCCCACCGAGGCCTTTGCCGCCCTGGCCGCGGGCGCAGACGTACTGAAAATGTTTCCCGCCGAGCAGCTCGGTGTGAACGTACTCAAGGCATGGCGCGCGGTCATGCCGGCCAGCATCCGGCTCGTGCCGGTCGGCGGCATCACGCCGCAGAATATGGCACCTTTTGTCGAGGCTGGTGCGAGTGGTTTCGGTTTGGGTTCAGCACTGTACAAGCCCGGCAAACCGGTGGCCGATATCGCGCGGGACGCCCAGGCTTTTGTTGCGGCTTACAGGCAGGCATTCAACGCCGCAACAAACGCTTGATCCCCGAGACTACCCCGACTATCACTGCACCGGCGGCCACACCAAACACGGCGTTTATCACGGTGGACACCGTGGCTTGCACCCAAGCTGTCGAAGAGGCCAAGTGACTTATTTGTTCAATCGCGTGATGCACGGGCGCGATGCCGTGCGTCAGGATCGCACCACCCACCATGAACATGGCGGCGGTACCGACCACGGATAGTGTTTTCATCAAATACGGCGCAGCCCGCACAATCACGTTGCCCAGGCCACGCGCCACGGCGGACGATTTGCTGCGCAGATGCAGGCCCAGGTCGTCCAGGCGCACGATTCCCGCGACTAACCCATAGACGCCGATCGTCATCGCCAGCGCAATCGTGGTCACCACGATTGCCTGACGCACGAAATCCGCGCCGGCCACAGCCCCCAGGGTAATCGCGATGATTTCTGCCGACAGAATAAAGTCAGTGCGAACCGCGCCTTTGATTTTTTCGCGCTCGAACGCCACCATGTCGACACGCTGGTCCTGCAAGGCGTGAGCCCGGGCCTCGTGATTGCCCGCGGGCGTGCTGTCATGCGGCAAAAACCGGTGAATCAGCTTTTCGGCGCCCTCGAAACAGAGAAATGCCCCGCCCACCATCAGCAATGGCGTCACCGCCCACGGCGCAAAGGCGCTGATGAGCAACGCGGCCGGCACCAGAATGCATTTATTGCGCAGCGATCCCTTGAAAACGGCCCAGACGACGGGCAACTCGCGATTGACCGCCACGCCGGTGACCTGCTGCGCGTTGAGCGCCAGATCATCGCCCAGCACACCCGCCGTTTTCTTGGCGGCGACCTTGGTCATGACAGAGACATCGTCCAGGATCGTGGCGATATCGTCGAACAAGGCAAAAAAGCTGCTTCCGGCCATCCAGGCCTCCAGAGCTGACGCAGAAGCGTCGAGTTTACAAGCAATCTTTTACGCCTGACCAGGACGATGACGGGCGGGATTCCAGCCCATCCAGTTGTACACGTGGTACCGGGCGATGCCCAGGTATTCGTGCAACGCGACATCCGCCAAGGTGAAGTTGTAAGACAGTGGCAGCACGGACCTGATGGCATGCAGATAATCCGCGCGCGCAGGCGTTACCGAGACCCCGAAATGCGCGAAATACAATTCGCTGCGCCGCATGTGGGCGGCCGACGACACGAGCACGACATGATCGGCATGCTCGCGCTGCAGCAACGCGCTGGAGAACTGCGCATTCTGCCAGGTATTCATGCTTTCGGATTCGAGCAGCACGTCGGCCGGATCTATGCCGAGATGCACAAAGACATCACGATAGACGGACGCCTCTGAGGAGCCCGTCCGCGCAGCATCCCCGCCACTGATGAGGACCTTGCAATAGGCCGAGGACTTTTTACAGTCGTTATACCGTTCTGCGGCGACAACGATACGTGGATACGAAAACACGCCAGGCTCTACCCTGCCCGCCACACGCTCGGTGCCTGCGCCCAGCAGCACAATGGCGTTGCGTGCGCCCCAAGCCACGGGAGCCGAGGTCTCGTAGTCCGACTGAAGCTTGCCCAGCAACCAGGCTGAAATCGGGCCACACCCCACAGCCAGAAAGCCGACCGCCGCGACAACATAAAGCGAGATGCTGGTGCGGCGCCATGTCAACGCCGCACAGCCTATCGCCAACACCACGATCACGACAAAAATCGCGAGCGTCATGCACTGCGGTCCACTAGGCAATCGCCAGGCGGATTTCAGGCAGACCCTGAAATTGGCCCACAATCGTACCGGGGGTTTTGGGTGCATACATTCCGGTATAAGTGCCGCACGTGATCAACGTCCCGGCAGGCACGCCGACCCCACGGCGTGCGGCGTGATTCACCAGCCAAGGCAATAATCGGCGCGGATCGCCAGCCGGATTGCCGGTTGTCTCGGGCGCCACGTTGCGGCCATCGTGCGTCCAGGTCAACGAGGGTTTTTCGAAAGGATAGCTGGCGTCGTAAGGCACTGCCTCGCCCACCACCAAGCCGCCGTGGCTTTGCAAGTCTGCCAACATGGCCAGTTTGTCGACCGGCCAGCCGGCGTAGCGGCTGGAGACGATCTCGATCGTCGTCACGGTATGGCTGATGGCGTCCAATACCTCGGCATCGCCGTAGGCCTGTTCGCCGGGCGCGAAGTCACGGTTAAAGCGGAATGCCAATTCCAGCTCCAGTACCAGAACGCCGTAGGCGCTGCGTTGAATCGCCGCCGGCCCCGGCTGCACGCCTGCGCCTGGCAATGGCGCTGCCTGCATGGGACCATCCACTGATTTCGATCCGACCTTCCATGCCGCAATCGGAGATTCCAGCGACGCAATGATCCGATCCTGTACCGCATAGGATTGCGATTCCTCGGCCGGGATCAGCGACGCATCCAGCGTCACCTGCGTGCGATTGCCAGGCCATGCCTGAATCAGTTGTGCGGCCAGTGCTTGGACGGTGGACGTGCTATCAGACATCAACATTCCTTATAAAAAGCGCTTGAAACCAGCCTCACGCAGCCCATGCTACGTGAAGGACGGCAAATGGAGGGAACGCCTGCATTTGCCGCGATAAAAACCAGACAAGCTCTCACCGAGAGTACACTTGATTGTCTCGGGTTTGCCCCGAGTCTACAACGTGTCCAGGCGATATCAGCAAACGCCGCCCCATGCACCGGATCCAGCCGTCAAATACCTATCACATCAAGGCAGACCATGGAATTCGTCATCCCCAGCAGTACCAATATCATGTTGTTCATCAGTGCAGCGATAGTACTCCTGGTCATCCCGGGCCCTGCCGTGTTGTACATCATTGCGCAATCCATCGAACAAGGGAAAAAAGCGGGCCTCATCTCGGATCTGGGTATCCACACTGCCACGCTGGTGCATGTGATTGCGGCGGCGCTCGGCCTGTCCGCGCTGCTGGCCTCCTCTGCGCTCGCCTTCGATATCGTCAAATATGCCGGGGCCGCCTATCTGGTCTGGCTGGGACTGAAGAAAATCTGTACGCGTCCGACCGCGGCCGGTGCCGATGTGCCAACCGTCAAACGGCGCTATCGCAAACTCTATCGCGACGGCTTCATCATCAATCTGCTCAACCCCAAAACCGCACTGTTCTTTCTGGCATTCCTGCCGCAGTTCGTCGACGTCAGCCGTGGGCACGTCGCCTCGCAGATCGTTTTCCTGGGTGCGGTGCTGATCGTCGTCGGCTTCATCAGTGACGCCTGCTATGCCATCGCTGCCGGTGCGGCAGGCCAATGGCTGCGCACCAGCCGCACCTATCTGAATCTGGATCGCTATCTGGGCGGCGCGATGCTGATCGGACTCGGCATCGCCGCCGCCTTTGCCGGCAATCACAAGACGGTAACGAAGTAGTTCTGTCTGCGTTACGGCTTCGGAACCGCGACGGCCCTGATAGATACAGTGCGATACGGTACACGCAGTCCTGATCAGAAATGGGTCATACGCTGGCCGGACACAGACGTGCCCTGGTGCACGCCCATCATCGCGCGCGACAAGCGGCTGGCTGCGGCCAGCACGGTTTCCTTGTGCCCGTTCATGGCTTCTTCGGTCAAGCGGGATAGAGGCCCTGATATGCAGATCGCCCCCAGCAAGGTCCAATTGGACGTATAAACCGGCGCAGAGATGCTGGATACCTCGGCATCGCGCTCGCCCAGCGACATCATGTAGCCGGCACGCCGTATCGACTCATAGGGCTCTCCCGCCTCGCCGGAAAAGGCCAGAATCACCCGGCCAGGGCTGCCTAGATCCAAAGGCAACGCTGCCCCTACCCGCACGTGGTGGCGGATAGACCGGGGCCCCTCGACCCGCACCACACAGATGCGCTGATTGCCCTCGCGTACATAGAACGTAGCGCTCTCGCCGGTGGCGTTGGATAGCTCGCGCAGCACGGGCTCGACGACGTCATGCACATTGAACGTGGCCTGATAGCAGGCACCTAGCCACCCCGCTGCGCGCGCCAATCGCCAGGTGCCATCCACGCGCTGCGCCAGATAGTCGTCCATCGCCAGCGTGCGGGCCAGCCGCAACACCGTCGACCGGTGATAGCCCGTGCGGCGGCTGAGCTCTGCCAAGGACAAATGGGAATCGTCGACGCCAAAAGCGCCCAGGATGCGCATCGCGCGCCGGACCGCAACGACGCCTTCGCCAGCATCGGGATCGTCTTCTGTATCGGGTTTGGAATATTTCATTTGATAGAACATGTCGCGCCAGACAAGACAGCATTGTAATGTGCGGAACACCTCAGCACAATGCACTCACCAAAAACCAGATCCATACCGGAGACAGAATGAACGTCCTACCTCGTGTCCTAGCCGGCATCGCCCTCGCCTGCGCCCTGGCCCCTGCCATCGCTCAGGATTTCCCGACCAAGCCCATCCGCCTGATCGTGCCGTTCCCTCCCGGCGGCGGCACCGACACCCTGGCGCGCGAAGTCGCCAACAAAGTCGCCACCGATACCGGTTGGACCATTGTGACGGAAAACCGTCCTGGCTCCGGCGGCAATATCGGCGTGGACGCCGTGGCCAAGTCTGCCCCGGACGGCTACACCCTGGTCCTGGGCCAGACCAGCAATCTGGCGATCAACCCCACGCTGTACGCCAAACTGCCCTACGACCCAGAAAAGGACCTGGCGCCGATCGGACTGATCGCCAGCGCGCCGCTGGTGCTGGCCATTTCGGCGCAGTCGCCCTACAAAACGCTGGCCGATGTCGTGAAAGACGCCAAAGCCCGGCCGTCAGCGATCAACTACGGATCGTCCGGCAATGGCACTGTCAGCCATCTGGCCACCGTCAAACTGCAACAGGCTACTGGCGCGACGTTCACCCACATTCCCTATAAAGGGGCCGCGCAAGGGATCAACGATTTGATCGGCGGACAAATCGAGATGTACATGTCGTCAGTGCCGACCTTGATCGGCCACATTCGCAACGGCAAGATGCGCGGCCTGGTCGTGACCTCTTTGCAGCGTACGCCGGATCTGCCGGATGTGCCCAGCGTCGCCGAATCGGGCTTCAAGGATTTCGAAGCCATCACCTGGTTCGGTATCGCAGGCCCGGCCGGCATTCCGCAGGACATCGTCAACAAACTCAATACCGCATTCAACGCGGCGTTAAAGACTGATGATCTGCAGAAGAAATATCGCGAACAAGGTGCAGACGTACTGACCAGCAGCCCTGCGGAATTCGCCAAGCTGATCCATGACGATCGCCTGCGTTGGGCTGACATCGTCAAGGCATCCGGTGCGCGGGTGGAATAAAGACCCAAGCGGATTGCGACAAACACGCATGACACCGTCGAGTTTCGAACGACCTGATATTTCCTGAACGATGGCTGCCCTCGCCTATACCTCGGGAACGGCTCACCCCGTGTCCCCAGTCCCTCTGCACGCCTGCGATTGTCATATCCACGTCTATGACGCGCAGTTTCCGGCGGTATCCGGGGCAACGCTCTCGCCGCCTGATGCTTCGGTTGCGCAGTATCAGGCGTTGCAGGCGCGTCTGGGGACATCTCGCGCCGTCCTGGTCACCCCGTCGACTTACGGCACGGACAACCGCAGCATGCTGGCCGGGCTGGCAGCGATGGGGGATCAGGTGCGCGGCGTCGCGGTGATCGGCGGCAATGAAAGCGATACCGCTTTGCAGGCATTGCATCAGGCGGGCGTTCGGGGCATACGCTTGAATCTCTCGCGAGGTGTCGTAGGCAATATCGACCAGATTGTGCCGCTCGCCTCCCGCATTGCGCAGTGGGGATGGCATCTGCAACTGTTGATGCCTCCTGATGAGTTAGCCCAGCAGGCAGAAATCCTGACGCGATTACCGGTTCAGATCGTCTTTGATCACATGGCCAGGTTGCAACCCAGTCAGGCATTCAGCCATACCGCCCATGCCTTGGTGTTGGAATTGCTGCGTAACGGCCGCGCATGGGTAAAGCTGTCCGGCGGCTATATCGTCAGCGCCAGCGGCCGCACCGAGGACCCCGCGATCGACCCACTGGCGCGCAGCTATATCCAGGCCGCGCCGGATCGGGTGCTGTGGGGTAGCGATTGGCCGCACGCTACAGCCTCTGCGGGGCTGCACCCGATGCCTGATGACGCACGACAGATAGACCGCCTGGCCCACTGGGCGCAGGACAGCGAGGTATTCGAACAAATCCTCGTGCGCAATCCCGAACAGCTTTATGGCTTCACGAGCCACACCCCGCTCCCATCGCTAGCCAATCTACAGGAGACATCGTGAACATGAACAATATCCCTATTCAGTTCAGCCGCCGCCGATTCCTCGCCGGTGCCGCGCTGCTCGCCGCAGGCGCTGCGCAGACCAGCCGCGCAGCGGCATGGCCTGATGGCAAAGCGATCAACTGGGTCGTGCCGTACCCAGCAGGCGGCAGCACCGATGTGTTGGGACGCGCCATTGCCCAACAACTGAACACGCTGCTCAAGACCACCGTTATCGTCGACAACCGGCCCGGTGCCACCGGCACTATCGGTGCCGCCCGCGTGGCCCGCGCCGAGCCCGACGGCTTGACCGTATTGGGCACGTCGATCGGTCCGCAAGCGATCGCCCCTCACGTGATGGGCAAGCTGACTTACGACCCGGTCGAGGATTTTGCCGCCGTCATCATCGTCGGCACCATTCCGCACGTGCTGGTGATCGGCAAGCATCAACCCTATACCTCGGTACAAGCCCTGGTCGAGGCCGCCCGCGCCAGACCTGGCAGCATTGCCTATGCCTCGGGCGGTACCGGGACCGTGCTGCACGTCCAAGGCGAATTGCTGCAGCAGAAAACAGGCATCCGCCTTGTTCATGTGCCCTACAAAGGTGACACGCCTGCATTACAGGACACCTTGGGCGAACAAGTTCAATTCATGTTCGCCCCCGTCGCGGCTGCCCTGCCCCATATACAAAGCGGCAGCCTGCGCGCCCTCGCTGTCACGTCTGCACAGCGGCTGAAAACGCTGCCCGATATCCCGACGATGGGCGAATCCGGCTTTGATGATTTTGTCGTCGAACAATGGCAGGCCGTGTTTGCGCCGGCAGAAACCCCAGCCCCCATCGTTCAGCAACTGAACACGGCCATCGCCAGCGCGCTGCAGACGCCTGCGTTAAAGGAACTGGCCGACAAACTCGGCATCACGCTGGTGGGCGGCAGTCCCGACGCGCTCGACAAAATGCGCCGCGCTGACTACGTCAAGTGGGGTCAAGTGATCCGCGATGCCGGTATTACCGCCTGACGCCCACGTTTTTTTTCAATTTCTTCTGACTGAACCTACAGGACATCATCATGAGCAACCCCGACATCATCAAAGATTTCCCCCGCGTTTCCACCGACATCGTCCGGCGTGCCGCTGAGCTGCAGCCCGCCATTCTGGCTGACGTTGCTGGCCGCCGTGGCGCCTTGCATGGCCGTATCCGTCCGCTGCATTCGAGCATGAAATTCGCGGGAACCGCATTCACGGTGGAGGTTCGCCCCGGCGACAACCTGATGATCCACGCCGCCATTTCGCTGGCCAAACCCGGTGATGTACTGGTCATCGATGGCAAAGGAGACCTGAGCTCGGCCCTAATGGGCACCATCATGATGACCGCTTGCAAACAGCTCGGCCTGGCCGGTGTCGTGATCGACGGCGCAGCGCGCGACAGCCTGGAAATCATTGAGATGGACTACCCGGTCTTTGCTGCCGGTACCAATCCCAACGGCCCCACCAAGAACGTCGGCGGCCGAATCGGCCATCCCGTCAGCGTCGGCGGCGTGACGGTGCATCCTGGCGATTTCATCATTGGCGATAACGATGGCGTGGTCGTCGTCGAGCGTGACAAGATCGAAAGCCTGTTGCCTGCCGCCGAAAAGAAAGTGAAAGACGAGGCCGCACGCATTGCCGCCATCAAAACCGGCGATACCGCCGCCAAATGGCTGACTTCGGCGCTGCGCACTGCCGGTGTGCTGAAAGAAGGGGAAACGCTGTGAATGCCGCTACGCTCGATTCCCCGAAAGACGCCCTCGCTTCGGCCCCACAATCCAAACCTGCAATCCTGATCACGGGCGCAGATCTGGCGGATGAAGCACTGGCGTTGCTGACCGGCTACCGCATTGTCTATGCCGGCAAGACCCCCAGCGAACAAGACATTGTGGAGCTGTGCCGCGATCACAACCCCGTGGCCATCATCGTGCGATACGGAAAAGTCGCTGCACCCGCCATGGACGCTGCGCCGGCGCTGCGCGTGATCTCCAAACATGGCAGCGGGACCGACACGATCGACAAAGCCGCTGCGCAAGCGCGCAACATCGAGGTCGTTGCGGCCGTGGGGGCGAATGCGGCTGCCGTTGCTGAACAAGCATTGACCCTGCTGCTGGCCTGCGCCAAATCCGTCGTCGAGCTCAATGCCCGCATGCACACGGGTCATTGGGACAAGGCTACACACAAAAGCCTGGAGCTCGGCGGCAAAACATTGGGCCTGGTCGGCTTGGGCGCGATCGGCCTGCGCACCGCCAAGATGGCCGCCGCGCTGGACATGCGCATCATCGGTTTTGATCCCTATGCTAAAGCGCTGCCCGACTACATTCAATCCGTCGATCTGGAGACCCTGTGGCGCGAATCCGATGTGATCTCGCTGCACTGCCCGCTCACTGCCGACAATCGCGGACTGATCAATGCGCAGACACTGGCTCAATGCAAACGCGGTGTGATCATCGTCAATACGGCGCGCGGTGGCCTGATCGATGAAACGGCATTACTGGACGCGGTGCGCAGCGGCCATGTACAAATGGCGGCGTTGGATAGTTTCGCCGTGGAACCCATGGCGGCCAACCATCCCTTTCAGGGCGAGAAAAACATTATCCTCAGCCCCCATATCGGCGGCGTCACCAGCGCAGCATACGTCAACATGGGCGTGGCAGCGGCGCAAAATCTGTTGGCGGTGCTGGCGAAAACCAGCATATCAAGGCAATAGAGCAAGACATCACCATGTCTGAAAAACGTTAAGAAATCCCCGCCAGCCAGCTATTGCGGTGAACGTCGTCAACGATCACCTCGTCACCGCGAGGCAGCGCGAACCCACAGGAGACAAACCATGAAACGCTCGACGCTCGCATGCGGCATAGCGCTCGCCCTGGCCGTCAGTAGCGCCTATAGCGCCTATCCAGACCATCCCGTTCGACTCATCGTCGGATTTTCGGCTGGTGGTCCCACTGACGTAGTGGCCCGTGCTTTTGCAGACCAAGCCACGCGTACGCTGGGCCAGACCTTCATCGTCGAAAACAAACCAGGCGCCAACACCACATTGGCAGCCAAGGCCGTCGCCAGCGCCAAACCTGATGGCTATACGCTGCTGCTGGGCGCGACGAATCACACGATGATTCCCGCGCTGTACAGCGAAAAAATCGGCTTCGACGCGCTGAAATCGTTTGCGCCGGTTTGCACGCTGGCCATCAGCCCCACCGTACTGGTAGTGGGACCGTCCATGCCTGTCAAAACCGTGGGCGAATTCCTGCAGCAACTCAAAGCCGAACCCGGCATGCGCACCTATGCCACCCCGGGTACGGGCAGCTCCGGACATTTCGCCAGCGCACAGTTCCTGAAACTGACCGGCACCTCGATGAACCACATCCCGTACAAGGGTGCAGCGCAGGCAGTCACCGACTTGCTGGGCGGACAAGTCGATAGTTCATTCGCTACGCTGGGATCGGTACTGCCGCAGTTGCAGGGGGGGAAACTGCATGCCATCGCAGTCGCGTCGCCCAGCCGTTCGCCATTCTTGCCAGATGTTCCCACGTTCGCAGAAGCAGGCGTCAAAGACTACAGCGCCGATGCGTGGTATGGATTGCTCGCCCCGGCGGGTACGCCTGCCGACGTCTTGGCTGCGCTTGAGAAAGTCGCTACCGAATTTTCCAAATCGCCTGAATCCGCGAGCAAATTACAATCGCTAGGCATGCAAGCGCAAAATACTTGCGGGGAAAAGTTCGGCACGCAACTGAGTCAAGAGGTCACTAACTACACTGACATGGCGCGCGAACTGGGATTGAAATCCGAGTAATACACGTACGCGCTGCCTGTCCTGAATAACGAGAATTTCCCGGAGCCCACGATGTTTCTGCTTTCTCCGCCCGACGTAATCGCCTTTGATGTATTCAGCACCATGCCGCAAGCGCTGCGAAAGCCTGAACGCAGCGCGTGGGCCGACGCCAACCGGGGCGGCGCCGTGTCGGATTCATTTTTAGAAGGCCCGGTGTTCGACGACGCGGGTAATCTGTACGTCAGCGACATCCCCTGGGGCCGAGTATTCCGTATTGATCCGACAGGCCAATGGACCTTGGTCACCGAATACGACGGTGAGCCCAATGGCATGAAATGGCTGAACGCCACGACGCTGTTGATCACGGACTATAAGAACGGCTTGATGCAGCTGGATATCAATACCGGCCATGTCAGCCCGTTTTTAGAACGGCGCAATAGCGAGCGGTTTCGCGGCGTCAACGATCTGATTTTCGACAGCCTGGGCAACCTGTATTTCACCGACCAAGGCCAAAGCGGTTTGCACGATCCCAGTGGCCGGCTCTATCGCTTGAGACCGAATGGCCAGCTGGATTTGTTATTGGCCAACGTGCCCAGCCCCAATGGAGTAGCGCTTTCGCCCGACGAAAAGGTTCTCTATCTGGCGGTGACGCGCGGCAATTGTGTCTGGCGGGTACCGCTATTGCCCGATGGCAGCGTATCCAAAGTCAGTCAGTTCTTTACCTCATACGGCCCCAGCGGTCCGGATGGCTTGGCGGTCGATCAGTCAGGCAACCTGGTCGTGGCGAACCCTGGGCTGGGTTATGTCTGGCTGTTGAACGCTCGGGCAGAGCCCATCAAAGTCTGGCGCAGCGGTAAAGGCATGTCGACGACGAATATCGCGTTCGGCGGAGCGGATCGTCAGACCCTGTATTGCACGGAATCCACTACGGGGACGATCCTGCGTGCGCAAGCCCCTGAGGCAGGATTGAAGCTGGCACGGCCGCAATAGAAGATTCGCGGCCAGCCTCGTTTCCGTTACAGCATCTGCCCCAAAAACGCCCTCGCCCGCTCTTGCTTGGGCGCACGGAAAAATTCCTCGGTGGGGGATTCTTCGACGATGCGGCCGTTGTCCATGAAGATCACGCGATGCGCAGCCTCGCGTGCAAAGCCCATTTCGTGCGTCACGACCAGCATGGTCATGTGTTCGTCGGCCAGTTGCTTCATCGTACGCAGGACTTCACCGGTGAGCTCGGGATCCAGCGCAGAGGTCGGCTCGTCGAACAGCATGATGTCCGGCTCCATCGCCAAGGCCCGCGCAATCGCGACCCGCTGTTTCTGCCCGCCGGACAGGCGCGCCGGATAGTTATCGCGCTTGTTCAACAGGCCGACTTTGCGCAGCAGGTCTTCGGCCTTGGCAATGGCCTGGTCCCGCGGCACACGCTGTACGGTAATCGGCGCTTCGATGATATTTTCCAGGACAGTCTTGTGGGGAAACAGGTTGAACGACTGAAACACCATCCCCATTTTTCGGCAGATCCGGCGGACCTCCGCATCACGCACATAGTGGCTCGCGCCATCCGGCGAGGCCGAGGCGAGCGTCTCGCCCTCGATCTCGATGCTGCCCTGGTCGATGGTCTCGAGATGAATCAGGCAACGCAAAAAGGTACTCTTGCCCGAACCCGACGGCCCGATCACCGCCACCACCTCGCCCTTGCGCAGCGTCAGCGATACCTGATCCAGCACGCGCACGCCACTGAATGATTTGCCCACTTGATGGGCAGCAATCATGACGGGGCGCGGATCTGCACTGGAGTTCAACGTCATATCATTGGCCAACATGTCACCCGCTGCTGGATTACTGATCGTACTTGGCATAGCGTTTTTCCATGTACTGGAACAACCAGGTCAACAACAGCGTCATGATCAAATAGAACGCAGCCGCCACGAGAAACGGCGTCGTCGTGAAATCGCGCTGCACGATACCGCGCGCCGTGCGCAAAATATCATTGAGCGCCAACACGTAAATCAGCGAGGTATCCTTGACCAACGTAATCGTCTCGTTGCTCATGGGCGGCAATACGCGCTGCACCATCTGCGGCAGCACGATGCGGCGCAGCGTCTGCAAATACGTCATGCCCAGGACTTTGCTGCCCTCGTACTGGCCACGATCCACCGACTGGATCCCCGCGCGGAAGATCTCGGCAAAATACGCGGCGTAGTTCAACGCAAAGGCCACGATCGCTGCCGGAAAATCAGGCAGCCGCACACCGATCACCGGCACGAACGGCAATGCAAAATAGATGAACAACATCTGCAGCATCAGCGGCGTGCCCCGCATCAGCCAGATATAGGCGTTCACCAGCTGGCTCAATACCCGCCAGTGCGAGATGCGCGCCAGCGCCAGCACCAGCCCCAAGGGCACTGCCAGCGCGAACGTCACGAAAAACAAGGTCAGGGTCGTTTTTGCGCCCTGCGCCATCGGCCCCAGCAGGGAAATGATGTAATCCATGCGGTGCTCTCGTCAGCCGATCACTTGCGGCGGGCTTATTTGATGATGTCGGCGCCGAACCATTGCTGGGCAATGCGGGCAGCCGAGCCGTCTTTTTTCATGGCGGTCAGGGTTTCGTCGAGCTTGGCGAGCAACTCGGTGTCTTCCTTGCGCAGGCCGACGCCGTAGTCTTCGGTGCCGAAGTTTTCCTCGAGCACGCGATACTGACCCTCGCGTTTGCTGGCCAGATAACGGCCCACGACCTCGTCCACCACCACGGCATCCAGACGGCCTGCCGACAGGTCCATCAGCGCGGTGACGTTATCGCCGAACAGCTTGACCTCTTTCAGGCTGGCGGCCACAGGAGCGTCCTTTTTAATGGCATCCACGGCGCTGCTGCCGTCCTGTGCACCGACGACGCGGCCAGCCAGATCGGCCTTGGTCTGCACGGGCGAGGCTTGCGCCACCAGGATGATCTGGTGGTTGGCCATATAGGGGGCAGTAAATGCGATGTTCTTTTTGCGCTCTTCGGTGATGGTCAGGCCGTTCCACAATGCATCGACCCGTTTGCCGTTGAGTTCGGCTTCTTTGGCGCTCCAGTCGATGGGTTTGAATTCGACCTCGATGCTCATGCGTTTGGCCGCCTCGCGGGCCATATCGATGTCAAAACCGACCAATTCGTTCTTGTCGTCCCGGAAACCCATCGGCGGGAAATTGTCGTCCAGGCCGACAATGACCTTTTTCGCAGCAGCCGGAGTGGCCGCTTGCGGAGCCGGTTCATCTTTTTGGCCGCAGGCCGCGAGCAACGACGTAGCGCAGACCAGGAGAGCAGCGGTCAGTTTTTTCATGGTGGAGTCAGGCGCCTAAAAAGCGCGAAGCAATAAAAATAGACAGGGCCAATCAGGGGCCGAATCGATGATTATAGCCAGTCTGACTCACGCCTGAAGCCACCCTGCCGCGCCCATACGCGGGGAGGCCCATGCATACGGCGGGTACGTTCGGGGCCGTCGCATCCCGCGACAGACGGTGCCACTCCCGATCAGGTACGTCCGGGACGCGGGATGTGGCTCATGAGCGTCTGGGTAAAGCCACCGTCTACCGTGATCTCCGCGCCGTTGACATACGCAGATCGTTCACTCAACAGAAAGACTGCAATATTTGCAATATCCTCTGGCGTACCGATACGGCGCAGCGGCACGGCTCGCTCACGTTGCTCGCGCAGTTGGGAATCTGCGTAAAAGGCCTCGGTCAACGGCGTTTTGATGAGCCCGGGATTAATGGCGTTGCTGCGCACCCCCAGCGGCCCCAGCTCGAAAGCCAGCTGCCGGGACAGCATCAATATGGCGGCCTTGGCAGTACTGTAGCCGCAACTGTAGGCCTGCGGGTTGTGGCCGGCAACGGAAGCGACATGAATGATCGTCCCCTCCCCCTTGGCCAGCATCGGTTTTGCAAAGGCTTGCGCGCATCGCAGATACCCCGTCAGATTCACATCCAGTTGACGGCTCCAGTCGGCAATGGCGACGTCTTTCAAGTGCCCTGGCATGGTCATGGCAGCGTTATTGACAAGGCCATAGCAATCGCCCAAGCGCTGGCCGACTTCCGCAGCGGCTGCGGCGACTTGTTGATCGTCTGCCACGTCGCAGGCGATCGATATGCATTCCCCCTGCGTATCGGCGCCCAATGCGTCCAGCTCCGCTGCCGGCAACGCTTGCCTGTCCAGCATCGCCACGCGAGCGCCCTGTTCCAGCAGCGCACGCACCGTCGCGCGCCCGATTCCGCCATTTGCGCCGGTGACCGCGACGACGCGGCCACTGATGCCGAGCCATGCCTGGTTCAATTCGGCCATATCAATTGATCACGATGTGGTTTTCGCGAATCACTGTGCCCCAATGCTGCCGGTCGGCCTCCAGCTGAGCGTCCAGCGCCTCTGGCCCCGCGGCCCGTTCGGTTTGGCCATTGAGCTTCAGCACCTCGTGGAATGTATCCGTCTTGACCGTTTTGATGGCTGCTGCGGCAATCTTGTCGATGATTTCACGCGGCGTTCCCTTGGGCGCATGCAATGCCGTCCAATAGGTGGATTTCAGCTGGGGATAGCCCAACTCTCCCACCGTGGGAATGGCGGGCAAGGTCGGATCGCGTTGGTCGCTCGTCAGCGTCAGTATCTTCAGTTTCTTGGAGTTCTGGATCATGGGAATGGGCGTGGCGTAGTTCATATCGCCACGAGCGTCCATCAGATCGATCAGCGCAGAGTTATTGTCCTTGTATGCGACAGGCGTCATCGGAAAACCGAATGTCTTTGACACCAGGAGACCGAATAGATCCGTGACACTGCCCGGACCCAGTGTGCCGTACAACAGGGGTCTGTTCTGCGCCTTGGCGTAGCGGATCAATTCGTCGACCGAATTTACGCCGATCGATGTCGGCACCGTAATCGTCAGCGGACCATCGAACAACAGCGCCACGGACTCGAAACTGTCTACCCGATATGGCAGCGATGGGCGCAGCATGGCATTCAACGAAATAGGACCGGTGCCACCCAACAGCAGCGTCGTCCCGTCGGGTTTGGCCCGTGCCACATACGACGCACCGATGATGCCGTTCGCACCGGGCTTGTTTTCGACAATCACATGGCGGCCAAGCTCTTTGCTGATTCCCTCGGCCAGGATACGGGCGAAATTATCATTGGTGCCACCCGCCGTATAAGGAACCACAATGGTGATAGGCTTGTCGCTGTCCGCTCGAGCGGAAACAGGAAACGCGAATGCCAGCGCTGTGCTGGCTGCGAGCGCGATGAGTCCCCTGCGCTTGCCATTGGGCATGTGTGCTCCTCCTAGGTATTCTCTACTCAAGAACGAGCCGCATGCCGATTACAGACTGAGGCGGACCACAGTCCAGGGCCAGTGCAACACTGGCCCTCAGAGCAGGCTATGACAACGGGCGCGTCATGAGTAATTCAAATTTTGAGACGCCAATGATACGGTCGATCGTCATCAATAATTACTCCAGAAATTTGCAGAACTGTTCTACGTTCTTTGCATAGATACGGTGCGATTGATATCCCGTTCCAATACGGACAGGCGCTCTATGACTCGCTGAAAATCCAGGCTCTCGCCATAGAACATCTGCGCATCCAGCATAGTCTGGTAGTCTCGTTGTAGCGCCCTCATCAACATCTCATCGGGAATCAGCCGCAGACCACCAGCCTGACAGAGACCATAGTGGCTGAATCCACTGCGATAGAAGGTCTCCTTGATATTCAGCACGTCGGCTAGCAATTTGGTATCAGCCAAAGCCTTCTACCCCACCTCATGGTCGGCCAAACGTGCCAGGTCGTACCAATGTCGCGACAAGCGCTCCGCACCGACGCGCAGGTCCGGACGATGGCACTCAACATGGATAAGGGTCGCTTTTTCCCAAAATGTACGCATTGGCGACAACACTACTACTTGCGCGCTGGGAAACGCCAACTGCGGCACGTGCGCGGTCACGTCGGGCACTATTGTCATCATGTCTTGCGGCAGCGCCGCATTGCGGCCACCGAATTCGATCAGCACGCTTGGCCGCAGATAAGCGTCCGTGTTCTCAACGGCGCTGGGGTAGTACAACCAGAGTCTCTCTGCATTGTCACTGATTTCGATGTCGAGGTGGTGCATTGGAAGCGCCTGCGTCAGTGCCTCTCTCAATGCCGGGACCAGTTCCTCGGTGACATGCTCAATCAGAGCCTTCTTAAGCGTATCGGACAGCTTTCGGCGCTGCGTATTGGAAAGCATCGCAAGTTCGGGCACATCGACGACCAAGCTCCTATAGTCGATGGTGACGTCAATGTCCTCTGAAAAACGCTCGATCGCTTGATAGACCTTGGACAAAGACGTGCCGCCCTTGAACGCCATGGGCTTGCGATTTGGCAGCGCGAACAATATCCCCAGTACTTGGCACAGCCAGATGTCCTTCTCCAGAATCTCAGCGCGTCGACCCAGCACCGGTGCCACACCATGCAGCAGTTCAGCCTGCTCGGCCGACGACAAATCGAAGTAGTGTGCGACAGACTCAGACACGAGCAGGCTCACTGCGCTCGTAGCTGATGAGGGCTTGCACCATCCACGCGGGCATCAAGGCCTTGGCCTGACTCAGTGCTTCGAACTCGTCAGCGGGCAGTTTCTTTGCGATCTGCCTGAAGGTGTTTGGTGTGACTTGATCTCGTCCCAGATACCAGAGGGCCGACAGCGCCTGTCCTGCAGGCCGGCCAGCCAATGCGAGCTTGCGCGGAGCCACGTGTTGCAGCCGGACAATCAGCTTGCCCAGCCGGATCTGGTGCGAGGAGCCCGTGGTGTGAAAAACGGCCTGTGCCGGCATCTGCGTAGACAGCCCCAGGCGTCGTGCGGCTTCTGCCCCGTGTATCTGGATCATTGCCCCTTCGGCCTGAGCAACCGTTCGCGCCACCTGCTCTGCCGCGGGCATGGATTTGATACCGAACCGTCCAGTCTTGGGTACTACGTACAAACCATGGCCTATGCGTTCGATAGTACCCGCCTTCGTCAGCCGCATTAGCGTCTGATCGATGGCGGCGCGCGACCCTAGGCCCGCAAACAAGGCGGGAGTAAAAGGTTCCCCCGACAGATGCGAGGCGATGCGTTCACGGATGGATCGAGAAGTACTCATGATTGATTGTCAAGATTTTTGATAGATATTTTAGTGAATAATCTAACAAAATACGAATTAACAGCCGCGACGACTGTCCGATGGCAGCCCGCCGCCACGGACGATACTCTGAGGCCACATTGGTCGGCCGCGCCGTCAGAACGGGCGTTATCGTCCGCTCTGGCGCTAGATGGAATCGGACACGATAGGCACGTTGAGTTTGCATGCCCGAAATGCTATCCGCTCCGAATCAAATTACTGGATAAACACACAGCCTTCAATTCAAATCGGACCGATCCTGCCAGCATCCATAGGCCACGCTCCTTCCCCCCTCGGTATAAATGGCCGAAGCGTGTCGGAGCATTATCGAATAAAGCCGTACGAGCGTTAGCAAACACACTCAACCATCAACTGCCGCCAGTATCCTGCCGAACAGGCCATCCGCGTAGGCCGAATTCAGCCAGCGCACAATCACGACCATGCGGCGCTCGGGCTCTACCCAGGTGAATGAGCTGCCGGCCCCGACACCAAAGAAACTCGATGCCGGTACGCTAGGGAACATCTTTTGCCCATCGTTCAACCAGATCAGATAGCCGTAATATGGCGCCAGCTCGCTGGGCGTGCGCATGGCGCGCAGCCATTCCTGCGAGATCACCTGCTTTCCATCCCATGCACGGCCATCGTTCAAGAGCATCTGACCGATCAGGGCCTGATCCTCGCTGCTGATCGACATCCCGCCACCCCAATGCGACCCACCGGGCACCGAAGGCATCAACACCCCATCGATGTTCACCCAGGCATTGTCATAGCAAACCCAGTTCCAGGTCTCGCTCGCCCCGATCGGGCCCATCACCGCCTCACGGAAAACCTCTGGCAGCGGCTTGCGGAACAGATGCAGCAGCGCGTATGACAACTGATTAATGCGGACGTCGTTATATTCCCAGTACGTCCCTGGCGTTTGCAGCGGACGCGGATCGCCTTTCTTGCCATCGGGCGGCGTACCGAACGTCACCGCGCGATACCGGTCCGCCTGATCCGACACGCCAAAACGCTCGCCTTCCCATTCGCTGATCTGCTGCAGCAAATGACGCCAGGTGATCAGCGCGTTATTGCCCTCATCAAATCCGATCCCCGGCACGCGGGCGCGCACCGGCTCGTCGACATCCGGCAACAGGCCGCGATCGTGCGCCACGCCCGCCACCAACGCCAGATACATCTTGGCCACGCTGAACGTCAGGTCTGCACGCTGAGGTTCGCCCCAGGATGCCACGGTCTTGCCATCGACCACGACCAGCCCTGTCACGGGGCCGCGATCATGCACCGGTCCCAGCAAACGGTTCCATGGCGGAGGATCCTGCTGATGCACGCCAAAGACGCCATCGACCGAGCGGTCCCAAGTGGTTTCGTGGTCCTGCGCAAACTGAATCGCCTGCTGCATCAATGCGTCTTGCATGAAGCCCCCAATTGTCGTTAACGAATGGCCAATGACCGCACTGCCTCATCGGTTTTCGAGAGGCGCCTATGACGGACGTAGCCGATCCAAATGGTATACCACCGGCAAATTTCCTGTTTCAAATCATACGCAACGACCTCGCGCGCCGCAACGCCTCTCCGGAGCCCCCCTATCATCGATTACCCGTACGCCCTTGTTTTACCGGGAAATTGCAGGGTAATCCCCCATGATGAGGCGTGGATGACGTGCTTTATAGTGAATAAAAGATCAAATCCATTTGGTATACAAGTGAGCAGCGATCCCCCTACGCTTTCGAACAGCGCAGTATCCGACGCCCTGCCCGCCCGGCGCCCGCCCCGGGTGCCGGGCAATGGCGGCACGCTGCCCGCCAGCGTCGCGGAACGCTTGCGTGAACGCATCATCGAGGGCGAATTCCCACCAGGAGCCCGTTTGAACGAACGCACGCTGGGCGAATTGCTCGGCGTATCCCGCACACCATTACGAGAGGCGCTGCGCCTCTTGGCCTTTGACGGATTGGTACACATCGAACCCAATCGAGGCGCACAAGTCGTCGAGCTGTCAGAAACCGATGTGCGCGAGACGTTTGAGGTCATCGGCGGTATCGAGACTCTCGCCTGTCACTATGCTTGTGAACGCGCAACCGACCAGGAAATCGCCGAAATCCGCGCGCTGACGTTCGAAATGATGGCCAGCCATGCCCGCCGCGATCTGCCCACGTACTATCGCTGCAATCGCGAGATCCATGCGCGCATCCATCAGGCCGCTCACAACACGCTGTTGACACGTTTGTACGAGACCCAAAACATCCGCATTCAGAACCTGCGTTTCGTGTCTAACGAAAATCACGAAAACTGGGACCGTTCCATGCGCCAGCATATCGACATCGCCGAGGCGCTGGCTGCCCGCGATACCGTGCGCCTGACCGAGATCATGCGTACGCATTTGCAGTGCAAATACGAGGCCGCGCTGAAATATCTGGCACAACATACACCCAGCCAGGGGTCACCGAATCACCCGCAGTATTCCGCTTAACCGATTACGCTCGACAGGAGCCCATCATGGAACATCGCGTTAGATTGGCTGCACCGCTGCATTTGAATCGCCCTGAACACCATGGAGCCCTGCCTCGTCTCAAGGCGCTGGCCGCCGCGCTGCTCTTTACCGGCACGGCGCTGAGCACGTCGCCTGCGCTGGCCAACAAACAGGATGACACGCTGCGCATGGCCTATGACCAGGCCCCCGAAAGCGTCGACCCCTATTACAACAATGTCCGCATCGGCGTGATCATCGCGGCCAACGTCTGGGACACGTTGCTCTATCGCGATCCGCTGACCAACGAATACAAGGGCCAGTTGGCGAAAAGCTGGAAACAGATCGACGACAAGACACTGGAATTCGAGCTGCGCGAAGGGGTCAAATTTCACAACGGCGAGGAATTCGACGCCGACTCGGTCGTCTATACGCTCAATTTCGTCGCCGACCCGAAAAACAAGGCTACGACGCAGCAGAACGTGCGCTGGATCGATAAAGTAGAAAAGATCGATAAGTACAAAGTACGGCTCACGACCAAAGAACCTTTCCCCGGCGCCAAAGAATATCTGTCGACGACCGTTGCCATCCACCCCGCAAAATACTATGCCGAAGTCGGCCCGCAGGGGATGAACGCGAAACCCGTGGGCACCGGCCCATACAAGGTCGTCGAATACGTGCCCGGCAAGTCCATCACGCTGGAGGCCAACAAGGACTATTTCAAAGACTCGCCCAAAGCCCAGCCCAAGATCGGCAAGGTCGTGATCCGATTCATCCCGGATCGCCAGACACAGATGGCGGAGGTGATTTCCGGTGGTGAGGATTTCATCATGCACGTGCCCAAGGACCAAGCCGAGCAACTGAAATCCATGCCTCAGCTGCAAGTCAAAAGCGGCAACACCATGCGGATCGCGTTCATGCAAATGAATATCCGCGACGAAACGCCTGCCCCGCAACTCAAAGACGAGCGCGTGCGCAAAGCCATTCTGCACGCCATCGATCGCGAGTCCATTATCAAGAATATCGTCGGCGAAGGCTCGGAGCTGCTCAACACCATCTGCACGCCCTCTCAAGTCGGCTGCACCGACGAAGGCGCACCCGTCTACAAATACGACCCCGCATTGGCCAAGAAACTGCTGGCCGAGGCAGGCTATCCCAACGGTTTTGACATTGATATCGTCGCCTATCGCGAACGCAATCAGACCGAAGCCATCATCAACTATCTGCAGGCAGTCGGCATCCGCGCCAAACTCAATTTTCTGCAATATGCCGCGATGCGCGACATGATCCGTGCGGGCAAGGCCTCGTTGACACACCAAACGTGGGGCTCGAATCTGGTCAACGATGTGTCGGCGTCGACGCCGGTGTATTTTGCGTTTGGCAATGACGACGTGACGCGTGATCCCAAGGTCCGCGAATTGCTGGACAAAGGCGATGTGACGATCGACAGCGCTGCCCGCAATGCGGCCTATAAAGAAGCCCTCACCATGATTGCGGAACACGCCTACGCCGTGCCGCTCTGGTCGTTGCCGGTGTATTACGTCGCCAGCCAGGACGTGGAGTTCAAAGCCTATCCGGATGAGCTGGTCCGTTTCTGGGACATGAGCTGGAAATAACCCTGATAACCGCCACGGCGACGTGGCGGTGCACGGAGCCATTCAATGCTTGCATTCATCATCCGGCGGCTGGGACTGGCGGTGATGGTCGCCCTGACCGTCTCCGTCCTGGCATTCATGCTGCTGCATCTGTCGGGGGACCCCGCCGTCGCGCTGGCAGGCGAAGGCGCGCGCCAGGCGGACATCGACATGGTGCGCAAAACCTATGGGCTGGACCGTCCCGTCGTCGTGCAGTACGCCGATTGGCTGTGGCACATTGTGCAGGGCCAGTTCGGCACCTCGGTGTATTTCAAGACGGCTGCCGGGCCGCTGATCCTGTCCAAGCTGCAGACCACGCTGATGCTGGGCCTGAGCGCGTTGGCTGTGGCCTTGCTGATTTCCATTCCGCTGGGCGTGATCGCGGCGCTCTACAAAGGCGGCATTGCCGATCGCATCTGCCTGGCCGTGGCGGTGCTGGGCCAGGCTCTGCCGAATTTCTTTTTCGCGCTGCTGCTCATCATGCTGTTTTCGATATCGCTGCGCATACTGCCGGTATCGGGCAGCGGGACATGGCAGCATTTCGTGATGCCCGCCATCGCGCTGGGCTATTACGTCGCCCCGGCGTTCATGCGGCTGATACGTGCCGGCATGATCGAAGTCCTGGCCGCCGATTACATCCGCACCGCCCGGGCCAAGGGGCTGCCCGCCAGCAAGGTCATTTTTAAACACGCCTTGCGCAACGCCATCGTGCCCGTGGTAGCGCTGGCGGCGGTGCAGCTTGGCTATCTGCTGGGTGGTTCGGTTGTGATCGAAACCGTTTTCGCCCTGGATGGCCTCGGCTATCTGGCCTATCAAAGCATCACGTTCAAAGACTATCCCGTCATGCAGTTGATCGTGCTGCTGTTATCCGTACTGTATGTGCTGCTGACATTGGCAGCGGATATTGCCAACGCGTGGCTGGACCCACGCATCCGGGTGTCGTAGACCATGACTGTACCGAGCTCACCGATGACGGCCAATGCGCCAGTACCGAACGTGACTGCACCTGCGGGCAGTCTGACCTGGCGGCGTTTGCGACAGAACAAGGCGCTGCTGGTAGGCGGCGGCATCTTGCTGCTGATCATCTTGGTTGCGATCTTCGCGCCGTGGATCGCCCCGCATGATCCCTATTTTCAGGACCTGGCTTATCGCACGGCACCGCCTGTCTGGTATGAGAAAGGAACGTGGCTGCATCCGCTGGGCACGGACCAGTTGGGCCGGGATTATTTGTCACGCCTGTTTTATGGGGCGCGGATTTCGCTATTGATCGGGATCAGCGTCGCGGTTATTTCCGGATTGATCGGTACAGCGTTAGGCATGGCCGCGGGGTATTTTGGCGGTCGTGTGGATATGTTCGTCTCGTTTCTGGTGACGACGCGTTTGTCCATGCCAGTGATTCTGGTGGCCTTGGCCACCGTTGCCATCGTTGGGGGCTCGCTCTGGGTCGTGATCCTGGTGCTGGGCTTTTTGAAATGGGACCGTTTTGCCGTGGTGATGCGTAGCGCCACACAACAGGTGCGATCCCTGGAATACGTCGCTGCCGCCCAGTCTGCCGGCGCATCGACCTGGCGCATCGTGCGTGGCGAGGTCCTGCCGAACGTGGTGCCGCATCTGATCGTGATCGCCACACTGGAGGCCGCCAGCGCCATTTTGCTGGAGGCGGCATTGTCGTTCCTGGGACTGGGCGTGCAGCCGCCGCTGCCCTCATGGGGCCTGATGATTTCCGAGGCCAAGGCCTATATGTTCTTTTCATTCTGGCTGATCGCCATCCCCGGCAGTGCGTTGGCGATGCTGATTTTCGCCATCAATCTGGCAGGCGACGGCCTGCACCAGTGGCTTACGCCCGAGGACAAGGCCTGACGCAATGACCGACTCCGATATCGTATTAGACGTACAGAACTTGCGTGTGGACATCGATACGCCACGCGGTCAGCTGCATGCGGTGCGCGACATTTCATTCCAGGTGCGGCGCGGCGAGACATTGTGCCTGGTGGGCGAATCGGGCTGCGGTAAATCCATGACCTCGCTGGCCATCATGGGCCTGTTGCCCAGGGCCGCGAAACGCAGCACCTCGCGCCTGGCGGTCCTGGGAGAAGACCTGTCTCGCGCCAGCCGCCGCCGCGTCAATGCCCTGCGCGGCAACAAGATGGCCATGATTTTTCAAGAGCCCATGACCGCCTTGAACCCCGCCTATACCATCGGCGATCAACTCACCGAACACTATCGCCATCATCGGCACGCCAACGCGAATCAGGCTCGAGACCGTGCTGTCGAGCTGTTGGAAAAGGTCGGCATCGCCTCGGCTGCGCAGCGGTTGGGGCAATATCCACACCAGTTATCTGGGGGGCTGCGCCAACGCGTCATGATCGCCATGGCATTGATGTGCGGGCCCGAACTCTTGATCGCCGACGAACCCAGCACGGCGCTGGACGTGACCATTCAAGCCCAGATCCTGCGTTTGCTGGCAGATTTGCAGGCGGAACTGGGCATTGCCATGGTGCTCATCACGCACGATCTCGGCGTGGTGGCACGCATCGCGCGCCAGGTTGCCGTGATGTACGCGGGGCAGATTGTCGAACAAGGCCCCGTATCCGAGCTATTTCAGGCACCGCGCCATCCCTATACCGAGGGACTATTGGCCTGTATCCCGGTCCCGGGCCGCACCCCGCCCGGCACGCCGTTAGGCACTATTCCCGGCGTCGTACCGGCCTTGGTCGGCGATCTGCACGGCTGTGCGTTTCATGATCGCTGCCGCTATGCGCAGCCCGTTTGCCACCAGACCGTTCCCGTTCACGAAGCACCCGGCCGGCAATGGCGCTGCATTCGCACGGAGGCCCACGCATGAGCGCACTGATCCAAGCTCAAGACGTCAGCCGCAGCTTCACGGTAAAGAGCGGTATGTTTCAGCCTCGCCGCACGCTGCATGCGGTCAATGGCGTGGATTTGCAGGTGGAGCGCGGCGGCGTGCTGGGCGTCGTCGGAGAATCCGGTTGCGGCAAATCTACCCTGGCGCGCCTGATGCTGGGGCTCATCCCGACCACCAGCGGCAGCGTCAGCATCGAAGGGCAAGACATACACAGCATGTCGCGGCGCGATCTGGCGCGGCGAGTCCAACCCGTGTTTCAAGACCCCTATTCGTCCCTGAACCCGCGCCGCAGCATCGCCTCCATCGTGTCGCTGCCGCTGGAGGTGCACGGCATCGCCAATCCGCGTCAGCACAAAGCGATCGAGATGCTCGAGCGCGTGGGCCTGCCCTCCCGGCTGGCGAACAACACGCCCGGACAGCTCTCTGGCGGCCAACGCCAGCGCGTTGCGATTGCGCGTGCCCTGGTAATGAACCCTGAAATCGTCATCTGTGACGAGCCGACCTCTGCACTGGACGTATCGGTGCAGGCGCAGATCATGAATCTGTTGATGACGCTGCGGCAGGAATTCAATCTGACCTATGTGTTCATCAGTCATAACCTGGCGGTCGTCGAACACATTGCCACGCACGTCGCCGTGATGTATCTGGGCCGTGTGGTCGAATCCGCGCCTGCCGCCGAGTTATTTCATGAGCCGCGCCATCCCTATACGCAAGCCCTGCTCGCCTCGGTGCTCACGCCCGAACCGGGGCTGGGCATACCCGATATGGGGCTGGGGCTATCCTTTCCCGATCCGATCAATCCGCCCACCGGCTGTCCGTTTCATCCGCGCTGCAAGCACGCGATGCCACAGTGCAAACAACAACGGCCTGCGCTGCAAACACAAGGTCAGGCGCAAGTCGCTTGCCATCTGTATCCGTCGTATTCGCAACAAAATGCCGTTGTCTGAAGACTGCGTACTATAGCCATGAACAGACAAAACTCAACTGAGGAAACTCGGAATCAAACACCATGCCGCGCGCAGCTGAGGTCCTTCTCCGAAGCAACGTGCGGAGTTGCCATCTCTTTCAAGGAAAATCATCGTGAGCCGTGAACAAGCCATCGCCAACGCTGAACAGTGTTTTGATTCGGGCGCCTTTCGATCCGTTCTGAGCCGTCGCTTGAGCATTCCCACCGAAAGCCAGAACCCTGATCGCGCCGAGGCATTGGCAAGCTATCTCTCCACCGAGATGCAACCCGCCTTTGAGGCAATGGGCTTTCGCTGCGAGACCTTGACCCATACCAAGGCCCGCGCCCCATTTCTATATGCGGAACGCATCGAAGATCCTGCCCTGCCCACCGTATTGGGCTACGGTCACGGCGATGTGATTCGCGGGCTCGAACCGGAATGGCACGAAGGCCTTTCGCCCTGGGCGCTGACCGAGCGAGACGGCCGCTGGTATGGACGAGGCATCGCCGACAACAAGGGCCAGCACAGCATCAACATGGAGGCGTTGCGTCTCGTGTTCGAAACGCGAGGCAAGCTGGGCTTTAACGTCAAATACCTGATCGAGATGGGCGAGGAAACCGGGTCTCCCGGGCTGCGCGAGCTATGTGAGCAGCACAAGGATCGTTTCCGCGCCGATCTGCTCATCGCCTCGGATGGCCCACGCCTGAGTCCGCAGCGCCCCACGGTATTTCTCGGCGCACGCGGCAGCCTGAATATCGATCTCAGCATCGAGGCGCGCGAAGGCGGCCATCACTCGGGCAACTGGGGCGGATTGATATCGAATCCGGGGATCCAGCTGGCACACGCCATTGCCAGTATTTCGTCCCCTACGGGGCAGATTCGTATCCCGGAATGGGTACCTGCGGAACTGCCGGCATCCGTACGGCGCGCACTGGTGGATTGCGAGGTTGACGGCGGATCGGACGGCCCTGTGATTGAACCCGAATGGGGAGAACCCGGGCTCTCGCCCGCGGAACGCGTATTCGGCTGGTGCTCGTTCGAAGTCCTGGCCTACAAGACCGGCAATCCGGAAACCCCCGTCAATGCCATCCCGCCACGTGCCTGGGCGCGATGCCAATTACGTTTCGTCGTCGGTGTCGATCCCGACAATTTATTGCCTGCTTTACGCAGCCACCTGGATCGCCAAGGCTTTCCGATGGTGAAAATACAAACCACGCGCGAAACCATGTTCAAGGCGACCCGCATCGACCCCGAAGATCCCTGGGTCAAATGGACCGTGTCATCGCTCGAAAAAACCAGTGGCAAGAAAACCGCCATTCTGCCGAACCTGGGCGGGTCCTTGCCCAACGATATTTTTACCGACGTGCTGGGTTTGAAGACGGTGTGGGTTCCGCATTCATACCCGGGATGCTCGCAACATGCGCCGAACGAGCATTTGCCACCGGAGCTGTTGCGCGAGGCATTGACGTTGATGACGGGACTGTATTGGGACCTGGGCTCAGGCAGCACGCCAAAATGACATTTGCCAGATAGTCAGTCGCCGGCTATCTTGGATCGCCAGCCGGTTAACGCGAGTGCGCGAACGCCTTGCTCTGCACGTTAACCGGCCATGGCTACTCGCCGATACTCATGTCATGTCGGCTTCTTTTTTTCGGCGACCTCGGGTGGCTGGCCAGCATCCGCCACTGGCGATGCCGCAGAATCCGCCGCGGCCTCATCGTCTGCTTCGGCCGTGCGCTCCAGCTCATTACCCAACACGTCTTCCGACGCCTCGCCCTGCTCCTTGGATAATTGACGGCGCGTATGCCCTGCCGCGCGCGCATTGTGCGTATTCGCGGCCCGCTCTGTCTGCATGAATACATTGGCCGGCGGGGCATAGCCATTCTTGTCCTGGCCAAAGTACAGCACCGTGTGCGGGTACGGCAGCTCGATACCGGCGGCATTGAAGTGTTTCTTGACCAATCGGTTGTAGCCGCGCTGCACCGCCCACTGCATACCCGGTGTGGTCTTGATCAGCACACGGATGGTCGCACCCTTTTCGTTCAGTGCCGTCACACCCGGAATGCTGACGTCTTCCAGAACCTCAGGGGCCAGCAGCTCGTCCTGCATCAGTTCATCAAACGCCTGGCGCAGATGCTGTATCGCGTCGTCCACGCTTTCCCGATGCGAAATCGTGTATTCGCCCAAGTGATACGAGAAATCTCGCATATGGTTGGACACCACATCCACGGATGAAAACGGGATCAGATGATAGCCGCCATCCAGCGTGCGAATGCCCACAGAACGGATCGTGATCTTTTCCACCGTTCCGAAAATCCCCGCGACCTGAACCACATCGTTCTGGTTCATGCCGTTTTCCAGCTGGATAAAAATCCCCGTGATGATGTCCTGTACGAGCTTTTGCGAGCCAAAACCAATCGCCAGACCGACCACCCCGGCACCCGCAATCAACGGACCGATATCGACGCCGATCTGCGAGAGCAGCACCATCACCGTCATCGTGATGATCACAATCAAGGTAGCATTACGGAACAGCGCCAACAAGGTGCGCTCGCGTGCGGTGGGCAGGCTGCGGCCCTCATGCGTGCTGAGCCGGTGCTCGATGATGCTGGCGATCAGGGTCCAGACGACGGCCGCGACCAGCAGCACGATAGCCACATGGACGACAACGCCGATGGCCTTTGCTCCCGCGGCCGACGAAATCCACCTGGACAGATCAAACACCCGCCAGGCGTCCAGCACAAACAAGGCCACCACAATGCGTACCAGCACGCCAACGCCGCGCAACCCTGCAGGCACATAGGCGTTCACGCGCGCTTCCAGCATGGGCAGCTTGCGCCGCACATCCTCGGGCAGACGGATGCGCTGCGCCAGCATGGTGGCCAGCAACATGATCACCAGCGATCCTACGGCCAGTGCCACGACCGATTGCACCGTCGCATGCACCATGAATGGCAAGGCCTCTTGCGTGTCGACCTGACTGACTACCAGCAATACCGTGAAGTACCCGATTGCCAGGACATGCCAACTGCGCGCCAACAGACGCAGCGCCGTGCCAAATGAATGGATCGAGGCACGCTCGGCGCGCTGCTTTAAATGGTCTCGCAACAGGGCGCGATTGCGCCAAATGATGCGTACCGCGTAGATATAGGCCATCACCATGATGACCAAGCCAAGCAATTCACCCAATGCGGGCGACAACAGAGACTGCGCCAATGGCTCGACCAGCAGCAAACCGTAGCCCACGACCGCGGCGATATGTCCCAAGCGGACATTCCAGTACTGGGCCGTCTCGTCAGCCATCGTGAAAAGGCGCAGTGTGGGATAGCGCGTTGCGAATATCCCACGGATCACCGCTCGCGTAATTCCTACCGCCACAAACGCATTCACGAACAATGATTGCGCCGTGGTCACAGAGCCGTAAGGCTGCTCTGCATACATTGCCGTGGCATAGCCTGCCATACCGGCCAGCAACACAATGGCCAGATCGATAAGCAAAGCACCAACGATTGCTCCTGTTCGCCGGGCAAACATTGCCCTGGCTGCCGACCGCAGCGGCCCCGGGGCCAACAAGAACGGACGCGCTGCCCATTTGTCTATCCGGGCGTAGGCAAAGGCCGCAATCGCTCGCAATACGCCAAACACGATCAGCGTCGCCGCCGCGACGATGGCAAGCCTCACCAGCGTCGAGATCAGCCGCTCACGCCGCTCCGGGGCCATCCCCTGGTTCTGCACCACGGCCGTCAATTCGTCGACGGCCGTCTGGGCATTCGTGCCCATCGTCGCCAAGAAATCCTGTGCGCCAGTCGCAATGCGCGTCGGCAGCGAAGGACGCGCCGCAGCCGGATCCGTACCGGCCGCCGCCTGGGCTGGCGCTGCGGCCTGGGCCCTCAGTTGCTCGATCAGCTTATCGCGCGCAGCGGGATCGTCGAGCAGGTCTGCCAACCTGGCAGGCGTCAAGTCCGCAGCCGGCGCCTCGGCAGCGGGTTTGTCGGCAGCGGACGGCAAGCCGGGAATCGCAACCGCCGCTTGCGCCCCTTGGCTGAGGAACAACCCAAATAACATCGCCATGGCGAAGCATATTTGCACCACCCAGGGTATCGCCCATCGCGCGCGCGACAGTGCCGGATTGACGTTCATACCGAGAGATTGGGCGGTGCGGATCTGCAAAGCCACGTGGCGGCCTCCTTGACGAGACGGTGTGCGGCCACTAAAGCGCAGGCCGCGACAACGCAACGCCCCATTACTGGGGCGCCGCCATCATGATATAGGCCTTCAAGGACGTCCGACAACCGCCGCGGCCAACTCCAGAGGGAACAGCAGTCGTCGATCGTCGCTCGAATCCGCCGACCGAATCGAACGTGCCGCCTCTACTCGCTCTCGACCTTACAGTTTCGCCACCGACACTTCGGTAGCCTTTACAAACGCCAGCACCTCGGTACCGACCTGCAGATCGAGTTCTTTGACCGAGCGTGTCGTGATCACCGACGTGACGATACCGGAGGGAGTATCGACATCGACCTCGGACAGTACCGGACCGAGGATGATTTCCTTGATACGGCCGCGAAATTGGTTACGGGCGTTGATGGATTGAATGCTCATGATATTGCTCCTGTATAAAAAATGTCTGGCTCTAGACTGCCAGCCGCAAATGGCCAATGGAAATAACCTGAGCCAGCGGACGGGTATCCACCGGGGTGGGATCTTTTTTGTCGCCGGGCCGCCCCAAGACAAAAGGCGCCCCCGTGGGGGATGAGCCCGGACACGGGACAGTCCCTGCGGACTGTTCCGTGCCTGGCGAATCCGAGCGGCGTGCCAGCCGCGAGGTGGACAAGCAAGCCGCAGGCGCAGCGTGGGGGCCTTTTTTGTTCAATACTGCGTCGAGCACACGTGCCTCCAGCGCAGCAAATGCCGTACTCGTGCGCTGACGGGGGCGCGGCAACGCTACACGCTGGTCGAGGATCACATTGCCCTCATCAATCACGATGACCCGGTCCGCCAAGGCGATCGCTTCGTTCACATCGTGCGTCACCAGTACAGCAGTAAACCCATCGCGCAGCCAGAGGTCCTCGATCAATTGCTGCATTTCCAGGCGCGTCAACGCATCCAATGCGCCGAGCGGCTCATCCAGCAGCAGCAATCCCGGCCGATGCAACAGTGCTCGGGCAAGCGCTACACGTTGTTTTTGACCGCCCGACAATGCGGCAGGCCATTCGCCGCCCCGTTCGCCCAACCCGACTTGCCGCAGCACAGATGCGGCCTCGCCACGCTGACGGATCGGCGTACCGATGGCGACATTGTCCAGAATCGATTTCCAAGGCAACAGCCGCGGGTCTTGGAACATCATGCGCACACGGTCATCGGCGCCGTCTTGCACCTCGCCATCAAAGCGGATCGCAGTGCTGCCGCCTCGCTGCCCTGCGGCGGGTGTCGCGGACTCCAGACCAGCCAACAACCGCAGCAGCGTGCTTTTGCCGCAACCGCTGCGTCCTACAATGGCAGCGAACTCGCCCGGCGCGAACTCGATATTCAGCCCTTTCAGGACGTGACGCTCGCCGTAATATTTGTTCAGGTCGCGCAGCGTGACATGCACGGGTGGCTGGGCCTCGGCGACGGGCTCAGTGTCATAAGTCTCGCGCACGAACGGTTGCACCGCGAACTCACTCAATTCCCAGTTATACGGACTCAAATACATGGTCGGCTCCGAAAAACAGTCGTGGCCTCAGGCCGGTCGATAAGCCGGGTTCCAGCGCAACAATCGCGTTTCCAGGCCTTTCGCACACCAATCCGCCACCTTGCCCAACAGCGCATACAACAAGATGCCCAGCAGCACGACATCCGTCTGCAGGAACTCACGCGCATTCATCGTCATGTAGCCGATACCCGACTGCGCAGAAATCGTTTCCGTGACGATCAGGATGACCCACACCAGGCCCAAGGCAAAACGCAGTCCTACCAAGATGGACGGCAAGGCCCCCGGCAGTATCACGTCGCGATACAGTGCCCATCCCGACAGCCCATATGAACGTCCCATCTCGATCAGCGCCGGATCTACCGAACGGATGCCGTGGAACGTATTGAGGTACACAGGAAAGAACACGCCCAGTGATAGCAGGGAGAGCTTCGCCGCCTCGTCAATGCCGAACCACAGGATCACCAGTGGAATCAGGGCCAGCACCGGTATATTGCGGATCATCTGCAACGTCGTGTCCAACAAGGTCTCGGCCACACGCGAGGCGCCATTCAACAGTCCCAATGCCAATCCCAGTCCGCCCCCAAGCAACAGCCCCCACAGCGCGCGCAGTGCACTGATGCGCAGGTGTTCCCACAGCTCGCCCGAAACGGCCAATTCCCATCCTGCTTTGGCCACCGACCATGGCGCGGGCAATACCCGTGAGGACAACCACCCCAATTGCGCAGATCCCTGCCACGCAATCAGAATCAACAACGGCACCAGCCATGGCAGCGCACGGCGACGCCACGTTGACGGGGATCCGAACGACGCCGAGGTCATGCAGGCACCGTCTGTTTGTTGCTGCGCCCCGGCACAATCTCTGTCGCCATGACTTCGCCAAACGGCCCGCTCAGCAGCCCACCAGAGGGCTGCGCCACCGCTTTCCCAGGCAACAACGGGAACACCAGCTCCGCAAACCGGTACGATTCCTCCAGATGCGGATAGCCGGACAGGATAAAGGTCTCGATCCCCAGTTCAGCATATTCACGCATGCGTGCCGCCACCGTCTCGGGACTGCCCACCAATGCGGTTCCCGCACCGCCACGCACCAGGCCCACGCCTGCCCAGAGATTGGGCGAGATTTCCAGATGCGAGCGGCCACCCTTTTCGTCATGCAATTGCCCGCCGTGCAATGCCGCCATACGGCGCTGCCCTTCAGAGTCCATGCGTTGAAATGCGGTTTGCGCAGCGGCCACCGTGTCTTGGTCCAGATGCTGGATCAGCGCATCTGCCGCGGCCCACGCCTCCTCATCTGTTTCACGCACAATCACATGCAGACGAATACCGAACTTCAGTGTGCGGCCATGCTGGGCAGCGCGACGGCGCATGTCTTCGATCTTGGCAGCCACGGCCTGGGGTGGCTCTCCCCAGGTCAGATAGACGTCAAGCTGCTCGGCTGCCAACTCGTGCGCGGCCTCTGACGACCCGCCGAAATACAGCGGCGGATACGGCTGTTGCACAGGGGGGTAAATGACTTTGCCGCCCTTTGAGACCAGATGCTCGCCGGCGTAGTCATACGCCTGCCCGTGATGACTGGCCTCAAGAATGCCTCGCCAGATTTTCAGAAAATCCGATGTCACGGCATAACGTTCGTCATGGCTGACGAATACGCCGTCACCCTCCAACTCTGAGGGATCGCCACCGGTGACCACATTGACCAACAGACGGCCGCCCGACATGCGATCGAAGGTCGCAGCCATGCGCGCGGCAAACTGCGGTGAACTGACGCCAGGCCGTATAGCCACCAGGAATTTCAGCCGGCGTGTCGCATCGATCAAGCTCGACGCCACCACCCATGCATCCTCGCAAGACCTGCCCGTCGGCAACAAGACCCCGTCATAGCCCAGCGTATCGGCCGCTACGGCGATCTGACGGAAATAGTCATGACTCGCCGCGCGTGCGCCTTGCGTGGTGCCCAAGTAACGGGAGTCGCCATGGGTGGGGATAAACCAGAAAACGTTCATCAGCAAATGGCCTTCATAAATCTAGAGTTAGCGTAATTCGGCCGGCGCAGCCTCTTGCACGTCCAGTTTGCGAGGGATCAGCTTCAGCGCGTAGAACGCATCGGCGATCTCTTGTTGGTGCTGCAATACCTCGCGCGTCACTGGCGTTACACCGTAGGCCAGACGTTGCGCCGCCAGCTCTACCACTGGCCGCTCCAACCCCAATACCGGCTGCAAAAGATCCACGGCTTCCTTGGGGTGATCCTTGGCCCACAAGTCGCCTTTGCGGATTTCCTCTAACACGGTTTTAACCACGTCGGGATGCTTGTCCAGGTAATCGCGAGACGCGAGGAAAAACTGATAGTTGTTGACCACACCAGTCCCATCGGCCAATACACGTGCGCCCAACTGTTTCTCCGCAGCGGCCTGGAATGGATCCCAGATGACCCAGGCATCGACCGCACCGCGCTCAAACGCCGCTCGCGCATCGGCCGGCGTCAGGTACGAGACGTTGACGTCCTTGTATGGCACACCGGCTTTTTCCAACTGCTTGACGAGCAGATAATGCACGTTGGAGCCTTTATTCAAGGCGACTTTCTTGCCCTTGAGATCGGTTACCGATTGGATCGGCGAGTCCTTCGGCACGAGAATCGCCTCGCTCGTCGGCGCTGGCGGCTCATTGCCGACGTAGACCAATGGCGCTTGTGCCGCCTGCGCAAAAATCGGCGGCGCCTCGCCCACGGTGCCAAAATCAATGGAGCCGACATTCAGGCCCTCGAGCAATTGCGGCCCCGCGGGAAACTCGACCCATTTCACGGCGATGCCTTGTTCGCCCAGCTTTTTATCGAGCGAGCCCAATGCTTTCAGAATGGTCAAGGTGCCGTATTTCTGAAAGCCGATACGCAAGGTCTTGGCGTCCTGCGCCGATGCCGTCGCGCACGTCAGCATCGCAGCGCTCAAGGTCATCACACCCGCGACGGCAAGCCGGGAAAAACGGAACCAACTCAGGAAACGCGAATGCATCCTGTGCATGGAGATGCTCCTATGTATCAGTCGTTGTGCAGATCGTTATTGCGTGAGGCATTCGGGCTCTGCATGACAAGCCCTCTCTATTTCTCAAACACTGAATCTGGCGTTCAATGCCAGATAGCCGAGGTCATAGCCCTGTGATAACGGCGCCGTCGACACGTGCTTGGCCAAGCGATCGACGGCGGTATCCAGCCGTTCGCGCACGTCGTCATCGATCGCGACGTGTCCCTGTTGCACCGTGACCTGCCGGTCTGTCGCATAAACGCCGGCCAAAATATGGCGTGCGCCCAAGGCCGACAACACGGGTTTCAGGCTGTATTCCAGCGCCAACAGATGGGCGGTGCTACCCCCCGTGGCGATGGGCAGCACGATTTTGTCTGCCAACGCCTTTTCATCCAGCAAATCCAGGATCGCCTTCAGTCCGCCAGCAAAGGACGCCTTATAGACCGGGGTTGAGATCAACAATGCTTGCGCGGCATTGACGCGTTTACGCAAGGCGCTGGCGGCAGATCCGCCGTAATTGCCTTCGATCAAATCAACGGCGGGCACATCGCGCAGCCCTAATTCGTCGCTGGTCAAACCGCGCGCCGCTAATCTCTCTGCGGCATAACGTAATAAGGCCGATGAACGCGAGTTCTGTGAGGGACTGCCAGCCAACGTCAGAATCGTCATGATGGGGACTACCGCTCCGTCTGTATATAACCAGGAATGCAGTCATTCTGGCCTCCTCATGCCCATCTGGAAAATACTTAGTCGATATGTCGTTATGCGCTGTCCATGCAGCCCACGGGGCCCGGAACGGCACGCAAAGGTATACTGAAAAGTCATTTCTCCCGGCCCAATTGCTTTCACGAATTCCCGCCGTGTCATTGCGTATTCCTCCCCTGAACCCGCTACGGGTATTCGAAGTCGTCGCCCGCTTGCAAAACCTCACTTTGGCAGCGCAAGAGCTGCACGTGTCGCAATCGGCGGTGAGCCGACAGCTGGCGACGCTGGAGGGCTATCTCGGCGTGGAGCTGTTCCGCCGTGAACACCGGGGCGTGACGCTCACGCGGGCCGGGGCGGCCTATGCCGCGCGCGTCGCACCGGCCTTCGCGGAAATCGCTGCCGCCACCGACGGCCTATTGCAGAATATGTCGCATCGGGTGCTGCGGGTCAGGACGTACACAACGTTTACGGCAAAGTGGCTGATCCCGCGGTTGGAGGACTTTCATGCCCGCCATCCCAACATCGAAGTCATCGTGAGCAATGGCGTATCCGAGGTGGATTTCGATCGGGACTCCGCCGATGTGGCCATCCAGTTCGGCCTGGGAGGCTGGCCGAGAGTCAAGGAGGATTTCCTCTTTACCGACGAAATAGAGCCGGTCTGCTCGCCGGAATTCTTGGACAAGAACATGTCCCGCCACGGAAAGCTGGAGGACTTGCTCAAAGGACGCCTGCTGGTGTCGAAATACCGCAAGACCGACTGGACCGACTGGCTTGATGCCAACGGCCTGTCTGCCACGGCAGCGGGTTCCGAACGCATGGCATTCAGTACCTCGATCCTGACCTGGCAGGCGGCGCTGGATGGCCTGGGAATGGCAATTGGCCAAAGTGTCCTGTTGCAGACCGAGTTCAACAAAGGGCTACTCGTACGCCCTTTCCGCCGGCCGCTGCAGCGCTCGATGTCTTATTATCTGCTGCGCCCTCAGGAGCAGCGTTTCTCGCGCCGCGTGTCCGTCTTTCGGGATTGGCTGCTCGAGACCGCGGCGCGCGAGCGCGAAGCGCTGGCCTGTGGCCCACAAGAATCCCCGCAGCTAGGATAGGCGTCCCTCTACCGCCTCTGGCGGCGCGAACCAGCGTATCAGCAACCCGTTGATTTCATCGGCCTGTTCAAACTGGACCCAATGACCCGAGTCAGCGACGACGCGCCACTGTCTCGATGGATGATCCTGCGCCAACATGGGTCCGGCCTCCTCGGGCACCACCGTGACGTCGTCCTCGCCCCAGGCCATGAGTATCGGTTTGTCGAAATCCTTCAGCACATCCCGCAACGACGATCTGCGCGAAATGGATTTGCTGCGAAAGCGGGTCTTTTCGCACGAGCGTGCGTGAATCTGCAACGCCAGTGCGCTCACGGCATGCCGCGATGACAGCATGAATGCTTGCAGGTTTTGCGCAAATGCCTGTTCCCGTTCCTTTCCGGTGACGGCCCGCCAGTCTGACAAGGACTCTCTGTCTCGACGCGGTCCCCCGTGACCGGCACTACCCAACAACGCCAGTCGCTGCAGACCGGGCAGACGAGGCGCCAACGCGCCCGCGATCGCACCGCCGAATGAAAACCCCGTCAGGTACACAGGCGCCGTCCCGACCAATCGGGCAACGCCTTGCGCCAAGCTCTCCAACAGGCGTTCGACCCTGTCCGGATCGTACGGCGGCATATCGAAATCCTCGGAATCCCCAAAGCCCGGCATGTCGGGGGCAAGGACGCGGAAATGCCGCGCCAATGCGTCGATGTTCTTGGCCCAATGCATCCACGAGCCGTGTCCGCCATGAATCAGAACCAGGGCAGGCCCGCTGCCCCATTCGCGCCACACCATTCGATAGCCCTGTACATCGAAGGCATGACGGATGGCGCTGGCGTCCAGTCTATCCAGCGCAGCGTCAGCCTCGGCGATCGCTGCTGAAGAAAATTCCTGCATCACAGACCTTGTTGACCCATATTCATCTTTTGTGCGAATGCGCTTGTCACGACCGCATAATCAACGCATCCACTGCCATGACGCCTTCGCCTTCGGGCATCACCATCAGGGGATTGACCTCCGCCTCCTGCACAGGCAAATCAGGCGTGACCGCGAGTTTGGACAAGTTCGAAATCGCCACGGCCAACGCATCCAGATCCCCCTTTTCCTTGCCGCGCAGGCCGGAGACCGTTTTCAGCATCTTGACCTCTTCGATCATTTCCCTGGCAGTTTGCACAGAGACTGGCGCCAGACGGATGCTGCGATCACGCATGACCTCTGCCCAGATGCCCCCGGCGGCCAGCATGATGATGGGACCGGCATCCACATCTACGCGATAGCCCACGAGCACTTCTGTCAGTCCCTTGCGCATCGGCTGCACCAGCACTTCCCGGCAGTCGACGCCTGGAGCCTTCTGGCGCAGATTCTGCTGCAGGGTGGCAAAGGCGCGCGACAGTTCCTCGGCATTCTTGATACCCAGAACCACGCCACCCACTTCGGTTTTATGCGGGATGTGCGCAGAGCAGACTTTAGCCACGACGGGATAATCAAATGGGAGGCTGTGGGGCGGGTTGTCCAGCGGATAAGTCGCTGCCGGCGCATGCGGCACATTCAATTTATCCAGCAGCTCATAGGCATCGGCCTCGCTGATCGTCGAGGCGGGCTGCTGGTGATCGACCTTGACCGTAGCCGGTTGCCCCGGCGCACGGCGCGCGAGCACGGCAGCAATGGCGTCGGCGCATGCTTCCGGCGAGCGAAAGCACGGAATCTGAGCCGACGTGAGCTGCGCCAATGCGTTGGGCGCATCGGGCACCAGCATGGCGAGCAAAGGCTTTTCGTGGCCCGCGCTATCGATGATGGGCTTGACTGCCAGGTCGGGCTGAAAGCGCGCCGACGACCCCACAACGGCGACGACCATGTCAAATTCCGGCGCCTCCAGCATGATGTCCAGGGCCTTTTTCATGACCTCATATTTGGTGCCTGCCAAGGTCAGATCCAGGACTCGCCCTGCACTGCCGGGCATCCCAGCCGCCTGCAGCTGAGCCACGGTCTCTGCGGACGCAGGCTCTACGATCACATTGCGCACCCCGAGCTGATCCACCACCATGGCGGCGCCGCCACCCGTTGTGGTCACGACCCCGACGCGCTTGCCCTGCTTAGCCCCCAGCGGCAATTTCTTGGCCAAGGGAAACACCTCGAACAGCGTTTCCAGCATTTCCACGCGAACGACACCCAGGTCCTTCAGGAAAGCGTCTGCAATATCGTCTTCGCCCGCCAGCGCCCCCGTGTGCGTCGCCGCCATTTCCGCGGCAGCGCTCGACCGCCCAAGCTTGTACGCGACCACGGGCTTGCCGCGCTTTGCCGCCTCGCGGGCAAATGCCTGGATGGCATCGCCATGGCGCAGGCTCTCGAGAAACAGCACGTACCCTTGAATAGCAGGATCGTCCAGCGTCGCCATACAGATTTCACCGACGCTGAGATCGACCTCGCTGCCCACCGACACCAGGCCCGCAAAACCCACGCCACGCGCTTTTCCCCGAGACACCAGTGCGCCGATCATGCTGCCGCTATGCGATGCCACAAACACATTGCCCTGCGGCACATCGGGCTCGGCAAACGCTGCGTTGGCCGTCAGAACCAATCCATTGCCAGGGTTGACGACCCCCAGGCTGCTGGGCCCCAGAATACGCAAGCCGCTCTTTTGGCTGATCTCGCGCAGCGCAGCCTCGCGTTCGACACCCTCGGGGCCCGACTCGGAAAACCCGGCCGCCAGGATGGTGACGAGCTTGACGCCCAGGTCGGCGCATTCCTGCACAGCGGGTACTACCGTATCGGTCGGAGACAAGATAAAGACATGCTCGGGCACCTCCGGCAACGCCGCCAGGCTAGGCCACGCTTTTTCCCCTTGCACCTCGGCACGCTTCGGATTGATGGGATAGATATTGCCTTGAAAGCCCGACCGGCGCAGAAACTGCAGAGGACGCCCGCCCGTTTTCTTGACATCGTCGGAGGCGCCGACCAGTGCAATACTCTTGGGATATAGCAATACCTGACAGACGGAGGATGCAGGGGTGGTGATCGATGACATAGCCTTTACTTGTCCAGCTTTACGTTTTTGAATTGTTCGTTCCAGTATGCGTCCTCGGCGATCAGTTCGGCCTTGAACTCCTCGGGGCTATTGCCAATCAGCATCGCACCTTGCGGCCCCAGGACGTCCGAGAACTCTTTGGTCTTTACCGCTTTTTCGAGGACAGCGGCAAGCTTGTCCACGATAGGTTTGGGTGTTCCGGCGGGTGCCAGGAGCGCATTCCAAGAGTCAGATTTCATTTCAGGAATACCGAGCTCGGTGAAGGTCGGCACATCAGGCAACTCCGGCAAACGCTTCGGACCCGCGACTGCCAACGGATGCACAGTGCCAGCCACCAGGGCCGGCATCGCGCCCGTCGCCGTCATGAACGCGACGTCGATGTTCCCAGCGATCAAGTCATTCATGGCGCCAGAGCCGCCACCGTATGGGATATGGGCCATTTCGATCCCGGTCAATGCCTGCAATTTCAGCATCGCCATATGTTGCGTGCCCCCGTTGCCCGTCGAACCGTAGTTGAGCTTGCCCGGCTCTTTTTTGGCCAACGCTTCAAACGCCTTGTAGTCCTTGACCGGCAGCTTTTTGGTCGCGGCCAGTACACCCGGTGCGGAGGATATCTTTGAAATGGGTTCGAAACTCTTGATGGGATCGAATTTTTGCATCGGGTAGGTGAACTTGTTCATGACCAAGGGCGAGGCCGCGAACAATAATGTATAACCGTCCGGCTTGGCCGAGGCTACCGACTCTGAGGCAATATTGCTCGTGGCGCCGGGTTTGTTCTCCACCACAAAAGCGCCTTTGAGTTCCTCCTGCAAGGCCTTTGCCACCAGGCGGGCCACCACGTCGGTCGGACCGCCAGGTTGGAATCCGACCACGATTTTGACCGCTCGACTGGGATAGGCATCGTCTTCGGCATGTACGGTGCCAGCCCAGGTCATCATGCCAACGGTCGCCACGGCGGCACAAATCAAACTACGCATACTGTCTCCTTCCACTCTTTTGATAGTCAGGCTTTGGGTTTGGGCGGGCGTTGGGAAAACGATTTCCCGAACACGCCTTCCGCGATACGGTTTTTGAGCATCTCGATAGAGCCTCCTGCGATCATCCAACCCCGAATGCGGCGCACGCAGTATTCCACCAAGGCCTCCTGGCTAAAGCCCATGCCGCCCATGACCTGCAATGCCTCGTTGGCTGCAAACCAGCCCGCTTCGTTGCAGGCCAGTTTGGCCATGGCGGTGCTCTGCGCGGACGGCAAGCCATGCTCGCCCTCCAACGCCGCGCGATACAACAGCAATTGCGCCTGTTCCAAACGCATCCACATGTCCGCGAATTTCCATTGCAGCCCCTGGAATTCGCACAATTCGCGGCCAAACTGTTTGCGCGTGAGCGCGTGTTCGCGGGCGATATTGAACGCGTGGCGGCCTAGCGCCAAGGACCGCGAGGCGTTGCCCAAGCGTTCCACGTTGAAACCGGAAATCTGCTTCTTGAATCCGCCAGGTCCGAGGAGCACATTCTTTGCCGGGATGCGCGCATCCTCAAAGTACAACTGCGACCACTGTTCACCGTTCATGAAAGACGCCGGCTTGCCGACCGTAAAGCCAGGCGTGCCGCGTTCGACCAGCACCGAGCCGATGCCATCGAGGCCCGGGCCAAAGCGCACATAGACCAGAAACAGTTCGGCTTCCGGGCTATGCGTCGAGAAAATCTTGCTGCCGTTGATGAGGTAATCGTCGCCATCCTGGCGCGCGGAAGTCTTCAACTCAGTCACGGCCGAGCCTGCATCCGGCTCGGTCATTCCCAGCGAAATCAGTTTGCGTGCGCCCAGCAGATCGGGAAGAAACCGTTCTTTCTGCTCGGGGGTGGCGTATTCAACAAAGGTCCGGATCGGACCGAAATTGCCCGCCTGTACGATATCGGCGCTCTTGGGACAAACCAGCGCGACTTCTTGGATCGCCAATACCGCGTGCATGAGCGAACCGCCCTGGCCGCCGTCCTCCTCCGGAAACGCGATGCCCAGCAGCCCTTGTTCTGCCAACATCTGGGCTGTTTCCCAGGGGTATTCGGGCGAGTGTGCGCGCTCCAGTGCGCCCGCGGCCAGACGATCCTGGGCAAAACGCCGTACCGAGTCGGCAAAGGCCCGGTGTTCCTCGTTCAATTCAAAATCCATCTATTACTCCTGCGGTGGATGTGTCGATGGATGCATCATCGCCTGCCTGGCCTGCCGAGAAAACTTCGTATTGCGCCCATTGCCATGACCAAAAGTCATTGCAAAGGTGGCATTGACATGACCAAATGGCATGACAACGCGCAAAATAGACAGTGGTGAAATCGCGCCGCAAGATCGACCATATCGCCATATCGTTTATTGCCGCACACTCAGGAAAGCAATGACTGCACTAGAAACCTTTGCCGCCTTTGGCGCCCGCCTGGGCAACCAGGACCTGACCGAGGATGTCCTGCACCATGCCAAACGCGCGGTCGTGGACTGGTATGCGTCTCTGCTGCCAGGCGCAGCGCTGCCGCCCGCGACGCTATTGGAACAAGCGTACGCAGAGGACATCGGGCGCGGCCAGTCCCGTCTCGCACTAGGCCAGCCCGCCACCTCGCGCGCGGCAGCGCTCATCAACGGCACGGCCGCGCATACCGCCGAAGTCGACGACATTTTCAAGGACGCGATCTATCACCCTGGCGCACCGACCATTGCCACCGCCCTGGCGGCAGCGCAAGAGACCGGCGCCAGCGGCCGCGATTTTCTTCGGGCCGTGGTCGTGGGCTATGAGATCTCTACACGCATCGGCGCCGCGCTGGGACGGACCCACTACAAGTTCTGGCACAACACCGGGACGGTCGGCACCTTTGGCGCCGCCGCGGCAGCTGGCAGCCTGTATGGCTTGGCCTCCAAACCATTCACCCACGCGCTGGCGACCGCCGCCACCTTTGCCAGCGGGCTGCAGCAGGCCTTCCGCATGGACTCCATGTCCAAGCCGCTGCATTCAGGCCGTGCAGCCGAGGGCGGCCTGGCTGCCGCCCAGATGGCGCGAGCCGGGGTCACCGGCTCGCTGGACGTGCTGGATGGCGCCGCAGGCCTGGCACACGCCATGAGCAACGGCCCGGACTGGCAGCCGTTCCTGGCGACGCTGGGCGAGACTTTCAATATCACGCGCATGACCTTTAAGAATCATGCGTGTTGCGGCCATACGTTTTCTCCCATCGACGCTGCATTAGTCTTGAAAGACCGGCTCCGGGCTGCACCGGACGATATTGAGCGGATCGACGTGCACACCTATGCCCCCGCCTTGGACGTGGCCGGTAATCCCGATCCGCGCACCGCGGCCGAGGCGCGTTTCAGTATTCCGTTTGTTGTCGCCTCTGCGGTGCTATATGGCAGCGTGCGGCTGGCAGCCTTTGACGATGCGCGTCTGAAAGACCCTGCGGTGCGCCGGCTGATGTCGCGTATCCGTTTGCATGTAGAGCCCACCCTCGATGGCCTCTTTCCAGGTCAGCGTGCCGCGCGGGTCGATATGCGCCTGACCAACGGCACGCAGGATTCCTATCTGCAACCTCATCGCAAGGGCGATCCGGAACTGCCGTTGAGCGATGCGGATCTGAGCGGCAAATTCAATGAATTGGTGATTCCCGTCCTCGGGGAGGAACGTGCCAGCGAGCTGTTGCGCAAGCTGTGGTCACTGGAAGACCTCGACGCAGCGCCGCGCTAAATGACTGTGGGAGGCCCAGCTTTTCAGCTGGCCTCCCACAGTGACTAACACTCTAGATGATGCGATCAGCTCTCTTGGCTGCTGATCTGCGGCGTGGCGCTATTGGCCTTTTTACGAGCCGCGAACAAGCGGCCCAGACCCACCACGAACAACGCACCGATGACTTCCGCCGCGACCTTGACCGTGCCGGAGACTTCGCCGAACTGCTCAACCACAACCACGTCGGTCACCAGCATGCCACCCGCGATCCAGCCCAGCAAGGCCGCGCCGAACGTGACGACCAGCGGATAACGGTCGATCAGTTTCAGCACCAGCGTGCTGCCCCAGATGATGATGGGCACACTCACCACCAGACCAAAGATCACCAGACCGATCTGATGCGACGGGTCGGCCATTTGCGCAGCACCGGCAATCGCGATCACGTTGTCCAGGCTCATCACAAAGTCAGCCACGATGATGGTCTTGACTGCGGCCCACACCGAAACGCCGCCCTTGATATTGCCGTGGGCGTCTTCCTCGGGGATCAACAGTTTGACACCCACCCACAACAGCAACAGCGCACCGATGATCTTCAGGTAAGGAATCGTCAACAGTGTCAACGCGAACGCGATCAGCACTACGCGCAGGCCGATAGCCCCGGCGGTACCCCACAAAATACCCTGCATGCGCTGTTTCGGCGGCAGGTTGCGGCAGGCCAATGCGATAACCACGGCATTGTCGCCACCCAAGAGGATGTCGATAAGAATGATCTGAAACACTGCGGCCCAGCTAAGGGTCTGCAAAAACTCGAGCATGCAATCTCCGTGTTGGTATTAATCGTCAAAGCGTTGTTTTAGCATTTCTTACAACAACCTGAACATTACCTGACCGCAATTCTTACAAAAAACTTAAATTTTCGTAACTTGTATGATCAGTATTCCATCATTTACCCTGTTCGGAACAGGCATCCGTTCCGTCACTATTTTTGCTGTCGGGCCGTCCACGGCAAAAGCATCGGGGCTTTTTGTTGAGTAAATCGTTGATGAATACCGGGAAAGACACTGTAGGCATGATCGGCGTCGGCCTCATGGGCCACGGCATTGCCAGCAATATCGTCAAACATGGCTACCCCTTGGTGCTGCTGGATCACCCCGGCAACCAGCCCGTTGATCAACTGCTGGCCGCTGGCGCGGCCAAAGTCGCCAGCCCGGCACAGGTGGCTCGGCAGTCCAACGTGGTCATTCTGTGCGTCACTGGCACCCCGCAGGTCGAAGACGTCTTGTTCAGCCCTGACGGCCTGCTGCAAGGCCTGCGTCCGGGCACCATCGTGATTGATTGCTCCACGGCCATCCCCTCCTCGACCGTGCGCATCGCCCAGGCCGTCACCGAGGCCGGCGGCCTGTTCCTGGATGCCCCCATGACCCGCACGCCCAAAGAGGCGGCCGAAGGCCGGCTGAATCTCCTGGTGGGTGGCGATCGCGCCCTATTCGATCGTTGCCTGCCGCTACTGCGTTGCTACGCCGAGAACATCACCCATGTCGGAGCGATCGGCGCCGGTCACCGCATGAAACTGATCCATAACTACGTCTCGCTGGGCTGCGCCGCGGTCATCGCCGAGGCTGCCGCCTGCGCTCAACGCGCGGGCATCGACGCTCCCATCCTGATCGACATCCTGGCCAAAGGCGGCGGCGCTGGCGTCGCTCTGGAGCGCCTGCGTCCCTTTATCGAATCCGGCGACGATTCGGGCCTGCGCTTTTCCTTGTCCAATGCGCACAAGGACCTGGGGTACTACACCACGATGGCCGAGGAAACGGGTGCTGCGCATGGTGCGGCGGACGCCATCGAGCAGCTCTTCAAGGAGGGAGCAAACGATACCCCGCCGCAGACTACCTTGCCACATCTGGTGGCATTGCTGGCCACAGGAAAGCCATAGTAAAGCCGCCGTCGTAAAGAGGAGCCCCACTCGACGCCAGGGGCATCCTCCGAAAACCGGCCAGCCTGCGGCACAATGGCGCTTTTCTGATCGCGGTATTGGACTAGGCGTCCCACAATGAATCGTTTCCTGAAATTCTCTTTGGTTGGCTTGCTCAGTGCTCTGATGCTGGCCAGCGGCGCACAGGCCGCGCAGGACAAGCCTCTGCGCATCGGCGTCATTCCCAGTGTGGCGAATCAGGCTACCGAGATCGCCATCGCCGAAGCCGCCAAGCAAGGCATCGAGGTCAAGCTGGTCGAATTCAGCGATTGGGTCATGCCGAATACCGGCGTTGCCGAAGGTGCACTGGACGCCAATTTCTTTCAACATGCGCCGTTTCTGCAATTGTTCAATCAGAGCCGCGGCACAAAGCTGACGCCGATCGCCTATGGGTATTCGACCACGATCGGCCTGTTTTCCAAGAAGCTGAAACGCGGCGACCCTATTCCACAAGGCGCAAAGATCGCCATCCCGAACGACCCGGTCAACACGGGCCGGGCGCTGCTGCTATTGCAATCGATGGGTCTGATCACCCTGCGTCCCGGTACGGATCACCAGGCCTCACTGCAGGATATCGTCGCGAATCCCAAGCGATTGAACCTGATTCAGGTCGAGGGATCGCAATCCGCGCGCACGTTTGACGACGTGACCGCCTCGGTCACCTACACCACGTTTGCCAAGCATGCCGGCATCGACGAAAAAGACGGTTTGGCGTTCGACAACACCGATGCCGACAACGTACGCCGCTATGCCATTCGCTGGGTGACGACGCCCGAGCATGCGCAAGACCCGCGGCTGCTGCAGTTCATCAAGATCTATCAGCAATCGCCCGAGGTAAAGGCGAAGCTGCGCCAGCTATATGGCGATTTGATTGATTTTCCGTGGTGACGGCAACCACCTACGCAGGCAGCGCCAACAGCTCGCCCATACGCACCGGCCCACGTACCGACGGCGTATCCGTCCAACGCACGCGATTGGGACCAAACAGCACGATGACTGTAGAGCCCAGCAGGAAACGGCCCATCTCGGCCCCTTTCGCCAACTGAATCGGCGCACGAGCCGAATCGCCGTAGCGCACCGTACGCACTTTGCGTTTATGAGGCGTCACCAATCCGGCCCAGACCGTTTCGATCGACGCGACAATCATCGCGCCTACCAGCACCACGGCCATCGGGCCATATTCGGTGTCAAACAGACAGGCCACCCGCTCATTACGCGCAAACAACTCGGGCACGTGACCGGCAGTCAGAGGATTGACCGAGAACAAGCGTCCCGGCACGTGCACCATCTCGCGCAAGGTGCCATCGCACGGCATATGCACGCGGTGATAATCGCGCGGCGACAGATACACGGTCGCGAAATCTCCCCCCATGAACTCCGCCGCCCTGACCGAATCATCGCCCAACAATGCAGTCAGACTATAGGAATGCCCCTTGGCCTGAAAAATACGGCCATGCTCGATGCGTCCGAGCTGGCTGATCGCTCCATCGGCCGGACACAAAATGCTGTGCGGTTCGGCGTCCAGCGGGCGGGCATCGGGCTTTAATGCCCGCGTAAAAAACTGATTGAACGTGTCGTATGCCAGCGGATCCTCGACCAGCGCCTCGGTCATATCCACCCCATAGCGACGCACGAAACGCGAGATCATCCAGTTTTTGACCGCAGGCGTGCGGCAATCGGAGGCCAACCCCATCAAACGCGACACCAAATGGTGCGGCGCAGCGTATTGGCTAGCGAGGAAGATCTGGTCTTTGAAGTGCATGGAATCCGGTGAAAACAACGTGGCGCGGCCGTAGAGGCGGCTTTGGGCTACGGATGTTACTTGTTATAGACGTGTAGCGCCAGTGATCGAGGGATCGATCAGTTTCCTCTATGGTCACTTCAGCAGATAATAATCATCAACGCAATCATGGCAACCGCTGACTACGATGCAAATGCTTTAGCGGGAATCCCGTCATTCTGCATCTGTCGTAAATAACAACATAACGTTGTTCGTTTCCCCAAACTACGAGGCCTGCTCTGTGCTGATATCCAATCCGCCCCCCGCCGTCCGTGCCTTGACATTGATCGGCGTGCCCACCGATATCGGCGCAGGCTCGCGCGGCGCGTCCATGGGTCCGGAGGCACTGCGTGTAGCCGGGCTCGGCCCTGCTTTGCAGGCGCTGGGATACGACGTGGAAGACGCCGGCAATCTGATTGGCCCTGCGAACCCCATGCTGCCGCCGGACAATGGCTATCGTCACCTGGCAGAAGTGATCGCGTGGAATCAGACCCTGCATGACGCGGTCTACGCCGAACTGCAACGCAGTCGACTGCCTGTCACACTGGGCGGCGATCATTGCCTGGGCATGGGCTCTATCAGTGCGGTCGCCCGGCACTGCCACCATGTCGGCAAACCGCTGCGTGTGTTGTGGCTGGACGCGCATACCGATTTCAATACCCAGGCGCTGACCCCGTCGGGCAATTTGCATGGCATGCCCGTAGCGTGCCTATGCGGCCAAGGTCCAGAGCCATTAACCACGCTCTCCGGCCAAACTCCCGCGCTGCACCCCGAATGGATCCGCCAAATCGGCATACGCAGCGTGGACGAGGGAGAGAAAAACCTGATCGCCGAGGCCGGCATCGAAGTCTATGACATGCGCACCATCGACGAGATCGGTATGCGATCAGTCATGGAGGCCGCCTTGGCCGATCTCACGCCACATACCCATTTGCATGTCAGCTTCGACGTGGATTTTCTGGATCCCGAAATCGCGCCTGCTGTTGCCACCAGCATTCCCGGCGGCCCCACCTATCGCGAAGCGCAACTGTGCATGGAGATGATTGCCGACACCGGATGCCTGGGATCGCTGGACATTGTCGAGCTCAACCCCGCGCTGGACATACGCAACAAAACCGCGATGCTGGCAACCGAGCTGGTACAAAGCCTGTTCGGCAAATCCACCCTGATCCGGCGCCCAGCGCATTCGCGTGGATGATGCCGGTCCGTGGCAGCGCAGATAATGCCAGCCTGTCGCTCCGCAAAAAATGGTCGGCGCAATTGCCGGTTTGATCCGTGCCTCCGCGTGGATAATGCAGGTCTATTGCTCCTTCGCTTGATCAAAAGGATATACCCGTGACCGAACGCCAACTCATCATCCTGGCCGCCCTAAACATGATCGCCGCCGTCGGCGCAGGTGCATTTGGCGCACACGGCCTCAAACAAATGATCAGCGCCGACCTGCTTGCCGTCTGGCAAACCGGCGTCCTGTATCACCTGATCCATGCCCTGGGCCTGTTCGTGGTCGCGTTGCTAGCCGCCCATTACGGCTCCAGCCTGTTCTCGACAGCAGGCATCCTCATGTTCGCCGGCATTGTCATGTTCAGCGGCAGTCTGTATCTGCTGGCCATCACCGGCACCAAATGGCTGGGCGCGGTGACGCCTATAGGTGGCGTAGCCTTCCTGGTCGCGTGGGCCTTGGTGGCCTGGGCAGCATGGCGTTCGGCCTGAGCCTCACTGACCACGACAATCTGCATTCGCTTGGCGCTGCCCTCAAGAGCCGGTGCCCGCCGGCGCCACCCGCAATAGCTGGCCATCGCCCGCGTCTGTCAGCACATACAGGTAGCCGTCAGGCCCCTGACGCACATCACGGATGCGCGCGCTCAGATCCTGCAGCAGGCGTTCTTCGCTGACGATTTTTCCGTCTTTGAACTGCAGGCGAATCAATGCCTGTGCCCCTAGCGCGCCAATGAATAGCGAATCCTTCCACTCCGGAAAACGATCCGCCGTATAGAAAGCCATGCCGCTGATTGCGGGCGACTTCTTCCACCAATACAGCGGTCCCTGTCCGCCCTCCAGCGTTTTGCCCTTGGCTTCGGGAATCGCGAATCCCGAATAATTAATCCCGTACGTCGCCAACGGCCAGCCGTAGTTTTGACCAGGCTTGATGATATTGATCTCATCACCGCCGCGCGGACCGTGCTCGTGTTCCCACAACTCGCCGGTCCACGGATTCAGCGCCATCCCCTGCGGATTACGCATTCCATACGTCCAGATCTCGGGGCGCACATTGGCGCGGCCCACAAACGGATTGTCCTTGGGAATCGAACCGTCTGCGGCAATCCGCACGATCTTGCCCTGCAGCTTGTCCAGATCCTGCGCCGTGGGACGCTGATTGTTTTCACCCAGTGCAATAAACAACAGGCCATCGTGGCCGAACACCAAGCGGCCGCCGAAATGCTGCCCAGTAGACAGCTTCGGCTGTTGCCGGAAAATAACCTGAAAATCCTCCAGGCCACGTGCGTCCTTGGCCAGACGGCCACGCCCGACAGCCGTACCTGCCTTGCCATCCTCGCCCGCTTCGGCATAGGACAAATACACAAAACGGTCATTACCAAAATCGGGCGACAGCACCACATCCAGCAGACCACCCTGCCCCGATGCGAAGACTTTGGGAATTCCCTGCAAGGGCTCAGACAGCGCCCCCTGCGCGCTCACTACACGCAACCGGCCAGCACGTTCAGTCACCAGCATGCCGCCCTCAGGCAAAAACGCCAGTCCCCACGGATGCTCCAGCCCCTCGACCACAGTCGTCACCTGCGCCTTGCGCTCGGTAAAAGCAGGCGCCTCGATAGATACATGGGTTTGCGCTTGGGCCTGCGACACAGCGGGCGCGCTCGCCCAGGACATTGTGGTCAACCATGCAACAGCCAGCGTAGCGGGCTTTGCGCGCAGCAACCCAACAGCACGCATGGCAGATTTTTGGGCGAAACGGGAGTACGAATCCGGCATAGGATCTCTCGATGAATCAGCTGGAGGGAGGATGTCAGACTGGCGTACCATACCAAACACGAATGGCACTGAATATGCCATATCGTTCTAATGGAGAACAGCACACCATGAAACTGTACTACATGCCTGGCGCCTGCTCGCTGGCTGCCCACATCGTCCTAGAATGGATCGGCAAGCCCTACGAGACCCAAGCCATCGCGCGCGACGCGCTGAAACAACCCGAATTCCTCAGCATCAACCCCATGGGCGCCGTCCCCGTCCTCAGCGACGGCGGCTACACGCTGACCCAGAATGCCTCCATCCTGGAATACCTGGCCGAACAAGCCCCTCAGCTCAACCTGCTGGGCGACGGCACCGCCCAATCCCGCGCAGAAGTCCGCCGCTGGCTCGGATTCATCAACTCCGACCTGCACCGCACCTTCTCGCTGGTCTTCGGCCCGCAACGCTTCGTCGCCAGCGAGGCCGCCCAACAAGAGCTCAGCACCTCCGCCGCCGCCATCCTGCGCAACCTGTTCACCATCCTGAACACCCAACTCGCGGACAAGCCCTACCTGGCAGGCAAGGCCCCCACCATCGCCGACCCCTACCTCTACGTCGTCCTGCGCTGGGCCAAGGCCAAAAACATCGACCTATCCGGCCTGAACAACCTGGCAGAATTCTCGAGCCGCATGGACGCCGACAAAGGCGTGCAAGCCGCGCTAAAAGCCGAAGGCCTGTAAGCGAAGCGCGATTCATCATCGCTGCAACATATGGGCGGAGCATCATCTTTCACCGCTAAACGCGATGCGTGCTCTGCCCTTTGCCCGCAACATTGCAACTGCGTGCCGCGTGCCCGAATGGCGCGCCGGTCCGTTGAAGCCCCCGAGGAAATCACGTCACACGGAAGATAGTCAGTTAGACATGTGTGCGGGGCGCCCTGCCGTATTGCCATTACGCTAAGTGCCTGCCACGTACCCGAATGGCGTGCCGGCCCGTTGAGTCCGCCGAGNNNNTNNCGTCAGGCGGGGGGTAGTCGGCTGGGCATGTTTGAGTGGAGCGCAGCGGAGCGAGTTTGCCCAGCCGCCCCGNCTGACGTGATCTCCGAAGGGCAGTCTGGACGCGCAGGCGTCCAGACCGGCCGAACGGGCTGGCACGCCATTCGGGTACGCGGCAGGCACGTTTAAGAACTCAAACGACAGTCACCATTAAGCACCCAAACGTCAGGCCCTCAAGACCTCAAGCCCCTAGATAAGCCTTCCGCACAGCATCATTAACCAGCAAGTTCGCCCCCGTATCCTGCAGCACGACTTTCCCGTTCTCCAGCACATACCCGCGATCTGCCACCTGCAGCGCCTTGTTCGCATTCTGCTCAACCAAGAACACCGTCACCCCCTCAGAGCGTATCGTCCGGATAATCTCAAAGATCTGCGCAATAATCAGCGGCGCCAACCCCAGCGTAGGCTCATCCAGCAACAGCAACTTGGGCTGCGTCATCAACGCCCGCCCGATCGCCAGCATCTGCTGTTCCCCACCAGACATCGTCCCCGCCCGCTGCGCAGCCCGCTCCTTCAGACGCGGGAACAGCTTGTACACATGCTCGAGCCCCGCCTCGATCGCATGACGGTCAGCAAAAAAGCCCCCCATCATCAGGTTTTCCGCCACCGTCAGGTCCTTGAACACCCGACGGCCCTCAGGCGAAATCGCGATCCCGCTACGCATGATGTGATGCGTTTCTTTGTGGGTAATATCCTCGCCCTCAAATGTGATCGTCCCGGATTTCGCCCGAGGATTCCCACACACCGTCATCAACAGCGTCGTCTTGCCCGCGCCGTTCGCGCCGATCAACGTGACGATCTCACCTTGATTGACCTCGACCGACACACCATTCAACGCCTGAATCGCACCATAGTAGGTATGAATATTGTCCAGCTTCAGCATCATTCTTCCCCCAGGTACGCTTTAATGACGCGTTCGTCGTTACGCACCTGATCCGGCGTGCCCGTGGTAATGGGCTTGCCGTGTTCCATCACCAGAATCCGGTCCGAGATGCCCATGATCAGGCTCATATCGTGCTCGATCAGCAGCACCGCCACACCGAACTCCCGACGCAACTGGTCGATCAAATGCTGCAGATCGCGCTTTTCCTGGGGATTCAAGCCCGCGGCCGGCTCATCCAGCATCAACAAGCGCGGCTTGGTAATCATGCAGCGCGCAATCTCCAGACGACGTTGGTGGCCGTACGCCAGATTGCCCGCCTCACGATTGGCGTACTCACGCAACCCCATGAAATCCAGCCATTGCGCGGCGCGCTGCAAGGCATCTTTCTCGGATTGCCGGTACGATTTCAGCTTCAACAGCCCTGGCAACAGACGCGATTCCACCTGCGTATGCTGCGCCACCAACAGGTTTTCCAACACCGTCAGCTGCTTGAACAAACGCACATTCTGAAAAGTGCGCACCAACCCATGATGCGCCACCTTGTGGCTGGGCAAACCGGTGATGGGCTTGCCATCCATGATGATCTCGCCGCCGGTCGGCTTGTAAAAGCCGCCCACGCAGTTGAATACGGTCGTCTTGCCCGCCCCATTAGGACCGATGATGGCAAAGACCTCATCACGCTTGACCTCGAACCCCACACTGTCGACGGCCAACAGCCCGCCAAACCGCATCGTCAGGCCAGATACTTTCAACAAGGCTTCGCTCATTTATCCAGCTCCACGTGGGGACGCTTCATGGGCAACAACCCTTGTGGACGCCACATCATCATCAACACCATCACCAGACCGAACATCAACATCCGGTACTCGGCAAACTCACGCGCCACCTCGGGCAGCACGGTCAACAGAATCGCCGCGAGAATCACGCCCACCTGCGACCCCATACCGCCCAGCACCACGATCGCCAGGATCAGTGCTGACTCGATGAAGGTAAACGACTCCGGATTCACCATGCCTTGGCGAGCCGCAAAAAACGCGCCGCCAAAACCGGCAAACATCGCGCCCAGCGTAAAGGCCGACAGCTTGATCCGCGTCGGGTTCAACCCCAGCGAACGGCAAGCGATTTCGTCCTCGCGCAAGGCCTCCCACGCGCGTCCCACCGGCATACGGATCAAGCGCGTGGACACGAACAAGGTCACCAATGCCAGCGCCAGCGCCATCAAATACAGATAGTTCACCATGTGCTGGTTATCGAACGTCCAGCCCATCAACTGATGAAATGTCTGAGTGCCTTCTTCGCTCGCACGGCGCGTCATTTCAAAGCCGAACACAGTCGGTTTCGGAATCCCCGAAATCCCGTCCGGTCCGCCCGTGAAGAAATTCAAATTGATCAACAACAGGCGAATGATTTCACCAAACCCCAGCGTCACAATCGCCAGATAATCCCCGCGCAAGCGCAGCACCGGGAATCCTAGGACGAAACCGAACAACGCAGACATGGCCCCCGAGAAAGGCAGCGCCTCCCAAAAACCCCATCCGGCCCAGTGATACAGCAAGGCATACGTATACGCCCCCACCGCATAAAAGCCCACAAAGCCCAGATCCAGCAGCCCTGCGAAACCCACCACGATATTCAGGCCCAGGCCCAGCATCACGTAGATCAACACCAGCGTCGCGATATCCACCGAGCTGCGGCCGCTGAAGAACGGCCAGATCACGGCAGCCGCGATCAGCAGGACAAAGATCCATTTACGGCCTTTGGTCGGTGCTGCCGGCAATACCGGCACACTGGTTTTCAGACGCCGGAACGGCACCGCCAACCATGGGCGCAAGAGTTGAAAAACGAACACCACTGCGGCGGCCAGTGCCACCAAGTCCCAGCGGGATTCCAGATGGGTTTGTGCGCCCTGACGAATCAGTTGCAGCCCAAACACCGGCATCACAATGACAGCCGTCAACACGGCCGCCATAAAAGCGTTCTTTAGCGTGTTATTAGCCATCAGACTTTTTCCACCTCAGGTTTGCCGAGCAGCCCGGTCGGGCGGAACAGCAGAATCAAGACCAGCAGCGCGAAAGCCACGATGTCCTTGTATTGCGACGAGATATAGGCTGCCGCCAGCGTTTCCGCCAGCCCCAGCAACACCCCGCCCAACATCGCGCCGGGAATGCTGCCGATACCGCCCAGCACTGCCGCCGTAAACGCCTTGATCCCGGCGAGAAAGCCGATGAAAGGATTGAGCTTGCCGACCGTGATGGCGATCAACACGCCACCGACCGCCGCCAGCATCGCTCCCAGAACGAAGGTGAACGAAATCACCCGGTTGGTATCGATACCCAGCAGATTGGCCATGTGCATGTCTTGCGAGCAAGCGCGCGATGCACGGCCCATACGGGAGTACTTGATAAACAGCGACAGTGCGATCATCAACAGCACCGTCACCACAATGATCATGATGCGCGAATACGGCAGCGTGACATCAAAGTCCGTGCCCATGTGGAACTGCAGCGATCCCGACACCAGCGACGGCACCGCCATATCGCGTGCGCCCTGGCCCAATGCGACCCAGTTCTGCAGAAAAATCGACATACCGATAGCGGAAATCAGCGCCACCAGCCGTTGGCTGCCGCGTACCGGCCGGTAGGCCACGCGCTCGACACTGAAACCATAAATACCGGTCACCACAATCGCCACCAACAACATGGCAGCCACCATGAACGGCAAAGGCAAACCGCTGCCTGTACCAATCGCGGTCAATGTGACCAGGCCCACATAGGCGCCGATCATATAGATCTCGCCGTGAGCAAAGTTGATCATACCGATGATGCCGTAGACCATTGTGTAGCCGATGGCAATCAACGCGTAAATCGCGCCCAGAGACAGACCGTTAAAGATCTGCTGGGTAAGTTGAGGGATAAGGTCTGACATGAATAATTACCTATGCTCCAAATGGCACCGGCCCCGGTAACAACAACCCGGAGCCGGAAACCTGGGCGTGCGGACAGGCCTCGGCGGATAGCCAAGGCCTCGCGTGTTTACAGCTGGGTTTTCTTACCGTCCTTGTCCCACTTGAATACGGCGAACTCAAAGTCTTTCAAGTCGCCCTTGGCGTCGTATTCGACTTTACCGATACCGGTATCGAACGAATGGCTGTGCATATAGTCTGCAACCTTGGCGGGATCCTCACCCACGGCCTCGATACTCTTGGCCAGGATCTGCACGGCGGCATAGGCCGGCATCTGGAACGCGCCGTCCGGATCGCGCTTGGCGTCCTTGAAGGCCTTCACGATGCCTTCGTTGCCGGGCATCTTGGTAAAGTCAGCCGGCAACGTGACCAGCAAGCCCTCGATAGCCGGGCCGGCGATCGCCACCAGATCCTGGTTGGCGGTACCCTCGGGGCCCATGAACTGCACGTTCAGGCCTTGCTCGCGCGACTGGCGCAGCAACAGGCCGAGTTCGGGGTGATAACCACCGAAATAGACCAGGTCCACGCCCGCGGATTTGAGCTTGGTGATCACGGCCGAATAGTCGCTATCGCCAACGTTGATACCCTCGTACAGGGCAATGTTCACGCCTTCTTTTTCCAGGGAGGCCTTCACCTGCGAGGCCACACCCGAGCCGTAGGTCTGCTTGTCGTGCAGCACGGCGACTTTCTTGGGCTTGAGCGTTTTTGCGATGTAATTCGCAGCGAACGGACCTTGCTGGTCATCGCGGCCGATCGTACGGAAGAAGAAATGCGGCTTGGTCGTGTCCGTCACCAGCGGCGAGGTCGCCCCCGGGGTGATGGCGACGATGCCCTCTTGTTCATAGACGTTCACAGCAGGCACCGTTACGCCCGAGCACGCGTGCGCCACGGCGAACTTGGCGCCGGAGTTGACTACGCGGTTCGCGGCAGGCACGGCCTGTTTGGGCTCGCAGCCGTCATCGATCAGGATGGCTTCGAGTTTTTTGCCCTTGACACCGCCTTGTGCGTTGATGGTTTCAATGGCGGTCAGCGCGCCGGCCTGGATCTGCGTCCCGTATTGAGTATTGGGGCCAGTCATGGGCTGGGGCATGCCGATCTTGATAGTGTCGGCTGCATGGGCAGCGCCAGCCAACAGCAACGAACCCAGGGCCAAAGCGATGGGGTTAACGCGATGCAGAAGCTTCATTCGATATTCTCCGGCGATAGGATGGACAGCGTTGTACGGCTTTGGCATCGACGGGGGATACCCGGCGGCCCCAGAGACGTGCATTGCCGGCTTCTTGGGCAAAAGTACAGCGTGGGCGGTATTCTGAAAGCTGCCTGACACCCTGTCACTGCGTGTAATCCCCAATATCGTGTAATGCCCAATATTCAGGGACGCATCGCAGCAATCTCGCCATGGTGCGCCGCCTATTTGCAAGGCATTGCGCACGCAGCCGCTTCATGACCGAACTCCCCCGCTGCCCTGGGAAAAAGAGGCGGGCAAGTATTCATCAACTTACTTACGTCAAGCTTGCAAATGATAAATACTCCTGGAAAACACTGACGTTTCGCGCCCATTTTCCTGGCTGCCAGCTACAATCACGCCATGAATCACGACCTCTCTATCGCTTTTATCGGTGGCGGCAACATGGCCTCGGCGCTGGCCAGCGGGCTCGCCGGGAAAACCTGCCCCGCCGGCAACCTGCATGTCGTCGACCCCAATGCCGACATCCAGAACGCCTGGCGCCAACGCGGTGCGACAGCTGCAGGCGCGCCGGACGAGGCATTGCGAGCCAGCAAAGTCTGGCTCTATGCCGTCAAACCGCAACAACTGCGCGATGCCGTCGCCGCGACACGTCAGTGGTTACAGCCCGACACCCTCATTATTAGCGTGGCCGCAGGCATACGTGCCGACACCTTGGCCGAGTGGCTGGGCGAGCCCGGCCGGCCCTGGCAAAACCTGGTGCGCTGCATGCCCAACACGCCCGCGCTGGTCGGCGCCGGCGTCTCGGGCCTGGCTGCCCTGCCCGGCGTCGATGATGCGGGCCGCGCCTTGGCCGAAAGCCTGTTGGCCTCGGTAGGCCAGGTCGTATGGGTGGCGGACGATGCCGCCCTGGACGCGGTCACCGCCCTGTCCGGCAGCGGCCCGGCGTATGTCTTCCTGTTCCTCGAGTCCCTGATTGCAGGCGGCGTGGCCGTTGGCCTGAGCCCCGACCAGGCCCATCAATTGGCCCTGGGCACGCTGGCTGGCGCCACCAAGCTCGCCGAGCAGGCGAGCGACTCGCCCTCGGTATTACGCGAACGCGTCACCTCCAAAGGCGGCACCACTGCCGCTGCGTTGCAGGTTTTTGAGCAGGCCGACCTGCGCGGCACCGTGCGCCAGGCTCTCGAAGCCGCAGCGCAGCGCTCGCGAGAGCTCGCCGACGAATTCGGCAAATAAGCCCCAGGGGGTATCTGACATCCCGATGTCAGATACCCTCCATGCAAGCAATGAACCTCAATACCCCTAAGCCTGGTTCGGCCAGCATCAGCCCAGGCTCACCAACACCCCGCCATTTCCAGGCCATGACGCCGGGTCAGTTCGCCGTGGCCGTCTTTTGCATGGGCCTGATCGTCGTCGGGTCCAACATCCTGGTCCAGGTGCCGCTCAACGACTGGCTGACCTGGGGCGGACTGTCATACCCGATCGCGTTTCTGGTCACCGATGTCCTGAACCGCCGTTTTGGCCCGAGCGCTGCGCGCCGCGTCGCCTGGGTCGGTTTTGCCGTCGCACTCGCCGTATCGATCTGGCTGGCCTCGCCCCGTATCGCTCTGGCATCAGGGCTGGCGTATATCTGCGCGCAATTGGCCGATATCCAGGTCTTTGACCGGCTGCGCGATCAGCGCTGGTGGCGCGCACCTCTGCTGTCGGGCACCGTTGGCGCCCTGCTCGATACCGCCGTGTTTTTCAGCGTGGCCTTTGCCGCGACCGGGACGCCGTGGATAACCTGGATGCTCGGCGACCTGGCCATCAAGCTGGTCGTCAACGTCAGCATGCTGGCTCCGTTCCGCGCACTCATGTGGAATCTAGCCCGGCCCGAGCCTCTGGATCGGCCGGGCCGCGATAGGCCGGGCTGCGATCAGCCGGGCTGCGGCGTTCGATAGCCTGCTGACACTTTCGCGCCGTGCGGCGGCTGCCTCGCGGCGCCGTTCGCAGCGCTGTGTCATTCAAGCTACTACAGATATTTGACAGCGCCCCCCAGTGGTGTAAAAGTCACAACTCTGTCACACCCCATACATAAGGTGTCGTGTTCATTGCGGCCCAATACCATTGGCCACACTACGCACGCAACCCGGAGAAAAAATCCATGAGACCGCAACGCCTAGCCCTCACCTTTGCCGCACTAATGACGGCCTTTGCCGCGACCTCGGCATACGCCGCGACGGAGATCCAATTCTGGCACTCGATGGAAGGTGCGCTGGGTGAACGCGTCAATGAGCTCGTCCAGGAATTCAACCAGAAAAACCCCGACTACAAGATCAATGCCGTCTACAAAGGCAACTACGGCGAATCGATGAACGCCGGCATCGCCGCGTTCCGCGCCGGCAACGCCCCCGATATTCTGCAGGTGTTCGAGGTCGGCACGGCCACCATGATGTACGCCAAGGGCGCCGTCAAACCGGTCCAGGAGATGTCCGAAGAAGCCGGCGAGCCATTGGATCCGAAAGCCTTTATCGGCGCCGTTGCGGGCTACTACTCGTCGCAGGACGGCAAGCTGATCTCCATGCCGTTCAACAGCTCGACGGTGGTGTTCTACTACAACAAGGACGCCTTCAAGAAAGCCGGCCTCGATCCCGAAAAACCGCCCAAGACCTGGGAAGAACTCGCCGACGCTGGTCAGAAACTCAAGGCCGCTGGCCAAGAATGCGGCTACACCACGTCCTGGCCGTCCTGGGTTCAGCTGGAAACGCTGTCAGCCTGGCATAACGTACCCTACGCCACCAAAGACAACGGCTTTGGCGGCCTGGACGCCCGCCTGGCGATCGACACGCCGCTGCACGTGCGCCACCTGGACAACCTGGCCAAGCTCGCCAAAGAAGGCATCTTTATGTACGGCGGCCGCGGCGACCAGCCCAACTCGCTGTTCATCGGCGGCAAATGCGCGATGATCACAGGTTCCAGCGGTCTGCGCGCCAACATCGCCAAGAACGCCAAATTCGAATTCGGCACCTCGACCCTGCCCTACTACGCCGACGTCAAAGGCGCACCGCAAAACACCATCATCGGCGGCGCATCGCTGTGGGTCTTTGCCAAGAAATCGCCCGAGGTCTACAAGGGAGTGACAAAGTTCTTCCATTTCCTGGCCAGCCCCGAGATCGCTGCCCGCTGGCACCAACAGACCGGCTACGTGCCCGTCACCGTCGCCGCCTACGAGCAAACCAAAAAGGCCGGCTACTACGACAAGAACCCGGGCACGGAAGTCGGCGTCAAGCAGTTGAACGTCCAGACCACCGCGCAATCCCGCGGCCTGCGCCTGGGCTACCTGCCGCAAATCCGTGAAATCGAAGACCAGGAAATCGAACGCATCGTTTCCGGCAAGACCAGCGCCCAGGACGGCATCAAGACCATGGTCACGCGCGGCAACGAGCTGCTCGAGAAATTCGAAAAAAGCGTGAAGTAAAACCTGTCATCACGGCGGCTTTCTCGGTGAGGGCCGCCGTATTTTTTTACCGCCGGGCCGCCCCAAGGTAAAAACGCCCCCTCGGGGGGCAGCAAGCCAAAGGCGCAGCGTGGGGGCTTTTTTTTGCCGTTATACGTATTTCCAAATTACATTGACAGTACTTTTTGCTAGCTGACCAGGGCTTGCCTCATGGAAAAACGCGTCGTCTTTCGACACAAGACCCTGCCGTACTTATTACTGGCGCCGCAGATTGCGGTCACGCTGGTGTTCTTTTTCTGGCCTGCGGGACAGGCCCTGTGGCAGTCAACCCAGTTGCAGGACGTCTTCGGCCTATCTACCGAATTCGTAGGCCTGGACAATTTCGTTGATCTGTTCAACCAGACGGCGTATCTGGAATCTTTCCGCGTCACCGCCGTGTTCTCGGCGCTGGTGGCCTTTGTCGGGCTGGCAGTCTCGCTCCTGCTGGCCGTCATGGCTGATCGCGTCATCCGCGGTGCGGGTCTGTACAAAACCCTGCTGATCTGGCCCTACGCCGTTGCGCCTGCCGTCGTCGGCGTGCTGTGGCTGTTCCTGTTTTCGCCGTCGGTCGGCATCCTGGCCGTCGCACTCGGCAAAATGGGCATTGGCTGGAATCCGCGCCTGGATGGCGATCAGGCCATGATGCTCGTGCTCATTGCCGCAGTGTGGAAACAGATCTCGTACAACTTTCTGTTTTTCCTGGCCGGCCTGCAATCCATTCCGCGCTCGTTGATCGAGGCCGCCGCGATTGATGGCGCGTCACCTACGCGCCGATTCTGGACCATCGTCTTTCCGCTGCTGTCGCCGACCACGTTCTTTCTGTTGGTCGTCAACGTCATCTACGCGTTCTTCGATACGTTTGCAGTGATCGACACCACCACGCAAGGCGGCCCCGGCACGTCCACCTCCATCCTGGTCTACAAAGTCTACAGCGACGCTTTCAACGGCCTGGACCTGGGGTCGTCGGCGGCACAGTCCGTCGTGCTGATGGTCATCGTCGTCGCACTCACGGTCGTGCAGTTCCGCTACATCGACCGCAAAGTCCAGTACTGATCAAAAAGGCTACGCATCATGGTTGAACGCCGTCCCTGGCTGGACATCCTGGCTCACATCATCCTGCTGTGCGGGGTGGCTCTGGTCGCCTTTCCGCTGTATGTGACGTTTGTCGCCTCGACCCAGACCGCCCAGGAAGTCGCCGCCGCACCGATGTCGCTGCTGCCCGGCCCGCACTTTGTCGAGAACTACACGCGCGCCCTGACCAACGCTGGCGTGGGCAGCATGCTGTACGTCAGCTTGATCATGGCACTGGTCATCTCGCTGGGCAAAATCGCCATCTCATTGCTCTCGGCCTTTGCCGTGGTGTATTTCCGCTTTCCGGGGCGCATGTTCTTTTTCTGGATGATCTTCGTCACCCTGATGCTGCCTGTCGAAGTCCGTATCGCGCCCACCTACAAAGTCGTCGCCGATCTGGGATTGCTCAATAGCTACGCCGGCCTGACGCTGCCGCTCATCGCCTCAGCCACCGCGACGTTCCTGTTCCGCCAGTTCTTTCTGACCGTTCCCGATGAGCTCGTCGAAGCCGCGCGCATCGACGGCGCCAGCCCGCTGCGATTTTTCCGCGACGTGCTGCTGCCGCTATCGCGCACCAGCATCGCCGCCCTCTTTGTCATCCAGTTCATCTATGGCTGGAACCAATACCTCTGGCCGCTGCTCATCACCACCCAGGAAGACATGTATCCCGTGGTCATCGGCATCAAACGCATGATCAGCGGCGGCGACAGTGTCACTGAGTGGAACATCACCATGGCCACCGCGCTATTGGCCATGATCCCGCCGGTACTGGTCGTGATCCTGATGCAAAAGTGGTTCGTCAAAGGCTTGGTCGATACCGAAAAATAACCGTGCCGCCCACCACCTGGGCAGCCGCTTACGCAAAGAACATCTCATGGCAACCCTGAGCTTTCGCAACGTCAAGAAAACCTATGCCGGCAACGTCGCCGTCATCCACGGCATCGACGCAGACGTGCAAGACGGCGAGTTCATCGTGATCGTCGGCCCATCCGGCTGCGGCAAATCCACACTGATGCGGATGGTCGCCGGACTGGAAACTGTCACCAGCGGCGAGATCCTGATCGACGGCAAAGTCGTCAACCAACTCGAGCCGGCCGAACGCGACATCGCCATGGTGTTCCAGAACTATGCGCTCTACCCGCACATGAGCGTGTTCGACAACATGGCCTACGGCCTGAAAATCCGCAAATTCTCCAAGGACGACATACGCAAACGCGTCGACGCCGCCGCCAAGATCCTGGAACTCGACAAGCTGCTCGACCGCCGCCCGCGCCAACTGTCCGGCGGCCAACGCCAGCGCGTCGCCATGGGCCGCGCCATCGTGCGCGAACCCAAAGTCTTTCTGTTCGACGAGCCCCTCTCCAACCTGGACGCCAAACTGCGCGTGGCCATGCGTCTGGAAATCATGAAACTGCATCGGCGCCTGGGCACCACCAGCCTGTACGTCACGCACGATCAAGTCGAGGCCATGACGCTGGCCCACCGCATGATCGTCATGAACCAGGGCGTCCCCGAGCAAATCGGCACTCCCATGGAGGTCTTCGAAAAACCGGCCTCCACCTTTGTCGCAGGCTTCATCGGCTCACCGCCCATGAACCTGATCACTGTCAACACCAGCGCCGACGGCGGCGTCCAGACCCAGGACGGCATCACCCTGCAAATCCCCGCAGACCAAGTCCCCGCCGCCGTGCGTGGCCGACCCGTCATCCTGGGCATACGTCCCGAACACATCCATCTCAATGGCCAAGGCATCCCCGCCGAAGTCGAAATGATCGAAACCCTGGGCTCGGAACAGCTCCTGCACGCCCGCTGCGGTCAATCGCCTATCGTCGTCCGCTGTCCCACCAGCCTATTGGCCGCCACACCGCTCAAACCCGGCGATTCGATTCATCTGGACTCGGACGGCCAGCATGCCTTGCATTGGTTCGACGTAGAGACTGGCCGGCGACTCTGATGATGCGGTGAATCCATCAGCGTGGCGTGATCAACCTCTAAACGCTGCGGTCTGCACGCACCTGAATCGCTGGCGGCATCGGCACGGACCACGTCTCGGACAACTTGTGCAACGCCGGCACAATCGTGGGGTCCAAGGACACGCCCTGACTGAGCTGCCGCGCCCGTAGCGCCAGCCCCCGATCACCCGGCAATCGCACCGCGTCCACGCCGGGCCGAGGCGAATTCTCGCGGCATTGCTGAGCCAGCCAATCCATCTGCCGATGAAAGTCCTCTTTGCCACCAAAACCCGTTGTGTCGTGCAGCGTCAAATACACCGTAGCCCCCCACCCCTGGGCGCCGTCGGCGCGGCCATAACCGCCTAGCCCGCCGGTCAGCGCCTCGATCAGCAAAGCCAGGCCATAGCCCTTGTGCCCTGCGGAAATCCCGCCCACGGGCAAGATAGTGCCCGGCGGCTGAGCAAACAATACCGACGGATCACGCGTGGGATGACCCTGCGCATCGATCAACCAGGGCTCGTCGAACTGCTTGCCCTGCTGCGCCAGACGTGCAGACATGCCATTGGTCGTGATCGACGCGGAGATGTCGATCAACAACGGTGATGCCGCGGGGATGCCTGCGGCAATAGGATTGGGTGTGAACACTGCCTGCGTGCCGCCAAAAGGCGCCACACTGCGTGCCGCTGGATCGGACGAGGCCAACACGATCAACATGTCTTGTTCAACCGCGCGCAACAGATAGCTGGCCAGGCAGGCAATATGGTGGCTGCGCCGGATGACCAGGGTTGCCGAACCGAAACGGCGCGCACGCGGCAGCAATTCATCAATCGCGCGGCACACCAGCCAGGGACCAGGCAAACGCCGGCCATCCCACAACACCGCGGCCTCTTTGTCAGACAAGACCTCGGGCTCGCCGTCATTGGCCATGCGGCCTTGCTGCAGTTCCGCGGCGTAGGGGGCCAACAGCGCCAGGCCATGCGTCGTATGTCCCAGTAAATCGCCCTCGACCAAGACATCGGCCACGGTAGCCGCGATATCTGTACGCATCCCGGCCTGCACCAACACTCGCTCGGCAAATTCCCGTAGCGCGCCAGCTTCATACACCCCAACCTCATCATGACTCATGCCGTCACGCTCCTTTTCTGCATCGACATGCGATATACGCCTTTGCACAGCGGTATCAACCAAACCAGGATTGCCAGAACGCCCAGGCCGCAAGCAATCGGACGGCTGAAGAACGCCCAGAAATTCCCATCGGCCTTGATCATCGAGAAAACGAAATGCTCTTCGAGCATCCCGCCCAGCACTACCCCTAGCACAGCTGGTGCGATCGGAAAGTCATTCTCCTCCATCAGATACGCCAGCACGCCCATTACCAACATCACCAGCACATCAAACACGCTGTTGTTGATGGCAAAAGTCCCCACGATGCAGAACAGCAGAATGATAGGCATCAACACATTGCGCGGCACATTCAGCACCTGCTTTGCCGTCTTTACCGCCAGATAACCCAACGGCAACATGATGAGGTTCGCCAATACGAACACGGCGAAAACCGCATACATCTCGACCGGGCTGTTGGTAAAAATCATCGGTCCCGGCGTCATATTTTTCATATACAGCACACCGATCACGATCGCCGTAATGGAATCCCCCGGAATCCCGAACACCAATGCGGGAATCCACGCGCCGGCCAATGCGGAATTATTGGCGGCCCCGGCCTCGACGATCCCTTCCACATGGCCGGTGCCGAATTTCTCTGGCTCGCGCGAAAAACGCTTGCTCACGCCATACGACATCCAGGCCGCGATGTCAGCGCCCGCCCCAGGCAGAATACCCACCACGGTTCCCAGCACACTGCCGCGCGCAACACTGGCAGGATACTTGCGCATCAATCCGCCCATGCCCGTGAAAATATTCCCGATGCGCCCTTTGATATCCACCGGACGCTGACTGATATCCGTGGCGTAACGCAGCACCTCGGACACCGCAAACATCCCCACCATCATCGGCAACAGCGTCACCCCATTGAGCATGTCATCGTTGCCGAACGTGAAACGCGGATACGCCGCAGGATTGTTCATCCCCACACAGGCCAGCAACAGCCCTATCAGCAACGACACAAAGCCCCGCAGCGTGCTCGATGGCGAAATGAATATCGCGCACGACAGGCCCAGCACCACCAGCCAGAAAAACTCGTACGACGTAAAGTTCAACGCAAAATCCGCCAGCATCGGCGCGCACGTGATCAACACAAACGTGCCGAACAGCCCGCCAATACACGAGAACACGATACTCGCGCCCAAGGCCTGATCCGCCAAGCCCCGCCGCGTCATGCTGTAGGCCTCGTCGGTATAGGCTGCCGACGACGGCGTGCCTGGTATGCGCAACAAACACCCCGGAATATCCCCGGACGTGATCGCCATCGCCGTGGCCGTCACCATCATCGCGATAGCGGGGATCGGGTCCATGAAAAACGTGATGGGCACCAGCAGCGCGACTGCCATCGTCGCGCTCAGCCCGGGCACCGCCCCCACAAACAGACCGAATATCGCAGACAGCAAAATCACGCCCAGCACAAACGGGTCGGCTACCTGCAGCAATGCCTGATAGATATGTTCAGATGCCATGATGTCACCACGCCAACGGTTCGAGCAGACCCCACGGCAATGGCACGTGCAGCACACTGTAGAACATCACATGAATGACGAGCGAGACAATCAGCGCCACCATCAACGCGCGCACCCAGCGCACGCCAAACAGGCGTTGCATCACCAGCAGCAACAAGAATGAGCAAGGCAAAAATCCCAGCCAATCAGCCGCCATGAAATAAAACACCAGGGAAATCGGCACCATCAGAAAACGCAGCACCGCCAGCGGATCGCGCAACCACGCAGGCCAGCCGCCGCGCGCAGCGCCCGCACGGCGCGCACGCCATCCCTGGATCACCAGCAACACAGAACAAATAAACAGACCTATTGAAATCAGCGTCGGAAACAGACTCGCGCCAAAATGCTGGCCAGGAATCACGGGAAACATGCGCGCAACGGCGAAAGTAAATACAGAGAAAACGCCCAGCACAATCCCAATTCGAATATCGTCGAATTTCATGGGACCTCTTTTAAATGAGGGTTCGACACCCCGGCCAACACAACAGGCCGGGGAATGCGATGCGGCAACGATGCCGATTGGCTACTGCGGCGCGGGGCGCGCCATGCCAATAGCAGAAATCACTTGCCCGAAATCATCCATCGAACGTTGCATGAATGTGCCGTACTCGGCACCGCCGGCCCAGCCGATGCCAAAGCCGCGCTGCTTCATGAAGTCCTGGTATTCCTTGCTGTGATTGATCTTGTCGAGCGCTTGCACCATCCGTTTGGTGACATCGTCGGGCAGGCCCTTGGGACCTGCGATGCCGCGCCACACGCCGATCTTCCAATCTACGCCGATAGATTCTTTCAACGTTGGCACATCGGGGTACAGCACCTCGCGCTTGTCGGCCATCACCGCCAATGGTTTCGCCTTACCGGCGTCGATCATCGGACGCGCCTCTGGCAAGGAGGTCGGCACGATATCGATACCGCCAGAGGCCAATTCCAACATGGCCGGTGCCGCGCCGTTGGATGGCACAAACGGGACCGCCGCTGGGTCCAGACCTGCGGTCTTGAGCATACCGGCGATCGCAATGTGCCAGATACCGCCCTGACCCGTGCCTGATGCCTTGAGTTTGCCGGGATTCGCCTTGATCGCCTCCATCAAATCGCCCATCGTCTTGTACGAAGACGAGGCGCTGACAGAAACCGCAGCAGGATCCACGTTCATCAACCCGAGCGGCGTATAGTCCGCGGGCGACAGAGACGTCAGGCCCAGGTGCTTCATCATCGCGATCTCGACCGTCAACATGCCCAACGTATAGCCATCAGGCCGGGCCTTGGCAATCGCTGCATGTCCCACGACCCCGTTGCCGCCCGTGCGGTTGACGACGTTGACGGGTTGGCCCAATTCCTTTTCCAGCAGCGAGGCGATGATGCGCGCTGTGGCATCGGTACCTCCTCCAGCGCCCCACGCCACATACATCGTGATAGGCCTTTCAGGCCAATCCGCGTATGCCAGCGGAGAAAAAGCGCACAGCGCTAACGCCCATCCAAGTAAGCGGTGTTTCCTCATCGTATTGTCTCCAGGTCCTTCGTGGAATGCCCGGCGGATGCCGGATCCGGTCAGCTACGATAGGGGCGCAATGTGTACTTGCACCCTCATTTTGAAATAACAACAGACGCTCTGTGATAGTGTGAAACCATCTTAATTGATCGTTATTAGCAGAGCAATCAACGATTCGCCTACTGGCCTACGAGAACCCATTGCTCGAGAGATCTCCTGTTTGCCACCAACGCCAAAGCCCTCGCATGCAGATCACGAACGCTATTCATTGGCGCGCCCGTAGGCGCCAATGAATAGCCGCCCTGCAAGATCTTCGTCCTTGCAGAAATCATCGCCTACGAAGCCTACGTAGACCGCTCGTGCCAGCGACGAGGGAATCAGAGATGCTGTGAGTCGAAGCGGGGCAGTGACCGTGTTGGCGCGCCTCGGAGTCGAGCGAGGGAAACCGAAGGAGCGT
>NZ_CBCSJH010000001.1:637790-757073 GCF_965139195.1 Bordetella tumbae | reverse complement strand
CCCCTGTCGGAAGCCACCCGCGCCGCCCTAGAACCGGCCACGCAAGCCCCGAACAGCCCAGGCGCGACCCATATCCGCAGTTTCGTCCACCGCCGTGGCCACATCACCCAAGGCCAACGCGATGCGCTGGAGCATCTGCTGGAGAAATGGTCCATCCCCTACTCTCCCCAGCGCCTGGATCTGGCGGCCCCGTTTGGCCGCCAAGCCCCCACCGTGCTGGAAATCGGCTTCGGCATGGGCGAAACCACCCAGAAAATCGCTCAGGCCCGCCCTGACGACAATTTCCTGGGAGTTGAAGTCTTCAACGCCGGCGTAGGTTCATTGCTACGCCGCATCGAAGAATCCGACCTGCAGAACCTGCGCATCATTCAGCACGACGCCGTAGAAGTCGTGCGCGACATGATCCCCCCCGACAGCCTGGCCGGCGTCCACGTCTATTTCCCCGACCCGTGGCCCAAAAAACGCCATCACAAACGCCGCCTGCTGCAACCCCCGTTCGTCTCGCTGTTGGCCAGCCGCATCGCCCCAGGCGGATACCTGCACTGTGCCACCGATTGGCAAGACTACGCCGTACAAATGCTGGAAGTCCTGAGCGCCGAGCCGCTGCTGCGCAACACCGTTGCCGACTACGCTCCGCGCCCTGACTACCGCCCACAAACCAAATTCGAAACCCGCGGCCTGCGTCTGGGCCATGGCGTTTGGGACCTGATCTTCCAGAGGACCGCTTAACTATGTTGTACCCCGCTATCGAGCCCTATCGCCACGGCATGCTGGACACTGGCGACGGGCACCTAGTCTATTGGGAACTCTGTGGCAATCCGCAGGGCAAACCGGCCGTGTTTCTGCATGGCGGCCCAGGTAGCGGGAGCGCTCCCGTGCACCGTCAACTGTTTGATCCACAGCGCTACAACGTGCTGTTGTTCGATCAACGCGGCTGCGGCCGCTCGACGCCGCACGCGAGCCTGGACAACAACACAACGTGGGATCTGGTCTCGGACATCGAACGCCTGCGCACGGAAGTCATGGGCGCAGACCGCTGGCTGGTATTCGGCGGATCCTGGGGCTCGACGCTGGCGCTGGCCTACGCACAGACGCACCCCAGCCATGTCAGCGAACTCATCGTGCGCGGTATCTTCAGCCTGCGCCGTTCGGAGCTGCAGTGGTTCTACCAGGAGGGGGCATCGTGGTTGTTCCCCGACCACTGGGAAGCCTATCTCGAACCCATTCCGCCAGAGGAACGGGACGACATGATCGGCGCCTATCACAAGCGGCTGACTGGCCCGGACCCCGNCGCGCAGCTGCGCGCCGCCAAGGCCTGGAGCAAATGGGAAGACAGCACCATTACCCTCATGCCCAGCCCTCGCCACCAGCAAAGCCACGCCGCAGATCGCGCCGCATTGGCCTTTGCCCGCATTGAAAATCACTACTTTGTGAACAACGGCTTCATGGAAGAAGGCCAGCTCATTCGCGACGCGCACAAACTGCACAACATCCCTGGCACCATCGTGCAAGGGCGCTACGATATCTGCACCCCCGCACGCACCGCGTGGGACCTGCACCGTGCATGGCCCCAGGCGCAGTTTCACCTGGTACCGGATGCCGGCCATGCCTTTGACGAGCCCGGCACATTAGCCAAGCTCATCGAAGCCACCGACGCCTACGCTGCACAATAAGGAGCCATCATGCACATCACGCTCAACGGTGCCGCACGCGAATTCCCGCTGGACACCACGGTTATCGAACTGCTCCAGACCCTGGGCTACGCAGGCAAACGCGTGGCGGTAGAACGCAATGGCGAAATCGTCCCCAAGAGCCAGCACGAAGCCACCATCCTAAAGGACGGCGACCAAGTCGAAATCGTCGTGGCCGTCGGCGGAGGCTGAATCGCAGGCCGCACTGACCCAGGGCAGACAGGCGTGACCAAGCGTGTCACCGTCGGCGATATTCGACACAGAATGTGAAAATTATCAACGGTGCGATACCCAGACGTAGTTAGCTCTTGCACAAGACCAACCACGTAGTACGCTGGCGCCTGTGTTTGATGTTGGCTCGCAAGAAGCATATTTATTGCGTTGCGGCAAGCCAACTCTGCTCACAGGAGTCCATATGCTGCTCAAGTTCCTGACCGGAGACGAATCCGGTCTGCCCGTAGGTTCGCGGCTGTTTCGTATCGCAGGGGTTGCAGGCCGCGCCACCGGGCATGTTGCGAGTCGCATTAGCCGCCATTCCTGGGTGGCTGAGCGCATACGTTTTCTGCGTGCCTGGCGCGCCAATCCCAAAGGCATTGGCGCTATCTGGCCTTCCAGTGCCCGCTTGGCCGCCGCCATGACGCGCGATATCACGCCGAGTTCGGGGCCGTGCCTGGAGTTGGGCGCAGGGACCGGGTCCTTTACCCGTGCCCTGGTGGCGCGCGGTCTGACATCGGCACAGCTCACCTTGGTGGAAATGGACCCGCAGTTCGCCAAGCAACTGCGGCATGATTTCCCCGATGCCTATGTTTATCAAGGGGATGCCGCCAAATTGGTCGGCGTGCCATTGTTTGCCGACAGCCTGGCCGGCGTCGCCGTCTGTGGGTTGCCCTTATTGAATATGCCGGTGAAACAGCAGATTGGCATTTTGCGCAGCACGTTTGCACAACTGCGCCCCGGCGGTTCAATGGTCCTATTTACATATGGACCACGTTGCCCCGTCCGACAACGCGTGCTCGATCGCCTCGGCCTGCGGGCACGGCGCGTCGAGACAGTCATCGCCAATATGCCACCCGCGCATGTGTGGAAATTGACCCGCCGGACAGCGGCTGGCGCCTTGCACGCCCCCACATAGTAATGTTTAGTTACCGATTATCGGCGGGAGAAGAGCACAGCCTTCACGGAATCGGCCCATAATGAGTTCCCAGCAGATGTCGTCAGCGGGTTAAATAACGCCATCTTCTGCCAACACGCACTTAACGTTTCTTAACAGTCTAAAAGAGGAAACACTATGGGTCTGCTCAGCTTTATTAAAGATGTCGGCGAAAAACTGTTTGGCGCCAGCGAAGCCAAGGCGGCATCGGTAGATGAACTGAAGAAGGAACTGGACAAGCACGGTCTGAGTGCCGATGGCCTGAACATTCAAGTCGATGGCGATAAAGTCACCGTGACCGGCGAAGCGGCTTCGACCGAAGAAGCCGAGAAAATCACGCTGGCGCTGGGCAACACCGTGGGCGTGGCCCAGGTGGATAACCAACTGACCGCCAAACAAGCTGCACCCGAGGCCCAGATGTACACCGTCAAAAAAGGCGACAACCTCTGGAAAATCGCCGAAGCTCACTACGGTGCCGGCCAGGGCGCCAAGCACACCGTGATTTTCGAAGCCAACAAGCCCATGCTGACGCATCCGGACAAGATCTATCCGGGCCAAGTACTGCGCATCCCGCCGCTGAACTGAACCGCACAAACCGGCAAGCCCCCGCAGCGTTTGCCGGTTTGCACCAACGCGGACAATCCCCGTTCGCGTTGGTTGACTCGGCCAGACTCATGTCTGGCCGTTTTTTTGTCGCCGGGCCGCCCCAAGACAAAAACACCCCCTCGGGGGGCAGCAAGCCGAAGGCGCAGCGTGGGGGTATTTTTTGCCGCCGGCGGCTTTGCTTTATCGCATTCCGCCAAAGCGCCCCAGGCCTTTCATGCCGCCCATGGCGCGCATCATCTTGGCCATGCCGCCTTTCTTCATTTGCTTCATCATGCCCTGCATCTGCTCGAACTGGGACAGCAAACGGTTGACCTCTTGCACCGGGACACCGGAACCCGCGGCAATACGGCGTTTACGTGATGCCTTGATCAATTCGGGCTTGGCGCGTTCGGCAGCCGTCATCGAGTTCAGGATGCCTTCGGTACGACGCAGTTGCTTTTCAGCCTGGCCGCCCTGCAACTGACCCGCGGCCTGCTGGAACTGCGAAGGCAGCTTTTCCAGCAACGAACCCATATCGCCCAGCTTTTTCACCTGGCCCAATTGCTCACGGAAATCGTTCAGATCGAACTTGTTGCCCGATTTGAGTTTCGTCGCCAGCTTTTGCGCCTCGGCGATATCGATGTTCTTTTGTGCCTGTTCGACCAGCGACACGATGTCGCCCATGCCCAGCACACGCTGCGCCATACGGTCGGGGTAGAAAGGCTCCAGCCCATCCAATTTTTCCGAGACACCGACGAATTTCAGAGGCTTGCCGGTCACGTGGCGCACGGACAGAGCGGCGCCGCCGCGTGCGTCACCATCCAGCTTGGTCAGCACCACACCCGTCAGGGGCAGCGCCTCGGCAAAGGCCTTGGCCGTATTGACCGCATCCTGCCCCTGCATAGCATCGACCACGAACAGGGTTTCGACAGGTTTGACCAGATCGTATAGTGCGCGGATCTCGCGCATCATGGCCTCGTCGATACCCAGACGGCCTGCCGTATCCAGAATCAGCACATCGTAGTGATGGCGACGGGCGTGATCGACGGCATTACGGGCGATGTCTTCGGGTTTCTGGCTAGGATCCGAGGGCAGAAAATCGATACCTGCCTGGGCCGCGACGGCCTTCAGCTGATCGATAGCGGCCGGGCGATAAACGTCGGCGCTGACCGTCAGGACCTTTTTCTTGCCGGTATTGCGGCCGTTTTGGGTGTGATTGCCCTCGGCCAGCCAGCGGCCGAGCTTGCCGGTGGTGGTGGTTTTACCCGCCCCCTGCAGGCCAGCCATCAGGATGATGGCGGGGGGCTGCACGGCCAGCGACAGATCGCCGGCGCCGGCGCCCAGATCGCCGCCCATCAGAGCCGTCAGCTCCTTGCTGACCACGCCCACCAGGGCTTGGCCAGGGCTCAGGCTGCCGACGACATCTTCGCCCAGGGCTTTTTCTTTAACGCGTGCGACAAAATCGCGCACGACAGGCAAGGCCACGTCAGCCTCGAGCAGGGCCATGCGCACTTCGCGCAGCATTTCCTGCGTGTTGGCCTCGGTCAGGCGGGCTTCGCCGCGCAGCGTCTTGACGACGCGCGACAAACGTTGAGTCAGGTTATCGAGCATGAGAGGCGTTTCCGCTTACACTAGTTGATTGAACGGTGGCCCGGGCAGCAGGGGGTTTTATCCCTGCCAGCGACTAGCGCCTGAGAGGCCCCATCCAGACAACGGTTTTTATGTCATTAGGCATTGTATTTCACGCAGCGGCCGCCCTGGCCTACGCCGTGCTCGGTGGGGCCCTCTGGTGGCGCCTGAAAGGTGCAGGCAGCGTCGAAAAAGCGGGCAAAGTCGCCCGCGCGAGCCTGCTGGGCGCCCTGGTTCTGCACGGCATCGGCCTGTATCAGGCCATGCTGGGCGGCTCACCCCTGTTCATAGGGTGGGCGCTCGCCCTGTCCGCCGCGGTCTGGCTGGGCATGGTGGTGTTCTGGCTGGAAAGCCTGCTGGTCCACATTGACGGGCTGCAGCTACTGCTATTGCCAGCCGCCACGGTGATCTGCGCCCTCGCGGCGCTGTTTCCCCAGGGGCAGCTCGTCCCCCATGCCGAAAACAGTTCGCTACGCGTGCATCTACTCATCGCCCTGGCCGCCTATGCCCTGATCACGGTGGCGGCCCTGCATGCCCTGCTGATGGCCCTGCTCGACCGCCACCTGCACCGCCCGCTCGAAGCCCCCGCAGCACGCAGCCTCATCGGCCGCGTCCTCGATGCCCAGGCACCGCTACTGGTCCAGGAGCGGCTGTTATTTCGTGTCATCTGGATCGGCTTCGCCGTCCTGACCGCCGCCGTCATCACCGGTTCCATCGCCTCGATGGAACTGACAGGCAAGGTCCTGCCCTTTGACCACAAAACGGTTTTCACACTCCTGTCATGGTTGACCTTTGGAGTATTACTGCTGGGCCGCCACATTCGCGGCTGGCGCGGCCGCGTCGCGTTGCGCTGGACACTGACCGGATTCGCCTTTCTAATCCTGGCCTACACCGGCAGCCGGTTTGTACTGGAAGTCATTCTTCATCGGAGTTGAAGTGGGCAAGTTGTTAATCTGGGTCGTCATCATCCTGGCGGTCATGGTGGTGATGCGTATCGTGTCGGCCCGCAATAGCGCCAAACGCAGCGCCGCCGCCAAAGCGCCCCCGAGCGCGCCCGCCCGCCAGCCCGGCAGCGGCCCCGTCGAATCCATGGTGCGCTGTGCGCACTGTGGTGTGCATTTGCCGCGCTCAGAGGCGCTGCTGATCGCAGGCAAGACCTGGTGCAGCAACGAGCACGCGCGATTGGGCGAGCGTTAACCTGATCACACATGCCGTAACGTGGCATCCAGTTGATGCATCAAGCAAGGCAGGCATAATGAGGCTTACAGTTACCATTAACGAGCCGCATCTATGTCTTTACAGCTTGATCGACACGGGTGGCTGAGGCCTGCTCCTGCGGTGCGCCTGCTACCCTCACCCAACCATGACGCGCGCCCTGCCGGGTCCACGGTTTCCTTACTGGTCATCCACAACATCAGCCTGCCGCCGAACCAATTTGGTGGGCCTCATGTCGCCGGTTTGTTCCTGAACCGCCTGGACTATGCCGCCCATCCCTGGCTCGAGCGGCTACGCGGCCTGCGAGTATCGGCGCATTTCTTCATCAGACGTGACGGCCAGATCGTACAATTCGTATCGACCGACAAGCGGGCCTGGCACGCAGGCGTCTCGCGCTTTGAAAACCGCGAGCGCTGCAATGATTTTTCTCTAGGCATCGAACTCGAGGGCACCGACATTCTGCCCTACACTGACGCCCAGTACACCAGCCTGGCCAAACTGACCCGTCTGTTGCGCGCCCGCTATCCGCTGCGCGCGGCGTGGGGCCACGAACACATCGCTCCGGGGCGCAAGACCGACCCCGGGCCGGCATTCAATTGGTCACGCTTTGGTCGTACGGCTGGCTTTGCGCGGCGCCAACTTGCGCCGCAAACCTAAGGAATCATCATGCTAAAAATCTGGGGACGTTCAAGCTCGGTCAACGTACAAAAAGTCCTGTGGACCGTGCGCGAACTCGCGCTGCCGCACACCGCTGAACAAGTCGGCGGCAAATTTGGTGGCCTGGACACGCCCGAATACGGCGCCATGAACCCCAACCGCAAAGTCCCCGTCATCGACGACGGCGGCCTGATCCTGTGGGAATCCAACGCCATCGTCCGCTACCTGGCGGCACGCTACAGCGAAGGCACCCTCTGGCCCACCGACGTCGCCGTGCGCGCCCAAGCCGATCGCTGGATGGACTGGACCGCGACTGAATGGCAACCCGCCATGGGCCCCGCATTCCTAGGCCTGATCCGCACCCCGGAAGACAAACGCGACCACGCTGTCATCGAGGCATCCACGCGCAAGACAAATGATCTGGGCCTGATCCTGGAAAACGCCCTGCAGCAAAAGGAATACATCATCGGCAGCCATCTCACCATGGCCGACATCGTCCTAGGCTGCGTCGCTCACCGCTGGCTGGCAATGCCCATCGAGCGCCCCGCGACACCCGCCTTGAACGTCTGGTACCGCCGCCTGATGATGCGCCCGGCGACCCAAGGCGTGCTGACGCTGCCGCTGTCGTAACCCGACAACCCTTCAGCACTGCCTCGGCATGCCACTACTGCGAGTCCCTGTCGGTCGCCTGCAAGCCGCACCGGGCCGTTGAGCNNNGATTTAGCCTCGCGCAGCGAGGCCGAGGCCCCTGCTAACGGGCCGAGTCGCCGCGATAGGCCCGGTGCGGCTTGCAGGCGACCGACAGGGACGGCCAAAATAGAAACACCCGCTGCGCATACGACAACTAACGCCCCCCGTTACTCCCACCGAGCCACATGCTTACGCGTATTCCCCCGAATCCACTGCTCCAGTCGCTCCAGCAACGTATGCTCAGTCCCCGCCCGAGTCTGCCCTCGCAGTTCTGCGACTACCTTCTCTAGCGCCGCAGGCAATTCATCTGCCAACTCCCGCCCCGCGCGCAACACATAACGACCAGAAACACCCAGATCCCGCCCCAGCGCCTGCAACTGGCTCACCCCAATCTTGCCCGGCAGCATCTCACCGCCAATCCGAAAGGCAAACTGTCGCGACAATCCCGGATAAATAGCCGTACACATCAAATCGTAGAATGGCGTCAGCCTCCATGCATCTCTCGCGTCTTGTATCACCGAAAGATTCTTGGCATGACTATCGTTATTACCCACGAATAAATTAAAGAGTACCCAGCGCACAAAACGCTGCACATCCTGTGCCGTCACCCCCATACGCCGCATGATCTCCCGACATTGCGCCAGAGTCGGTCCACCATCGGCCTCATACTTGACCTCCGATGGCGTTCCCGCCAATTGGCACAAATCCAACTGATGTAATCGGGCCAATCCTCCTGCGCCATCAGGCCTGCGATCATATCGGCGCACCAGACAAGCGCGCGTATCGGGCTGATATTCGACCTCGGCAGCCCCGAGCTGCAACGCAGCAGCCAGTTTCATCACCATCGTTTCATTCAATGCCGATGACCAGACACCATCAAGCCCCCGAATATCGGGCTTGAGAATGTGCGTGGACGGCGCCGTGCCTTCTGGAATCGCGGGTGAGCCGTCCGGCAACACCATCAACAGCAGTTTGTCTTGTGCCCCCGCCAAAGAGACGCGCGTACCCTCCGCATTCTCCGCGACTAACGCCGGAACAACTGCCTGTTGCATCCGCTGCGCGATCTCCGCCCAACTCGTCGGCCGATAACTGGGGGGTGCGGGTTTTTCGCCCTGAGGCAAAATCGTCACACCGCTTGCAGTATCACCGCCCACACTGCGCAAGAGTCCGAATACCGTACTGGCATGGCGGCTGACAGATAACAAACGCCGGAGGTTGCCCTCTGGCAACAAGTTCTCGAAATACGCGAACACATGATCGCCCACCAGATCCTGTTCGCCTAAGGGCAAATCCGGTGCGATCGGGCGAGCTTCAGACCAAGCCAACCAAGCAGGGTCATAGCGGAACCTCAACGGCTGGTCGTCAAAAAGACGCCCAACACATCGTCCGGCGGCATAGACGTCTAACGCATCGACCGTCGCCATCAAAAGTCTCCGCGTTTGCGCTGGATCACCACCTCCAACCCGAGCAGATCCAACATGTCGAGCACCTTCTGTAACTGCAGTGTGGGTTTGCCCCGCTCCAGATCAACGACAAACCGGTTACCAGTCCCCGCGAGTCCGGCCAAGTCGACCTGCAATAACGCTTGTTCCGCCCGCACGGCTTTGACGAGTTTGCCTAGCTCGGCAGAAGTACGGACTTTGGTCGGCGCGTACACATCGATGGGCATAGAGTCGGTTGTCATGATTACACTTGCTAATTCCCGATCGGTAATTCTAGAGAGTTTGATAGATGATTGGCGATAAAAAATTACCGCTCAGGAACTTTTATTCAAAAAAAGCGACGTTTTCATCAAAAATTTCCCGATCGGTAATTTTAAAACGTACGACGCGCAAAATTCCCATGATTATTCCCGACCGGGAATATTGATTTACCCAACCCGCCCCAACAACGCAATCAACTGCTTGCGTTCCACATCACTCAACTGCGCACTGATACGTTGATCGTGGGCCTGTACCGCCCGAGTGATACTTGTATGCGCGCGTCGCCCGGCTGGCGTCAGCGTCAAGGCGTAGGCTCGTTTGTCTGCTACGGCGTCGCGACGCGTGACGTAGCCCATCGCCTGCAGCTGATCGACTAATTGCACGGCTCCCGACCGGGCAATACCGAGAATCCGCGCCAGATCGGTGAGCTTCAATTCGGCATTCGATGCAATCAGCGTCAAAGCCGAGAATCGCTGTGGCGTAATGTCCCAGGGCTCCAGCGCCGCCAGAAAATCCTCGTAAATCAGGATCTGCGCTCGCCGGATCGCATAGCCCACCAGCGAATCCAGCGCACCATATTCGATGCCCGCGACATGTGGATCAAAATGTTCGCCACGGGCCGATGGCCGACGCGGTCGCGATGCAGAGGCTGAGGGCATAGCACGCCATGAGTGAAATAAAAAAGGAACTACACACTACCGCAGACGGGAGTCTAGCGCTACATGCCGCCCGACAAGCGCGTGAACCGCCCACGGATGACAAGACCTGATACTTCGATGAATCCAGGCTCCCGCGGCCCGTCCTCGGCCTCCAGGCCCACCCCATTACGGGTTAGTCCCAGTGCCGACTCTCACGCCCAATTTGTTATGGTACATAACAATATAAAATTCGTGCGTGAGCGACGAAGGTAAGTCGGAGAGAGAGAGACTTTATGAATATCGTGATTGCCGGCGGCGGCATAGGTGGACTGACGCTGGCCCTGATGCTGCATCAGCGAGGCATCAACTGCCGCGTCTATGAAAGCACGCAAGAACTGCGCCCATTAGGCGTGGGCATCAACCTGCTGCCGCATGCGGTGAACGAACTGGAACCGCTGGGTCTGCTGGACACGCTCGCCGAACACGCCATCCCCACATCCGCCCTGCACTACTACAACAAGTTCGGCCAAGCCATTTGGCAGGAACCGCGTGGCCTGAAAGCAGGCTATCCGCAGCCTCAATTCTCGATACATCGTGGCGAATTCCAGATGTTGCTAGCCGAGGCAGTACGCGCGCGCCTGGGTCACGATGCCATCGTCACAGGAATGGTGTTGGAGTCGGCCGAGAATGACGGCACCACAGCGCGCGCGCATTTTCGCAGCCGCGCCGACGGCTCGTTGCATACCGCAGTGGGTGATGCCGTAATCGGCGCCGATGGCATTCACTCGGCCCTACGCAAACAGTTTTATTCCACCGGCGACGAACCGCGTTTCTCCGGTCGCATGCTGTGGCGCGCAGTCACCGAGGCGGCGCCGTATCTGGATGGCCGCACAATGTTCATGGCGGGCCATCAGGATCAGAAATTCGTCTGCTATCCGATCTCGGCGCCCTTGTATCGGGAGGGCCGTTCACTCATCAACTGGATCGCCGAACTGGCCATTCCAGACGCGACGCTGCCCGCCACCGATTGGAATCGCCGCGTCGACAAATCCGTCTTTGCCGATCGATTTTCCGACTGGCGCTGGGACTGGATCGATATTCCCTCGATCATCGACGGCGCACAGGCCATCTATGAATTCCCGCTGGTGGACCGCGATCCCCTGCCACGCTGGACAAAGGGCCGTCTCACCTTGTTAGGCGATGCCGCGCATCCCATGTACCCCATCGGCTCGAACGGTTCAGCCCAAGCCATTCTGGATGCCCGCTGCCTGGCCGATTGCATCAGCCAAGCCCAGCAAGGCAAAGTACGCGCGTTAGAAACCGCTCTGCTCGAATACGAAGCCGATCGCCTGCCGCGCACGGCCGGTATCGTATTGCGCAATCGCCTGAACGGCCCAGAGCAAGTCATGCAAATGGCCGAAGAGCGCGCCCCGCAAGGCTTTGCCAACATTGCCGACGTCATCCCCGAACACGAACTGCAAGCCGTATCGCTGCGCTACAAGCAGCTGGCGGGATTTGACCCCGCCGCACTGCGTCGCCATACCGGAGAAAAAAATGAGCACCGTTAATCCAACCGAGCCCACGCCTCCGAAACTCGAACACCTCGCCACGCTGCACGTACAAGTCGGCCCGCCGCAAGAGGTCGGCGACACGCCACAAGGCCGCCGCCGCGTCATTCCGATTCTGGGCGGCACTGTCACAGGCCCCAAGCTCAACGGCACCATCCTGCCCGGCGGTGCGGATTTTCAGTCGATCCGTTCGGCCACGTATACCGACATTCACGCACGCTACGTCATCGAAACGACCGACGGTCATCGCGTGTATGTCGAGAACACAGGCATCCGCACCGGCAGCGCCGAGGACATCGCGAAACTGGCCCGCGGCGAAAAAGTCGATCCGTCGCGCATCTACTTTCGCAGCTATCCACGATTCGAAACGGCCGCACCCGAACTGAGCTGGTTGCACGAACAGATTTTCATCGGCACCGGCGCGCGCTTTCCTGATCATGTTGAGTTGTGCTTTTACCGGGTTTGCTGAGAAAGCTTGGACGGCTCTACCAGCCGCACCCATCGCCGCGCTCAACACCCCGTTCCATCAATACTTACGCCACCAGCAACGTACTGGCAGCTCACATCACCGACACGGAGACATCCCATGCCATCCCCCTTGCGCCGACTGCTCGTCACAGCCATGCTGTGCTTGCCCGCCATCGCCCTCGCACAGTATCCCAACGCGCCCATTCGTCTGAACGTCGGCTTCCCGCCCGGCACAGGACCTGACATCGTTGCACGCACGCTCTCGCAACAACTCGGCGAGCGCCTGAAACAAAGCGTCGTCGTAGAAAACCGCGCGGGCGCGGGTGGCCAGATCGCCGCACAAACCGTCGCGCGCAGCCCCGCTGATGGCTACACCCTGCTGTTAGGCGAAGTCGGTTCCATCAGCATTTCACCCGCCACGTACAACAACCTGAACTACGACCCGGCCAAAGACTTTGCGCCCATATCCGAAGTTGTACGCGCCGATTTCGTCCTGGTCGTGCCGGCGACCTCGCCCTATCAAACGTTGGCCGACTTCATCAAAGCCGGCAAAGCCTCGAAAGACCGCGTGAACTTCGGCACATTCGGCGCGGGCACACCGGGCCATTTTGGCGCTGAACTATTCGCACGCGAAGTCGGCATGCAAATCGAACCCGTCCATTACCGATCCACCGGCGACGCCGTGTCCGGATTAGTATCCGGCAGCGTACAGGCCGAATTTGTCACCACGGCCTTGGCCGCGCCGCAGGTAAAAGGCGGCAAAATGCGTGCCCTGGCTATCACTGGTGCCAAGCCGTCCAGCGCATTGCCTGGCGTGCCGACCTTTGCCCAGGCCGGATACGGCAAAGTCGATTTCGGTGCGTGGTTCGCTCTGTTTGCCCCAGCAGGCACACCCGCAGACATTCTGGATCGTCTGCAAACAGAAAGCGCCGCTGCGCTACGCACCCCCGAGGCCGCAAAAACGTTAGGAGATGCAGGCTTTATCGTGGTGGGATCCACGCGCCAAGATCTGCAACGCCTGCTAGACAGCGAAGCCAAACGCTGGTCCGCCGTCGTCAAGGCGACAGGATTCAAGGCTAATTGATATCTAGGCGGACGCAAAGCGTGGGAGTCAGCTTTGCGTCCAGCAACGGGCTTCGCGAAACTGCCGCATTGTCATTTGGCACCGCTCGAGCATGCCGATACCACATTTTCCTGTCGTCTCGCATCCTGCCTGCCGCCGCCATTTACCCGCAGCCCATTGCCAATCGCATCTCCATCCGCGCACTAATCCAGCACCCGACGCCGGCCTAGCAAAAATACGACGGCAGCAATCAGCTGAATCACCATCGCCGTCGCAAACAACGCACTTGCATGATGGACCATGCCCGCCGACACATCGACCGTAGGCCCCTGCAACACACCAAAAATAGCCGGCGCAAACGCATAAGCCCCCTGGCTGATCGCCACAATCAGCGCCACCACACGCGATACATCCTGCGATGCAAAGTCCGTTTGCGCGATCAACGGGGGCAACGACGTAGCATTACCGATCCCCGCCCCCAACAACACCACACCTAGCACCAGAGGCCAGACAGTGCCTGCAGGCGCACACAACAACACCGCCGAACCCAGCGCCTGCATGCAGTAACTAGCCGCCGCGATCGTGCGTCGATCTCCCACATATCCCATCGCCCGAGCCGCCACCATACGGCCGATAATGGCGCACGCCGTGCCGCCCCCCATCAACCAACCTGCCGGTTGCGCACCGAGCGTCGGCACCAATAGCTTGAACAGATGCGCCAGCAAACCAATCTGCGCAAACAAGCCGATCGCCATCCCTAACGACAACGTGACAAAGGCGCGATCCCGCCATAGCGCCTTGCCCGATAGCACGCCACGCGCTGATGACGGGGTCTTGTTCACCGTCTCGTGCGCGACCGCCTGGCCATCCAGCGATTGCCCCAGGGTTTGCGGCGTCTTGGAAAAAACCACGACACTCAACGCCGCGATGACAGTGATCATCACCACGCCAACCAACGCCGCTGCCGCAGGAAAGCCCAGGCCTTGTATCAGCGCCACCCACAAGGGCGCAAAAATCGCCCCGCCGATACTCGCGCCGTTATACGCCTTGGCCAGCGCAGAGGGCCGGCCCACGGCGTACCAACGCGCAATCACCGCATTGACTGCCACCGCCCCCATCATCACCCAGCCCGAGCCGCTAACCAGGGCCGCCACCAACAATTGCCACGGTTGCGCAGCCATCGCCCAGCCAAACACGCCCAGCGCCGTACACACCGCCCCCAAAGCAATACTCGGCGCCAATCCCAACCGAGCGTGCACCCGCGGCAAATTCGCCACCACCAATGCACCGAACAAAAAATGCACCGTCACTGCCGTCGACACCCATTGCAACGACCATCCCGTGCGCGCGATCACCTCGGCCAGATAAATCGAAGGCCCGTAAAAACCCACGCCCCAGCCGAACATGGCCAGCACAAACGCCGCCCTGACCACCCAGGGCCCGAAAAAGCGATACTGCGGCAAGGCAAATTCGTTAACCATCACGCAAACGCTCCAAAGAGTCAGAGCCCACACTGTGCCGTGTGTCGACGCGCCTATGCTACGGCCCAGACCGTAGTATCGTCAGCAGAAAAATTGCTAAGCTGACTGAAACCCGCAGATGAGGTTTATCACGGGATTCATCACGAGACGTATACCGGACCTATCACCAGATTCATCACAGGAGCCGTCATGGTCAGCACCGCCTCACTCGCCGAAACCGCCGCCCTCATCGGCGACCTGGCGCGCGCGAACATGCTCGCCGCCCTGATGGACGGCCGCGCCCTGACCGCCTCCGAGCTCGCCCATATCGCAGGCATCTCGCCTCAAACCGCCAGCGGGCATTTAGCGAAGCTCACCGATGCAGGGCTATTAACCCGGGAAAAACAAGGCCGCCATCATTATCACCGCCTCGCTACCCCATCGGTCGCCCGCATGTTGGAACAGATCATGTCGGTATCCATTGAGCGCGAACAAGGCGCCGCGGTGCGAGGCCCCCGCGTCATCACCGGCCCGCGCGACAAGGCTCTGCGTTACGCCCGCACCTGCTACGACCATCTGGCCGGCGAAATTGCCGTCGCGATCACCGACGGCATGATCGAAGCGGGGCATATCGAATTGACGGCAGAAGCCGGAGCGCTCACCCCCAAAGGCATCAATACCCTCCAATCCATAGGCATGGACATCGACGCGTTAACTGTCAGCGCCATGCGCGGCAAATCCCATCGCGTATTCTGCCGCGCCTGTCTGGACTGGAGCGAACGCCGCCACCACCTGGCCGGCACACTTGGGGCGGCGTTGCTGACCCACTATATCGAGCAGGATTGGGTACGACGGCTGGACGGCACGCGTGCGGTAGCCGTCACCCCTCGCGGGCAGGCGGCCTTCGAAAAGACATTCAAACTACCGCAAAGACAATAAACCTCGCGCTCATTCCACCCACGGCGTCTTGGCCCAGATCTCACGCAAACGCGCATCATCGCCCTTTAGCCGCTCTTGCCACTGCGGTCCATCCAGATAATCCATCTCCGTGAACTGTTGCTTCATCTGCGCCTGAAACTCCGGATTCGCGGCCACTTTCTTCAATGCTTCACGCAGTTTCTCCGACACCTCGGGGGGCAGACCCTTTGGAGCCACGATACCGCGTTCAGAGGCAAACACGAGGTCTACCCCCAACTCCTTGAACGTGGGCACATCCTTCCCCAGCGGCGACCGCTTTTCACTCGCTTGCGCCAGCACACGCATATTCTTGCCGTGATACGGCATGACTTCACCGAGGTTGAGTCCCCCGATCACCGTATGCCCGCCCAACACCGCACTGCGCAACGGGCCAGCACCGTTATAGGGAACGTGGTTCAACTTTGTGCCAGTCAAACTCTGGAACAACACCAACGCCAGATGATCGTCGGTGCCCACCCCGGTAGATCCGTAGCTGATCGTCCCGGGTTTCGCCTTGGCGTCGGCGATCAGGGATTCCAATGTCTGATAAGGGCTGGTGCTCGCCACACTGAATGCGCTCGGATCACGAACCAGGTTCGCCAAATACGTGAAATCCGCCGTCGTAAAACCTGCATCGCGCTCAATAGGCAATGACACCAAGCCCGGCATGTTCGTCATGGCAAGCGTGTATCCATCAGGCTTGGCACGTGCGACATATGACAGCGCAATCGCGCTGGATGCCCCGGGCTTGTTCTGCACTACAACCGTGGTCCCCAATTCCTTTTCCAGATACACAGCAAGCGCACGCGCCGTGAGATCCGTGCCACCACCGGGCGCAAATCCCACCACCAACTCAATAGGCCGATCCGGCCAAGCCCAAGCCGGCATCGCGGCACACAGCACCGCCGCGGAAAATACGGCACGCACGAACGTCTTGCATGAACGGAACATCATTTGTCTCCTGATTATGAATAAGAATTAGGGCACAACGCTAGCGAGACTCCTGCGCCTCACGCCAAGCCAGCAACCTGGCGACACCCTCGGCCATACCGACCTTGGGCTGCCAGCCGATATGCTGGCCTGCCAGATCGTGCGGAATATGAAACGCACCGCCCGAAGTCAGACGCACCGTGCCGGGGGGATCCGGTTTGATTTCAGGTTGCAGATCGCTCTTGCAATAGTCCAGCACCAGACGCACCAACTCACCCGTCGTAATAGGCTCGGGCCCCGACACATTCACCGCCACATCCGTCGCCGGGCTCTGAAATGCAGCGACGTTGGCACGCGCAACATCGGAGACATGCACAAAATGCTTGGTATCAGTACCATCACCCGGCAGCACGGGACGCTCGCCTTTGCGCACGCGATCATAGGTCTCCATGATGTAGAGAGAATTCGCGGCGCGATAGTGTTGCCGTTCACCATAGACCGTGGAATAACGAAGCACCACGTAATCCAGACCAGCCTTTTGATAGTACTGACGGCATAGCTGTTCGCCCATGATCTTGGACGCGCCATACAGAATCGCCGCGGGAGGCGCCCCCACCGAATGGAACGGTCCCGTTTCCTCCAACGCGCCGACAATGCCTGTGCCATAGCCATAAACGGCATTGGACGATGCAAAGACGATCTTTTTCACCTTGTTGGCGCGGCACGCTTCCAACATGTTTTGCGCGCCACGCACGTTCACGTCCACCGCCTGCCAAGGCGTCTGCGCAAATCCCAGCGTCATATAGGCCGCCAGATGCAGCACCCCATCAACGCCCTCAGTGGCAGCCAACAAATCCGGCAGGCGCATCAAATCGCCACGCACCAGTTTCACACGAGGATTGTCTTGCAGATGCGCGATAGCCTCCGGCGTGCCAAACGCGAAGTTATCCAGCAGAATGACTTCCTTTACTCCGGCCTCCAACAACGCATCCGCAGTGTGCGAGCCCACCAAGCTGGCCGCACCAGCAATCAAAATACGCGAATCCGCCAACGACAACGCGGCGTTCTTTTTTTCAGTACTCATTTTCTTTACAGTCCCATAGGTTTTTCGTGCATGCCCCAGTACAAGCTCTTGATCTGGCTATACAGGCGCAGACCATGCAGGCCTTTCTCGCGTCCGATGCCGCTGTCTTTGAACCCACCAAACGGCGTTGCGATATGCGATTGCTTGTATGTATTGATCCAGACCGAGCCCGCCTCGATCTCGCGCGCCACGCGCCATGCGCGAGCGTAGTCACCGGTCCACATGCCGGCGCCCAGTCCAAAGGGCGTGTCATTAGCCTGCTGAATCACATCGCCCTCATCCTCGAACGGCAACGCAACCAGTACCGGGCCAAAGATTTCCTCTTGGCACACACGAGCCTTGTTACCCAGCCCATCGATCACGGTAGGCAGATAAAACCAGCCATTCGCAAGCTCGGCACGATCCGGCACAGATCCACCGACCAATACGCGGCCGCCTTCTGCGCGCCCGATATCCACATAGCCTGCGACCTTGTCCCGATGCGCACGCGATACCAACGGCCCCATCTGCGTAGCCGGATCGTCGGGCAGACCCACGCGCAACTGCTGTGTGCGAGCCACCAGCGTTTCCATGAACTGCTTGTAGATAGACTTCTGCACAAACAGGCGTGAGCCCGCCACACAACTCTGCCCCGCAGAGCCAAAAATCCCCGAGATCACGCCCGCGACAGCACGATCCAGATCGGCATCGTCAAACACAATATGCGGAGACTTTCCGCCGAGCTCGAGCCCGACAGGGATCAACCGCTGACCGGCAATCGCGCCAATCGCGCGCCCTGTCTCGGTCCCCCCTGTGAACGACACCATGCGTACACCAGGATGCTTGACCAGCGCCGCGCCCACATCCTCGCCATGTCCCGGCAACACCGTCACCAGACCTTCCGGCAATCCGGCCTCGTCGCAGATGCGGGCCAATTCCAGCGCCAGTTGCGGCGTTTCCTCAGAGGGCTTGACCAGTACCGCATTACCCGCCGCCAACGCAGGCGCAACCTTTTGCGCCTCATTCATGATCGGAGAATTCCACGGCGTAATCGCCGCGACCACGCCAAATGGCTCGGCCAGTGCCATGGAAAAATATTCCCCACGTGGCGAGGTCATCTCGTTCTGCCATGTCTCGCACACAGCGGCGTAATAACGAAAATGCCCGGCCGCACTGTCGACCATATTCAGGCATTCTTTCCAGGGCTTGCCGCTATCCTGCATTTGCAGACGTGCGAGCGGCTCTCGCTCTGCCGACAGACGCCGGCCGATCTCATACAAGGTGGCCGCGCGCTGATCCGGGCGCAGCTTGCGCCAGGGCTTATGCAAAAAAGCGTCCCGCGCAATCTCGACAGCCGTGTCTACGTCTCGCGGCAATGCGCGTGTCACGATGCCGGCAATACTGCCGTCGGCGGGATTGATGGAGGTGATGACGGCGTCGCCGTCCTGGCTACGGCGCCAATTGGCGCCCAGCCGAAAAGGCTTGTGGCTTGATGCGTCCATAACGTCTTTGAATCCGAGAGTTCTTCGGTGACGTCATCATGAGCCGATCAATTATTAGACACAAATAGATATTTTTACCCTATTATTAGCTCATGGCTATAAATATCAAATACCGCCCTCTCAAAGCCTTTTTGCTGGCCATACACACCGGCTCGTTCACCCATGCGGCCAATCAACTGGGCGTCACGCAGCCGTCGTTCACCGCACTGATCCAGGACCTGGAAGAAGTCCTCGGCCTGCGCCTGTTCGAGCGCACCACGCGCGCCATCAGCCTGACCTCGGCCGGTGAAGATTTCTATTCACGCATTCAACGCCCCATTGCCGACCTGGAGGAGGCCTACCGCAGCCTGGCAGACCTCGCTGCCGTACGACGGGGCAACGTTGCATTGGGCGCCCTGCCCTCGACCGCATTGACCTTGCTGCCTACCGCCGTGGGGACCTTGCGTCAGGTGCACCCAGCGTTAAAGGTGAGAGTCGTCGAGGCCCACAACGACGAATTGCTCGCCATGCTGCGCACCAACCAGATCGAGTTTGCGGTCGCTGCGCAGTCAGAGCCCGCCCCCGATTTGACCTTCACTCCATTGGCGGAGGACTGCTTTTGTGCTGTGTTCCCTGCCGGTCATCCCTTGGGCCATGCGACTCGCATGCTGCACTGGCGCGATCTGCTGCAATATGACCTGATCCTGCTGTCCCAGGGATCCAACGCGCGTCAACAATTCGACCGGGCCGTGCGAGAGGAAGTCGGCGCCGCCATCACTGCACTGCGTTATGACGTCACCAACATGGGCACAGCAGCGGGCATGGTGCGCCAGGGATTAGGCGTCAGTGTGTTGCCACGCATGGCATTGCCGGAATTGAATCTGACGGGGCTATGCTGCGTGCCCCTAGGAGACGCATCAGCACGGCGCTATATCGGTGTGCTTCATCGGCGCGATCGATCACTGTCTCCTGCTGCGCAGGCGCTCATCGCGCAACTCGAGGCTGCGCTCAACAGCATTTCACAACAGCTGTTGCCGTTGCCGGCACTTCCCGACTCGGACTGAAGTCCATCGATAGGTCGCGACAATATCCCGTGGACATCTTGCGTTATTTCTGAGATAGCGTTCCCACAAGATGGCCCTACTAAAAAATACGCGGCGTCGTTGGCTCGACTGTTCACTCGCGGCTAGCGTGCCGTTCAGATTCGCCCCATGCCTGGGACGAGCCGACAACAAAACACCCCTATGCGATTGAATTCACATCCAACCACATAGGGGTGACCTTGCTAACGCGCCTCTGCTTCAAAAACAGAGGCCGCCCACTTACTTCAACAACAACGCATTCAACCGCTTCACAAACGCCGCCGGATCCGCGATCTGCGCGCCTTCAGCCAACAACGCCTGATCCAACAACAGACGAGCCCATTGTTCGAACTCGCTATCGTCAGCATCACGCACACGCGTGATCAAGGCGTGTTCGGGATTGATCTCCAGCACCGGCTTCACATCCGGCGCCTCTTGGCCCGCGGCCTTTAGCATGCGCAGCAAATGCGGGCTGAGCTCGTTCTGCCCCACCACCACGCACGCCGGCGAGTCCACCAGACGCAGCGTCACGCGCACCTCTTTTACCTGATCCGCCAGCGTCTCTTTCAAACGCTCGACCAAAGGCTTGAAGTTTTCCTCGACCTCGGCCTGGTGCTTTTTCTCGTCCTCGTCCGCCAACTCGGCCAGATCCAGACCGCCTTTGGCCACCGACACCAACGACTTACCATCAAACTCGCGCAGATACGACAACATCCACTCGTCAACGCGATCCGACAACAACAGCACCTCGATGCCCTTCTTGCGGAAAATCTCCAGATGCGGGCTGTTGCTAGCCGCTGCAAAGGTATCAGCCGTGACGTAGTAGATCTTGTCCTGGCCTTCCTTCATGCGCGACACGTAATCGGCAAACGACACGTTCTGGATCGCATCGCCCGTGTGCGTCGAGGCGAAACGCAGCAGCTTTGCAATACGCTCGATATTGCCCGCGTCCTCGCCCGTGCCTTCCTTCAACACCTGGCCGAATTCCGTCCAGAACGTCGCGTAGTCTTCGGCCTTGTTCTCGGCCATATCTTCGAGCAAGGACAGAATGCGTTTCGCCGAGCCCTCACGGATCGCACGCACATCACGGCTTTCCTGCAAGATCTCGCGCGACACGTTCAACGGCAGATCCGCCGAGTCAATCACCCCACGCACAAAACGCAGGTACGACGGCAGCAGTTGCTCTGCATCGTCCATGATGAATACGCGCTTGACGTAGAGCTTCACACCGCGACGACCATCACGATCCCACAGATCGAACGGCGCGTGCTTTGGCACATACAACAGCTGCGTGTATTCGCTGCGCCCCTCGACGCGATTGTGCGTCCAGGCCAGCGGGTCGTCATAGTCATGCGAGACCGTCTTGTAGAACTCGCGATACTGTTCGTCGGTGACATCGCCCTTGCTGCGCGTCCACAGCGCATTGGCCTGGTTCACCGTTTCCAGTTCTTCGGTCTTTACCTGTGCGCTCTTTTCCGAATCCCAGTCTTCCTTGAACATGCGGATCGGCAGCGAGATATGGTCGGAATAGCGGCGCAGGATCTCGCGCAGTTTCCAGCCATTGAGCAGCTCGTCTTCGTCCTCGCGCAGATGCAGCGTCACGTCCGTGCCGCGCGTGGATTTTTCCGCTGCGGCGATGTTGAACTCGCCCTGGCCGTCGGATTCCCAACGGATAGCGTCGGTGCTGCCCGCACGACGGCTGACCACCGTGACCTTGTCCGCCACGATGAACGACGAATAAAAGCCCACGCCAAACTGACCAATCAGTTGCGCGTCTTTCTGCTTGTCACCGGTCAATTGCGAGAAAAACTCACGCGTACCCGAGCGTGCGATCGTACCCAGATTGGCGATCGCCTCGTCGCGCGACAGGCCGATCCCGTTATCCGAGATCGTGATCGTGCGCGCGTCCTTGTCGTAGTCCACCCGGATCGCCAGCTCACTATCACCATCCAGCAGCCCCGGCTGGTCAATCGCCTCGAAACGCAGCTTGTCGCAGGCATCCGACGCGTTAGAAACCAGCTCGCGCAGGAAAATTTCCTTGTTGCTGTAGAGCGAGTGGATCATCAGGTGCAGCAGTTGCTTTACCTCGGCCTGGAACCCCAGGGTTTCAGAATTGGAAGACGTGGCGGTTTGGCTCATAGTTTTAAAGGTCAGAAAAACGAGAGGAAAATTGGACAGCCCTGCGAATCTGATCGGATGCCCAAAAACCGGGAAATCCGCGCAATTCGCCAGGACGAAACCTGAGAAACCCCACCCATATGGGGGTGATGGCCAGGGTTTCAAGACCGCCGTCAGGCGGGGCCTGGGCGAGACCGACCTCTAAATCAGCCCTTTTTTGAGCCTTTTTGTGGTTTTTCCGGCATCTTTCCCACGCAAAACTGCCCTGCGAGCCCTAAAAACAGGCATTCCCTCGGACATACCGCCCCCTGCCTCGCTAAAATCCTGCCCATTCCCATTTTCCCCAGCCGGCCGGCGCCCGCTCATGCAACCTGCCTCTCTCACCCAAACCGCCCCTCACAGCGCTGCGGACGACGACGTCCCTGCGCACGACCTGGTCTACGGTCCCGACGACCGTCCCGCGCCGCCAGTCGCCTTTGTCGCCGCCCTGCAGCACCTGCTGGCCATCCTGGTGCCCATCGTCACCCCTGGCCTGCTGATCTGCCAGGCCCTGGGCGTCAGCGTCCGCGACACCACCCTGATCGTCTCCATGTCGCTGGTCGTCTCCGGCATCGCCACCTATATCCAGTGCCGCCGATTCGGCCCGCTGGGCGCGGGCCTGCTCATCGTGCAGGGCACGAGTTTCAACTTCGTCGTGCCCCTGATCACCGCCGGCTCGGCCATGGTCAAATCCGGCACCCCGGTCGAAACGGTGCTCGCCACCATGTTCGGCGTCGTCATCGCGGGATCCTTTGTCGAGATCTTCATCAGCCGCATCCTGCCGTTCGTCAAACGGCTGATCACCCCGCTCGTCACCGGCATCGTCGTCCTGTTGATCGGCCTGACCCTCATCAAAGTCGGCCTCATCAGCATGGGCGGTGGCTACAACGCCATGAAGGACGGCACATTCGCCAGCGCGGAAAACCTGACCCTGTCCGGCCTGGTCCTGGGCACCATCATCCTGCTGAACCGCCTGCCCATCGTCTGGATCCGCAGCACGGCGCTGGTCATCGCGCTGATCGTCGGCTACGTCGCCGCCGCCTACATGGGACGGCTGGATTTCACCGGCGCGCGCGAGGCTGCGCTGTTCCAGATCCCGGTGCCGCTGCATTTTGGATTGGGATTCTCGTGGTCGCTGTTTGTGCCCATGTTGATCATCTATCTGGTCACTTCGCTCGAGGCGATCGGCGACGTCACCGCCACCAGCAAGGTTTCCAAGCAGCCTGTCGAAGGTCCCCTGTGGATGCAGCGAATCAAGGGCGGCGTGCTGGTCAACGGCGTGAATTCGCTGCTGGCGGGCGTGTTCAACACCTTTCCCAGCTCGGTGTTTGCGCAGAATAACGGCGTGATTCAACTGACGGGGATCGCCAGCCGACACGTAGGGATCTGGATTGCCGGCATGCTGATCGTGCTGGGGCTGTTTCCTGCCGTGGCTGGGGCGCTGCAAGCCGTGCCTGAGCCGGTGTTGGGTGGTGCTGCCATGGTGATGTTCGGCGCCGTCGCGGCGGCGGGGATCAATATCCTGGCGAGTATTCAGCTGGACCGCCGGGCGTTGTTGATCATCTCTGTGTCCCTGGCTCTGGGGCTGGGGGTATCGCAGGTGCCGGAGATCCTGTCGCATCTGCCGCATGCGCTCAGCAGTGTGCTGGAGTCTGGGGTAGCTACGGGCGGGATCTGCGCGTTGGTGATGAATTGGTTCTTGCCTGAGAGAAAGCGGGCGTAACCGCGAACGGAGGAATTGCTAATCCCTCTTGGCAATCGCGCGCGCCTTTGTATCGCGCAGGCGGTATTCCAAGACGGTCTGCTGATAGTTGCCGGCAGAAACACGGCGCACGCTGACGACGCCCGCCTCGCTGATCAGCCAGTATTCCCCGTCGTTATTCCAGTCACCATCGCACAGCACGACTTGCAGTTCGCGCGCCGTGCCGCCGCCCAACGCCGTACCGGTGTAGATCTGGTCGCATTGGGCGACCGGCTCGACGTGGTGACGGCCCTCGATCACATGTAGCTCCAGTACAGACCGGGGGCTGCCTGGGATACGCGTGTTGTTAGTGCCGTTGTTTGCCTTTAGATAGGCTACAGGGCCGGTGTTTCCAGAGGTTGGGGGCGTCGGTGGGGTTGATGAGCAGGCACCCAGCATGACTATCGCCAGCACCGCCAAAAACCGACACGGCGACGAGATCGATGGCGAATTGCTGCGCTTCATATTACTCAGGCTTCCTCTGTTGACGGCGTGACGGTCTATGGGCATGTATGGCGAGCCCTCGCCGTCCAAGTAGGCTTTATAACGCGCCAAGCAACGATCCATTGCGATTGTTGTGAATATTTGACATAGGTGGAGGTGAATATTGCGTAGTGCGCGCCGAAGAGTTTCACGTCTCGCTGACGAGAATTGGGGCGAGCTGACATTTTTTTAAAAACAGCATACAATCGCTGTCTTCGCATCTCCCGCAGCAAGTCATCAGACTGCTCGCGACCTCCTAGCCCGGGTGGTGAAATTGGTAGACGCAGGGGACTCAAAAATAGGGACTTCTACCTATTTGCAACATGAGTCAAATGCTCGCCAAGCCGCATGGGGCAAGGATTTGAGGGATTTGTTGGCGCCGGAACAGAAAGTTCGCTTTTTGCTCTAGGAGCCAAATAGGAGCCAAGCCAGTTCGTACTGGCTCCTAGTAGGTAGTAGTACGAGGTAGTGCAGTAGGACTGCTTCACAATTTTGCCCGGGTGGTGAAATTGGTAGACGCAGGGGACTCAGACCAAATTTGAGCCCTCCGGGGGAAACCCCAGAGGTGAAGCCCGTCAAACTCGGCGAAGGCCCTGGACGATCAGTCCGAGCTAATACCGAGCCAAGCCCTGGAGCCGAAAGGCTCCTCGGAAGGTGTAGAGAGCAGACGGCGGGCACCTAAGGCATAGCGGTAATACGCGATGCTATGGTGAAGGCGTGCTCCAGACCACGAACGCCGTTCTTCGGAGCGTCGGCGGCGAAAGCCGAAGTGGGAAGAAAATCCCCCGCCGCAAGGCGTGCCGGTTCGATTCCGGCCCCGGGCACCAATTTCGAAGGCCGTTTCTGTATTTGCAGAGACGGCCTTTTGTTTTTTTCGACCTATGGAATCTGAAACCGAGATCAGAAGGCAGTTGCCTAGCGAGAAAAGCCACTTTTCGCGTGGCCGGCGGCGTTAGAATTCTCGGTTCAGAGCGTCCTTTATCACTGTATTCTCCAGCGTCATATCCGCCTGCCCGATCACATCATTGTGGCCGATAATGCGACGATATTCTTTGTCGAACGAGGTCTGCTATTGTCGAGGGGCTTTAACCACCCTTTTGCTGCGCGTTGGGGTGGCTTACCTTGTCATTCACCGTACCACGGCGTGCTCAGCGTTCAAGGGCGGTGCCTGTGAGCAGGTTGGAGGACTCTGATCGTCCGGAATCCTTGATCGCTTGCGTTTCGCCGTGCTGGCTACGGTTTATGGGCAATGTTCCCCGTGTGGCCGGGGCACGATGATGCTGCCACTCTTCACATGCTATGAGAAGGCGCACTAGCCGCTCAGGCTTCTTGTACCGTTCGCACCGCAAGCGGACGACTTTTCAAATCTCGTGACGCCAATTCGCGATTAGTTCTGCTTTGCAAAAGCAAACTCTTCTGCATGCCAAGTCAGAAAACATTCTAACTCTTGTTCGGTATGCCGATGCCCCGGAAATATGCTCTTCCATAGAACGTAAAAATACAAAGCAACCATGCAAATGACGAAAATAAGTAGGGTCCATCCGGACTTCATCAAATATTCTTGGGTACTCAGGGCTAACAATAAGCCTGCGACAAAAGAAACCACCGTGCCGGCCACAGAATCCAGTTTTGGCCTACGACTTTCGTGCAGTTTCGCCTCTATAACTAGCATTCTCTTCACTCTATCTATCGTGTTTAAGTCTATCCCTTCGCTCTGCAACTGAGCTCGAAACATCAGATAGCGCCGAAACCGATAATTCAGCCCGAAGTAGCGATCTAGCTGTCCATATGCGTGGCGAAGAGGATGACGATCAATAACTCGACAACGAAAGATCCAAATTCCCAGCACGCCAAAAATTAATGCCAATCCAAACAGCCAACGATCATTCAGCCATACGCAACCAACGCCCAGTGAGATAAAAAGCACGGAAAGACCTATAAAGCACCAGCGGTCGCGCCGTTTCGAGGCGGCCCACGCCGCATGGACCGCCCGCCAACTAGAGGCCTTTCTAAAGGCGTTCATCACAACTACCGCTGGCTCCAATGCATGGCGCAATGAGGCGTCAGACAGCATGGCCATCATAAATCTCCAAAATTAATCAATGTAGAACGGAGAACTCGAAAGATAAAGTTTGCCCCTCGGCTATCGCTCATCGTGCGGCCCGTCAGTGATTTGCGGTCATGGTATGCGGCATATTAAAAATTAGCTTCTATCGATGATTTTGGCAAAGCTTTCAAGATGGTCCCGAATACCCTCCACTCCAGCGTGCGAACTGGAACAACCGACGGAAGTCGCCCGTCGACATACTAAGCAACAGGGACAAGCAGCACAGTCGCCGCAACCGCTTGCCAGAACGTCTGTTCAAATAGTGGAGTCACCCATTTGTGCCCATACACATACAAATGATAATCAGCTTTTCCCCAATTAACGGAGGATGAACACTTATCAGGCCCGGTTACTCAGGTTCTTCCCCATAATCAATGGAATGGACGCTCTCATATCCCAAGCAGCCACCAACCTTCGCGTGTTCAGGCAGACTCCTGACAATGTGACCGTGCCGCCGGTCGGCATGCTCTGAGGCAATCGTTACGGCCACCGACCGACCCAGTCGTCCATCGTTGGTCGCTGGTCACGCACAAACAAGACCTGACACCGGAACAGGTTCAGGAGAACTTGCGCAAGGCTTTCGCCAAGATGGATGGGCACGGCAAAGAAGCATACTGAGCACGATTACGCGCACTCGTGCGCCAGGCAGAGATCAGCTGCGCAGCAGGTGACTGGCTTTTGAATGGGACGTCACCGCAACGCGCTGCTCCACTGCCCTCGCACTGGTGCACCTTGCGCATCAGCCCGATGTTGAGCGAGATGATCCCGTACATGGCAGGGCACACTGAACAGGTTGTGCACATCACTGACCGGCCTGAGTTTTGGGTGCTAGCGACGCCAACTGCACATGATCATGGCGTTGCGGGAACTGTCTGGTGGGGCGACCGTCCAGCAAGTGGCCTACGACCTGGGCTACGAGTCGCCTTCTGCCTTTATCACGATGTTCAGGAAAGCGTTTAGAAAGCCTCCTGCGACCTACATCAACGACCGGCTTCAGGCCGGCGGTTGAAACGCGCCCGATCTGCCTGAAGCTTTCATCTGTAGGCGCGGGCGTGGGTCACGCCGCCATCCACCACCACGGTGGCGCCCATCACGTAGTCGCCGGCTCGCGAGGCCAGAAAGATGGCCGCGCCCGCGATGTCTTCCGCCGTGCCTATGCGCTTGGCGGGAATGTGCTCAGACAATTTCTCCCCGTGGTCGCGCGCGTTGCGGTTCATCTCGGAGGGAAACGCGCCGGGCGCGATGCCACTGACCCCGATGTTGTCCTGGGCCAGACGCAGCGCCATGCGCCGCGTGAGGTGGATCAGGCCCGCTTTGCTGGCGACGTAGGAATAGTTTTCCTGGGGGTTAAGCCCGATGCCATCGGTCGACGCGATGTTGATGACCTTCCCCACACGGGCTTGCGCCGCAGCGCGCAGCGGTTCGGCCAGCGCCTTCGTCAGAAAGAAGGGCGTTTTCAGGTTCAAGTCCACCACCTTGTCCCAACCGTTCTCGGGGAAGGCATCAAAGTCTTCACCCCAGGCCGCCCCGGCGTTGTTGACCAGAATGTCCAACGTGGGTTCGTGCTGAGCGTAGGCAGCGGCCAAAGCCTCGCAGCCGGCGATCGTGGACACGTCATAGGGCAACGAGACACAGTGGCCGTGCTTAGCCAGCTCCTGCGCTGCCAGATCACAGGCCTCGGCCTTGCGAGCGCTGATGTACACCCGTGCACCCTGGGCCAGAAACCCTTCGGCGATCATGCGGCCGATGCCTCGTGAGCCGCCGGTGATCAATGCCGTGCGCCCCCGTAGAGAAAAGAGATCCTGGGTGTTCATGGAGAAGCTTTCGTCATGGTATTCATCCGCATCAATGTGCTTCTCGGGTCAATTCCCATCTACGGAATCAGATGGTTTCGAGCAGGGCGCGCCGCACGTAAGCGGTGCCGTCGAACAGGCGCCGGGCTGTGCGGGAGAAGTGCACTTCGCGCACCGTCCAATCGTCTTTGGCGGTGTGTTCCACATTCGCGTAGATCTGGATCACCCCGCTCGGATGGCCGATGCGGATGCGCGCCGGCCCCGCATGGGCCCCTCGCGCTTCAGCCGGAATCGTCCCCGCGATCTGCGCCGCGACGGAAAGGCAAACGGAGCCGCCGCCCGGGAATGCCTTGTGCATTGCCCCCCCATGCAGAACCATCCGCGCGACGAAGTCAATCTCTGATGCCGCGACGGCGCGGTCGGCGATGGTCCGGTAGTCTTGCGCTTGGCCGATGAGGACCTGGTAGGGCGTGAGGATGCCTTCAGCGGGCAGATGGCAACGATCGACCGCCCACCGCCTAACCTCCTCGGCCATCTCGTAAATGTCGGGGCTGAGCTGGCCGGGCAACTCCTTGCCGGTGACACCCAGATCGGCCGCACGGATGAACACACAGGCCGTGCCCACATCCACGACCGAGACGGGGATGTCGCGACCGAGTCTGGACACATGCACCCAGTCCCGTGCCTGGCCGGTGGGCAACAGCTTGCCTGTGGTGGCGCCGCTGGTGCCCGAGTAGTCCAATGCGACCTCAGCGCCCGTGCCAGGTACCCCATCCACCTCACTGTCGCCTTCCACGCACGGCTCGCCGTCCGCACACTGCACCACCATCCGCAGGATCTTCCCGGTGTTGGTGTTGTGCACGCGCACAGTGGTGACCGGTTCCTGCACAGGGATCAAGCGCTCCTGCAAGGCGTAGACCCCGGTGGCGGATGAAATGTTGCCGCAGACGATCTCAAAACTCACGGTGGGCTGGTCGATGCCAATCTGCACAAACGTGTAGTCGATGTCAGCGTCCGGTCGCGAGGGCGGTCCAATGATGGCGCATTTGCTCGTCAAGATATCGGCGCCGCCGAGTCCATCGATCTGACGCACATCCGGGCTACCGAACAGTGCGAGAAGGAATCTCTGACGTGCCTGCGGGTCGGTGGGCACGTCCTGTTGCGCGAGAAAAACGGCCTTGCTGGTACCACCGCGCATCATGGTAACCGGCACGCGAATTTGTTCTTTCATTGCTTCAGTATGCATGTCCACCTGCCAGCCGTCATTTCAGTTCGGCTGGCCATTCTTTAGCGGAACTGCAAGCTTTGCATGCTTTAGCGCAGCTAAAGTTTGCAAAGCAGAACTCCAGTGACCACTTGGTCATGAATACCCTATGCTTCCTGTCGCCGTGGCAAGCACTGCACGAACAGGAGATACTTTTGAAGATCATCAAGCGAACGGGATCTCATTTCCGTGAAACCGCTGGCGGCATGGTACTGATTGCAGCCCACGCTGTCGGACAGTCGCCCCAATTCCCGCCGATTGAATTCGTTCACAATGATCAGGAGGCCGAGGACATCGAGCTCGGGCCGACTGGCTCGCTCTACAGCTTCACCGTTGTTCACCCTGGGAAGGATAAGTCGCCATATGGCTTGGCCATGGTCGACTTTGAGCCTGGCGTGCGCGCATTCGGACGGCTGCTTTTCGATACCCAGCCACCCGCCATCGGAAGCCGCCTACGTGTGGTGCCCTTCACGTTGCCTGACGGCACGCCCGACTACGCCTTCCAGGAGTGATGCCATGAAACAACCCCTGATCACCGGTGTGGGCATCACGGATTTTGGCCGCTTTCCTGAGTTGACCGAAGAGGTCATGGCCCAGTCGGCCATTCTTGACGCCTTGGCAGATGCGGATACGCCTCTTTCCGAGGTGCAGGCGTTCTATTGCGGCAACGCACTCGGCGCCTCGTTGCCGGGGCAGCGCACGTTGCGTGAACTGCATGTCAGTGGCGGCGCTGTCTACAACGTGGACAACGCCTGCTCGAGCGGCGCGACCGCACTCAACCTCGCCTTGCAGGCGCTCAAGGTCGGGCAGTACGACACAGTTATGGTGTTCGGCATGGACCACCTGAGCAGCCTCGGAGGCGGGCCGCTGCAGCTTAGCCAGAAGGACTGGAACAACAGGCGCGGCATGATCATGCCAGCTCTGTACGCCATGCGCGCGAAGCGCTACATGCACGACCATGGCCTGAAACTGGAGACGCTGGCGGACATCTCGGTCAAGAACCGAAAGCACGGGGCGCTGAATCCCATCGCCAAGTTTGCGAAACAGGCCACGCGCGAGGAGGTGCTCGCTTCGCGCCCCGTGGCCGATCCGCTCACGCTGCTGCAGTGCTGTCCCGCCGTGGTGGACGGGGCAGCGGCGATCGTGCTCAGCACCCGACCTCCGAAGGGTGTTGCAAAGCCGGTGCGGGTGCTGGCGTCCGTGGTGCAGTCCGGCCTGTTCGAAACCACGCCGGTTGACATGACCGAGGCCGAGATCACGGCACGCGCTGCCCGACTCGCCTATGAGCAGGCCAGCATCGGACCGCAGGACCTGAGTCTTCTCGAGGTCCACGACGCGTTCACCATCTCCGAGTTGCTCTACTACGAAGCGCTCGGGCTTTGCGCCCGTGGTGACGCCGCAGGCTTCTTGCAAAGCGGCGCACCCGCACTGGGCGGACGGGTACCCGTCAACCCGAGTGGCGGACTCATCGCCAAGGGGCATCCCCCGGGTGCGACCGGCGTTGCACAAATCGTGGAGGTGTGTGAACAACTGCAAGGCCGTGCGGGAGCGCGGCAGGTGCAGGGCGCGCGGATCGGTCTCACTCAGGTGACCGGCGGCGGCATCTGGGGAGTGGACCACGCAGCCTGCTCAATCAACATTCTGTCGCTCTGATGGCAAACAGCATGAACCAGACAAATACCACCGCGCCCGCCTCACTGCGGGGCCTTGTCGCCGTCGTCACCGGCGGTGCGAAAGGCATTGGCTTTGGCATTGCCCGCGAACTGGCGTCGGCCGGCTGTCGCATCGCGCTTTGGGACTTCGACGAAGGGGCGCTGCAGGAGGCCGAACGCATCCTCACCAGTGAAGGCGGGGACGTGAAGACCTTCAAGGTCGACGTCAGCTCCATGGAGCTGGTGGAGGCGACCGTAGCGCAGCTCTTGGCGACCCATGCGCGTATCGACATCTTGGTCAACAACGCCGGCATTGGCGGCGACAAGCTCGTCTCCAAGATGGATCTCGCGTTCTGGAGCCGGGTGATCGAGATCAACCTGCATTCCCAGTTCATCTGCTCCAAAGCGGTGCTGGCGCACATGGCGGAGAACCGCTTCGGACGCATCATCAACATCGGCTCTCGCGCCTGGCTGGGCAATCGCGGCCAGGCGGCGTACTCCGCATCCAAGGGCGCCGTGGTCAGTCTGACCCGCTCGCTGGCGCTGGAATACGCGCGCAAGGGCATCACCGTGAATGCCATCGCGCCGGGCATCGTCGAGACCCCGCTGTTTGAAACGCTGACGGAAGAGGTCCGGCAGAGTCTTCACAAGACCGTGCCGATGGAGCGCATCGGCCAGCCGGAAGACATTGCCCGCGCCGTCCGTTTCTTCGCGGAACCCGGCTCCAGCTACGTCACTGGACAGCTTCTCTACGTCTGCGGCGGACGCAGCCTGAGCAGCCCATCTGTTTGATGCCAACCAACAACAGGACAGCCGTGGTGAAACGCCGGACATTCATCAAATCTTTGGCGGCATTAGGGCCAGTGACCGCCAGACCAGCGTTTGCGCAGGAGTATCCGTCTCGGCCGCTCCGATTGCTCGTCCCCTACACCGCTGGCGGAGGTACCGATCTCGCGGCACGAGTCGTGATGAGGAAGCTAAGTGAGCAGCTGGGCCAGCCGATCATCGTAGAGAACAAGCCTGGAGCCGGGGCCGTACTTGCCTACGCCGAGCTCTTGCGAAGCAAATCCGACGGATACACGTTGACGACGGGCTCCAGCATTACATCGCTATTGAATCTCCTGAATAGCAAGTTGCCATTCGATGCCGCCACGGACCTGTTGCAGGTAGTCCCTCTGGCGAGCGTGCCGATTGTTCTGATCGCAGGCAACAAGGTTCCTGCCAAAAACATCGCCGAACTGATCTCTCATGTCAAGCAGAACCCGGGTATGAATTATGGAACGCCTGGTCCCGCGACTCCGCATCATTTGGCCGGAGTGCTGCTCGCTTCAATGGCTGGACTGCAAATGACCCACGTCGGCTATCGAGGCACTGCTCCCGCCGTTCAAGACGTCATCGGCGGGCATTTACCACTTGCGATCGTCGGGCTGTCGACCGCAATTCAATTTGCCCGAAGCGGTCAGTTGAAGGTGTTGGGTGTGGGCAGCGTAAAGCGCTCCGAACTGGCACCTGGGATCCCGACGCTGGCAGAGGACGGAGTGAAGGGGTACGACGCAAGCTACTGGTATGATATTTGCGTTGCTAAGGGTGTCCCGAAGGCCGTCGTGGGACGCCTGCATACTGAGGTCACCAAGTCCCTGCAGGACACCGAGGTCCGAACAGCTCTCACTGCGGCGGGACTCGAACCTATGGCCGTCACGCAGGATGAGTACCAACGGATGCTGCAAGCAGAGCGAGCCAAATGGGAGCCGATCGTCCGCGCCAACCATATCCAAATAGGTTCGTAGGATGCTGGCGAACTCGCTTAAGGGCTTGAGGGTTATTGACTTCACCCAGGTGATGGCAGGGCCGACCTGCACCCTGTGCATGGCCGATCTCGGCGCTGATGTCGTGAAGGTCGAGGCACCTGCAGGCGATCTCTCGCGGGCGCTCTCGCCCTGGGTCCACGGAGAGGGCGTTCCCTTTCTGGCGCTCAATCGCAACAAACGCAGCATCGTGCTGGATCTCAAGCAGCCGTTGCACCGGCAGGCGGCGTTGCATCTGATTGCGAAAGCAGATGTCGTGGTGGAGAGCTTTCGCCCGGGCGTGATGGCCCGGTTCGGGCTGGACTACGTCTCGGTTTCTGCTGAAAACCCGCGGCTGATCTACTGCTCGATCTCGGCTTACGGCCAGCACGGAGCCGCAAAAGACCTGCCGGGCGTGGACGGCGTACTGCAGGCGGTCAGTGGCCTGATGAGCGTCACAGGCGCACGCGATGGAGAGCCGTGCAAGGTTCCGGTGCCAGTGGTCGACCTGATGACGGGGTCGCTGGCCACGATCTCGGTTCTGGCCGCCCTTGCCGAGAGGCAGAGGACGGGCTTGGGGCAGCACGTAGAAGCCAGCATGTTTGCCAGCGCCATTGCGCTGCAGCACGTGAGTTTTGCGTCCTATCTTGCGGATGGCGAGGTGCCCGGTCCACAAGGCAACGCGGCGCCCTATGCCACGCCGAACGAAGCGCTTCGTTGTGCCGATGGATGGGTCATGGTGGCGGCATATCACCCCGCGCGATGGCAGGCCTTGTGTGTCGCCATCGGCGCGCCGGAACTGGCATCCGATCCGCGCTTCGCCGAGAACAGGAGCCGGCTGCAACACCGCGAGGCGCTGCTTCGCTTGCTCGAAGCACGGATGCTTGCCCATCCCCGTGCTTTCTGGCTCGAGAAGTTCACCGCCGTGGACATTATTTGCGGCCCCATCAACGACTATGCAGAGGTGACGCGGTCCGCGCCCTTTGTCGAGGCAGCGCTCACTGAGCGCCTGCAGCATCCAGTCGCAGGCGTTCTGACGATGCCACGCAGCGTATTGGGTGCGGTTGGTGAGCGTCCTCATGCACGGAGAACTGCACCCACGATCGGACAGCACACCCGAGAGGTGCTTGTCGAACTCGGCATGTCGCCTGAAGACATTGAGGCGGTGACAGCCGCCTGCCCTACACATAACTGAAGCAATCCCATGCCCATCACCAAGACAGTCCAAGATGGCGTCGCCATCGTTACCCTTAATCGGCCAGAAGCCATGAACTCGATCGATCCTGAGTCGAATGAGCGATTGCTCGAGATCTGGGAAGAGGTATCGAACGACGAAGGCATTCACGTAGCCGTCCTCACCGGCGCGGGCGAGCGTGCGTTTTGTACAGGTGCAGACCTCAAGAAAACGATGCCACCCGCCGACAGCGCAGCTCGACAGGTCTTTCGTGCTGGGAGCAAGCATTTTAACTTTGGTACGCTGCACACAGACAAGCCGGTCATTGCTGCAATCAATGGCTATGCCCTCGGTGGTGGACTGGAACTCGCGTTGCTTGCGGACATCCGGATCTGCTCTGAAAACGCCCAGTTCGGCTTGCCGGAAGTGCGGGTCGGCAGCATCCCGGGGGCCGGCGGGACGCAACGCCTGATCCGTGCTGTGGGGCAATCGGACGCGATGTGGATGCTGCTGACGGGTGAACGCATCGATGCTAACGAAGCCTGGAGAATCGGGCTGGTCAGTAAAGTGGTGCCCCTGCCCGAGTTGCAGGCAACGGCCCTACGCCTGGCACACACCCTGGCCGCCAATGCCCCGCTGGCGATGACGGCTGCCAAGCGCCTGGCGATGACCGGGCGGGAACTGCCGCTCGCTGGCGGGCTGGAACTGGAACGCCAGGCCTTCGGGGTGCTGAGGGACAGTGAGGACCGGCTGGAGGGACGCCGGGCCTTCGCCGAAAAGCGCCCTCCGGTCTTTCGGGGCCGCTGAGAGCCTCGTCGAGAGGACTACTGCGCCATCGTTGCATGTCCTACGAAGCTTGTCGCCCGGTACCCTCCCTTTCAACCCCGATGTGACAGACCTGTATTCATCCTGGAGCAGCTCGTGAAAAACCCTCTTCCCACGTGGCTATGTAAGCTCGGCATTATCATGGCCGCGTCTCTCGGCGCATCACAGGCTGTTGCGCAGCAAACCAGCCGGCCCCCGGTAAAAATCCTGGTGGGTTTCTCCCCCGGTGGGACGTTGGACGTGGTGACCCGTGCGCTTGCGGACCAATTGAGTGCCCCGCTGAATCGGGCGGTCGTGGTGGAGAACAAGCCGGGAGCCGGCGGTAGGATCGCGATCAATACGCTACTCGCCGCACCAGTCGATGGGAGTGTGGCGATGTTGTGTCCGGACTTCCTTGAATCGATCTATCCCTTCGTCTTCAACAAGCTCGACTACGATCCTCAAAGGGATATTCTGCCGGTGTCAACGGTGGTCGAGTTTGCGATGGCGTTGGCGGTTCCCGCTTCCTCATCTTCCAAGAGCTTCCGCGAGTACGCTGATTGGGTGCAGTCCAACCCGGAGAAGGCCTACTTCGGCCATGCCGCGTCAGGCGGCCCGACGCACTTCCTAGGATTGCAGATTGCCAAGGTTATTGGTGCTCCACTGCAAGACGTGCCTTTCCAAGGCGCAGCCCCCGTGATTACGAACCTTATGGGAGGCATTGTCGCTGCAGGAACTTCCACCGTCGGAGACTTTGCGCAGCACCACAATGCCGGCAAACTGCGTGTGCTGGCCGTCACCTCTGCCCAGCGTTCTCCACTTCTGCCGGATGTACCGACCTTCAGCGAACTTGGCCGAAAGGACCTCACCGCAGTTGGCTTACTGGCCATATGCCTGGCCCCCGGTACGGCTGCGCCTGTCGTTTCTGAATGGAGCACGTCCGTCCGCAAGGCGGTTGCGACCGAGCAGTTCGCGAGCAAGATTCGAACGCTCGGCTTTGTGAACATGGGAAGCTCGCCAGCTGAAGCGCGCGCCAGGTTCAAGGAAATGCGCGACTTTTGGGAACCGGTGGTCAAGGAGTCGGGATTCAAGGCAGACTAAATACCAGTGCATTGTTCGGTTCATCGCCCGCCCCGGGCACAAGGCCAGCGTCGTTTCATTCGTTAACTCCAACGCGTCGTTTCATATCTGAATCGGCCACATCCAAATATGGCGCATATCGACTATCCCCCTGCTGAGTCCCTTCCGCCGCCGCTTCAGGAAATGCTCCGGACCAAAGGGTCAAATGTCTTCCGGATGTTGATGCATTCACCGAGGATAGCGCCCGGTCTTCTTGCCTTTGCAGAGGCAGTCAAGCGGGAAAATTCTCTGCCTGCTGACTTGGCGGAGTTAGCGATTCTTCGTGTGGGTTACACCTGTAGGGCAACCTACCAAACGTCAAGGCACGAGCGCTACGGCCGATTGGCCGGCTTGTCCGGAGCGGCGATCGAAGCAGCACGATCCAACAAAGGTATCTCTTCGATTCGGTCCATCGAGCGGACAGTGATCTTCTTGACTGACGACATTCTGGCGAACGACGGACTGTCTTCAGAGGGGCGGGAGCAAGCGTTGCGAACCTTCGAAACAGGGCAGGTGTCTGACCTGGTCTTGACAGTAGGACTCTATAAATGCGTGTGCTACTTCCTTCGGAGTTTTGGGATTGACATCGAAACTTCGTTCTGATCAGCCCTATATGTCGAGCGCATCACGGGATGAATCGCAACTTTGGGAACGGAATTCGACCTCGGCCGTTGCGGACTTTCGCAGAAGAAGACCATAGGCTTCACCACGTAGATCTAGGAAAGAGAACGATGCCAAATTACATTTGTGAAACCTGCGGAACGCAATACGCAGAATCCGACCAGCCGCCGCTCCAGTGTCCCATATGCGTGGATGACCGACAGTATGTCGGGTGGGGAGGTCAGAAGTGGACCACACACGATGCTCTGATAGAGAAGTACAAGCTTCGAATCGAAGAGGACTGTGGTCTGCTGGGTATTGGCATGCCGAATGGGTTCGCCATTCCGCAGCGGGCGCTTCTCCTGCCGACGGACGCCGGCAATATTCTTTGGGAATGCGTGAGTCTGGTGACAGACGAGGCCGTTGCCGCAATCAAGGCGCGTGGGGACGTAAGAAAAATCATCATCTCACATCCTCATTTCTACGCATCCATGATCGAGTGGAGCGAAGCTTTGGGCGGCGTACCGATCCTGTTGAACGCTGCAGATAAAGCGTGGATCCAGCGAGAGGCGCCTCAGATCGAATTCTGGGATGGGGATGTGCATAGGGTTTCCGATCAGGTGACACTCCTTCGCGTCGGCGGCCATTTTCCAGGAAGCTCGGTGCTTCATTGGAAGCAAGGGCCACGTGCGGGCGGTGCGCTTTTCCCGGGTGACGCGTTGCAAGTGGTATACGACCGACGGCACGTCTCGTTCATGTACAGCTATCCGAACTTCGTGCCGATGAAGTCCAGTGACATTCGGGCGATGCGCGAGCGGTTGAACGGCTATGATTTTGCGGACGTGTTCGGATTTACCTGGGGCTTGAACATCATCGGCGACGGCAGGGCCGCGGTGGACGCCTCTTTCGATCGATTTCTGGCTGCAGTCGATGGCTGAGGGAGGTCTGTCGTGACCACGTTGCTGGCGCGCGACAGTCTGACAACGTCCCTATCGGACCGAACGGATCCAGTCGCGAAACAGCCGGACGGGGGGCGTGGTCGCTTTCATGGCATCGCAGACAAGGTAATAGCCGAGTTCTGTCTTGGCGACGTGATCCGCGGCAATGACGAGGCGCCCGATGCGCACGTCATCCTCCACGTAGGCTCGTTGAGCCATTGCGATACCAAGGCCATCTGCTGCTGCCTGGTAGCACAAAGCAGCATTGGCCAGCGTGATTCCTCGCTGCCGCGGGGGATCCACCAACCCGGCGGAGCTGAACCATATCGGCCAGGCTTCCGGACGCATCATGGAGTGCAGCAGATTCGCGTGCAGCAGATCCTCAGGCGCTCGCACCTGCGCAGCCAGACTGGGTGAGCAGACAGGGAGAAACTCGTCATCAAACAGGTGATCCAGTTCGACATCGGTCCACTCGCCCATACCGTGCCGGATCGCACAGTCGACCCCTTCGAGCCGGATGTCGTCAGCTATCGCAATCGTGGCGATCTCCAGATCCATGTCGGGATGGCGCGCGTAGAAGCCGTGCAGGCGAGGAACCAGCCAGCGGATCGCCAAACTGGGCACCACTTTCAGGCGCAGCCGTTTTTCCGCCGCCTCGTTCGTCACTTCGCTCAACGCATCGTTCAGGCGATCAAACGCATCCGAGACGCGGAGAGCGAGTCGTTCACCCACCGCTGTAAGCTCGATTTCGCGACCAGACTTCTGAAACAGCTGTACGCCAAGCCCCGTCTCCAGATGCTTGATCTGCTGGCTTACGGCACCCGGCGTGACATGGAGCAGGTGCGCGGCGCGCGAAACCCCCCTGGCTCGGCATACCGCGTCGAACACACGCAATGAGCCTAGGAGTGCGCGCAGCGTCTGCATGACCAGATAGGAGCGCGGAGTAATTCGGCCCTTGCGACGAGGATGACCACCGGCCACAACAGACCGCGATGTTGACGTTGAGCGTCAGGCGTCGGCTTCAGCACTTCTGGATACCTATGGTTCGGTTCAGTAGTTCCTCTTCGTCTCGCAGCGCTGCCGCTGAGCCCGAGTAAGCGGCGATGCCGCGTTCCAGCACGATGACGTTCGTGGAAAACTCGAGAACGACGTCCACATGCTGCTCCACGAGGACACAGCCGACGCCCAACTGATCGCTCATTCGAACGATGGCATCCATCAACTCCTCGCGCACCATCGGGGCCAGACCTTCCAGGGGCTCGTCTAACAGCAGAATGCGAGGCTGGCCGACGAGGGCTCGCGCCACGGACAGCATTTGCTGCTCGCCGCCCGAAAGCTGCGTGCCGCCGTTGCGTTGCCGCTCCTTGAGGCGCGGGAACAGGGCATAGATCGGTGGCAGGGCAACGCTCGCCGAGCGCCCCTGCAGGCCTGACAGCAGATTCTCTTCCACCGTCAGCGACGGGAAGATGTCGCGGCTTTGTGGTACGTATCCGAGGCCGGCTCGGGCGCGCGCATACGTGCTCGCGCCGCTGATGTCGTTGCCGCCGAAATGAATGCGCCCCTTCATCAAGTCGGCCAGCCCCATCGCTGTCGCCAGTGTCGTTGTCTTGCCCGCGCCATTGCGTCCGATCAGTCCGAGACGCTCGCCCTCACGCACGCAGAAGCTGAGGTGCTCGACAACCGGCACACCGCTATAGCCTGTCGTGACGTTGTCGAACCGAAGTTCAATATGGGGTTTAGGCATGACCGTCTCTGCCAAAGTAGATTTGTTTGACTTGTTCGTTGGCGGAAACTTCCTGCGGCGACCCCTCGACCATCACCGCACCGGCTACAAGAACGATGATGTGCGAGGCAAACCGGAAGACCAGATCCATGTCGTGCTCTATGAGCAGAACGGACAGGTCCTTCGGCAGGCTCTCGACAGCGTCCATGATGCGACCGCCTTCTCCTTGCGGTACCCCTGCACCTGGCTCGTCAAGCAGCAGCACTTCGGGCCTCATTGCAAGTGCCAGGGCGATTTCCGCCAATCTTTGCTCGCCGAGCGCCAATTGCCCCACCACCCGATTCGCGAAAGGCTGCAGCCCCAGTATGCCTAGCGTCTCGTAGACTTCCTCGCGAACCTGTATAGAACGCGCGCGTGAGGGCCACCACTGCATGGATGCCCGTTGCCGCTGCAGCACGGCGACCTTGACGTTTTCCTCCACAGTGAGGTCTTTGAACAGACGGCTGATCTGGAACGTGCGGACGATACCGTTGCGCACGCGCGCGTATTGCGGTAGCTGGACGATGGACCGACCATCGAGCAAGATGTCACCGGACTGCGGGCGCAGCGATCCACTCAGCAGGTTCACCAAGGTCGTCTTGCCGGCGCCATTGGGTCCGATCAATGCCGTGCGGGCGCCCTTAGCAAGGGCGAGCGAGACATTCTGCGTGACGGCTAAGCCTCCAAAGGAGTGGCACAGATTCTGGGTTTGCAGTCGGAAAGTCATTTGGATCTCCTGCTCGCACCCAGCCGCTTCGCGTATACCATGGCGCGATCTAGAAGCCCGATCAGACCTTCAGGTAGGACGATGAGTACGACGATCAGCATCGACCCGATAAAGAACAGCCAGTGATACGGGTTAAATGTTGATGCGATATGGTGGATTGTCATATAAGCGACAGTGCCGAGCACCGCACCCGAAAGACGGCGGGTGCCACCCAGCACGATCATGACCACGACACCCGAAGACGTTGTGAAGTCCAGCATGAAGAGATTGGCCACCTTGCTGGTTTGCGCCGTCAACGCGCCAGCAAGACCTGCCACAATGCCGCCTACGGTGTAGATGGCCAGCAAATGCAGGTAGACACGGCCCCCCAACGCCTGGACCCGTCCGGGGTCATGCCGGATCGCCTTGGCCGTCAGACCAAAAGGCGACTCCACCAGATTGCGAACAAGGAAGTACACAAGAACTAACGAACCCAGCGCATAGAAGTAGCCAGTGTGGCCGAGGAAGTTGAATTCCCAGATGCCGAACAGAGGGCCTATGTTGAAGCCCGCAAGACCGTCGTCGCCGCCGGTGAGCCACCTGGCCCAGTTGGCCAACTCCAACAGAAGTTGGGCCACTGCAATGGTCAGCATGACCAGCGTGAGCTTGGTCGCCCGCAGCATGATGGCACCACTCAGCAATGCGATCAAACCACCACCCAGTGCGCCCAGCAGCAGGCCAACGATGGGATCGGCCGTCAGGTACAGCGCCGTCCAACCTGCCACGTATGCGCCGCTGCCGTACAACGCGGCCTGACCAAGGGTTGCGATGCCTGCTTGGCCAAGCACGAGGCTTAACGACAGCGCAAAAATTGACATGGTTGCCATGTTGGTCAGCAACCCGAGATCGTGAGGGAACAGCACGAAGGCCAGCAATCCCACCAGCGTCAGCACGATCTCGACACGCAGTTGCGTCCACGGGCGGGTTGGAGGCGAATCGACCATCGCCAAGGGTGGACTCGCCACGCTCATGCCTGCCTCCCGAATAATCCTTGCGGACGCACCAGCAAAACGATAATCATCGTCAGAAAAAATGCGGCAGATGCGAGCTGCGGAACCATGTATTTCATGAAGGTCTCCACAATACCAAGCAGCAACGCTGCGAAGAATGAGCCAAACAAATTTCCGTTGCCCCCCACCGCCACTACCGCCAAGAGAATCACCAGGTACTTGGAGGCGTAGGTAGGCTCCATCGGCAACAACTCCGCGCCAGCGATACCTCCCAACGCCGCAAGTGCTGCGCCGATTGCAAAGGTGGCCGCGTAGATCTTCGTGGTGTCGATACCGATGGTCCGTGCGATGGGTGCGTTGTCGACCGCGGCACGCACTCGGATGCCGAAAGACGATCGGTCCACCGCCAGCCAGAGAACGATGACGACAACCAGGCCGCAGGCAACAACAATGAGCCGATGCCGGGGGATCGAACGAAAGCCAAGATCCACCGAGCCGGTGAATGCTTCGGGCAGCGCGACCGATGTCACCGAGGATCCGAAGAGCAGGTTTACTGCGGCCGTCGCGACAAACATCAGCCCGATCGTCACCAGCATCTGATCGAGATCGTTGCGCCGGTACAAACGGCGCAACAGGATGTGCTCGAACACCAACGCGATGAGGCCGACCAAAACGATCGCAAGCACGAAGCCCACGCCGATCGGTACGCCCAGGTGCCGAGGAAGACTGGCAGCGAGAAACCCGCCCAGCATGGCAAATGCACCATGAGCCAGATTCACTACCCGCATGAGACCCATGGTCATCGACAGACCCACGGTGATCATGAACAGGATCATCGCATATGTGACCCCGTCGATCAGAATGCTGCTAAGAAGAGAAAGAGACATGTCTGCCGTCCTGGGGTTACTTGGACGCGTTCTGAATGCGCCCGTAGTCGGGTTGCATCTCGAAAGTCCGGAACTCCCGGTTGACGTATCGGCCTAAAGCATCTTGCTCAACCACGCGCATGTAGACGTTCTGCACAAAATCGCGGGAGACCGGATCGATCTTCACAGGACCACGGGGGCTTTTCCACGAAAAGCCCTTGGCGGCCGCCAGGGCCTTGGCGCCATCGCGCTTGCCATCCGTTGCCTCGACCATGTGATAGATCACATGCAAGCCGTCAAATGCGTTCACCAACTGAACGGTCGGGATAGCCTTGGGTGCCACTTCGCCCAAGGTCTTGATGACGACGTTGTTCAATGGCGAGTCGTGTGATGCCGAATAGAACAAGCCGGTCTCGATGCCGAGCAGGTCCGGACCGATCGCGCGCAATTGATCTTCATCGGTTTCGGCAGTGCCGAGAAAGCGCACGCCCGCAGCCCTCAAGCCTGCTTCGTTGTAGGCTTTAACCATTGCGTAGGTGGCGGGGCCACTCGGGCCGAAGACATAGAGCGCATCGGGCTTGAGCGCCTTCACGCGTTGCATCAGGGGGCCGAAGTCAGTCGTCTTCAGCGGGGCGCGGATCGCTTCGAGCAATTTTCCTCCGCCGTTGACGAACTCGGTGGTGAAGGCCTTTTCTGCATCGAGACCTGGGCCGAAATCGCTGACCAGCGTAACAACATTTTTGACGTCTTTCTCCAGTGCGTACTTGGCGACGGGCACTGCCATCTGTGGCAGGGTGTACGAAGTTCGCAAAAGGTAGTCCGATTTCTCGAGAAGCGAAGATGTTGATGCGTTGAATATCACGACAGGCACCTTGGCCTCTCGCGCGAGCGCCGCTACGGCCAATGTATCGGGCGTGAAGTAGAGGCCGCCGATGTACTGGGCGCCCTCTTTGATGATGAGCTCCTGCGCCAATGCTTTGGCTTGCGCGGGGTTGATTTCAGGAAGATCGCGAAAAATGACCTGGACCGTGTGGCCTCCCGCCGTTGTTCCATTGAGCTTCTGATACGCCTTGATTGCACCTTCCCACGTTTGGCCAACTGCGGAGAATGGTCCCGACATGGGGGCGATAACACCAACTTTGATGACGTCGGCCCAACTTGGGAACGCGATGGTCGCAAGGGATACCGCAACTGCGGCGACGAGCTTGATGGTCATCTGATCCTCCATGAGGTAGGGGGGGGCCGGCACGGAGTGCGCCGAGGTTCTGGCAGGCGGGAATTACGGGTGAGAGGCGGGGTGTCAGGGCGACACGCTTTGCTCTTTCGTGCTAGTCGCCTCTAAAGCGACATCGCGGGGCATCGAGGTCGCATACTTTTGTTTCATATCGAACAGATTGGCTTCGTGAGCCTGTAGGGATCGATCGCCCACGCAGTCAGTGACAACGAGAGGGCGGAATCCGTGACACATAGCGTCAACCACGCTGGCGCGGACACAGCCGCTGGTCGTGCAGCCCGCAATCAACAACGTTTTCACGCCGCGTTGAGACAGCCAGGCCGCCAGCGAAGTACCGAAAAATGCAGAAGGATTAGTCTTGCGCAGCACCAACTCGCCACTGATAGGTTCAAGCTGTGAGACGATTTGGCTTTCTGGTGCGTGCTCACGCAGGGTTAGGAGAGACGGGACCTTGAGCGCCATGATGGTTGCGTCGGCTCCGTCGTCTTGATACACAACTCGCGTGTGCGCGACCGGCCAGCTGCGGTCTCTTGCCGCCATCAAAAGGCCGTGAGTGCGTTCGATGGCAGGGGCTATGTTGCCTCCGCCGAACGTGAGCGGATCGGCGAATCCATTGACGAAGTCGACTATCAGCAGGCCGAACGGCGCCTTAAGCGCGAGGGCGTTGCCGAAACCTTGCTTTTGGTAGATGTCCTGATCGGGGCTCATTGAAAGGCCTCGTCAATGACTTTGCCATCTTGAACCACGACGATGTCATCGAGCCTCACTGTGCAGTTGCGCAAGGGAATGTCGAGGTGACAAGGCGTTGTGCGAGGTCCACCTGCCTCGTTGTTTGGACCTAACGAGAATAAGAAGTTGCCTTCGAACGCGCGCGCGTCCTGACCTGTTGTCGCCTCGCGGTCCATCAGCGACAGCGTGTGCCAGTAGCAGCGTGGCTGCATCCCCCAGCCGATGTGCGCGATAGCGTAGGCTTCGGGATCGTTGTAGGCCTCCATGAATTCGCGCAGCATGGCAGCATCGACATCACCTTCAATGCTTCGCACGAAACCGTCCCGCAAATTCAATGTGATCTTGTCCGAGACGTAGTTCCTCTGTGGCAGAAGGATGTCGCCGCGATCGACCACGATGGTGCCGTCGCTGCCGCCTTCGTTGGCGAAGGTAAAAAGGAAGCCGCTTGGCCAGTGATCCCAGCGCCCGGGTTTCTCGCAAAATCCGTACTCGCAGATGGTCGGGAAATCTCCGAGCTGGAAAGTCACATCCGTGCCAGTCGCCGACGTCACGTGCATCGTTCTCGCCTTTCTGAGGAGCGTCGATGCAGCCAACACACGCTTGCGATCGTCCTCAGTCGGAATCGCCCGCACCAGCACCTCGGGTGGCTCCGCGACCAAAAGAATCTTTGTTCCGGACTCAAGAATTTCCAGCTGCTCGGGAGAGAACAACAGCACCATCAAGTCAAGGACGAGATCGCTATTTTTCATTGCTGCGAGTGCAACTGGATTGTTCGTGAGGGGTGTTTCACCCAAGTAGTTCATCCGGTCGCGGCTGGTTGCTTTCTCCGCGTTGATGGGCTGCAGCTCGATCTTGGTGACGACCGCGCCGGCTGCCTGCGCGGCAATCGTCGCGGTCTGCAGCGTCTGCGGGTGCGTGTGGGGGCCGCACAGGATCGAAACCTTCTGCCCACGTTCCACCTTGCTGAGCTTCAGAACTTCGTCCCAAGCCTTGATCAATTGATAATCGCTGACTGGCATTTTCTCGTCCTTTAGTTTGGAGTGTTAGACCTGCAGGAGCGCAAGCTCCTCCATGTTGCCCAACTTGAAGAGCTTGCGCGCATTGCCATGGCACACCAATGCACGTACTCGGTCGGTCAGCGGTGCTTCCTCGATAAAGGTGCAGGCTTCGGCGGTCGACTCGTATGGGTAGTCCACCGAAAAGAACACTGCCTGAGCCCCGAGTTCGCCTATCGCACCGGCCAATGCCGAAGCAGAGCACACGCCAGACGTGGTGATAAGGATGTTGGTGCCGATGTACTCGCTGGGCTTGCGTGCCAGCTTGATGCCCGACGGATACGCGGCAAAACGGCTGTCGAGACGCCATCGCTGGTACGGCAAAGCCTCGCCCATGTGGCCAAGAAGAAGATTCAGGTGCGGGAATCGGTCGAACACCCCTCCGAATAACAGGCGCAACGCATGACCTGCCGTTTCCACGCCCCATCCCCACGCGGCTCCCTGAAGTACCGGCATGCCCTCCAGCAGTGCTGGCGGCTTGCTGAACGCGTTGGGGTGGAGGTAGATAGGGACGCCGAGCGCTTGTGCGCGCTCCCAGAACACATCGAATTCTGCACCTTCGTAGTAGCGCCCCAAGGTGTGACCATTGATCATTGCGCCCTTGAAACCATACTCGACGACGGTGCGTTCCAGCTCGTCGGCTGCGGCGGTGGGATCCTGCAGTGCCACGTGGGCGAAGGCTCCGAAACGTCGCGGATGGCGTGCCACGCGCTCGACCAGGAACTCGTTGTTCTCGCGCGCTCGCCGGACGGCGGTGTCGCGATCTGTCTCGGCCTGCACACCGGGCATCGTTTGCGACAGAACGACGTATTCGATATTTCCCGCGTCCATATCTTGAAGGCGCTGATCATCGAAATCGGTCAACTTGGCGTCGAGCTTGGCGACCAATTCAGTCGGCAGTGCTCCCGTGTATTTAGCAGAGTACTCGCCGAATCCTGGAGCGGAGAAGTGCTCTTCCAGCGCGATTTTCGGAGTTTTGTTCATGGTAATCCTAGGTAGGTTCAGACTGGATAGGCCAAGTCGGTGTCAAGAATTTCTGTGTCGTACACCACTTCGCGGCTGGCAAGGAGCAGCCGGTCATCCTCGCGTACGAAACGATCGTGATAAATGCCTGACAGGTGCACCGTGGAGGGGCCTTCGACAAGGGTCTGCATCAAGATGAACGGCGTCTGCGAGCTGACCGTGTGGTCGGCTTCCTTCAGCACCCGCGTGATGCCGAGCACATGCAGCATGTGCCGCGGTGCGAACATCTGCGAGTGCGCTACGGCCAGGGCGCGGTCGATGATCATGTCCAGGCCTTCGCAGTACACGAGACCCACGGGCATGTTCAGCAAGGCGTTGTGGCGCGAGGTGATGCGGTAGGTAGCTTCCTTGGTGAAGAAGTCGGGCCAGCATTCGACATCGTTCGCGTAGAGGGCGGCGCAATACTCGACATGGAAGGAATCGATCTCGGCGCGCAGCTCTGACGCGCGCTGGGGTGACACCATGGATCTGGCGTAGGCGAGCCGCTGTTTCATGCTGCTTTCTCCGCGACACGGATGTCCATGACTTCCCGGTAGTACTGGTAGAGGGACCGAATGCAGGACTCCGAGATCAGGTTGCGCGCCGAACCCTCGTGGCCGGCATCAAGCTTGACGACGTTGTTGTCTGTTGAAGAGTTGCGCAGACCCTCTTGCACGAACTTCAAAGCCTCGTTGTCTTCAAGACCGAGGAAACCCGAAGGACCCATCAAGTTGCCCTGGCGCAGGCGGTGTCGCGTCATTTCCGGTGTGTCATCTTCGTAGCCGAACATGGTCCACTGCATCACCATGCTGTTGGGGCCGTTCGGAATTATCTGGCGCACGCCCATGGTGTTCATCTGGCGCTGTACGATCAGGTTCGGCCACAGAGTCATCATGTTGGCGGACCAGGGCGACTTGAACTCCCGCACATAGTCCAGGAAACGTTCGTCGCGCAACCTGAGGTCGTCGCTGAAGGATCGCATCTCCGCTTTGTCGTCCTCGGCCACCTTTGCATAGATCTCGTCGGGTTTGGACGAGGCCATGAAGCCGTGGCGACCATGAACCTTGTCTGCGACCACAGTCGATTTGATGCCAGGCACCAGCAGGCCGAACACCACGAGGAACGAGTGCAGCAGCGTCGCGTGGTACGGATCCTTGAGGTTCTCGTGGTACATCTTCCAGTTGCACGGAAGCTCGTTGCGGCAATATCCGAGGATCTTGAGTTTCTTGCCCGAGAAGGCGACATCGAACTCCTCGACGATCTCCTTGGTCATGTACTCCTCCAACGGAGGCGTCTTGTCGGAATACGTGGCGAACACCACGCCGTTTCGTGTCGTCACACGCAACTGACGGGTGCCGTGGTCTGCATTCTCGAAATCCGCCGGCAAGCCGCCGACCTTGTTGATGCCGCGTTTGAAAGGGACGCCTTGTAGGTTCCCCTTGAGGTCGTACGACCACTGGTGATAGGGGCAGACGAATTCCTTCGTATTTCCTTGGCTGGAACGGCAGAACTCGGCACCGCGATGGGCACACCGGTTTTCGAAAACAGAGATCGTGTTGTCCTCCGCGCGGACGATCACGACGGGCGTGGCGCCGACGTAACCGCGCTTGTAGTCGCCTTGGTTTGGAATTTCTGCTTCCAGAGCGACAAAGTTCCAGGTGTCTCCGCGGAAGATGCGTTCGATCTCCTGGTCATAGATGGCCTGGCTGGTGTAGACCCAGTCTGGAATGTTGTTCAGGGCATCCGCGGGCCAGACACACTGCTCCAGTGGCGGGTTCTTACGGGCATTCGTGATGCCGATGACCGCCTGCGATTGATACATGGAAGTTCCTTGGCGATGAGAGAGGGTTAAACGGTCGCGCTGGCGTGGGCTTGCATCTGCTTGACCCATGCGCGCAGGTTGGTTGTGTCCAGTGGAAAGTCCTCCCACTGCAAAGGCTGGCCACGTTCGAAAAGAGGGCGGATGGCTCGCAGATCGGAGCCAGCATTAATGGCCACGCCGTGCAGAGGAACCGAGCTCCGGTGGCCGATCCACATCACCTTGTCGCTGGCCAGGTCTCCGCGGCGCACGTATTCAAGATCGGGAGCGGGCAGACCGAGTACCTGAATGTTGTGTTGTCCTTGGTCGGTCCAGAACCACGGCACTGCGGGCACGGGAAGAGGGGCGCTGAGCATGGCGGCAGCGGCGGTGCGCGCCTGCTCGTTCGCGTTTTGCCAGGACTCCAGGCGCGTTGGCACCGTCTGGCCCGGGCGTTGCTGGCTGGTGCAATCGCCGCATGCGAATACGTGTTCGTCGCTGGTACGGCAGGACGCATCTACCAGAATCCCACCCCCCACTGCTACCTCAAGCCCCGCTTCGCGAGCCAGCGAGTCGTTGGGCGAGAGGCCGACCGCTACGATCAAGTCGTCCACCTCCAGAGCCCCGGCGCCTGTGATCAAGTGCATGCGACCTCTGGGCGACGCACGGACGTCGCTGAGGGAGGCCCCGAGCATGAGTTTTGCACCGGCATCCCGCATACGGGCTTCCAGCCAAGCTGACGCCTCGCATGGCAAAAAGCGATCTAGCAGAGAGGCCGCGCGCTCGAAAACCGTGACCGATGCGCCTGCAGAGAGCGCAGAGTGGGCGACCTCGAGACCCAGGAAGCCACCACCCAGAATCGCGACCTCGGGCCTGAGCTGAAGGGACGCACGTAGCCGGCGTGCGTCATCGAGCGTACGGATGTGATGTACGCGGGGATGAGCGGTGGGGACAAAGGGCAGTGTGTGGGCTTCCCCGCCTGTGGCGATCAGGCACTTTTCGTACCCGAGCACCCGACCGTCGGCGAGGCAGACATGGCGACGCCGCAGATCCAAGGCAACCGCTTCGCTGTTGCTCAGAAGTTCGATATCGCTGCGCACCCAGGCGTCTTCCGTGAGCACCTCGAGCCTGGGCTCTTCTATGTCTGTCAGGACAGCCTTGGACAAGGGTGGCCGCTCGTACGGTCTGTGGCGTTCACGACCGAGCATCGTGATGCAACCTCGGTAGCCCTGCTCGCGCAGGGTGTGCGCCGCGACTGCCGCAGACTGGCCCGCGCCGACGATGACAACGCCTGGCGACGTCATTTGCTTGCGGGCGACAACACGTAGATGTCGTCGCCTTCTCGTTTCACGGTGTGGATGCGCAGGTCCACGGTGACCGGCGCGCACATGGCCTTACCGGTGCGAATGTCGAATCGACCTTGATGCAGGGGACATTCCACACAACCGTCTTCCACGTACCCCTCTGACAGCAACGCCGTGGCATGTGTGCACATGCTGTCCGTGGCGAAGAACTCGTCGTCAATGCGGTACAGCGCGATGCCATGACCGGCCACATTGACAGTCTTCGCTTCATCGTTGCTGAGCTCCTGCGCCCAGGCGACCTTGATCCAATCCATGACTTTGTTCCCGTAATTAAAGCACCAAAAAAACTAGTCAGTGTGCTTGCACATTAATGTGATTTCTTTATGTATTCAAGTGCGGGTTTGTACTGTGATGCGATGCACCATACTGAGCAACTAGGTTCTTTCTTGTGCCTAAATATTTGCGATTTTCATAGACAAGTAGTCCCACTATGGAGATCGGTATGAGGCTAAATTGCTATTAGCATCCGCCTGCTTTACATGTACGGCCTTCAGGCATATATTTATGAAAGTGAACTTACATATATTGCCTTTCTCGATGAAAATCGAGCTTGCATCGAAGGGGCTGCGTGTAGTGTCCGGGCCTTCTGTGGCTGATCACTTCAAGAGGGCATCCCGATGCAGCGTCAGAGGTCCCGCAGGGTGGTTGCGCAGGTGACCCATTCAGTGCCGGCCGACACAAGGACATTGGTGAAGGAAAGGAAACACATGGACCAAGCAGACATTCCGGCGAGGCTGTTGAAGCGGGAGGGCATAGGTGCCCGGGTACCTCGCAAAGAAGACGCGCGCCATCTGGTGGGCAAAGGCAACTTCGTGGGGGACTTCGTGTTGCCCGACATGCAGGAGGTAGCATTTCTGCGCAGTCCTCTGGCGCACGCCTCCATCACCGGCGTTGAGATTCCGGAAGCGCTCGCCGGTAAGGTGTTCCTGCGCGAGATGATGGCGGACGCGACAGACATCGGCTCCCCCTCTTCAATACCCACGTATCAGTACTCGGCGTTGCCGCCGCTGGCCTCTGGCAGGGTCCGCCACGTCGGAGAGGCCATCGCGATGGCGGTGGCCCCCACCCGAGCCGTGGCGGAAGACCTACTCGAAGACGTTCAGGTCTCGTATGAAGAGCTGCCCGTCTATCACAATGTGGATTCGGCCCTCGCAGCCACCGGAGAATTTATGCACCCCGGGTGGAAAGACAATCGATTTCTCACGCTCCGAGCGAATCGCGACTTCGATGAGTTGGCCGCGAAGGCCGAGGTAAAGGTCAGCCGTACGGTGGAGTTGTCGCGCCAGTGCATCGTGCCGCTGGAAGGCAAGTCGGTGTTGGCCTACTGGGACTTCCAGACCGAGCAGCTTGTGGTGGTCAGCGCGACCCAGGTGCCGCATTTGCTGCGTATAGGGATTGCACAGCATCTTTCGATGAATGAAGAGGCTGTGCGGGTAGTGTCACCTGACGTCGGGGGTGCCTTTGGCTACAAGGGGCAGCTCTACCCGGAAGATCTTTGCATCGCCTGGCTGGCCAAGACGTATCGTACGCCGTTCCGCTACCTCGAAGATCGGCGCGAGCATCTGATCGTCGGTGCCAACACGCGGCAGCACCACTACCAGCTCACGGCCTATGCCGATCGGAAAGGAAAACTCCTGGCATTGGACGCGGTCATCACCATCGATGGCGGCGCCTATTCCTACTACCCTTTTTTCGTCGGCCTGGAGCCTGGCCAAGCGATCGGCAACTTGCCCGGTCCGTATACCTTTCGCGGCTATCGTTGCGAAACCTTATGTGTCGCAACCAACAAGCCGGGGTTTATGGCCTATCGCGGCGTGGCGCGCACCGGTGTCTGCTTCGCAATCGAACTGCTGATGGACGCGGTGGCGCGTGAAGTCGGTCGCGAGCCCTGGGAAGTCCGGATGGAGAATCTGGTCCCGGCCGCTGCCATGCCCTACGTCAACGTGGCCAACAAACACTTCGACAGCGGCGACTTTCCTGCGAGCCTGCGGCGCGCAGTGGAGATGATCGGACTGGAGGCCGTCCGCGAGCGGCAGGCGCGTGGAGAGCCCGACGGACGCCGAATCGGTTTCGGCACGGCTACATACACCGAGCAGTCTGCCCACGGCACCACGGTGTTCGCCAACTGGGGGCTGCCTGTGGTGCCCGGTTTTGATCAAGCGATGATCAGGATGACTGCGGATGGCGGGCTCGAAGTGCGCGTCGGCGTGCATTCGCATGGGCAGGGCATGGAGACCAGCTTTGCGCAGATTGCCAACGACGTGCTCGGCATTCCAGTCGCCAGAATCCGGGTCGTGCATGGTGATACGGCGCTGACACCGTTCTCCTCTGGAACCTATGCCTCTCGCGCAACGGTCATGTCCGGTGGGGCCATATCGACCGCGTGCAAGGAGCTGTTGCCCCGCATCCAGTCGATTGCGGCATACCTCATGGGCGTGGAGCCGAGCGCGGTTGCCTTGATCGAAGGGTGCGCCGTCGCTGGCGAGAAGTCTATTCCCCTTTCCGAGGTCGGGCGGGTGTGGTACCTCACGCCCCAAGACCTGCCGGCGAACGTTCATCTGGGTGGGCTGGAAGTGTCTCGTGCGTACAAGCCCAACGTCGACACCGGCACCTTTACCTATGCCACGCATGCCGTGGTGGTCGCCGTCGACACGGAGACGGGCGAGGTGGAGATCCTGGACTATGTGGTGGTCGAAGACTGCGGCACCATGGTCAACCCGATGATCGTGGAGGGACAGACCATCGGAGGCATCGCACAGGGCATCGGCACGGCCATGTACGAAGAGAGTCCTTACGACGAGCAAGGCCAGCCTTTGGCTTCCACCCTTGCTGACTACATCCTTCCCGGCGCTACGGAAGTGCCGCGCATCCGCATCGAACACTTCGAGACCCCTTCGCCTCACACGGACTTTGGTGCGAAGGGTGTGGGCGAGGGGGGGGCGATCGCGCCGCCTGCGGTGATCTTCAACGCCGTGAATGATGCGTTGATCGGCACGGGCGCCGCCGAAGTACTGATGACACCGCTGACGCCACGCCGCTTGCTCAAGGCCCTTGAAAAATCGACGCTGGGACAGGAGAGCGCCCAATGAAAGCTCCTCGTTTTGCATACACCCGGGTTCTCGAAGTGAGTGACGCCCTCGCGGTGCTGGCGACGGGAGGTGGCACCGCCAAAGCCATGGGCGGAAGCCAGTCCTTCGGGCCCATGCTCAACCTGAGGTTGGCACGCCCCGCGCAGGTGGTCGACGTTTCTGACATCCCAGGTCTGCGCACCGTCCGTCGTAAGGCTGGCTGGGTTGAGATCGGTGCCGCCGTCACGCACGCCGAGATAGAAGATGGCGTACACGAGCCGCTGGCGGCACACCCCATGCGCCAGGTCGCAGGCGGCATCGCCTACCGGGCGATCCGCACCCGCGGCACCGTCGGCGGCAGTCTGGCGCATGCCGATCCCGCCGCCGACTGGGTTGTCACGCTCTCGGCACTCGGTGCACGCATCGTGGCTCAGTCGCCGCGCGGTGAACGCACGATCGAGGCCGATGCGCTGATGCTCGGCGCGTACACGACCGTGTTGGAGTCCGATGAGTTGATCGTCTCTGTCTCCGTGCCGTCAGAGACGCCGACGTCGCATTGGGGCTATCACAAGGTCTGCCGCAAGCCGGGCGAATTTGCCGAAGCGAGTGCGGCGGTCTATTTCGATGCATCGCACGCGCGTGCACGGATCGTGCTGGGGGCTGCCGACGGCCCTCCTCTTCTGCTGGAAGGGCTCGCGGCCAACATCGCGGCCAAGGGCAGCGCCGCCGCGGGGCGTGAGCAACTGCGGGCCGCTGTCTGCACCGCTCTCCCCGAACGCGATGCCATCGATCTGAAGCTCTTCACGGCCTGCGTAGAGCGTGCCCTCGAGCAGTCCGGCATCTTTGCCGATCTGAAGCAAGCGGAGTAAGAGACTTGGACCCTATCTCCATCCACGTAAATGGCCGCAGTTTCCGACGGGAGGCCGAGCCCAGGATGCACCTCGGCGACTTCCTGCGCGATGAACTGCGGTTGACCGGTACCCATCTCGGTTGCGAGCACGGCGTCTGCGGCGCGTGCACGGTGCTTGTCGACGGCCAGCCCACGCGCTCGTGTATCACGTTCGCCGTGGCATGCGAAGGCAGGGAAGTCACCACCATCGAGGGCTACGACGACGATCCGGTCATGCGGCTGCTGCGGCCAGCGTTCACTCGCCATCACGCGCTGCAGTGCGGTTTCTGCACACCCGGAATGCTGACCACGGCCCGCGACATCGTGCTTCGTCTGCCCGACGCCGACGAAGCGCGGGTGCGCCTGGAACTGTCCGGGAACCTGTGCCGTTGCACCGGGTACCAGGGCATCGTGGATGCCATTCTGGACGTGCTGCAACAGCAGCGCGATGCGCCAAATGTGGAATTTGAACAACTGCGGCAAAGATTGAGTGCGCCGCGAATGGCCACGGTGAAACCGCTCGCGGCTGCTGTGTCGAACGACGTGCCCACGCACGCTCCGGGCAAGTCACCCTCTGTGAACGGGGCCACTTCTGCGGAATTGGCGGAAGTCGATCCGGTGGCGATGGCCAAAGCCAAAGCCAAGGGCAACGCGATCGAAGTCCATTTCGATGTGCCTTATGCCGTGGACCAGGTCTGGGCGTTCATGGGCGACCTGCCTGCAGTCGCGTCGTGTCTGCCCGGCGCAACCGTCGATTCGCACGAAGAGGAGAAGGTCCGGGGGAGCATCTCCATCAAGTTTGGTCCGATGTCGGCCGCTTTTGTTGGCGCCGCGCGCCTGCAGCGTGACGACGCCGCCAAGCGTGCCGTCCTTCGCGGCGCAGGCCAGGACAGTCTGAGCAAGTCGCGCACCCAAGGGGATATCACCTATCGCCTGGAAGCTCTGTCGGCCGACAACACCCGAGTTCACGTGGACATGGTCTATGCGTTGCAGGGTCCGCTTGCCCAGTTCTCCCGCTCTGGCCTCGTCAAGGACTTCGTGCGCCGTATGGTGGCGGACTTTGGCAAGCAGATTACCCGCAGGCTGGGTGGCGAAGCCGTTGTTTCCAACGAGCCGCAGCCTACGGTCTCGATCGCGGGAATGATGTTGAGCGTGCTCTGGAATCACATCCGTGGCTGGTTTGGAATGCCTCCACGAGGCTAGGGCGACACGTGCCGGGTGCAGGAGGAGGCACCCTCTTGGTACGAAGGTCCAGCGCTTCATTACATCTGTCCCAAGGCTTGCCTGATATCAAAAGGCCCAGGCGAGTGGACCACCTAGGAGTCCGAATGAGTTCCTTTCTTCATGGGTATCACGTGCGCGCCAACGGTGTGCGTCTGCACCTTCTGCGCTATGGAGGGCAGGGCCCTCGCTTGCTATTGTTGCCCGGGATCACGAGCCCTGCGGTCACTTGGGGTTTCGTCGCCGAGAGGCTTGTTCGGCAGTACGACGTCCATGTGCTTGACTTTCGTGGTCGTGGCTTGTCCTTCAGCTCACCAGGAATGGACGCAGACCTCGACACGATGGCGACTGACGTGCTTGATTTGATGGACGTTCTGGGGTGGTCATCCGTGTTGCTGCTAGGGCACTCTATGGGAGCTCGCGTTGCAATTCGCGCCGCGGCGCGCGACCCACGGCGCATAGATAAGCTGTTGCTTATCGATCCCCCCATGTCTGGTCCAGGTCGCCGGGCGTACCCAGTGCCGCTGTCATGGTACGTAGAGTCGATCCGGTTGGCTATCAAGGGAGTCACGGCAGAAGAGCTTCGCCCCTATGCTCCGGCCTGGAAAGAGGAGCACCTGCAACTGCGGGCCGAATGGCTTCACACGTGCAGCGAGGAGGCGATCGTCCAAGCACACGCGGGCTTTCACGAAGACGATATACACGCAGATCTGCCCAAGCTGCGGACACCTGGACTTCTCATGACGGCGGGGCAAGGCGGTGTCCTACTCCCGGAGGACTTGGCCGAAATCGAAGTACTCGCGCCTGACCTGCAGCAATGCACGGTCTCTGCTGCCGGCCACATGATCCCGTGGGATGACGAGGAGAATTTCTATCGCCTACTGGGAGAGTACCTGCAGGTCGATTTTCTGTAGCTGCACTTCGAATGCTGCTTGGTTTTCCAGCCACTATGGAGAGAATCGTTAAACTCGCCAAATGACACTATCGGCGATATCGAGATGATGAAAAAGCGTTCTCCCGTTCAGAACAAGCAGACAGTCGGCTCCAACGTTGCGACAAAACTCCCTGGCCCCGAGACTTTCAGCCCATTGCGCCATGTCATGTGGCGTCGCCCGGGCTTTTTGATTCGTCGGTTGACCCAGATTGGGCAGGCAATTTTTTTCGATCTGTGCAAGTCCGAGAGCATCACGCCCCTACAGGTCGGCATGCTGACGGCGCTTTCGATGAACCCTTGGCTTGATCAGAAAACCATTGGCCGAGAGCTTTCGTTGGACCGGACAACGACAGCGGAAGTACTCAAACGGCTGGTCGAGAAAGGGTTGGTCGAAACCAGAGTAAATCCTGACGATCGTCGGTCAAGACTTTCGGTCATCACAAAGGAGGGACTAAACCTGATAAATGACTTGCAAGAGAGCATCCATCGCTCTCAAGAACTGCTCGTCGAACCGCTATCGCCAGAAGATCGCGTCGTTTTTATGAGGCTTCTAGCGCAGTTGGTGGATGCACATGAAAAGATGGGCAAGCTGAGCTAACCCTGCTGAGTTGAACTGCTCTGACTGCCAGTAGGATGTTAGAGGCCATACCCGACGCCCGACTTTTTAGCCGGCCGGCTTGTGCTGATATGCGGGGCCGCGCTTCACACACTATTTTGGAGTTGCTCTAGAAGCAAAAATTGGATGAACTACGTCGCCCCCCTTAAGGACATGCTGTTCGACATCGAGCACCTCGCGCGCATTGACCGGATCGCGCTGATGCCGGGCTTCGAGGACGCCGGACTGGACACCGCGCAAGCCGTGCTGGAAGAGTGCGCCAAGCTCAACGAGGGCGTGATTGCTCCGCTGAACTTCGAAGGCGACAAAAACCCCTCGTCCTTCAAGGACGGCGTGGTCACCACCACGCCGGGCTTCAAGGACGCGTTCCGGCAATACGCCGAAGGCGGCTGGCAGGGGTTGCAGCACCCGGTGGACTTCGGCGGCCAGGGCCTGCCCAAGACCATCGGCGGAGCCTGCGGTGAAATTCTCAACAGCGCCAACATGAGTTTTGCGCTTTGCCCGCTGCTGACCGATGGTGCCATTGAAGCCTTGCTGACGGCGGGCAGCGACGATCTGAAGGCCACTTACCTCCATAAACTGGTGAGTGGCCAGTGGACCGGCACCATGAACCTCACCGAACCGCAGGCCGGCTCCGACCTCGCGGCGGTGCGCAGCCGGGCCGAACCGCAACCCGATGGCAGCTACAAGGTGTTCGGCACCAAGATCTTCATCACCTACGGTGAGCACGACATGGCCGAGAACATCGTGCACCTCGTTCTCGCTCGCGTGACAGGGGCGCCGGAAGGCGTGAAGGGCATCAGCCTGTTCGTGGTGCCGAAGTTCATGGTGAACAAGGACGGCTCGCTGGGCGCGCGCAACGACGTGCACTGCGTGAGCATCGAACACAAGATGGGCATCAAGGCCAGCCCGACGGCGGTGCTGCAGTACGGTGACCATGGCGGGGCCGTTGGCTATCTCGTGGGCCAGGAAAACCGTGGGTTGGAGTACATGTTCATCATGATGAACGCCGCGCGCTACGCGGTGGGCGTGCAGGGCATCGCGATCGCCGAACGTGCCTACCAGAAGGCCGTGGACTACGCGAAGGATCGCGTGCAGAGCCGCCCGGTCGATGGCTCGATGAGCACCGCGGCGCCGATCATCCACCACCCCGACGTCAAGCGCATGCTGATGACGATGCGCGCGTTCACCGAAGGTTGCCGCGCCATGGCCAGCGTGGCCGCTGCGGCCTACGACGCCGCGCACCACCACCCGGATGCCGACATGCGCAAGCAGAACGCGGCGTTCTACGAGTTCCTCGTGCCGCTGATCAAGGGCTACAGCACCGAGATGAGTCTGGAAGTGACCAGCCTGGGCGTGCAGGTGCATGGCGGCATGGGCTTCATCGAGGAGACCGGTGCGGCGCAACATTACCGCGATGCCAAGATCCTCACCATCTACGAAGGCACGACCGCGATTCAGGCCAACGACCTCGTGGGCCGCAAGACCGCGCGCGACAGCGGTACCGGCGCCAAGGCCATCGCTGCACAGATAGAAAAGACCGAGGCCGAACTGGTAAAGCGCAGCAGCGCGAACGCCAAGGCCGTTCACATGCGCCTGAAGGCCGCACGCGAAGCCTTTGTCGACGTGGTCGAATTCATCGCCGAGAATACCAAGTCCAACCCCAACGCCGCCTTCGCCGGCAGCGTGCCCTACCTCATGCTCGCGGGCAACCTGGTGGCGGGCTGGCAGATGGCGCGCACTTTGATCGTGGCGGAAGACCAGTTGGCCCAGGGCACGGACGCCGGCTTCATGCAAAGCAAGATCACCACCACACGCTTCTACGCCGACCACATCCTCAGCCGCGCCCCTGGCGTTCGCGACAGCATCGTGGACGGTGCCGAGAGCGTGAATGCGCTGCCAACCGAAATGTACTAGTGAAACCAGGCGGCAGGTGGTCTCTTGATGTCACAGTGAGTTTCTCGTTCGTAGGGGCCACGACGTGCTTTTCGATGAGTTACGGAGTTTCATCACGATGTCTATTTTGGCGGTTCTCAAAGGCCAACTCTGGTTTGCAGAAAGCTCGAATGATGAAGCTGTACCATCTTCAATACTTCATTGCGGTCGCTGAGGAGTTGAGTTTTCGACGCGCTGCCGAGCGTGTCCCCATCGACTCCACTCCGCTGCCGCGGACCATCGGCGATCTGGAGGATCAACTTGGTGTGCTGCTTTTCATGCGTATACCGCCCAAACTGCACCTTACCCCTGCCGGGGCGCGCTTGCTCAGGGAACGCGCCTGGAACCTGATGCGCCTGCTCGGCCTGGAAGACGCCGAAGGTCTGGGCCAACGTTATCCACACGAAGTCTCTGACGGCCAGCTTCAGCGCATGATGACGGCCATGGCTTCGTGTAGCTAGCCCACCCTAATCGTCTTCGACGAACCCCCTATGGCCCTGGACCCGCAAACACAAACACAGGTGCTTGCCGCCGTCCACCACGCCCTGACGGCCATGAGAACCGCCGCGCTCTACATCAGCCACGATCTGCCAACCATGGCTGGACTGGCCGACTACCTGCTCGTCCTGCGTCACGGCCAAGTCGTAGAGAGCGACCAAGCCGCGCCCCTGCTAGCCGATCCACAACATCCTTACACTCGCCAGTTGTTCCAGGCCCAGGCGCCAACGCGCACCAAGCTGCCCAGTCCTGCCGCGCAGCCCGCGCCCTGCAGGTTGAAGGCGTATCGCTGACCTGGCCCTCGGGTACCGGCAAGTCCACACTCGCCAAGGTGATCTGCGGCCTCGTCCAACCGAGCCAGGGGCGGTTTCGGATCGCCGGAGAAAGCGCCAGCGCTGATGTCCTACACCGCAACGCCGACCAACGCCGACGCCTGCAGTAGATCCACCAGAATCCCGATCTTGCCCTCAACCCCCAGCAGACGATGTTCGAAACCGTCGCGCGGCCGCTAGTGTTCTTTGTGAAACAGCGTGGTGCCGCGCTGCGTGAACGTGTAGGCTCGCTGTTGCATCAGGAGGGACTCGACCCCGCGACCTCTTCGCCCATCGCCTCCCCTCTCCCTGGCGGGCAGAAACAGCGCATCTGCATCGCCCGCACGAGTCGGCACCGACGCCGCATGTGCTTGGTTGCACCCGCTATTCCAGTACATCACATGATTCACCTACTCATTGGTGCGAATATCCGGATTGACCTGAAAATTCCTGCTGATAGAATATGATTCTGCCTGACGCACCACTATTCTTTTTTCGCTGTGACAAGGTGGCCGGTCGAAGGCAGACAGACAACGGTGGCAACTAGCCAAAAAGGAGGGTGACGTGAATACGGGAACAGGAGCGCATGTGCGTGCGAACGGTATTCGCCAGCACTATTTGCATTTCGCCGGCGCTGGCCGCAGCGTGCTCATTATCCCGGGCATCGTCAGTCCGGCCGCTCTCTGGCGTCACGTTGGGCAACGGCTTTGTGAAGAATATGACTGCCGTATCCTAGACGTAAGAGGACGTGGACTATCCGAAAGCGGCCCACATTTGGATTACGGCGTAACTGCCTGCGCCTACGATATAGTCGCGTTCGTTCAGACCACGGGTATGAAACAACCCATCGTGGTGGGTCATTCCATGGGTGGACGAATCGCGCTCCGCGCTGCCACGCTATCACCTGGGCTTTTCGGCGCACTCGTGCTGATTGACCCCCCCACTAGCGGCCCTGGTCGGAGAGCCTATCCAGTGCCGAAGTCCAGAACCCTGGCCTTGTTACGCGCGGCCCATCGTGGTGAAGCGCTCGAGTGGATGCAACAAAGTGGAGCCGCCCCATGGCCAGGCAAACTGCAGCAGCTGCGTGCGGAATGGCTGGCTACTTGTGACGAGCGCGCTGTGCACATTGCCTACGACGATTTTCATAATGAAGATCTTTTCGCTGATCTCGCGCAAACGAAAGAACCACTTTCGATGCTCTGTGCGGGCGAAGGTGGGGTCGTTTCCGACGCAGATGTCACGGAGATGCATCAGTTGCGCAGCGATATCTCGGTCGCGCGCCTATCCGGCGTAGGCCACCAGATGCAGGCCGAGAACTTTGAAGCATTCAAACAGGCGTTGGGCCATATTCTTGCCCAGCATCATCAGACTATCGAGAGGAACAGCAATTGAAACTGGACGCGGAAGTACTGGATCTGTTCACGAAAGAATTGAGGCTATGCGGCGTTAAATCGGGAGAAACGGTCGTAGTACTGACCGCCGACGATGAATGGCAAGAGAACGCAAATGCCTTTATGGCCGCGGCCCAAAGTCTGGAAGCAACGACCTTCAATCTGAATGTCCGCCGCGGTCAGCAAAACGCGGTGGGTGTGCAAGGGCGGCATCCTGTCGTGGGAAATGAACTCGCGATGCGGACGCTCAAGTCGGCGGACATGGTAATCGATATGGTTGGCCTCTTATTCTCGCGCGAGCAGGCGGAAATCCAGGCCGCCGGCGTACGTATTCTTCGCGTAATGGAACCCTTTCACATATTAAAGCAGATGTTCCCTACCGAAGATTTGCGGCGTCGCGTCGAATACGCCAAGGAAATGCTGGAGCAAGCAAGAGAGCTTCGGTTCACCTCTGATGCGGGCACAGACGTCACCTACCAGTTGGGCCAGTACCCTGTGATTTCAGAATATGGCTACACCTATGAGCCTGGCCGTTGGGATCACTTCCCGTCGGGATTTTCTTTCACACAGGGTAATGATGGCGGCGTCAACGGCACGGTCGTGTTGCAGCCAGGCGATATTCTTTGCGCGTTCAAGAAGTATGTTGAGTCGCCGGTGACATTGAAGATAAGAAATGGCAATGTCGTGGACATATCAGGCGCGGGCGTTGATGCACAACTGATCGATAGCTACATCAAGAGCTTCAGTGATGACCGGGCCTATGCGATTTCACACATAGGCTGGGGGCTCAACGAGAAAGCGTGTTGGTACCAGTTCTCGGTGACACGCCAATTGCCGGCCGAACATGTGATGAACGCGTTGTCGTTCTATGGCAATGTACTTTTTTCTCTGGGGCCAAACCTGGAAGTGGGAGGAGACAACGACACGGCTTGCCACCTGGACTTGCCTATGCGCCGATGCAACCTTTGGTTAGACGGAACACAGATTCTGAAAGACGGCGACGTCATTCACCCAGCAATGCGGGTCGCTCACCACGCTTGAACGACCGGTGGGATCGCCCTAGTCTGCCGACTCACCCAATGCGACGGAGCTGTCCGCCGGACGCCAACTATCGAATATAGTGGCATCACCACCCAGTCGGCGCGTCAGATCGGCCGAGGCTGCCAACAAGCGCACGGACATGGCCGAAATCAACTCCGCAGAGAATCGGGCAGCCGGCCCGGAGATGGCTAGGGCCCCGCGCAGATTTTTCTGAGGGCCGAATACGGGTGCCGCGATTGCAGCAATATCTGGCTCGCGCTCGCCGATAGTAATAATGTAGGGCTGCACGGGAGCCTGTGATCGAGGAGTGATCGCCGGGTCGAACGCCATCAGCACCCGGCCTGCCGCTCCTTTGTCGAGCGGCACAAGGTCGCCGGTTCGGATATGGTCCCGGATCGATCGCGGCGAGTCCACCCGGAAAAGACAGACGCGGTGGTTGCCCTCGCGAGTGAAAAAAGACGCCCCCTCTTCAGTCTCCTGAACAAGCCGACGCAAAATCGGTGGCACATGATCGTCCAGACGCAGCGCAGACTGGTAAAGCCCGCCCCAGTGCAACAGCATCGAACCTAGTTGATAGTTTCCGTCGTCCAAGCGCACGATGCAATGCTCCTGCACCAACGTTGCCAAGAGGCGCAGGATAGTGCTCTTGTACATCTTGGTTCGGCGAGCGATTTCATTCAGCGACAAGGAACTGTCGCCCGCACGAAAGGCGTTGAGTATAGCAATCGCCCGCTCTACTGCGGCAACGCCTCCCGCTTTTACATCATTATCCGGAGCTTCCGACATTTGTTCACTCAATCTAGTGCATATCCTAGTTGACATTGTATCGTACTGCTAGGCAGAATATGGTTCCTCTTAACAGAACACGAGGCTGCAACTCGTCAGCTGCGTCCTATAACTTCCCAGGGGTACCCAAGATGCATAACGTAAGCTGGAAGAAGCTTTTCGCAAGCCTGGCCTTTGGCGGCCTTTGTTTGATGGGCGCAGCCAACGCCGAGCAGTATCCGGACAAGCCCATCACACTCATCGCACCCTATCCGCCGGGTGGAGCCACTGATCTGTACGCCCGTTCGGTCGCGGCAGGTCTAGACGAGCTGGGCCAGTCGGTCGTGGTCGAGAATCGCGCAGGCGCGTCGGGGATCATTGGTGCGGACTACGCAGCCCGGATGGCGCCTGATGGCTACACGATGCTGATCGGCGCGTCTTCCATGTTTTCCGTGCTGCCGCTGCTCAGCGAACGAATGAGCGGCGTCTACCAGAAGATCGAGCCTATCTCCATTCTTGGATTCAATCCGTCGTACGTGGTTGTGCCCGCGACGCTGCCAGTCAACTCCATCCAGGAATTAATTGCCTACCTCAAGAAGAACCCCGGCAAATATGGCTACGGGTCCGCCGGAGCCGGCACCTCGCAGCACGTGTTCATGGAACTCTTCAAACAGCGCGCCGACGTCGATGTGTTCCCGGTGCAATACAAGGGTAGCGGCCCCATGGTGATCGACCTGATCGCTGATCGGGTCGTCATGGCGATCGAGCAGGGGCCTGCGGTGCTGGCCTACATCAAGTCCGGCAAGTTGAAGGCGCTTGCCGTCACGACGGCAAAGCGATCCGAAGCCTTGCCCAACGTTCCCACGTTGGCTGAAACCGTGCTTCCGGGCTTCGACGTTGTTACCTGGTTTGCCCTCTATGCGCCCAAGGGTGTGCCGCAGAACGTCATCGACAAGGTCGTGCCGCAAATCGCCAAGACGATGGCTTCGGAAGAGGTCAAGAAGCGCTTGGGCGCTGTGGGCGTCGAAGCCGCGTCCAGCACGCCCGAAGACGTTGTAAAGCGGCAAGCCGCCGAGACCGCATTGTGGACGGACGTGATCGCGCGTTCGAAGATCTCGCTCGAAAACTAAAACCCCGGCCTTCTCATGCATTCCAAGCCTCTGTTTTCGCTCAGCACCGAGCCCCGCTCAGACTATCTTGAAAAAGTCACGGGCGCGGCAGTCTACGCGAGCGACATCGCCATACCGAACATGCTGCACGGCAAGATCCTGCGCAGCACCGTGCCGCACGCTCGCATTGCGAAGCTGGACCTGAGCGCGGCACTTGCAATTCCGGGCGTTGTGGCCATCCTGACAGGCGACGACCTCAAAGACCTGCCGGGTGCCGAGATCCGGTGGGGACTATCGTTGCGCGATCGTCCGGTCATTGCGCTGGAAAAAGTACGTTACGTCGGCGACCCTGTTGCCGCGGTGGCCGCGATCGACGAGGCCACGGCAGAAGAAGCCGTCGATGCTATCGTTGTCACCTATGAGACGCTGGCGCATTCGACAACGGCGCAAGAGGCGCTTGCCGAAGGCGCCGCACTGGTCCACGAGGATATGGATGTCCTCAAGGACTATTATTTTCGAGGGCATTGCACGCCAGTCGAGGGAACCAACCAGTTCCAGCAATGGGCCTATGAAAGTGGCGACGTCGATCGCGTGTTCCAGGGCGACGTCCGGATCTTTGAGGATACTTTCACTTTTCCCATGGTTTTCCACTATGCGATGGAGCCGCACGTCTGCATCGCAGACTGGAAGCCCAACTCGCTGGAGATCTGGAGCGGAGGCCAGACCCCCACCGCTATCCAGCGTGTCTGTTCAGAAATCCTGGGCATACCGTTGGCCTGCGTCAGGGTGCATTCTCCTTATGTCGGGGGCGGGTTCGGCGGAAAGGCATCGGTAAAGATCGATCCCCTGGTGGCGGCACTGTCATGGAAGGCACGGGCGCCCGTTCGGGTCTGCCTGACGATCGCCGAGTCGATGCTGACCTGCCGCCGCCTTGACGCCGAGGTGGCGCTCAAGACGGCTGTAGATAAAAGCGGCAGAATCGTTGCGAAGTCGGTGCGCGCCGTGCTGAACGGGGGCGCGTACGCGGATACCGGGCCCGCCATCGCCGTCAAGGCCGCGATCCGGGCGATCGGGCCGTATCACATACCCAATCTTCGACTCGAGGCCGTAGGCGTTTACACGAACACGGTACCGGGCGCCGCATTCCGGTCTATCGGGGGCCCGCAGGCTGTATGGGCTACCGAGTCGCAGATGGACATCATTGCCGATGCCATGGGTTATGACCCGGTCGAATTCAGGATGCGCAACCTGGCTGAAAAAGGCCAGACCCTGAAGCACGATCTGCGGCCGATCGACGTCGATATGCGGCGGTCGCTGCGCGCGGCGCTCGACACGCTCAAGAATTTGCCCGAGTCCCGTCACGAAGGGCGGCGCGGGGTCGGTGTGGCTGTGGGAGCGACTGATCCCGGAATCATGCCGATCGGCGGCTCTATCGTTCGCCTGCGCGCTGACGGCTCCGTGAATGTTTCGGCGAATACGGTTGAAATCGGGCAAGGAAGCCGTGGCGTGCTTCGCATTATTGCCGCCCAGACCCTGAACCAGCCTTTGCGCATGATCTCTGTCGCGCAGCCGGACACTTTGCAGGCTCCATATGACTGGGGCACCGGAGCCAGCCGCTCGACAGTCATCATAGGCCTGGCCGTGCAAATGGCATGCGAAGACATCGTGCGCCAAGTGCGCGACACCGCTGCCCAAGTGCTGGGTGGAAACCCGGACGACTACAAACTGGTGGACGGCGCAATCGAAGGGCCGCAGGGCTCTATGGCATTGATGGAGCTTCTGCGGCGCTTCAACGGCATGGCCGCGGGCGAGTTCCTGGGTGTCGGCCGCGTCAATCCCAACACCAAGGACGGCAGTTTCAAACTGCAGCCGCTGTTCTGGGAGACGGGGGCCGGGGCGTTTGAAATAGCCCTTGATGAAGGAACCGGTGCCATCAAGGTCTTGAGGGCGGGCGGTGCCGCCGACCTAGGCCACGTGATTAATCCCAAGGCCGCCGAAGGCCAGGATGAAGGCGCCATGGTAATGGCGCTGGGCCACACACTATCAGAGGAATACATCTACGAAGACGGCCAGGTCGTGAACGGGACACTCTTTGACTACAAGGTGCCCACGATGGAAGAACTGCCCGATCAGGTTGGAACCACCCTGATAGAGAGCGGTGACGGACCCGGCCCATTCGGATCTCGTGGCGGCGGCGAAGGAGCAATCCTGCCTGCGGCGCCCGCCGTGGCCAACGCTCTGTTCCAAGGCTGGGGAATCCGGTTGAAGGAACTGCCATTGACTCCAGAGCGCGTCTGGCGCGCGTTAAGAGACAAACCCCTAAACGACAAATAAAGCGACGCCATGGATTTCAGAATCGACGCACTATTACCGGCCACTGCTGCACAACTGTGGGCCATCTTCTTCGATGTACAGCGGGTTGCTACCCTCATTCCGGGTTGCGAGGACGTTGCCGAGGTAGAAAAACTCAAAGAGTTCGCCGCGGTCATGCGGCAGAAGATCGGGCCTTTCAAGCTGGAAGTGCCGACCCGCATCATTATCGAGTCCTACGATATAGAGCGGCAGGTTTCCCTGAAGGCTGCCGGCAAGGATAAGGCTACGGGCACGACCATCGACGTAGGCATGGTTGTCAATCTCGAGGAACAGCGCGACGGCAAGAATGTGCTGTGCAAGCTCGACGTCAACGCCAGCATGCAGGTCGCAGGCCGTCTTGCATCCCTGGGCTACCCGATTGTGCGCAAGCGTTCAGAGCAACTTTTCGCCGAGTTCGAGCAACGCTTGCGGGCCGAACTGTCGAACCTGGATGGCGTCCGAGCCGTAGCGCCGGAACCGCAGCCCAGTGCACCGGGCAAGCCGGCACCAGACAGAAAGCCGCATGCCGCCGAATCTGCAGTGCAGATCGAGGCCCCGCCTTCCGGCACCGCGGCACGACAACAGGAGCCCAGGCATTTCTCGCCTGCGCCGGCTTCACCTGAAAAGGGCCGCACCGAACTGGTTTTTCTTTGGCCAAGGCTGGGTGTCAACGTAGCCGTCGCCGTCGGAGTCGCACACGGCGCGGTCGCATTTGGCCAATCGCCGTGGTGGTGGCTGGTCGCTCCTTTGCTGGGCGCGGCTGCGAGCCTGGGCAAGCGAGGTGGCTGAATGCGTGCCAAGAAATTCTTTCTGCACCGGCCTGGCAGTCTCGAAGAAGCCATTGCGCTGAAGAAGCAGTACGGCGACGCCGCCACGTTCCATGCTGGCGGGACAGAGCTGCTGGTCGCATTGAAAGCCCATGTCTTGCGTTACGAGCATGTAATAGATCTCAAGCAGATTGATGAGCTAAAAGGCGTGCGGCTAAGAAGCGACGGTACGATAGCAATCGGGTCGCTGACTACGCACGACAAGATCGCGAATGACCCGATCGTGCGCGAGTCGCTGCCAGGGTATGCCGAGCTGAGCGAGCATGTTGCCAATATCCGAGTCCGGATCGCGGGTACCCTGGGAGGTGTGCTTTGCTTTGCCGAGCCCCACGCCGACGCGCCGACCATGCTCTGTGCTCTGGACGCCTGGCTGGTCCTGGCTGGCCCGGAGGGGCAACGCGAAGTCATGTCCAGGGATTTTCATCTTGGCGAGTTCGCAACGGCCCGCAAAGAAGACGAGATACTGACGTCGATCGATATCGCGCCTCAGTCATCGGGCACCCGGTCGGCTTACCGGGCGTTCGGGCATACCGAGCGGCCCGCCGTGGGGGTGGCCGCCGTCTGGTCCATAGACAACCCGCAACGCCTGAGCCTGTGGGCCGGTGCGATATCCGCCAAGCCTACTCGGCTGGGGCGCGCGGAGCAAGTGGCGGCCGGCCTCTCCCCCGACCTGCACGCCGACGAGATATGGAATCACCTGCAGCTTGCCGTGGCCGAAGATGCCGAAGACATCGACGCCCATGACGACCTCCACGGCGGCGCCGACTACAAACGTCATCTTGTATCCGTTCTTGCCGAACGGGCTCTTAAAGCGTGCTTGCCATGAGCCAGACCGAATACGAATTTCCCATGATGCGCGTGGATTTCAACCTCAACGGCAAAGCCACTTCCGTGGACGTCGAACCGTGCGAGATGTTGATCGATGTGCTGCGTGATCGCTTGCAGCTGAAGGGAACCAAGCGATCGTGTGACGTCCAGGTCTGTGGCGCTTGCACGGTTCTTGTCGACGGGAACCCTACCTCTAGTTGCACCACGCTATGTGCCGATGCGCACGAACGCGACGTGAGGACCATCGAGGGGCTGGCGAATGGCAAAGAGCTGGATCCCGTCCAGCGCGCATTCATCGCGCACGGTGCATTGCAGTGCGGGTTCTGCACGCCGGGGATGATCCTGTCTGTCAAGGCGATGTTGGAGCGCCACAAGAAACCATCCGAAGAGACCGTACGCCATTATCTGCGCGGCAACATTTGCAGATGTACCGGCTACGTCAAGATTCTTGAGGCCGTCATGGACCTCATCCAAAACCCATCGCATTACCAATAGAGGAACCAATGTCTGATTCTAAAAACACTCGCCCTCGGCCGCACGTGATTATTGCGGGTGCCGGAATGGGAGGGCTCACCCTCGCAATCGCTTTGTTGAAAAAAGGGTTCGACGTCGACATCTATGAGCAGTCGTCCGAGTTGCGCGAGGTAGGCGCGGGATTGTGGATCTCCGCGAATGGCGCGCGGGTCATGGCGGCGCTTGGCCTGACCGAAACACTGCAGCGCATCAATCTTCCGCCGAAGGACCGGCTTATCCGGTACTGGAGGACCGGTGAGGGAAAATCAGTCTACCACCGGCAAGCCAGTACGTCCAAGGCAGACCATACGCTGATTCAAGTGTTGCGGGCAGAACTGCAGCGCGTACTGTATGAAGCGGTTATCAGCATCAAGCCAGATGCGGTTCATTTTGGGGCTCGCTCGCTCGGCGCTGAAACCGTCAATGGGCGCGCCCGGCTGCTGCTCGACGATGGCCGCCATGTAGATGGCGATGTGGTCGTCGGCTGCGATGGCGCGCACTCCCGGGTCCGTCAGTCGATGTTCGGTCCCGCGCCCGCCCGCTATACCGGTGCGCTGGCCTGGCGCGGGTTGGCGCCGATGAGAAACCTGAAACCGCAGCACCGCGAGGCCCTGGCCTCCACATGGGTAGGGCCCACAGCGCATGTCACCACGTACCCGGTCCAGCGCGATGGCGAAATGTTTGTCAGTTTCTCGGCCCAGGTCGATAGCGATACTTGGCACACCGAGTCATGGTCCGAGAAAGGCGATCTCGCCGATGCACTGAACGATTTCGCGGGCTGGCACCAGGACATCATCGATCTGTTCGTCGGATCGGAAAACCTGTTCCGCTGGGGTTTGTTCGTCCGTGATCCGCTTGAATCATGGTCGAAGGGGCATGTGACCCTGGTTGGGGATGCCTGCCATTCCATGACACCCTACCTGGGGATGGGGGTGAACCTGACCATGGAGGATGCTTTCGTTCTGTCACGTTGCCTGGAGCAAAATGCGGACAATATTCCCGAAGCGCTGCAAAGATACGATCGCGCCCGGATCGACCGCGCCAACCGCACCAAGGCCGAGTCGCTGAACATGTTCGGCATATTCCATAGCCCCGATCTGGCGGAAAGCGCCACCGCTTGGCCGTACATCCATAAGCACTGGTCAGAGCAGGCCGTCAGTGAGCGCTACGACTGGCTGCTTCAGTACGACGCTACCTCTGTGGAGATCTGACACCATGAATGAAGTTCAGGGACAACGTGTACGCCCCTGGGATGGGGTCATCCCAGACGAGGAGCTCAACATATACCGGAAGGCAGGCTGGGGAGCGCAGACCGGTATAGGCCAGCGCCCCGCACTGCTGGTTATCGATGTGCAATATCGTTCGATGGGTTACGAGCCTATGCCGATTGAGCAGGCCATCAAGACCATGCCTACCAGTTGCGGTGAGCACGGCTGGCGCGCCGTACCACATATCGCCCAACTGTTAGCCGAGTTCCGAAGAATAGGCGCACCCGTGCTGTATCCGCATGTCGCCCCGAAACGATCCCACGATCGTGGCCAGTTCGAAGCCAAGGTACCCGGCGTCATGAACGTGTCGGCGCCTGACTATGACTTCGTCAAAGAAGTCAGTCCACAGGAAGGCGACATCCAGATTCCAAAACACCAGGCAAGCGCCTTTCACGGTACTGCACTTGCAAGCTACCTAGTTGGCCTTGGCGTGGACACGGTGGTAGTCACGGGCTGCACAACCAGCGGTTGTGTCAGGGCCACCGTGGTTGATGCTTGCGCACTGAACTATAAGGTGGTGGTACCCCAGGACGCCGTTTATGATCGGTCGCAGATATCTCACGCGGTGAACTTGTTCGACATGGCAAGCAAGTACGCCGATGTAATGCCTACAGTGGATTTGGTAAGCCTTTTGCAGGCTGGCGGTTAACTTCGCGCCAAGGAGATCGGGTTGCCTATTTTGGCAACCCTTTTCCATTTCGGAGCCCTGATCCGAAGAATGCAGGCCGTTAATCGGATGGTTCTACAGACACTGCGCGATTGGATATGGCAGGGCCGTCAATCTGCACAGCCGCGGCTCGATCCTTGGCTCGCTCGGCCTCCTGAAGTTGCCTCCATGCAATCTTCCCAGTGGCCAATTTTGGGAGCTCGTCCACGAAATCCACCAGCCGGGGGTATTTGTAGGCTGCCATCCTCGCCTTACACCAAAGGATTATGTCCGCAGCCGATACACGCTCCTTTGCTGCTTCATCCAGCACTATCACCGCCTTCACCGTCTCGCCCCGATACGCATCGCTGGCAGCTATCACGCACGCTTCGCGCACATCCGGATGCTCGTAAAGCAATGCCTCGATTTCCGTCGGCCATACCTTGTAGCCGGACGCATTGACCATGCGCTTGAGCCGGTCGACGATGAAAAAATAGCCATCCTCGTCCACATAGCCTAGATCGCCACTGCGAAAGAAGCGTTCCCCGTCCAGCTCAATGAATGCTTCGCGCGTCGCCCGTTCGTTTTGCCAGTAGCCATTGAACATCTTATCGCTGGAAATGACGATCTCGCCCACCTCCCCTTGCGGAAGCTCACGTAGGCTCTCGGGATCCACAATGCGCGCATCCGTGTCGAAGAGAGGTACACCCAAGCATTGATGCTTAAAGTGCGCCGCCGGGTTGCCCATAAAGGGCATGCCCTCGGAGAGGCCGTAGCCTTCCAGAAAATCGACTCCCATCAGCGCCTTGATGCGTTCCCCCACCGCTTGGGGCATGCCGGCCCCGCCGCCGCCAAGACGTCTAAGCGAGCGCAGATCATAGTTGGCGATCTGCGGACTTGCCAGGAAGTCAATAAGCATGGTCGGCATCGTATTCCAATGCGTCACCCTGTGCCTAGCAATCAGTTCGGCGGCAGCGTCCCGATTCCAGCGCTGCAGAAGGACCAGCGTCCCGCCAACGTAAATAGGAACGTTCATCATGTTCTGCATGCCCGTGATATGAAAGAAAGGTAGCGCCGCCAAGACTACCGTTTCCGACTGCATGCCCATCCAATGCGCCACTGTGTTGGTGCTCGCCATCATCGATTGATGCGTATGCATGCAACCTTTGGGACTGCCGGTGGTCCCCGAGCTGTAGAGGATCACCGCCAATTGTGCAGGGTCATGCGCGACAGGATAGCTTGGCACGCGCCTGGCCGTCATGGCAGACTCGAAGTCATACACTGCTGGCGCCGCAGCGGGCGGCAGTCGAGCTGGGGTGTCGCCCGTCGACGCCTGTCTGTTGGCGACAATCACCGCCACAAGATCTGCGGCGCCGTCCATGGCCAACAGTTCGTCCAGGTTCTCCTTGCTACAGAAGGCGACACGCGCCTCGCTGTCGGCTCGATAGTGCCCGATCTCCCCACGCTTGTTCATCGGATTCACGGGTACCAGCGCGGCGCCGACGCGCAGGATCGCGTAGTAGGCGATGATGAACTCGCGGCAGTTCTGCATGTACACCATGACCCGCTCCGCGCCTTGGACGCCCAGGTCTTGTTCCAGGAAGCCTGCCACCCAGTCAACCTGACAGAGCAGCTCACGGTACGTCAAGGAGCCAAACGCGTCTATTAAGACCGTTTTTTCGGGGAAGCGGGTCGCCGATACGACCAAGTTGAAGTAAAGGTTCGTGGCTGGCGTCGTCAACTGATACGGAAGATGCTGAGGCCAAGCACGGATATTTTTCGGTTTCGTCATGGAACCTTCTCCACATTCATTGGAAGGCGGTCAATCGAGGGCGATATTGAAATCGGCGATCGCCTTAGCCCAGGTTTGCCGGTCGTGGGCCACGCGCTTGCCGAAGGCTTCTTCATCGGCTCCGGTCGGCTCCTGTCCGGTCGCCAAAATACGCTGCGCAATATCCTGACGCTGCACGGCTCTGGTGATAGCTCGCGATAGCTGCGCCACGATAGCTTTAGGGGTGCCAACAGGGGCGAAGACGCCACACCATCCGCTGGCATTCATTTCGGGGAAGCCAGCTTCGATAAAGGTGGGCACGTTTGGAAGCAGAACTGACCGCGTGGGGTTCGCCACAGCAAGTATGCGAATCTTGTCGGCATCGGCATACTGCTTGTATGTGCCGACGGCGCCCCAACCGCTTGTGACGCGGCCTGCGAGAACGTCCTGCAACGCAGGCATCTCCCCGCTATAGGGAACGTGCAGCAGTTTGATTCCGGCATGCTGGGAGAACTGCTCTGCCCAGATGTGCGCCGAAGTCCCTTTTCCGTAAGAACCGTAGCTCAGCGTCTCAGGCTCCGTCTTCGCAAGTGCGACGAACGAGTTCAAATCGGTCACCGGCACGTTGCTGCCCACCCCGAACACGACCGGCGTATTAGACACTTCTGCAACAGGAGCGAGATCGCTCAACCGGTAGGATGGCTTCTTGTGCAGCAGATCGGCCTGCAGGACGCCCGTGTGCGTGACAAGCAGCGTATACCCATCGGGTTCCGCTTGCGACACGGTTGTAGCAGCGATCATTCCGCCTGCACCGGTCCTGTTCTCCACAACGACTGGCTGCTTGAACTCCTTGGTGAGTTCGTCACCGAGGATTCGCGTGATCGTGTCAATGCTGCCTCCCGGGTTGGTTGGCACGATAAGCTTGATAGGCCTAGTGGGAAAGTCGGATTGTGCGACAGCCAAGGTACCCGCTGATGTCAGCGCAGCAGCAATAATGAGACTCCTGCAACACGAGGAAAAAATGCGACGCTTCATGATGACTCCTTTGCTGTATCGAACAAGGAAACCAGTCGGTTACCGTGGGGAAGGAAATGAGCCCATACCAGTTCAAGTCACGGCGCTATCGTCAAAAAAAGGCTGCGCAGAGAACCGGGCCAGGTGATGGTCCGTGTCCCCCAACATCAGTTCGATTACCGTAAGCCTCTTGACGTAGTGGGCGACGGGCAGTTCGTCCGAAAGCCCCATCCCGCCATGCAACTGCACAGCTTGCTGAGCGATGAACTTCAGGGCCTGCCCGACACGCGCCTTCGCGGCTGATGCCATCCGCCTACGATTCTGCGCATCGGTGGCAGCCGACAGCTTCGCTGCTGCCAGCGTGGCGATGGCGCGCGCCTGGGCCAGATGGATAGCCATGTCTACCATGCGGTGCTGCAATACCTGAAAGCTGCCAATTGGCACACCGAACTGCTGACGCGTTTTCAAGTACGCGAGCGTCGCAGCGTTCAGGGAACCCATGGCCCCGAGGGCTTCACCGCACAACAGCACGATGCCGTAGTCAGTCCCGGCCTCCAGAAGCTCCCATCCAGCGCCTTCGGGGCATAGCAAGAGCGACGCCGGCAAGCGGACATTCGATAGTTCGACGTCGGCCGCGCGCATGCCGTCGATGGTTCGGTATTCGCGCATGGAGACACCAGGCGTGTCGGTCGGCAGTAGAAAAAGGGAGATGCCGCTCGTTTCACGCTGCGCGCCCGAAGTGCGGACAGACACAATTAGGTGGTCGGCTTGCGCGCCATGTGTCACGACCGTTTTCATGCCGTCGAGCACGTAGTCGCCCTCGCTCGCCCTAGCAGTTGTCGCGATGTCGAACAGGTCGTGCCTAGATTGCCGTTCTCCTAGTGCGCAAGCCAGCTTGAGCCGGCCTGCCGCGACCTCTTCCAGCCGCGCGTCATGTCCGCCCGACAGTTTGAGGATCTCCGCGCCCATCGCCGTTGAGAAGCAAGGCTCGACCACCAGACCGCGCCCTAGCTCCTCCATCACGATCAACATGTCCACGGCGCTGCCGTCGAATCCGCCCACGGACGACGGCAAGGCCAATGCCATAGCGCCGAGTTCGGCCAGCGCGCGCCACGCTTTTTCGGATGTGCCGAGCTCGCCATGGATGGTAGTGCGGCGCTGCTCGAAGCCGTAGTCCTTTTCAATCCAGCGGCGTAGCGCGTCGGCGAATTGTTGTTGTTCCTGCGTATAGTCGAAGTTCATGATGACTCTCCTTACAGGCCCAGTACGAGCTTGGCGACGACGTTCTTCTGGATTTCGTTAGAGCCGCCGTAGATCGCGATCTTTCGATGGTTTAGGTACAGCGACGCGAGGGGCGCCGCGTCATCGTTCTGCGTGATGCAGTGTGCTCGTTCCCCGGCGAGGAACGCAGGATCAAAGGGTGCACCATAGGGCCCCACCGCCTCGAGCATCAGCTCGGTGATAGCCAGTTGGATCTCACTACCCTTGATCTTCAACATGGAAGCCTCCGGAGCCGGCGACGTCCGGTGACTCTCCTGAGAGATGGTCTTCTGTACGAGCATTTCAAGCGCCATCAACTCGATCTCCAAGGAGGCCACCTTGGTGGCGAACACCGGATCCCTCATCAACGACTCACCATTCTTGCGCTGCTTGTGTGCCAACCGTTTGAGCAACCGCAACTCTCGCTTGGAGCGCCCAACGGCGGCGATGTTGGTGCGTTCATGTCCCAGGAGGTACTTGGCATAGGTCCACCCCCGGTTCTCCTCGCCGATCAAATTGTCCACCGGCACCCGGACGTTATCGAAGAACACTTCGTTAACCTCGTGCTCCTCATCGAGCATAATGATGGGTCGCACCGTGATGCCGGGGCTGTTCATGTCGATCAACAAGAAGGAAATTCCTTCCTGCTTGCGCGCCTTCGAATCGGTACGCACAAGGCAGAAGATCATGTTGGCGTACTGCGCCCACGTCGTCCAAGTCTTCTGGCCATTCACGACGTAGTGATCGCCGATGCGTTCGGCGCGGGTCTTAACCGCAGCCAGGTCGGAGCCAGCATCCGGCTCCGAATAGCCCTGACACCACCAGTCGTCGCAGTTCAGAATACGCGGCAGGTAATGGCGCTTCTGCGCTTCACTGCCGAAGGCCATGATGACTGGCGCCACCATGTTGACGCCAAAAGGCATGATGATCGGAGCACCGGCCACAGCGCACGCCTCGTCCCAGATGTGGCGCTGCACTGCTGTCCAACCGGTTCCACCGTAATCAACTGGCCAACTGCTCCCCACCCATCCTTGAGCGGCCACGATTCTGTGCCAACGCACGAAATCCTCACGACTCAGCCGCCTGTGATTGAGCACCTTGTCTCGTAGATCCTCTGGCAAATTCTGCTGCAGCCATGCCACCACGGTATCGCGGAATGCCAGGTCCTGCGGGCTATATGTCAGGTCCACGTTATCTCCAATTATGACTATTTCGACTCAAAGAGGGGACAAGGCACACCGCCATTCGCGACACAGTGGCATCGCTATGTCGCAGGTACCCCAACCGGTAGCATTACGCCGATGCTTAGATGGGCGGCCAGTTGAAGACGTCCACCGTCTCCTCTAGTGGCGTGAGCGCGCTGCGCACCGCTGGCAGCGCATGCTCGGCGATGCTTTGCACCGTCCAGCCTTCGGACTGGTGTACGGACTTGACCGGGCGCGGCTGGCTCATGAGCATGATTTCGTTGCCACGTACGGCGAACACCTGGCCATTGACATCCGCGGCCAAGTCACTGGCCAGAAAGACCGCTAGGGGCGCAACTTTGGCCGGGGTCATCAATTGCTGCTTGCGCTCGGCTGCCAACCTCTGGGCGTCGGTCGTGATGGGCACTGACGCGACCATGCGTCCCCAGGCGAACGGTGCGATGCAGTTGGAGCGCACTCCCGAACGCTGCAGATCAATGGCGATTGTGCGCGATAGACCAACGATGCCCATCTTGGCAGCCGCATAGTTGGCCTGCGCGCGGTTGCCAACTAGCCCCGAAGTCGACGTCATGTGGACGAAGGACCCTCCGCCCTGCTCCTTGAAGAACCCAGCTGCTGCTCTGCTGGTATAGAAGGAGCCGTACAAATGCACCTTCATGACGGCGTCCCATTCTTCTTCGCTCATCTTATGGAAGAAGCGGTCTCGCAGAATACCGGCATTGTTGACGACGCAGTCGATTCGACCGAAGCTGTCGACCGCCTGTTGGATCAGGCGTTGCGCGCCTTCGCGCGTGGCAATGGAGTCCGTATTGGCGACAGCATCGCCGCCCGCAGCGCAGATTTCCGCCACCACCGCCGCTGCCGGCCCTGCATCACTTCCCTCGCCACTGAGTGACACACCGATGTCGTTAACCACCACGCGCGCGCCAGCTTGCGCCAACTGAAGTGCGATGTCGCGGCCGATACCGCCTCCGGCTCCTGTGACCACAGCTACCTTGCCTAACATGGATTCGTTCATGAATTCACCTTTAATCATTTAAAACGCGCCTGCGCGTGGCTGATCACCACGACGCCACGCGCAACCACGTGGCCCTCGAGTGCCACGTGGCTACCCTCGTCCCACATTCGGAATTCGATCTCCTCGGTCGGGTAGACCGGCGCCGAAAAGCGTGCGTCCAGACCGGTCAGCCGTTGTGCGTCGCTCGCGGCGAAGGCCCGGATGGCCGCCATGGTCGCGAAGCCATAGGTCGCTAGCCCATGCAGGATGGGTCCGGGAAAGCCTGCCTGCTGCGCCGCCTGCGGGTCGATATGCAGTCGATTGTTGTCGCCGCAAAGCCGATACAGCAACGCGGCATCGGCACGCACGGAGTACTGCACGCGCAGGTCCGGCTCGCGCGCCGGCGAAGCGACCAGCGCCGGCAGCGGTTCGTCGCCCAAGACGAGATCGTCTGCCCCGGTCGCCGAAAACCCCCCATCGCCGCGACAGAAGAACAGTTGCCAAGCGCGCCCGTAGCGATCGCCGCTCTCCGACTGCAGCGTTTTGCACACTGTTATCAGTGCACCCTTTCCCGCCCCCTTATCGACAATGCGGCACACACGCGAGATACCAACGACGCGGCCCTGTGCAGGAAGGGGACGCTCCAACGCAATCCGCTGCTCGCCATGGACGAGGCGCGCGGCATCGATCTCCATCGACTTCTCATCACGCGCCCAGAAACCTGGAGAGGCGATAACGGCGGCCATGGAAGGAACGGCCACCTGGTTGGTCTCGTCCACCAGTTGCAGTTGACGTGCGTCGAGAGGATCGGACACGGCGCCAACAGCCAGCGCATAGAGCGCCGAGTCACGCGCGCTGTAGTCGTGGACGACTGTGCGGGTCCAGGCACTGACAGCATCGAGGTTCACGTTCGCTCTCCCACTTGCTCCAGCACGAAGACCGGCACCCTGACGCTGCCAGCACGGCCGAATGCAACCTGCACCAAGGCGCCGACGGCAACCTCCTCGGGTGCCGCATCCACTATATTGCTGAGCATGCGCACGCCTTCCTCCAGCTCAACGAAGGCCAACACCTGCCGGTCCGAGGCCGCACCAGTCACGGTGTACGTATAGATGTGACCCCGGCCGCTGGCTTCGACCCAATCCACTTCCGCCGAAAAGCAATGCGGACAACTGTAGCGAGGGTAGTAGTGAGCGCGCCCGCAGACGCGGCAACGACCGTACAGGAGACGGCCCTGCGCGGCGGCGACGAAGAAGGCTTCGTTTTCGGGATTGGTGGCAGGAGCTGGCCACTCGCGGTCATCTGAGAGAAACATGTGATCAATTCCGTCCAAGAATGAGTGTGGCGCTGCCGTGGCGGGCGCCTAGGTTGCCGCCCGTGCCCTGCGCCAAGGCGATCTCGCATTCGGGCACTTGCACATTGGGATGGGCTTCGCCGCGCAACTGACGTACCGCCTCGATCACTTTGGTAATTCCGCCGCGATTGGCCGGATGGTTGTTGCATAGTCCTCCGCCGTCGGTGTTGAAGGGAAGCCGGCCAACGCCGGAGATGAGATTGCCGTCCTGCACAAAGCGCCCACCTTCGCCCTTGGGGCAAAAGCCCAGATCTTCTAGCTGGAGCAGCACCGTAATAGTGAAACTGTCGTAGATTGACGCGTACTGGATGTCTGCCGGCTTCACGCCGGCCTCGGTGAAGGCCTGCGCTCCCGACTGCGCCGCGCCGGTGACCAGTAGGTCTTCCCAGCCGCTGTAAACGCCGCGCACCGCTTCGCCCGCGCCAAGCACGCTCACCACTGGGCGCGCCAGGCTACGCGCAATCTCGGGACGGGTGACCACCAGCGCACCGCCTCCGTCGCTAACCACACAGCAGTCGAGCCGATGGAGTGGGTTCGCAACCAACGGTGAGTTGATGACGTCCTCGACTGTCACGAGCTGCCGCAGCATCGCATGGGGGTTGTGTTGTGCATGCGTAGAGGCTGCAACCTTGATCCAGGCCAGTTGCTCGGCCGTCGTCCCGTGTTCGTACATGTGGCGGCGCGCGACAAGCGCGTAACCGGCTAGGGTGTTCATGCCGAAAGGTTGTTCGAAGGCGGCGTCCGGCGAGGCGGCGCCATATTCGCGGGGCTTGGCCATTGACGGATCGGTGCGTGGTTTACCGGCCAATGTAATCAGGGCGACATTGCACTTGCCCGTCACGATAGCCTGAGCCGCGTGCGCGACATGGACGAGGTAGGACGACCCGCCCGTCTCCGTGGTGTCCAGGTGCTTCACCCGCAGTCCTAGGTAGTCCAGCATTGAGAGAGGCCCCAGCCCCGGCACATCTCCGGCACAGAAGTAAGCATCGACGTCCTTGATGGAAAGCCCCGCATCAGCCAGTGCGCCTCGCGCGCATTCGGCATGCAACTGGGCAACCGAGTGGTGTTCTGCTTTTCGAAGCGGGTGTTCGAAGGCGCCCGCGATGCACGCTTTTCCCTTGATGGTCATGAGAAGACTTCCGAATGAGACGGCGCCATTTGTGGAGCTGTCCAGCAGGCTCCGTGCTAATAGTCCGTGCTGTATTTGTCGAAATATTCTGCTGAACAGAATATCGTTCTGTATTCAGGACTGAATTCTGTCCTAAGTTCAGAAAAAGCGCAATAGGGTTAGAATGGATATACGCTGGTGTCTTTCGACCCCCAACCCCAGGGGCATTTGCGACCGCCCTTCCGAGAAGACTCACCCTTTGATCGAATGAACGCCTCTATCTCTGCTGTAGACGATCGCGCAATACCTGAAAAAATTGGTGCAACGGTTTACGAAGCGCTGCGTGCAAAAGCAATCACCCACTCCTTTCTTCCTGGCGAACGCCTGAACGAAGGCGTGCTGGCTAACGAACTACGCGTTTCGCGTACTCCGTTACGGGAAGCGCTCAACCGGCTGACTACAGAAGGCTTTTTGCGCTCTGTATCTGGGAAAGGTTTCTTCTTTAGGGAGCTCGACCCAAAGGAGCTTTTTGATCTGTACGAATTGCGTTTGACGGTTGAACTAGCGGCGGTGCAATTGGCTGCCACGCGCGCGAGTACTGAGCAAATTGATTCACTCGCGGCAATGGTGGGCGACGACGCGACCAGAGAGGAATGTTCGGCAGCAGAGTTAGTGGCGCAGGACGAGCAGTTTCACGAGCGCCTCGTTGCATTGGCCGGAAACGTTGAGATGTGCCGCCTACTGGACAACATCAATGCGCGCATACAATTCGTGCGCTGGATCGATGTGGGTACGCCGACTCGCCGGGCCACGCACCATGACCACAAGGCGATTGTGCAAGCATTGAAGGACGGCAACATCAAGTCTTGCACGGCGCGGCTAAGGAAGCACATCGAGCGCCGCCAAGACGAGATCATCGACGCAGCTCATACCCGCATTGCTCAGTTGTTCACTGAACGCGCATCTCGCGTGCGTCGCTGATCTTATCGACGGGCAGGTGCGCGAATGTACTCGGACAGGCACTTCCGAACGCAATGTGATCGAGCCAATGCAGGAACACATGAGCTTCACGAAATTGGCAGATACCGCTCTGAAGCGGTGCCGCTGTCCGCCTGGACTGTGCCCATTCGGTCATCAACGAGTCCTGCAAGACTTTGTGATTAAAGAGATTTAAAACGACTGACATTTGTTACTACCGTCGTTTTTACCGTGCGCTGGCGAAAGCATTGCGTCACAAGAGATTCCGGGCGATTTGCAGACCAACAACGGCAGGCAACTGTATTGCCAATCAGCGTTAACATACCTCAACGAGGCGGGTCGCGATCAAGTCAAAAAACCAGTTTTCGAGAACTTGAGATGTGACATGCGAGGGTGAAATGAGCAGGACACTTTTACCGTCAATTTGTGAGTGCTGGACAACTCAAGAGTAGTCCAGCAAACTCCGAGTGATGGCGCTGGCGATTGGATCAATCAGCGCCAGGATAGCCCGGATAAAGAAGCCGGAGAGCAGACTAGGGAAGTCCAATTCCAGACTAATCACTCGAGTAGTCTGGGGTTCCAATCCGGCTGAAGTAAGCTCCGAAGCGCTCCACTAGGGAAGGAACGAACAGCGGTGACAGCGAGGCGAACCGAAGCGGCGTCAACTCATCGAATGCCTGCTCGGCTGCAATAGCCTTCAAATGGTGAAACTTGACCATCCATGGTCCTCTGGGCTGACCAGCCTCATCCCGCATCGGATACAGGAAATGCTGTTTGGGCATACCTTCATGCTGTATAAGCTTCTTGATTGCTCTCTCAGCTTTTTCAACCTTATCTTGGGCAGCCATGTCGTTCCACTTATTGGAGATATCGTCACAGGACGCAAGTAGGATCGTGGAGACCTTACTGCGATGAGCCAAGTCACAGCGCGGGGTAACGACGACCCATGTGCCTCCCTCGTATTGAACAAGGTCACCTGTATCCAGTCTCGTCTTCAAGGGAGGGACGAAGTAGGCCTCCTCCGGATGGGTCGCATCGTCGCCTGCATTCAGCAAGGAGTCGTGTACATGCGCGACTATATGGCGCGCAACAACGTCGGACAGACTCGATCCCTCTACGCTCGAACTGGTCCAGTGACGCCAACGCGGCCAGATAGAACGAAAGAACACCTTGGCCGTCTCACGGTTGTATGCACTCTTTGCATCTCTCAAGCGCAGGAAGACATCCTTGTGCTCCCTCAGCCAGGTGAAGACCTGCTCCATGCCATCGGCCTTATCCATGACACGGACCTGCGGGCAATCGTAGCTGGCAGTGTCCGCATCAGCTTGCTGCCCCGTATAGACCACTACGCCGAGCGGCTGGACTTCGATGATGTGGCGAACCAGATCATTGCCCTGACTGTTATTGTCAGTGACACCTGGCTCAACCTGCAACCGCAGATCCACGACCACGGCATCAAGCCGATGCAAATCAAGTTGCCGTTTGGCATCCATGACATTCTTGGACGTCGTCATCTGGATGCGAAAACCATTGTTCTCTTCATCTGCATTATGGGCGGCAATGGCGTCCTCCCATTCGCATATCTTCGAGTCCTCATCTTCAACAACGAGGATCTTCAATTCTGGAACTGTAGATGTCATTTCTGTGGAGCCCTCTGCATCTCAATCACGAAAGTTGTCTGATCGGCCCCAGCGTCAAAGGCGACATCCCCCTTGCTCGCGCGCATTGCTTCCCTGGCAATAGCGAGCCCAATCCCAGAGCCCTCCGTCTTTAGGGAAAAGCCAGGGCTGAACATCCGCGCATGGAACCGCTCGTCGATCAAAGGTCCATTGTTCGAAATCGAAATACGGACGTACTTCTTTGACTGGTTGACAGAAAAGACCAACCTTCTCGGCCTTGTAGGGCTCGTTCCGAGCCAATGCACGGCGTTGTCGACGATGTTGAGAACCGCAGCCATAAGATCGGACTCATAGCCGACAACCAGCGCGACCGGTTCAGGCAGGTCATAGGTCACATCAACAGCCGTGTCGGTGATCGCATCGCCAAAGAGTGCCACGCATCGATCCAGGACCTCCTGGACGCTGAATACCTTGGGACGTCCACGCTTTTTCCCTGAAATGGGATCAAGCGACTTGAACAGCTTGCTCAGATGTCCGGCCGACTGACTGATTGAACCGGCCTCCTTTCCGAATGAAGCTCTAAAGTGTTTCCCGAAGGCACTTTGCTCCTCAAGCCGAGGCGCTCCGTCGACGAGCCTCTTGGAACGTGTAGAGATGTCGGACAGGAATCGACGCCCATCATGCAGCACTTGGGCAACGACCAAACCGAGCGCCGACCTGGAAGCCAGGGCTTGCTGATAGGTCTCAAGTTCGTCGATCGATGTCTTCAATGCAGCACTGTCCTGCTTAATCGCGCGTTCGATCTTCTCCCGATACTTGAGTGGTAGACCCGCTACCACCCTACTCGTCGCACGCAAATTAGCCTTGCTTCTGACTTCACCGGTATCAACGGTCGTCTTCCTACTGAGACCAGCGTTTTGCCGAAAATCCTGTCGCACCGACTCAACATGAGCAAGCACGTCGGCTATCAAGCGCTTGAGTCGGACGAATGAGCCATTGTGTTCAAGACCTTCCCGGCTGCTCCGTTCGACAAGACCTGACGCGTTCTCATCAGGAATCTCGACGACGCCCCAGACTTGGTTCAGACCTAGCTTTCGCGAGGGATTCTGGACCCTCATGCGCTCCAGTTCGAGCCAATCAGTCTCAGCGTCGCCGTAGGGACGGATTCGGAAACCTCCTCGATAGATGCCTATCCCGATGTTCTCATCGAGCACTCGTCTTGCATCAAGGCGGCCGATAGAACCCAAACCCAGCTTCTGGAACAACTCCACGATCGCATCGCCTTCGCGATCGTAGATGTTCAATCTCAGACTGACCTTGCCACAAGGTTCTTCTTCCGCAGTCAGCTCCGATGCGGGAATATCGATCGACTGGGGTTTGGCGTCTCCACGCTGGTTAACGAAGGACCCCTTGAAACGACCCTTCGCATCGAACGTGCCCTTCACCATGTAATGGAAAACACGGTCAATGCTGAACGGCCGGATCTCAGTGGGATCCCGCGAGCCAGAATCCCCACTCTCAATCAGGTCAAGTGTGCCAGAAACCAGCGGCGGGCCATCGAAGCCGTGTACGTCATGCTTGAACCCAGACAAGTCGAGGTATATCCGAAAGTCCCCTTCCTTGGTCGTTATGGGTGACACCATGCGACGCAGCTCGCGCACCAGAGCTTCCAGTTGCTTCTTCGTCCAAAGGTCTCTCAGTGCCCTGATCTGCAGGGTAACCCCAGGCACTTCACCACGCTCACCAGGCTTGGTAGCCAGGTCAATGTCCACCTCGTCGAGGTACTTGGACTGCTCAAAGCGCCTCCAGTCGATCTCAACTTCACTGACTTCAAGCCGGCGCCCCGATGCCTTGTGAGCAGCCCGGAGATGAAGCAGCCGCCCGAGCCGAGCTGTGGCGAAGCGGCCGACGCCCTTGGCACCGAGCATAGTGCGGCCGCCGGGACTGAGACGTCGCTCCACCTTGTCGCTGGTCGCAGGCTCGAACCACTTGTCGACCAAGTCTGCGGCCGACATGCCATGACCAGCGTCCGTCACCGTGATAAGACCTACATCTCCCTCCCAGCGCCCGTCCCCCGGCGGAACGATCGCGATGTGTACGGAGGGCGAGTCAGCATCAAAAGCGTTCTTTACCAGTTCGATGAGAGCCGCCTCGGGACCACTGATGAGCTGGTCCCCGATGGTCCTGATTATCCTTGCTCGAGGTCTCAAACGCGGCATTGGCTCTCCCAGCTTGATGTTTTCGCACGATTATATCAGGCATGGTAACAATATTTTTCAAAACAGTCTGTTCACCATACTATTCACTTGAGCGTTGGTATCGAACCTTGCTGAGAATAGGCACCGGGCCGCTCGATCATCAAGAAGCGCTCCTTCGTCACGCTTATTACTCACCTTGAACCGTTCACCCTCCATCTGGACATATGACTTGCAGCGAACACACATATCTTGGCCCAGTCCCACGAATTACATGGCGGCATTATCACTTCTCAACAAGAACACCTGCCGTGCGTCCTCTGTCGAGCACGTCGAGAAGAACTGCACATTGCTTCTCAGTAGGTACTTTTACAGGAATCTGCATTGCCACCTTGAAAATCCCAGCTTCCTTGGGTGTAAGAAACTCTCTGTCTAGAAGAGCTTGGTAAATGCGAGCCCATTCGTTTGCTGGCACAGTCAGCACTTTCCTTTGCGTCTCGATGCCATTGTCGATCCGCTGGGTTTGCTTCGCGGACCGCACTGTCGCAATCTGCTCTTCGTACGAAACGAGTTGATCGTAGAATTCCTTCGGAAGGATATCCGCGATGGCTTCGGCACGCGACTGTATCCTCGTCCAGCACGCTTCCTTCTTACACCACTCCGAAATATTGGAGATCCCATGAGGTGGGCTGATGATGTCATCGTTCACCACCTTCGACACCACAGCGATAGTACTCTCTAGTACAGAATCGACCATCTGCGCCTTCCATATTTCTAGGAAATCGATACTCTGCTTTTCACGCTTCGCAATATCGCCGAGTACCGCCAAGGTATAGGCCACGATGTTTGCCCGATACCCGCCGCTGTACCAAGGCTGCGCGGACACGATACGTTCCGTGGCTCGGAAGATCAGACCACGAGCGACAGCTCTCTTAAAATAGAACTCATTGAAACCATCGGACGATTTCTCCCACTCGGCACCAATTCGGGCGGCGTAGCGTGCAAAGTTCTTCTGGGAGCCTAGATTTACCCATCTTGGATGCTCATCCCAGACATTCTCGAATTTCGCGAGATCCGTCTTGGTGAACATCTGAGGTTTGGGATGCTCGACCTTGAAGCGCTTCTGTTCTGCCGAGGTGAGTTTTGACTGTGCATCAGCATACTGGCCACGTGCGCGTTCGTAGAACCAACGAGTTTCACGTGGGGATCCCTTTTGTGCCGGTGCCCAGATGCGTCTCGAAAACCCCTCCATCCGAACATGGAATGGATGATTCGAAAAGAAGTCGGCAGCATTCACTCGATTCTGGGTGTTCGCATACTCCGATATCTTCGGCACAACCATCTCGCTTTGCTGGCTGTTGATGACGGACAGCTTCATCTGAACAAATATCTGGGAAAGGTCAGCCTTGTCTCGCTTTCTCGTGTGAAATAAGGATGCGGTTGTCTGTCCACCATTGACGATCTGAAGATCGACAATCTTTGTAATCGCCAGACCGGAATCCGTTTCCTCTGTCTCTACACTCTGCGCAGTGGCCGTAATTCCGTTGTTGTAGGCGAAGAACATTCCTGGATCGTTCAGGATCGTTGCCCGTATACCCTGGTTTACATTACCGCGAGCCTGCAGGAATGTCCGGACATTCTGTTCCAGCAGGCGCGCTCCGAAACTTCCGTACAAGGTTGCCAGCACATCTGCTGGCATGACCATGAGATAGGACTGGTAGGCATCGGTTGTCAAGTGAGCAGGAAGGCAGGCGATGCCTTGCCCGAACATCTGCTCGAAGTCGAGATCGAGTGGTTCCTTGTGACTGCGTGAGCTTCGCTGACGCTGAAGTCGTGAAATATCCCATACGTGATAACTCGTGGGAACACCAGCAACCTCTCCATCTGGAAGGCTCTGCACCGCCCCGCTGAGCGTACGCTCCGAGAAAAGAATAAGGTTGAGCGAACTGAAAGAACCTCTGCGATCGTCAATCTGTTTGGCAAGGCCATATTCCGGCGACGTGACTTCCAGATCGTCGGCCAAATTTCTGTCGATACTCGCGTCGAAGAAGTTGGCAACGCGCTTGAATGCCGCATCCACGTCTGTCCTTGTCAGGGACATCAGTTCGTTGCGGGACTCAAAATCTGCGATGAAGAGGTCCAGGGCGCCCTCATCATTGAACCAATAGCCGTCCACACGCACTCCGCGTAACGCCCGAAAATGACAAAGTTCGAAGCCTTCCGTAAAGCCTGTTTCGACAAGTTCTGCAGCGATGGTTTCCATGAACTCGTCGAGTTGAAACCTGCCATTGGCCTCGGCCCCCGCCAGCAGTTCCTGCCGAAAGTCGTGGAAGAACTCTTCGCTGGTCTGCTCCATCACTCTCCTCCGAAAATAACCGCCCCGTCACACTCGTATTCAGCAATCGCTTCCAGCCTTATGTCATAGGCAACGTTGGCGATCCCTGGCGGCAGCTGAGATCGCATGAGACACGGAAAGCCGTCATTGATTCGATAGCTGCGCACGTCACTGACGACAAAGCGCGGCTCATCATACTCAGGAAGAGGCGCATAACCGTGCGCCATCAGCTTTCGATCAAAGGCCTCGGCGGCCTCGGCTTCGTCGAGCAGGGCCTGGACTGCAGTGATAATCTCGTTGAGAGACCGAGCCCCTTCGGCGCCAGCCAAACTGCTTAGGCGGTACACGCGCAAGAACAACGCATCGTTCAGGGATTCAAGCTGGTCTTCCGATGAAATGCGGATACTGCTGCGTTCAGCGCCAGATAGGGATTTAACCTCGACAGCCGTATTGCCGAAGATGAAATCCTGATGCGACCGTTCCGGACCAAGCCAGGCATCCACTGCTTCATGAATAGACATTCCCTGTTCGACCAGTTCCAACAGAAAAATAAGTTCAGCAAAAAGGCCTCGAACGGCCTCGATGGAAAGATGCTGACTCCGGCCCGAGAGGAAAGTCTTCCAACGACGGATATGCACCAGCGAAACTGCCAGAGAACTCGCCGAATCGGTGGAGTGCTCCAGAGCCGATACCAGAGTACGGCACAGACCCGCGAAAAGATCACGATCCACCTGTTTTTCAAGAGCAAGAACCAAGTGTTGCTCCCCAGTGCCACCTGCACGAAGATCGACGTCAATGCCTTTTGCCGTGACCATGTTCTTCCGATACTGTTCTGTATGATCACCCTGTAGTTCTACAATGAACAGACAAGAGCCACCGGCATCGCGTCCCCAGAAGCAAGGGACGGCCGTAGTCACTGCAACCTGACGGACATTGAAGTCCTTACTGGGAACAGCGATTTCATCCCAAGGAGAAGACTCAGTCATCGTGATCCTCCTCTTGATCGGGATCATCGTTATAGCCCTGCATCTGCTCAAGCCAAACCTTGTTCACAACGACCTTAATGGTCGTCAAATAGTCTCCATAAGGGAAACTCATGCCAAAGGCAGCAATCGGCCCCGTCACTGCATCGCCCTTGGGTTCCAGACTGTGAATCATGAGGAGTGGCCTTTTCCTCGCCATGCGGTAATGGGTGTCGGACACAGCTCCTGACTTATCGTCACGATCAGCCTCTGCCTTCGCCTCAGCAAGTTGGGGATCACTGAGCCCTAGCTTCTCATCACCACGCGAAGCGACTCTGTCTTTGTTCAGACGCCATGCGCTACCGTCCGGTTGACCGATCCCGACGACGCGCTCCTGATTCTTCAAAGCGAATGGAGCTTCCCCACCCGACCCTCCCTTCGGAGAAATCAGCAGGACATCTGCCAGCGGATGCTTCGCTGCAATCCGTTCAAGATAGCTCACTACATCCGATTTCATTCCTGAAAACTTCGCATGACATTCGAAGCGTGTGAGGAAATCACCGATCACCTCGACTCGGACATCTCTGAAGATCACACCTTTATCGGTAGCCTTCTCCTGTTGCCCGCCAAAGCCACTCCGCCAATAGTCAGCGATCAGTGCAAAGTTCTTGGCATTTACATCTGGATCTATGGGGACAATATAGCTTTCACGCAGTCGCCCACTGAAACTCTGCTCTACGGTGACTTCCTTGCCGGATCGCATCTTGTTTGCAGCCGTGATCAGCAAACTGTCTGGATGCGAGCGCACGTAAAAACCAAAATCTTCCGGACTGAGGCGATCTCGCCGCATGCGCTTTACCTGTTGGACAAGCTCTTCCGCTGCTTCGGCAATGTGGGAATACCAGTTGATGGAATCGCGTGACAAATGGACTCGGCAGAGATCCTCAAATCCAGGCCGGTAACCAAACCAGCGCCCCATCTGCATGAGCGTGTCGTACATCTTCGTATTACGGTACATGTAGCTGACGGTCAACCCCTCGATCGTCAAACCTCGCGAAAGACTCAGACCGCCAACGGCAACTGCTGTCAGCCCAATGCCTTCCTTCTCGTACCGGCTGTAATCAAGCACCTCGTCACTCTTGCTGTTGATCACATACAGGTGAAGGTTTTCGAAGACACCGTTAAGACCGACTTTCACCTCTTCCCAAGTAACACCAGCATCTGCATATTCGGTATAGAAGGCTTCTTTCAGACCTTGCATGTACATGTTTCTTGAAGAAACCTCTTCCGGCATCGCATAGTTGGCCAGCACCGCCTCCCTGATCTTCTTCTCCCTGAGGCTCAGAAAGTCGCGCACAGCCTTTTGTATCGGCACAAAGCGCGAGACATTGACCATCATCGAGCAATGCTTTCTTGCCTGTCCACGCAAGTTCCGGATGGCGCGAGCGACGACGAATGTGTCAAGGGCTCGATAGAGACTGGGTGGCAACTCTGGGATTGGATCGTCGCGCCTATGCGAATAAGGGATCAGATCCTCGCAATCATCGATTGGCCTGACGATCGACTCGCTTGTCGCTTCGTCGAGGAACACCTTCTCCGCACCGAAATAGGTGGTAGGTGCATCCAGGCAATAGATGAAGTCACGAGGAAAAAGCTCTTCCCTGACATCATCTCCATACGCGTCCGGATTAATAAAGATGTTGGCGAAAGGAGTAGCGGTATATCCTACATAACAGGACTTTGCGAACAGCCCCAGGATGCGGCGAATCATCGCATTCGTCCGGGTCGGGTCCAGGTCCTCCTTGTTCGTGTTGATCGATGCGTTGTCCGCCTCGTCATCAATCAACAGCATGGGCACATCGGAAATACGGTCATTCCCTTCAGCGTTCAGTTCCTTCAACCATTTGTGCAGAGCCGTGAGCGTCGTGACGTTCTTCTTGATGATCAGGATGATCGGCTTGCTGAAGTCGTTTATCTTCCAACCGCTCTTGGCTGCTGTATTCTTGTTGAAGTCTTCGTTGATGTTGGTGAGTGTCGCCGCACCGGGATAACCTGGATCAAGACCGACGCCAATTTTGCGGCGATCCTCTGGATCACTCGATCGTCCGATGAAAGCCTCATCGATACGTTGCTGCGTTTGTCTGCGGAGATTATTGTGAATGCCAGCAATGACAATGATGAACTTGTAACCGGCATCCGCTGCACGGGCTATCAGCCCCGTGTAATTGGCCGTCTTTCCTGATTGCACATGACCAATGACCAAGCCTCGACGGTTCCAGCTCGTGCCTTCGCTCAACGGATCCTGAAGATGGCCAAGAATGCGGCCCGTCACATCGCCCAGAGACTGAACCATCTGAGGTGGCCAACCCTCGTTTCGCAGGAATTCCTCGTATGCCTCGGCATAGGTCCAATCAATGTCATCTCGCTTGTGAATCCATTGATCATCATGCTTCGCATTGACATCAACCAGTGATACCCCAGCCCCCATGCGGGTCACAACTGACTCCATCGCCTCCGTGACGATATTACGAAGATCCCCCGTATAACCAAAGATTCCCGCAATCTGTATTGCCTTTTCCTCCACCTGTTCACGGGTTGGCGGTTCCGCCATATTGGCCAGACCCGAAATGAGTGCGTTGGCAATGTTCCGTTCTTCGGTCATGGCTGTAATGCTCATGCAAAGGCCTCACTGATGAATTTTTCGGTCAGTTCGATCTGACCATCGAAAAGGTGCGTGGAGCGCACGATCTGAAGAAAGGCCTTCGCATCACCCGGCCCGTCTCCATACAGAGCCTGACGCAAACTCCTCAGGCGTTCCATGGTTTCGTTTTCATCCCCCGGCCGCTGATTGATCTCACGTGGATGAGTTGAATAGTCGGAATAAATCATCTCGACTGGCAACGAGGCAGCAACTGAATCAAGCAATGTTCGAAGCAGGTCTACATCCTCAGGCGAAAGCTTTCTTGCCAGGGACTCGACGATTGGATGCTGTTCATTGATCGCGAACCGAATACCGCCATGGTCTGCATAACGCTCCCAGAACGGCGCCTGATTCTCCTGAAATAGCTTCTGACCTCGCCCTCGATGTACCGTCACGCTACGGTTGGTTATTTTGGCGATGATCTGACGCAGGCGTTCACGCACCGCATGTGGTGGACGCGCTCGGGACTTCTTGATATCGATTGTCCAAGCTTCGTCTAGACTATTTGGAAAATCGATCTGCACGCGCGCCAGCTTGGTGGCTTCCCCCTTTGGCACCAACCGGAACCAATCTCCCCACGCCATCAGACGTCCGCTTCGATAGACATAGCCGCCCTGGTTGGAGATGAAGTCGCTGCGATCCTGATAGTAGTCATACTCGGACGCGGAAAGACGGCTGTGATGTGGCAAGACATAGGGTTGCAGCCGTACCTCTGTGTCACCAATGCGGACGATTTCCTCCGGAAGTACCTGGGTGGCTGGATTCTTTCTGCAAAAGGGATCAAATGCCGTAATGGGGTGACCATTTACGGTCAGCGCGATTTTGGAATGCCCCTTGACCTCGCCCGAAAGGAAACGATGAAAGACGAGTGCAAGATGTCGCCCCACCGCCTCAAGTTTCTCATTGACTATCTCCTGCCCACGCTCTCCAGTTTCGTCTTCCAGCAAGCGGTCAAGCTCTCGCCAGATGACTGCTGTCCCCTGCTTATCAAGACGATCGACGTAAGGCAAGACCTCGATATCACTTTCGTCAAGCAGACTCAGAATCCAATCGTCTGCAGCATCAATGCGATCCAGATTCCATTCGGCACCAGAGACGGAAGCATTGCTTGCGCTGACCACCGTCAGGGAACGGCATTGAGAGAAAGACGCTGTTTTCAATCCAAGACCAAAGCGTCCGAGATCCTTTGGTGAGCGATCCCGACGGGGATTGTCGGTTCCATGACGCATCGCAGCCAGCAGCTCACACTCCGTCATCCCTCTGCCGTTGTCGAGAATGACTACAACAGGCTGTTTGTTGGAAACGTCGCAGATAATGTCGATCTTGTCTGCGCCGGCAGAAATGCTATTGTCGATCAGGTCTGCGATGGCCGTTTCGAGCGAATACCCAAGATCTCTCATCGAGGCAGAAAGGCAGGCTGCACTGGGGGGATGTACGTACTCCCTTGCCATCATGATTCCCTTTGTTATTTCTCACTAACCAACTGCATACTAACTTACCTAAGGTTACTTTTCATCCGCAGAAGGAACTGACAGATGTGCAAAGCGACCGGTTACTGCAGTAAACCTCCAGACTGAATGTGTCCAAGGCCATGCGAATTCCGACCACACCTCAGCGCAGCCGAATGATGTCGGGCATTCGCGGAAAGAACACTTTGCCGGAGCGAACACTGCGATCGCTTCTTTTCGCCAGAGGATTCCGCTATCGAGTTCATGTCAGAAAACTGCCGGGCTCCCCAGATCTTGTATTCCCTAAATACCGAGCAGTGGTGTTCGTCCACGGCTGTTTCTGGCATCGACACGAGGGTTGCCACTACACCACCACTCCGCGGGCCAACGAAGAGTTCTGGCAGCAAAAGTTCCAGGGTAATGTTGCCCGCGACAAACGGCATGTAGAAACACTTCGGTCTCTTGGCTGGCGTGTGGCCATTGTCTGGGAATGCGCGATGAGGCGTTCTGCCCAGGAAACAGCACGACTGGTTGAGGACTGGCTGCATGGCAATGAAGAGAGCTTGATGATTGGTCAGTCGGTCTCGGCAAGCAATGGAACCTGAGCCTGCTCTGTAACTCTACGTCTCGAACTGTCCATCGGTTTACTGTTCACATGGTCATTGCCCAGCCTACGCTTTCTCCTGTTCATCTCGTTCAGCAGACTTCGCACGATCTTGGCCAGCTTGTTCGCCAGCAACGGAGGAACAGCATTACCGACCTGGGTGTATTGCTCCGTGCGGTTACCGGCGAAGAAATAATTGTCTGGAAACGTCTGAAGACGTGCTGCCTCCCGCACAGTGAGGCTCCTACACTGCGAGGGATCGTAATGGATGTAGTAGTGACCGTCCTTGGCAATATGTGCCACGATTGTCGTTGCTGGCTCGTTTCTGCATTGCACACGAAATCGGTCACGGAACGGAATGGTGTCGGATTCGCTTACGACGCGCGCATTGATGTGGTCCGGCAACAGTTTCGGAGGAAAAATATCCAGCCGGGGAAAATAATCATTCAAATGTGCAAAAGTGGCCGAGAATAAGTAACGGGCCAAATCGGAGGCCATGTGCGCGCGTGCCTCATGCTGACAAACGCCGCCGAGACTTCGGTCGTGCAGCCACTGCTGAAGTTCTGTGGGTTTCTTCGGCCGTTTGTATATCCGAGGGATGAACGCTCCTCCGGTGGTAATACTGGTTGCTGACGCAGCAAAGGCCCGTGTTGCTTCAATCATCTCGGACTCCATTCCTACCCCCCACCCCTTGATGTACGCAGGGGTTGACTGAACGGCCTTGCGCCACGCTTCCAGCGAATCACCCCTGGACAGTCGACTGCGAATCCTTGGAAGTTCGTCGATTGCCTGTCTTACTGTTGCGGGCTTCGATTTGCGTATCAGCAACTGTTGCTGCGGAACTCCTTCCCCCTTCCTTACGCCGAGCAGAATCACACGATGACGGCTCTGCGGGATCCCGTAGTCTTCCGCCTGGATAATGTAGTCCGAGGGCTTCAGCGACTCACCATCCCCACACTTGGTAAAAGACCGGATTTCATACTCCAGCCCTTCACCCGGTGACGACAGATCGGCAATGATCTTCTCGAACATTGAATCGCCAGAGTGCTTCGACGAGAGTAGACCCTTGACGTTCTCCATCACGAAGATGGTAGGTCTGTGCACACGAATGATCCTCAAGTATTCCTTGTAAAGAAAGTGCTTTTCGTCCTTATGAAAACTCTTGTCATTGACACGCCGAGAGCGGCCCGCCAGGGAATAGGCCTGACAAGGGGGGCCACCAATCAGCACCCAGGTCTTCTGCCCCTTTAGCGCAGCCTGTATTTCCTCATCTATGCTGGATTCGTCTGACTTACCAAGCTCCAGACACCTTGCCTCTTTGGCTGCATGTTCGAAAGCACTGGCAACAGCGGGAATCTCGCGAAAAGTGCGCTCGTCAATCTCTCCTCGTATATAGCTGTAGTAATGCCTGATACTTTTGGTGCCGCGCAAGCGCCGGAACACAGCTCTAAGTGTCAGCGTCCGGTGAGCGACCTCATCCTTTTCAATCGAAAGCCCGATCTCAAAGAATGGCTGTTGTTTGTGGCCTTTGAGCGAGGCGAATCCCTCCCCGAGCCCTCCCGGCCCCGCGAAGAGATCAATTATTGGGACTGGCATTCCGTGCCTTCTTTGTATTTGCAATGATTGAGAGACTATTACTCATGGTTTGAGCACCAATAAGCCATCTGTCGATTGGGAAACCCAGGGCCGATTGCTTCCAGTCGGTAGCGTAGCGGGATCGAGCTTTTCGACCCAGGGCATCGACACTTCACGACCCAGTTGGAGGCAGAGACGTACAGTCTTGACGCTCGTGCAACATCGCAAGAGCTCCTGCAGCACGTCCGCTCGCAGGCCATGACTACCTTCAACCAGTTCACGAGCTTCCTGCAAGGGCTGACAAACACCCACCTCACTCAACAGTTCCAGCAGTGCACGTTCCGGCCCAGACACTTTCGGCCCCCCACTACCGTCATGTTCTCGGAACTCACCCACATGGAGCAAAGCCCCCGGCTGTTCATCGAACAAACGCTTGCGGTGGTAGTTGGCAGGAAAACGTTCAGTGAACCAACCCGGCAGACGTGCTGCTGCCAACCCATACAGGTGCAGCACGGGTTTCTGTAATGCATACTGTCGTACACCATACCAGTCCAGCACCGACTTTCCGCCGACGTGAAGGCCTTCGAATTTACGTTGCAACAGTAATAAGCAGAGACCAAGGGTCAACGGATCATTTGGACGGCAAAACACCCCACGCCCCAGGCGCGTGAGCCAACCGGCCCGAACATAGTGGACGGCCAAGTCAGCAGAAATACCCAAGCCCGCCAAATCCTTCGAAGTCATCGGTGTTCCCGGTGGCAACTGGGTATAAAGGGCATTTAGCTTGCTTGACATAGCCGTAGACATCCTACGATTTCTACCATTCCGAAAAAATGGATCAATTTAATACAAGAATTATAAATCGTAGCCAAACTACGACAATCAACATAAATTCAAATCAATTATCGTGCCTTGACAGTAAGACCTCAGGCTAGACGGCTCACCTCCCCTTTCCGGCTTTTCCTGAACCCCCGATCCGCCGACATGAACGCTTCCAGCATGTGCGGAATCAGGGCCACAGCATCCACCACCTCGCCATAGGCCTGCGCATGTTGCGCCGCATACCGATCAAGATCAGCCTTGAGGCTAGCCGGGCAGACAAAGGTAAGTTTCACACTCTCGTGCTTGGGCAACGGCCCCAGCCGCAGCTTCTTGGGCGTACTCATCGTGAAGTCCCCCGATTGAAGAACAAGGGCTGATACGGCCGCAGTACCAAGTCGCGGTTGACGATGATCCGCACTGGCAGGCCGGGTCGTTCGGTCAAGGTAGGCTGGATGTTGAGATTGCGCCGAGTCATTTCCTGGCCGACCTGGTTCACGCTGTCCTGCAGGCCGTCACGCCCGGCGATGATGACGCGATCTCCATCCTGGCGGTTCTCGGGTGCGGCCAGTTCGGCGCCAACGCCCAGCAGGGTTGTCATGACGGCTCCAGCCAGAATCCGATTCCAATGCCAGTCCACGTCATCTTCCAGGCCGGCATAGCCGGCTGGGTCAGTGCCGGCCAGGTTGTCCAGCGTCAGCGAGGACGTATCCGGCAGGATGATGCGGTTCCACACCACCTGCACCCTGCTCTGCCCGTAAGCGACCTGGCTGTTGTATTTGCCGAAGATGCGTGAGCCCTGCGGAATCAGCAGATAGTGGCTCGTGGCGGTGTCGTACACCGGCTCCGTCACCGTGCCGATCACGTCGCCCGGCAGGTCCGACTTGATCCCTGTCACCAGCGCCGCCGCGATGACCGTGCCGGCCATGACCTGATAGGGCGAGGTTGGCATTTGCAGATTGCCGGAATTACGGGTTTCCGTGGTTCCAGCTTTCTGGAACGCCTCTTTCTGGTCTTGCCGATTCTGCACGGCAGTCGGGTCGGCCGGCTGTGGCGCCGCCGATGCCGGCCCAGCGGCCTGCGGATCGAAGCCGGCCAAGGCCGATGTTGGCGTCGCCGCAGCGGCCTGCCCCGCTACCGCAGCGGCACGCTGGTTGCTGGATCGGAAAAACACCGAGGAACTGGCGGCAGCTTCGGCCTCCTTTCGCAATGCATCACGCTCGGCATCCGCCGCATTCTGGCCTGGCGGTACGTAATTGGGCGTGGCCGGAGGCTGAGCATTCACGATGGCCGGCCCCAAATCGCCAGGCAGTGGTGGCCCAAGTTCCGGCACCTTGGGTAGCTTGGAATAATCCGCAGGCAGTTGGTCCAGTCCATCCGACTTGGACACGCGATCCACGTTGTAAAGCTCGGCCGGGTCGGTGCTGCGTGAGCGCTTCGGCTGCAACGACCACAAGGTCGCGCCAAGCACGGCAACGGCAAGACCGCCCGCCAGCAGCGTCAACGTGCGCCGGTTCAGGCGCGTCACCGGACGCGGCTGCGCGCGCAGCGTCACGTCCTCCGGCGCGATCTTGGGCGCGGCCTCTGGGATAGGCATGCCCGGGGTTTCTTCCTGGCTCATGGTCAGTACCCCCGCGTGCCATCCGTGCGCTCGATGCGCACCACGTCACCGCCCTCCCCGCCCAGGCGCAGCTCGGCCGCGCCGAACAAGCGGTCCACTATGTAATACGGCGGGCGGAAGCGGTAATTCACGAGCTGGCCGTCACCCTGCGCGCCGATCACGAACAATGGCGGCAGTTCGCCTTGGGCGATGCCCGGCGGGAACTGGATATAGACCTTCTGGCCATCGTCGAAAGCGCGTAGCGGTTTCCACGGCGGATTGTTGCCACTGAGCGCATAGCGGAAACGGATGTTTTCCAGTGCTAGGCCGACATCGACAGGCGTTGCGGCCTGCGCAGCCTGGTCTTGGCGTTGCAAGGCGAGGATCTGGTCTTTGGGGTATTCCCACGAAACCGAGGCCATCCAGGCCTTGGCGGTCGAGGTCAGCTCGATCAGGTAGGTGCGCCGGCTGGTGGTGATGACCAGGTTGGTTTTCAGCCCCGAGCGAATCGGTTTGACCAGCACGTTGACGCGTAGATCAATGCCGGCGCCGCTGGATGTATCGCCGACGATCCAGCGCACGGTATCGCCAGCGGCGACGGTCACCAGCTCCTCGCCGGGCTGGAGCGAAATCACGGTCACCCGGCCCGGCGCGGCATAGACCTGATACAGCGCGCCGTCAGTGAATGGCCAGACCTGAATGGCATTGACGTAGCCATCTCGCGTGGGTGCGATGCGCGCCTCGGCATTCGCACGCGAGACGCGCACGGTTTCGTCGGCGGGCTCCGGCGCGAGTTTGGCGTTATCTGCCTCCGGCAGCGGTTTCATCTGGTCCGGCATCGGCAGCACCGTCGGCACTTCGACCACTGCCACCGGCTTGGGCGGCTCGGGCAACGGCTGGGCCTGCACCGGCTCATCGAGCGAGATACGCGGCGGCGGCTTGCCCTGTGACGCGCAGCCGGACAGGACCGTTGCGATCAGCGTAAAAGCACAAAGACGCAGAGACGGATTGGAATATTTCATGGCTTGGCTCCTTCGGTCGCATCCAGTTCGCGGCTCCACGACAGACCATTGACGTAGATGCCCAACGGGTTCTTGCGCACGCGCTGCTCGGTGCGCGGGGTTTGCAGCACGGTCGAAATCACCGCGTTCCAGCGCTCGGTGCCAGCCGTCGCGCCATTGATGAAACGCTGCTCGGTCCAGCGCACGTTGAACGAGGCATCGCTGGCGCGCACGACGCTGGTGATCTGCACCGTGACCGACTCCTTGCCGACGCGGGCGAAAGGATCGTTCTTGCTGGCGTAGTCATTGAGCACAGACGCACCGCGATCGGTGGTGTAGTCATAGGCATCCAGCCAGTTCTGCCGCACCACGATGGGGTCGATGGAGAGCGAACGCACCAAGGTGATGAAATGCGCAAGGTGGAAGGCGATCTGCGCATCACCCGGCTGGTATGGCGTGGCGGCTTCGCCGACGGCGCGCACCTGACCGGTCCGGTCCACTTCCACCACATAAGGCGTGACGATGGATTGCGCCGAACGCCACACCAAGCCGCCGGCCATCAATAGCGCCAGAACAAGACAACCGAACGCCATCAACCGCCAGTTTTTCGCCTGCACGCGGGCCGAACCGATGCGCTCGTCCCAGGCTTGTGCTGCGGCTTGGTATGGCGTGGTGGGTTGTGGGGTGTTGGCGTAGCGCACCTGCGGTCGCTTGAATCGCATATCGGTCTCTCCTCAGAATCGCTCATTCATCTTTCTGTCCCAGGCTCGGACCTTGTGTCGAAGCGCCGCCATCGCCGCCACGCAATGTGTGTGCGGCAGTCGTGGCGGCATGGGTCATCTGCTGGCGGCGATGCATACGCTTAGCCCAACCCGGCTGTGCTGCGTTGGCACTATTTGCCGCCGCTCCACCCGCCGCAGCGGAACCGGCCTGGGCGGCCGAACGTGCACCGCTCGCGGCCGAGGTCGCGGCACGCACGCCGCCGGCTGCCATCTTTGCCGCTGCCGGGGCCATGCGCGCACCCGCCGCCACGGCGGCACCCACACCTGTTGCCGCCGCGCCGATCGCCACGGCTGTGCCAGCGGCGCCAACCGCCGCACCCGCCATGGCACCCACGCCCAGCTGCGGCGCGCCAGAGACGAGACCCGTAGCGATGCCGGGGCCAAAGATGCCAAGCGCCAACAAGGCGAGCGAGGCCAGCATCAGCACCAACGCGTGGTCGATGGAAGCCTCGCTGGGATGCACCTGGAAATCTGCAAACAGGCCCGAGCCAATGCCGACGATGACCGCCAGCACCAGAACCTTGACGCCCGAGGACACCACATTCCCCAAAACTTTCTCGGCCAAGAATGAAGTTTTGTTCCACAGCGCGAACGGCACCAGTACGAAGCCCGCAAGCGTGGTGAGTTTGAACTCGATCAGCGTGATGAAAAGCTGTACCGCCAATATGAAGAAGCAGAGAATGACGACCAACCAGGCGAGGAACATCACCACGATGGGGTCGAGGTTCACGAAGACTTCGGGAAAGCCGGCCATGTCGCCGATCTGCTCCAGGATCGGCGCGGCCGCATCGATACCGGTTTTTGCCAGCCGGCCCGGTTTCAGGAAGTTGTCCATCGTCAGGGTGGAGCCAGTGGCAGCCAGGCCCAGACCGGCGAAGGAACGAAAGACGATGCCGGCCAGCCAGTTGAAATTGTTGAGGATGTAGGCGAAGGCGCCGACATAGAGCACCTTGCGCAGCAGCTTGGCGATCACGTCCTCGCCTTGGCCTGTAGCATGGCTCATGGCCCAGTACAGGCCCGCGATAGTCATGTCGATGACAATGAGCGTGGCTGTCAGAAACGCTACTTCGCCTTGCAGCAACCCAAAACCGGAGTCGATATAGCGCGAGAACGTATCGAGAAATCGGTCAATGATGGTCACGTCGTTCATGGCGTGACCTCCGGAGAAATGAGCGAGGCACCATCCTCTGGCACATCATCGACGGGCACATCAAAACTGGCTGGAATCGGTGGCAGTTCAGCCAGCGAGTCATATTCATCCGGCCCGGTGTCACCGGCGAAGAAGCATCGCCGAAAAGCCTCGGCTGCTGCACGGCAAGCGTCTTGACCTACCGCCGGCTGATCGGCTGCGCATTGCGTGCGCAGCGCCTTGAGCCGCACAGGATCGGCGGCCAAGGCGTCAATCAGGTTCTTGCCCTGCTGTACATCTGTCGATTGGTCGCACGCGGCCAACAGCACAGCCAGCAGGAGGCAAGCGCATCGCATGGCTGCCTCCGTCAGTGGTTGTAGAAATTGACGGTCTGCGGCGTGTAAGGCGTTCCCGTGCCCAGGAAACGTCGCCGTACCTCGCGGGCGCGCTCGGTAGCTGCCGCCTGACGCGCCAACTCCAGTGATGCCGCGCGATCTTGCGTGATCTGGAGCTGCTGGGCCTGGATGGACTGCTTGGCCTGCAAGGCCAGAAGTTGGTTGGTTACCTGCTGGGCTTGCAGCGCGCCGGTAGCTGACTGGCTCTGGCTCACGAGGTCAGCCAGCGCGCTTTCATCCTGGATCAGATTCTGCGACACCTGCGCCTGCATCCGCATCGCTGTATGCAGGCTATTCAAGGTGTTCTGCCAGCGCTCGCGGGCATCCTGCGCCATGCGGTTGCCACTGATGGTGGCGGCATACTGCTCCGGGTAAAGGCGCGAGAACGTGGCATCCATCGTCTGCACGTCGTAGGCCAGCCCTTGTGCCTCTCCGATCAGGCGCTCGGTGTTGGCGAGCGTGGTGCGCAGCCGATTGACGATGTTGAAGTCCAGCGAAGCCAGATTGCGCGCCTGGTTCATCAGCATCTGGGCTTCGTTCTGCAGCTGGTTGATCTGGTTGTTGATCTGCTCCAGCGTGCGCACGGCGGTCAGCGTGTTCTGCACGAAATTCGACGGATCGAACACGGTGATGGCTGTTGCCGGTTGCGCAACAAGCAGCGAAAGAGACAGTGCGGCGGCAAGCGTCGCGGAAAGCACGCGCGTTTTCATGAGGAAATCTCCTGCAGTTGGGAAGCGAGAAAGGACGCGGCCGACGGCGCGGACGGCAGCAGGTCGGCCGCCCAGTCCAGACCGCGATGGCGCAGCCAGGCACCGGCAAAACCTGGCGCGCCGGCCTGTGCCAGCACCCGGTCGATGTCACGTTGGTCTTGCGGGGTCGAAGCTCCGGCAAACGCCAGGGTGACCGGCCCGAGATCAAGGTCGAACAGGCGATTGCCGGCGCGGGACTGGTAGTAGTAGTCGCGCTTGGGCTGGGCAGTGGCGACGATTTCGATTTGCCGGCTATTGAGGCCAAAACCTTCATAGATCGTGCGAATCTGAGGTTCGGTAGCTTGTGGATTGGGCAAGAAGATGCGGCTGGCGCAGCTTTCGATGATGGCCGGCGCGATGCTCGAATCCTTGATGTCCGCCAGCGACTGCGTGGCAAAAATGACGCTGACGTTTTTCTTGCGCAGCGTCTTGAGCCACTGGCGAATGCGTGCGGCAAAGACCGGATCGTCCAGAAACAGCCAGGACTCGTCGAGGATCAAGAGGGTCGGCGCGCCATCGAAGCGTTCCTCGAAGCGGGCGAACAGATAGCCCAGCACCGCCAGCACGGCGGCGCGGCTATGCATCAGTTCTTCCATCTCGAAGCACTGGACGTCGGCCATGCCCAGCCGGTCGTGGTCGGCGTCCAGTAGCTTGCCGTGTGCCCCCCCCAGCACATAGGGTGCCAAGGCCTGGCGCAAGGCATTGGATTGCAGCAACACCGATAGACCGGTCATGGTGCGCTGCTCCACCGGCGCGCCGGCCAGACTGCCCAGCGCTGACCAGACCGTCGCCTTTTCATCCGGACCCACCGTGATGCCTTCGTGCGCGAGACGCCCCTCCACCCATTCGGCGGCCCAGGTGCGATACCCCGCCTGGTCGATGCGCGCCAGCGGCTGGAAGGCAATGCTGCCATCCGCGCCCAGGTCGTAATGCTCGCCGCCCAGCCCCAGCGCCGTGGCACGCATCGACCGGCCCATGTCGAAGGCGAAAATACGCGAGCCGGGATAGCGGCGGAACTGCATGGCCAAGGTCGCCAGCAAGACCGACTTGCCCATGCCTGTCGGGCCGGCGATCAGGGTGTGGCCGACATCGCCGACATGCGTCACCAGCCGGAACGGCGTCGCCCCTTCAGTTCGAGTGACGATCAACGGTGGACCTTCCAGATGGGCGTTTTTCTCCGGACCCGCCCAGACCGCCGACACCGGCATCAGGTGCGCCAGATTCAAGGTCGAAACAATGGGCTGACGCACATTGGCGTAGGCATTGCCCGGAATCGAGGACAACCAGGCATCAACCGCATTGAGGGTTTCCGGAATGGTCACGAATCCCCTGCCCTGAATCGCCCGTTCCACCATGCGCAGTTTTTCGTCTGCCGTATCAGCGTCGGCGTCCAGCACCGTGACGGTTGCCGTGACGAAGCCTAAGGCGACTTGATCGCTGCCCAGCTCCTGCATGGCCGCGTCCGCGTCGGAGGCCTTATTGCTGGCATCGGTATCGACCAGCGGGGACTCCTGCTGGAAGATCGTTTCGCGCAGGAGCGCCAACACGTTCTTGCGCTTGGCGAACCACTGCCGGCGCAAGCGGCCCAGCTCCTTTTCGGCCTCTGACTTGTCCATGCACAAAAAGCGTGTGCTCCAGCGGTAGGCAAAACCCAGCCGATTGAGGTCGTCCAGAATCCCCGGCCAAGTCGAGGTTGGAAATCCCCGCACCGTCACCACGCGCAGGTGCGCATCGCCCAGCATCGGCGCCAGGCCCCCAATCAAGACCTGGTCAGCCAGCAGCGAGTCCAGGTGAAATGGCACGTCCGGCACTCGCAAGGGATAGCGGCGCGTCGAGACGGTCGCGTGCAGATAGCACAGGGTTTGCGCATCGTCGAGCCAGTCGATTTCCGGCATCACCCCATCGAGCAGGTCGAAGATGCGGTCGGTTTCGGCGATGAAGGCATTGAGGCGTTCGCGCCAATCGACGCCCTGAGTCGGCGTGTTTTCGTACAGCAGTTTGGCGGCGCGCGCCCGCGATTCTTCCGGCGGCAGGTAATGCAGCGTGAGGTGGTAGCCGCTCTCGAAATGGTGGCCGGATTCGGCGAAGGTGGCGCGGCGCTCCTCATCCACCAGCCAGGATAAGGGCTCCGGGAAGTTCGAATGCGGGTAATCCGCGGCCGGTCGGCGATCGGCCTCGACATACAAGGCCCAGCCCGCGCCGAGTCGGCGCAGCGCATTGTTCAGGCGCGCGGTCGTGGCGATCAGCTCGCCTTGGGTGGCACTGTCCAGGTCCGGCCCGCGAAACCGCGCCGTGCGCTGAAAGGAACCATCCTTGTTCAGCACCACGCCTGGCGCGACCAGTCCTGCCCACGGCAACCAGTCAGCCAGCAAGGCCGGGCGTTGGCGATATTCGGCAAGGTGCAGCATCGCGGCGCTTCCTCACACGTCCATCAAGGGTTTGTGCTTGAGGTGCTTGGCGAACACCTGCATGAACTGCGGATCGACGCGTGCGCCCCACACGGCCAGCGAATGGCCGACGATCCAAAGCACCACGCCGGGAATCCACAATTGCAGGCCAAGCCCGACGGCAGCGGCCAGCGTGCCGTTGGCAATGGCCACGGTGCGCGGTGCGCCGCCCAACAGAATCGGCTCGGTCAGCGAGCGATGCAGCGGCACCTCAAAGCCCGGCAGATCATGGCCGGCGCTCATACCATCGCCCCGCCGGAGAAGCTGAAGAAAGACAGGAAGAACGAGGATGCGGCAAAGGCGATGGATAGACCGAACACGATCTGGATCAGCTTACGAAAGCCACCCGAGGTATCGCCGAAGGCCAGCGCCAGGCCGGTGGCGATGATGATGATGACCGCCACGATGCGCGCCACCGGCCCCTGGATGGACTCAAGAATCGACTGCAGCGGACTCTCCCACGGCATCGACGAACCGGAGGCCTTGGCCGTGCCGATACTCAGCAGCATCACGGCGGCCATCAGCAGGCCGTGGTGCGCGGGCGCGGCCAGCCGACGCAGTCGCGTCAGCATCGAAACCGGGTTTACGGAAAAGCGCAAAACAGGGGCATGCAACGGGGTCATGGCGAGTCTCCAACGGGGTCGGGGGAAGGTGAAGAGGAAGAAAATGGCAGTGGCATGGATATGGCCGGCGTCAGTGCATCGGTCAGGCGATAACCCGCGCCGTCATAACCGGCGACGCGGGCAATGCACGCGATGCGCCGGCGTCGGCCTCGACCGGCGATATGGATGACGACGTTGACCGCCTCGGCGATCAGCGCACGGGGCGGGTTCACCGCCACTTCCAGAATCAGTTGCTCCAGGCGCAGCAACGCGCCTTGCGCGGAACCGGCATGAATGGTGGCGATGCCGCCGGGGTGGCCGGTGCCCCACACCTTGATGAGATCCAGCGCCTCGCCGCCACGCACTTCGCCCACGACGACGCGATCCGGGCGCAGGCGCATGGTGGCGCGCACCAGTTCGGTCATGGACACCACGCCGGCGCGCGTGCGCAGCGGCACGTGGTCGCGTGCGGCGCATTGCAGCTCCACCGTGTCTTCCAGCACCAGCACACGGTCGCCCGTGGCGGCGATTTCCGCGAGCAAGGCATTGGCAAGCGTGGTCTTGCCGGTACTGGTGCCGCCGGCAATCAGGATGTTCTGGCGTTGCCGCACCGCATCGCGCAGGAACTCAGCCTGTTCTACGCTCATCATCCCGTCGGCGATGTAGCGTTCCAGCGGAATCACGCCGACGGCGCGCTTACGCAGCGCGAAGGCCGGGCCTGGTGCGGCAGGCGGCAACACGCCCTCGAAACGCTCGCCGGTTTCCGGCAGCTCTGCCGTCAACAAGGGCTGGCTGCGATGCACTTCGGCGCCGACGTGCGCCGCCACCAACCGGATGATGCGTTCGCCCTCCTCCTCGGTCAGCTCCGCGCCCATCGGCGCGCGTCCGCTGGAGAGCCGATCCACCCACAGGCTGCGGTCGGGGTTGAGCATGATTTCCACCACGTCCGGGTCTTCCAGCGCTGCGGCAATCAGCGGCCCCATGGCCGTGCGCAGCATGCGGATACGTCGATCCAGGGACGTGATCGTCAGCGATTGCGGCACGGCGCTCATGAAGCACGCTCCTGAGCCTCGGCCAGTGCCGCCGCGTCATCCAGCCTGGCGGTATCCGGTTGCAATTCCTCGACCACGTCACGCACCAGGCTGCGACCGCGCAGTAGATGACGGCCGAGCTGCTCGACGAATTGCTCGAAGCGCGCCTTGCCCTGCGCGCGCGCCGCTTCCTGATGCGCCTCCGGTACCGGCGCGCTCACGGTCAGGTAATAACGCACGAACAGCGCCAGGGTTTCGATGGCGATGTTCTGGTCGCGCTCCAGCCGCTCGAACTGGCGCGTCAACCGATCCAGCCGCTTGGCGATGGCCGCTTCACGCTGATCGCCAGCATCCGGCGACAGCCAGGAGGCCAGCGCCGCCGCGACGATGCTGGATTTGGAGACGCCCTTCTTCGCCGCCAATTCGTCCAGGCGCTTGGCGTGTTCGTGGGCAATGAACAGGTTCAGGCGGTACTGGCTCATAGTTCGATCCCGTCGTGTTGGTCGAGAGAAGCCAGCCGCGCCGTGCGCTGCAGAGCGGGATCTAGCTGGCGAGGAAGTGGCAACGGCGCATCGTCGTCATCGAGCAGCGCCAGGTCATTGCTCGCCAAGCCTTCTTCAGGTCGGTATTCGGTGACCTCCGACAGTTCCGGTTGACGGCGCGGACCATCGTCATCGGCATTGCCCGTGTCCAGGACTTCTGTCGTGACAGGCGCAGCAGGGATCGCCGGCATCGCCAAGCCATGCCAATCATCCGGGCGTGACGGCGGCGCATCGGCGTAGCGCCCTTGCGCCAGCACGGGCGGTGGCAACACACGGCGCTTGAAATTAGCGTCGGCGTAATAGCGCAGCTTTTTGGCCTTGATCGGCGGCAGACTGCTGACCATCACCACCGCCTCGGTCGGCGGCAGCTGCATCACCTCACCAGGCGTGAGCAGTGGACGCGCAGTTTCCTGGCGCGACACCATCAGATGCCCCAGCCACGGCGCCAGCCGATGACCGGCGTAGTTGCGCTGCGCACGCAGCTCGGTCGCCGTGCCCAAAGTTTCGGAGATGCGCTTGGCGGTGCGCTCATCGTTGGTGGCGAACGTCACCCGTACATGGCAGTTGTCGAGGATGGAATGGTTCTGGCCATAGGCCTTGTCGATCTGATTGAGCGACTGTGCGATCAGGAAACTGCGGATGCCGTAGCCGGCCATGAACGCCAGCGCCGTCTCGAAAAAATCCAGCCGCCCCAGTGCGGGAAACTCGTCGAGCATCAGCAGCAGCTTGTGGCGACGCGCGATGCCGTCGCTACCATCCAATGATTCCGTCAAGCGCCTGCCGATCTGATTGAGGATCAAGCGCACCAGTGGCTTGGTGCGGCTGATATCCGAAGGCGGCACCACCAGATACAGGGAAACGGGCGATTCGGCGGCGATCAGGTCAGCGATGCGCCAGTCGCAGCGCGAGGTCACTTCGGCCACCGTAGGGTCGCGGTACAGGCCGAGAAAAGACATGGCCGTGGACAGCACGCCGGAGCGTTCGTTCTCGGACTTGTTGAGCACTTCCCGCGCGGCGGAGGCGACAACCGGGTGCGGCGCATCACCCAGATGGCAGGTGGTCATCATCCGATGCAACGTCAATTCGAACGGACATGCCGGATCGGAGAGGAAATTCGCCACGCCGCGCAGCGTCTTGTCCGTGCCTGCATAGAGCACGTGCAGAATGGCGCCAACCAGCAGCGCGTGCGAAGTCTTCTCCCAATGGTTGCGGCGTTCGAGTGCGCCTTCGGGATCGACGAGGATGTCGGCGATGTTCTGCACATCGCGCACCTCATGGACGCCGCGCCGCACTTCCAGCAGCGGGTTGTAGGCCGCTGATTTGGCATCGGTCGGATTGAACGGCAGGCAATGCGAAAAGCGTGAACGCCAGCCGGCGGTGATCTGCCAATTTTCGCCCTTGATGTCGTGTATGACGGCGGATGCCGGCCAGCTCAGCAAGGTCGGTACCACCAGGCCCACGCCCTTGCCCGAGCGCGTCGGCGCAAAGGTCAGGACGTGTTCCGGGCCTTCATGGCGCAGGTATTGCCCGCGGTATGCGCCGAGGAAAACCCCGGCCGGCTTGTCCAGCCCCGCCTTGCGGATGTCGGCCATTTGCGCCCAGCGAGCCGACCCGTAAGTCGTGACCAGCTTGGATTGGCGTGAACGCCACACCGACATGGCGATGGCCACGACGACAGCCAGCAGGCCACTACCACCGGCGATGGCACCACCGACGTCAAAGGTCTTGGGCGCATAGGCGCCATAGAAAAACCACCACTCGAACAACCGCCACGGGTAGTAGACCGGCGTATCGAAGGCGGCGAACCAGGGCGCGCCCAGGCGTAGCTGGTAGTCCAAAGCAGCGGCCGTCCATTGTGTGGCAGCCCACACGCCGGCGATCACGATGCCGGAAACCACGGCAATCTGCCCGAACAGCACGCCTTGACCTTGCATCCTGGCCTCCGTTCTCTCCTATACAACACGCGGCACAAAAGCGTGCCGTACAGGCGAGGATCGGGCTCAGGTCAATCGCTGGTCAAAGACTGTTATCGACAGAAAGGTCGAGAAAAAAGCAAGATTTCCAGTAACAGCACAGTACGGACAGTCATAGCCAGCAAGGGCACACTACGACGTAACGAGAGAAAAATGGAAATTTGTAGACGGGTCGAACGTAATCAACTGCATGGGATCAGACGCCAGCTCTTAAACAGTCGACACGTTTTTTACTCTCTGGCGTTTCGGTGTGACAGCAGACTGTCGATATCGCAATCAACAAGCATCGAATGGTTCTCTTCATGGCCCGAACTCCTCCAGGGAATCGGGATCGTCGTCCAATGTTGACCCAGTGTCTACCGGTGACTCGATAGTCCGTACGCGCTCAATGAAACGAGCCAGGGTTTCCGAAGGTTCCCTATCCAGGCGTAGGAGATAGGTTGTAAGCAGGGGCGAGCGAGCGGCCAGTGGCCGCGCGATGACGCCTTGTTCTCGGCTAGCCGCGATATATGTGGCGCCGGTCAGCGCCAGGGCGAAACCGGCTGAAACCAACGCCATCATCAGGTCGCAGGACGCGACCCGCTCGGCAACCAACGGTTCTGTGTCCACACGGCGCAGCACGCGCTCGACCTGCCTCGCATGGCCTTCGCACGCTTGCTGATCGCATAGCACCAGTGGGTAACGCAGCAGTTCTTCGAGCGGGATGCGCTTGTGGGCCAGCAAGGGATGCCTCGCGGGCACGGCCACCATCAGCGGATCACTCCAGACGGGCAAAGTCACGACGCCATCTCCGACTTCATCGGCGCAGGCAAAGCCCACGTCGTACAGGTCATCATGCAGCCCCTTGATCTGCTGTGCCAGAGGAACTTCAGTCAAGCGGATTTCGATTTCTGGTTCTTCCTGCCGGCACAAAGCCAGCAAAGCAGGTAGGCGCGATGGCGTAATGCCGTCTGACAGTGCGATGCGCAACTGACCATAAAAACCGTTGGCGGCCGCATCCACGCTGTCGCGCGCCTGCTGTAAAGCGGCAAAGACACGCGGCACATGATCCAGGAACAGCTTCCCCGCTCGAGTCAACCGCGTGCTGCGGGTGGTACGTGCGAACAGCACCACACTCAATTCTTCTTCCAGCTCCTTAATAGCCCGAGACAGCGGCGACTGCTCCATGTGCAACCGCTCAGCAGCACGGGCGAAATGGAGCTCCTCTGCTACAGCCAGAAAACAGCGTAAGTGGCGAATTTCCATTGCATGGCTCTATTAATTACCGTTGTAAACCAGTGTGCGTGAGATCCACAGAGCACAAACCCAGCCTGGTGATATTTAATTTCAGTGCGCTTGCATGCTGGATCAACTCATCGATGAAGACCCGCACACGGGCAGGCGGTGTGCGGCCCGAATACACGGCATGCAACGTGACTGGGGCAAGGCGCCATGTGGGTAATACCGGTATCAGTGATTCGCTGTTCGTCGTCGTGAGGGGCAGCGCTACGATGCCCGCGCCTTCGCATGCGAGACGGTAAGCCAGGTCCAGGTCATTGAGAACAAGGTGGCTTTGAGGTTTGACGACGAGCGGTTGCTCCGAGTGGTGAAAGGTCCAACTGGCGAGCTCTTTACATAGGTCGGCATACACACAATCATGTCGGGCCAACTCGCCGGGATGTTTAGGCATACCGCGTGTTTTTAGATATTGCTCGCTGGCATAGAGACCGAATTCGATTTGAGCAATATTGCGTAAGATCAGATCGCTGTTGCTCTGTGTTCCCCAGCGCAACGCGACATCAAAATCGCGATGCTGCTCCCATTGAAGGTCTTGGTGGCAGTCGTAGTGGATCTGTAAATCAGGCCAGGCACGCGCGAACTGCGGAATAAAGGCTGGCAATTGAATCGCGTCCAGCGTATCTGGAAGCAATACCTTGAGTGTGCCGCGTAGTTGCGCGGTATGCTCCAGTAATAGATCCTGAGCGTCGTGTGCCTGTTCGATGAGTTTATGGCAGTGTTCGTAATAGAGCTTGCCCGCCTCGGTCAACAGGATTCGCCGAGTGCTGCGCGACATAAGCTGCACGCCCAGGTGCTCCTCAAGCGAGCTCAGACGGCGTGATACTGTCGAGGCGCTCACCCCTATCAACTCGGCAGTGCAGGAAATGCTGCGTTGTTTGGCGACTAGTACAAAAACTGCAATATCGTTGAAATCAAAGTCGAGGCTTGGTCCCGTTCGGTCCATGACATTAGCTTTTTGGAGTTGATGACGGATCGGCGCAATGAAACTCCGCGTCGCCACTGTTTCTGCATTGACGGGTTAATCGGACTCAGGGTCCAATGCCGTGTCCGCCCCTCCCGCACCCAGCGCCTTGTACAAGGCAATGCCTCCTTGCAGTTGCGCCAGTTGGCTGAGGGCGAGCGCATCGCGTGTCTGGTTCAGGCTGCGCTGCGCCACCAGCACCGGCAAATAGGCACTCATCCCACGCGCATAGAGTCGGGTCGCCTGCCCCAGGGCCTGTTGGCTATCGGCCACAGCCTTCTGCAACGAGGCTTGCCGCTGGCGTTCGCTGGTCCATGCGGTCAAGGCGTCTTCCACGTCGCGCAACGCCGAACGCACGTCCCGCTCGTAGACGCGCCGCACGGCGTCGGCGTTGGCCTGCGCCGCGGTCACGCCTGCCTGCGCGCGGCCCGCGTCGTAGAGGGACTGGCTACCCTGCATCGCCGCCGACCACGCCAGGCTGGCGCCTGAGAACAGGTCGTGGATGACGCTGGCGGTGGTACCGAACCCCAGGGGAATGCGGAACGCGGGAAAGCGTGCGGCCTCGGCCACGCCAATCTGCGCGGTGGCGGCGGCCAGGCGTCGTTCGTCCGCACGCAGGTCGGGGCGTTGGCGAATAACTTCCGAAGGGAGTGACAGCGGCAAGTCGGCCGGCATGGGCAATGCCGGTGCGGACGTGGCGAGGTCGGCATGCCAATCCCCGGGAAAGCCGCCCGCCAGCACGCCGATGGCATGACTGAAACGGGCGATGTCCGCTTCCAGCAAAGGCGGTTGCGCCTCGGCCGTTTCGCGCTCAGCGCGGGCCTGGGTGACGTCGGCCAGCGTGCCCAAGCCGCCCCGGTGTGCCTGTTCGGCCAGGCGTTCGGCTTCGGCCAGCGTACGGATATTGTCTTGCGCAATGGCCAGACGCAATTGCGCGGCGCGCAGCCCGGCGTAGTCGGATACCAATTCGGCCACGAGACTCACTTGCAGCGCGCGATGGTCTTCGGCGAGCGCCTGGATGCCGGCGTCAGCGGCTTCGACCGCGCGGCGCGTGCCGCCAAACAAGTCCAGTTCCCAACTGGCATCGAATCCGAGGTGCCAGGTTCGTGCCCGCCCGCCGGGCTGCGCGCTGAGTGCCTTGCTACTGCGCACCGCCTCGCCGGCGGCGCCGACCGAGACTTCGGGCATGGCGGCTGATGCGATCTGCACGCGTTCGGCGCGTGCCTGGCGCAGGCGTGCCAAGGCAATATCTAGGTCCTGGTTATGTGTCAGGGTCTGATCGACCAGGCGGTCGAGCAACGGATCCTGGAAGGCGCGCCACCAGGTGCGCAGGCCATCGTGGTCGCCATCGGACATGGTGGCGTCGGCCTCGATCCAGTGCGCGGGCACATCCAGCGTCGGCGTGCGGTAGTCCGGGCCCACGGTGGTGCAGCCGGCCAGGACGGCCAACAGTGAGGCCAGCATTGCCTGCTGAAGGCGCGGCTGTGTGCAGGGGATGGGTGCATGCATGGCTTTGTCCTCACATCCAGCGGTGTAACAGCGAAATCAGTCGGCCCTGCGGTACCGGCGTGCCTGCCGAAGGCGTGACCTCAATGCTGCCGGTCATGCCGGCGGCCAGCACTAGCTCATGCGGGACATGCTCGAACTCGACGCGCACGGGAATGCGCTGCGCCAGTCGAACCCAACTGAAGCTGGGTTCCACGCTCGGCAGCCCCTGCGCGTCGGCTTGCTGGTTGCTGTCGGTGATGCCGCGCCCAATGCTGGCCACCCGCCCTGGCAACACTTGGTCGAAGCCCATCAGGCGGATTTGCGCCGCCGCGCCGGGCTTGATGCCGCGCAGTTTGGTTTCCTCGAAATACCCGGTGATCCAGAAGCTATGGGCGTCGATCAGGGCCAGGTTCGGCTGGCCCGCCACGGCGTAGTCGCCCTTGTTCAAGCGCAGGCGCGTGACGTAGCCATCGGTTGGCGCACGCAGTTCGGTGCGCGCCAGATCCAGCTTCGCCCTGTCCACGGTGACCCGCGCACCGCGCAGTTCGGCCTGGGCGATGGCCACGGCCTGATTCGCTCGCTGGATGTCCTCAGCGGGCACCAGGCTTTCCATGCCCCGGCGCCGCCGCGCCTCCTCGGTTTTCTGGCGCAGAGACACCTCGGCCGCCGCCAACTGCGCCTCGGCCTGGGCCAGCGCCAGCGCGAAGCTGGCATTGTCGATGCGATAGAGCACCTCGCCGCGCTTTACGTATTGATCGTCCGCCACCGAGACCTCGGCGACGGTGCCTGACACCTCGGGGGCGATACGCACGATCTGCGCGCTGACACGGCCATCGCGGGTCCAGGGGGCGATGACGTAGGCGCGCCACAGCGCGCTGACCAGGAACCCGGCGGCAACGACCACCGCGAGAGTGAGTCCTGCCCGCAGCAGGCGCTGGGCGGGAAAGGAGCGTTCAGACATAAAGCACCAACAGGGAAACAAGGCAAAGGGAGATGGCGAACTCGAACAGGCCTGGATGCCACACCCATCGCAGCACCCCGCTACGCGCGAGCACGAAGCGCAGGCCCAGATAGATCGGCAGCGTCAGGCAGGCGTAGGCAAAGAACGGCGGCAGGTAGATGCCGGCCAACGAGAACTCACTGAGCATGGATTTGGCCTCCAGAGGGGGACGGAACGTCGTTCTCATGGCGTTCCAGCAGCGCGGCGATATCGAGCAGTACGGCGGTCACGCGCCGCACGTCATCCATCGCGGCGCTGGATCGCGCCGGTAATCGCGCCAAGGAGGACGCCGCGCGGCGGGCATGGCGTGCGGCCCGCGCGGGTTCACCGGCCCGCTGGCGCATATGACGCAGGGTGCGCGCCGCCACGCGCGCCCACTCGGCATCCGGAGAGGCTTGGCGTAGCCACCGGCGAAGGCGCAGCACCTCCCGGCCCAGATGCAGGCTGGTCAGCGCCTGGGCGACGGCGCGATCCATCGCCTGCGGCTGCGTTCTGAGCAAGGCGCCGAGTTGCGCGATGCGATGCTGCTGGCGCCATTGCCAGGCCGACGCATCCGTCGGCTCGCCGCGCAAGGTGCCCAGCGCCGCGTCGCGGATGCGCTGGCGCAAGCGCGTGACGTCACGCGCTCCGTTGCGTGGCAGCACGATCCTGAAGCCCAGCAGCGTGAAACACGTCGCCAGGATCCAGGCCACGGCGCCATTGAGGAACAGCGCAAAGTCGTAGCGCATCGGGTTGTCCGCCGCCGCCAGCGTCGTGAACGCCACCAGATAGGCCACGCCCGCCAGGGCATAGCGCGGCATCGTGGTGGCATACACACCGGGCAGCCAGAACAGGCTCAGGATCACCAGCAGCAGCGGCAGGCCCGAGACGTGAGGCAGCACGATGAAGGTGCACAGGAAGGCCATCACCACGGCGGCCACCGTACCCTTGATGAATTCGACCGCACCCAGCGCGGGATTGGGCGCGGTGGACAGCAGCGCGCAGGCCGCCGCCAACCCCGCCAGCATCATGTTGCCTTCCGTCCAGCCGGTGGCGATCCAGAAGGCGCCGCCCATCACCACGGTCAACAAGGCGCGTACGCCGTTCTGGAGGGCTGCCGCGGTGTCGCGGTGGAACGGCACGGACACGCGCGCCGGCGTCGGCCTGGGTTGGTGGAAACGTTCGATGCCTTCGAGGGCTTGCAAGTAATCGTCGAGTTGCTCGACCAGGCGGTCGCCCGCGATCATCAGTGTGGCTTGCTCGGAGGCGTCGTCGAGCGAGGTGACCGTGAGCGCGTCCCTCAGCCGGGTGCGCAGGTCGGTCAAAAGCTGGATGGCATGTGCTCTTTCGGCCTGGCCGGGTTCCTGCCCTAGCGACTGGCCCACCTCCCGCCATACCTTTTCCCAGTCCGGTTGCAACGCGCTCAGTACAGCGAGGCTGGCGCTGTGTCCGTGCAGGGGCGGCGCACCGCCCACCAGAGCGGAAAACAGCGAGACCATGGTGTGCCGCACAGTGCCGGCACGATGGGCCAGGTCGGCGGATTCGGCCTTGCCCAGCGCCAGCAGATCGTCCACGCCGTAGACCTCGGTGATGAGGGAGCGCCGTCCGGCATCGAGCGGCTTGGCATCGGGTCCGCCGCTTCCTTGAATGGCCTGGTGATGCGTCGCAAGCATGCCCGCCGTGGCGGCCGCAAGGCGGTCGAGCAGCGAGGCCAGGCGGCTGTGCACGCTGCGGCTGCTGAAAAGGGCCGAGACCAGCGCCAGGCAGACCACGCCGATCATCACGGACGCCCCGCGTCCCATTACTTGGTCGAAGGTGCGTTCCGGATGCTGCATGGCGCCGTAGGCCGCCAGGCCCACGGTATAGCCTGCCAGCGTGGCGCCATAGGCCCGGAAATGACGCAGCAGGGTCATGCTTACCACGCACGCCCCCAGCCACAGGCCGAAACCGAGCAGGAACAACCAGGGCATCTGGCCGAAGGCGCTCATCAGCACGAAGGCCGCCAGCATGCCGACCAGCGTACCCAGCACTCGCCACACTCCCTTGCCGACCACGCCGCCCTGGACGGGGTTGATGACCAGCAGCACGCTGGAAGCCGCTGCATAGGGACCGTGCAGTTCCAGCAGATACGCCACCACCAAGGCCAGACACGCGGCCAGGATCGACCGCATCACATAGGTCGCGCGTGGGGTGCTCAGGTCGAGATAAGGCAGGCCACGCGCCAACCGCTCCCGCAACCGGGATAGGCGTAAGGAGACGCCTGAATCCGTGTCAGGCACGTTCGCCAAATGCACGATGCAACCCTTCTACAGTGATCAATACGCATCACTGTAGGCAGGGTCGATCATTACGAAAAGTGAATTTATTGCATTCAGATGACTGCGTAAAACGCATTCATAGAGCCAGTCACCTAGTTAGGGCTTGGCGCGCATTGCCGCTTGCGCTTGGCTCTCATTGCAGAGCGTATGGATGGTCTGTCGCAGCCATTGATGGGCCGGGTCGCCCTCCAGACGCGGGTGCCAGGCTTGTGTCAGCAGCACGGTTTCCAGCGGTGTCGGCAAATCGAACACGCGCATACGCAGGCCCGCGGACAGCGCGGTAGTGGCCAGATGCTGGGGCAAGGGCAACAGCAGATCCGAATCTTGCAATGCGAACAGTGCCGTGTACGGATTGGGCAGTACCAAGGCGACGTGTCGACGCAGCCCCTGCGCCTCCAGCGCGGCATCGACTGGCCCGACGGCCTTGCCACGCCGCGACACGTTGATGTGCTCCCAGCGCGTGAGGCGCTCGGGCGTGATTTCTTCGTCGAAGATCGGATGGTTGGCGCGCGCGACGCCCACGAACGTCGTGGTGAACAGGGACTGCACGCGAATCTCCGGCCCCAGCTTGCGCGAGGCGCTGATGAACAGGTCGATGCGACCGCTGCGCAGCGCCTCATCGTCCACGTCGTCTTCCTCTGGCGAAAAACGCAGCATCGCTCGAGGCATCTCACGCGCCATCGCATCCAGGAGATGGCCCAGATGGATGCTCACGAACTCATCGGTGGCGCGGACGTTGAAACGCCGATCCAGCGATTTCAGGTCGATCTCAGCATCGGAGGCGAACACCTGCGAGGCCTGTTCGACCGCCAGCCGCACCTGCTCACGCAGCGCCAGCGCCCTGGGCGTGGGCACGAGCTTGCGGCCAACCTGGACGAACACCGGATCGCCCAGCGCCTCTCGGATACGGCTCAAGGTGCGACTCATCGCCGGCGCGCTGAGATGCATGCGGCGTGCGGCGCCGATGACGCTGCCCTCGTCGAGCAGCGCATCCAGCGCCAGCAGGAGATTGAGATCAGGACGCGACATGGCTGGCCCTCCTATGATTTACCTTCATGCAATCATAGGCTCTTTCGTATAGCGAACGAAGCATTCAACGGCAAGCCTGCATTCAGTCCATCATCAACTAATGAATGCGCACCAGCGCGGCAAAAAGCATCACAGACTGATTGCCGCGATTCCGATCAGCACGACGACCGCACCCACGATGCGGCGCGCGAGATGGTCCTCACGAAAGAGTAGATACGCGAAGAGGGAACCGATGATGATGGACGACTCGCGCAAGGGGGCGACAAGCGCAAGAGGCGCCGCCTGCATGGCGTTCAACACCAGGATGTAGGCCAGTGGGGAGAAGATGGCCACGATGAGAATAGGCGCGGCATTGGCACGAAGTGCTGCGGGGATGTGCCGTCGCTGCCGCAGTGCGCCTGGTGTCAGGGTCAGGCCTTGCAGCAGAAGCGTTCCCGCGTAGTAGCCCACTGGCGCCACATGCAGCGACGTGACCGCGTAGCTGTCCCAGACGGTATAGCTGGCGATGGTGGCACCTGTGGCGGCCCCCCAAAGCATGCCCTGGAGCGGGCGGCGACTGCCGCTTCGGAACGGGTTGCCTGCGACGACAAGCACGCCTGAGACAACCAGGAGTGCTCCGAACAACGCGACGAAATTTAGCCACTCGCCCAGAACAAGAATCGCGAACAGCATCGTCAGCACCGGCCCCGTGCCACGAGCGATCGGATAAACCACCCCAAGGTCGGCGCGATCGTAGCCAGCCTGCAAGGTCAGCGAGTACGCGATGTGCAATGCCGCCGAAACAACCGCTGCCACCGCCAACTGCCCATCCATCGTCTGCTGCCCTTGCACCATGAGACCGACCGCGATAGGGATCCACAACAGCGTCGAAGCGCAGCTGTAGGCCCAGACGAACAGCAAGGTGTTGCCTCGTTTGTACTTCGAGGCCAGGTTCCACACCGCATGCGCTACCGCTGCGGCAAGGACCATGGCAATGGTGTCGGGCTGCATCAGGGCATCAGGAAATGTCAGGCAGATCAATGCCTGCCCGCTCCGCCAAGCGGCTGCGATCTGGATCGCGCAGCGCAAGGGTGGCGACCAGCGCATCAAGAACGACGAGTTGCGCCAGCCGACTTCCCGCAGCGGCCATCTGTGCCGGTAGCGGCGCGCCGCCGACGACAAGTGCGACGTCCGCGAGGGTTGCTAAAGGCGTGTCGTACTGGTTGGTGATGGCAATCAGCGAGGCGCCGGCCGATGACGCTGCATCGGCGACGGCAAGCGTGGATGACGTGCGGCCAGTCGAACTGACGGCGATGACGACGTCCTCGGCGCCCAGGAGCCGTGCTGCAATCATGGCCGACAAGTGATCCGGGATGCTCACGGTCATCACGCCGACCGCGCGCAGACGGAAGACCGCATCGGCAGCAACCGTCGAGGAAGGACCGGCACCGAACGCAAAGACCTGCCGCGCGTCCTGTATCAAACCGACGGCCTTATCAAGCGAAGAGAGTTCGATGGCCCCGCCCAGCGCAGTCAATGCATCGGTGCCGGCACGGATGGAGGTTTCCAGCACGGAGGCCGACGTCGCATCCGCGCTGAGCACTTCGGGCGGAGCGAAGAACCGGGCTGTGCCGCGAGCACGGGCAATTTCGATCTTCAGTTCGGGAAAGCCGCTGAACCCAAGCGCACGCGCCGCGCGGATCACCGTAGGCGGCGAAACACCGGCCCGGACAGCAACCTGGACGGTCGTGCTGGTCCCAACAAACAAAGGATCGCTGAGCAGCAGATCGACAACCTTAGCCTCGCTCGCGGCGAGGTCGCCGCTTCGTGCTTGAATACTGCCGATCCATTGCCGCAATCGTTGCTCGGCCTCTGTAATTAAATTACCAACATCCTTATGCATATGTAATATATTACATTCACCGTACGAGGGACACAACCTGCCCTTGGATAGATGCCCTTAAAGGAATCCACTTTCATGGCCACTAAAATCATCCCTGTTGTCGCAGTCGTGGGGCCCGGCGCGATCGGCACCACGGTCGCGGCGATGCTGCATGAGGTCGGCCGCACACCCTTGCTGTGTGGACGGACTCCCCGCGATCACCTGACGCTGCTGGAAGATGGCCGTCCCATGACTGTCCCCGGCCCGGTTCGGACGAGCCAGAAGCAGATCACACACGCGGCTGATCTTGTGTTTCTGGCAGTCAAGACCACGCAGATCGATGCGGCAGCAGAATGGCTCTCGGCGCTGGTCGGCCCGCAAACCGTCGTGTGCGTCTTGCAGAACGGGATCGAACAGATTGAGATGGTGCGCCCGCACGCGCCAGGCGGGCACATCGTCCCCGCTGTCGTGTGGTTTCCTGCGCAGACGCAATCCGATGGCTCGGTCCGCCTGCGCGGCGAGGCGCGCCTGACTCTGCCAGACACGGCTGCCGCGCGTGTCGTGGCCCAGGCACTGCAAGGCACGCGGTGCGCCGCGGACTTGGCCGAAAACTTCAGTTCCCTGGCCTGGCGCAAGCTGTTGCAGAACGCGGTAGCAGGCCTCATGGCACTCACACATCGTCGTTCGGGCATGTTCAGCCGCGCTGACATCGCCGGGCTGGCGCTGGCCTATTTGCGGGAATGCCTGGCCGTGGCAAACGCAGAGGGCATTGAACTCGGTGTGGAAGTGCCGCAAGAGATCCTCGGCAAATTCCAGTCGGCCCCTGCGGACATGGGCACCTCCATCCTCACGGATCGGGAAACTGGCCGACCACTGGAATGGGATATCCGCAACGGCATCATCGCGCGTCGCGGCCGGGCTCACGGTGTTCCGACGCCGATCAGCGACATCCTGGTGCCGCTGCTCGCGGCTGCGAGCGACGGTCCAGGCTGACGTTACGGCATATGCTCTCACTATCGCTTATTTTCCTCTTCGCACTTGGCGCAGGCGTCCTCAGCGGTATGATTTGCACAGGCTCGTCACTGATCATGCTGCCCGTCCTTGTGAGCTTGTACGGGCGACGGAGCGCTGTGCCCATCATGGCGATCGCCTCTCTGTTCGGCAATATCGGATGAGCGATCGCTTGGTGGCACGAATTTCGTTGGCGACGGGTGCTTGCTACTCGCTGACCGGTGTTCCAGCAGCAGTGTTAGGCGCCCCCCAACGCTGCTGACGATTCCACCCGCCATCGTGGACGTATTCCTAGCCGCCTTCTTCCTCGCGATGATCCCGCTACGCCCCATCATCAGGCGCGCTCATGTCCACCTGCGCATCTGGCATATGAGCCCTCGCTGGGGCGCTGGTCGGATTTCTTACCGGATTAGTATTGTCCACCGGACCGCTCAGCGCGCCGGTCTTCTCTGGTTACGGCATGAGCAGTGGCGCATTCCTCGGATCGGAGGCGGCAAGCGCAATCCTTCTATACGCGGGCAAGCTCGGCACCTTCGACGCATCCGGCGCGCTCACTCCCCCTGTTGTATTGCGAGGACTCACCATCGGCATTGCGTTGCTCGCTGGTTCGATGATCGCGAAGCGTCTCCTCAGGCGGCTCCAAGCGCATACCTTCGAGCTTCTCATGAATGCATGCCGTTTCAACCAACAGTTGGCCCACGCTGCCGTCCAATCTCCCACGACACGCCGCCACCGCGCACCATCGCGGCAAGCTGCTGCCCCAGCCTCTGCTCGATCACCGGACGCCACGGAACCAAGCTGAATCCCATTCCGTCATCGAGCATCGCGTAGCGCCCGCTGGCGAGCATGACGGAGCGTTGATAGATGCCGGCCACGCGCTGCCCGTCAGTCACCGGGCGATGCTCCAAGCCAGTGTCGGCGGCAATGTCCTTGGCGACTTGCGTCAGTTCCCGATTGCGCAGGGTTCCCAGCAAGTTGCGGGCGAGAATCACGCGCTGCCCGCGCTGCTCGGCCAGCCCCTGTTCGGCCAGGAAATCGGCGCGCTGCTGCATCGCCTGCTTCACTTCGCCGCCAAAGCCCAGCTCGCCCAGGCCCGAGCCACCGCCGATCAACTGCTGGTCGAGCCAGGTGGCACCAATCACGCGCGCCTGCCTCTCGATGGACAGGTGCGATTTCAGTTCCACGGCCACGCCGCCCAGGCGCTGCGCATCGTACTGGCGGCCACGCTCGGCCAGGTCGTCGGGCACCTTCCATAGTCCTTCGGTCACGCGCGCGACGATGCCGGCCCGGCGTAACGCTTCCAGCCGCCGGACATGGGCGGCGACAACCTCCTGCGGGTCGCGNCCGGGCTTGGCCCGGCCCTGTTCGATGGCCAGGTGGTGATCGGCGCGGTACAGGCCATCACTCGCCAGCGCGGCGATGTTCTTGTCGGCGGCGCGCACGTCGGCCGAACCCTTCACCTCCACCACCGCGCCCGTGGGATAGTTCGCCAGCTCGTCACGGGCGTTCAGTGCGACGTAGTGGGCCTTGCCATCTGTGCCGTCGATGACCAGATAGCCTCGGTCGCGCAGTTCGTCGGCCAGCCCCTTGGCAGCCACGCGGCCGATGATGGTGCGGCCGTCGTCGCCCGGCTCGAACACCGCTAACTCGCGCTGCTGGCCGCGCATGGCCCGTTGCATGGTGCGGATGATGTCGCCACGCTCACCCAGGGCGCGCAAGGTCTTCTCGGCATCGGCATGTATGACCCAGGAGCCGGGCTGCGCCTCGTCGGTCAAGCCCAGGCGCTGCAAGCGTTGCAGGCGGCCGATCAGCAGCAGGCGCTGGCGTAGCAGTCGAGGTTCGTTGAAGCGCTCGACCTGCACCCGGCCGTCCTCGCCGACCTCACGTTGCAACGTGCGATCCAGGCTCGTCCACCGTTCCTGATCCATCTCGCGCCCCAAGGCCTGCTGAATCTCCAGCTCGGTGCGCGGCCCCAGCCATTCGGTCGCCAGTTCGGCGGCGCGATGGCGGAAGCCGTGGGCGATGTAGTCGCCCGCGATGATGAGGTCTTTGCCGGTGTCGTCGCGCCCGCGCACGATCAGGTGGGTGTGCGGATTGTCGGTGTTCCAGTGATCCACCGCCACCCAATCCAGCCGCGTGCCCAGGTCGGCTTCCATGCGGTTCACCAGATGCCGGGTGTAGGTGCGCAGGTCGTCCAGTTCCGCGCCGTCTTCCGGGGAAACGATGCAGCGAAAATGGTGCCGGTCGTCGGCGCAGCGTTCCTTGAAGGCGTCCAGCTCAGCTTCGTCGGCCTGTGGCCCGTAGGCCCGGCCGGGTTCGCCATCGCGGCCTGCGCCGTCGCGCTCGACGTAGCGCAGGTGCTTGGCGAGCGATTGCGGGCTGGCCCCCTGGTGATTGACCAGCAGCGTCTTGATGGTCACGCGCCGCGACATGGGCGTTAGCTTCGCCCCGGCGAAGCGCGCTGCCGTGTGGCCNCNCCCCNGGCGCGNGCCGGGGCGCTGGCCGGTGCCACGCGCCGATACCGGACGGCGCACCGTGGACTTGCCGCCGCTGGCCTTGCCAGCCTGCTTAAGCACCTTGGAAACGAAGCTCTGGCCCTGGCCTTTGCTCCGGTCCTTCAAGGCGCTGGGGCGCACGCGGAAATCGTCGTCGCGGCGGTCGGTCATGGCTGCGGTCCCTGCAAGCTATGGCGTGTCCGGTCGTGCGGAGCACGCGGACATGCCTGCATTGGCGCGGGCCTCGCACCCCACGCGGCACGGCGGCGAAGCCGCTCCGTGC
>NZ_CBCSJH010000001.1:637687-637780 GCF_965139195.1 Bordetella tumbae | reverse complement strand
CCACCCCCACGTGCAGACTGGCTTGCGACGCGGCCCGGTGCCGCGTCCTTTTGTCTTGCCTTCCGCCTTTGCCTGTCGCTGGTGCTCCAGGCG
>NZ_CBCSJH010000001.1:630534-637681 GCF_965139195.1 Bordetella tumbae | reverse complement strand
GCGAACGCGCAGATGGGCATGCCGATGGCCGTAGACCGGGCGCGTTCGAGGCAAGACGCCTGCACGTTGGACGGCTACGCCGGAGACAGCGCGACGTGCGGTGCAGATGCACTCGCACTGCACACGCGACGACATGCGGAAAGCCACTGGATCGACATGCCCGATGGCACGATGAGATGCACGACAACGTGCAGCGAATCGGCGGCCATCATGGGCGTGTCTCCAGCCAGACCGGATGCGCGACGCCGATCACGGCGGATGCACTGACCGGCCCAAAATAGCGGCTGTCGAACGATGCCGGATTGGTCGCGCTCAACAAGAACAGTTCGCCAGGCCCAAGGTGGCGGCATTGCGGCCAAAATGACAGCGGCCGGCCCAGTCGGTCGGCAGGCAGCACGGTGGCCGAAGGCACGCCGTCGATGCGTACCTGCCCGGCAACGATGCAGACGTGTTGCGGGGCGACCGCCCCCACACGTTTGAGCAGCGGAATGCGCGTCGGCAGGTAGCCGCGCTGCGCTGCGAGCGCGGCAGCGTCGGCGGGCAATCGGGTCAGGACGATGCTGCCCACGGACAAGGGACGCGGTAGCGAGGCGACCCGATGGTCGACCGGCTGCACGCGATACCAACCGACCGGAACGCTGTCGGATGGGTTGTAGATCAGGCGTGGCGGCGGCTGCACGAACGCCGCCCAGGCCAGCGCAGCAAGGCCGACAGCGGCGAAGCCCGCCAGCACGATGCGAGCGCGCAGGCGCGAGAGAGGATGCGACGCGGTTTCGGGTGCGCGCGCGGTGGCGGCGTCAGCGGTCATGGCAGCATCCTCCCAGCCAGCCAGGCGGCATGCCGTTCGGTGGTGTATTCGGGTAGCGGCAGGCGGGCCGCCAGACGGTTGCCCAGCGTGCGCCAGTACGCGGGCGACACGTCGATGGTGGCGATACCCAATGCCTCAATGCGGTCGATACGTTCCAGCACGGCGCGCACGTTGGCGTCACCCTCGGCGTGCAGCAGCAGACGCGCACCAGGCTGTACGCCAGGAATGCGCTGCACGTCGTCCAGCGGCGTGCCGGCCTGCATCACCATGAGCTGCCAGCGGATCGTGCCGTAGTCGTTGGCGTGCCAGCGGATGCGGCAGAACGTCGCGCCAGGCAGGAACACCGCGCAGCGCCGCCAGCGGTCGAGCAGGAGCGTGCGCGCCGGTACGCCAAAACGCAGATAGAGCTTGAAGCGCGGCTCGATGTAGGCGAGCGACACGCGGGTCAGCGGCACGCTGCCGGCCTGGCCAGCGAGTGTCGAAGGCGAAGGCGCTGGCGTGGTCGATGTGGGATCCGTAGCCGTGTTCGCGGCGGGTGCAGCGGTTACGTTCATGGCGTGGTCTCCGTGCGGTTGTCGGGGAACTCTCGTTCCAGCAGGCCGCGCAGCAGGTCGGCCACGGTCACGCCCCGCGTGAAGGCCGACACCTTGACGCGCGCGCGCAGCGCGGGCGTCACGTCGAGCGTCAGGCGTGCGGTGTAGAGGTCGCCTTTGTTGAGCGCATCGGCATCGCCCTGGCGAATCCACGCCTCGGCGTGCGGATTCGCAGGCGGGCGCGCACCGATGCCGACACGCTTTGCCCTGCGCTTGCTGTTCGGTGGCAGCTTCGCTGTCATGTCGGCCACCGCAGCAGTTCGTCCACCAGTGCGTTGATCTCGCGTGCGGCGGCGCTGTCGGGCGCCGTCTCGCGTGCAAGCCGGCCAGCGGCCACGCTGTCTGCGAAGACGATCCTTTGCCGAACCTCCGCACGCAGCGCCGGCAGCGGTTGTTCGGCCAGCGACTGCCGTGCCTCCCGACCGATCACCGTGGTGCTGACGCGCCGGTTGATGACAAAGGCCGCTGCTAGCTGCGGCCGGAACACCTGCGCTTCACGGATCAGTGCCACCATTTCGGCGCTGGCCCACAGGTCATACGGGCTGGGCTGGACCGGGATCAGCACCTGCTCGGCTGCCAGCAGCGCGGAGCGCGCCAAGGCGGCAATCCTGGGTGGGCCATCAATGACGACATGATCGGCCCTCCTGGCGAGTTCTGGCGCTTCCTGATGCAGGGTTTCCCTTGCCAGCCCCACGGCGCTGAACAGCCGGGGCAAGCCCTGCTGGCTTCTGCGCTGCGTCCAGTCCAGCGAAGAGCCCTGCGGGTCGGCATCCAGCAGGATAACCGACTGCCCACGCATCGCCAGTTCGCCCGCGATGTGGGTGGCGAGCGTCGTCTTGCCGACGCCGCCTTTCTGGTTGAGCAAGGCGACGATCATGGCGCAGCCCTCCGATCTGGAAAGCCGGCGCGGTTTTGCCTTGCCGAATGGGGTTGGTGTTGGGGCTGGTCTTGCCTTCGGATTGGCGGCGCTTTTTGCCTTTCGCCAGTTGTCCACCGCAACGGCGCTTCTCTACTAAAAGTTAGAGAATTTAAGTTAGGTATGTTAGAGGGCGCGCAAACCCGCGCCGTTATTGGCTTTCCGGCGTTTTCGTACTCCTGATAGCACGATAGTCGTACTCCCGATAGCACGATACCCCTTACTCCTGATAGCACGACACTATTCACAGCTTGTCCACCAGTTATCCCCGTGCCGTGGACGGCACGGGCCGGAAGGTCAGCAATTCCACGTCGTCCTCGGGAATCCGCACGATGCCCAGCTCGTACCCTGGCAGGGATTGCCGGGCGACCAGGGCACGCAAGTCGTAGGCAAAATCCGAGAATCGCGTGCTGCTGCCCGATTTCTGGTGCAGGTAACGGAAGTCGAACTGCCAGCCGTATTCCTGCCTGCCGCCGTGCTTGCGCACCAGGCGGTACAGCCAGCGTTCGATGCCGCCCGTGAGCCGGAAATACGCCGGGTCGATGGTCAGTACCAGGGCAGCATCGAGCACGCCCGCGTAGAACCAGTCCGGCAGGATCAGTTCGATGCCCAATGGCGTGCCGCTGGCGTCGGCCAGTTCCTTCCACTCGTTGATCCACGAGAAACGGTGCAAGCGCCTTCCGGTCGTCTCGCGGATGGATGTGGCCACCGTGGTCGATTGCAGTCGGTCGAGTGCCGCCTTGAGTCGCTGGTAGTCGCGTGAGCCGGTGCCGCGCCCGATGAAGCGCAGGATCTCGTAAGGCGTGGCGTGCATCAGCCGCGACGGCCGCAGGCCCGCGTCCTTCGCTTCCACGATCTGGCTGGCGGCCCAGATCAGGATGTCGGCATCCCAGATGGTGGCAATGCCATGCTCCTGCGTGCCTTCCACGCGAATCGTCACGTTTCCCGCCCGGAAGTCGATGGGTTTGACCCGCTTGGATTTCGCCAGCGAGAAGAACGGATAGGCCATCAAGTCCTGGCTGTCGCGCGGCGCCATGTCGCCCGGCAAGGCGCGGAACAGGTCGAGCTGTTCGCGCTCCCGCATCGGCGGCTGCCAGGACAGCAGCGCGGAACTGGACATGACGGCGGCTACCCGTGAACCTGCGATCAGCGGCGGTCACGGTAGTCACCCGCATGACGCTCGGCGTACTCCGGGTCGGAGGTGGCATCGAAGCTGCGCGCATCGGCCCAGGCATCCAGGTCGGCCACGGCGTACATGACGCGCCGGCCGAACTTGCGGAACTTCGGCCCGCCGCCGATCACGCGCTGTTTCTCCAGCGTGCGGGGCGACAGCCGCAGGTAGTCGGCGGCTTCGTCGTTGGTCAGGTAGCGTTGAGGCTGCGCGGGCGCAGCGACAACAGCGGAAGGAGCGGTTACAGAGGGCCGCAAGGGAGCGGGTCGCATGGGATTTACCTCCATCAAGCCCGGCCACACCACGCGACCGGATGGAGGCACTTTCGAGAAATTCAGGCTTCCTGCTAAGGGACGAATTGCAGGGGCTGCAAAACGTCCCCCCTCACTACGATGCAACTGGCGCAAGCTGCGCCAGGCTGCGATAGCCGCCGCGCATCAGCGCCTCGCCGCGACGCACCAGCCGCCGCACGCGGGCACGCAAGGCGCTGTCGGCGTGCCAGTCGGCGGCCACGGCATCCACGCCGAACAACCCTTCGGCCACCTCACGCAAAGACGCGCCCGCCAGGGTCGCGTCGAGCGCTTGGAGCGTGTGCAGTTCCTGCACCGCCGCGAGCGTGGGCCGGGAACGGGCCGCTGCCGCAGGCACGGCATCCGGCAGCGCCGCCAGCTTATCCAACTCGGCCACCAGTGCCTGATAGCGCGCGCAAGGTGTGGCGCAGGCGCGGGTGGCGTAGAGGTAAGCCATGCCGTCTTCCAGGCCCGGCGCCAGCGCGAGCCGCAGGCAGCAGCCGGGCCAGCGTGACACCAGCACCAGGCGCTCGCCGTCGTGGATCAGGTGCTTGCGGCCGGGGAGGCGCCAGAACTCGAAGGCGTAGGCTTCGGGCGGCGGGTCGGCATCGGGATAAAGCTGCACCACGCTGCCGTGATCGGGGAACCAGGCCGGATGCGCGTCGCGCGCGTCCAGGGCCGGGTCTTCCAGCAGGCGCAGGCCCCAGGCGTGCGCTGCATCCGGGCGGCGGCGACGGCGCAGCCAGTCGAGCCGGTAGTTGGGATCGCGGCGCAGGTACTCCCAGGCCAAGGCCGGGCCATCAAGGTGCAGCGTGTAGAGATACGCGGCGGTCGGATACCAATGTTCTCGATGTACGGCACTCGGGCCAGCCATGACGCAACCTCCTGTCAGTCAGCAGGAACGTCGCTGCGGCTTTCGGCGTGCGGGAGCCACCGTTTCAACATCAAAACGTCATCGTGATCGGGTTAAGCTGAAACTGCGGGTATCAAGTCCGATTGGCTCCGGTGCATTGCGAAAATCGTCTGAATGCGACGGCTGCGCCGCCTGGAATTGACGGTCAGCAGCCGATACCGTGCCGCAGCCCGGGCCAAAGACCATGACTGTTTATAGCAGGCTTGCACCGCTTCGGTGCAAGAGTGTGGATTCAGACCAGATGGGTCTTGAGTGAGACGGAAATAGTCACAATGCGCTGCGCTTGGCCTCGCCGCGCGGGCCTGCATCAGTCCGGTGTCGAACCGTCTTCCTGAGCCAGTCGAACGTACTCCGACAGCGGCCGCGTCGCCTGAAAGTAGCAATCGCGCATCACGGGCTGCTTGCGCGGCCCGACGATGCCGGCCAGGTCGGACAGCTTGACCGTGCCCAGCGCCGGCATCCCGATGCCGAGGTCAATCAATCCATAGCAGGTGTCGCCATCCGCAGGATCGAGCGACGCCAGCAGCCAGGTCGCGTGCGCATCCGGCGTGAACAGCCGCACCACAGGCAATGGGTCGATGACTTGGCCGGCAGCGCGGGCCTGGCCGTTGGCCAGCAAGCGCGTGCGCTCGTCGGCGGTGATGAGCGGCTTCATGGCTGCACTCCCACGGATGCGCAAAACCGCCAAGACGCTTTCCGGCCTTCCCACGAAAGCACACAAGCGCATGACCACGCATGCACAGAAGTGTAAAGGCACGAAGGCGTATGTGCGGAAGTCAGGAAAGACACGATTCAAGCTCTCCGGTTTGGAGGAAACCCGCCGATACGGAGTTCCGTAAAGGCACAAACGCATCAAAATGAATACTATAGATTGTAGCCCTATAGGGCGCAACGAGTTGTCATTCTGGATTTTGGGGAGAGTCCAGAATGACAACGCGCAAGCCATCGTTGCCCGATGCACTGCGGCGGATCAGGAAGGCGCGTGGCCTGAGCCAAGAGGCGTTCTCAGATGTGTCCAGCCGCACCTACCTCAGCTCTCTGGAGCGAGGACTGAAAAGCCCAACATTGAATAAAATAGAAGATCTATGTGCCTTGCTGAATGTTCATCCACTTACGTTGCTAGTCCTGACGTATGCAGGTAGTGATCACCAAAACGCTCGAGAACTAATGGATCATGTTGCCCAGGAAATCTCATCATTCTCCGAAGCTTCGAAAAACTAACTGGAGGTGAGTCATGTTCAAAATTACTGGACTGGATAAACTCCAGAAGAATCTGAAAGATGCGCAGCGCGCCTTGAGCGAGTTAGACGGCGAACTGGGGGTCGTAAACTTTGATCCAAATGATCCCGCCAGCATTGAGGCTGCAATTCAGTCGGTCAATCGAATGATCGACGAGCGCGTAGGAGAATATTCTGCAAACCCTATTGTCGGGCCTCTTGCAGATCAAATGAAGGAAAAGTATCGAGAGAGCATCCTTCAAAAAGCGGCCGAAGCCAGATTGAAGCCGGGTGAGGATGAGTAATGGCTCAAGACATATTCTCGGAAATAAATAATGCAGTCCTAGATTTGCAGGCGTCGCAGCTTCAAACCTACGAAAGACCTCTCAAGAAAATTGCTCAACTGCTACGACATCCTGACCTTGAGCCGTACAACGCCAAGCTCACGGAAGGCCTCGACGTAGAAGCGTTCATCGCTGAAAGCGAAAAAACCGGGGGCAGCATGGTTGGGAGCGCCCGGCTTGTTTGGCCAGATGAGCCCAGACAGGTGTTGGGGTTGACGTTGCTTTTGATTGAGAAGCTGGCGGCAGACCCTAGTTATGCTACCGACTTCGGGCACCATTTTTTCTATTCTGGCAAGAAGATCATTGCTGGAATCCACGCACTTACTGGCCAGCTAATCATTCCATTTGTGCGCGATTACAAGAATTATATCCAGGCCAAGGGAAACACAGAGACCATGTTAAAAGCTCAGTTTTCGCGCAAGGTATTTATTGTGCATGGCCACGATGATGGCGCTCGTGAAACAGTGGCGCGATTTCTTGAGCGCATTGGACTTGAAGCCATCATCTTGCACGAACAGGCTAACCAAGGACGAACAATTATCGAAAAAGTAGTTGCTCACAGTGACGTTGGTTTCGCAGTAGTCCTGCTTACACCTGACGATGAGGGCTGCGTAAAAGGAGGAACGCCTGAACCCAGGGCACGACAAAATGTGCTTTTGGAGTTGGGATATTTTATTGGTCGCCTGGGCAGAGAAAAGGTATGTGCTCTCAAGCGCGGCGCAGTGGAGATTCCAAGCGATTTTGCCGGTGTTGTTTGGGAGACGATGGATAGCGGCGGAGGCTGGAAACAGGCGCTTGCGCGTGAGCTTGAAGCTGCTGGTCATAGCATCGACTGGAATAAGGTCATGCGTGCATAGATCTGTGCCCCGCCACTATGGGCGGGGCGCGGGGGGGG
>NZ_CBCSJH010000001.1:254119-630524 GCF_965139195.1 Bordetella tumbae | reverse complement strand
CCGCGGCGGCCGTCAGGCCGCCCTGGGCTTGCTGCGCGACCAGATCAGGTCGTGCGTGCCGTTCTCGCCTTCGATCAGGCGGGCATAGACCGTCGCCGGGAACGAAGGATCGTCGATGGCCACCGACAGGTAATCCCGCCCGGCCTCGGTGGTTTTCTTCCACGCTGCGCCGAAGTCGTGGCCTGCCGCTTGGAGGCGGAAGTCGGGGGCGCTCTCGGTATTGCCCTTGTCGTTGGGAACCAGCTTGACCTTGACGTTGAGCGTTAGGGTGCGCAGCGTGCCGGTGTAGCCGTCTTTGTCTGCGGTGAAGGTGCCGATGTTAGCCATGATGTTTTCTCCTTTCGGGTGAATCAAGGTCGCGTCAGTGCGTCCTTGTTGTGATCCGCCCGGCGGGGGATGGGCGGGCCGCACCGCGCAGCGGTCGCAACACCGTGGAGAACCTGGAAGCGTACACAATTTGGCCCGCGAGGAATGCGCGCAGCGCAGGGGAAATTGTTTGCGCTGCAAGGTTGCGGCCATGAAGCCCAAGGCGCAGCCGCGCCACCGCCAGGATTCACGACAAGGACAAGGACGTACAGGCCGACCGCTCCCGAATGGAGACATGGCCGACTCGGCATCCCCGCGCGACGGCTTCACCGACTTGCGCTCTGACACGAGCCAGGTCAATGCGCCGACGACAAGGCCAGAGCGCCCCCCTGCCACCGCTCGCGGCACATGCTTGAGGCGTGGCGTGGAATCCCCATAGCAAGGCCGGGCGACGTGTCCGTGAACCGTCCTTCGTGACGAACAGGCAACGAACCGCCAGCGTCGGACACGAGACGCTTTTGCACAACCTGCTGCGGCAAGCCGGGGCGTAGCCCCACCAGCCCTGCCCAATGCGGCGAGGCCCTTATCTCGCAAGCGGTAGCGCGCAGCGCCGCAGGCGCGAAGGCGTGAGGGATTGATGCCTCATGGCCGTGACGGCTTGGCGGAACGGGGCGCAGCCCGAAAGCCCGGCGGCGCGATGCGCCGNCACGCCCGACGTTCCCCACCGCTGGCCAGCACAGCTAAACCCACTTATTAATCGGACACCGACACCATGAACCCCTTCGTCATCATTTCCGGCTGCTCGGGCGGCGGCAAATCAACCCTGCTGGCCGAACTCCAGCAACGCGGCCATGCCGTTGTCGAAGAACCCGGACGGCGCATCGTGCAGGAACAAACCCGCACAGGCGGCCGAGCCCTGCCGTGGCTCGACATGACGGCCTTCCTGCGCCGGGCCATCGACATGGCGCTGGATGACCATGCCCATGCATCACGCGACGGCTCGCAATGGGTGTTCTTTGACCGTGGCCTGATCGACGCGGCGGCAGCACTCCAGGCATTGACCGGCGAACCTGTGCTGGACACTCTCGGTCAGCAGTACCGCTACCACCCGTGCGTTTTCCTCGCGCCACCCTGGCCCGACATCTATGTGCAGGATGCGGAGCGCCGCCACGACATGGATGCCGCCCTGATCGAATTCGAGCGGCTCCAGCACGCTTATCCGGCGCTGGGCTATGCGGTATCGCTGCTGCCCAAGGTCGGCGTAGCGCAGCGCGCCGACTTTGTGCTTAACACTCTGGCAGGTCGTTGACCTGCCATGCTATCGCTGGGCCTTGGAACCGGGCGTGGNCACTGCCGTGCCCGGATTTTTGACCACCGGCCCCAAGGCGGCACGGCTTGGGGCCGGTGCTGATTGGGCAGCAAACCGCCTTGGCCGAAACCAAGGCGCTTGCTTGCATGGATGGAGAGATCACGCGGCCTGTCGCTCGGGCTGCGTCGATTCATCCGCCATAGCGGCAACTTCCGGTGCTTCGGCGTCTTCATTATCTGCCACGGCCTGCGCATCCTGCTGCGGGCCTTCGGCGCGGAAGATGGCAGGCATCCAGCCAGTGCCATCGGCCAGCCGTTCGGCTTCGCTGGCAATGTCGGCCTTCTTCAACTTCGCCAGCCGGGTGACATGCTCTGGCGCAAACTCGCCCACGGCGTCCAGAATCGCGGCCTTGGAAACGTGCTTGAAGTAGCCTTCGGCGGTCGGCTGCCACCATGCGGCCATATCCAGCCCCACGGCCTGCGCCAGTTCCGCACCCGGTTGCTGCGCCGTGGCGCGTGGCGTCACTACGTCCACCGTGGACGCCACGCACACGGCCAGCAGCCGCACCAGTTCATCCTGCGGCTTTGCCAGCAATGCGGCGAACAGTTCGGCGCTGTCCTGCGGCAAGGCATCGCCTGCCACCTGTTGCAGTTCGCGCAGCGCCACGGCAGCAGGCGATTCCGGCCAGTCCGGGGCCATGCCTTCGAGCCTGTCTTGCACGGTCAGGCGCACGCCCAGCGGCAGGCTGTCACGGTTCAGGCCGTAGCGGCTTTCCTGCAAGACGGTCTGCACCATGCCATGCACCAGCGCCGCCAGTGCCACTTGCGGATGCCGGGTGACTTCGATTTGCAGCGCGGCGGTGCGGTGGGTGCTCAGGCGCTGCGCCAGCCGGTCGGACATAGAGGCGGTCTTGGGTGCGCCGTCGGCTTCTTCCTCGTCGTCGTTCCCGGCTTCGCCTTCGCTGCCGAACCCCTGCCGCAAGCGTTCCAGCGTGCGCAGTGCGCGGGCTTCGGCTTCCCGCATCAGGCCACGATGCACGACGGCTGCGCCGTTGCGGTCGATAGTGACGATGGCACCGGCTGCGGCCTTCACGGTCGCGCTGTAGTCCTGCAAGCCATCTTCCAACGCCTGCAACTGCTCGCCCAGGCGTTCGCCTTCCTCCTGCAAGGCGTCGGCCTTGTCTTCGTCGTCGGCGTCCAGCGCGGCATCCACGGCTTCGGCCAGTGCGTGCAGCTTGGCTTGCAGCGTCTCGATGCGGGCGGCTTCGCGCTTGTTCGGTTCGCGGCGCTCCCTCGGGGCGCGCTGGAAGGTATGAAGGTCGGCATGGGTGACAGAAGGCGTGGCATCCACCCATGCCCATCCCTCGGCCTTCACCTCGGCGGCAATACCTGCCAGCTTGTCCTGCGCCAGCCGTTCCAGCAGCGCCGCATCGGTCAGATACACGCCGGTATCACCTTCGGCAAACAAGTCGCGACGGATGCCACCGCCTGCGGCTTCGTAGGCGTCCAGCCCGACGAAGCGCACCAGCGGATGGTGATGGGCATCCATTTCCCGCTCGGTCAGGCGTTCGCGCAAGTACGAGGGATGGCGCTGCCATGTCGGCGCATCGTAGAACGCGGCTTCCTGCGCGGCATGGTCGTCGGTAATCGCAAGGGCCATCAACTGGTCAAGGCTGACGGCTTCGGCCCGGTAGTCGGCCAGCAGGCGCGGCGACACGTTGGCGAGTTTCAAACGACGCTGCACCACCAGCGGCGTGACGCTGAAATCTGCCGCTATGTCCTCAATGCTGCGGCCATCCATCACCAGCGCGGCGAAGGCTTCGAACTGGTCTGCCGGGTGCATGGCTTCACGCTGCACGTTCTCGGTGAGGCTCGCCGTGCGGGCAGTGGCGTTGGCCACCCGCAGGCAAGGCACTTCCCATTCCTTGCTGATGCGGCGCTTCTTCGCCAGCAGCTTCAAGGCGGCAAGGCGACGGCCACCGGCCACGACTTCGTATTGCTCGCCGTCAGCGGTCGCGGTGACGATCAGGTTTTGCAGCAGGCCGACACGCTGGATGCTGGCGGCGAGTTCGGGAATGGACATGCGCGGGCTCTTGCGCACGTTGCAGCCCTTGGGGCGCGATACCAGCCGCGACAGCGGCACCAGAATCAGGTTCTTGGTGGGGTCGGCGGCTTCGAGCGGGATGGCAGGTGCGGCGCTGGCGGCGGCGTGGATGGCTTGGGTCTCGGTGTGGTTGGTGGCGTTCATGGTGATGACTCCTTGCGAGGATGGAATGCAGCAGCGAATGACGCGGCAAGGGTTGCTGCCTGCCCCTGCCGCGTAGGGGAATCAGGCTTTCAACTGGCGCAGGCCATCGGCCAGCAGCCACAGGGCGCGGTTCAGGCGCACATCGGAATCAATGCCCTGTACGGGGCGGGTGCGCTGGCGGCGTCCGTTGGCGCTGCGCCCGGACAAGCCGCCTTTGGTCAGGTTCTCCTGGGCGCGGTTGAATACGCTCCACAAGTCCGGGCGGCGGTCGACGAAGCGGCGCGGCATCAGGATTTGCGATTCGGACACCGGCGCGGGCTTGTCCGGGTCGTCGTATTTCAAGGCCAGCGCGGCGCGGGCGAATACCTCGGCTTCGCCATCGTCGAGCGTCACGGCCCGCATGGCTTCGCGGTTCTCTTTCACCCGCTCGAAGCCGCTCAATACCTCATAAGCGCCTTCGATAACGGAACCGGCCACATCGCCTTTGTGGGGAATGCGCACATCGGCCACGGTGTCGCCGCAGACAAGGCCATTGGCGCAGACAAAGCGGAACATGCCGGCCAGCATCTGATAGCTACTGGTGCCGTCATGGGAGTTGAGCAGCACGATTTCGTTGGCTTCCGCGCCGTTGATCTGGCTGGCATGGCGCAGGCGAATCATGTGCTTGGTGAAGTCGCGCCGGTCGGCAACGCGGGTGCGGGTCTGCGCCACCATGAAGGGCTGAAACCCTTCCTTGCGCAGTTCGGTCAGCACGGCGGCGGTGGGGATATAGCTGTACCGCTCGGAACGGCTCTCATGCGGGGCGTCCGCGAAGATGGACGGGGCCACGCGGTGAATCTGGTCGTCGGACAGCGGGGAATCGCTGCGCAGTACCGGGGAATGGGAAGCGAAACGGGATGCAAGCATGGTCTTTACTCCTGACGAAAAGGGTTTGCTGTTCACACCGCACACCGGATTCCAAGATTCGGAGCCCAGCCTTTGTGGCTGTTCGGTGCGGTTGGCACGAAGAACCCGGTTGGCCCTGTTGCCACCGTCTTTCCTGAGTTCATCGCCCGCGACGGTCAGGAGCCCACGGACGGGGGCCGTCAAGGAGAAAAGCGTCAGGGTGGAGCGGCCCGCAGGCGCAGCCGAGGACACGGCCTGGCGCGCCTTGACGGCACGCGGCCACGGGCTACAGTCGCGAGCAAGGTGATGGAGTCAGGAGACACGGCTGGACATGGCAACGGCCGCCACGATGTGCAAACCGCACGCAAGCGCAAGCGCGCAGGCCCGAAGCTGGAAGCCGGGCCGTAGGCGTCAGGGATGTGGAAGGCTGGCGAATGCCAGTCCCGTCAGGGATGAGTGGATAGCGAACCTGGAGCAGTGCGGTCCGCGAAGCGGAGACGCAATTATTTGTTTCGTTTATTATCCATATGTGTTACCGGCTTCTTTCGACCAAGATCGGAAGTTCGCTTGACGCAGTTAAATTTTTGCTTTGCAGCGCTTGCCGTCATTCGCGGCAACTTACCGGTCTCACGGTTCCTTGCAGGAAGCCGTCATTGGCTCACCGGTCGGCGCGGCAGCAGTGACGACCGCCGTCGATGGCGAACCAGTCATGCAGGTGGGAGGGGAACGATGCGGATGCCGCGTGCTAAGCCTTGCTGCCTCGAGGCGCGGCAGGTAGTCATGTTCTCGGCATCTGGCTCGGCGGCGAGTCGACTGGAAGATAGACCGACCATGGAATAACTACGAACACACAAAGGGCTTAAGGGCCTCTGGGGGAGAACCGGTGTACTTGAGGAAGCTGACGGCGAAGAATTTTCGCTCGTTCGATCAGATTGAGATACCGCTTTATGAGGACCTAACTGTCTTCGTAGGCGAAAACAACGGTGGCAAGAGCAATGCGATTGACGCAATGCGACTTCTAACGCTCCCGTTGAGCGGCCGTCGTGAGCTGTATTGCGAGTCAACAGATGTTAGGTTTGGCAGCGTCCGCCCCGACTTCGAACTCGAGGCACTCTTTGAAGACCTGAGCCCTGGTCAAGCGGGTCGCCTTCTCAGCGCCGTTACCGATGACTCTATGTCTTCATGCAAATTCGGCTTGCAGTACGCCGCGTCGGGCGGGAAGTCAGTAGTACGGCCGCGGCTTTGGGCTGGTCCGCACAGAGAGACACCGGAGCCTGGTGCGCATGACACCATTCGACATGTCTATCTGCCTCCGCTGCGGGATGCCAAGCGCGCTCTGGCGTCTGGTAATCCGACTCGAATTCATGCGCTTCTGAACCACTTCATGGGAAATCAGAAGGCAGAGGACGTCGCGGCAGAGCTTCGCCGAACAACCTCATCGGACATACTGACCCGGGTTGGAAGTGCCGTAGACGGAAATCTGGAGGCGTTGACTGGCGGTGTGCGTCGACAGGGCAGTGCATTGGGCTTCGCAAACGACGAAAACCTGATCGACATAGCGCGCGACTTGCGATTCAAGTTGGCAGACCATGGGCTAGAGCCTGAGGACCTGCGGTACTCGGGTCACGGCTACGCCAATCTCTTGTTCATGGCGACGATCGCCATCGAGCTGGAGCGCTCGCATGACGTGGACCTGACGCTATTTCTGGTCGAGGAGCCGGAGGCCCATCTTCATCCCCAGCTTCAGGCCGCGGTGCTTGGCTTCCTTGAGGACCAAGCCGAGAAGTCTAAGTCGCGGAAGGTTCCGCTTGATGCGCCCGCCGGCCGGGTACAGGTGGTCGTCGCCACACATTCTCCAAACCTCTCTGCCTGGGTGCAGAACCAGAAAATCGTCGTCTTTCGCACGGCGGCAGTGCTTGAGACGACGGCTGCAGATGAGTCCGCAGTTCCCGAAGCAGACTGGGACGACGTGCCAGATGCGGCGGATGCCCTCGCAGTTGCTTCTGTGCAGTTGCCTACGATGCAGGCGGATGTGCCCACAACTGTTGTGAGCGTTACCGGCGAATTGCCTAAGCCGATTGCCGCATCTCCCTCTGCGTCCAGGCAACCGGAGACAGAGTTACCTAAGGCTGTTCACCCGGCAATAGCAGCTGCGCCGGCAGCTCCGTTGGAGGTGCAATTCAAGATGTCAGTAGTGCAGCGACGCGCATCCCGTTGTGTGCCGCTCGGTGAGCTCGCGCTCGACGGCATTTCTCGGAGGAAAGTCGACCGCTATCTGGATGTCACCAAATCGGCCTTGCTATTCGGAGGGCGCGTCGTCCTTGTCGAGGGTATAGCCGAAGCACTCCTGCTTCCTGTCATTGCCAGGAAGTTTGTCCTGAACGACCAAGTCGAGAAGCTGCGACTCTTCCGCTCGGCCATCTTCGTTCCCATTGAGGGCGTGGACTTCATGCCCTATGCGCAACTGCTGCTCACGCATCACCAGGGCGCTCGAATTGCTGATCGCGTGGTTGCGATCACTGATGGTGACGGATGGGACTTGAAGAGTGGTCAGCTCAGCCCTGGCGCAAGCCGAAGGGCGGAACTCTTGGCATTTGCGGCCGAGCAAGGTGCTGGCGACTTCCTTGATGTATCGGTGAACGACTTTTCGCTGGAGTCCGAGCTTGCGCTAACGGGCAATGAGGAGCTGCTGAAGGCTGCCTACCTGAAGGCTCACCCCAGATCGGAATCCAACTGGACGAACGCCTTGGCGAACGCTGACCGTGAGGCCAAAGCTCGTGCTATCCAGCGGCTCTTTGTCAACACCCCGAAGGGCGATTTTGCACAGACTCTGGCCGAGAGTCTGCGGGAGGCTAAGGACTTCAAGGTTCCGGACTACCTGCGGGTCGCCATTGAGGCGCTGGTCCGATGACGAAGGCATTCAAACCGACCGCTGAGCAAGCGACGGTCATCACCTTCGATGGCTCAGCGTTTGTTACGGCGTGCCCAGGTGCGGGAAAAACCCGGGTGCTGATCGAAAGAGCGCGCCATCTGCTGGACAGGAAGGGATGGAAGCGCGGCATCGCGTTTTTGTCATTCACTGAAGTTGCAGTGTCAGAGTTGGATGTTCGCCTGCGCCGTGAAGGGCTCTTGCCATCCCCAGTCATGCCGCACTTCATCGGAACCTTCGACAGCTTCCTGTGGCGAGTTCTCGTGGCGCCATTTGGTATCCCAGGTTCGCTGGCCCGGCCAAGGCTAATCCCGGATCTGGAGCTCCGGGAGGTTAAACCGTTTGATAAGGCTAGGCCGATTCCGTTGAAGTGTTTCGACCGAGAGACTGGAGAGGCTATCCCTAAAGAACTGAAAGAGTTGGGGATCGACTCTTTGTCGAAGGCACACTTGACTGCGGCAAAATCCATGCGAGCGCGCTTCAGGGCGCGTGGTGAGCTTGACTACCAGGATGCGCGCCTGTTGGCGCTGGGGCGTCTCAAGGCACTAAATAATGACTCGCCTCTAGCGAAAGCCTTAGTCGCAAGGTTCGGCGAGATCATTGTCGACGAGGCTCAAGACTGTAATCCCGATGATCTCCGCATCATTGAATGGTTCCTCAGCGCTGGCATCCCTGTGAAGGTCATCTGTGACCCCCAGCAGTCGATCTATGGCTTTCGAGGTGGGGTATCCACGGAGTTGAGAGCCTTTGCGGAAAAATTTGGGAAAGACCGACGCTTGTCGCTTACGGGGAATTTCCGGTCGAGTCAGCACATCGTGAGTGCGATCTCGCGCCTAAAGAGGCCGGAGCCCGGGCGTCCCTACGAAGAAGCACTAGGCGAGCATCGCGCTGAACTCAGTCCGGTCTACTTGCTGGCTTATAAAGGGCAGAGTGTCCCTTCGGCCGTCGGCGAATACTTCGGATCGCTCGTGGCCCAGATGAAGATTTCAGCGAAGGACTGCCCCGTAGTCGCGGCGACCCGCCTCAGCGCGTCCCGTGCGCTGGGCTTGCCTGTCGACAATGGGTCCGGACATCTGGCCTGCCGCTTGGCAGCTGCCATCGGCGACTTACATTCATCATTCGAACTAGGCGGCCGGCAAGATGCACTCGAGGAAATGCATCGCGTCGTGTTAACCCTGGAGGGCCATCTCGCACGGAAGACCTATCGTCAGCACATGGATGCTGTTGATGACAAGTATCAATCTTGGCGTCCTAATATGCTCAGGCTTGGCAAGCAGTTGCGATTTGAACAAGAGAGACACAAAGACGCGGACGGCTGGTTGGACGAGGCGCGGGAAATTCTGAGAGGAAAACTGCCCCCAGGTGGAGACAGATCAATCAAGCAGGTTTTAAAGCGTCATGAAAAGCTGGCAGAGGCCTTGCGGCCGCCCCTATTAAATGGTCATTCAGCTCGAACCATCCATAGCGTCAAGGGGGCCGAATTCCCAGCGGTATGTGTAGTGCTCTCAACCGCAAAGGCGAAGGGCATTATCGAGCACCTTGAAACCGGCGCCCCCGCCTCTATGGCAGAGGATCTTCGCAAGCTTTACGTGGGTGCATCACGTGCCCAGCGCTTGCTGGCAATTGCTACGCCGCATACTCAAGTCAAAAAGCTCGAAGGACTTCTATCGGACCCAGACAACAGCAGCGGCCTGAAGGTGGTCAATCTTTGAGCGCTGGGGCATCACAAAAAGTGGCTAAAGCGCAGAACAAGATACAAGGACGGAGATTGAATCAGCAGCAACTTGATTTGCCCTATGCTTATCGCTTTCGTTCATCTCACAACTGGCCGTGTCGTGCGCAGCAAGCGGATGCAGTCTCCACCTGCGTGGCGGTTAATTGGCAGGCGCAATAGTGCGCATGCCTAACAATTCATTCAGGCCGACGCCGCTTCGCGGCACGGCTTGACTCAGGCGTTAGATTTCGATGCTTCTTTTCGAGGAGACGACTGACTGACCGCTTTGGGTCGGAAGCGTCTGTCGCCATAGACAGCTCCCGGCCAGAAGGGGACGGTCAGTTCAATAAGTAATTCTGTCGTCTTTTCTTGGAGCTGGCAGCAAGCATTCTGGCTACCGAGGCCGTCTAGTTGCGATCTTGCCTTCAACCGCCAAAGGTAAAGAGTAGCCTTCCAGCACTGGGCCGAATAAACCTCTAATCGGCTCAAACCAATCCATCCTGGCGCTTCCTTACCCATTGCGACCGGACGGGTGACCCATAGCATAAAGCAATAGCACTCATTGAATAGTGGTAACTCCGAAGACTTGAGGGTCGGCACAAAAAATATGAGAATGGGCTTGATACGCAGCAAGTACGTTAAATCTCTCAAGTAACCCCGTATTATTGTGGTGATGCTGTGCCGAAAATTTAATATTGAACGACTCTACTTGCTTCTTCATATGCGACGGGACCTTTACAAGGGTCTGCTTTGACAAGTCTAGGATATTGAATGAAGCAAACGCACTCCGGCTCAAATTAAAAAGAAACATATTGTGGTTGGGGTCCTGAGTTCCTTGAAGGTAACCTGTATCAGGTATAGCGACTCGACAGCCCGCAACGTCGTCAAAGGTTGCTACTATCACATGGCCCATGTGACCCTTTGACTCAATAATCTTCTCAACGGACGATTCCAAAATACTTTTTGTATCGTCAGGTGGGGTCATTAACGCCAGAAAAAGAATTTCCAGCCACTGGAGGTACTGATCAATCGTCACCCCAAACTCTGCGCAAACACGAGCTAGGTGAGGCTTTGTTCCCGCGCGAATGTCGGAGAAGTCGCCTAGCAAAAAAGGATCAGTCGGATACATTCCCACCAGCCCCTTATACATATTAATTGTTCGAGCAATAGAATATGGGTTTCTAATCCATCCCATGAGCTTTGCTTTGAATACTCGTTCAGCGGCGCCCTTCAAAACATCGCCCCCAGAATTGACCTTTGACTCGGAGATAAGAAGGTCAGCGGCTGGAGCCAGATCCATTTCAAATTTCTGAAAGAAATCCTCTAGATTTCTTCTTAGAGATGAGCTTTTTACATCAAAACTAAAAAGATCATCAAAAGATAGATTCTTCTTGATCTTGACGCCGTCAGGATTGGACAGGCGAACAACGCTATTTTCGCGATCGGCAATTTCAAATTTGTAGATTCGCTGCTTATCCTTTGGTCTGCTCTCGTCTATGCAGTTACTGCGCTGCTCGGACTGAGAGATAAAATGTTGATTCCTTGTTAGGTTCTCCATAATTCCTCCAGCAGTTTTCGGCCAGAAGCTGACTTTGAACCATGTCCTTCCAAAGCCGACACTCCCGGAGTCAATTTATGCTGGGTTAGCTTATCTCCTGCGATTTTGGCGCTTTGATTTTTGCTGCATCTTCTTGCGATTTTTCACGGCATTTAGTTTCTTGGCGGTAAGTGAATGTGCCGGCTGTTTGTCTTTTACTTCTACTCGCTGTAGCGCGACTGCTTGGTTTTCTTGAGGAAACTCGTCCTGACGATACCGCCAGTATTCCATTGCGGCTCCCCACAGACCAAACTCTTGACGCTTTTGCTCCAGTTCTGCCAGTTCCTTTTCGGTCCAAACATCCTTAGACAGAACAAATAAGTCTTCGGAGCCGCCTTCATAGTCTTTGTGTGGGTTATCAAAGGCGATGCCTACAAAAGTCGTTGCCAGTTCAGCCTTGAGTCGTGCCGTTTGCACATAGGCATGAAGGATACTCATTCGGTACGTTCGGTACTCAACATATGACTCGTCAGGGCGCTTTGGAACTACAACAAAGACAAAAACCGTTTCATTAGCAATACCACCGTAGACAAGCCGCCCTAGTCGCTCTCCCGACTTTACCCGATGCAATGCTCCAATAAATACCTCAGCCAATTGCCGTCGCCTAAAGCGGGACTCGGCGGCGAGCAGACGGAGACCAACCTCAGTTTCTGACGCGCTCTGGTCCACGAAGTGTTCGTGCAGACCTGGGTCACCGTATTCAACGAAACGTTCAATCAGCGCATCCCATTCGTAGCTGATTTTGTCGGCAAGCTTCTTCCGCTTATAGCTCGAATTAGTGCTGAGTTCCTTGTAGTGAGAGCCGTTAAAAAGGACCATGTCCGGCGAAGATTCTCCTTGGGGCAAGTTGAAGAACACATGCTGCATTCCTGACTCGTCCATGTTAGACAGGTACACAGCCATCAAATCTTCTTCGCCGGAGGAGGTCACGATCGTTCCGCGGCGCCCCAGCAGAGCCTCGCGAGCCTTGAGGTAGTCTATGAAGTCAACTGCTGTATCGAACTCTTTCATCAATAGCTCAATGCTAACTTCGTCGAAAACGTGTACGAACTGTTTATTTGGCTCAGGCAGTCCAATCAGGAACGGCGCAGTTAAATGGCCGTCACCTTCTAGGCTGCTACAAACGCCAAATGACCCTAACCCTTCTCCACCATGAGCTGCTAATGCTGCATCTCTGCTACCGCGCGTGACAGCTACAAGATGAAATCGAACATCTTCCCCAATTGGTACAGGTATCGGAAGTTCTCGAAGGCACTTCGCATCAAGAAATGCTCTTTTCGGGAAACGGGTGAGCCAGGATTTTGCTCCATGCAATTGACGACACGAGTCGAGCACAGCCCGCTTATACCAGCGAGGCCAAGCTACCTTAAGTTCCTTGTTCTGCTGAAACTTAATGTGCTTGTCCGAAAAAATGACTATGTCATTTCCGAAAACAACGAGGGCATCGCAGAGTTCCTTTGTTCCTCCCTTGCCGTCTTTGAAGCCTTCATCAGTGTAAATGTTGGTGTGAGACCAAAGACAGAGAAACGAGTGCCGGCATAAAGAGGTCAAGATACGCTCGGACTCATTGACACCCTCAGAGTCCCCAATGTCGAACAGCTGGCGAGGTCCGTCGCCGAATTGCTGATTATTGTTGAACACTTGCTCTTCTACTTTTTTAGTCTATTTGCAACCATCATACTATCAAGATTTATTCTGAGACAGGAAGTCAAGCCAAAACATTGAGTGGCTGCTTCATCACCGAGCTACAGGCCGCTTTGGGTCGAAATCAGACGCTGCACAATAAAAAGTCAAAGTAAAAAAGGGGCCGAAGCCCCAAGAATCAGATCAGCCCTAGCTCGGCAAACGACGCCGTATTGGCTCCCGCCACAATGACGTGATCCAACATGCGCACCTCCACCAGCCCCGGTGCTTCCTTGAGCCGCTGTGTTAGCACCTTATCGGCCTGCGACGGCTCAGGATTCCCGCTCGGATGGTTGTGCGAGAGGATGACTGCCGCGGCATTGAGCCGCAGTGCCTCCTTGACCACTTCACGCGGATACACCGAGGCACTGTCGATGGTGCCGTGGAACATCTCCCGGTACTCGATCAGTCGGTGGCGCGTATCCAGAAACAACACAGCAAAGACTTCATGATCGAAGCCTGCCAGCTTGTTGCGCAGGTACTCTTTGACCAGCGCCGGGGAAGTGAACTCAACACCACGCTGCATCTTCAGCTCGATGGCCTGGCGTGCCGCTTCGATAATTTGATCCACCGATGCCGGCAGGTAGCGCCCCTGGGCATCACGCACCAGCAAAGTGTCATCGGATGAGGAAAAGGACAGTTGCGACATGATCGTGCTCCGGTTGCTCAGGCGGAATTGCCCGGAACCGTGGCCAGCACGGCGCAGCGCAAGCAGTCAGGGATCGAAGACGGCCGTCAGGCCGCAAGCGTGCGAGCACGCGCAGTCCTTTACGGTTGCGATCGCCGTGATACCGTGAAGGGAACAGCAAGCCGCCTACACCTCCAACAGCCACACACCCGCTGTTGGCAAGTGCGCAGCACGCGCAGGCCAGGATCAACGATCCAGGCCGGAGGCATCAGGGATCAGCGCCGAATGGCTGCGATTCGGCACGAAGCATAGGGCGCAGCCCGCGAGCCCAACGGCGGTACTCCGGGACGCACGACTATGGTTTGTCGCCCTTGAGGGACAGCGTTTCGCGAGATTCGAGCAGACGCCGCATGTTCTCCAGCTCTTTTTGCCGCAACTTAGCATCGGGCAACACCGTCCGGTACCCGCAGCTTGAAACGTAGAATTGTTCCTATCAGATGTCTGGGTGACATCGACATTGCCAAAAGACCGATATACAGAATACGCAACGAGGAGAAGCAATCTTGATGAGCGTCAGAGATACCACACCTGATGCACCAGGCATCACGTTCAATGCACTGGCACAATGGGCGCAGCAGCATCGGGAGGACTATGAAGAAATGGCCGCCCGTCACGTACATGCCGTGGAATTAGCCATTCAGTGCATCAACGATGGGACTCCGACATTACTGGATGGTCCTGACTCGCCATTGTCTCGTCAGATAAAATCGCATCACGGTCTGGGGACTTTGGAAATGAATAGCAACTGGATCGGCTCCTCGCAAGACTGGCGATGTCCGTGCTGCGACCGAAACAAGTTCGAAATCTCCCGAGCGGGAAATAAAGAACAGATTTTGGCAAAACTCGTTATCCATCATGACCACATGAGCGATGCACTCAAAGCGGCGTTCAGGAAGGTGTTCATAGATACGCAGACAAACCGGCATACCAATACCGGCCTGGCTCTGGTGGAACGCATGGACACCGCCTTCGCTGCATATGATCCGGTGCTGGTGTGCGAGGACTGCAATAATGCAGATGCACACGCCAAAGCTCTGCTATCGCAACACGACAAGATAAACCTCACGCATCAATCATTTTCGATCGGCCAAATCCAACAGTTCATCCGGTCGCAGCCTCACACGCCCCATCAGATCGACGAGAACGAGTTACGCCTCCTCTGGATCGACGTTCGCCCCACTTATCGCGCGCGAATGAAACTGATCCTTGAGGTGGCCAAGGCCGCCGTCATGCAAGACCACTGGTACGAAAGATACCCCCTGGGCTTCGTACCAGTGCCTACCCTGGGAAACCCCTATAACCGTGGAACGCAGTCTGGCTTTGAATGGCTATCAGCCGATGCGTTGCAACGCGCCTTTAAAGAAAAGACTATCTCCCACCAATCAGACTGGAGTCGTTGGCGTACAGTGAACAAAAAGCCACGCTGTACCCCTCCCAAGAACTACGAAGCGATCCTCTTATCTCAGGAGGGCTCGGCCCGAATGTGGAAGGAATTAGAGGATTGTTGGCACTGCCCCACCTGCGCACGCCCTAAGCATCAAACTGTCAAGTTCCAGAATGGAAAGGTGGGATTTCAAACTCACGCGCCCACTCGTAGTAGCTCTGCATGGCGCCATATTCCACGAATTTGCATGGACTGCTGCGCAGTCGTCAAAAGCATGACATGGGAACTGAAAAAAGGCATGAGCGTCATAGTGGAGGCCACCTTCGACAGCATTACTCCAGATCAGTTACGCAGCATCATGACAGCGCGCCCCTACTCCCCATCGCTTATTGATTCGGTAAAAGCCAAGGCCTTGATCGAGGACTATGTGCGCAAGACCAGCCCCCCAAGTAACTCCGAGAACCCCTGGTCAACAACTGCGTAAGCTACAGTTCTAGCTCAACATCAATGACTATCGTCAATCACTCGAGCGACATCGCTCGCTCGAAAATATATACGCCGCCCAATCTTTCTCTTGAGTGGCCCCCAGGTCCGAGCAAACTCCGAGCCACCCAACATCGCTACGCTACGCCATCCCGACTGCGTTTAAGAACCGCGGACAATTCATCCAGCGATAAGAGGACACCGTAGAGCTCAATGAGCTGTTCTTCCGTCTTAGATCTTTCATCTGTCATGACTGCTCCACCTTCAACGAACCTGCGTGTTTGGTCCCGGGCGGAATAGCGCGATCCAACACTCGACGATGTCGATACGGTCGGTACTTCCCCAAGCTGGTGTGCCCTCTTTCCTGATCGGTTGGGCCTAGAGCAACCTGTGGCGCACTCCCCTCTAGACATGCTCCGACCAGCCCCTTACGCAAATTTGCCACGCGTTCGGCCGCCTCCCGAACAGGATGATCTTCTGCATGGACGTATCGCATAAACATTGTTGCCGTTTTATGCGCTGTCAGCGCCATGCCAATCTTGACTGATACCCCCGAATTGGCAATGTCAGTAGCTGCCCGATGACGAATACCATGGGTGCCGACGTGAGGTACCTCGGCACGCTCCAAAATACGCGTCCAACCGTTCTTATAGGTTCCCTCGAACATCGGTTGATCGGCACGAAATACACTTGGGCAGACGTAAGGTGACCCTTCAATGCGGGGCGCCAAAGACAGAAGCTGATATGCGTCTTCGCTCATAGGCTTGGAAATTTTTCCCGTCTTGCTATCTGGCCATTCGATGCGACGATTGTCAAAATCCACCCACGCCCACTCCAGCAGCCTGATCTCGGACATACATGCTGCGAAAGCAAACTGCAGACGTATACCCAGAGTCAGTAGCGGATGTTCCAGGCCTTCCTCATCCGCACGATCAGATACTCATAGATGCGCACCAGCTCTTCGTCGGTGATGAAGCGAGTTTTCCCGTTCTCCGGGTACACCGGTACATGACGACAAAGTTTCGAGCCGTCCGAACAATAGCCCCACACTTCTGCCATGTTCAGCATCTTGCGCGGGCACGCAAACGCCCGATTTATCGCAGAAGGTATATGCGAATAGGCATGCATCATTTCACTCACATCGGCGCGTGTTAGATCTGGCACTTTGATGCGGCCCAAGATCGGAATGATGTAGCGGTCGATATGCCGCGTACCGCGGCTGGTGCGAACGAACAACTGCTCGCCTAGGTCTTCTTCAAGCTCCTTGATTGTTCGCGACAATGACGACTGCTCGATATGCAGTTTCTCCGTAGAACGAGCGAAGTGGAGCTCCTCGGCCACTGCCAAGAAGCACCTGAGATGACGCATCTCCATAAGCATGATCTACTGGGTTTACAGTGGTCATTGACGGACAGCCTCAGTGATGCCCGATGTTCGTCGCCTTTTTTATCCACACAGTGTCGATGATTGACCCTAGTCGGCCGGATCAATTAGGTCTGAGATGCACCACCATCCGCGAACAGTTCTACGCCATTGATGTAGCTCGCCTCGTCGCTGGCCAGAAACGCCACTGCCGACGCGATTTCCTCCGGCTCGCCTATGCGTCCCAATGGACTCTTCGCAGTCAGAAACGCCAGACCTTCTTCGGCCTTGTCTCCGAAAGCCTCACGCAGAGAGTCCGTATTGGTCGGCCCTGGACTTACGATGTTGAGCCGTATGTCCGAGCCTTTGAGTTCGGCAACCCAACTGCGCACCATGTTGCGCACGGCCGCCTTGGTGGCACCATAGATACTCATTGTGGGGCCAGGGTCCATAGATGCCGTGGAGCCAATGATTACCACGTTGGAACCGGCGGACAACAAAGACAACGCCCCTTGGATCGTCAGCACCACGCCCTTCACATTGGTAGAGAACTGTTGGTCGATCTGAGCCTCTGTGATCTGTCCAAGCGGCGCATGCACGCCGCCGCCGGCATTGACCACAAGGACATCGATTCGACCGAATCGCCGCCGCACATCGGCATACAGTGCTTCGAGACTGGACGTCTTGCTCACGTCGGCAACGATCCCTACCGCACGGTCGCCTAGCAAGGCTACCGCTTCGTCCAGCACAGCCTGCCGCCTGCCAGTAATCACCACGTTGGCTCCTTCGCTTGCCAATCTCTTAGCAATCGCCAGGCCGATTCCACTGCCGCCGCCGGTCACGACGACAATTTTTCGGTTCAAATTAGACATTTCACACCTCTATTTGTAGTGATCGCTATAGTAGAGTATAGTGATCACTAAAGCAATGATAGTGCAATGCTCATGCACGCCACGACCTCCTTGAGGTGGCTCGGATACAGCATTTCACAACCATCGACCGGGGGCTGCTTTGTCCCTCAACGTTCAGCCGAAACTACACAAAGAACACAATGAATTTTTCCGAAAATGATCTTGGCTACATTGCTCTGTTGATCGCCGAACGTGAGATCAGTCGCTTAATCGCCACCTACCCACACCTGCTCGACGCAGGGAAGTTTGACGAGGTAGCGGAGCTCTTGCAGCATGCAACGCTGGAGGTTCCCGGTGCGAGCGCCGAAGGCCAGGCGGCGATCGAACAGTTCCTGGTGTCTGGCTTACAGCGACATGACGACGGAACGCCGCGTACATGGCACTCCGTCTCAAACGTTCTTATCGAAGTCGATCTGGATAAGGAATCAGCCACTTCGATCTGCTATTTCACGGTTCATCAGGAAGTTTCGGGGTTTCCGTTGCAGGCGATCTGCACCGGCCATTACCACGACAGGTTTGTTAAGCAAGATGGCAGTTGGTGCTTTGTTCGGCGAGCTGTCGTGCCCCACCTGATGGGGGATCTGAGATTCCACGTCAGCGGTCAGAATGCAGAGGTACATCTATGACGAGCCCCGAAGCCGCTTCAATGACAGCGGTTGTCACGGGAGCAAACAAGGGCATCGGGTATGCCATCGCGCACGTCCTGGGCCGAGGGGCTTCCGGACAGTTGATGCCTGCTTCACGCCCAAGGTGGCCCAACGTAATATTGGCCGGGCCCTTGTTGTTTTCGGGCCATTTTTGAAATTTCCCACGAATACTGGATGAGCCCATCGACTATGAAACAGAGACAGTCGGCATCGCCCAAGGGCGATGCCGGACGCCTGCCAGCCCGCCCATCGCGGCGCGCCTTCGACCGTGAAGCCGGAATTTCCATTGCGAAGGAACTGTTCCATGAACGGGGGTATGACGCCGTAGGGGTCGCCGAACTTACGCGCGTCCTCGGCATCAACCCGCCTAGCCTCTATGCCGCTTACGGCAGCAAGGCAGGACTTTATGCACACTGCCTGACAGTCTATGTCGAAGAGGCCAATCTTCCAGCAAACAAGATTCTGACACCCGGCCGACCACTTCCCGAAGCAATCAACGACTTGTTGTTACGAGGGGCCGAGCTTTACACGAAGTCGAAAACCAAGCGTGGCTGCATGGTGGCGGAGGGCATGCGCGCCGACGATCCACAGGCTCGCGCTCTGGCCAATGCCTACGGGGAAGCTGCTGCTCATTTTATCGAGCATTACATAAGCGAAACGGAGCCCCAGCGGGCGCGGGAACTCGCCGATTATGTAGTCACGACCCTCCAGGGCTTGTCGGCAGCAGCACGCGCCGGGTTATCCAAGGCGCGTCTATTGGCGGTCGCCAACCTCGCCGGCCAGTCTTTCGGGATGTTTCTTGCCCCCCTTCTGAGTGACACATCGCCATGACTATCCTTGATCACATTGAATTCGCCGTGCGCGATGCCGAAGCATCGCGACGTTTTTATGAACGTGCCCTTGCACCTTTGGATATTGCCTGGGTCATCGCGGTCGGCCCCGAGCACACCCGCATGGGAGGCACTCGTCATGGATTCGGCAAGGATGGGTATCCGTGCCTCTGGATTCATGACAACGAATCCCCCGGGACGGGGACGCACATTGCTTTTTCAGCGGAAGATCGCTCCATCGTCGATGCCTTCTACCGAGCTGCACTGAACGCAGGTGGAACCGACAACGGGCCGCCTGGTGTTCGGACGCGCTACCATGCCCACTACTACGCCGCCTACGTGCTCGACCCGGATGGCGTTAATGTGGAGGTGGTCTGTCAGCGACCGTCCTAATCGCGTATCCACCTGCGTAGTGTCATGGTTAATGTGCGTCGATAATCTGAGTATCCGCAATAGTCTCGGCAAAGCCGTGACCAAACAGGCCAGCGGGAGTTTGGTAACCCGTGCGAACTTCACCGGCAAGCACTCGGCGGGCTGCTTCAGCAGCCGCCATAGAGGTAAAGGTGTACCCATTCACCGCATTAAGTATTGAACGTACCGCTGTGCCATCAACATCAGTGACTTCAGCGGTCGCGTAGTACCGATTCGCCGTCCGTTCTTCGGTACTGGGGCCGACAGGAATATCTTTGATGTCACCAGTCGGAAACGCACCCGCGGAGACGTGAACGAACGTCTCGATGTCAGGTACGCCGGTCGCCTGGTGGATGGTCACGAGGTCGGGAAGAGTCACGGGAAACGCGGGCTGCGGTCCTTGGCCGAAATCGAAGTCGCGGATTTCCTCGGGGCTACGCTCGACGAGTTTTCCGTCCACGAGCTGGAGTGTTTCCGTTACGACATTTTGACTCGCGCTGGCCGCCGAGCCCCGTGAAATCGAACCTGACACATGAAGGGCGATGCTGATCTTTTGCGGGTTCCTGGCTCTCGCTACCGTGTGCCCGACAAGGCTTCCGAGCATTGCGACGCTACCCCCGCTACCCGGCAGAAGCATTACGCCTGCGGCGCGGGCTTGCGCGTCCAGCGCCAACGCTTCCTGATAGGTGCTGAGTTCGGCTGAGAAGTCGAGGTAGTGAACACCGGCACGGATCGCGGCAGACATAAGCGGACCCGCTGTATTCATGAACGGCCCAGCGGTATTGAGTAGGACAGCGACACCTTCAAGCCCCTTTCCGATTGCGTCGGGATCGTCGAGCGAGAAAAGCCGCACATTGGCACCAAGGCATCCAGCCAACGCTTCAAGTGCATCTTTGTCTCGGGCACGGCCTGCGAGAACCAGGTCGAGGCCTGCGGAGGCGGCGTGCTCTGCCGCCATGCCGCCGGTGTAGCCAGCAGCGCCATAAATCATCAGTTTTTTCATTGTGCTTCTGCTCTCAGGCCGGTTATTCGAGACCGGCGTCAATGCGCTCGATCAGCCCATGGTCATCTGCGGAGATCTTCAGCAGGCCGATCTCATGTCCGAAACCCCCGGTGAAATCGACGCGCACGCTCGCACGGCGGCTGCCCGATTTTTTGATCGACAAGATGCGAGTGGCCGTGTGATAACCGACGAAGTACCGTTCGATATAGTCTCGGATGCCAGCGTGGCCGTCGAAGCGGTGCCCCGTGGACGGATCGTCAATTACGGCATCCGGTGCAAACAAGGCCAGCGCACGTTCGACATCAAAAGCGTTCGTTGCCGCGATCAGCGCATCAGCGATCCCGTGCAGGTCATCATTTTGCCGAATCATCACATCAACCCTCGTGCTGCCAGCTCTTGTAGACGAACTCAAGGCTGTAGCCATCCAGATCTCGCACCTGTGCCGCGTAATAGCGGGGATCGTAGTGAAGCTGCGGCCCCGGTGGATGGATCTCGGTCGCGCCAGCCGCCAATGCTTCGGTATAGGCGGAGTTCACCATCTCTTCGGAGTCGGCAACGAAGCCGACATGCACCGCACTCGGCGCAGCCACACCCTGCCTCAGCCAGAAAAACATACGACCCTTTGCCCCAAAACCCTTGAGGTCAGGATGGCCCGTCGGGCCGTCTTTGCCGTCATAATCGTGGCGATTCGTGATCCCGAGGATGGGCAATACCTTTTCGTAAAAGGCGATCGAGCAGGCCGTGTCGCTGACCGTGAGAAAGATATGATCGAGCATAAGAAACTCCTTTCAAATGATGTAGCCGCCGGCGACTTCGATGCTCTGGGCGTTAATCCAGCCACCATCCCCCGTCAGCAGCGAGGCGATTACACGGGTGACTTCTTCCGGTTCGCCCACACGCCCGAGGGCTGTCTGCGATACCAGAACTGCCTCGAACTCGGCGGTTAAGCCTCCGCTGAGCTCGGTGCGGATCGGGCCAGGCGACACGGCATTGACCCGGATGCGGCGCTCGCCAAATTCCTTGGCCATGTAGCGTGTCAACACTTCCAAGCCGCCCTTGAACGTCGCATACAGTGCAACGCCAGCGGTCGCCACTCGTGTGGTCGCACTGGTCACATTGACAATACTCGCGCCATCTCTCAGCAACGGCAGAAACGTCTGGGTCAGGAAGAACGGACCTTTCAGATGCACATTCATCAGGCCTTCAAGCTGTGACTCAGTGACAGCTTCGATTGGGTTGTATAACCCGTAGCCCGCGTTGTTTACCAAGCCGTCCAGCCTATTCTGCCCCCAACTCCGATGCCAAAGCTTGCTCCACCGCAGAACGGAAGATCGCGAAGGTGCCGACATCGCAAACATCCAACGGCAACGCAACTGCTTTGCCCTGATGCCCCGGCTGCCTCCCCTAATGATGACGGTACCCATGTGCGGCTCCAATAAAATGCAGTGTCCGCACACGATAGACATTCGCTCATATCTTGACCCACCTGTTCCTGTCTAATTTCTGCCTATTTCTGCTTTTTACCTTGTCATTGGACTGGGCCTAACGTTCAATGATCGCTATGGAAGAACAACTGAACGAACTCCGAAGCCTGACTGCCCACGCTCGAAATCAACGAACTGAGACGGGCATTCCGCGTGTAGCGATGGTTCAGGGGGAAATTCCGCAACATCAGCTTGCCGCTGTGTATGACCCGATGGTCAACCTGATCCTGCAAGGGGGCAAGTCCATGACCGTAGGCGGGCAGACCCTGCACTACGACCCTGCCACGTACTTCGTCATGTCCATTGGCCTTCCTGCGGCTGGCGTGGTGCATGACACTGATTCCGGGGAACCCTACCTGGCGGTAAGCTTGACCCTCGACGCGTCCCTTATTTCGCATTTGCTCTCGGATTTGCCCAGTGCAGCCGGCAGAGTCGAACAGGAAACAGCCTTCTCCGTCGCGGCGGTAACCCCGGAGCTTTTGGACGCTTGGGTACGCATGTTGCGCTTAATGCAACATCCGACCGACATCCCCGCACTGGCCCCTGCCTACGAGCGAGAAATTCTGTATCGAGTGCTGCAAGGCCCAATGGGATGGATGCTGAGGGACATTGCAACGCCGAACACCGCCCTGGAGCGGATGAGCCGTGTCATCCAACGCATCCGCCAGGACTATGCGCTTCCTTTGCGGATGGAAGAACTCGCCGAGGGGGCAGCCATGAGCGTGTCGGCGTTCCACCGTCACTTCAAAGCCGTGACTGCGCTCAGCCCCTTGCAGTACCAAAAGCAGATTCGCCTACTTCAAGCACGCACGCTGCTTATCGCTGCCGGCTATAACGTTACTTCGGCTGCTCATGAGGTGGGTTATGAGAGCCCAACTCAATTCAGCCGGGAGTACGCTCGCGCATTCGGTCGCCCCCCCATGAGGGATGCTGCGCGACTTATTGCAGACTTGAAGCCTGAGCTGCGGGGTTGACTTGGCGATGCTAATCACGGTGCAAGTCCGTAATTCATCTAAGGCGCTGGTTCTTTTACCCAACTGATAGCCCCTGTCGGCGTCCAGTTTCCCACGACACCCCACCCCCGCGCACCATCGCGGCGATCTGCTGCCCCAGTCGCTGCTCGATCACGGGCCGCCACGGCACCAGGCTGAATCCCATGCCGTTATCGAGCGTCGCGTAGCGACCGCTGGCGAGCATGACCGAGCACCGGTAAATGCCGGCCACGCGCTGACCATCGGCGACGAGCCGATGTTCCAGTCCGGTGTCGGCGGCAATGTCCTTGGTGGCCTGCGTCAGTTCCCGATTGCGCAGCGTGCCCAGCAGGTTGCGCGCCAGGATCACGCGCTATCCGCGGACACCACGGTATCCCGGAGTTCGATGGCCTTGGCTTGAGGTTATGCCGAGTCGACTACGGACTTGGTGAGCTTGATTTTCGCCATGATGACTCCTCGGAAAGCCCGGTTTCGAAGAGCCGCATGGGAGCCACGCGAGGGAAGCCGGGTCAAATTTCGGAAAGCACCTGCATATGTTGGACTCGCCTAAATGATTGATAAACCTGCTGTATCTGTCCGCGAATTGCGTGCTGGAACCATCGTGAAACAATTTTTTTCACATCCGGCACCCGCGCAGATCACCGCGGGATGCCGACGCGATACGGTGAATGGACAGCCAATTCCCGCCTTCTGCACGCTTCCGGCCCCCAATATCTGCAAAGTCGCGGGGATTGCCAGCCCGCCCGGCTGTTCCTACTATCCGCCGCTCTACTGTTCGGCCGGTGCCTGATACTCGCGGTGGCTGTCACCGCGAGGCGGGCCCGGCTTGGTTCTGGAGCCGGCAATGCACGATCGCGCACCTGATTCCCGCACCGCCGACTGGCGCGCCCGCAGCTTGCGCCACGTCTGGCATCCCTGCACCCAGATGAAGCGCCAAGCCACCATGCCCTTGCTGGCGCTGGCGCGTGGCGAAGGGCCGTGGCTGGTCGACATGGATGGCCGCCGCTACCTCGACGCCATCAGCTCGTGGTGGGTGAACTTGTTCGGCCATGCCAACCCGCGCATCAACGCCGCGCTGCACGACCAACTGGCCCGGCTGCCGCACGCGATGCTGGCGGGCTGCACGCACGCGCCGGCCGTTGAGCTGGCCGAGCGGCTGTCGGCGCTCGCTGGCGGCGCGTTGGGCCATTGCTTCTATGCCTCGGACGGTGCATCGGCGGTGGAAATCGCCCTGAAGATGAGCTTCCACGCATGGCGCAACGAGGGTCACACCAACAAGCGCGAATTCGTCTGCGTGCGCCATAGCTACCACGGCGAGACGCTGGGCGCGTTGGGCGTCACCGACGTGGCCGTGTTCCGCGACGCCTATGATCCCCTGTTGCGCCATGCCCACGTGGTGGCGTCGCCCGATGCCCGCCAAGCAGGCCCCGGCGAAGACGCTGCCGCCGTCGCGCAACGCGCCGCTGCCAACCTGCAGGCCTTGCTCGAAGCCCGCCATCGGCAGATCGCCTCGGTCATCATCGAGCCTCTGGTGCAATGCGCGGCGGGCATGGCGATGCACGATTCCTCCTACCTGCGCCACGTGCGCGCGCTGTGCGATCGCTACCAGGTGCACCTGATCGCCGACGAGATCGCGGTCGGCTGCGGGCGCACTGGCTCATTTTTCGCGTGCGAACAGGCCGGCATCTGGCCCGACCTGATGACGTTGTCCAAAGGCATCACCGGCGGCTACCTGCCGTTGTCACTGGTGCTGAGCACCGACGCCATCTACGACGCCTTCTACGATGACGACGTGGCGCGCGGCTTTCTGCACTCGCACTCGTACACCGGCAACCCGCTGGCCTGCCGCGCGGCGCTGGCGACGTTGACCATTTTCGACGAAGACGACATCCTGGCGCGCAACCGCGCCTGGGTGGCGCAATTCGATGCGGCCCTGGCGCCACTGCGGCACCACCCCGCGGTTCGCCACTGGCGGCGCACCGGCATGATCTGGGCGTTCGACGTGGCGGCCGATGCCCGCTTCGCGCAGCGCTATGCGACGGCGGCGCTGGCGCGCGGCCTGCTGCTGCGCCCCATCGGCGCCACGGTCTACCTGATGCCGCCCTACGTGCTGGATGAGGCAACCACCGCCTGGCTGGCGCGCGAGACGCTGGCCACGCTCGACGACGCACTGGAGGCCCGATGATGCAATTGCTCGACTCCCTGGAAACCAGCCTGCGCGATCTCGAGGCGCGTGATCTGAGCCGCCGCCGACGCACCACCGATACTCCCTGCGCGCCCCAAGTGCGCGTCGATGGCCGCTATATGCTGGCCTTCTGCAGCAACGACTACCTGGGCTTGGCGGCCCACCCGGCGATAATCGCCGCCCTGGCCGATGGCGCCGCGCGCTACGGCGCGGGCAGCGGGGCCTCGCACCTGATCAGCGGCCACAGCCGCGCCCATGCGCAACTGGAAGAGCGGCTGGCGGCCATGCTGGCGCCGCATATCGAGCAGGTCCGGGCGCTGTACTTCTGCACCGGCTACATGGCCAACTTGGCGGTGCTGGGCGCGCTCGCCGACAAGGACGCCGAGATCTATTCCGAAGCGCTCAACCATGCCTCGTTGATCGACGGNGCGCGGCTGTCGCGCGCGCGCGTCCAAGTCTACCCGCACCGCGATACCGGCATGCTGGACAGGCTGCTGGCGGACAGCCGGGCGCGTACCCGGCTGATCGTGACCGACGGAGTATTTTCGATGGACGGTGACATTGCTCCGCTGCGCGAGCTGCTGGCACTGGCCGAGCGCCATGGCGCCTGGCTAGTGGTGGACGATGCGCATGGCTTCGGCGTGCTGGGCGAACGCGGCCACGGCGTGCTGGAGCAGCTGGGCCTGAGCTCGCCGCACTTGGTGATGATCGGCACGCTCGGCAAGGCCGCCGGCGTGGGCGGGGCCTTCGTGGCCGCACACACGACCGTGATCGACTGGCTGGTCAACCGCGCCCGGCCGTATATCTTCAGCACCGCCGCAGCGCCGGCGCAGGCCCATGCGCTGTTGGCCAGCCTCGACCTCATCGAAGGCGCGGAGGGCGCACGNCGCCGTGCGCATCTACGCGCCCTGACCGGCCGCTTGCNGGCCGGCCTGCGCCNGCGGCGCNGGCGCCACGACCCCACCCCCACCGCCATCCAGCCGGNCGTGCTGGGCGACAACGCCGCGGCCCTGCGCGCAGCGGCGGCGCTGGAACGCGCGGCATTGTGGGTGCCCGCTATCCGGCCGCCCACCGTGCCGCCCGGCACCGCGCGCCTTCGCGTGACCCTTTCGGCGGCGCACCAGCCCGCCGACGTGGACCGGCTGGTCCATACCCTGAACCGCTTGGAAGATGAGCTCGGCCATGCCTGATATGCCACGCCCGCACGACTATTTCGTCACCGGCACCGACACCGAGATCGGCAAGACGCTGGTGTCCTGCGCGCTGCTGATCGCGGCGGCGCGGCACGGCCGGTCGGCGGCCGGCCNGAAGGCCGTGGCGGCCGGCGCGCNGCCGGCCGACGGCCGCTGGCTCAACGAGGACGTAGAGCAACTGCGCCAGGCCAGCACCGTGGCGCTGCCCGGCGCGGGACACTGCCCCTACGTGCTGCGCGCCGCGGCCGCACCACACATCGCCGCCGCCGCCGAGGGCGTGGCGCTGGAGACGGAGGCCATCGTGCAGGCATATCGGCAGGCCACCGCACATGCGGACGCCATCATCATCGAAGGGGTGGGGGGCTTCCGCGTGCCGCTGAACGACCATCAGGACACGGCCGACTTAGCGCAGCGGCTCGGCCTGCCGGTCATCCTGGTGGTGGGCATACGGTTGGGCTGCATCAGCCATGCCCTGCTCACCGCCGAGGCGATTGCCGCACGCGGGCTGCGCCTGGCAGGCTGGGTAGCCAACCAGGTCGACCCGGCAATGCAACAGGCACCAGCCAACATACAGGCGCTCGAACAGCGCCTGCCGGCCCCCTTGCTGGGCACGCTGCCATACCTGGACCGGCCCGACCCGCGCGAAGCCGCGCGGCAGCTGCGCGCCAGCCGACTGTACAGGTCCTAGGACGGCTTACTCGGCGTGCAGTACCGCGAATCGTTCGACCAGGAAGTCGATCAGCGCTCGCACCGCCGGGATGCCGCCCAGCGCTTCATGTAGGCCATGCTCGTTGTAGTCGATCAGCCAGCAGTCGGTGATGAAGAACTGAGTGGGCTGGCCTCGGAGGCTGAGCACATACACTTTAATGTCGACCATGTATGACATGTGCTGCCAAATACCGTAGCGTTAAATCCGTATTTCCGCCGTTGTCTTTCAGTTCGTCGTTTGAGGCGTCCAGTGAGTAGCAGGAAATAGTTTATTGATGTTATTGCGTGCGTCTATGTCATGCGTTCACCAAGAACACCACTCGAGCAGCCCACCTCTACCGCAAGAACCTCCTTTCCACCCCCCGCATCGCCTCATCCCCCTGCAGCCCAATAATCTCCCCCACCGTAGGCAACTCCGCATCAACTTCTCGAATGCCACCATCACGACGAATCTGCGCGAACACCTTCTGCATCGCCCCTACCGCCGCACGAATCGCGTGATTGCCATAAATCACCACCCCGACCTTCCCCAGCGCACTGATGTCCGCCTCCGTCAATGCCGGATAGGCCGTAGGCACCAGCACCAGTGGCACCTTGCCCGGCCAGGCATGGACAAAAGCCAGAATCTCATCCGGCGTCTTCTGCTTGGAGTGAATCAAGATCGCATCCGCACCCGCCTCTTCGTAGGCCAGCCCGCGCTTGATCGCCTCCTCCTGCCCCAACCCTGCAATCAACGCTTCGACCCGTGCAATCACCACAAAGTCGTTGTCCTTGCGTGATGTTGCAGCGGCTGCAATCTTTCCCTGAAACTCTTCGATTCGAACTAGTTCCTGTCGGCCATTTGCACGAAGACTGGTGTCTTTGGGGAAGGTCTTGTCTTCCATCACAATGGCCGATGCACCGGCGGCTTCGTATTGCGGCACGATGTAGTGCACATTCACCGCGTTGCCGAATCCGGTGTCGATGTCGGCAATGATGGGGATGGACACGATGGAGGCCATGGCACGCATCATCTCAAGATGGGTGCCCATGGACAGAATGTTGGCGTCGGGTACGGCGTAACTGGCTGACAGTTCGAAGCCGCTGCCCCAGATGCCGCCAAAGCCCGCCTGCTCGGCAAGCTTTGCACTCAAGGGGTTATGTGCGGCCATAGCTGTGAATAGCTTGCCGCTGTTTAGTGCATTGCGCAGGATCTGGTTCTTGGTCATTTGAGTTGATCTCGTTCTATCTATATTGATTGCCGCAGGTTGCTCTCTTTGAGCAACCTGCATCCATTCAGCGCAATGTTGCGCAGGCTTGCGCGATGCGTGTCATGGCGATCTCGAGGTCTTCGTCGGACGCAGCGTAGGACACCCGAAAGTGGCCGGGGAGTTCGAATGCCGATCCGGGCACGATGGCCACGCCGGCCATGCGCAACAGATAGAGCGCGAGGTCGCTATCGGTGGCGATGACGGTATTGTCGGCGTCGCGTCTGCCGAGCAGGCCTTCGCAGCTGGGGAAGGCGTAGAAGGCGCCGGGGGGCAGGTCGCAGGACAGGCCGTCGATGGCGTTGAGTTTTCTGACCACGCTGTCTCGGCGCGATCGGAACGCGGCCACGAAGCCTGGCAGGAAGTCCGTCGGGCCATCGAGCGCGGCAATCGATGCGGCCTGACTGATGGAACTGGTGTGCGATGTCGACTGCGATTGCACGAGGTTCATGGCCTTGATGAGTTCGACGGGCCCGGCACCGAACCCGACCCGCCATCCCGTCATAGCGTAGGCTTTGGACACGCCGTTGATGGTAAGGGTGCGCGTGGCGAGCTCGGGCGAGACGGCTGCGGGAGTCGCAAAGGGGGTGTCGTCATAGCGGATTTTTTCGTAGATGTCGTCGGCCATCAGCCACACATGGGGGTGGCGTACGAGCACTTCGGCCAAAGCGGCCAACTCATCGTGCGAATACACGGCACCGCTGGGGTTGGACGGCGAGTTGAGCATCAGCCATTTGGTGCGTGGCGTAATGGCCGCTTCCAATTGGGCAGGCGTAATTTTGAACGCGGTCTCTGCGCCGCAGCGAACGATGACGGGCTTTCCACCGGCGAGCAGCACCATCTCGGGGTAGGACACCCACGCGGGGGTCGGCACGACAACCTCGTCGCCTGGGTTGATGGTGGCTTGCAGCGCGTTGTAGAGCAACTGTTTGGCACCGCAGCCGACCTGAATCTGTTCGGGCGTAAAGTGAAGCTGGTTGTCGCGTTCGAACTTGCGGACGACGGCCTCGCGCAAGGCGAAGGTGCCAGCTACATCTGTGTATCGCGATTCGTTGCGGTCGATGGCGGCTTTTGCCGCATCGCGTACGTGTTGCGGCGTGGGGAAATCGGGCTCGCCCTGGCTGAGCGTAATGACGTGCTGGCCATCGCGCTTGAGCTGGTTGGCCATGCGAGTCATTTCTTTGGTCGCCGAAGGTTTTGCGCCGAGCACGCGATCAGCAAGGAAGGGACGACCTACGTCGGCCCCCTTACCTACATTGTCTATGTCGTTGTTCATTCTATCGTTCCGACTTTAAGCTTGAATAACCAGCGCGCCAGCGCCAGGGGTATGAAAATAGTCGCCAGCAGGACGAGGCTGTAGGCGCATGCCAGCGCGATACGACCACTGTCGATCTGCTGAAAGATTTCGATGGGCATGGTGTTCATCCCGCCGAAATACAGCACCACGGTTGCGGAGAGTTCCGATAACGTGGTGATCCACATCAACACGGCTGCAGCAATCACTGATGGAATGATGACGGGCAGCACAACGCGTATGAAGCTGCGCAAGGGCGCGACGCCCAGGCTCATTGATGCTTCTTCGACGGAGTCCTTCAGGTTATGCAGCGGGCCGGCTGCCGCACGCACGCTAGTGGGCATGCGTCTCAAGAAGTACGCTAATGCCATGATCACCCAGGTGCCCGTCAGCACTATCGGGCCTGCGTTGAACGCGTTAATCAAGGCAATGCCCAGCACGGTGCCCGCGATGGTCAGTGGCAGCATCACCATCACGTCCAGGATGTGGGTCAGCACCGAACGGCGTTTGACGATGAGATAGGCCGAGGCAACCGAGAACACCAGCCCGACAGCTGTGGCAATCGAAGCCAGAAAGAGGGAGTTGTACAAGGGCTCTGGTGCGCGTACCAACGCGTGCTGGATATGCGCCAAGGTGAAGCCACCATAACGCAACACGGGGCCGATGGACGGAGTAAAGGCCGTGATGATCACGACGACGGCGGGCAGCATGGATAGCCCTACCATGAACAGCACGAGTGTGCTGGCAAAGATTGCACGGCCGCCGGATATACCCATTGGCAACGGACTGCGTCCTGATTCCATCTGAAACTGTCGACGTTCAACGACGAATTTCTGAATCAGTAATAGCCCTGCACCCAGAAACACAAGTATTGACGCCATCGTGGTCTGCATCTGGGGATTTCCGCCCATTTCACTGACGAACTCGTTGTACGCCTTCACAGCCAGCACTGGCGTTCGCGCGCCGAGGATGGCAGGCACACCGAAGCTGCCGATCACGTGAGTGAAGACGATCAACGCACCCGCGAATATCGAGGGCAACAACAGGGGAAAGGTCACGCCGCTCCACACCCGTCCGATGGGCTGGCCCAGACTGCATGCGGCTTCTTCCAGATTGCGATCGATCGATTTCAATCCGACCAGTACAGCGACAAACGCATAAACATAGTTGTTCAAGGTCATCACGAAGACCAGGCCCCACCAGGAATACAGTGACGGCAGTTCAAGGCCCAGCGGCGAGATCAGCGTGTTGACCAGGCCTTGCTTGCCCAGCAGTAGCAACCAGGCTGCGGCCACGACCACGTCAGGGATGACCAACGTGATCAATGGCAATGCAGTGACCAGGCCAGCAAGCGGGAAGGTGAACCGTGCGACCATCACCGCCATGGCAGTTCCCACCAGCATCGAGGTGATGGTGACCGACACACCCAGAATCAACGTGTTGAAGAACACATCACGATAGGACGGGTCGGAGAAGAAGCGAACATATCCACCCAGATCCATCTGCCCGTCTGCGCCCATGAAGGACTTGCCCAGCATGCCAATCAACGGCCAGATCAGGAAGATGCCAAGCAGCCCGATAGCCATGACAGCGACGATGAGCCAGGTCGGATCGCGTTTGAGTGAGCCGAGCATCATGAGGGCTCCACGATGGGCGCGTTACGGGGAAGCGCCAAGACCACCGGATCGCCAGTACGGCGTACTGCACCGTCGTGGATCGTGCGCACGTCGATACGAATGATGCCCGCCGCTGTGCGCACGGCGTAACCGGTCAGACTTCCGCGAAATTCAACATGCTCGATCACACCCGCCAAATTCCCTTCATCTGCCACCGCTGCATTGCTGAACAGCATTTCTTCGCTTCTGATGGCGAGCGATGAGCCGGGCTTAACCGGCGCGTCGTGGCTGGTGATGAGCACGCCTGCTGCAGTTTTCAGTCGACGCAGTCCGGCCTCAGACCCCGGCAGCTCCTGCTCGATGGCGATGAGATTGGCGCTGCCAACGAAATCCGCGGCAAACGCCGTACGGGGAAAAGCATAGATGTCACGAGGGGCTCCTATCTGCACGATGCGGCCTCGGTCCAGCACTGCGATCAGATCGGACATGGCCAGCGCTTCTTCCTGATCGTGCGTCACGAATACCGTCGTGATGCCGGCCTCGGTCTGCAAGTCGCGAATCATGGCGCGCAATTCGACCCGCAGCTTCACGTCCAGCGCAGACAGCGGTTCGTCCAGCAGCAGTAGCTTGGGCTGGATGACCAGTGCGCGCGCCATCGCCACCCGTTGCCGTTGGCCGCCGGACAGCGCTGCCGGGGAGCGATCGGCGAACGCAGCCAGTCCCACGCGGTCGAGCATGACCATGGCGCGTTCGCGTGCCTGGGCGGGCGGAATCTTGCGCGCCGCCAGCCCATAGCAGACATTGGCAAGGATGGAGCGGTCCGGAAACAAGGCGTAGTCCTGAAAGACCATGCCCACGCCACGCCGGTGCACGGGCACATGGGTCACATCGTCTTCCCCGAAAAGAATCCTGCCGGAATCGGGTCGAACAAAGCCGCCCAGCATGCGAAGCAGCGTGGTCTTGCCGCAACCCGAGGGGCCAAGGAGGGTGAAAAATTTGCCGCTGGGCAGGGTCAGATCCAGGTCGTTGAACAGGTTCTGTCCACCATAGCTCTGGACTATGGATTCAAATGAAACTTGCATGATGGCTTGTGCTCGCTGATCAGAAAGAGGATCAGCGGGCGCTGATGATCTGGCGCCATTGCGCGATGAATTCTGCGCGTTGCGCGCCCATGGCCGCGTCGTCCAGCTGGACAATCGACACGTCCGACAGCTTGGGCAAGGCAGCCAGTGCGCTGACGTCGATGTCCTGGCGCAAGGGGCGGCGGTAGGCGCTTTTGAATACCTCGGTCTGGGTTTCCTTGGATGCCAGGTACTCGTACAGCTTGCGTGCCGGTTCCGGGTTCTTGCCGTTCTTGATGATGGCCATGCCTTCGGGCGACAGGAACGTGCCTTCTGTCGGATAGATCAGCTTGATTTCTTTCATGCCGCCGGCGATGTATTCATATCCGGCATATTCCATGGTGACCGCGACGGCAAACTCGCCCTTGGCCACGCCTTCATACGCAGCTGATGTGGTGCCCACGATGACGGCGTTGCGGGCAATCTTGGTCAGCGTCTCCAGCCCCAGCTGCTTGTGCAGGCCATACATCGCAACGAACGATGCGCTGCTGCGCTCAGGATCGGGAATGACAATCTTGCCTTTCCATTTCGGGTCAGCCAGGTCCACCCAACCCTTGGGTAACTGGCCTTGCGGCACCTGCTTGAGATTGGCCATCAGCACGGTCACATGGGTATTCGTGCCGAGCCACAGATTGTCCGGGCCGCGATAGGCTGCGGGTACGGCGGCGGCTTGCGGTGAAGCGTAGGGTGCGAGCTGGTCGCGGAACTCGCTGATGGTGGATAGCCCACCCGACCAGAAAATGTCGCCCAGGGGATTGTTGGCTTCGGCCTTGATGCGTTGCATGAGTGCGCCCGTTCCCGCACGCACAACCGACACCTTGATATCCGGGTGAGCCTTGGCGAAGCCGTCCAGCACACGGTTGACCGTCTCGACATTGTTGGAGGAATAAAGCACGACATCGGCGGCCCGTGTCACACTCATGGAGAGAGGCAGCGCGATGAGTAAAATACATAACTTGAACATGCGACCGAACATGATTCGAACCCCTTTTGTTTTCTTGTTTGGAAGATTTTCATTCTATAGATCAGCTCAATCTGTTCAATGCGATTTCCGTGACAGTATTCCTATACCCGGGGAAAACATGAGTATTTTGCATACTAGAGCGCCCGATGCGCCCTTGACCGCACTGCGCGCATTCGTGGCGGTAGGTCGCCACGGCAGTTTCACTCGTGCGGCCGACTCGCTGGGCATCACCCAAAGCGCGGTCAGCCGGCACATCTCGACGCTGGAAACCTTCGCCGACTGTCGGCTGTTCGTGCGCAGGGGTTCCACGATCGAATTCACGCCGCCCGGCTTGCAGCTGTTCGAGGCGGTGAAAGACGCGTTGTCTACCATTGAACTCACCATGCAGTTACTGGCTCAGCGCGGCCAACGCCATGACAGGCTGAAAGTCAGAACCTCACTGCCCAGTTTCGCGATGACCGTCGTCATCCCGTCGCTGGGCACTTACACCGCCAAGCACGGTGTGCAGATCGATCTGATCACCTCTCTGTCGCCTCCTCAGACATCCGACGATTTCGATGTTCTGATTTCACGCGACCTCAGCCTGCCAGGAACGGAGTGCTGGGAGTTGGTGCGCGAAGAGTTGATCTGCGTGGCCTCACCTGCTGTGATCGAGCGGTTCAACGCCCAGCCGGAGATCTGCATGCCTATGGTTGCGGCCCGATCCCGTCCCGATGTGATTGCGATCTGGGCGGTGGCTGCCGAGGTCTCGCCCGACCGCTTGCACGTCGTGGCGACCTACGATCACTTGTTTCTGGCCGCGACGGCAGCTATCGGTGGTGCTGGGTTTCTGGTGGTGCCCCAATGGCTGGTGCTGCAGCAACTGCAGGATGGCTCATTGGTTAGTTTTGACGATCAACGCATCGGCTCGGGCGCGAGCTACGTCGCCTATGTCCATGCACATAGCGCGCATGCGCAGACGGCGGGCGAATTCTGTCGATGGTTGAAGGCCAGTCTGCGAGACCGGGCGTGAGCTCCACGCTTGCCCGCGGCCGTGGCAGTTTCCAAAACGGTTTTGGTCAGCTTCAAAATAGCCATAACGCCTCCTGTTAAATGACGATTTCTAGGAGCCAAATAGGAGCCAAGGGGGAGCGAAACTCACCCAAAATCGTCCAATTACAGCGTAATGCTAAATTGAGCTGACCCTCCGGAAAACCAAGCTTGGCGCGGCTCAGTGGGTTCTAGCAAGAGCCGGTAGGCCGCTTGAATGCTTCGGCAAATTCATCCGAGAAAATTTCTGCCAAGGCAAGGCGCAAAGCAGCTGCCCGTTCAGCACCGTAGACAGATTCAAAGCGATCCTGTGCCTTGCGCCACAAGCGATTGGATTCTGCCAGTTTCGATCTGCCGCTGTCGGTCAATTCCACTCGCCGACTGCGGCGATCAATAGTGTCTGATCGCACTGCGACATAGCCCTCACGCGTCAGTGGTTCGAGGTTACGACCCAACGATGAGCGGTCAAGCACCATCGCATGCGCCAGCTCGCTTACTGTCGCAGATTCAGCGCGCGCAATGTGAACGAGCACAGAGCGCTGTGAAACGGTGAGCCCACACGGGGCAAGCACTCCATCATAGAGCTGGGTGATGCGTCGCGTCGCCTTGCGTAAGGCGGCGCCATTGCAAATCAGGGGGTCTTTCAGACGCGTCGCTGAAGACATCTCCACCTCCATAGTCACCATGGTGCGTGAACCTTGATATGAACATCAGGCCACGCGTCCAATCGTTCAATTATCCTTGACCATTAGGGGTATATGCAACTAGATTCCCAATCTAGATAGTTGCATATACACGTACTTGGTCGGACGTATCAAGGTCTTCTACATATCCCAGAGCACAGGCAAGCGATGAAACTAGTGACTCCCTCTGTACCAGCACAAGCAACAGTGCAACGGGCGGCCAATCCGCGTCTGCGGGGGATGCTGAATGATCCTATCGTGCCGACTCTGCTTCGAATGAGCGGGCCGAACACAGTAATGATGCTGGCCCTTGCCTCGACCAGCCTGATCGAGATGTGGTTTCTGGCTAAACTCGGCACGGATGTACTGGCGGGTGTAGCCGTGGTCGTGCCCGTTTTGATGTTGATGCAGAACATGTCGCAAGGTGCCATGGGTGGAGGAATTTCCGCAGCTATCGCGCGAGCGTTAGGCGCTGGCGATAAGGCATTGGCAGACTCCCTGGCACGACACGCCGTCGTCCTCAGTGCCTCGATCGGCCTGGTGTTCACGTTGGTGCTCCTGTCGTTCAACACGCCCTTGCTGCGCTTTCTGGGTGCCGAAGGCGCCTCGCTGGTAGCGGCAAAGGAATACGGTCATATCGTGTTCGGGGGACTGATGTTGACGTGGGTGATGAGTGCGCTGGCCAGCGTGATACGTGGCACGGGAAACATGCTGCTACCCAGTGCAGTCATTTGCGGCGGAGCCATACTGCTGATCCCGATTTGCGCGGGATTGATCTTCGGTTTTGGACCCGTGCCACCGCTTGGCGTAGCCGGCGGTGCCTGGGCGTTGGTAGCCTACCAGGCACTCGGAACGCTAGCCCTCGGCTGGTATTGCTTGAGCGGGCGAAACGCGGCCAGGTTGCGCCTCGGCCCCCTTCACTGGGCACCGATGGGCAACATCCTGGGCGTGGGCGGCCTAGCTTGCATCAACCCCTTGCTGACGAACGGATTGATCGCGTCCACGGCTGCAATCGTTGGTGCTTACGCGGGAACCCAGGCGCTGGCGGGCTACGCTACGGCAGCCAGGCTGGAGTATCTGCTGATCCCATTGGCCTTCGGCCTCGGCGGCCCCATGGTGGCCTTGGTGGGCTCGAACATTGGCGCTGGGCAGCCAGAGCGTGCTCGACGTATTGCTTTGGTTGGTGGAGCCATGGCGTTCGCTGTTGCCGAAACCGTTGGTTTGGCAGCTGCCATTTGGCCTGAAACCTGGCTCACGCTGTTCGGCACTGACGAAACACTCCTGAAGACCGGCGCGCAATATCTGCGCATTGCCGGTCCCTTCTATGGATTTTTCGCAATGGGTTTTGCGCTCTACTTCGCCTCCCAGGGCGCGCGGCAATTGAAATGGCCGCTATTGGCCGGCGCGATGCGACTGGTGCTTTACGCCGGCATAGGTTGGTTGATCCTACACGTGACAGGATCTCTGACTGCGTTTTTCGTCACCGGAGCCGTGGCTATGACAGCGTACGGACTTTGCGTGCTGGCCTCAGTCGCCTCTGGCAATTGGGCCACTCCACGACGCTGAGTTTTCGTGACGAATTCCTCCGCGTGCTCCGGCTTGACTCGCAGAACGACGCAGAGTGAATACGGTGTGGTCAGGAACAGATGCTCCTATGTTCGTCCGTGTTGATCATCTCCTGCCCGTGCGATTTACGGCTGGCCACGCCAATGTCTATCATGGTGGCGACCAGACGCGAAGCGCCCCAGGGCATCCCGTTTCGTGACGCGGCCGCCATCGAGCGCGTGCGCAAGGTCGACACCCTGACGATCGCGGCGTTGGCCATGAGCCTGAGCTTGGCCTCCATCGTCGGCAGTGCCTTGCGGCTGCGACAACAGCGTGTTGGCACCACACCGCATTGAACGTGAAGTGTCGTGGGCTGCGGATCCAACCCTCCGCAGCTTGCTCAGATGCAGCCGAACTAACGGGCTAACAAAAAACTTAGAAATGCACCGCCAAGCGCGACAAACAGGATCGTGCCAAGCACCGTATAGGCAGGCAAAGGCAGCATGGTTCCGACGGCAATTGCCAGTGCAGCGAATCCCATCTGAAGAAAACCCAGCATGGCTGAGGCGGCCCCCGCCTGTCGCGCGAAAGGATGCAGCGCAACCGATGTGCCCAGCGGGTTGAACAGTCCCATCCCAAACAGAAAGATGCTCAACGCCGTGCAGAAAACGAAAAACTCTTCCGGACCAAACAGCAGGAGTGCGCTACCCGCCAGGGCGACGAAAAGGCCGGCGCACGCGGCTCTTGTTGTACCCCAGCGTTGCGCCAGTCGTGGCGCCAACAGGCCTGCCCCAAATACGACGAACACGATGGATGCAAAAAACAGCCCGAATGCCAACGAGGTGAGCCCAAAGCCGCTCAGCAGTATAGCTGGCGCCATCGAGAAGAACGCATAGAGCGCACCGATGACCATACCAACTGCCACGGCGGGCGCCATCAACCTGCGATCTCGCGCCAGTGATCCATAGGTGCGCAGCACAGCGCGAATGGATAGCGGGGAACGCTTGTCCGGTGCATGGGTTTCACCTAGCCCGGTCACGTACCCCAGCCCCAGAAGCAGCGCAATCCCTGCAAGTACGATAAAGGTGGCTCGCCAGCCCAGCAGCCCTTCTAGGGCACCACCCAACAGCGGCGAGAATCCAGGTGCCGCCGCCATCGCAACCATCGTCAATGAAAGCGCACGAGCAAGTTCCTGGCCATCAAAGAGGTCGCGGGCGATCGCACGCGACAGCACCGAAGTCGCGCAAACGCCCAGCGCCTGCACCACCCGACCACTGATGAGGTGCGGCAGCGTACTCGCCAGAGCGCAGATCACGCTGCCCACCATAAAAATGGCCAGCCCGATCACCACCAGCCGTTGACGGCCGAAGCGATCGGACAGAGGTCCGACGAACAACTGCCCTACGGCGAAGGCCAGAAAGAAGCTGCTGAGCGTTGCGCCAAGATCCCGGACTGAAACACCAAGGTCTTGGCCTATGGTTGGAAACGCCGGCAGGATGATGTTCGTGGCCAGCGCGCCCAATGCCGCCAGCGCGGCGAGCAGGAACAACACGCCCGCCGTCAGCGTTTGTGGGGCGCGCGACAGCGCTGACGGGGAACGTTCGACAGATGACATGTTGTTCACTGCTGCCCCGCTGGCAGCTTCGATGCTTCAAAGGTCGGGTAGTCCAGATAACCTTCGGCCCCACCACCGTAGAAAGTGGCGCGGTTGTAGGGATTCAGGCCTACGCGCCGACGAGCCCGCTCGGGCAGATCGGGATTGGCGATAAACAGGCGTCCGAATGCAACGGCGTCCGCGCGATTGGCGTCAATAGCGGTGGAGGCCGTGTCGGGTTTGTAGTTGCCCGCAGCGATGAGGGCATTGGGCCAGTGGGGTCGGAACAGCTCCGAGGCAAAAGGTACGTTCTGATGATCGACGTCGGCCTGTCCCGCGCCGCTGGCCCGGGGCTCGATCAGGTGCAGATACGCCAGATCCAGCTCTGCCAGGCGATCGATGAGATAGGTGTACAGAAGCAGCGGATCACCCTCGCCGCTGCCGTTGGCCACGCCGAAGGGGGACAGGCGGATACCGACCCGATCCGAGCCGAAGACGGCCGATACAGCGCGCGCCACCTCCAGCATCAGTCGGCAGCGGTTCTCGATCGAACCGCCATAGTCATCTGTGCGCTGGTTGCTGCGGCTTTGCAGGAATTGCTCCAGCAAGTAGCCATTGGCCCCGTGGATCTCGACGCCATCGAAGCCTGCCCGCTGCGCGCTCAACGCGGCGCGCGTGTAATCCTCGACGACCGCCGCGATCTCTGCGGTTTCGAGCGCTCGCGGCGTCTCGAAGGGTGCCCGGCCGAAGTCCGCGGTGAAGGCATTGCCGGGCGCGGCGATGGCCGACGGCGCGACGGGCAATTGACCGTTCAGCAACGACGAATGTGAAATACGGCCAACATGCCATAGCTGCAGGAACACAAAACCGCCTTTGTCATGGATCGCTTTGGTGACCACTTTCCAGCCAGCGATTTGCGCTTCGCTGTGAATTCCGGGCGTCGCCGGCATGCCCTGGCCAAGCGGCGAGATTTGCGCGCCTTCGGTGATGATCAGCCCCCCCTGGGAAGCGCGTTGGCGGTAGTACTCAACGTTGAGCTCGTTGGGCACGTTGCCCGGAGGGGTCGCACGCATCCGGGTCAGCGGCGCCATGACCACACGGTGGGTAAGTTGTACGGCCCCGAGCTTTAGAGGCGAGAACAGTGCTTGGGTCATCAGCTTCTTCCTTAATCTAGTGATGGTTCAAAAGTTAATCATGTGCCCGGAAAGGCCATGAAATGCATCCAGCAGGGCTTCGCCGAGTGTCGGATGGGGGTGGACGTTGCGTGCCAGTTGATCTGCGGTCAGGCCCCACTTCTGAGCAAGCGTAAGTTCCGGTGGCAGTTCGGCGACGTCGTGACCGACCAAGCGGCAGCCCAGCAGCTTGCCGTCACTCGCGTTGGCGATGAGCTTGATGAAGTCGAAGGGTTCGCCGACGCCCAGGGCTTTGCCGTTGGCGGTGAACGGGAACGTGGCCACCTTGACCCCATGGCCTTCGTCGATGGCCTGCTGCTCGGTCAGGCCGAAGGACGCCAGGGGCGCAATATGGAACAGACGCCATCCAATGATTTGCTCAGCCCACATCCTCTTCCGCGTCCTCGGCAAGGCGGGCAATACAGGCATCCAAAAGCAGATGCAGCTCAACAACACTCGCTTCGCCAAGGCGTTCATTCAAGGCTGTCTGAGCCAGCTTCCAAGCGCGCTGACCCTCAGCGCGCTTGGCCACACCAGCTTCTGTCGACTGGACCAGGCGACTGCGCGCATCGGGCCCGGCACCGATCGTGAGCAAGCCTTGCGCTGCCAAAGGCTGCAAATTGCGGGTGAGCGTCGAGGCATCCATTTGCATGTGACGCGCCAAGTCCCCCGGCCGGATAGGGCCAAGCCTGACCACGTGCGATAGCAAGGCGTACTGCGTGTTCTTCAGCCCCGTCCTGGCGACATACTGGTCGTAGTGCCTTGTCACCACGCGATCGAGCTGGCGCAGTTTTAGGTTGGTGCAGCCTTGTGGCTTGATGGCGTTATCCATGCTATATATTGTACCTACAACTATTGTAGATACAATCATACAGCAAAAGGCGTGACGAATGGAGGCCGAAGAGATCACCGCGCGTTGGCGCGGAGAGGAAGAAGCCGTAAGAGCGCGACTTGGCGCGGCTGGTTCGCGACGTTGATCGATTCCGCAGTCGGGTGCGACCCATGCCACGCTGCCTGCGGGTAAAGGTTTCACCACGCTCGAACTGAAGGTGAACATGGCGCCCCCCGCTCAACGACCGCGTGCCACCGGTACGCGCCGAGGGCAAGATGATCCATGCAGGGCGACAGGTAGCCACCGCGGAAGGCCGCATCGTGGGCCCCGACGGCAAGCTGTATGCCCATGCTACGACGACTTGCCTGGTTTTCGATGTTCCCGCTCACATCAAAAGGAGTTCCCATGAGCAAACCTGAAATCGTCCTGTGCGCCCCGGTGCGCACGCCCATCGGTACCTACGGCGGCGCACTCAAGGACACTCCCGCGCCCGCACTGGGTGCCGCAGTCGTGCGTGAGACGCTAAGCCGCTCGGGCCTAGCCGCGGATAAGGTCGACGCTGTCGTGTTGGGCAACGTCATTCAGGCCGGTGTGAAGATGAACCCTGCCAGGCAGGCCGCCATCGGCGGGGGCTTGCCTGTCCAGGTGCCGGCACTGACCGTCAACCGCGTTTGCGGCTCGGGGGCACAGGCCATCGCGACGGGGGCTCTCGAAATCCTGGCGGGCTATGCCAACGCGGTGATCGCTGGCGGCATGGAAAACATGGATCAGGCACCTTATCTCGTGCCTGGCGGGCGTTGGGGCAACCGGATGGGCGATGCGGTGATGATCGACAGCATGCTGCGCGACGGCCTAAATGATGCATTCAGCGGCCAGCATTCTGGCTGGCACACCGAAGACCTGGTCAGCCAGTTCGGCATCACCAGGGAAGATCAGGACCGCTGGGCAGCACGCTCTCAGCAGCGCTTCAGCGCGGCGCAAGCCGCTGGGAAGTTCGATGCAGAGATCGTCGGTGTGGAGCTTGCCAGCCGCAAGGGCCCTGTCCGGTTCGAGCGCGACGAAGCCAATCGCCCCGAGACGACCGTGGAGACGTTGGCCAAGCTCAAGCCGGCTTTTCGCAAGGACGGCACGATCACAGCAGGCAACGCACCGGGACTCAACAGCGGCGCGGCAGCGCTGATCGTCGCCGATCGGGGGTACGCCGAATCCCAAGGCTTGCAGCCGTGGGCGCGGCTAGTCGCCCATGGCGTCGCTGCAGTCGAGCCAGGTTTATTCGGCCTGGGGCCGATACCGGCGGTCAAACTGGCCCTGGAGCGCGCAGGTTGGACGCACATTGACATCGAGCGCGTCGAGATCAACGAGGCATTCGCCGCGATCACGTTGGCATGCCTGCGCGAGCTGGGGTTGCCGGAGGACATCGTCAATGTCGAAGGCGGCTCCATTGCACATGGTCATGCCATTGGAGCCACTGGAGCGGTACTGACGACACGGCTGCTGCATTCGATGCGCCGTGACGGACTCAGGCGCGGAGTCGTGACATTGTGCATTGGCGGCGGTCAGGGCATTGCCCTGGCGCTTGAAGTGCTTTGAAGCAACGGAAATAGCCATGACTCTCCTTTACCTGGAAGACCTGGAGCCGGGGCAGCGATTTCCTGGAACGACGCGTATCCGCATTGAGGAGAGCCGCGTCACAGCTTTCGCCGCGGAGTTCGACCCCCAACCTTTCCATCTCGATGAGCGCTCGGCCCGGGCCTCGATCTTTCGGGGTCTTGCGGCCAGTGGGTGGCACACCGCCGCGGTGACCATGCGCCTGCTGGTCGACAGCGAATTCAAACCTGCGGGCGGCATCGTGGGTGCAGGCGTTGATGAATTGCGCTGGCCGCGACCGGTACGGCCTGGCGATGAGCTGCGCGTAGAGAGCGAAGTACTCGAAGTCCGGCCGTCGAAGTCCAGACCAGAGCAAGGACTGGTGAAGGTATGCACCACCACGTTCAACCAGGACGACGAGGTAGTGCAGACGTCGGTGAGCAATCTTGTCGTGTTGCGCCGGACGAAACCAGCATAGAAGTCATGAATACAACCTTTCAATCGGAGCCAAAATGAAATACACCGTTTTCGGCAAAACCGGCCTGCAGGTGTCGCAGGTCGCGTTGGGCACGGGCAACTTCGGCACAGGCTGGGGGCACGGGGCTGACCCTGATATCGCCGAGGCCATTTTGAACGCCTACAGTGAAGCAGGCGGCAATTTCATCGACACTGCTGATGTCTACCAGTTCGGCCAATCCGAGGAACTGCTTGGCAAGCTGCTGCAGGGACGGCGCGAGGATTTCGTGCTGGCCACAAAATTCACCCGTGGCGCAGCGCCCAACGCCAATCGCCTGGTCACCGGGAACAGCCGCAAGGCGATTATCGCGTCGGTCGAAGCGAGCCTAAAAAGGCTGAAGACGGATCGGATCGACATTTACTGGGCGCACTGGCCAGATCAGGTCACGCCTACCGAAGAGATTGTCCGCGGTTTCGAGAATCTGGCGCGGTCGGGCAAGATCCTGTACGCGGGCCTTTCCAACTTCCCCGCCTGGCGCTTGGCCCGTGCTGTGACACTGGCCGAACTCACAGGGGCCGTACCCATCGCAGCCGCGCAGTTTGAACATAGCCTAGTGCGCCGAGAAGCCGAGGCCGACTTGTTTCCGGCCTCGAACGCGTTGGGGCTTGGGGTCGTGACTTGGTCGCCGCTGGGCGGCGGCATGCTCACGGGCAAGTACCGCCAGGGCGTAAAGGGACGTGCCGAGGGTTTTGGCGGCAAGGTGTTCCAACCAGAAAACTCGCCACAGCGCACTCAAGTGCTTGATACCGTCCTGGCCATTGCCGGTGACTTGGGCGTCCCGCCCAGCCAGGTTGCCATCGCTTGGGCCGGTACGCATGGCTCCGTTCCGATCATCGGCCCTCGTACGCCCGAGCAGTTGCAGGACAACCTTGGAGCGCTGGCGGTGGAGCTCTCCGCCGACCACATTGCGCATTTGGACGCAGTCAGCAATTTAGCTGGCGCATTGCCGACGCGTACACCTATTTCCTGGGGGGACAAGGCTTTGACCGCTGTGGCCTGAACTGCATAAGCGAAGATGTCGCATTCAGTGTGGACGGTCGCCGCTTGCAACGAATGCATTCAGCATAGACCCTGTGCAGCAGCGCCAACTCTCCGAAGCGGGCACCCGCTGCCCAAGCAACCGAGATAAGCGAAAGCCCCGCACTGGGCGGGGCTATATTTGCAAGACTTGCAGTCCGGGACAAGCATCTCCGTGCCGTGCTCCGAACACTTAGGAAACGAGACCTTCAATTCTGGAGGGGCACAGAAGGCGAATTCTCTTCTATCGTGGGATGAAGGGATGCTATGTGTATTGCACTGACAAAGAAACCGCCGAGTACTTTCGATCTCGCATCAATGAGATATAGCAGTTTCGACCCGATCCGGCAGATCAATCAGTTGATGATCGGCCTTAGAAGAAAATAAGTGAAACCCAGGCGCCCCGTGCCTGGCGACTTTACGCTGACATGGCTATCGCGCCCGCGAGCGGCGCGTACCTCCCTGCCGACGGCTAGCCTTATCCGCCACGACATTCTCATTAGACATACGCTCGCCACGCTGCGCCACCAGCTGCAACAAATGCAGCAGCTGACGTCCTTCATCCGGAGTCAAGTCCGCCATCAGCAAGTCATTCAGATGGGCGATCTCCGGCAACATGGCGTGATACAGCGCCTGCCCAGACTCCGTTGCCATGACATTCGTGATGCGTTTGTCGTCTGTATCGCGCCCCCTGTCGACCCAGCCCTTGCCGCACAGCGAGCCCAGGGCACGCGAAGTCCGCACCAGGTCTAGTTTTGCAGTAGCCGCCAGCTCCGCCGACGTCAGCGGGCCATATTCCACCACCGCCGCCAGCAGGCGCCACTCACGCCGTGTAATACCAAAGCGGCCCTCGCACAGCCGCACGAACATCGGACTGGCCTGCGACCAAGCCTGGTACAGGCAATACATAGGCATCTCCGCCAGATGAAAGGGACGCTGTACGGACACAGAAGGCATCAGAGGCTCTCCTACCTGGATTTTGTACGTTTGCTTATGCCGATATTGGATTAGATCAAGAAACACGTCCGTTGCTACAGTCTCTCCATCTTGACCACAACCCATCAAAAGACGGCAAGACAAGAGGAAAACATGATCAAACGGATGATACTGGCCGCCCTGGCGGCATGTGCGCTGGCCACCTCGGCATGGGCGGCCGCACCGCTGAGCGGCCCTTTGACCATCGTGGTGGGCTATCCGCCCGGTGGCGGCTCGGACCGCATCGCCCGGCTGGTGGCCGAGCGCCTGAAAGATCGAGTGGGCGTTTCTGTCATCGTCGAGAACAAGACCGGCGCAGGTGGCCGCATTTCGGCGCAACTCCTGCACAACGCCGACGCGAACCAGAACGTGCTGTTGCTCGGCAACCCCGCCGTGATGGTGGTCGCCCCGCTGGTCTATGCCGATCCCGGCTACGATGCGCAGCGCGATTTCAAGCCCGTGTCGCTGGTCAGCAGCTACAAATTCGCACTGGCGGTGTCGGCCGATTCGCCCATGAAAGACATGAAGGCCCTGCGAGCATGGCTAAAGGAACATCCCGAGCGCTTCACATTGGGCGTGCCGGCCACCGGCAGCCTGCCGCACTTCTTCGCGCTGATGCTGGGCGACGAGATCGGCCAGCAGGCTGAAGTGGTCGGTTATCGCGGCTCGGCGCCGCTGATCAGCGAACTGGTTGGCGGCATCCTGCCGCAGGCAATCGATACCCTGGATACGCTACTGCCACAACATCAGGGCGGCCGCGTGCGCATCCTGGCCACCTCGGGCACCGAGCGCGAGGCAGAGCTGGCGGACGTGCCGACCTTCCGCGAGGCCGGCATCGACCTGGCGGCGGATGGCTGGAACGCATTTTTTGCGCCGGCCGCCATGCCGCAGGACAAGGTCGAGCGCCTGGCGCGCGATATCTCCGCGGTAATGAGCGATCCGACGCTGCAAAAGGCCGTGCGCGCCATCAACCTCGAGCCGATCTCGGCCGACGCAGCGCAGACGACACAAGCGCTGGCGGCCTATCGCAAGCAATGGGAGCCAGTGGTGCGCGAATCCAGCTTCAAGGCAACTCAGTAACAGGGGCATGCATTCCATGAGCAAGATCCAGAACGTGCTGTTCATCATGGCCGACCAGTTGCGGGCCGACCACTTGGGCAGCTACGGGCATCCTTACCTGCGCACACCCAACCTGGATGCGCTGGCGGCGCGCGGCATGCGCTTCGAGCAGGCGTTCGTAAATTCGGGCGTGTGCGGGCCATCACGCATGAGCTATTACACCGGGCGCTATCCATCCAGTCACGGCACGACCTGGAACCGCGTGCCGCTGTCCGTTAGCGAGGTCACGCTGGGCGAGTACCTGGCCAGCCGCGAGCGCGATATGGTATTGATCGGCAAGAGCCACGTCATTCCCGACCAGGCCGGCATGCAGCGGCTGGCCATCGATGGCGGCTCAGAACTGGGCACCTTGCTGGCGCGCGGCAGTTTCCGCGAGGCCGACCGTTATGACGGCCACCACGAGCCGGGCGATGAAAGCGGGTATCCGGCATTCCTACGCCGTCATGGCTACAATTCGCCCGATCCGTGGTCGGACTATGTCATTTCCGCGATGGATGCAGACGGGCAAGTGGTCAGCGGGTGGCATATGCGCAATACGCACCTGCCCGCGCGCGTCCGCGAGCCGCATTCGGAAACCGCCTACACCACCGACTGCGCCCTGGATTTCATGCGCAAGCGCGGCTCGCAGCCCTGGGCCCTGCACCTGAGCTATGTAAAGCCGCACTGGCCCTACATGGCGCCCGATCCCTACCATCGTATGTATCGCAGCGACCAATGCCTGCCGGTAGTGCGCAACCAGCAGGAGCTGGCCGGCGCGCATCCAGTGCTGCAGGCCTATCGCCAGCATGAAGAAAGCCAGAGCTTCGCGCGTGAGGAATGCGTGCGCACCGTGCGGCCGGTCTACCAGGGGCTGATCACGCAACTGGATACCCACCTGGGCCGGCTGTTTGACTACATGGAAGGCGCCGGGCTGATGCGCAACACGCTGGTGGTGTTTACTGCCGACCATGGCGATTTCCTGGGCGACCACTGGCTCGGCGAGAAAGAGCTGTTCTACGACACTGTGCAGCGGGTGCCGCTGATCATCATGGACCCGAGCGCCGCGGCCGAGGGCACGCGCGGTCAGGTGTCCCGGCAGTTGGTGGAAAGCGTGGACATCACGCCGACCATCCTGCAGGCGCTGGACGTGCCGCAAGCCGGCCACCTGCTCGAGGGGCGCGCCCTGCAGCCGCTGCTGCATGGCGCACCGGAAGGCATGCCGTGGCGTGCCGCGGCGGTGTCCGAACTGGACTACAGCTTCCGCCAGGCTCGGCTCACACTGAGCAAGACGCCGCAGCAGTGCCGCGCATGGTCAGTGCGCACCGATCGATGGCGCTATGTGTACTGGCGCGACGAGCCCGAGCAACTGTTCGACCTGCAGAGCGACCCCAACGAGTTCGAGGATCTGGGCGCCAGCCAGTCCCACGCCGCAGTGCGCGCCGAGATGCGGCAGCATTTGCTGGACTGGTCGCTGCGTAGCAAGCGGCGCACGACCATGTCCGACGAGGCGGTTGAGAGGTCTACCAACGCGCACAAGCGGGCGGGCATCTACTTTGGGCAGTGGTGATCATCGCGGCGAAGCAGCCAAGTCTACTTATCGTCGGAAACGTTAATTGTGCTACCCGTGCTGAGCCGTTTCACAATCTCCTGAGCAGACATCCCGCCAAAACCATCCACACCGGGAGACAAGCGTAACGCCCCGCCCTCGATCGGACTCATTACCGTCGGCGACGCCAACATCACATCGTCGGCACGAATATGAATCATCTTGCCGACACGGTCACGCGTAAACGCTGCCAGGTTACGTTGGCCCTCCGCCGTCAGCTTAACGTCGACGAAGTCCTGATTCGTCACATCATCATGTGCAACAGCAGCACTCTGGACAGGTATCCGTACTGTCTCTGCATGGGCCGCAACACTGCACATCAGCGCAAAGCCCGCTATTAATCCAATCATTCGCATGAGCGCACCCCGTGTTTCAAATCTGTAACGGTGCCGTTCTCGCAACGACATCTCTCATTGAGAATTGATTGTAGCGAAGTCATCGATCGTTCCTCATCAATGTCTGAATGCCCCTGTTGTACAGTGTTGATACAACCAATCTATCTCCGACACGATCATGACAGTCATCGCCGCGAAGGTCCTGAATAGCCTGGTGGATCACCTGTTCGAACGACTCACTCGTCGCCCGTCAGAACGTCCATGGTGGGATTCTCTGTATCGCCTGCCCTTGGCAGATCTGCAGCAACGCGCGAACGACGGCGATGCCAAGGCCGCCTACGTATTAGGCGATATCTATGACCAAGGCCAGAATGGGGTCGATCAAGATTTATCGCTTGCGGTTTGGTGGTACCGCTATGCGGCAGAGCGTGGAGATGGCGACGCGCTCAACAATCTGGGGAGCATGAGCCAGCACGGTGACGGACTGCCCCAGGACGATGAGCAAGCGCGGCATTACTACGAACAAGGTGCCGCCGCAGGTTGCGGCAAGGCCATGAACAATCTCGGCCATTTCTTCACTCAGGGTAGAGGCGGTCTTCGCAAAGACTTGCCTCAATCGGTTCGGTGGTTCAAAAAAGGCTCTCGCCTGCGTGACAACGACGCTATGGTTTCTCTAGGTTACGCATACGACAATGGAGTGGGCGTATCGGTTAGTCCGTTGAGAGCTCTCTACTGGTTTCGACGAGCGGCACAGGCTCAATATCCAAAAGGTTATTTCAATTTGGGGCTTTCATACTGGGCCGGAGATATCGTGCTGCGCAACGAGCGCAAAGCCGTTGCGCTATTTTTCAAGGCCGGCCCCGATCATGTCGGCGCGAACTATTTTCTGGGAAAAGCGTATTACGAAGGACGGGGAATCGAAAAAAATATCTCGGAGGGACTGCGTCTGATCAGTCTGGCGGCGCATAAAGACTATGAGCTCGCTCAAGAGTATTTACAGTCAATCGAAGACTCGCCCGTCGATCTCACGTTGCAATCTGGCTCAGCTGTCCCACCCGTCTATTTACTCGCCGTTCACGCCGAGCAAATGGGCCATTGGTCAGATGCCATCCGATACTACGAGAAATCCATCGCTCTTTTCGACACCGTCCCCAAGGTAGATGAAAATCAATGCGCGGGCACGCAAGAGCGCCTCGCCTACTGCTTGCATGAGGCGGGGGAATACTTGCGTGCCAGGCAAATCAATGAGCAAGTTCTAGCCACGGGCGAGCGCTTGTACGGCGCAAACAGCAACAAGCTGAACGTTGTACTGACCAATCTGGCTCAAAACGCCTACATGCTGCACGACTACGATACGGCACGCACCTTGCTCGAACGCCGTTTGGCGCTTTCACTCCAACATGACGAGTCGGCACACATCGACGACTGCTTGTTTCAACTTGGCGTACTGGCCTTCGAACAGGGGCGCCTCGACGATGCCCAGGCCTTGATGCAGAGACGTCTGGACTTGGCATCGAAAAGTGGGGACTTACAGCGCATTGAGGATGCAGGCGATGCATTCGAAGCACTCAAGCTTCGCCTCGATGGACTTCAAAAAAGCCCGACGGCCCACGAAGAAGCAGAAACGGTGAAACTGGCAGTACCTCATGCGGGCCGTTCGACGGCGGTCCTACCCACTACATTGGACATAGACCGTAGCGCGGCTCGTGCTCTAGAGGCCCGGTCGCTGTCGGATTTGCAGGCCATTTATACCCGTCTGCAAAAAGAAACCGATAAAGGTGAGGCGCTGATTGCAGGTGGCGGCACGGCCTGCCCTTGCGACGCGGCAACCGCAACACTGCTAATTGTCATCGGTTTTGCGATCAACAAGCTCGATGGAGAAGGCCGTTATCAGGATTGGATGGAAGATGAAAGCCTTAGCTTGCTAGCTGACTACCGTGCATTTATTTCTACTTGTGGCGAAGATGCCCAATCGACGGCGCTTTCCGATATCACTGATCTGATGATCAAGAAACTCTAAAAACACGACCAGCAGTGAGCTGATGGTGATCAGTGACACCCCTCCTATTGAGCCTTACTTTTGAGGCCCGACGGAGCCTCCTGAATCTGCGGAAGACTCTCTCTCCTTCTCTTTCGCTTTCTCTGCCTTCTCTCCGTCGTAATGCGACTTAATGCCGAAGTACATGGCGACGACTAACACGATCAACTTAAACGAACCGAAGACTATAGGGACCCACTGCATCTTTTTCTCAAAACGCTGCTTCAGCAGCTTCAGTTACCACCTGGTGGCGAGTTGGCCGGACACCACAATCCATACAAGTGTTCAATCCAAACGCCTTAAATCCATACAAATAACCAGATTTTTTGTATTATATGGCTTTTTTGTCCCCAACAAAATTGCCAAAAATCCATACATCGCCGGACGACTCGTCTCCCACGCGCCGCCTTAAGAAAGTAAACCTGTCTTGGGTGCGCCCCCTGACGGCAGGCTTGGGCTCTCGGTACCAGCAAATCGCCGCGCAAATCGTTACCGCGGTGGAGGATGGCGTTCTCAAACCGGGCGATCGCCTGCCCCCTCAACGCGAACTCGCCCAGGCATTGGGAGTCGATCTCACGACCGTCACTCGTGCCTACACGGAAGTTCGCCAGAAAGGGCTTTTGGAGGCTCACGGCGCAGGTGGGACCTATGTCGCCTATTCCGAATCGGGAACAAACGGGACGATTGATCTGGGAATGAATATCCCTCCCTTGCTCAACAGTGCAGAGTTTGCGCACATGCTCGCGCAAGGCGGTGGCACAACCCCGACAACAGCCAGCCCGATGGATCTGATGAGCTATCACGTGGGCGCAGGGGCGAATCGGCATCGTGCCGCAGGGGCAAAATGGCTGCAGCCGATGATTGGCAACACGGACATTGAGCGGGTCGTGGTCTGCTCTGGTGCGCAAACCGCGATCGCGGCACTGCTGCTGGCCAAGAGCCAGTCCGGGGATGCCATTGCTTGCGATGAGTTGACTTACCCGGGCTTCTTGGCCGCAGCCCGCTTGCTCCAGCGCGTAGCCCTAGGGGTGAAGTCAGATGAACACGGAATGGATCCTGCCGATCTCGAACGCGTGTGCGAACAACATCGTCCCGCGGCGTTGTACTTGAATCCGACGATTCAAAATCCAACTGCGCTGACGCTCTCGGTCGCGCGACGAGCGGAGCTTTTACGTGTTGCAGAGAAATATGCGCTGCCAGTCATTGAGGATGATCCTTACTGGCTGTTGAGCGAACGTCCACCGAGCACAATGTTTTCATTGGCTGCCGACACATCTACGGTCCCGGTTTATTACGTCTCGACGCTATCGAAATGTATAGCACCGGGCCTGAGAACGGCTTACCTGGTTGTACCTTCAGGTGAGCCGTTAAGTCCGGTTCTTGACGCCCTGCGCTCGCTGGCTCTGATGCCCACGCCTTGGATGGCTGAATTGGCGACGACGTGGATAGAGTCGGGAGCCGCCGTTCAATGGCTGGCACGGATCAAGAGCGAGATGCAGCATCGACAAACTATCGCAGCATCGATCCTGCCGGGAAATATCCAAGCCGACCCGCATGGGCTACACCTCTGGCTCCAGTTGCCGCGTCATATCGACCCGTACCGACTCACACAAACGGCGCTACAACAAGGGTTGGGAGTCACTGATTCGGAGGCGTTTGCCACGGGGTCTTTCAGCCCCGCAGCGTTGCGTGTGTCATTGGGTGGCGCGATTGATCGAACTCGCCTGACGCACGGCCTGACCCGATTGGCGGAGTTGCTCCGAGGAGATGTTGGCAGGCGGGTTTCCAATGTTGTTTGATTGGCCTATGCCATCTTTCACTGCGATCCGGTGATCAGGGACCATATCGATCATCATTTTGACGTCAAGCAAGACAGCGAACTGCTCAAGAGCATTCCCAGCCAGGGGGCCAAAGATAAGGGAGTTCGTTGAACTCTCAACGAGCAGAAGCGACCTTGCCAGCCAAAGCCAGGGACGCGCGCAGCATATCGTTGGTGCGGGTCTGCCATCCCTCCCCGCTGGCGCGAAGCGCCTCCAAAATGTCGGCATCGAGACGCAGCTTTACTGCCTCTTTCGTCACGGCTTGAGTACTGCCCGCCGGACGCCCACGCCGCTTAATCTTCTCCGGCGTGTGCACCTCCGCAAACTTCCCAGCCCTGGCTTCCGCCAAAGAATCGCGCAGACCAGGAAGTGCCTGCCCAGCGTCGGCTTCGACGGCCTTGGCCACCTTCTCCATATCCAGTTTCTTCAGGGTCTTCATGCTTTCCTCCGCTTGATTTCCTTGGGCATCACGTTCTCACGCTCAGCCTTGGCATACACCATGACCAACAACACGACCTCGTCATCGACCAGATGAAAGTAAATTACTCTCGCTCCGCCACGCTTGCCCATGCCCTTACGCGCCCAGCGCACCTTTCGAGCTCCATCAGCCCCAGGAATGACGTCGCCCGCGTCGGGGTTTTCCGCAATCCAGGCGATGAAGGCATGACGCTCATCCTCGTTCCAAATTTCAGCAGCTTGTTTCTGGAACGTGGGAGTTTCGGCCACAGTACGCATTTAATTGTACCCCCAAAGAAAATAAGCAAACAAGCAAAAGGACACTCCAAGTAACTATTTGTGATATACAGCCGTACTACGACATCATGTCCCGTAAGGGAGCAGGGAGCGAAGTTATGGCATTGCGCTTTCGTCGATCCATCAAGTTGGCGCCGGGCATACGTATGAATTTGAGCAAATCCGGTGTGAGCTGGACGGTCGGGCCACGCGGCTCTACGGTCGGAATTGGTAAGCGCGGAGCACGCCTCAACACCAGCATGATGGGATTTTCATCCAGTCAGAGCCTGTATAAGCCTACTCCCTCTCCACGACGATCTGCCGCGCCTGAGCCCGCATCACCGCGCAGCTACGTCGCCCTAACCTGCGGCGTGACGGATGATGGTGTTCTAACGTTCCACGACAAGGACGGCAAGCTCGTCAGCGAATCCGTGGTTGAGGAGGCAAAGAAGCAAAACCGCCAGGCTATTTTGGATTTGATTCAGCGCAAATGTGATCAGATCAATGGGGAGCTGGATGCTCTCGCTAACATCCATCTAGATACACCTTCACCCCACATTTCACCTACCTTTTCGCCTGAGCCCTACCCACACCCAGCCCCGTCTCAGCCCGCGCCACCAACCCCACGCTGGTGGGAAAAACTCTTCTCTAAGCGATTAGCGACGTTGCAGGCCTCCCACCAACAGGCTATGGCTAACTATCGACGCCAACTCGACGCATGGCAGAAAAACAAGAATCAACATGAGCAAAATCAGACTCAACGACGCCATTTCCTCGAACATGAGATTCATCAGGACCCTGCCGCCATGGAGCGTTGGTTGGAGGAGAATCTGCAGGACATCACCTGGCCAAGGGAAACGTTGATATCGCTGGACATCGTAGAGCAAGGCCAACATATCCGTCTCGACGTGGATCTGCCTGAAATCGAAGATATGCCGTCCAAGACCGCAGCAGTTCCGAGTCGAGGCTTAAAACTCTCTGTCAAGGATTTGCCAGCCGTACAAGTACGCAAGCGTTATATGGCACATGTACACGGGGTGGGCTTCCGGATCATCGGCGAAACATTCGCCGCCCTTCCCTGCGCCCGTCGAGTCACGTTATCGGGCTTTTCTCAGCGTCACGACGCCGCCACCGGCAAAGCACGCGATGACTACCTATACTCTGTCAGCGTGGCGCGAGACGATTGGGAGCGTATGGATTTCAAGCAACTCGCCATGGTCGATGTTGTGGAGTTACTCGCGCAATTTGATATACGGCGACAAATGACAAAAACGGGCATTTTCAAACCCATTGAGCCGTTTTAACTTAAGGGACAACAGGTGCCGTACTGGGTCGCCTCGAGAACCCGAGGCGACCCAGTACAACGACGGGTCAAGCCACTACCAAGCCCAACTCGACTTTCTTGCGTTTGACCCAAGCTCCGATCAACCGATCGGCAGCAATCCCCATAAAGGCAATACACAGCCCCGCCACTAGCGCCTTGCCAATCTCATTACCGGAACGTGCAGCATTAATCTGCGCCCCCAGATCCTGAGTGCCGATCAATGCGGTAATCGCCACCATGAACAAAGCCATGAAAATCACCTGGTTCACGCCCAGCATGATTTCAGGCAACGCAATCGGCAACTCCACCTTCGTAAAGCGCTGCAGTCGTGTCGTACCTTGTTGTGTCGCGGCCTCCATAATGGGAGCGGGTACGCTACGCAAACCCAACATCGTGTAGCGCACCATCGGCACCACGGCAAACAGCAACACGGCAATGATGGCAGACAGATCACTGACTTTGAACAGCATCACGACGGGAATCAGGTAGATAAACGACGGGAAGGTCTGGAAAAAATCACATACGCCCGCCGCAAAACGTGACCAGTTGGCGGTACGCGACGCCAGCAGACCCAGCACAAAGCCCACGATGATGCACACGACAGCAGCCGTGCCGATCATATACAGCGTAGTCATGGCTTCGGTCCACAGCCCCGTACCGGCAGGAAACCAGATCAGCAGTCCAGCGACGAGCGCCACCGACCAACCGCCAAAGCGATAGCCAACCAACGCCACGAGTGCGACAAATGTTACCCACGGGATCGCCTGAAAAAATGTGCGAATCGGGATCAACACCTCGAGCAGCGCGAAATTGCGAAACGCCTGGACCGAGTCATACAGATTCAAGTTTATCCAGTCGATGCCCGCATTCCAGTAGGCAGCCGAGGTAATGGTGTGTTCACCGCTCAACTGCGCCAGGTCTGGCACCACGCGAGCCAGCAACACACTGGCCACCAGGAATACCAGCCCCATCACCAAATAAGGATGACGCTGCCGCCAGCTGAGGTCAGGATCCACATAGACCGGCGCCTTCAACGCGTAGGCCCGGCTCAGACGGTCCAAGACCACAGCGATCACGACGATTGCCAAACCTTGTTCCAATGCCTGGCCCAGGCGCAACGACTGTAGCGACGTCAATAGCTCACTGCCCAACCCCGCGGCGCCGATCAATGCCGCCAGCACGATCATGGCGAGGGTTTGCATGACGCCTTGGTTCAAGCCTGTCAGCAACAGCGACCGCGCGGCCGGTACCTGCACTCGCCACAACAATTGCCAGCGCGTGCAGCCCATCATGCGCCCCGCCTCGAGCACACCGCTGCTGACCGTTTCCAGACCGAGCGCCACACAGCGCGCGACTGGGGGCACCGCGAACAACGCCGTCGCAATCATGGCAGACACGTTGCCGACGCCATACAGCACCACGATGGGCACCAGATACGCAAAAGGCGGCATGCTCTGCAGGATATCGAATAACGGCGTCACCAGACTCTTGAAGCGCGCGCTCTTGCTCATGAATATCCCCAACACCAGACCGATGAGGAACACCATGGGCACCGTGATGACCACGAGCGCGAACGTTTGCATGGACGGCTGCCAGACGCCGAACAGCGCCAGGTACGTGAACGCCACTGCAGCGAGCAGTGCTGTACGCCATCCGCCGAGCCAGTGGCCCATTATCGTAGCGAGCCCCATCACCGTGATCCACGGCAACGCAGGCACACTGCCGGCAAAGCCATTGAAGAACAGCGATTCGCTGAAGCTCAACGGATAAGACAGCCAGGAAGAAAACCCGCGCGTCACATTGCGTGCGGTGAATTCAAACGCTGTGCCTTCGAAGAAACGCGCACCGTATACGACCCACTCAAAGAACGCGTCGATCCAGTCTTTTAGCGGCAACATCCAATCGGAGGGGTATTTCGCGACCCAACTCACTCGTCCTGCAGCCACTTGTCCCAGTAGGATGATCGCCAGAGCGGCGATCCAGTAAAACATGCCGCGATGCCAGGATGCCTGTGGTCGACGACCTGACGGCGGCGCGACGACAGCATTGCGCGTTGTCGCAGGCGCTGCCGATCGGGGCGAGTCGAGCGCCTGCGCCACGTCCTTTTTCGATAGCATGGCAGCCTGACTCATTGGAACAGCGCTCCCGCCACTTGTTCGCGGCTGACCTGTCCGACCAACGCCCCCGACGCGTCGACGACGGGCAAGGCACGCTCTGATGCGATGACACGCTTGGCGATTTTCTCCAATACATCGGTCGTCCGAATCACATCCTGATCGGAGGCGATCGTGATATAAGCCGGGTCAGCCGGTGTCATGATCCGCTGCGTCGTAATGAGTTTGGCCCGCGGTGCATGCTGCACAAATTGTTTGACGTAATCGTTGGCCGGCGCCAGCAGCAGCTCTTCGGCTGTCCCGATCTGCGCTAGACGTCCGTCTTTCATGATCGCAATACGGTCGCCCAAGCGCACGGCCTCATCGAAGTCATGCGTCACGAACACGATGGATTTGTGCAGCTTGGATTGCAGCTTGATGAACTCGTCCTGCATCTCGCGGCGGATCAGCGGATCCAGCGCGGAGAATGGCTCATCCAAAAACCACACGTCGCACTCGCCGATCAAGCTGCGAGCGATGCCGACACGCTGCTGCTGCCCGCCCGACAGTTGCCGGGGGAAATAATGCTCGCGCCCCTCCAGGCCTACCGTGGCGATCAACTCCTGCGCCTTGGCCAACCGCGTCGCTTCGGGAACGTTCTGTATCTCCAGCGGAAACGCGACGTTCTCGAGCACGGTACGATGCGGCAGCAAACCGAAGTTCTGAAAAACCATGCCCATCTTGCGTCGACGAATATCTGTCAAGCTGGCGCGCGAGGCTTGCAGCAAGTCGACACCATCAAACAGTACTTTCCCCGCATGCGGCTTGATCAGTCGCGTCAAACAGCGGATCAGCGTCGATTTACCCGAGCCGCTCAGGCCCATGATGATGAGGATCTCGCCCTTGTGGACATCAAAGCTGACATCACGGACGGCGGCGACCAACCCCGCTGCGGCGAGCTGCTCGTCGGTGGGCTGATACTGATGTTTTTCCAGAAAGCCCGTGGCGCGCTTGCCAAACAGGTGCCATAGGTTTTGGCATGAAATTTTTACCGAGTCACTCATAACTATTCCTGTCGAATAGCGCGCAACACTGCGCGGTCACTTTCCGACAAGATCAGCGGTATGGCGATATCAAGGCTGATTCAGCGCAAAAAAACGATAGTGTCGGAAAGTACGGGACGGATCTGAGATGACGCACATCATGGTGCGAAGACCCACAGGACGGTGCACGCGGCCACGTTGATCGTGTCGCGCGCACGCAGGGAGATTACTTAGCGCAATCTGGCATCCAGGCTGCGATCTCTTGTGGGTGCTGCTCGATCCATGCGGTGGCGGCTGCATCGTGCGTCAAACCTTTGACATCTGCGAGTGCCGCAGCCTGATCAATCATCGGGCCGGTAAAGTTGATGTTCTTGATCAGCTGATAACCGCAGGTCCATTTTTTCTCAAAGCCGGACCAGGCGCCTTTCTTCAGGTAGCCACCCTTGGGTGAGCCGCAATCGTAGGTCTTATCGGGGTTGACACCCCATTTCGGATCCTCGACGCAAGCGGCTTCGTGCTCGGGAAACTCGACGAATTTACCGGCGAATTCTGCCCCAACCCAGTTCGGAGCCCAGTTGAACAACACGATCGGCTCTTTGCGTGCATAGGCTGACTTCAGTTCGCCGAACAACGCTGCGGCGGAGCCGGCATTGACCACTGTGAAGTTCAGGTCCAAGGCCTCGATTTTCTCTTTGTCGTGCTTGATCCAGTCTACCGGACCCGCCAGATAGCGGCCCTTGGGAGCCGTCTCGGGCACGGCAAATTTCTCTGCGCATGCGTTCAATGCCTTCCAGTCTGGCAGACCAGGGCAGATTTCTTCCATGTATTCCGGATACCACCAGTCCTCGCGCGTTGTCGCTGTGTGACTGCCCACGTCGACCATGCGTCCAGCTTTGACTTCTTTCATGAAGCTGTTGTGCATGGTCCCTTCCCAGATTTCCATCTGTAAATCCAGATCGCCCAGGCCCATTGCCGCATATTGCCCTTGGCTATCGGCTGGCACCACTTTGGTTTGGTAGCCTAGCTTTTCAAGCAATTGTTGAGCGACACGAGCGAGCACTTTTTGGCTCGACCAGTTATTGTCCGCGATTTTTATCGGGTCGCTTGATTCCGGGGTGAATGCATGTGCAGGGGCACCGATCACAACGGCGAGCACCAACATGCCAGCGCTGATTTTTTTAGTGATGGACAACGGGAAATTTCCTCCATGTGTGAAAGGATGACGAGTCACCCCTTCGAGGTTTTGATGCGTGCGTTGGTAAAGCCCATGGCAATGCCAATGCATTCATCAGAATGACTACTACCTCTATCGCGCTGCGAGGCCTTCTGGCCAGCAAAAACAAGCGCTGCTCATGGGCGCGCGCCAATAGAAATGGCGTTGGCAAACACGTCGCCAACACAGTAGAACCACACGGTTCAGAATGCCGGATGTACTTCAGACAAATCGAGTCGGATTACGCATTCCAGCGTTACCCAGACACAGTCGCGTGATTAAAGCGATCTCGCAACTCTGCGCCAGGTACGTAGATAATCTTGAACAACAAGGGCGCCGCGTACACGGCTTTTGGCCGGCTTTTTGAGCCGTTTTATTGATAAACAACCTGTGCATGATACTCGCATCGAGCTTTCTTGTCTTGTTTAATTGCTCGACGTTGCCGATGTACCTGGAAATAAGGGCTGGCGTCGCCACAAATGGGGAGACCTAGCGAGCCGTGAGAATCCAGATGTATCCTCACGGCACGTACGACGAAACGATCAAAGTTTTGCTAAAGCCTCGTCGACCCAACTGCGATCCCACGTGCCACTGGCGATCTGCTTTTCCCAGCTTTGTTCGAGCCGGTGCTTTTCCTCCGCGGCGAGGATGACGGTTTCTATCTCAGCCAGGGGAATGACCAAGGCACCATCTTCGTCACCCACAATGAGGTCACCGGCTGCGATGGATATGCCTCCGCATGAGATCGATTGCCCGATCTCTCCTGGGCCCGATTTAAAGGGACCATTTGGCGTGGCGCCTCGCGCGAGTACCGCAAGATCAATCTGTGCCAATTCCTTGACGTCACGTATGGCGCCATCGACGACGAGGCCTTCGATGTGACGGCTCTTGGCGTAGTTCGTCATCATCGCGCCTATGATGGCGGATCGCGTCGCGCCATCTGCATCCACCATGATTACATCACCTGGTTGCGCGAGATCGAGCGCTTTATGCAGGAAAAGGTTGTCGCCCGGCCGCACCCTGACCGTCAGGGCCGGGCCCGCAAACTGTTGACGCCCGCCATAATGGCTGAACCCTGATGGCAAGGCTTGTAGCCGTTGCGCGCAATCTCCGATAACGGCCACAGGGATGGCTCGGGCGCGGTCTATCCAGGATTTTTCGGGTCGGTTGAACTCAGCGCGGATGCGCAATCCCAGTGAATTAAGTGCGGTCATTACTACGTTACTCCATGGTTATGCCAGCTTTGTGTATAACGTCGCGCCACTCGTTCGTTTCCCGAGCGATTTGATCAGACAGATCAGCACCTGTCGCAAAGTAGGAAGTCATTCCCAACGTCTTTAATTTGCGCTCGAATTCCGCGCTGGTGACGACTTCGTGAACGGCGCGTTCAAGGGTCTGTTGTGCTTGTGCCGGTGTATTTTTAGGCGCATACATGCCTAACCAGAACAGCACTTCGTATCCCGGCAAGCCTTGTTCTGCGATGGTGGGGACATCCGGCAGATTTGGATCGCGCTGCAAGGAAGCGATACCCAAGGCCCTCAGTTGTCCCGACAGAATTCGTGGGGATGCGGAAGGGGTTGTGTCGAACAGCAGATCCGTATCGTCCGACAACAAGCCATTGAGGGCCAGCGATGTGCCGCGGTACGGTACATGCAGCAGCTTGATGCCCGCTTGGATCTGGAACAATTCCGCCGCCAAATGAACGCTAGTGCCTTTGCCGCCGGACCCGTAGGTAATCTGGCCCGGGTTCTTCTTTGCTGCTTGTATGAGGTCTTGAACGTTTTTGAACGGTGACGAGGGTTTGACGACCAGAATGTGGGAACCCGCGACTAAACGTGCAATAGGCAGAAAGTCTTTCGGTGGGTCGTAGGGCAACGCCGGGTACAACGTGCGATGCGAGGTCAAGAGCGAGTTGCCCGCGATGGCTATGGTATAGCCATCGGCAGGGGATTTTGCGGCCGCTTGTAATCCGATAACGCCGGCTGCACCATCGCGGTTCTCGACTACAACCGTTGTTTTTAGCGCTGCGGCGAGGCCGTCCGCGACGAGCCGGCCTGCGACATCGGTGGCGCCTCCGGGGCTGAATGGGATGATTAATCGTATGGGTTTGGACGGATACGCTGACTCGGCGGCCGCTGTGCGTGCAATCGGCGCGAGCGCGGCGAGGGCAAGTAGGCTGCGCCGGGTCAAGGCACGCTTGTCGAGTGTTTCCGCCGAGTTTTCTTTAGTCATGGGTGCTGCAACGTCCACGTTGTCTCCTCGTTGTAGGTTTGTGTGGCGCAGGGAGTACTGACTTGGCTAAAGTTCCTTTCTTTCATCATGGCAGCATTGCTGGAACGAACACAAGCGATATAAATTCATTCGTTCTATTCCAGAAAGTTATTGCGCACTAGTTTTGCGCTCCAGAGAGCTCAACGACCTCTTTCCACTTTTGCGACTCGTCTTTCAGAAAAGCGGGAATTTCTGACTGAGGCATACTCATCGGAACCAAACCGAAACCCAGCAGACGTTGCTGCATGTTTTTATCCTGCATGACGGCGGCGACTTCCTTTTCGAGGCGTTTTTTTGCTTCATCGGGTACCCCGGCGGGAGCCATGAGCAAAATCCAGCCTTGCATGCTGAAGCCCTTCAAACCCTGCTCCGCGAGCGTCGGAACGTTGGGCAGATTGGGAATGCGCTCGGCAGAAGTCACGCCAATGGGTTTTACGCGCTTGCCGTCCAGGGCTGCGCTGAAAACCGGCACGTTATCGGACATGAAGTTGACCTGCCCGCCGATCAGATCAGCGAGACTTTGCATGCCTCCTTTGTAGGGAATGTGCTGGCCCTGGATGCCGGCATCACGCAGGAATTTCGAGATCACCAGATGCGGGGTTGTTCCCACTCCCGGCGTTCCATACTTTAAGGGACTACCACTTTTCTTCGTATGCTGGATCAGCCCCTCGATGTTGTCGTACGGCTCGTCTGTACGCACGACCATGACTTGCGGCGCCCAAGCGACCGCGGCGATGGGCTCCAAATCTGTGAGCGGATCGTATGTCATGGTATCCGGACGCAGCCACGGTCCGATTGACAGAGGCCCCGTCGATCCCATGGCGAGGGTGTAGCCGTCCGCAGGCTGCTTGGCGGCGTAACCCGTACCTATCGTGCCGCCTGCGCCGACTTTATTTTCGACAACGACAGCCTGCCCCAAGCGTGGCGCCAGCAATTCCGCCAGCAAACGCATAGAGACATCAGAGGAATTGCCGGGAGGGAACGGAACCACGATTTTTATCGGGCGCTCTGGCCAGGCGGCGTGGGCGACGGTCGCCATGAAAGCCAGACAACTAGAGGCAATACCAACAGCAATAATCTGACAGAGTCTCATGCGATTCTCCAAAGAGTGCTCTTTACGCTTGTTCGAGGATGTACTTGCTGGCGCCCGACAGATCGCCCAGCCGCTCGCCACGGCGCATGCGCTCACCATTAGCGTTTCCGCGCGCTTGTTTATCCAATGCCAGTCTTGACACCTCGGCAACTTCGTCCGCGGGCAGTACCAACACGCCGTTTTCGTCTGCCAGGATGATGTCGCCCGGGCTGACGACCGCTCCACCGCATGCGACAGGCTTGTTCAGTTGACCGCCGATGTTGTAGATGCGGGTGGTGATCGGTGAGACGCCACGCGCCCATACGGGGAAGTTGAACGCTTCCAGCTCGGATGGGTCCGTGCACATGCCGTCCACGATCGCGCCATGTGCGCCAGCCAGCGACGCGCCCAGTGCCACGCCACCACCGAGGCAGGCATGCTTCTGATCCCCGAGGCGATCGATGATCAGGATGTCGCCCGGGCGTAGCAGACTCAACGTGTGATGCAACAAAGTGGAATCCTGGCCCGGTAGGGACAAGGTCACGGCTGTGCCGATAATCTTGCGCGAATGGTTGATCGGCTTGATTTCGGGAGCCATGAAGCCCCAGTGACGAAAGTGCCCGACCGTCGCGGTTTCAACCTCGGAAAGCAGGTCTACGTATTTCGAATCCAGCGGCGCCGGCATCGGATTGATATCAAACTTGTTCACTGCAGCACCTTGTGTTTGGCTAACGGGATTTGTTTACGTACTCGATCAATCAGCTGAATATCCAGGCGTGCGGTGACAAAGCCGTCGCCGTCTGAACATTTGGCGATCACATGGCCCCAGGGATCGACAATCATTGAATGGCCATAGGTATAGCGGGTCTCACCGCCCTGGCTGAACGGACCGTGAGAGCCGCAGGCCACGACATAGGACTGTGTTTCGATTGCCCGGGCGCGGCATAGCACTTCCCAGTGGTCTTTGCCCGTTTGCAGTGTGAAAGCGGCAGGCAAGACGATGACATTGGCACCCTTACCAGCCAGACGTTGGAATAGTTCGGGAAATCGCAGGTCGTAGCAGATCGCGAGTCCAAGACGAAAATCGCCCACGTCAGCGGTGCTGAGTTCAGCCCCTGCCGCGACGGCATCAGACTCTCCATACCGCAGACCGTCTGGCGTGAAAATGTCGAACATGTGAATCTTGCGATAGCGCGCGATTTCTTTGCCATGCGGGTCAAACACTACGGTCGTGTTGTACACACGGTCTTGCCCGGGCACTTTTTCATAGAAGCTGCCGGAATGCACATAGATACCGTATTCGGTTGCCATGCGTGCGCACAGACGATATGCCGGACCATCGGCTTGCGGTTCGCCAGCCGCGACCTTGTCTGCGACGCTGCCGCCTGCCCAGTCAAAGTGCTCGGGAAACACGACCATGTCTGGAGCGTCTTGCATGACTGCAGCGCGCGTCAATCGCTCCGCGGTGGCGAGGTTAGCCGCCTTGTCGGAGACGGAGTTCATCTGGATAACGGATATTTTCATCAGGGATTCTCTTTATTGCCACGCGATCCGCTTGTCGACGGATTCGCAATAATTTGCCGCTACGTCGCGCGCGAGGGCGGCTACCGCTCGGGCCAGGCCTTGCCCTTGATCACGTAGGAACACAGCCTGGTAGTTCACCGAAACGAAGGGATGCTTGAGTTTGACGGGCACTAATTCGCCCGCTGCAATTTCTCGTTGGACGATGGCCTCAGGAACAGCTGCCAGGCCTATACCCGAAGTGGCGAGCTGTAGATTGGTAGGCACGGCTTGAGAGACATGAATGATCTGAGGTCGTGTGCCACAGCTCTCGAAATAGCGATCGAGCCGCGCTTGCGATCTGGTGCCTGGCGGGTACCCGATGATGGGGTACTGGGCAAGGTCTTCAGGCAAGGCATCGACAAGGTCCACGCCCAGCTTCGGACTGGCCACGAAGATCATCGCGAATGAGCACAGGGGAACCACTTCGAACCGTTCGTGCACAGCCTCATTGTCCGCGCCCAGTACCAGATCGACCCGTCCGATCTCCAATTCCTTCAGCAATTTCTCGGTCAGTTCGGTTTTGAGGCTGATCGAGATACCGGGGTAGCCTCTTCGTAATGTATCAACGAGGCCAGGCAAAATCGTCGGAATCAAGGTGCTCGTCATGCCGATACGCAGCGAGCCAGACAATTTGCTCGAGTCCAACATGGATGCTCGTAGCGCCTGGTGTGCGCTGACAATACGTTCGGCATGCTCGAGAAACGTGATCCCGGCGGAGGTCGGTTCGAAGCCGTCGCCTCCGCGAGTGAAAAGGCATGCGCCGAGATCCTGCTCGAGATTGGCGATTCGGCTGGAGACAGCGGCCTGTGTCAGGCAGAGCTTTTCGGCGGTCGCCTTGATGCTCTTGAGCTTTGCCAGCCAAAGCGCCGTTTCAAGAAATCGAATATTCATTTAGCACCGCCGACGAGATATCTGCGCTCGACCGTGCCATGATGGGCAGCTCACCCTCAAGCGTGGTTCTGTGCATCGTTCTGACGTATTTCGTGTCGTCAAAGCCGGTCGCGCAATGTTGGGTGCAGCGATTGTCCCAGAGCACGGCATCCCTCACTTTCCATTTATGCGTGTAAATGAATTGAGGCTGTTTGGCGAAATCCTGAAGGAACTTGACCAATGCCTGGCCTTCCTCGGCGGGGAGCCCATCTACGTCGCAGGCCCAGCGCCCGATGTAGAGCGAAGTCCGACCACTGACCGGGTGCCGTCGCGCCAAAGGATGGTAGACATCAGGCCGTGCGCGCTTTTCGTCATCGGTGAGAGGCGCCATCAACGGGTAGTGGGTAGCGTGCAGGTCGATGCGGCTGTATCGCGCACGCCGCCCGGCAATGAGTGTCTTGATACTGTCCGGCAGAGCTTCATACGCTGCATACATGTCGACAAAAAGCGTGTCGCCGCGCTCGGGCGGGACCTGGCGCGCGTATAGGAACGAGCCGGTGTTGGGAATCGCTTTATCTTCCCCATCCGTGTGAAAGCCTTCGCCCGCGCGGCGCAAACCCGCGTCACCTTCAGCGTTTCCTTCAACCGGTCTGGATGGGTCGGCTTTGCTGGCGTTCGATACGACGAACACCTCGGGATAGCCTTCAAGGTTGAATTTGAGGGGCGTCATGATATGCAGCTCGCCCAGACGCCGGCTGAATGCGACGTGTTCGGCGGGCGTCATTTCCACGCCTCGAAAACACAGAATTGAATGGTCCGTCCAGGCGCGGACAAACTGATTCAGCTCGTCATCCGTCACTTTTAGTCCGGCCGGGCAGTCAATGACTTCCGCGCCAAACCCCGTGGCACTCGGTATTATTCTCACGATCGAACCTCCAGATAAGTGAGGAGGATGATGTGACAAGTGGCCTAGCCTGACAACATTAAAATTTTTGTATTTGGCTTAACCTTTTTTTGGTTTTCGACGCGATTTTCCAAAGATGAGCCACCTTCAGGAATTGTCCCGTACGGGGCGGCTCATCACGCAGTTGGAGGTTAGGCAGACGATCGAGCCAGACGTCGTCATTATGCCTAACTTGGCGAGGTCTATCCCCAATGCCGCCATTAGCAACATATTGGGTTTGCCGACATTATGGATACCGCACTCGTGCCCCGCCTGCGGGCAACATGGCCCGAACGAGCACCTGTTAGCCCGGGTCGCTCGTCAAGGATTGGAAATGATGGCGGGCCTATATTGGAATTTAGGTGAGGAAAAGGCGCTTTGGTGAAACGCTTGATGTGGGTTCTAGGGGTCGTAATGAGCTACACCTCTCACCGCTCTCTATACTGAGACTCGTACTCAACCGCTACCTTCTGCTGTGCCTCGATGAGCGGTGCAAGTTCGTTCGGTGGGATGTATCGCGCGGGTCGTCCCAGCAGAGCTTCCATACGGTTTTGAAAAACGGCGTTCTGTGCTGCTTCCGCCACGACATCTATCAACACATCGGCGATGTTCGTATCCATTCCCTTGGGCGCCAGCATAATGAAATGCGACTCCACTTCGACAGGTATTCCACTTTCTTTCAGCGTCGATACAGACGGCGCACCCGGCATACGCTGGGGCGCGACCGTCGCGATGACGTCGATGGTGCCCGCTGCCTCGAGCTGCTGAGTCCCACCCGCCCATAGCACCAAGTCCACATGCCCGCCTACCAGTGCGGGCAGATACTCGCCGGCGCCTTTATAGACGACTCCAATCACCGGTACGCCCAAGCTGTCGCTTAATGCGTTGCTGATCCAGGAGAAAGTGGGACTCACCGCGATCGAGACTGCCCCCTTTTTCTTGGCGAACGCCCGAAAGGTATCTATCGACGTGATGGGACCTTTGCTCTTCACGATGATAGTCAGGTAACTGGTGGCGACGGCCCCCAGTAGCGTGTAGTTAGCGAGTTCGAAGGCCTGTGTCCGAGCGCCGTCAGGTGGAAACGTCAGTTGAGAACTTAGACATATTCCGATGGTACCTCCATTTGGTTGCGCTTCACTCAACGCACGCAAAAATATCAAGCCTCCGCCTCCGGGCTTGTTCATCGGAATGATTTCCCATCCCTTTTGCTGTGTGGTGATCTGGCTAGCCAGTGCACGGCCAATGTTGTCGGCACCTCCCCCAACGGGATAGCTGATCAACATATCGACGGGCCGTCGCGGTTGCCAACCGTGACTAGGCGCGGCCCGTGCCGCCAGAGGCAGGCTAGCCATCGCGGCCAGCAGCGTTCTTCGTTTTGCTTGCATTGTCTACTCCGTCGTTATTGTTGTGGGCTGTCGATGCGAATGACACTCACACCCTCACTGTCGCAGCCACGAATGGCGGGTGTCGTAGCCACGCTCATAGGCCGCCACCTGATCTTCATGAGTCAACGTAAAAGCGATCTCGTCCATCCCGAGGAGCAGCATCTGCTTGCGTAGTGGATCGACGTCGAATGGTAGCGTCCGGCCATCGGCACATCGAACTATCTGGTGAGCAAGATCGATATCGAGTTCCTGGTCTGGATGCAGGCGGGCCTCGCGCATGAGGTACTCAATTTCTGCCGTCGACAACACAATGGGAAGCAATCCGTTCTTAAAGGCACTGCTAGAAAATATGTCGCCAAAGCTGGGCGCGAGAACCGCACGGATGCCCGAGTCGACCAAAGCCCACACCGCGCTCTCACGCGACGAGCCGCATGCAAAATTTGGCCCGACAATCAGCAGCTCAGCACCACGAAATTCTGGCTTATTCATAGGAAAATCTGGCCGTTCGAGACCATTTTCATAGCGCAGATCATGGAATAGCTGCTTCCCAAAACCGTCAGCGCGCTTTCGAGACAGAAACCGACCAGGGACGATCTGGTCAGTGTCACAGTTACTGATATCCAACGGGATGAGTCGAGAGCGGACGATGCTGAATGGTTTCATTGAAGTTCACGCGGGTCGATGAGCCGCCCCACGATCGCGCATGCTGCAGCGGTCAGGGGGCTAGCAAGATGGGTACGTACGTTCTTGCCTTGCCGGCCAACAAAGTTTCGGTTGGTGGTAGACACGATGCGCTCGCCTGGATTGCCGATGTCGCCATTGGTGCCGGAGCACATCGAGCACGCGGATTCGCGCCATTCTGCTCCCGCCTCTATCAGGATCCGCGCCAGGCCCTCCTGTTCGGCCTGGGTTTTCACCTTCGTCGATCCCGGAACAACTAGTGTAGGAACGCGCACCTTCCTGCCTTTCAATAGGCTCGCGGCGGCGCGCAGATCTTCAATCCGTCCGTTCGTACATGATCCAATGAATACACGGTTCACCGCCAGCGTACGCAAGGCTTGCCCCGGTTCAAGGCCCATATAGGCAAGTGAATTGCGGGCCGCCGCCTGACGCATAGGGTCACTGAAGGAGCTCGGATCCGGAACACAGCCGGCTGCAGGCACGCCGTCCTGTGGACTCGTTCCCCAAGTCAGCATGGGCGAAACGGCAGAAGCATTGAACTGCACTTCGCGGTCGAACGAGGCCCCCACGTCGGTACGCAACGTCTGCCAGTCTTGGACTGCGGCATCGAAATCTTGATCAGGCGCGTATCGCCGGCCACGCAGGTAATCAAACGTCACGCTATCGGGTGCGATCATTCCCGCACGCGCGCCCGCCTCGATCGACATGTTGCATAGTGTCATGCGCCCTTCCATGCTCAAGGCCCGCACTGCGCTGCCAGCATATTCAACAATGTAGCCGCCTGCGCCATTAGCCCCAATTTGAGAGATGATATGCAGGATCAAATCTTTCGCTGTCGTGTCAGTGGCGAGTTCTCCTGCAACATGGATGCGCAGCGACTTGGGTTTGATCTGCCAAAGTGTCTGTGTCGCCAGCACGTGGGCGACCTCTGAGGTCCCTATACCAAATGCGAGCGCACCGAACGCCCCATGTGTAGCGGTATGACTATCACCACACACGATAACCAGACCAGGGAGCGTGATGCCCAGCTCCGGGCCCATCACATGCACGATACCTTGATATTCGTTGCCGAGAGGGAAAATGGGTATGCCGAACGCCTTGGCATTGCGGCTCAATGCCACCACCATCTCACGTTTCTCATCCACCACGTCACTCAAGTTTCGAGTGGCTGATGGAACGTAATGGTCTGGAGTCGCAAACGTGCGCTCGGACCGTCGCAACAGCAAACCATGATCATGGAGTTGTTGGAAGGCATTGCGAGAACCGTCATGGACCAGATGTCGTCCGACGTGTAACAGCGTCGCGCCGTCTCTTTCCAGGATGGCGTGGCGCTGCCAGACCTTGTCAAACAAGGTTTTCGGGGTGAAGGGCTGCGACATGTTTAATCGGATGGAGTGTATTGGTGTGCGTGGCGAGTTCTAAGACCTAGAGCTCGGTTATATCCGTGGTCCGGATGATCTGTGCGATGGTAGCTAACTGATGAATGGAGGCGCCATGCTCGCTGGCGTGTGCCGCCGCACAAGCGTCTTCGAGAACAACCACCTGATAATCCCTGTCGTGTGCGTCGCGCGCGGTAGCTTGCACGGCCCATGTCGTGCTGACCCCAGCAATCACCAGGCGCTCGATCCGCTGCGCACGCAATAGCGCCTCGAGCCCGGTGCTGTAAAAAGCGCTGATGCGCGGTTTTACGATCACACAATCGGTGTTCTGGACCTGGAGATCGGGATGAAACGCCGTGCCTGGCCCGCCCAATTGCAGGGCGCCAAAATCGGCAGCTTTACCAAACATAAGGGACTGTCGCGACAGCTCGTTATAGCCGCTGCGAAAGCCCACCTTTACCAGGATGGGCAGCCATCCGTTGGCCCTGGCATGCGCCAAGGCCATGTTGGCTTTCTGGACGACGCCGCGTTCGACCGCCTGTGCGGCCGAACNCGCCACTTTGCCCGAGGGATGCATGATGTCGACGATGTAGTCGAGGAGGATGAGCGCGGTTTTCATGATGATCGAAGTGACGATTTAAACTGAAAACATCATAACACGATAACATTATAATGACTTGGCAGTCACGATACAATGTGGCGTGTGAACCCTCCCCATGCAGGCGATTAACGTGACCATCCAACAAGAAAAGCTCGTCAAAACACCCGGCACCAACCTGCACCGCCAGCTGTACCTGGTCCTGCGCGAGCAGATCATGCGAGGGGTGTATGCGCCAGGAGCGTTGTTGCCTAACGAGGATGAGTTGTGCAATTACTTTGGCGTTTCCAGAATCACAGTACGACGGGCACTGTCCGATCTGAGCCAGCAAGGGCTCGTGGAACGCCAGCAAGGTAGAGGCACTTTTGTCAGCTCTAATCTTCCGGACCCACCTTCGTTCAACGCCGTCAGCTTCCTGGATGCGATCAAGGAAAGAGGGCAAGAAACTCAGGTTCATGTGCTCGAGGTTCGAACTGCCGCCCCCCCTGGCATCGTGGCGTTTCAGATGCAGTTGCACAGTGGCGAGCAAGCTGTCTACGCAGCCCGTTTGCGCCATACCGACGAGGTCCCGCTGATGGTGACAGAGGCTTGGGTACCATTAGACTTGGGCAAGACCGTCACTCTGGCACGCCTGAAACGTAGGCCGCTCTATCAATTTCTGATCGACCAAGGCGTCGAATTCGGGCGAGTGATCGAGGAAATCACTGCCGTGTCAGCGAACCCACAATTCGCCAAACTACTCAACGCCGAGGTAGGGGCGCCGCTTTTGCGGGTCACGCGCCTTGTGTATGACCAAAATGAACGGCCCGTGGAACACCTCACCATCCATGCCAATCCGGAACGAAGCCGCGTGTTATTGAATTCACCTCCGGAGATGCAAAAAAGCATCGCCAGCAGACTGGTGCACGACCAACAGGGATCATAGAACCCTGGCAGCCTCGCCGCGAGAGATTCCTCGGTCCCCACGATCCCCGCAGCGTCCGAACGACACGTGGCTCGCTCGCGACGCCACACTGAAGTGATCTTGCGACGATCACTTCAGTTTCTCATCTATCACCGACCCATCGATAACCGCCAATAACGGGTCAACAGCCAATCTCCGTTCTATATCTTCCCGCCCCATCATGATGATCGCGGGCGAATAAGCACGCATCAGACGATGCGTCGCACTCCTACCCCATCAGGTACCTCTCAGACAGCCGAGCTACGTTGCACACGAATTCGTCTCATTTTTTTCTATATTGACATAATGGTATAACGTTAATATGATTTGATAAACCGATGCCAGAAATGGGTTTCGGCACCCTCCCCTGAGACACCAAAACAATTATTCAATGTATGGAAAGGAATGCTTCATGAGCACCAAACAAATCCCTGACATCGACACCATCAAGAAGGATGCCCAGAAGGCATTCCAATGCCTGCACTCTGGCGGTGTCGTCATCCTTCATTACGACGTTTCGTACGCCGTACTCTGCGCTACAGACGACGCCTTGCACAAAGTTTATGCAGCGAAAAACCGTAGCTATGATCGCGCCAGCGGTGTGAGTGGCAGCTACGACATACATCGCAAAGTGCACGTTCTGTCGGACGAAAAAAAGGAAATGATTCGGGTCATCGTGCAAGAACATGACCTACCGCTGTCCGTGATCGCCCCGTTTGCGGAGGATGACCTTTTCATGGGTAAATTGACACCGTTCCTGCGTGGCATGGCCACCCGCGACGGGACCGTCAATTTTCTAATGAATGCGGGAACACTTCGCGACGAAATTGCCAAACTGAGCTGGGAGCACCAGTTTCCCCTCATCGGGTCGTCGGCCAATGCCTCGCTCAAAGGCACCAAGTATCGAGTGGAAGACATCGAACCCGAGGTCCTGGCCGCCGCCGATCTAGTCATCGACTACGGTCCATCGAAACACAGCCAGACACGCAGCCTGTCAAGTACGCAGATTGACTTCCGTGACTTCAAGGTCGTCCGCTTTGGGATCTGCTACGACCAGATTGCGGACGTATTGCGTGAACGCTTCGGCGTGGAGTTGCCCGCCAACCCATATCAAGCCAACACGAACTGAAGCGACCAATGAGCCATCCGCAACGTCTCAAGCTATTACTCCAACGCAGCAAACTGCTTATCGCGCCTGGAGCCTATGACGCTATTTCAGCACGTACCATCGAACAGGCAGGTTTCGAGGCGGTCTACATGACCGGCTCGGGTACCTCCGCCGCACGAGGGTTTCCCGATTTCGGTCTGGTGACGATGACTGAAATGGCCGAAAACGCCGGCGTGATTGCGCGTTCCGTCTCGATACCGCTTATCGCCGATGCCGATACGGGCTACGGTAACGAGTTGAACGTCACCCGAACCGTTCGCGAGTATGAAGCAAGAGGGGTTGCGGGACTGCACATTGAAGATCAAGTGTCACCGAAACGATGCGGCCACCTTGACGGTAAAGAAATCGTCTCGCGAGCAGAATTTCTGATCAAGATCCGCGCCGCAGTACAGGCGCGGCGTGATCCAGACTTTCTTATCATTGCGCGGACCGATGCACGCGCCTCACACGGACTTGACGAGGCTATCGGCCGCGCCAATGACGCTCTCGCCGCGGGCGCCGACATGGTGTTCGTAGAGGCGCCTCAAACTGTCGATGAGATGGCGGCCATCCCCGAGCAGGTGCGAGGTCCATGCATGCTGAACATCGTTCCAGGAGGAAAGACACCTGTGGTTAGCCTTGATGACGTTCAGGCGATGGGATATCGGTTGGCAATTCTCCCAGGAATATTGCTCCGTTCAGCCATTGCCACGTTCGATCAAGTATTGGCCGACCTGGCCGACACCAGGCTTCCAAAGGTCGCAACAGGGCAAGACGCTTTACAAAAGGGCTTTCAGCGATTCGGCGCGGACGAGTGGAACGCATTACGCCATTCAAACTAACAGGGATTAACAGCTGAAAGGAAAAATCCCGGAGGAGACATATGACAACACAGTCAGCCGACATGGCGACGAATCTCCATGACATTGCGCATTGGGCCACATCGCGCGGCGATTCAGTTGCGCTGGTGCTGCACCATCAAGGCAAGCCCGTGTTACGGCTCGGCCCCTGCGACCGGCCCGGCCCGGTCAATTCCGTACGTAAATCGCTACTCGGGGCCCTTTATGGCGTCGCCGTTCGACAGGGAGATATCGACACCAACCTGACGCTGCGGGCAACGGGCTTTGATGAAATGCCCGGCCTGACAGAGCACGAGAGACAAGCCACATTATGGCAACTGCTCTGTGCCCGATCGGGAATCTATCTGCCAACGCCCAAGCAACCTGGAGATACCGCAGACTACCCGCCGCTGCGCAGCCGTCCTGGCCAACGTCATTGGCTTCATGATCCACGCCCTCTACGAGGAGCCTTTGAACCCGGCTCGAAGTGGTTCTACAACAACTGGGATTTCAATGTTGCCGGCCTGCTTTTCGAACAATTGACGGGGAAAAGTGTCTTTCTAGCGTTTGATCGCCTGATCGCTCAACCAATGGGACTGAAACACTTCGATCCGTTTGAGCACGGAAACTACTTGTATCGAGACGATTATCTCGGCGCCAGCATTCGAGCGCCGTACTATCAGTTCTCGATGACCGCCGATGACCTGGCGGCGTTTGGTCAGCTTTGCCTCGATCAGGGTGAATTCAAAGGCCAGAGCCTTGTGCCGGCAGAATGGCTAAAGTCGATCACCCAACCGATATCCACGACGGGTTTGAAAGGAATGTTTTCCCACTACGGCGGCATGTGGTGGGTAGCGCCTTCATCGAATGGTCGACACGCATTTACCGCCTTTGGCGCACGTGGCCACTTTATTGGCGTCCTGCCTGATGTAGACGCCGTGATCGTCATTCATTGCCTAGAGGCCGACGCTGCCCCACTCGTCACAGAGGATGACTACGAAGACGTCGTCTCACTGATTCGCCGAACATTCACTCGTTGACATCGAGATAGCCATGAAAAAAATCGCTTTACTAGCCCTGATCGTTCCTTTTTTGTTCGGTGCTGCGCATGCCGCAGAGCAGTATCCGGCGCGACCTATCACTTTCGTTGTTCCATTTCCTCCCGGTGGAGCGACTGATCTCGCTGCCCGTACGCTGGCAAGAAATTTGACCGATCATCTCGGCGCTACGGTCATTGTGCAAAACAAGGCAGGGGCTTCTGGCATCGTAGGTACACAGTACGTCGCCAACGCGAAGCCTGATGGATACACGTTGCTATTTGGCGCATCTGGCACGCTAGCCACCAACCCGTGGATATATAAAAAACTGCCGTATTCCGAACAGTCCTTCGAACCGATCGGTGCGTTTTCGGAAAGTCCCCTCGTGCTTGCCCTCGGAAAGCATCATGACTTCCGGAATCTCGAGCAGCTATTAGCCTACGCCCGCCAACATCCCGGGGACCTCAACGTCGGTAGTGCAGGTCCGGGAAGCGCAATGAATTTGGCTAATCAACTTCTACAACAGATGACGAAAACGAAAATGACCGATGTTCCGTTCCGAGGTAGTACAGACGGGATGACTGCACTGCTATCAGGGAACATCGACTTCATGTTCGACTATGCCGTTTCCGTTGCACCCAAAGTTCAGAGCGGCTCGCTTGCTGCCTTGGCCACGACGGCTAACAAGCGGCTGCATGAACTACCCGACGTGCCGACTTTCGCCGAACTGGGCTACCCGGAAATCAACCTGAGAGCGTGGTTCGGACTGCTGGTGCCGGCAGGAACACCACGCGACGCGGTGACAAAACTGGAGACGGCGTTGCAAATGACACTGAACGACCCTGAATTCGAGAAGGCAATAGAAAACCAGAACTCCGTCGTTGTCAAAGGACTCACAGGACCGGCGTTCGGTGATTTCATCGCCGCTGAAAGGCTACGCTGGCGCGATCTGATCAAGGCGGCGGGCGTCGTCCCACAGTAGAGCAACTCATCAACGTACGATCCGCAGACATTGGGCTTAAACCCATTCACCAGGAGACTTGACATGCCCACCCTAGATATTGCGGGCGACGCCCGCCGAACTATTGATGTCATCAAGCGGGGTGGTATCGCGCTGGTGCCTAACGATACCGGCTATGCGCTGTGTGGCTCTAGTCTGGATCCGCTAAAAAAAATCTTCGTCAGCAAGCAGCGAGGCACGCATAAACGCAACGCCATGGGTGCAAATCTGGACACCCAGCGCGAACTACACACGCTCGATCGAAGAGCGCAAGAAATGGTCGAAGCGCTCGTCGTCGATCACAATCTCCCCGTCGCCGTAGTCGGCACATTCCGAACTGACCATCCTGTGATGCGTAAACTCGATCCTGATCTGGTACGTGCGAGCACCGCTTCAGACACGCTCGCGCTGCTATTGAACGCGGGTCCTTTTCACGAAGCACTGTGCGCACTCGCCTATGCGGAGTGCGTACCACTGCTCGGTTCCTCGGCCAATTTGACGGGTACGGGTTCTCGATACCGTGTCGAGGACGTCCCGCAAGTACTTCGTGATCTGGCCGACATCACCATCGATTACGGTCTGCGTCGTGCCCATATCTACCAGCGGGCCGGCACAGTTATCAACTTCAATACGCTCGAGGTCATTCGAATCGGCGCCTACTACGAACTGATTTCGGATGTTCTGAAGCGCTCGTTCGGCGTGGAGCTGCCCCCCGACCCGGGAATCCATGCGTTGCCTTCCGGTCACCTCAATGAGTTTGCATTGAAGGAATCCGAATGAAGAAGACAACCACCACACTACGTGAGCAGCTAACATCCGAATCGCTCATCGTCGCGCCTGGCGCCTACGACGCGATCGGTGCGCGCATGATCGAACAGGCCGGCTTTGACGCGGTCTATATGACTGGTGCGGGCACGTCCGCCGCCCGGGGATATCCCGACTTCGGCCTGCTTACGCTTGACGAGATGGTAAACAACGCAGCATCCATGGCGCGCGCTATCGCCATCCCTCTGATAGCCGACGCAGACACGGGGTATGGCAATGACCTCAACGTCACCAGAACCACGCGTGAGTTCGAGGCGTGCGGAGTGACGGCGATACAACTAGAAGACCAGGTTTCGCCCAAGCGCTGCGGTCACCTCGATGGGAAGTCAATCGTACCCAGGCAGGAATTCATCGCGAAGATCCGGGCAGCAGTGCGAGCCCGCCGCTCAGCAGAGTTGGCACTCATCGCCCGAACCGACGCTCGTGCCGTCGAAGGCATGGACGAGGCAATCTGGCGTGCCAACGCAGCGCTAGATGCCGGCGCCGACGTGGCGTTCGTAGAAGCGGCACAGACGCTCGACGAGGTCCGCGAGATTCCGCGGCGTGTAAAAGGCCCCTGTCTATTGAACCTGGTGCAAAATGGCCGGACTCCTATATTGCCCATGCATCAAGTGCAAGAGATGGGCTACCGCATCGCTATCGCGCCCGGCCTGCTACTCACCACCATGCTGGCCGCTGGCGATGCCGCGCTAGCGCGATTGCGAATCGACGGGAAGCTACCTCCCTCGACAGAGGATGTTACATCCGTGTTCCGTCGATTCGGCGCTGAGGAATGGAATGCTCTGCGACGAGAGCTGGCAACCGAGCGGAACTCGTAAACACCGATGACTGAACAGCGGGCGTAGTTACCATGGCCCTCCCTCCTTCTATGTATCGGCTCCAGCCACGATCTTAACGTTGCCGTCAACCTCGTCTTCGATCCGATTCGACAGAATGCCGATCCCTTCGATCTCGATCTCGATGGTGTCGCCGGCCTTCATCCATACCGGTGGTGTGCGAGCATACCCGACGCCTGCCGGCGTTCCCATGATGATCACATCACCAGGTTCCAGGGTCATGACCTCTGTGATGAGGCAGAGCGTTTCCACCACTGGAAAGAGCATGTGCGCCGTGTTACTGCGCTGCATGACTGTTCCATTTAAACGAGACTCGATCTTCAAGCCGCGGGCACCCGCGGGCAATGTCGAAGCCGGAACCAGCCAGGGACCAAAGGAGCCCGTCTCGTCGAAATTTTTGCCGATTGTCCACTGCGCGGACTTGCGCTGATAGTCGCGCAGCGTGCCATCGTTAAAGCACGAATAACCTGCCACAGCTTCCAGGGCGTCGGTGGCGACCAAGTGGCGAGAGGTCCTACCGATAACCACGGCGAGTTCGGCCTCGAAGTCCAGCCTGGTGGAGACATGTGGCCGCCTCAGGGGCGCGCCATGAGCGGTTAGGGACGAAGGGCAACGCAAGAAAAAGCTCGGATACTCTGGCTTGTCGTTGCCGCCCTCGAGTGCGTGATCGGCGTAATTGAGCCCCATGCAGATTATCTTACCGGGGCGCGGCACTACCGGCAGCAGTTCAACGGCGGCCAGGGGTTGGCGTTCTGCAGCGGGTATCTCAGCAGCCATCTCGGCGGCGGCCGCAATGCCGGCAGCACCCTTTTCGCAAAGGCCGATCATGTCGCCAGGAAGGATGGCGACTGATTCGCCCACGATTGCACCGAGGTGTGGCGTAGCATCGGCTGCAGTACGGAAGGTGACAAAGTTCATGTGCATTTCTCAGAGTAAAAAATTAAGTCGTGCCGCACGTATGACGTCGGCTTGACTCTGAATGAGCCACGGGCCGTCAGTCCGCGCCAACCGTACGCATCAATGCGTACAAGGCAGTGTGGCCCTCGAAGCCGATGCCAGGCAGTTGCGGCGGCTGCACATAGCCATCCTCCACCACAGTACTGTCCGCAAAGCCACCGAAGGAACCGAATACACCGGGATAGGCCTCGCAGCCTCCCAGGCCGAGACCGGCTGCCAAGGCCAACGACATTTGGTTGCCACCGTGCGGGAAGTGACTCGTCGCCTGCCAACCCTGCGCTTGCAGATCCAGCACCATAGTCGAGAAGGCATCCAGGCCATAGGACTGCGGAGGATCGACCTGGATCAGATCCTGCCCACTGCGCCACCCGCCCAGCCGGATGAGATTCACAACGTCCTGCATGCCGTAGAGGTTCTCGCCTGCCGACAGTGGCGGCGCGTAGACGGACGCTATTTCGGCCATCAACGAGAAATCGTTCGGGTCGCAGGGCTCTTCGAACCAGCGCAGCCGGTATGGCGCCAGCGCCGCAGCATAGGCCAGCGCATCGTCACGCCCGAATTTGCAGTTGGCATCGACTGCCAAATGCCCGCTGTCAGGCAGCACACCGAGGGCGCATTCGATGCGCCGCAGATCTTCGTCCAGCGGGACTCCACCGACCTTGATCTTGACATGCGTGTAGCCGTTGTCCTGGTGTGAACGGATCTCGTCGGCCACGTCTTGCGGCACGCCGCCCGGGCGATACCAACCGCCTCCTACGTACACGGGGACCTTTTGTTGCATCGAGCCGTCGAGATAGCGACGGGCCAGAACTTCCGCAGTGGGCAAGTCTTGCGCCTTGCTTATCGCATCCCACAGAGCGGTCTCGATTGTGCCGATGGCGATACATCGTTCGGCGTGGCCACCCGGCTTTTCACCGATAAGCATCGTCGCCACCGCCTTTGTTGGGTCGAGCACCCCGGCAGCATCGAGCAACGACTCAGGCGTAGCACGCAGCAGACGCGGGAAAAAGCGTTCCCGCATGGATTGGCCGCACGCGTAGCGGCCGGTAGAGTTAAAGGCGTAACCCGTCACCGGGACTCCGCCGGCCCCAGGGTCCAGTTTCACGGAGACGATCGAGGTGGTCATCTCCGCAAAGGAGAATACGGCATTGCGCATGGTGCTTTGCACCGGAAATGCGGCTTCATGAAGGGCGATGATACGCATAGTTCAGCTCGGATTCGTGGACATTTGGTTTGCTTAGCGTGACCGCTCAATGCCGGCGCTTCGGATCAGCTTGCCGTAGCGTACGGTCTCGTCGTCGATATGCTTGCGGAATGCTTCTGGCGTGGCCGGCGCGGCGGGAAGAAAGCCCAAGGCGACAAGTCGTTCACGTGTATCGGGCTGCCTCAGGACATTGTCAATGTCGGAATTGATCTTGTTGATGATTGGCGTTGGCGTGGCACCGGGCGCGACAAAGCCCAGCCATGCGCCGTATCGAAAGCCGGAAAAGCCGGACTCGGCCATTGTGGGCACGTTAGGAAGTACAGCGAGCCGCTCTGCCGAACTCACTGCCAGAGGAACGAGTCGGCCGGACTGCAGAAACGGCAATACTGCGGACACTCCTGCGAACATGACTTGTATTTGGTCGCCCACCACTCCTATTGCCGCATCTGACGCGCTTTTGTACGGAACATGCGTCAATTTGATATGCGCGTCGTGCATAAGCATCTCCATCGGCAGATGCTGCGCGCTGGCGACACCACTGGAGCCAAAATTGATCGTGCCCGGTTCGGCTCGGGCCAAGTCGACCAATTCTTTGACCGATCGCGCCGAGAACTGCGGCGATGCGACTAGCACGAAGGGAGTTTCTCCAATGAGTGCGATAGGCGCAAAGTCCTCCAGCGGGCGATAGGGAAGCTTGGCATACAACCATGGGTTCGCCGCCAGGGTAGTGTCGTTGGGCACGAGCAGCGTATAGCCGTCGCCGCGGGCGCGCGCAACCTGCTGAGCACCAATGATGCTGTTGGCCCCGACCATGTTCTCGACCACCACGCCCTCGCCCCACATCGCGCTCAGCTTATCTGCCATAAAGCGCGAAGCAATGTCGGCACCTGCGCCTGCTGCGAAGGGCACGACGACGCGCACGGGCTTTTCTGGATATTGACCGTTCGCTACGCTGCACAACAGCATGGCAGCGAGTGCAAAGGCACGGGTATAAGCGATTGTGTTCTTAAGCGTGCCCAAATAGACCGAATAGCACTGGGTGCAACATGTAGGGTGGTCATGAAGGTCTCCATTCTTTTGGTTAGCGGTATCGATTCTGAGCCATACAAATCCAACTAAAAAGAATATATTTCAGATACTCTCTAGCGAAAATAGGCATGGATATCGATCAAGGGGTTGGAATGGATCTGCGACAGATACGATATTTTCTGGCGGTGGCGGACAAGGGCAGCATCAGCGCGGCCGCCGCCGTGCTGCACGTGGCTCAATCCGCCGTCAGCCGACAGATACGCTTGCTAGAGGAAAACATGAGCGGCCCGTTGTTCATCCGCAGTATTGCGGGCGTGGAACTGACAGATAGTGGCCTCATGTTCCTGGAGCGGGCCAGATTCATCCTGCGTGAAGTGCAGAGCGCGACTCAGGACGTATCCGACTTCAACCGCGGGATGCGCGGGTTCAATCACGATGTGCGCGGCACGGTCCGTATGTCGGCAGCACCGACGGTGGGGCAAGCTCTGTACGGGCGGACCGCGATGGATTTCCGGGAAAGGTTCCCCTTGATCCGGCTTGAGTTGACCGAGAGCCCGACTGAGGATGCGTTACATCGTCTCTCTGCCGGCACTATCGACATGGCCATTGTCTCTGATCCAGGCAACCGGGAGCACATCCGCTTTACGCCTTTGCTGGAGCAGGAGATCTCCGTTTTCTGTCCCGGTGGCAGCAAACTGGCCACTCGCGCCAGCGTGCACGCGAGAGAGCTGCGCAAGCTTCCGATCATCATTTCCCTCGGCCTGCGCAATAGCTTTGAAGCACAGCACGGCGCAGTGGAGCCTATCATCCAGATCGATGGCGGCGAAGGTGCCGCGCAGCTCGCCCACGCTGGGCTTGGCGTGGTGGTAATGCCGAGTTCCGTCGCACGGACATCGACGATTTGGAAGGATCTCGTCGCCGTGCCGATTCGAAGTTTTTCCGTTACGCGCATGCTTGCTGTCGCCGAGGGACGGCCCGTGAGCTTAGCCGCGAAAGCATTCCGTGGCGCCATTGAGGCGCAAACGGCCGTTTGCATCGGTGAGGGTCTGTTTCTACCGGTTTGAGCAATTGATCTCATTCCTTGAAGGGGGCCGTCTCACACTAGAGAAGTCGGCAGGTGACCATAAGCCATCAACCTCAGGCTAGTTGATCTTTAGGAGGACATCAGCCTGAGCTGCTGCGCCACCCAGCGCTCTGGCGCGTCAACGTCTTCACTACGCACTCAGAAGTGACTCATCCACATTGAGTTTCTCAGAAAAGAAATCCAAGAAAGTTCGGATCTTTTTCGGCATGCCACGACGACTCAGAACCATGGCCGTCACATGCATTGATGGACTGCGCCAGTCTTCTAATACGCGGTGAAGCCTGCCTGCCTTGAGGTCATTGGTGCACATGACATTCGGCAGCATGCACATTCCGACGCCCGCGATCGCCATTTCCCTGGCGATTGATATGTTGTTGACAACGACTTTTCCGTGGATGGTGGCAAAGCGGTGCGAGGCACTGTTTCGCAACGTCCATATTCCATCATGTTTCTGTTGTGCCGTGACAATGCAGTCGTGCTTGTGCAGATCATCCACTGCGTAGGGAATCCCGCGTCGTTGCAGATACTCGGGGCTGGCGTAAACGCCTCTCGTCAACGTCGTGAGCCGGCGGTAAGTCAGATCCGTATCCTGCAATGGTCCCAACTGTATTGTGAGGTCGTAGGCTTCCTCGCGGAGATCAATGATTCTGCTGTTGACATCGACCTCTAAGACAATGTCCGGATACGCCAGCATGAATTCTGACAGCGCGCGTCCAATCCAAGACATACCAAAGTCCACGGGGATGCTGATTCGCAAGATCCCTCGCAGTTGGTTCTGTACCTGCGTGGAGGCGGCTTGAGCCAGTTCGGCTTCATCGACAATGCGACGGCAGTGTTCGTAGAACTGTGAACCGGCCTCGGTGGTTCCAAGCTTGCGGCTGCCCTTCTTTAGCAATGCGGTGCCGACTTGTTTTTCCAAAGCCGAGAGCTTTCTGCTGATCGTCGACTTCGGTACTCCTGTTTCTTTGGATGCGCGAGTGATGCTTTGCGCATTGATTACCTCAAAAAAGAGGCGCAATGAGTTGAGATCGATTTTCTCGGACATTTTTTTCGCGTAGACCAAACGCGGTTCGGGGAGGCCCTAATCTCTTAGGCGGCGCACAGGTTCCATGCATGGAACAGAGCGGACTTATTTTAGTTTCTACCGGATGAAATTCATCGTACCAGAGGACAGCCCGCACGCAATGGTGGTTTGTCCCTGGGGCGGGCGGTGCCGCTGGCTAAACGTTCCACCAGTGGAACGGGCGGACCAGATATGTCCCTATTCGTAATACGCGTGGGTTCCTAGAATTCATTCCACAACCAAGCCGAGACACAAACGGCAATCTCTGGTGTGAAACAGACAGTCCATCGAGAATTAGGAGACAAACGTGCTTGACCAACGACTTTCCAGGCGCTCGTTGCTGCGCGCCGCAACGGCACTGACCTCCGGCGCAATGCTCGGGCTTCTTGCCGTGCCTCAGCCAGCCCGCGCTGCAGCGGCGAGATTGCGCTGGGCCAATTTGACCCCTGGCTTCACGACATTATTGACCGACTATATGGTGGCCAAGGGCATCGACAAGGCCAACGACTTGCAGCTAGGGAAACCGACGGCCTACACATCGGTCACCACCTACTACAACGATTTCGTGGCGGGCAATTATGACGTGTGTATTGGCAGTTGGGACACGTTCGCGTCCAGGTACCTCTCGTCGGTGCCGGTGCAATACGTCTGCTCCGTGACGACCGGCAACATGATCAACCTCATCACCCAGGCTCAGGGCGTCAACAGTATCCAGGATCTAAAGGGAAAAACCCTTGCTGCGCCGCAGTCCACAGGCACGTATCGCATGACGCGAGCCGTGCTAAAGGAACTGACGGGGTTGGATATCGAGAGCTACGCCGTAGTGCAGAACGTGGACAACCCAGCCGCGTCGGCCACACTGGTCATGGCCAACCGCGCCGATGCAGGGCTGACGTGGGAGCCGAACGTCTCGGCGGGATTGAAACGCGCGCCGGATATGCGTGTCCTCTATAACGTAGGGGAGGAATATCGTCGCAAGGTGGGGCTTGATCTGCCGTATTTTGGCGTGGCCGTTCGCAAGGACGTCGTGGCGCGCGATCCGTCGGTAGTCACACGCTTGAACACCGCATTCGCGCAATGCATCGCCGGCATCGTTGGCAACACCGACGAGGCGGTAACGATTGCCGGAGCAAATTCAGGGATGTCTCCTGATGTGCTGAAGGCCGCAATCGAGTCAAAACGTCTCGAGTTCAAGCACACCTCCATGCAAAAGGAGGACGGGCGTCGAACTATTCTCGCTGCCAGCGAATTCATGGTGCGCAACGGTGCCTTGTCGAAGGCCGTCGATGACGGTTTCTTCGCGGCGTAAGGGAGACGGGAAACATGACCGCTACCGTCAACCCCCAGAACCGGGCTCAAGCATCTAACGCAAATGGAGGGCGTGCTGTTAATACAGCGGCACCGGCAAAGGATCTCAGCGAATTCAAGGCGCTACTTGTCGTCGTGGTCGTGATTTGCGCCGTCATGCAAGTCGCGAGTCTGTATGTGCCCGACTACATCATGCCGTCGCCGCTGGCCATCGGTAACGCGCTGGTGAGCCTGCTGACTAATGACTTTATGCATGTGGCGATCACACTGGGGCGACTGGTGGTTGCTATCGTGTTCTCCGCTCTGGCAGGCGTGGCAATCGGCTTGATAATGGGCACGTCGAAGAAATTCGGCCCCTATCTGAAAGCGCTCGTTGTGGTCGATACTGGCATACCGGCGTTGAGCTGGATGCTGCTGGCTGTGTTCTGGTTCAAAGACCCAGAGGCGCGCATCTTCTTTATCCTCACGGTAATTCTGCTTCCGTTCTACGCACTGAACGTATATGAGGGTGTGCGCTCGCTTTCAAGTGACTGGGTCGACATGCTTGAAAGCTTCAGGCCAACACGTTGGCAGATGCTGCGATACCTTGTTGCGCCGCACATCATTCCCTACATCTTTCTGACCACCAAATCGGTGATCGGCTATGCCATTCGTATGGTGATCTTTGCAGAGCTGGTCGCTTCGGCTTTTGGTATTGGTTCACGTATGAGCTTTGCACAGTCGACCTTTCACATCGACCAGGTAATGGCTTGGACCTTTCTTCTGGTCGTACTGAATCTCGTTATTCAGTGGTTGGCGAACGTCGTCGAAGCACGAGTGCTTTCCTGGCGTAAAGAAGCAAAGGTGCGTTGAAATGAACAACGAAAAATTAATCATTGAACTGCGCGACGTCACCAAGCGTTTCGGGGACTACACCGCCATAGACCAGCTGACCATGGTAGTGCGTGAAGGTGAGACCGTGGCGCTGCTGGGGCAAACGGGTGCAGGCAAGAGCACCGTCATGTCGTTACTCATGGGATCGGCTACGGCTGACGAAGGCGTGGTCCGTGTCGCAGGCGCTGATCCATCTCGTGATTTCACAGCGCTCAGAGGTAAATTGGCCGTGAGCTTTCAGACGGACCGCCTGTTGCCCTGGCGTACTGCGCAGGAAAACGTAGAGCTGGGTCTGCTATTACTCAATCGGCCTAAAGCAGAGGCCCAGGCACGCGCACGCGAATGGCTTGCTCGCGTCAAGCTGGGTAATGCAGGCCACAAGTATCCGTCGGAGCTATCGGGCGGAATGCGCCAGCGGGTGTCTCTGGCGAGAGCGTTGGCTGTCAATCCTGAGTTGGTGCTCTTGGACGAGTCGTTCAGTCAACTCGATCATGTGACCTCTCAGACCTTGAGACGAGATTTCGCCGAGATCGTGCGTGAGCAACGCAAGACCTGCGTGTTCGTGACTCATCGTATCGAAGACGCGTTAGAGATCGCCGATCGCGTGCTTGTGCTGGCTGCGCCCGCACGGGTTTGCCTTGAGCTGGCGATCAGTGCCCAACAGCGCCTGGACGGCGATTGCATGCGGCGCATGCATCGACAGATCGAGCGCGCCATCGGTAACGAAGATCCGCTGGAGGATGAAACCCATTCTCCGCTTACGCTGCAGCCACAACTGGCTTGATTACTCACCCATTAAACGAGCAGAAAGAGTCTGAAGATGAGTTACGAAGATATCATCCTTGAAAAGAAAGAAGGTTGGGTGGAAATCACCATCAACCGGCCAGAAAAACTGAACTCGCTTCGCGAAACCACGGCCCAGGAGATCCTGGACGTGCTGCACGAAGTGGAAGGCCAGCGTGAAGTGACTGCAGTGATTCTGCAGGGAAGCGAAAAAGCCTTTTGCACGGGTATCGACACCAGCGAGTTCACCATCGGTGACAACGAGTACTTCGACTTCTATCGCAAGCGCAAGCGTTCGCGCAAGGTCAATCAACTGTTTCGCGAACTGCCCAGCTTTACCAAACCGGTGATCAGCGCGATCGAGGGATTTGCGCTGGGTGGCGGCCTGGAGCTGGCGTTGGTCGGCGACATCATTGTCGCAGGCGCCAACGCGCGATTCGGCCTCCCGGAAATCAAACTGGGCCTCATGCCTGGTGGTGGCGGCACCCAAACGCTGCCCCGCTTGGTCGGGCCAGCTCTGGCAAAGGAACTGATGTGGACCGGCCGGCGCATCACGGCGCAAGAGGCGCTCGAATTCAGGCTGGTCAACCACGTGACGGACGCCGGCAAGGCCATAGAAAAGGCCCGGGAGATAGCCGGCAATATTGCGGGCAATGCACCGCTTTCGGTGATGTTTACCAAGGCCGTCATCGACCGGGGCATGGATATGCCTTTGGCTGAAGGCATGGCGGCCGAGGGGGACGTGTCCTTCATGTTGTATTTCACGAAAGACCGTCAAGAGGGTCTCAACGCGTTCCGTGAGAAGCGCACACCTGGATTCAAAGGAGAGTGAGTGATGAAGCAAAGAGAAATCGCCATTGCGGGCTATTCCGAAACGCCGATTGATTTCAAGACGGGGCGCAGTGCCTATGACCTGGCCGGTGAGGCACTCGATCTATTGTTGGAAAGCACAGGCATTGACAAAAGCGAGATTGATGGCCTGTCGGTGACGACGGCCTTGTCTGAGGCGCAGAATCCCTTCTTTGCCGTGTATATGACGGAGGCCCTCGGCATCACGCCGACGTGGCTGAATTACGGAGGAATCGGCGGCTGCTCTGCTACGGGAGGCATTGCCCGGGCTATGTCGGCTATTCGTGATGGAATGTGCAAGCTGGCCGTGGTGATGTCGGCGGATGCTCCCAGTTCTGACTGGCGCTCGAACTACGGCGCTTATCGTGGCGAGTTCCAGGACCCTCCCGGAGTGCAAGGACCGCCGGCGAGCTTCGGCCTGCTGATGAGCCGCTATATCCATCAATACGGTTTGGATTCAGAGGCGCTCGGCAAGATTGCTGTCACGCAACGACAACACGCACTGCATAACCAGAACGGCTACAAGAAGTTCCAGAAAGAACTGACCATGGACGACTACATGAACTCGCGGGTCATTTCCGATCCGCTTCGTGTATTCGACAGCGTCATGTTTTGCGATGGGGCCAATGCATTTATCGTGACTACCGAAGAAAACGCAAAGCGTCTGGGGCTCAAGAAGAAAGTCTATCCGGTGGCTTATGGTGAGGTGACGAACTTTAATGGTAGCGATCCGCTGGCGGACATCACACTGTCGGGTTTCACAAAGATAGGTCCCGAGGTGCTGCGTAAAGCGGGGCTGGCGCCGAAGGACGTGCGCATGTTCCAGCCCTATGATGATTTCACCATTGCCGTGATGATGCAGTTCGAGGCATTCGGTTTCTGCGGCATGGGTGAGGGTTCTGATTTCACGAAACGGACAGATCTCTCGTTCAGCGGCGACCTGCCGCTGAACACCGGTGGTGGCCAGATCTCCGCGGGTCAGCCAGGGCTGGCCAGTGGCGGCCTCAATCTCGCGGAAGCCGTGCGTCAGATGTTCGGCGAAGGTGGCGGCCGTCAGGTCAATGATCCACGCAATGCGTTGGTCACCGGTATTGGCGTTATTCCTTACGGTCGCAACTGGGGAACCAGCTCGGCCATGGTTCTGGAGGCTTGAATATCATGAGCGAAAACAATGTAGTCAACGCGGCACCTGTGCGTCCCGTTCCACGCCAGTCCGTTTATGTAGACACCAAGCCGTTTTGGGATGGCATCGCTGAAGGCAAGCTGGTGCTGCAATACTGCACAGAAGCCGAGCGTTTTCAGCATTATCCACGCCCAGTCAGTCTTTATACCGGTCGGCGCACGCTAGAGTGGCGTGAGGTGTCGGGTCAAGGCTTTATCTACGCCTGCACGGTAGTGCGTATTCCAGGACCAGGGGTAGAGGGACGCATTCCCTTGTGTGTCGCCACCGTCGAATTGGACGAGGGCGTGCGCATGATTGCCAACGTGTTGAATTGCTCTCCCTCTGATATCGCGGTGGGAAAGCGCGTCAAGCTGGCCGTCGATCAGCTCGCCCCGGGACATGCATACCCGGCCTTCGAACTCGCCTGATATCACCATGCGTCTAGAACATTTCCTGGCAGCACATGCGCTGCGCACGCCCGGCAAGACTGCGGTAGTCGTGGGCGAAGCGTCGCTCACCTATGGGGCCTTGCTCGCGAGCTCACACTCGCTTGCCGCCGGTCTCGCGCGGGCTGGCGTCAAAGCCGGAGACAGGATCGTCGTGTATTTGCCGAACTGCCTGGAGTTCGTGCAAATCCTGTACGCCGCGTTCTCCATAGGTGCGGTCGTCATTCCGGTAAATACGCGCAACACCCCCCGCGAATTGGTCTATTTCGCACAAGACAGCCAGGCCCGCGTGCTCGTGTTTCACATGGATTCGGCACAGGACCTGAACGACGTCGATGCCGATCTCGCTGGCATTCGGAAATTTGCGGTGGGAGGCGATACTCCCGGCGCGGAGTCGTTCTCCGATCTCTTGGTTCCTTCGGATGAGCGTACCCCCGAGGTGCCGCTGGAGCTGGATGACGCGATGATTCTTTACACGTCCGGCACAACGGGTCAGCCCAAGGGTGCCGTACTGACTCACGCGAATTTCGTTATCAGCAATGCCTTCGTCAATGCGGTGGAATGGGGGGTAACGGCGGACGAGGTGTTTCTTGTGACAACCCCTTTGGCTCATCGTACAGGGCTTGCCCGTTTGATGAATTCCATGTGCCTCGGTGCCAAGCTCGTCGTCATGAAGCGCTTTGATCCGAAAACCGCCGTGGAGGTGATAGACAGGGAACAGGTCAGTGCGCTAGGCATGGTGCCAACAGTAGGCAGAATGCTCATGCCGGTATTGGAGCAACGGCCCGGCAGCTGCGCTAGCCTGCGTCATATCATCGTGACAGGCGAGGCCTTTCCTGTGGAACTTAAGCGCCGCATGATCAGCATGCTGCCGAATGTACGCCTGCATTCCTTCTTTGCCATGACCGAAGTGGGCTCGGTCACCGTTCTCAATCACGAAGAACAATTCACGCATCCTGCATCGGTGGGCCGCGTCACGCCCGGCGTGCAAGTCAAGCTCGTTGATGAAAACGGGCATCAGGTTGCCGTCGATGACGTGGGGGAGATTCTGGTGCGCTCTGGCGAAGCGGGCCGCTTTACCACGATGAAGGGCTATTTTGGACGCCCCGATGCGACGGCCAGCACCATTGTTCATGGCTGGGTGCATACCGGCGATATGGGCCGTTTTGACGCCGATGGATATTTGTATATCGTTGATCGCAAGAAGGACATGGTGCTCAGCGGCGGCTTCAATATCTATACGAAAGAAGTCGAGCAGGCTCTCCAAGAGCACCCGGCCGTGAGTGATGCCGCGGTGGTTGGTGTTCCCGACGAGTTATTCGGAGAGGCCGTTGCCGCATTCATCGAATTGCGCCCCGGCATGAACGTCAGACCTGAAGATCTAATAGAGCACACGCGCACGCGTATCGCCAGCTATAAAAAACCCAAACATGTGGTCTTTATGGACGCGCTCCCCCGCAACGGCGTGGGCAAAGTACTTAAGGCCGAATTACGCGAGCTTGCGCTCGAACGGATCTAGAAGATCATGCTGAGACCTGAAACCGCCGAGATCGCGGCTTTTCGAACGGAGGTGCGTGAATGGATGGAGGCCAATGTACCTGCCGCACTGAAGCACAAGACATTTCGCCCTCCACCCAGGGACGGTATGCCCTGGTATCGTGCGCTGGCCCATCGTGGTTGGATTGCACCGCACTGGCCCAAGTCGCACGGGGGGATGGGCGCATCGCCCGTGGAGCAGGTCGTTCTCATGGAGGAAATGGCCGCCGCGGGAACCCCGGACATTCCTACGCAAGGCCTTAACCATATCGGCCCCTTGCTGATTGCTCGAGGGACGCCTGAACAGCAACATCGCCATCTTCCTGCGATCCTTTCCGGAGATGCTATCTGGTGCCAGGGATATTCCGAGCCCGGTTCAGGGTCGGATCTGGCAAGCCTGCGCACGCGAGCAGACATTCGTAGCGATCATTTGATCATCAACGGCCAGAAAATCTGGACGACTTGGGGGCATCACGCGGACTGGATGTTTGCGCTAGTGCGCACATCAACTGAAGGTAAACCCCAGCAGGGCATTACCTTTGTACTGATCGACATGAAAACGCCAGGTATACGCGTGCGTCCTATTACCACTATTGCACGCGATGACGAGTTTGCCGAAGTTTTCTTTGACGATGTGGTGGTCCCCATCGAAAACGTGGTCGGCGATATCAACGCTGGATGGCAGGTAGCAACGGCAGTACTCAGCGAGGAGCGCTTGCGCATTGGCGCTCCTGGCCAGGCGTTGAGAGCGCGGGAGCGGCTTCGGATGATGCTTCGGGCGCATCCCGATGTCGCCGGCGATCCTGTGATACGTGATGCGGTTGCTCTTGCCGAGATTGAGGTACAGACACTGATTGCCGCCTATCTGGACGCAGCCGAAGCACAGGAGAAAGGCATCGCTGCCGACAGTTCCTATCTGAAGCTCTTGGGAACGAATACGGTGCATCGCCTGCTTGACTTGGTACGTACGGTTTCCGGACCCGCCGCCGCTTTGTGTCTGGCGGAGCGTAACGGGGTAGACATGCTCGATTCGACCGAAATGTTTCTACAGGCGCGCAGATTGGGCATTTACGGGGGCAGCAGCGAGGTGCAGCGCACACTGATTGCCACACGCGTGCTGGGTTTACCTGTTTCGGCGGCAAAAGGGGGAAGCAAAGCGTGATTGAAGAACATGATCAGCAACTGCGTATGGTTGCACAAAGCGCCGCGGATTTTGCACAGGCAACGGGAGGGGCTAGCCATGCTCGAAAGGTGAGCGATGGTGCCCCTGTCTGGGATCTGGAAGATTGGCGAGCCATGGTGGAATTGGGATGGCTCGGCATGGCGGTATCCGAAGAGGCTGGTGGTCTGGGGCTGGACGCGACAGCCATCAGCGCCGTTGCCGCGGAGTGTGGCCGCGCACTGTTAATGTCACCCATTGCTGCTGCATTGGCCGGTGCATACCTATTGGCTGAGGTGTCGGGGAAATCCCCAGATGCCGCACGCGCATTTGAGTCACTCATGAACGGCGATGAGTGTGTGGCATTTGCCGAGGCACAGGATGCACCGGCAGGCGATCACGTGCGAATAACCCTGGTGGCGGACGGTGATTCAGCCAAGTGGTGGCTAGTGGCGCGTGGAGAAGGTCCCGGTTTCGAGGTACGCCTGATACGAGCGGATCAGCGTGAGCTGCGATTGTCCGCACGAATGGCAGTTGACGGCTCGCATCTCGCCAACGCACTCGTGGAGCGAGTTATCTGGGATCAATCCGCCTTGCTGCTCGATGGCGAGGCCGACTATGCCGTTTGGTTAGGTGCGCGGTCGCTGTTATTGATCGCTGAGGCAGCTTATCTGGCTGGATTGGCCGACTCGGCCTTACGTCTCGCGGTTGAGTACATGTCAGTGCGAAAGCAGTTTGGTGTGCCAATTGGTTCATTTCAGGCGCTACAGCACCGAGCGGCAGATTGCTATGTCGACGTCAAAGCGTCAGGCGCACTGGTGAACGAGGCCGCGCGCGCATGGAAAACCCCACAGGGTGTTTGGGCTGCCGCGGCGGCGATACACCGGGCGGCAGAGACCTCGCTGCGGGTGACCAAGGAAGTGGTGCAATTTCACGGCGCCATCGGTTTTGCTGACGAACATGATGCAGGTCTTTATTTGCGGCGGGCCATGAGCGTGGGGGCCAGACACATGCAACCGGCTCTCGTGATGCTGCGCAAAGAGGCACCATTCACCGAAAACCAAAAATTCGGTTGATGCCAGGCCCCGCACCATTCAAAAATCCCATGCCACGCTATTGGCTACTCCGCCTCAAACGCCATTCGTAATACGTGAGATAGAGACCGCTGCCAATCACAATGGTGCTTCCCAGAAAGGTGATGGGCAGCGGCACTTCGCCCCAGATCAAATAGCCGAGCGCAACGGCCATGACGATCCGAACATAGCTGACGGCGCCGCATAACGACGGAGGCGCCATCCGGAAGGCTTGCGTCTGCTGATATTGGCCAATGGCGCCGGATATACCGGCGCCGCCCATCAGTGCCCAACCATACCAATCGGGTTGCCGCCACCCGAGCGGCAGCCACAGTGCGCCCACGACCGTAGCCAATAATGTGAAATAGAACACGATAGCCAAGGGATGTTCGCTGCCGCTTGATCGGCGAATCATGACCATACCCACTGCATATAAAAAGGCACTCAATAGCGCAATGGCTACCCCCAGGCTCAACGCCCCCTGGCCTGGCGGCGTAATCAGGACAATACCGGCAAACCCCAGCAGTACAGCGCTCCAACGGTTCACGCCCACGCGCTCACCCAACATCGGTGCCGACAATGCGGTGATCATCAAGGGGCCGACAAACGAATAAAACGTTGCATCAGCAAATGGCAGCAGATGATAAGCCCAGAACGAGGTCACCATAGACCCGACTACCAAGGCGGACAGGTAGCACATAGTGCTCGTTCGGCCGCAACGCAGCGTGGATAACCCACCCTGCCATCGCAGCACGCAAAACGCGGGAATGAGCGCAAAGGCACTGCGCAAGAACAGCACTTGGCCAAACGGATAGGCTTCGATGGCCAATTTGACGAACGCGTTCATCAGCATAAACGCGCCCATGGCCACCAACATGCTGATGATGCCCCGACTCAGTTGCACGTCAACAGGACGGGCTTGGGCAATAGGTGCAGAAAGGCGCGGCGTCGACATGTTGAAAGGACTAGGCAGCCGCCCGCCTATTCGCATATATCGCCTGGCGCATCAACAACCCCGGCGTGGGGTGTTGCGTGTGCCGGGCGGCCTCGTACACAGGCGCATCTTCCGCAAAATGGCAGGCCGCCTGATGGCCGGTGGACATCTCGCGCAGTGTGGGTGTTTCGGCCTTGCAGCGGTCTTGTGCCATGGGGCAACGCGTATGAAACCGACAACCCGAGGGCGGGTTGATCGCGCTGGGAATATCGCCAGCCACCGGGGCAACGTTATGACGTGCGGCGGGATTCGGGTCGGGTGCCGCAGCCAGTAACGCCTGTGTATACGGGTGACGAGGATTGCGATAAATGTCCTGCTTGCTACCTATTTCAACCAGTTGTCCGAGATACATCACGCCGACACGATCTGCAATGTGACGGACCACGGCCAAGCCATGCGAAATAAATAGATAGGAGAAATCGAATCGATGCTGCAGGTCTTTGAGCAGATTGACGATCTGCGCCTGAATGGACACGTCCAACGCGGATACGGGTTCGTCACACACGATCAGTTTGGGCGACAAAGCGAGAGCGCGCGCAATACCGACCCGTTGACGTTGCCCTCCGGAAAACTGGTGGGGATATCGCTCTGCGTGATAGGGGGCCAGGTCCACCAGACGCAGCAACTCCTCTACTCGACGCTTGCGCGATACAGCATCGCCCACCCGGTGCACATTGAGCGGCTCAGACAAAATCTCACCTACCGTCATTCTGGGATTCAAACTCGCGTAGGGATCTTGAAAAACGATCTGCATGCTTTTTCGCAAGGGATTCATCTCGGCGCGTGTACAACGGGTAATGTCCCGCCCCTCGAAGAGCACCCGCCCTTCTGTGGGTTCAATCAATCGCATGGCCAATCTGGCCGTGGTCGACTTACCGCAACCTGTTTCCCCGACAATCGCCAGCGTTTCGCCACGCATCAACGTCATGCTGACATTGTCCACCGCTTGAACGGCACCTACCTGTCTGCGCAGCACCATGCCGTCATATACGGGATAGCGCTTGGACACACTTCTGAGTTCCAGCAAAGGCGTCGTCATACGTGTTGCTCCAAGGGCATATTCCAACAGGACGCGCGGTGCGAGTCACCCAACGACTCGAGCACCGGAGAGTCGTGGCGACATTGATCGGTAGCGAATAAGCAGCGCGGGTTATATCGGCACCCGGCGGGATAATTGAACGGCGGCGGCACCGTGCCGGAGATCGTCAACAGCCTCTCCACGTCCACATCCATCCGCGGCAGCGACGCCATGAGCCCCAAGGTGTACGGGTGCTGAGAATCCTCAAAAATCGCAGCCGCTGATCCCGACTCGACGATTTTTCCCGCATACATGACCGCCACGTCGTCCGCACACTGTGCCACCACCCCGAGGTCGTGCGTGATCAGAATGATGGCCATGCCGGTGTCCTGCTGCAGGTCGCGCAACAGACTGAGAATCTGCGCTTGAATGGTCACATCCAGCGCCGTCGTGGGCTCATCGGCAATCAGCACAGTGGGCTTGCAAGCCAGCGCCATTGCAATCATCACACGCTGGCGCATACCGCCGGACAACTGATGCGGATACTCGCTAAAACGTCGCTCTGGTGCAGAGATACGCACCTTGCGAAGCGACTCGATAGCCATCGTCTTGAGCTCGCTCGCCGGTAAATGGTGGTGCGCCCGTACGGCTTCCATAATCTGAAAGCCCACCGTATGCACCGGATTCAAGCTCGTCATGGGCTCTTGAAAAACCATCGCGATACGATTGCCACGTACGCTGCGCATCTGCCGTTCAGACTGTGTGCGCAGATCCACGCCTTCCAATAACACCTGCCCTTCGCATACCCGTCCTGGCGACGGAACCAAGCCCATGATGGACAGCGAGAGCATGCTTTTACCCGAACCGCTTTCGCCAACGATACCCAAGGTGCGTCCTGCCTCCAGCGTCAGGCTGACCCCGTCAACCGCACGCACCTGTCCCAAACGGGTATCGAAAGCCGTAACCAGATCCCGTAATTCCAGAACGGGTGTAGCCATATCGGCCTCCTAGTTGAGGGGAAACGTCAGCGGCGCAACATCGGCGATAGAGCGGTTGGCCACCAAGTCCAGCCCAGGGAATTTCTCGATCGCGCGCTGTTGTGCTTCCTGGACCCCGGCCGCCGCTGCCGCACGATCAATCGTGAGCACCTCTCCATTCTCGACCACCTTTGCGCCGTCGACGTACACCGTATCAATGGCACGCTCTCCGGCGGCATAGATCAGGCTGCGTACGGGATCACGATACGGGCTCATCATGGGATGCTTGAGGTCAACCAGCACCACATCCGCTTTCGCGCCCACTGCCAGACGCCCGATATCGTCACGTCCCAACGCCGTCGCCCCGCCTATCGTGGCCGCATTGAAAATTTCCGTTGTGGTCGTGGTGCGTGGATCATCCGCCATCAATCGCGCCAGATATGCAACGTGACGCATCTCGTCGGTCATGTTGTGGGGATAAGAATCGGTACCGATGCCCATATTGACCCCGGCCCTGCGATAACGACCGAAATCACGTAAAGCCATGCCTCTACGCATGAAAATGGTCGGGCAATGCGCAACGGTCGAGCCGGTGTCGGCCAAGATAGAGAGGTCCGTTTTGGTGTGCCAGGCCGCCCGAGGATGATCGTCCAGAAAAATTCCGTGACCGACGATGCTGCGCGGTTTCAGTACCCCTAGAGAATGCAACCACTGTATGGGCGTCACGCCATGCCGACGGGTCATCTCATGAAACTCGGGCACGGATTGCGCCGCATGAATTTGCCACGATAAATTGCGGCGCTCGGCTTCCTGCCGGCTCGCTTTGATCAGCTCAGGCGTGCAGGTGTCGACCTGCGCGGGCGTGACCATCCCGAACAGCCGCCCGCTCGAGTGCGAGCAGGCTTTATCGACCAATTGCAAGGCAGCCTCCATGCTGCGTTCCCCTGCCTTTTCATCCCAGTCGTACTCCACCAGATGTCCGTTGCGGGTGTACCACTTTGCCGATTTGAACAGCGGCGCAATACAGCCCCGAATTCCACTGGCCGCCATGACATCGATCCATGTTTCGTGCGTCCCGGACATATCGACCAGCGTGGTGACCCCGCTAAGCAATAGCTCCCCGAGCGCTTGATTCAGGCAATGCGGGGCAGCCTCTGCATCACCGCGCATCAACGGCATCACCTCGTAGAGTCCGGAGTTGTATAGCCCCGGCGATCCCACTTCGTCTGTGTACCCCTTGTTCAGCGGCTCGCTGGCAGGGTGGGAATGAATGTTGATGAGCCCTGGCATCACCAACTTGCCCCGACCATCGACCTCTTCCACCCGCTCGCCGGCTTTGGAAACGTAGCCCGGTCCCACATGCACAATGACGTTGCCATCGAACGCCACATCAGCGTCGTTCAGATAGACGTGCTGAGCTGCTGCCGCATCCCAACCAACGACAAACTCTGCATTCTTTATAACGGTAATAGTCATGATAGGTTGCCTATTTCCTTTTCAGTTTTTGACTCGAATGTCCAAACCCTTGTAGAGCGCTGCGCCGTACAGTCCGTGGGGCTTGATCCCCTCTACCCGATCATTCGACACGTTCCACAACTGCACATTGACCAATGGCGCCCACACCGCCTGTTCCGACAAACGCTTTTGCAGCGCCTTCGTAGCAGCCACGCGGGACTCGTCCGTGGTCGCGGCTGACGCCTGCGCCGCCAATTCGTCCGTCTCTTTATCGTTCCAATTCATTCGGTTGGGGGTAGGCATCTGCGTGCTGCGGAAATAGAAATTGGCCCACTCGCTGACTGTGATGTACGGCAGGTTCATAATGAACGCATCAAATTCCTGCGTCGCGAGCTTGCCCCATACCGCCGTGTTATCCCAGAGCTGAATCCGCATATCGATGCCGACCTTACGCAGATTGGCCTGGATCGTTTCGGCCAGACGTGACGTCACATCATTGCGGCTGCCATACACCAGAAAAGATGCGCGCACGCCGTTCTTTTCTCGGACACCGTCGGCGCCCGGTTTCCAGCCAGCTTCGTCCAGCATGGCCATGGCGGCCGCAGGATCGTAGGCAGGCAACAGGCCTTCTGAACCGGGGTCGTAATCTACGGCGTTCGGATTAGCCATCGTTCGCCGAGAATCGGCGCGTCCGAAATAGATCGCCTTCACAATCGTGTCTCGATCGATAGCGGCGTTAATTGCCCGGCGAACAACCAGATCCTGCATCACCGGTTTGTTAACACGAAACCCCAGAAAATAATCATCAATGGCGGCGGCCTGGTGGGACAACTGCATCCCCGGTACGCGCTTCATACTCTCTAAAGCGAAAGTCGGTACGTTCTGACTGGTGTCGCCCTGGCGTGACTGAATCGCAGCCATCAGCGTGTTGGATTCCGGCACCACCTTCCAAATGATCTGGTCGACCTGAGGCGATGGGTTTTTATAGATGGAAGGCCCCCAGTTGTAATGGGGATTTTTGGTCAACACCAGTTGCTGACGCGGCGTCCAACTCTGCCAACAATAAGGTCCCGTGCCGTTAAAGCCCTGTGTACCGAAATTGGGCCCCAATTTTTCTACCGCGTTTTTGTCAACGATCGACGTGAACGGTAGAGCAAGCTGATACAAGGTATCGCTGAAAGGCGCAGACAGGATGTAGTCAATGGTATGGTCATCGACGACCACGACATCCTTGATCGGCCCGACCTTGTTTCTGATCGGAGACTTATTGGCGGGATCGGCAAGACGTTTCAAACTGTAGGCAACGTCTTCGGCCTTCATTGGCCGACCATCGCAATATTTGACGTCCTGACGCAAGGTGAACCGATACCTCAAGCCGTCGTCAGAGATTTCCCATTTTTCGGCCAATCCGGGTTTCACAGTTTTTAGGTCGTAATCCATACTGACCAAGGTATCGCCCAGCATGAACATCACCTCGCCCATTCGAGTGGACGTGGTGCGAATCGGGTCGTAGGTGTCTGCGTCCGCTACCCGTAGCACAGTCAAGACCGAGGGCTGCTGCGCCATCACGGGCAGTGCTGCGCCGGCCACCATCATGGTGCTCAATACAATAGATAAACGACTCGAAAAATGCATTGCCAAACCCCTTAGTCTATAGTTCTTGGATAGAAGAAAACTAGCTGCGTAGCTTTGGATCGAGTACATCGCGCAGTGCGTCACCCAGCGTGTTAAAGGCGAGCACAACGATAAAAATGAGCAGACTTGGCAACACAGAAACATGTGGCGCAAAGAACAAGAAAGTCCGCCCTTCGGAAGCCATCGAACCCAACTCCGCACTCGGCGGCTGAGCGCCTAAGCCAATAAAAGAAAGTGCGGCGCCAAGCAAAATGACCTGACCGAAGCGCAGCGTGACAAACACCATGATCGAGGACATACAGTTGGGCAACAGGTGGCGCCGCCAAAGATGGAGATCGCTCACACCCAGGGCTCTCGCACTTTCTATATATTCCTGCTGCATGACGGTTAATGCCGCGCCACGTACAACGCGTGCCATCAAAGGCACGGAAGAGATGGACAAGGCCACCACGACCGCCCACAACCCAGGCTCCAGAATCGCGGCGATTGCAAGCCCGAACAGAATCGTTGGAAACGACAATAAAATATCCATCAAGCGCATCAACAGCCCGGAGACCGGCGGATAGTAAGCCGCGGCTAATCCAATCACCGCACCGGTGGCACAGCCCACGATCACGGCTGTCACGGCCATGAGCATGGTCGTTTGCAAGCCAAAGATCAGACGGGAAACCATGTCGCGACCTTGCGAGTCCGTGCCCAGCCAACCCGCTTCGCCAGGCGGCTTGAGCGCATTGGCCATGTCGCCGCTCCAGTGCCCTTGAGGTGCGATCAAGGGTGCGAACACGGCCACGACAAAAATCAAAATAACTACTGTTAAAGAAATCGCGCCAGCGGGATCTCGCATCAGCAACCTGAATGTCGAGGGAGCGGCGGCAATGGCCGGATCGGCAACATTGGGGACGGGCTGTGCATTACCACCAGGTACGGCGGAACTGACCGCCGCGGCATCGCGCTTTGCGAGTTTGAGGAAAGGGTTCATCTCGTCTCCTCAAGTACGCAGGCGCGGGTCGAGTGCGGTGTACAAGATATCGACCGTCAGATTGATGAAAATAAAACCGAGAGCCAGAATAATGATCGTGCCCTGCGCCATTGGAAAATCGCTGGAGAGAATCGCGCCTACGGCTAACCTGCCTACGCCCGGCCAGCTGAAGATTGTCTCGGTGACCACCGCTCCGCCCAGCAAAAATCCAATCTGCAAGCCAAGCAAAGTCACCACTGGAATCAGCGCATTGCGCAGAGCATGGCGCATCATCACGACGTGGCCGGCCAAACCCTTGGCTCGCGCGGTGCGGACATGATCTGCGCCAAGCACATCAATCACCGCTGTGCGCGTCATGCGGGCGACCGGTCCGACAAATACCCCACCCAATGTCAACGCCGGCAGAATGATTGCTCTGAACCCCTCAAGCGTCCACAGTGGCCCGGCGCGCCCGGTAAACGGTAGCCACTGCAATTTGAAACCGACGCCCCACACCAGCAAGAGCCCGACAAAAAATACCGGCACGGACACGCCCGCAGTAGAGAACGCCATCACGAAACGATCGAACAATGTGCGTTGATAACGCGCGCCTAATGTGCCCAACAAAATACCCAGAGGAATGGCCCATATCAACGAGGCAAACATCAGTTCCAGCGTAGGCCCGATCGTATTGGCCAACTCGTTGATGACAGGCACGTTATTAATGAGTGACACACCGAAATTACCCTGCAGGAGCTGCCAGACATAAATCGCGAATTGCACATATAGTGGCTTGTCCAAGCCCATTTCAATGCGAATGGCTTCGATCACGTCTTGTGTCGCATTAGGTCCAGCACGCACGATCGCTGCATCACCTGGACCGGCCTGCATCAACAAAAAGCCAATCAGCAAGACGCCGAACATCACTGGGATGGCGAGTAAAAGGCGTAGCAATGTTTGCCTCAGCATAGATTTCCCATAAATATGTGATCGATCAAATATGCGGCAAGCCGTCACGCATGCTCTGAATGTGTGATGCCCGTGTGACGGGCATCACACTCAGGTCAATACGTTGGTGGGGTAATAGCCCAAACCACCTCAGTAGGTACCAGGCCCGGGTTGCAGTAGCGATGTGGTTCAGTACTCAGGAACGAAAAGCTATCGCCTGGGTTCAATACGAAATGCTTACCTTGCACCCACAGTTCCAGGGTGCCGCGAATGACGACACCAGCTTCCTCGCCGCGATGACTGTACGCATCACCGCTGTCCGAACCTGGGTCTAGAACGCAAACCAGCAACTCGAGCTGGCCGGAAAGATTGGGAGAAAGAAGATAGTCCGCTACGCCGGATGCAAAGGACAGCCGCCTGCGGCATTCGGCTCGCACGACGATGCCGTCATCGGAAGGGTCTTCTGGCTTGCCTTCGGGAAAAAACCAACTGATCTGTACACCGAGCGCCCGAGCAATTTCTTGCATTGCGCCGATGGTGGGCTTTGCCAAGCCGCGCTCCAGTTGGCTGAGATAGCCAATCGACTTTCCGCACCGCTGCGCCAGCATTTGCAGCGAATAAGCTCTTGCTTTGCGCAGATTCTTGACTTCGTTGCCCAGCCACGCCGACGAGTCGGTATGGCTGTCCTGCTCTGGCTGTAGCGGGGCTGCGATCGGTACCACGGGTTGCTCCGTAAAGAGACTTGCACCACCTGGAAAACGGATCTGATTTTCACAATTCTGAAATTTTTTGCGGATTTTTTATATAAGGACTAACCCCAAAACGGAAAACGCTTACTGTGTCCCGTTGAATATCGGTGCACTTGTAAAGAAAACGATGCTTTTTTTCACGTTACATCAGGCGGGTATAGCAGCTTGGCACCCGGTCCCGCCTAGCCAGTCGTGCAACAATTGCCTCAGGCTCCCTTTCTACCGCGAGGCCCCCGCATGCCCCTGAGCGCCGAAGACCTGAATCTAATCTCACAACAGACGCTGCGCCATTACGAAGATCGTGCCGAAGAATTCCGCGCCGCTACGCTCGATCACGACGTCAGCCAAAACATCGCTGCACTACTGGACAATATTCAGGGCCCGCCACCGTATCGCATCCTGGATTTCGGCTGTGGCCCCGGACGGGACCTCCGCGTCTTCGCGGCGCGCGGCCATCATGCCATCGGGCTGGAAGGTGCAAGCCGGTTCGCAGAAATGGCGCGCGAGACTTCAGGCTGCGAGGTATGGCATCAAGACTTTCTAGCGCTCAATCTGCCGACTGCCTCCTTCGACGGCATCTACGCCAATGCATCGCTGTTTCATGTGCCGAGCCAGGAGCTACCGCGCGTGCTCGCCGATCTACGTGCCGCGCTGAAAACGGGCGGCGTCCTGTTTGCTTCCAATCCCCGCGGCACCAATGAGGAAGGCTGGAATCGCGGCCGCTACGGTGCATATCACGACATCGACAGGTGGCGCCGCTATGTGGAAAACGCCGGCTTCACGGAAATCACGCACTACTACCGTCCCGCCGGTTTACCCAGGGACCAACAACCATGGTTGGCCAGCGTGTGGCGCGCCACTCCTTCGGTCGGGAGGGCACCGTAAATACCTGCTATCACCATTTGACCGAACATCAACGAGAAACTAATTTCCCGGCGCTCCATCGCTTCCAAGAGCAAGGAGTTTCTCGATCATTCTTACGCCTATAGCCGATCTGCCCTCGCGGCTGAGCCTATACATCCTCACTCCTGAGGCGCGTCGCTCGATGAGCGCTGGCGCGCCGGGCCGTCGGCGGCACTCAGGTTATAGGCAGTATTGACCAAACCGATATGCGAAAAACCCTGCGGGAAATTGCCGACAAGGCGCTTGCGCACCACATCGTACTCTTCGGCCAATAGTCCCAGATCATTGCGCAGCGACAGCAGGCGATCAAACAAGCGATGCGCATCATCGAGTCTGCCCTGCATGATGTAGGCATCAGCCAGCCAGAAGCTGCATACCAGGAACACGCCCTCGTCTCCTGGCAGGCCATCGTCGCTATGCTCGGTCGAATAGCGCAGCAGCAGACCGTCGCGCAATAACTCGCGCTCGATCGCCTGCACGGTACCCGCCACGCGCGGATCGTCTGGCGGTAGAAAGCCTACTTGCGGAATCAACAGCAAGCTGGCGTCCAGCGCCGTGCCACCGTAATACTGCACGAAGGTGTTGCGCCCCGCATCATAGCCATGCGTGCATATGTCCTCGCGGATCTCGGCGGCCAAGGCACGCCAGCGGTCCACCGGGCCTTCCAGGCCGAAGCGTTCACAAGACTTCACGGTGCGATCCAACGCCACCCAGCACATCAGCCGCGAATGCGTGAAGGCCCGGGGCGGCCCGCGTACTTCCCAGATTCCATGATCCGGCTGTCGCCATAGATCTTCGAGCGGCTTGAGTAATACCTTCTGCATACGCCAGGCCTCGGCCAGCGGTGCCAGGTCGGCCACTCTCGCGGCATGCAGGGTCTCGATCAGTTCGCCATACACATCCAACTGCATCTGCCCGGCCGCGCCATTGCCCAGGCGTACCGGCGCACTGCCCTCATAGCCCGGCAACCAGGGAATATCGTGCTCGGGCAGCCAGCGTTCACCAGCGATGCCATACATGATCTGCAGCTGATTGGGGTGACCGGCAGCTGCACGCAGCAACCATTGCCGCCAGGCCTCGGCCTCTTCCCGATAGCCGGCATTCAACAAGGCATACAGAGTCAGAGCCGAATCTCGCAGCCAGCAATGGCGGTAGTCCCAGTTACGGCTGCCACCCAGTTGTTCGGGTAGCGAAGTCGTGGGCGCCGCCACGATGCCGCCGGTCGGCTGAAAAGTCAGCAGCTTCAGCGTGATCAACGATCGCACCACCGCGTCACGCCGTGCGTCTGGTCCGTTGTCCCAGTGGCATCGCTTGGCCCATTCGTGCCACCACGCAATGGTGCGGTCCATGCTCTCCATGCGATCGGGCACAAAATGCGGGGTCTTGTGCGAGCGGTGGTACGACAGGGTAAAGGGTACGGTCTCGCCTTCCCGCACGGTGAAGCAGGCCACGCTTTTCATGTCGCGGCCTTCCAACGGCACGGGCGTATGCAGCTCGACGGCATCGGGCCCGGCGATGGCGCTCAGGCCGTAATCGCGCCGCCGCACCCAGGGAACCGCCTGCCCGTAGTTAAAGCGCAGCGTCAATTCCATTCTCATGTCGACCTGGCCCGACTCGCCTCGAACAATGCGCACCACATCTACCCGTTCTTCTTCATCGCTCAGGGGCATGAAGTCGTACACGAGCACAACGCCGGAGGGCGTCTCATGGCGGGTTTCCAGTACTGCAGTATCCGGCAGATAGCGACGCGTGGTGGTGTATCCTGATTGGCTGGGCGCCACCAGCCAGCGGCCGTGGCTCTCATCACCCAGCAAGGCGGCAAAGCACGCTGGCGAATCGAAATGCGGCAAGCAGAGCCAATCGATGGAACCATCGCGTGCCACCAGCGCCGCGGACAGCATGTTGCCGATCAGGCCATAGTCTTCAATGGGCTTTGACATGATGTTCACCCCGCACCGCGAAACGCAGGATATAAGGTCATGCCGCCGTCGACGAATAGTGTGGAACCGGTCACGTAGTCGGAATCGTCGCTGGCCAACCAGGCGACGGCACGCGCCACGTCCTCTGGTTCGCCGATACGCCCGTACGGAATCAGCTTGAGCAGCGACGCCATGCTTTCCGGTGTGTTCCAGGCGGGCGCGTTGATGGGCGTGCGTATTGCGCCGGGTGCCACGGCATTGACGCGAATCTTCATCGGAGCGAGCTCTTGCGCCAACGACTGCATCAACAGTGACACGCCCCCTTTGGACGCGGCATAGTTGGCTTGGAATGCCCACGGAATGACCTCATGGACCGAACTGATGAAAATGATCTTGCCGATGGCCGCGTTGTTCGGGGGTGCGGGTTCGCGATTCAGGAAGGCCCGGGCCGCGGCGCGGGCACACAAGAATTGGCCGGTCAGGTTGATGTCGATGACCTTCTGCCACTGAGCCAGTGTCATGTCCTGAATGGCCGCCGGCTGTTCGATGCCGGCGTTGTTGACCAGGATGTCGACGCCTTGGTAATGATCCGCAGCTACCCGGAACAAATGCTCGACGTCTTCTTCGCGACTGACGTCGGCGGCAGCTGGGATGGCCTGGCCGCCCGCGCGGGCAATTTCCTGCACGACCTCGACACCGCGTCGCTCGGAGTCTTCGTTGGGACGGTGGTTGACGACTACGCGCGCTCCCGCTGCCGCCAATTCCAGGGCGATGCCACGCCCAATCCCTGAATTGGCTCCCGTGACAATAGCCACGCGCCCGGACAGATCTACCCCATGCCGCATAGTGCTCTCCTTGCGACGGGCGGTTCCGGTATTGCTGCTGTTGTGGATCCGCAGGTGCCGCTCTCGATAGCCAGGGGTCAGCTTAGCCCTTGATGGGGCATGGGTTCAACCCCGGCGCCTGATTTCGAAGAAATCCGGGCATCCATGAGGCACATTACGGCATCACGACCTTCGTGCACTATATCGCCGCGGAGCTCGCCCAATTGACGTTCTGAAAATGCGTACGTAGATGATCGACAAACAGCCGGACTTTGTAAGGCAGATAACGCTTGCTCTGCACCATGGCGTAAATATCCAACCCCTGGCACTTGAAGTCCGGCAGCACGATTTGCAACTGCCCCTGCGAAATCAGGTCCTCGACCATATAACGCGGATGCATCGAGATGCCGTAGTGACGGCGCGCCAGATGCAGAATGGATTCGCCCAGATTCGAGTTAAAGCTGCCGCTGATCTGAACGGTGTGAACTTGACCTTTTTTGTCGGTCAGCTGCCATTGGCCCATGGGCGCTTTCAGCGTGTGAATCAGGCAGTTGTGGTTTTTCAGATCTGACGGTCGCTTCGGGCGTCCCACACGCTCAAGATACTCTTGCGTGGCGACCAGCACCTGCGGCACCACTGCCAACTTGTAGGCAATCTGGCTGGTATCGCGCAAGTGCGGCGCGATACGCACCGATAGATCCATGTTCTCGGCGATCAGATCGCTGCGTCCGTCATCCAACTGCATGGTGACCTGCACATCTGGATAAGACTCCAGAAAGGATTGGATAGCCGGCGCCAGATGCACTGCCCCGAATGAAGGCGGCGAGCCGACACGGATACGCCCCTCGGGCCGCTGCACCGAGCTGCGCACCATATCCCTCAGGTCGTTCAATGTCCTCGTGACGCTGTCGGCATTACGCAGCAGAATCTCGCCGCTCTCGGTGAGGCTGACCCGTTTCGTATTGCGCTGTAGCAGTTGCGTCTCAAAGGTCTGCTCCAGCCAGGCGACTTTCTTCGTAATCACCGATCGGCTTGTTCCCAGACGCTCCGCCGCCCGGGTAAAGCTCAGCCCTTTAGCGACCTCCACGAAAACTTCGATGCATTCAACGGTGTTCATCGGGAGCTCCGCATAGTGTTCTCAAAACGGAAACACTCATTTTGCCATCTCTGCGTATTCACATGGCGCCGCGGTCCCTAGAATCGTCACCAACTTGACCGATGGCTCTGATTATGGCGCTTCCCGACTTCGACTATCACCTGTACGGCACGCATGTCCGATTCGCCCGGGGTGCAGCCAATGGCCTGGCCGACGAGCTGGCGGCACTGGGCTGCACGCGTCCGGTTGTCCTCATGCAGCGGCGTATGGCTGAATCAGCGGTATGGTCCCATCTGCGCAGCACACTGCGCCACTTGAATCTCCATGTGTACACATCGGTGCCCACGCACGGTAGTGTCGAATGGATCGAAACGGTTGTTCACGACCTGCAAGACAGCGGCTGCGACAGCATCGTGGCGCTGGGCGGCGGCAGCGTGTCGGATTCGGTCAAAGCGCTCGCGATGCTATTTGCCGAAGGCGGCCGCCTGGCAGACCATGCCACGCGTTTTACTCCGCCGGCCACTGTGGACATCCCAGTGCGCACACAGTCCAAGCTACCGATCATCGCGCTGCCCACCACAGCATCCGGCGCGGAAATCACGCCGTCGTTTGGCATACGCAGCGGTTCGCGCAAGCTGCTGTTCTGGAACCGTCACCTCGCCGCGACCACGGTAATCATCGATCCCGAACTCAGTCGCGACATTCCTCTGCAGCGCATGCACGCCACCGCCATGAATGGTCTGGCCCACTGCTTTGAGGGCATGTATTCGCGCAACCGCTCGCAGATGGCTGACGCGATTGCGCTTCAAGCGATTGAACTATTCGCACAAGCGCTGACCGGCCAAGCCGAAAGCGTGGACGATGAGCGCGACACACTGATGGCTGCCGGCCATCTGTCAGGCGTCGTGCTCTCGATGGCGAAGACCTGTCTACATCATGCGATTTGTCATGTGATTGGCGCTCGACATCAGGTAGGACATGGGGAGGTCAACAGCGTCGTACTGCCCCACGCGCTGCGCTTTAACGAGCCCGCATCGCACGACATGCTGACGCCTGCCCTCCAGATCCTGACCCGCGTATCAGGCACGGCCCATCGCAACGTCGCGGACTGGCTCGCACAGGTGAGCCAGCAACGGGGTCTGCCCATGCGGCTGTCCGAACTCGGCCTGACAGGCGCAGATCTGCCCGCCATCGCTGAACAAACCATGCACGAGCGCGGCCTCGCTGTTAATCCGCGTCCCGTCACTCATTCTGACGAGGTTCTGGCCATTCTGCGCCAGGCCTTGTAATGCTTATCAAGGAAAAAACTATGAGAATAGAACCCAAAATCGGCGGCATGGGCGCCACGATTTACGACATCGACCTGTCTCAACCGCTGACCGAAGAACGCTATCGGGCCATCGAACAGGCCCTGGGCCGTTACGGCGTCATCAGCTTCCCCAAACAGGCGCTTACCGCCAAGCAACTGCGCGACTACGCCGAAAATTTCGGCACACTGGAAATCAACGTCGCCAATATGTTCCATGACCCCGAATATCCCGAGGTCATGATCCTCTCGAACATCAAGGAAGACGGCAAGCCTATTGGCCTGAGCGACGCCGGCCAGGACTGGCACACCGACATGTCCTATAGCAAGACGATCGCTTTCAGCAACATCCTCTATGGCATCAAAATCCCCATGCGCGATGGCGAACCCCTGGGAAACACCGAGTTCTGCAACATGCATGCGGCATACGAAGGACTGCCTGAGACACTACAGCTCGAGCTCGAGGGCATGACCATCACGCATGACTTCAACAAGTTCTGGGAAATGATGCGGCGAGAAAAAGGTAGTACGCGCCCCCCGCTGACCGAGGAGCAACGCAAGCGCAAGCCTCCTGTCTCGCATCCCGTTTTCCTGACGCACCCTATCACCGGCCGCAAGGTGCTCTACGCCAACCCCGGTTATTCGATGCGCATCAACGAATTGTCCGAAGCCCGCAGCAACGAAGTCTTGGAATTTCTGTTCCAGCATCAGCTACAGGAAAAGTACCAATATCGTCATCGCTGGGCCCAGGGCGACGTGCTGATGTGGGACAACATGGGCACCATCCACAACGCGGTGGCCGACTACGGCCCCGACGAGCACCGACTCATCAAGCGATGCCAAGTCATGGCAGACAAGTATTTCCCCGATCTCTATTGAGCGATGCTGCCGTGCAGGCAGCTATGTACATAACAAACCCAAACAGGAGACAGCATGAAACTGATCAAAAAGTTTGCCATCGCCACCGCGACAATGTTTTGCATGGCAGGCGGCGCGGTCCAAGCGGAATACCCCGAGCATCCAGTGCGAATGGTGCTGGGCTATTCGGCTGGCGGCCCCACCGACGTCATTGCGCGCGTGGTCGCCAAAAGCATGAGCGAGCATCTAGGCCAATCCGTGATCGTCGAAAACAAGCCCGGCGCCAGCGCTCACATCGCAGCCAACGACATCATGAACTCACCTCCGGATGGTTATAAAGTTCTCGTGACGTCACTGACACTGAACGTCAACCCCCTGCTCTATCCGGACCGCTACAACTACGACGCCACCAAGGCTTTTGAGCCGGTCAGTAATTTCGCCAGCCTGCCGATGGTGCTAGTGACAAACTATGACTCACCATACAAAGACCTCAAGAGCCTCATTGCTGATGGCAAGGCCAACCCGGGCAAGCTGACGTTTGGCTCTTCGGGTGTAGGCGGATCCGCTCACCTCGCAGCGGAAATGCTGGGTGTGCAAGCAGGCCTGAAAATGACCCACGTGCCGTTCAAAGGCAATGGCCCGGCGCTGCAGGAAATGATCGCCGGCCGTATCTCGTTCATGTTCTATCCCAGCATCGGCATCGCGAACTATGTGGCCGACAAACAGCTGCGTGTGCTGGGCGTGGGCACCCGCGAACCGCATCCTGACTTTCCCGGTGTGCCGACGCTGGAGAGCCTAGGCCTGAAAGGCTTTGACGAGGGCGCCCCGTTCGTCGGCATGCTGGCTCCCGCTGGCACACCACCCGAGATTGTCAACAAACTCAATAAAGCTGCCGTCGCCGCGCTGTCGGACCCGCAAGTCAAAGAGCAGTTGAACAAGCTGGGCGCTCAAGTGATTGGAGACTCGCCCGAGGAGTTTCGCCAGTTCCTGATCGCCGACAAGGAGCGTTGGGCCAATGTGATCAAGCTGGGCAACGTTAAGCCGGAATGATCTGCCGGAGGCAGAGGTAAACATCGTCGAGCTCAAGCAATAAGCAAGGGCCGACCAGCATTGCGGATATAGCAAAAAATGCGTTCGAAATTGAATGACAGCTACTCCATCGAACGTCTGCGCGTGATGGCGAGGCGACGGCTGCCGCGCGGGGTATTCGATTTTTATGACGGTGGCGCTGAAGACGAAGTGACACTTACCGACAACAGCAGCGCCTTTCAGCGGGTGCGTCTGAGCCCCAGGGTACTGCGCGATGTAGCCCAGGTTGACTTGTCCGCGGAGCTCTTTGGTCAACCTCTAAACATACCCATGGCCATCGGCCCTACGGGCGCGGTGGGCTTTGGCTGGCGTGGTGGTGATCTCGATTTGGCGCGCGCTGCAGCCGCCCACGGTATTCCCTACACATTATCCACATCGGCCACCACCTCCATCGAAGAAATCGCCAACCAGGCGCCAGGCCGCCACTGGTTCCAGGCCTACATCTTGCAAGACAAAGATCGCCTGCATGCCCTCATCGATCGCGCGTTGGCGGCCGACTACGAAGGGCTGGTCATCACCGTGGATCTCCCTGTCGGTGGCAAACGTGAACGCGACTTGGCCAATGGACTGAGTTTTCCCATGAAGCTCACGCATCGCAACATCTGTCAGTTCGTGCGCAAACCTTTTTGGTCGCTGGACATGCTGCTGCACAAACCGCCCGTGATGCCCAGCCTGCAAGGTTTGGCGTCGCTGGCCACCGACAAGACCAAAATGCAAGGCGTGGCCGGGCGCAATTACGACCCGTCGTTCGACTTGAACGCGCTGCGCGCCCTGCGCGACCGCTGGCCACGCAAGCTCATCGTAAAAGGCGTGGTTAACCCTGCCGACGTGAACGCCATTCTGGAAATCGGCGTCGACGCATTAGTCGTATCCAACCACGGTGGCCGGCAACTGGACACCTGTGTGGCGACGTTGGACGCGTTGCCCGGGATCGTGCGCGCGGTGAATGGACGTGTTCCCGTAATGCTCGACGGTGGTATCCGCCGAGGCAGCGATGTGTTCAAGGCACGCGCGCTCGGTGCTGACGCCGTACTGCTTGGCCGCGCCACGCTGTATGGCGTGCTGGCGGGCGGCTATGCCGGCGTAGATCGCGCGCTGACGATACTGCGCGATGAACTGACCCGCACTATGCAGCTGTGCGCGACCGCATCCGTTTCCGAGATCGACGGCTCGGTGCTGGCTATCCCTCAAAACTCCCGACCGGACTTCCTTTATGGCAACTGAATTGAAACTCTGCGAAAACCAGGTGATGCTGTTCTTCAGGTACCTGGACGATCGGCAATACGATGCATTGGCGGAGCTGATTGCCCCGCAAGGCGTGTGGCGGCGCCAGGGCAAGGTGCTCACCGGCCCTGGACAGGCTCGGGCAGCGCTGGCGCAGCGCTCGCCTACCATGCGCATCGCCCATCTGATCACCAACCTGGCGTGCAAACTGCAGGACGATCATCGGTGTACGGTCAGCGGATATATGCTGGTGGTGCGTCATGATCCCGGGCCCGCCGTCGCAGGCCCACTGCCACTCAAAGGAATCGAATCGATTCGGGACCTGCGAGTCAGTCTGGAACGCCACGACGGAAAATGGCTGATCAGCGAACTGTCGGCCGAAGACATTATTTTTGCCATGGACGCATAAGGAGCAGACGCAATGAGATGGTTACGCTACAGCCTGGAAGGCAAGACCCGCTATGGCATGCTGGATGAGAATGACCGGATCACGGCGGTAGACGGTTGCCCCTTTCAGGGCTACGAAACGACCTCCACACGCCTGCGCCTGGAAGACGTCAAGATCGAGGTGCCCGTCGTACCGCCCACGTTCTATTGCGTGGGCCTGAACTACACCAAGCACATCAGCACAGAAGGCATGTCCATTCCGAAAAAGCCCGACGTCGGCTACCGTGCGAACAATGCACTCATCGCGCATGGTGAGGACGTCATTATGCCGGCCGATGCAACCCGCGTGCATTATGAGGGCGAGCTAGTTGTCGTGATCGGCAAAAAGGTACGCAATATCTCGGTGGCGGAAGTCAAAGACTGCATCCTCGGCTACACGATCGGCAATGACGTCAGCGAGCGCAATTGGCAAGCCTCGGACCGCACATTCTGGCGCGCCAAGAACGCCGATACGTTCAAACCCATGGGCCCCTGGATTTCCACTGAGGCCGATGTTCCATCAATGCAAACCGTCGTGTCCGTCAATGGAACAGAGTCCACACGTTTCGAAACTGCGGATATGCTATTTGGTGTTGAGGAATTCATCAGCACCATGAGCCGTTATCTCACGCTCTATCCGGGCGACATCGTCTGGATGGGGACCGACGGCCATTCGCCCAATCTGCAGCCTGGAGATCAGGTCGATGTCACGCTGACGGGGCTTGGGACGCTGAGCAATCGTTTTGTCAAAGAGGGGCTTACGTGATGCAAGCAGCTTGGTACGAAAGAAACGGCGCCGCACAGGATGTCCTGCAATTCGGCGAAAAGCCCACCCCCGAGGCCGGCCGCGGCGAAGTCAGGATCCGCGTCGTATGCTCTGGCGTGAACCCGTCGGATGTGAAATCCCGCGCCGGCAGCCGTCCCGTGCGCGACGACTACATCATTCCGCATAGCGATGGCTCCGGTATCGTCGATCAAGTGGGACCCGATGTCAGCACTCATCGAGTCGGCGACCGCGTCTGGGTGTGGAATGCGCAATACAACCGCCCCTACGGGACAGCGGCGGAATACATCACGCTGCCGGCCAACCAGGCCGTGCCCTTACCGCAAGACGTGTCGTTCGAAGCCGGTGCTTGCTTGGGCATCCCTGCGTTGACCGCCTATCGCGCCGTCGAACTCGCGGACCTCGAGCCCGGCAACGCCGTGCTCGTCATCGGAGGCTCGTCCGCCGTGGGCTACTATGCCACGCAGTTGGTGCGTGCCCGCGGCGCGCGTGTCATCACGACGGTAGGCTCTGCAGAGAAAGCAGCATTTATGCATGACGCGGGACTGCCAGATACGGTGCTGTACAAAAAAGAGTCCGTCGCCGAGCGCGTCCTCGCCTTGACCGACGGCAAGGGCGTAAACGCCATCATCGATATGGACTTCTCCACGACCGCGGCGCTGGTCGATGAGGACGTGCTGGCATCGCACGGCAAGTTCGTCTGCTTTGGCTCGAACAACCGCGGGGCCGTGCCCGTCAACTACGCGACCTGGTTGCCACGTTCGTTATCGCTGCATTTCTTCCTGGTGTATCTGCTCACGCCTGCACAGCGCGATCGCGCGGTGCAAGGCGTTCAGGCCTTGCTCAAGGACGGAACGCTGCAACACCATATCGGCCCGAACTTTGCACTATCCGACATCATCAAAGCCCACCAAGCGGTAGAGAACGGGGTTTTTGGCAACGTGATCGTCAATTGCCAGTGAGAATTTCCTCGATCATCCTTACTCCCATAGCCAGTCCGTCCTCGCTAACCATAGCCCGCCCCACAACGCCAGCACAATCGACAACGGCGGGCTGCTCCACAAATGAAATAGCATCGCCAAGAACCGCAGCATTCAAGCGAACAGGCGACACTGCAGGCGCCGCTACTCCCAGCCTATACAGCCGATCCGCCCAGAAAAACTGATCCCCCGCAAACGGCATGACAATGGATGGCTTGCCTGCCCTCGCAGCGGAATGCGACGTCCCCGAACCGCCATGATGGATCACAGCCGTCACTCTGGGGAACAGCCAGTCATGCGGCGTAGCATCAATGCGCAAGACATTTTCCGGAAGTGTCATCGATCCCGTATCACTCCACCCCGGCCAAACCACGGCACGACGACCGTTCAATGCTTTGATGACAGTTTCAAGCATGCGCGACAGATGGATGCCAGTCATGCTGCCAAAGCCCACGTAGATCGGCGCAGGGCCCGCATCGAGAAACTGCGTCAACTCCGCGGGCGGGATGAAATCGGTACTCAGCGGCGGCACCCATTGACCACACATTACGGCGTTATCCGGCCAGTCTTTAGGCTGCGGCAATAGCGTGGGTGAAATGCCATACAGCATCGGATGCTCCGTCCAAAGCTTTACTCTGGGCGGCAACCCCAGCACATCGGCCCTGGCACGATTGAGTGCTTTCCTGAGACCCAACCACAGCAACTGATTCGTCAGGGCGAGGCTGGCTCTGTTCAATCGGGCAGGAACCCAAGCGGAAGGCAGAAACGGAGATGGAAATTCTCTCGACGGCGTCAGCGGAATCATCCCGGCGCCAATGGCCGGCACCGCCAAACGTTCCGCAACGGACAATCCGACAAAGCCAGCCAGCCCTGACACCACAATGGCATCGCAGCCCTGTGTAGCCTCGAACGTCTGTGCCATCCACGCTGCGGCGTTCGCATTGGTCAACGCTACGAGCGCCTTCGCTGTGCCTCGTGCGCCCGACTGGCTCCATCGGGTAAACAATGCTCGAATATCCCCGTCCAACGGCGCGGCCGGCACTGCGAGGCGATGCGCCAATCCCAGTGATCGCGCCTCTCCCAGCAAGGAAACCTCATGCCCGGCTTGAATCAAGGCGTGGCTCAACGCAACCAATGGGCGCGTATCCCCGTCGGTGCCGTATGTCAGGACGACTATTTTCATGGGCTTTCAACGCTAAAGTAAACGACGTATACTTTTAGCATATCATTTTTCACCCGCCGCAACATCATCACGCATGCCACGCAAGCTCATACGACCCGACCGCCGCGCAGAGATCCCTACGCACATCCAGCGTGTTGCTCAGCAACTGTTCCAATCGCATGGCTATACGCATGTGACGATGGAACAGATCGCCGGCCAGGCAACCGTGTCCAAACGCACCTTGTACAAATATTTCCCTGTAAAGGAGACGCTATTGGAGCGCGTGCTGGAGGATGAATTGGCAAAGGATTTGGCGCAGCAGGATTTCCACATTGATAGCCAAGCCAGCTTCCGCAGTAGTGTCTTGGACTTGTTGCACGGATCTGCGCAGTGGTGCGAGCAGCACACGGATTACTTGCTGCCTTATATCCGGCACAAGTTTGCGACTTTCGATCCGAGCGCAGCAGCAGAGAAAGACACAGGCCTCTTGCCCGTCTGGCAGATGTTGATCGCCGCAGCGCAAGAACGAGGAGAACTACGCGCTGAGCGCCCAGCAGAGCAGCTTGGGACTTATTTCCACTACTTGTATCTCGGCGCGCTGATGCGCTGGCTCACAGAGCCTCGTCTCGATCTACGCCAGGAATTCGATATGGTGGTTGCTCTGTTCGTCGATGGGGCGCGTCTGAATTGCCCCACCAACATTTCGTCATCGCCCCGCCGTTGACTCCCTTTCAATGATGCCAAACCCGACATCGATAAATTGTTCCTTGGGTGTCTCCCCCCTGCAGCGGGCAAGGAGAATGCGGGCAGCTTCTGCGCCGATCCGGGAACCATCGACGTGCACCGTCGTAAGCGTGGGCATCAGATAGCTTGAAAAACTCGTACCGCCAAAGCCGCACACAGCCAGGTCCTCGGGCACTCGCAAACCACGTGCGCGAGCCTCTATCAGCACACCTTCTGCAAGCGTGTCGGAACTGCAAAAGATCGCCCGCATCGACGGATATTTCTCCAGGAGCTCAGCAGCAGCTCGCCTGCCCGATCCAACATTACTCGGTGCCGGCACGAACGCGGTGGGCACATCATGCCCGATTCGATCGATAAAGCCCTGTTGGCGTATCAAGGCCCGTTGATCGTCTCCGGTCGCCACGCCAACCCGCGTCCATCCCTTGCCCAGGAAGTAATCCGCGACGGCGCGGCCTACATTCAGGTGGGAAAAACCGACAAGCATGTCGAACGGTTCATCGGTGATATCCCATGTCTCCACCAGTGGAATTCCCGCCGCTCGAACCCGCTCCCTTGCCGGCGTGTCACTCAGAAGGCCAGCCATCACTATGCCATCGACCTGCCGTCCAACCATGGAGTTAAGCAGGTCCGCTTCGCGTGCCCTGTCGTAGCCCGTCTGCCCCAGCAATAGTTGATACCCCTCCCGGTCCAACAGTTGGGTCAACGCTTCTATCGTTGGCAGAAACTGCTGGACTGAGATGATTGGAACAAGCGCAGCCACCGTTCGACTACGGCGCGATTTGAGCCCTCCCGCTAGCAGATTAGGGATATACCCGACCGCCTCAGCAGCGGCCTGTACTCGCTCCACTGTCTTGGCTGAAACGCGGCCAGGATTGCCCAATGCACGCGACGCAGTAATGAGGGAGACACCGGCTTCACGGGCGACTTCACGCAGGGTTATCGACTTTTGTTTGACGGAAGGCATTGAACTGAGAACCAGGGTAAACCCCAGTAAAAAAAGGTTTGATGGAGCGATTGGACAACGTTATCATTTTTTCCGATGACGCACTGAACATTAGTGATGCAGGGATCAAACAGGGTCCTCTTTTTAATCATGATATGGCTCAGTGCACATTTTTTCCCCAAAAATGACAACGTTGTCCATTGATCCGACGACGTGAATAGTTCCGACCTCAAGAGACACAAAATGAACTCACCCCTAGCAGCCGACAGCATCAGCTGGATACGTATTTCCTCATGCTACCTGCCACTGGCGACCCCGATCAGCGATGCCAAGGTATTGACTGGCCGGCAAAAGCCCATGACCGAAGTAGCGCTGCTTTTCGTCGAGCTTCAGACCAAAGATGGCCATGAAGGTCTGGGTATCAGCTACTCGAAACGGGCGGGTGGTCCGGGGCAATTCGCACACGCCAAGGAAATCGCGCCGGTCCTGTTGGGCGAGGATCCCAGCGATATCGGCCGTCTCTGGGTCAAGCTGGCTTGGGCGGGGGCATCCGTCGGCCGTAGTGGGCTGTCGACCCAGGCCATCGCGGCTTTCGACGTCGCACTCTATGACCTGAAGGCTCGCCGCGCCAACCTTCCGCTGGCAAAATTGCTGGGCGCCTATCGCGACTCCGTGGCTTGCTACAACACCTCAGGCGGCTTTCTGCATACGCCGACCGAGCAGTTGCTGGTGAATGCCTCGGCGTCCCGCGAAAGAGGAATCGGCGGTATCAAGCTCAAGGTTGGCCAGCCAGACCGCCAGTTGGACATCCGTCGTGTGGAAGCCGTACGCAAACATCTGGGTGACGACGTGCCGCTGATGGTCGACGCCAACCAACAATGGGACCGCCCTACCGCCCAACGCATGTGCCGAATCTTCGAACAGTTCAACCTGGTGTGGATCGAAGAACCTTTGGACGCCTACGATCATGAAGGGCACGCGGCTCTAGCTGCTGCATTTGACACACCTATCGCCACCGGTGAAATGCTGACGAGTGCAGCGGAACATGGCGACCTCATCCGCCACCGCGCCGCCGACTATATCCAGCCCGATGCGCCTCGCGTCGGTGGAATTACGCCCTTTCTCAAGATTCTTTCGCAAGCCGACAGCGCGGGTTTGATGCTCGCTCCCCACTTCGCGATGGAATTGCATGTCCACCTTGCTGCGATCTATCCGACCGAACCGTGGGTCGAACACTTCGACTGGTTGGAACCTCTCTTCCACGAACGCCTGGAGACGAGCAATGGCCGCATGCTGGTGCCCAACCGGCCAGGCCTTGGCCTGACGCTGACGGACCAGGCACGCACCTGGACCCGCGAGCAAGTCGAGGTGGGTAAGCGCGCCTAGACGCATCACGACCAGCCCAGCCCCCGCGTCCTGCGGGGACTCATACCTATTCAAGTGCTGACACCAATACTGAGGAGATATCTAAATGATGAGACGCCTGTTTTCCACTCTGCTTGCCTTCAGCGTCGCGATGGTGGCGCCAGCGGTCGCCACGGCAGCCGACACTGCGGCCGCTTGGCCCAACAAGCCCGTTACGTTCTTGGTCCCGTTCCCACCGGGCGGTTCGACAGACCTCATCGCTCGAACCGTCGCTCAGAAGGTCGGAGACAAGCTGGGCGGCACGTTCCTGACCGAGAACAAGCCCGGAGCGGGGGGCACAGTTGGGGCTGCTTATGCGAAGCGAGCGGCGCCCGATGGTGACACCATCCTCGTGTCGTCGCTCGGCCCGTTCGTCATCTCGCCTCATCTGGTATCCAATCCTGGCTACGACGCACGCAAGGACTTCGACTTCATCACCGTTGCGGTCCAAGCGCCCAACGTTCTGGTCGTTAATGCGAACTCACCATTCAAGTCGTTGAAAGACGTCATCGAGTATCTCAAAGCCAATCCAGGCAAGATGACGTTCGCGTCGGCGGGCAACGGCACCTCGGATCACTTGACTGCGGCGCTGTTCTGGCAGGAAACGCAGACCGAAGGCACGCACGTTCCTTATAGGGGTGGCGCACCAGCGATCGTCGATCTGCTAGGTGGTCAGGTAGATGCGTCGTTCTCGAATATCAATACGTGCCTTACGCACGTACAGTCTGGTAAGTTGCGTGCGCTGGCTGTCACCAGCGCCAAGCGCTCTCCCCTGCTGCCTGACGTACCGACGATGGAAGAACAGGGCTTGAAAGGTGTCACGGTCACATCCTGGCAAGCGTTTGCTGCACCCAAAGGGCTGCCGGTCACTATCCGCGACAAGCTCCGTAACGCGATCGTCGAAAGCCTCAATGACCCATCCATCAAACCCAAGTTGTTGGAGCTGGGTTTCGAGATCGTCGGAAACACCCCCGCCGAGTTCGAGAAATTCCAGGCAGAAGAATATGATCGTTGGAAACGCGTGATCGAAGTCGGCCACATTACGACGAATTAATTAAGCCGGCGAGGTCACAACCTCTAGCGGGAGGGCAGCTCATCTTCCCTCCCGGGCCACCGGCCCGCCCGAGGCCGCTGCCCCCCCTTGTCACGCAACCCCAATTCCCATCAGCCCCTTCAGGTTCTCGCCTCTTTCGAATGCCAATTCTGCGGCATCTCGAACAGTCCATCATCTCGCCTCGCACGCAGGTACTGAAGCTCCTCTGGCGGTATCACCATCTGAAGCCATTGGCCGTCGCCCGCCAGATCCAAACCCGGGCCGCCATTGTTGTACAGCGCGGCCTTCAAGAATCCCAAATCACCGGAATTCATTATGTTCCACTTGCAGCGCAACAACGGACGCGTGGCATAGATTTTCAGGATCGTTCGCTTGGCACTGCTGTCGAGCCATGGGTTCCTCGCCTCGCCGGTAAGCCAGCTGACGATTTGAACAAATCGTGGCTGACGCGCGCGGGAGGGCGCAGTCGCTTGTTCAGCCCCCCAGTTCGGCAGCTTGCCATTCATTTTTGCGACATAGAACCCCCGGCCGATCTGCCCCGTCGGCGGCAGAAACCGCTCCTGGACTCCTACTGTGAGAATGTTGACGGCCGACGCCTCGCTCGTGCCGTGATAGCCGATGAAGTACATGCAAAGCCTCCGCTTTTCGTTGGGTTTCGCTCTACTACTTTTTAGCACAACGTCGAGCACCTGCCAGTCTTTGTCATACCATCTTTCATTGTTGTAGGAGCTAGCTCCTCCCAGGCGGGATCAGAGCTTGTAGCCGCCACTCGCCTCGATTACCGAAAGGCCAAGGCGGATCAAGTCGTCGGCGTTCCCGCCATATTCATGGTCTACGACGTGGTGCAACAGAACGCCGGCCTGCTCCAGTTGCCGGGCGCCCTTGAGCGGGCCGGCGTTGACAGGCTTGAAGCCGGCATCAGCGATCAAACCGCGCGTCAGCAGCCCAGCCGCTGCGTCGTCACTGACATAGAAGACATTCGGTTGTACCAGCGACTTCGACCACGCAGCGGCCTCAAGCAGCGGCGCCGCCAACAGGTTGAATGACTTGACGATCCGAGCCTTCGGCAAGCGCTGTTGCAAGACCTCGGAGGTCGAGTTGTCGCGCATAAAGTCCAGATCGTGGAAATGCACGAACTCGGCAGTAACGCCGAGCGGGTTCATCGTTTCGATCACGACCTTGCCATCGAGCGCATCGTCCACTTCGTTGACGATCGCATCGACTCTCGGCCAGTAGATGGAGAACAGAACGACCTCGCCGAATTCGGCGGCCTCGCGAATCGTGCCGAGCCGGGCCCTGTCACCCAATTCTGCAAGCAACGGGGCGATCTTTCGATCCTCGCCGTCCTTCGCAATGACGAGGTCATGACCTGCGGCTGCCCAGGCTCTCGCCAGGCGACTGCCGACATTGCCTGCATTCAAAATACCGATCTTCATTTGCTTTCTAACTTCCGAATAGTGCATTGGAAGCACTACTCTAGGGGTGATAGGAAGATAGATAAATAGCAACAAGAGCTACAGACTGTTGTCTACAAAAGCATCAATAGTCCTGCGCAGACGAGGCCCCATCAGTGGCAATAAACGGTCCGACTACGCACGGGGCCATTGTGTTGCAATCGCCGAATCCGCGAGCATCGCATCGGCAATATCCAGCATCGCTCGCAAGCGATCCATATGTCGCAGATCGTGATGGTAGCCCACCCATATATCTCGGGGTGGAATCTCATCTGGTGTTTCGACACGCTGCAGCCCGGACATTGCATCGCCAAGCGGCCTTGGCAGTACGGCAACGCCCATGCCGCGCAGGCACATCTGCGCCTGAACAGCTCGGCTCGTGCTTGTGAAGACACGCCGTGAATGTGGAAACCTGTCGAGTAGCCAGACGACATCAGGAAAATGGGATTGCGCCGTATTCATCAGAATAAGCCCCACAGAACTCGGATCGTCCCGCATTGCACGCGCGGTTTCGGCCGAGCCATAAAGACCATATGACATCGTCATCAGCCGGCGTTGAACAATGTCCGGCTCGGTGAAGGGAACGATGCGAAAGGCCACGTCGGCATCACGGCGCGATAGGTTGAGCAATCGATAGCTCGCGATCACCTCTGGCACAACGGCTGGATGGCGATGCGTCAGTTCGGCCAGGACAGGGGCCAGCACATAGCCGGCAAACCACTCTGCGCAAGATATCCGCAGGATACCTTCGAGTCGCTCGTGATTGCCTGCCAGACGCCTTTCCATTGCCAAGGCGGAGTTCTCCATGGACTCCGCCAACGCGAGTACAGTGTCTCCGGCGTCCGTGAGCACCAGTCCATCTCCCGTTCTGCGAAAGAGCGGCTGCTCTGCCTCGTCTTCGAGTGCCTTTATCCGGCGCCCGACCGTTGGATGACTCACGCCTAAGCTGCGGGCAGCCTCGCCGAAAGATCCGCAGCGGACGACTGCCAGATAGATTCGAACATCGCTCCATTCCATGCCATAGACCCTGTGCGTTCAAAAATGTACAACCAATATACAAAAATGGCAGTTCTCAAACAATTCTGTTGATATCAACATACCACCCTAGCGTTGGAATGAACTGTTGAGCGCACGATTAAGCGAAAGGGAAAAGGCATGAAAAAGACTTGGTTGATAACCGGTTGTTCGAGCGGCTTCGGGCGGCATTTGGCTCAGGAGGCAGCAGCCCGCGGAGACGAGGTCGTAGCAACGGCACGGAACCTGGATACCCTGAGAGATCTGGCGCAGCGCTACCCCAATACGGTGCGCCTTGCTTCTCTGGACGTCACCAGGCCAGAGACGATACGGGCTGCCATAGCGATGACAGAGGAGACCTTTGGCAAACTGAACGTACTGGTCAACAATGCCGGACATGGGTTCATGGGAGCGATTGAGGAGGCTACGTCAGACGAATATCGCCCTCTGTTCGAGGTCAACGTTTTTGGCCTGATTGAGGTGACACGTGCCGCGCTGCCACTAATGCGTCGCACCAAAGGAGGTCGGATCGTGAACCTCTCATCTGGAGCCGGCATCCTCGGCACGGGTGGGCGTGGTTATTACAACGCAACTAAATTTGCGGTTGAAGGCTTGTCAGAGGCACTCGCGCAAGAAGTAGCGCCTATGGATATTCGGGTGTTGATCGTCGAGCCGGGGCCGTTTCGCACCGAGTTCCTGGGGCGCTCTATCGCGGTCGCCAGACAGAAGCTCGAGGCCTATGCGGCAAGCGGAGGCGCCGCCCGCATCTATCGCGAGAGCAACGACGGACGACAACTGGGGGACCCGAGCAAAGCTGTCGCCGTGATGATTCGGGCGATCGATGCCGATGATCCGCCACTGCACTTACCGATCGGCCCACATGCGCACTCACAGGCAGAACGCAAGTTGGAAATGTTCCGTCGAGATATTGATGCGTGGCGCGAGATGTCCATCGCCACGGATTTCGATTGACGACGATCCGACGAAGTCGAACGCCTCTATCATTGGGCACCCCCAGGATTCAACATAACCAGCCGTGCTCTCAGTTCTGCTAACCTCATGGCATGTCCCAGAGCAAACACGAAACAATCGCCTTCCGGAACTCTGCAGAATTGAGCGAGTGGTTGATGAGTCATCATCAGCACAGCAGCGAGGTGTGGGTGCAGATATTCAAGAAAGGATCTGGCAAGCAATCGGTCACGTGGACAGACTGCGTGATCGAAGCTATCCGTTTTGGCTGGATCGATGGGCAAAAGCTGCCGCTAGATGAGGCTTCGTTTATGCAACGTCTAACGCCTCGAAAGCAGAAGTCAAACTGGTCTGCCAAGAACCGCGAGCATGCGACTCGGCTCATCGCAGAGGGGCGAATGACGCCTGCGGGCCTCGCTCATGTCGAGGCGGCAAAGGCTGGTGGTCAATGGGATAGCGCCTACGAAGGCTCCGCCGCCATGACCATCCCGCAAGACTTTCTGGATGCTCTGGAGGCAATACCTGCCGCTCTGGCCTTTTTCCAGACGTTGGATCGCAAGAACCTCTATTCGATCTACTATCGGCTTCACACGGCCAAGCGTCCCGAGACACGCGCCAGGCGGTTGTCAAAAATCCTTGCCCAGCTTGAGCGCGGCGAGCGGTTCCATTGAGGCAGAGACGGTCAAGCCCTCTTACAGCGGCTGCACTACAACATACATCGGCTAGCGTTGTTTATCCAGGCTCATTAGGGCGCCAGCTTCCGCAGAATCTCGTGCGGCCTGTTGACTGCGCCAGTGGGTAGCGCTGCAACCGAACGATTGCTGAAACCAACGAGAAAATGAGCTCAGGCTTTCAAAGCCTGTTTGGTCGGCAATCATGGCTAGCGAACTGGTGGTTTCTGCCAACGCACGAGTCGCAATATCCGCTCGCACGCATTGGAGAATCCGCGAGAACGTCACCCCCTCGCTCGACAAATGCCGACTCACCGTCCTGCGGTCCATGTTGAAATGGGCCGCCAACGATTCCGCATCACAACCGCCCTCATCCAACATTTTTCTCATCTGCCGCTCGACCTTGTTCGAGAAACTGGTCACTGAGCGCTTCATGATGGGAGTCAGCTGCTGCATGGCGAGGCGTCTGAGAAACGGGGATGACGTCACCGGCGTGCGCTGCAGGATGCTTTCGTTGATGACCAACCCAGACAAGACCTGCTTGTATTGAACCGGACACTTAAAAAATCGCTGAAATACTCGCATGTTGGGGGGCTTGGCGAATGCGAGCGCAATCATATCGGGTTGAAAATCTTCGCCCAGCAGCCAGCGCACCAACATCGTTATACCCACCAATGCAAATTGCGTACATTGAAAGGATTCTTCTCGTGTGCGTGCCGAGATCTCGATCACTACCAGAGGATTCTGAAAGCGTTTATCCAACTGGATAAAGGTTCCGTCGGCATGCAGTGTCAAATGGGACGTGTAGAAATTGATCGCTTGCTCAACGGTTTCAGCCTCGCGCATTAACAGCGTGACCTCTCCCAGGTTGGGCATGCCACGCTGAATCGCGGCGCGTGTCGCAAAGTCTGGACAACCGGCCGCTCGAGCACATTCGGCCAGGAGTCTCAGAAATGCGTCGAAGGAAATTTGAGTTTCCAGATCCTCCATACAGGCGATATCCAGGCCCACGCCGGCCAACATTTTTACGGGATCTAATCCCACAGCCCTGGCAGCCTCCGGGAAACCTACCAGCGTGGCGCTTCGGATCGTTCTTCTGTTTCGCGCTTCCATTGCTTATTCCCCAACCGACGCGGCCGATGGCAGTACGAATAGTAATAGATCTGCTGCTGCGTTCGACCTGCGCCGCACGGGCATGGTCCCGCCGGCGATTACTTCAATTTGGCAAAGGCAGTTTCTCGCGCAAACAGTGTGACTATGCCTGACAACAGCGCACCACCCATCAGGTAATACACCGGTGCAATCGGCGTCTCGAATTTTTGAATCAACCACACGGCTACGAATGGCGCGAAGCCCCCAAACAACGTCACCGAAACACCGTACCCGATGCTCATCCAGGTCGTCCGATTGCGAGTCGGGAACATCTCGACCAACGTCGTTGGCAATCCACCCGCGATAGCTGCGAGGATCACCGAGAATACACATTGCACCAACAGCAGGTCTTTCAGTGTTGCGGGCGTCAACGACACTAGATGGTTAAAAGCCGGGTAAGAAGCGAGCAATGCAAACACGCAGGAAAACATCAGGACGGTCTTGCGGCCTATCAGGTCAGATATCTGGCCAAACACTGGCGTCAGCACCGCCAGCAGCAATAGTCCCACGGTATTGGCCCACAATGCCTCGGATGCCGTCACCTGCAGATTCGACGTCACCCACGTAGGCATGTAGAACAACAGTATGTAGAAGCTGACATTGGACAGCACTGACATGCCGCATGCTTTGACCGCCAGCTTGAACCCCGCACCGTCCTGCAGCATGGGGATCGGACGCTCTTGCAACGCAGCCGCTTGCTCGAAAGCGGGCGTCTCGTCGATGGATCGGCGCATCCACAGTGCAAAGGGTCCGATGACGCAGCCGATGATAAAGGGCATGCGCCATCCCCACTGAAGCATTTCTTCGGGCGTTAACAGTGAATTGAGCACGGCGGCCACACCAGATCCCAGCAACAAGCCACCGACGACACCGACCATGTGCAGGCTGCCGTACAGGCCGCGGCGCCGTTCGGGCGCCCATTCGACGATGAAGCTGATCGCCCCGCTCCATTCACCACCAGCGGAGAACCCCTGCAGCAGACGCGCCAACACCAGCAATGCTGGCGCGATGATGCCCGCGCTTGCGTACGTAGGCAGTATTGCCAATAGCAGCGTTCCCGCTGCCATCATGTAGACGGTCAATAACAAGGCAGCCTTGCGGCCCCGGGTATCGCCAATTCGACCGATCACAATGCTGCCCAAAGGGCGGGCGACAAACCCAACTCCGAATACTGCAAACGACGCCAACAAGGCCGTCGCCGGATCGCTGGAGGGAAAGAAGTTCTTTGCAATCAAACCCGCAACGAATGCATAGACTGCGAAGTCGTACCACTCCAATACATTGCCCATCACCGGTGCCAGGATCGTACGCACGCTCGCTATGCTGGGCCTCGTAGTCGCGTTAGACGGCCCTGGGTGAGCGGCAGCGTTGACCGCGGGTATTTGTGTAGACATTTCGCCCTCGAAAGGTTGGTTAGGACCAGCGTTCTTGTTTCTTGTGAGGGCACAACCCATCTCCCGATTTGTGCTTCGTATCAGTCTGTGATGATGAGCTGCCCTGACCGTCATAGTGATCCAGTCGCCAAAACTACTTTGTCAAAATGGGACATACACTTGTCATATTGGGACAAGACATATTGGGGGAATCACTGATTCGGATGGGTACGATATCGGTATCGCAAGGGGTCAAGAACCTGGTCCATGGGACGAATGACTACGTCAATGCTTCAGGGGCGAACCCGTGTAGCAGGCGAAAGCTTTTTCCACGGCAGGTCGCCCGGATCGGCCGCCAGCATACCGGGCGCCAACGCATACAGGATATCGGTGTCAGGGGTTTCCACGACTGCTTCAAAATCGGCACGGAAATGCTGTGTGCTCTTGACGACAATGATCTTCATTTCCTCCGGATTGATACCCACCATCCGGAAAAGCTCGCGGTCCTGGGCTCCGATCCGGCCACTCGCCACGACAATCAACACGCCATCGATTTCCAGACAGGCGCTCGGACCGAGTCGGGTTTGAAAGCCCGTCATTTTGGGCCCCTTGAACGTCGTCACGCCATCTGACAAAGCAAGGACGCGGAAAGTCCCAAAAACAGGGGATTCACTCTGCCCTGTCGGTGTCTCGATCGATTCTCCGATCTGGATTTCCAAAGTCTGCCCGACTCCTGCACGGTGCGCGGCAGCAGCGGCCTCAGGATCATAAAGTACGGCTAGGGCCACCCGCTCTGGGAATACTTGGCCCGCCTTGGCATCCAGTAACGCGTGCAACATTCCTGTTGTCGAGCTGGTGCCTCCAATGCCGGGATTGTCTTGTGTATCTGCGATCACAACGGCGCGATGGGTCGAGGCGGCGCGCTCCAGGCCGGAGAGGACCGCCTCCCTTGCTTTCAGCGCCTTCAGTCGCCATTGCGTGGGTTCCGCGACCCGCTTTAGCAAGGTGGCAACGGCCTCCTCCGCACGATCGCCGTGAGACCACAATACAGGAGCGCATTCATCGAAATCCGAAGACGGGAATCCCATGCAGAAACTGGTCATCGTGCCCAAGCGTTCGTCTATCTCGTTCAACAACTCATAGGCGCCTTTTGCCGGATCGGACGCGGTGCCCTGAGAGTTAACCGGAATCAGATACGGCAGCCGTTCAACGCTGAGCGCCTCACGCCCGCCGTTATGCAAGTATCGTTCGAGTAAATCGGCGGCCCGCTCTCCGGTTTTGACGTAATCGATGTGCGGATAGGTACGAAACGCAACCAGGCCATCCGCCTGTTCAAGCATGGTTTTTGTGACGTTCGCATGCAGATCCAGACTGACCACAATAGGAACTGACGGCCCTACCACTCGACGGATACGTGTCAACAGCTCACCCTCGGCATCGTCAAACGATTGCGCCATCGCAGCACCATGCAGTTCGAGGTAAATTGCGTCGTACTCCAGGCGCTGCGCGTCGGCCACGATTGTTTCACAAATACGCGCGAATGCCTCGTCGGTAACATAGGAAGAAGGCACCGCCCCACACCACAGACTAGGCACCAGGGTCCAGCCACGCTGCTGCGCCTGACGCGCAAAGCCCGTCGCCGAAATCTCGACCCTCATCACCATATCCAGCATGGGCTGACCGTGAACGGGAGGGGGAAAACTCTCTCCGCGTTCGAACGCAGCCCAATCGGCCAGGTGCGCGGCAAAAGTGTTGGTTTCGTGCTTGAACCCCGCTACAAAGACTCGCAAAGGTAATGTCATTGTTCTTCCCCATGCGCCAATACATAGGCAACGATCTCGTCATGCCGCGCGAACCAGACTCCGCCCGGCAGCGTCTTGGCGTACTGTATTAACTCGTCCAGGATCCAAATCCGAGAGCGGTTGGTAATCACATGCGGATGCATGGTGAGTTCGAACAGACCGCCTTCCGTATAGGCAGCGTCCAATTCGCGCTTGAAGATGTCAAACACATCTGTCGGCGGCGTGTAGGGACGCAACCCCTGGAACCTGTGCATCAGGAAATAGACTGCGTCATCGCGCACCCAATCGAAGGGGATCTCGACTATGCCGGTGGCTTCGCCGTGCATCTCCAGCTCGTAGCAATCATCATCGGCCCCCAACGACGAATCGTACGAAATGCCCAGCTCACGCAGCAGATGCAACGTGTTTTCGGAGAAATCTGCCGAGGGCGAACGAAAACCCGTGGGCCGCTTGCCCGTCACCTTTTCCAACGTGTCGAGCGAACGCAGCATCAAATTCCGCTCATCGTCGATGCTGAGGTTGGAATTCAGCTCGTGAATCCAGCCATGGATGCCGATTTCATGTCCAGCAGTGATTACTTTTTTCTGCTCTTCGGGGTATAGCAAGGCTGTCACGGCTGGGACATAGAAACTGGCTGGGACCGCGTGTTTCTCCAGCAAATCCAAGATACGAGGGACACCAACTCGGTGGCCGTATTGGCCCCACGCAAGACGATTGATCGAACGGCCGCCGTCGCGCAGTTCGTTGGTCTCATGATCCGAGTCAAAGGCCAACGCGATAGCGAGTTGCGCACCGTTTTTCCATTTCTGCGGACGCAGCCGCCGCCCTGCTCTGACACGGCTGACTAAACGCCGCCATTCCTGTTCTGGCCATTGCCAGGGTTGGATCGTGCTTTTATCGTTCATAACGGACTCCTTTGAGCGTAGTGCAAAGTGTTGGCTCAGTTGCGAACACCAGTTGCGAACACTTTAGGAGCCCTGGTCAAAGTCGATTGACAAAACGGGACAGGCTTTTTTCAGATCAGGTCAAAACCCGATGAAATGCGATGTGCCCAGAACAACACGAAACGCCAGGCCTGCTACCAAGCAGAAACTAGCGGATGATCCCATGCTCTGTTCCCGTCAATACAACGATCAATTTCGCGCCCCATCAAATTAAAAACACAACTTACCATTAGTAGGTTACCATTGGTAGGTAAAACTTCCGATGGAGTAAACGAATCATGCATGCACTTATCGTCGTCGCACATCCTGACCCAACGTCGCTGACCCATGCAGTTGCCGCCCAGATAGCAGAGGGGATAGCCGCATCGGGCTCTCAGAACACGTTCGAAATCGCCGACCTGGCTGCAGAGAGTTTCGACCCGCGATTTACCCTGGCCGACGTGGCCCTGCATTTGAAGGAAGCGGAGCCATTGCCCGATGTCGCGGCAGAGCATGCGCGCATCGACCGCGCGGATGCCCTGGTATTGGTCTATCCGGTGTATTGGTGGTCTTTTCCTGGGTTGCTCAAAGGATGGATCGACCGGGTATTCACCCAGGGCTGGGCGTACGAGGAGGATGCAGACGGCAAGCTCATCAAGAAACTGCATCGCCTGCCAATACATCTGATCGGATTGGGTGGCGCCAGCCAGCGCACATATGTCCGGCATGGTTACTCCGATGCGATGAAGACGCAAATCGACCACGGAATCTTCGGCTATTGTGGCGCGCGTGTTGCGACGTCGGAGTTGCTGCTTGCGTCGGATGCCGGATTTCCCGACGCGCACCTCGATACGGCACGAGAAATCGGTAGCGGGATTTTTGCTTCCCATGCTGCTACACAGGCAGAGGCAATCGAAGCATGAAAAATCGTCCACAGGTAGTCTCCTCACGCGCGGCCGCGGCCGCTTCGCCTCGCCGCCTATCCAAGGAAGAGCGGCTGCGCCAACTGCTGGATGTGTCTTGGAAACTGATCAGCGATGAAGGCACAGACGCGTTAACACTGGGACGGCTTGCCGCAGAAGCTGGCGTCACCAAGCCCGTGGCCTATGATCATTTCGGCACGCGCAATGGACTGCTGGCAGCGCTCTATGAGGATTACGATATTCGCCAGACCGCGCTGATTGATGCGGCGATTGCCGCGAGCAAGCCAAGCTTGAACGAAAAGGCGCGCGTCATCGCATCCAGCTACGTCAACTGCGTGCTGACCCAGGGGCGCGAGATCCCAGAACTGCTCGCAGCGCTCAGCGGCTCTGCGGAACTGGCTGCGGTCAAGCGCCAGTACCAGTTGGCCTTCATCGAAAAGTGCAAGCAGATCCTTGCACCTTTTGCTGGCGCACAGGGCGTGTCGCAGACAAGCCTGTGGGCAATGCTGGGGGCTGCGGATGCGCTTTCGCAGGCGACCGTTGTCGGTGATATCAGCGAACAGCAAGCACAGGACGAGTTGGCAGAAACCATCCGGGCGATGGTCAAGCGTAGTAAGTAAGCGCGGTACGTAAGGGCATCCCGGAAAAGCTGTGCGGCCTAAAAAAATATTCAACGCAAGGAGCGCAAGATGAAGAACAGATCGGTCGCTATCGTCATTCACGAGGGCGTACAGGCGTTGGATGTTGCAGGCCCGGTCGACACATTCCATGAGGCCAATGGCCATTTGAAGGAAGGGGACCGGTATGAAACAGTCCTCGTGGCGCCGAGGCGAGCTCCGCTTCATGCGTCCAATCGAATGAGGTTGATCGCGGATATGACGTTTAGCGAAACCTCGCGACCGTTCGATATCGTGCTCGTCGCCGGCGGACCTGCATTACCAGACGCGACGCCGGATCTTCAGCTCAACGAGTGGCTGCAATGGGCGGCAAGCCATGCCGATCTCTATGGCTCTATCTGCACCGGCGCCTTTACCTTGGGCCACGCAGGACTGCTCGAACAACGTCGCGTCACGACACACTGGCAGAACGCAGCGAAATTGGCAACCATGTTCCCCCGAGCCAACGTCGAAGCTGATGCCATCTACATTCGCGATGGCCGCCTGATCACATCCGCTGGTGTCACGGCCGGGATAGACATGACACTTGCGCTCGTCCGCGAACTCCACGGACGCGACATTGCACTGGCAGTGGCCAAGCGGCTGGTCGTGGTAGCACAGCGCCAGGGCGGTCAATCGCAATTCAGTCCCTACCTGACTGCAGTTCAGGACCCCGACTCGCCCGTGGCACGGATACAGGCGTTGATCACGGCGGACATTGAAAAACGGCACACCCTGGCGTCGCTGGCGGTTGAAGTATCGATGAGCCCCCGTAATCTCACTCGGCACTTCATACAGGAAACCGGCGTTACGCCACACGAATTCGTACAACGCATACGTGTCGACGCTGCGCGCACAATGCTGGAAGCAAGCGATAGTCCCCTGAAGTCAGTCGCCTACGCCTGCGGTTTCGGCGCTGCGGATCGCATGCGCATTGTTTTCCAGGAACGGCTAGGCGTGACGCCTGCGCAGTATCGCGCCAGCTTCAGACAATGAGTGGAGCCTGCGTCGAACGCGTCATGGAGAAAGCAGGTCCGCCGCGCGCCCTGATTCTCGGTATACACGCGGCGTTCCAGAAGCACCTAGCCTATTAGGTCAACTTGGCCAGGCTGAGCCTCGAATGATTGAGCAGAAATTCATCCTCTGGTAGCCCGGGTCCTTGAGCTCGAGCACGTCAGCTTTTACGTTGCCGAATGTCGTCAGCGGCTTATGACGTATGCCGTCCGCGAAATGATCAATGATGTTTTCTTTAAAGTTCAGTCCGCGTGGATGGCACTTGCATACGTGCTCACGCTGGCCATGAGTGAAATCGTTATAAGCAATGCCCAGCACATCCATTTCTACCCCAGCCGTTACCAGCGCAACGGTGGGTCGCATATGCTCGGGGATCCCTGGTGTCGTATGTAATGCGATCGCCGTCCAAACGTCTTCGATGTCGCGTTCGGCAACGCCATAGCCCCGCATGAATTCGCGAGCGGCGTTCGCACCATCAACCTCAAAGCGCAAGTCGCGACTGGAGTATGTTTTTGTCAGCCCCATATCGTGAAACATGGCGCCTAGATACAGCAGCTCTGGGTCAAAGTCCAGGCCACGACGCTCTCCAGTCAGTGCCGCCCAACAGAACACTCGGCGACTGTGGTGATAGAGCAGATCGTCCTCCGTGTCACGAACGAGTTGAGTGGCAGCGCGTGCGATGGCACTGTCTGGAATGTGGATACCGGCGATGGTTTCAGCCACGAATGAATGCTCCGAGTGAGTTAGTAGCCTGACGACAGATGTTCATTTCATCACTCGGCCTTGTGCTCCACAACGAACACGTCACAGCGAAATTGGACAAACTTGCGTCGTTTTATGCCATGTGCCCAAAATAAAGACACTCTGAGGACACATCGCGCCTCTCCCTGGTCTTGTCGATTACATATTTCGCCCCGCGGCCCGGTCACTCCCCGGCATCCACCTAGGGAAATCCCTCACAAAAGCAAGCCTCCCATACCTGGCACGCCTTTTGCATATGTATCTTTAACAGTTGAATTCGGGTGCCCCACAACGCCCGCCTCTCTCAATCAGAAGGAAGACACAAGACATGACTGACCGCTACGCACGCTACGAACGCCTCGCCTTTGATCGTCCCGGCCCCAAGGTGCTACGCATCACCATGCGCTCGCCGCTGACGATGGGTGCCATGGATGCCCAGATGCACCGCGAGGTGTCGGAGATCTGGCGCGATGTAGACGCCGACGACAGCGTGAATGTGGTGATCTTCACAGGCGACGGCAAGACGTTCTCCGCCGGTGGTGACCTGAAGCATGAACGCAAGGTATGCGACGACTATGCGCTGCGCATGCGGGCGATGAAGGAATCGCGTGATCTGGTGACCAATATGCTGGATTGCCGCAAGCCTATCGTAACGGCGGCGCGCGGCTGGGCGGTGGGCGCCGGTCTGGCGACGCTGCTGCTGGCGGATGTGTCGATTGCGGCGAAAGACGCCAAGTTCTCTGACGGCCATCTGAAGATCGGCGTAGCCGCAGGCGATCACGCTGCGATCATCTGGCCCCTGCTCTGCGGGATGGCCAAGGCGAAGTACTACCTGCTCACGGCGGATACGATTACCGGTGAAGAGGCCGAGCGCATGAATCTGGTGTCGCTGGCCTTGCCGGACGAGGAAGTAGAAGCACGCGCGCTGGAGATCGCCAACCGCCTGGCGCAAGGCGCTCCGGCCGCACAGCGATGGACGAAGATGATGCTGAATCATTGGATCAAACAGGCCATGCCGATTTTCGATGCGTCGCTCGCATTTGAATTCACAGGCTTCGCCGGGCCGGAAGGCAAGGAAGGCATTGACGCGTTCCTTGAAAAGCGCAGCCCCAGCTTCAATCCCGACTGCCCGTTCTGATACGTAGTAGACGCGCCATGAAAATCGCCGGCTCACGAGGCCGGCGTTTTTTTCTGGGCAATATATCTGTGTTCGTCACATAAAAATTTCAGCGCTCGCGAGGCAATGCAGATCCTCGCTGCCCGCCACAGCCCGCTCGCTCAACCTTCTATCGATCAAGAAAGTCGCAACACGTACTTGCCCTTTGCTTTGCCATTCGCAAGCACACGTAGCGGCTCGGCGAAACGTGCCAAAGGCAGCACTTCGACGATGTGTGGACGCAAGGCGCCTTTGGCATGCAGCTCGTACAACACTCGTTGCACCTCGCGTACTTTTTCCGGTTGACGATCGCGATAGTCGCTCCACTGCAACCCGGAAACGGCGATGTTCTTGACCAGCAGATAGTTCACTTTAAGTGTCGGGATACGGCCCGCAGCAAAACCAATACACACCAACCGCCCACACCATGCCACCGCACGAATGGCAGCGTCGAAAATTTCATCACCCAAGGGATCGAGCACGACATCAACACCGTGTCCGCCGGTGCAGGCAAATACCTGCTCTCGCAGTGATTCGCGCAGGTCTGGTGCCGACAGATCAATGATGTGATCGGCACCCAGGGCGCGTGCAGCCTCGGCCTGCTCTGCGCCCGCCACGCCGGCCAAGGCCGTTCCGCCCAGCGCCTTCACGAGTTGAATTGCCGCACCGCCCACGCCGCCCGCGGCGCCATTGACCAGGACGATCTCGCCCTTTTTGAACTGTCCGCGTTCCACCAACGCAAAGTAGGCCGTTTGATACACCAGTCCCATGCCTGCGGCATCTGCATCGGAAATACTATCGGGCAAGGGATAGCAGGACGCGGCGGCCGCGAGCGTACGTTCGGCAAAGGCGCCAAACTCGACCTGCGCCACGACACGGTCGCCCACTTTCAGGCCCTGTACGCCCGGCCCGGCCGCAGCGATCGTGCCTGCAGCGTCCTTGCCAGGCACAAACGGGCGTGCGGGCAGATTCTGGTATTTGCCAGTCATCACCAGCAGATCTGGGTAGTTGACCCCGGCATGGGTAACGGCGATCACAACCTCTCCCTCGCCAGGTACGGGTTCAGAAAAGTCCTCAACGCTGAGGTTCTCGGGCTCAGCAAATTCATGAATAACGACCGCTTTCATTTGGCGCTGTCTCCTGTGGCGACATCGAATAATTGTTGTGTATGTTGGCCTAGCGCTGGCGCCGCGACGCNGCGCTCGTCTGATCTGAACGCTGCGCACACCGGCACGGGCAGCGCGGGCATGAACACGCCACTGCTGTTCAATACCTCGCGCTCGAACAGGCCGCGTGCCTTGAAATGCGGGTCCTGTAGCGCCTGCTCCAGGTTGACGACTTCAGAAACGCAGACGTCATGCCCGTCAAACCGCTGCATCCATTCGTCCGCCGATCTCGACGCGATGATACGTGACACCTCTGCAAAAGCACGTTCGTCGTCTTTCTCGTCAGCCAGTTGAGGGGCTTCGATGAGTGACAAAAAGGTAGCCCAGAATTTGTCCTCGAGCGGTGCTGCCGACAAGAATCTGCCATCGGCCGTTTTGTAGATGGCATAACGCGGCGAGCCCCCGCTGACGAGCTCCTTGCCTGCGCGTGGCCATTTCCCTTGGCTCCAACCGTTGCCCAAGCCCCAGTACATCAGTGTGAACAGGTTATCCGTCATGGAAACATCGAGATGCTGCCCCTTGCCGTCCAGATCACGCTGGCGCAGGGCGAGCAAAATGTTGATGACCGCAGGATACGTTCCGCCCGCCAGATCGCCCGTCAATGTGGGCGGCACGATGGGCACGCCGCCCGCGTCTCCAGACAGGCCCAACATGCCGGTTTCAGCCTGAAAATTCAGGTCGTGGGCGGCTCTGAGCGCTTTGGGGCCATGCTGCCCGTAGGTGGTAATAGAGCAGTAAATCAGCCGAGGATTGATTTGCGACAGGGTTTCGTAGTCCAGCCCTAGACGCTTCATGACGCCCGGCCTGAATTGCTCCACCACGACGTCTATATCGCGCACCAGCTCCAGCAGCTGCGCGCGATCCGCCTCGGCCTTTAGGTTCAAGCAAGCCGAACGCTTACCGCGATTGAGCAATACGAAATTGACGCTATCGTCGCCAAAACGCGGCTCGTAGCTGCGCATCTCGTCGCCGGCGTCGCGCTCCACTTTGATCACGTCCGCCCCCGCTTCAGCGAGGATCAACGTACACATCGGTCCGGGCAGCAAGGTGCTCAGGTCCAGCACCTTTATCCCTTTCAGGGGTTGCGTCATGGCGCATCCTTGTTGTGGCGTGCCCATGCGACCTGGGCGCGGCGTGCGGGTGCGTAGGGTTCCTGACCCAGCGCCTCGTACAGCGCTTGTGTGACGCGATAGTGATGGTGCAGACCACTGCGCTTGAGCAATGAGATCGGGCCCTCTGGGTAGCCCAGCCCCAGACATAGTGTCTTGTCCATGTCCGACGCGCTGGCTAACCCGTCGTCCAGACGGCGCAAGGCAGCGTTGTAGTACGGCCGCACCAGGCGATTGAGAATGCGGCCGGGAAAGTCGTTGCACACGGCCACTTTCAGGCCCGCAGCCTCGAACGCTTGCTTGGCAGCGTTTACGGCAGCCTCGTCTGTGTAGGGCTTCTTCACCAACTCGATCAGATTGGTGGGCGCGTCGTCGCCCAATCTAAAGCGGGCAAAGCCCACGACATTGGCTGGGCCCTCGTCTTCACCGGTGTGCACGCCAAGGCATTCCATATCGAGCTCGATGGCGACGAAAGCTTTGCTTGCGGCCCCTTCGACACCTTCGCTCCATCCCTTGCCTGCGCCGTCACCGATCAACACGACACCGTCGCCCTGGCTGGCAGCGGCTTCAATAAACGCATGGGCATCAGGAAAAGAAAGGCTCTCGCCACGCTTGATAATTTGATAGCTCATGTTCTCAAGCTCCGAAAATCTTGTTGCTGTCATAGGTGTGGAAACCGGCGCCGGACTTTCTGCCGAGTTTCCCAGCACCGATCATGCGTTTGACCAGGGGCGGGCAAGCCGCGCGAGGCTCATTGGTGAGCCCGTGCATGGCGTCTGACAAGAGCTTCTGCGTGTCCATACCGACCATGTCCAGCAATTCCAGCGGACCGAGCGGATAGCCAAGTGCCGTTTTCACGGCGAGATCAATGTCCGCCGGCGTGGCCACACCTTGGTCCACCATGTTGATGACATCGTTGTGCCAGGGGATGAGGAAATAGTTGAGGATGAATCCCGGGGTGTCGCGTGTCTTGACAGGCTTTTGCCCTAGCGCTTCGCAAAAAGCCCAGGCCTTGGCAAAGGTCTCATCCGACGTGGACAGCCCCGGCGACATCTCGACGAGCTTCATCAGTTGCGCGGGCAAGCAGAAATGCATGCCCACCACGCGATCCGCGCGACCGCTGCCACCGGCGATCTCAGTGATCGAGATGGTTGACGTATTGGAGGCAAACAGCGTGTGAGGCGGGCAGATGTCGTTAAGCTGAGAAAACAGCGCGTGTTTGACTTTCAGGTCTTCGAACACGGCCTCGATAATCACATCGCACTCGGCCAGATCCTCGGCTCGCGTGGTGCCTTTCCACTGCGCCATGATGGCCTCGTCCTGCCCCGCTGCCAGTTTGCCGCGGGCGACAGACTTCGCCAGAAATGCAGCGGTCTGCTTGCGAGCATTGTCCAGGGCATCCTGGCGCGCATCGAGCACGATGGTCCTGAATCCCGCTCGTACAGCCACGATGGCGATGCCCGTTCCCATGGTGCCACTGCCGACGACACCGACCGTCTTTATCTCGCTCATTTTCCTTCCTTTTTCAAAAAGCTGCGGCCGATGAGTTGTCGATGGATCTGGTTCGTGCCTTCCCAGATCTGCGTGATCTTCGCGTCGCGCATCAGGCGTTCAGCGCGAAAATCCTGGCAATAGCCATAGCCGCCATGCAGTTGCACCGCGTCGGTGGTGATGCGCATGGCGAGATCGGTCGCCCTGAGTTTGAGGATGGACGCCTCTATGCCCATGTCGTCCACGCCCTGATCCACCAGCCCGCCAACGTGCCAGAGCCAGCTTTCGCACAGTGCCAGTTCCGCTGCGAGATCGGCCACCATGAACTGAATCCCCTGGAATTCGAGAATACGTTTTCCCGATTGCTTGCGGTCATTGATATAGGCAGTGGCGTCCTCGAATGCTGCGCGTGCAATGCCGAGTGCATGCGCCGCCACGCTGGGGCGCGACTTGTTCAGCGAGCCAAGCAGCACGCTCAGTCCCTTGCCGACGGGCGCGAGAATATTGCCGCGCGGAATGCGGCAGCCTTCGAACGACAACGAAGCCGTACCAGAGGCGCGCGTACCCATCTTATGTTCGGTGCCAGTGACCGTCAGTCCCGGCGTATCTTTTTCAATCACGACGGCGCCAATGGCTTCCTTGGCGTTCTCCGCGCCCGCCCATTTGCCGAACACGACATACACGTCCGCCACATCACCGTTGCTGATGAAGATCTTCTGTCCGTCCACGACGATGTCGTCGCCGTCTTCGCGGAACTGCGTCTTCATGCCCGTTGCGTCCGAGCCTGCTGATGGCTCGGTGATCACCAGAGATGCCAGCGCGCCCTCGGCCATACGCGGCAGAATTCGAGACTTGAGCTCCTCCGATCCATACTGGATCACCGGCTTGATCGCGTGAAAATTGGTGGCCCAGATAATGCCGGTGGAGGCGCAGGCTTTGGATATCTCGCGTACGCAGGCCAGGTAACACCGGTACGACAAGGGCATTCCACCATAGGCTTCGGGGATGAACATGGCGTTCAGACCCAGCGCATTGATGGCCTTGATGTTCTCCCAGGGAAACTCGCTTTTCTCGTCATAGGCCGCGGCGCGCGGTGCGAATTCGTTCTTGGCCAACTCACGGACGGAATCGAGCAGCATGCCCTCTTCTTCCGAGAACGCCAGCGCCTGGTCCAGGCGTTCCAGTACGTTCATGCTTTCTCCTTGATCATTTCACTGTTCATGCGTGGTCGCGCGGCTTCAGACCGACACGCTCTGTGCGCCATCGATGTAAATCGTTTCCCCGCTGAGAAAGCCCATGCCTTCCTGGAACAGCGACGCCACCAGTACGGCTACGTCTCGCGCTTCGCCGGGCTGTTTGCGGGGAATGCGCTTGTCCAGATAGGCGCGCAAGGGGCCGGCTTCCATGGCCTCGCGATTCAGGTCCGTCATGATGTAGCCCGGGGCCACATCGATCACCTGGATGCCGTCCTTGGCCCACTCGACCGCCAGGCAGCGCGTAATCGCGCCCACTGCCGCCTTCGACGCGCAATAGGACACGTTGCGCTTTACGCCCAGCTTGTCATAGAAAGACCCAATGTTGACGATCACGCCACCACCTTGGTTCTTCAGCAGCGGATGCACGAGTTGGCACGCCTGCAGCAGGGATACCGCGTTGATGTCCATCAGCTTGCGAAACTCATCCATCGGCAGGTCGATAGTGGGTGCCTCGGTATGCAGGCCGGCATTGTTCACCAGCCCCCTGACAGGTACGCCCAGCTTGCTATGCAACGCCGCCATGGCGTCTTTCATCGCTTCGCCATCGGTCACATCGCAGGCCACTGCATGCCAGCGTGCAGCGACATCGTCAGGTACGTCTGCGACATGTGGCTTGTCACCCGAGCGTGACAGGCATCCCACCTCGTAGCCACGGCGGGCCAGCTCGTAAGCGATCATCGCCCCGATACCGCGACTCGCACCCGTTACGTAAATCAGTCCGGAGTCCATGCTTCAGCAGTCCTTGAAATTGGCGGGCCGTTTTTCCACAAAGGCGCGCAGGCCCTCAGCCGCATCATCGCTGCGGTACGCGAGCGTCGACAGATCGCGTTCGATGCGCAGGCCGTCTTCGAGACCAGTGCGTCCACCTCGCAGCACCGCTTCGCGCGCGAAAAACAGCGCGCAGAGACTGTGCTTCAGATACGGCTCCAGATACCGCTTGCCGATCTCCAACGGGCTGCCCTCGTTGTCGATACGGTTGACCAGGCCAATGCGCTCGGCCTCTTCCGCCGCGACGGTTCGGCCGGACATGATCATGTCCAGCGCGCGTCCCTCGCCCACCAACCGCGGCAACCGCTGAGTGCCGCCGTATCCAGGAATCAGGCCCAATTTGACCTCGGGCAATCCGACTTTCGCACGCTCTGTCGCGACCCGGAAGGTGCACGCGAGAGCGAGCTCGAGGCCGCCACCAAAGGCATAGCCGTGAATCACCGCGATGGACGGAATCTTCAACGCAGCAATCTGGTTGAACACGGCTTGCCCTTTGGCAGCCCCCTCTAGCTCTTGCATCAAGGGCCGGTTCATCAACTCGGGGATGTCTGCGCCGGCGCAAAACGCTTTTTCACCGGCACCGGTGAAAATCAATGCTCGCGCATCTGATTCGGCGACCCGAGTCAACGCGTTACCCAGTTCCGACAAGATCTCGAAACTCAATGCATTGAGAACTTCAGGGCGATTGAGCGAGATATGCGCAAACTCGCCGTCATACTCCAGCTTCACGCTCATAGCGATACCCCTTCCTTGATAGCATTTTTGACGTCATGGGATGTAGATGCTGCTTTCCAGCGTACCGGTTCAGGCACGAGACGGCCGTCTTTCAACCACTCGATCAGCTCTCGCTTGAGGATCTTGCCGCTGGGGGTGAGCGGGAACGCCTCCATCGCCAAGAAATACTCGGGCATGTCGTACTTGGACAGCCCTGCGTCATGCAGGTGTTGCAGGACTTCGTTAGCAGCGAGCGAAACGCCGGACGCAAAAATCACTGCCAGACAGACTTTTTCTCCCAAGCGATCATCGGGCACTGGAAAAGCCGCAGATTTGACGATGCCCGCATGCCGATGCGCCAGATCTTCGATCTGTGACGGATAGATGTTGTGGCCGCCGCGAATGATCAGATCTTTCTTGCGGCCCATCACATGCAGGCAGCCGTTTTCATCCAGCATGCCCAGATCCCCACTCAGGAACCAGCCCGAGGAATTAAAGGATTTCTCGGTCGCATCCTGGTTGTCGTAATAGCCCAGCGTCAACACGCCGCCTTTGCCGCCAATCTCGCCCGTCTCGCCCGGCGCAACTTCAACGTCCGAGTTTTCTGGACTAAAGATTCTGATTTCATAGCCTTTGCAAGCACGCCCGCATGTCGACACGATCGTATTGCTGTCATCTGTAGGCAGCGTGTACTGATGCGAGCCGTTTTCCGTCATCCCATACACGTTCTGTGGTTTGACGCCCAGATCCAAAAAGCGTTGCGCCACCTCGCGTGGAATGGGAGCCCCCGCCATATAGAACACCGTGACGTTGCCCAGCTGGCTCAGGCCACGCTCGCGCAGTGCGCTCAGCATATCCATGGCGTGCGTGGGCACGCCCATGACATACGTGGCGCCGGTTTCCAGCGCCCAATCCAGCGTCGAGCGGCTGGCGGCCGGGTTGTACAACACCAGTTCAATGCCCGCGACCAAAGATTGCTCCAGCGCCACCGTACCGATGTGATGGCTCATGGGGCTGAGCGCGAGCAGAATCGTCGACGCATCGTGCCTCCAGTCCGCGACCAACGCGCGCCCGTTGGCGAGCAGCGTGTTGTCGCTGTGCATCACACCCTTGGGTTCGCCGGTGGTGCCCGAGGTGAACGCCAGGTATACCACTTTGTCCGGATCGAGCACCGGTGCGCTGCTGATTCCGATGCTGCTGACATGATCAGGAAACGACAACGCTCCCTCGGGCAGCCAACCGCTCGCGGGCTCGGAGCCTTGCGGAGCCAAGGCATACAGTTGCTTCAGCGTCGCAATGCCCGCGGACTCCTTGAAGATCGAATAGCGATCCGAGTCGGCGCCGTAACCCGGCTGCGCGAACAATGCCTTGCAGCGGATGCGCGTGAGCAATTTGACGATTTCGGCGTTGGTGTAATTTTGATGCAAAGACGGACAACATACATAGCCGTTGCGCGAACATGCCAGGAAAATCAGCACCGCCTCGATGCGGTTAGGCAACCAGATCGCCACGCGGTCGCCACGCCGCAGGCCACCCTGATATAAGTGCTCGGCGATGATGTCTACATTAGCGAGGACCTCTCGCCACGTCAGGCGGCGGTACGGGTCGCGCACCGCGCAGGCGTTGGGCCGTACCCGGGCGTGCTCGCGCGTCAACGAATACAGTGTGTCCTGGTGCCACACACCGCTCAGGTAGTTTTCCCTGGCGGTCTGTGGATCATGCAACGTCAGTATGGTGTTCACAACACTCCTCCATGAATCTTTCTATGCACGAGCGGCGCGGTCACACCGCACCGGCTTCTCGTAATCGTTTGATGTCAGCGGACGTCAGCGCGAGCATGCCGCTCAGAATCGCTTCCGTGTCCTCACCCAATACCGGCGGTGCCTTACGATGTACTGCTGTCTTGCCATTGATGGCAATCCCGAGGCCAACCTGCGGCACCGGCCCGTTGGCAGCCTGGGCCTGATACAGGAATCGCTGCTGCAGCAGTTCCTCGTCGCGTGCCACGTCGTCCAACCCATTGATAGGGCCAGCAGGAATACGGTGCTCGCCCAGGATGTCTAGCCACTCGTCCCGGGTGCGGGTAATCAGGATTTCAGCGATCTTCGCAACGATCTCTTCGCGATGCAGGCGGCGATCGGCATTCGACTTATAACGGGGGTTTTCACCTATCTCTGGCTGTCCGACGGCCGACCAGAAACGACGCCAGATCGCATCATTGCCCAACCCTAGCGAAATCTGCCGGTCCGCTGTGTCAAACACCTGATAAATGGCAATGACGGAGTCCTTGCCGCCAGATCGCCTGGGCAGCTCGTCCGAACTCAAGTAAGACACCAGGCGCGGTGCCATGAAGCGCGTCATGCTCGCCTGCATCGACACATCGATTTGCGCGCCCTGCCCGGTGTTCTGGCGTGCGGCGTACGCGGCCATCACCGCCATGGCCACATCCTGTCCCGCCAGGAGATCGGCCGCGGGCGTGCCTACCTTTTGAGGATCATTCTGAGCCTCACCCGTCAGGTCCATGACGCCGGAGTATCCCTCGGCGATGAGGTCATAACAGGGCAGATGACTGCGCGCTCCCCGTAGGCCGAACCCGGTCAGGGACGCATGGATCAGGCGCGGAAATTTAGCCCCGAGGCGGGCATAATCGATGCCCAGCTTCTTCTGCACGGGCTCGGTCATGTTCAGTACCAGCACATCGGCCTTGGCCAATAGTTTTTCCAGTACGGCCAGGCCCTCGGGGCGGGTCAGATCCAGCATCACACTATGCTTGTTGCGATTCACGCTCAGGAACCAGGGCGACTCGCCATGCAGGAACGGCGGCCCCCACTGGCGCGCATCATCGCCCGCGCCCGATTTCTCTACCTTGATCACCGTGGCGCCGAAATCGGCCAGCAGCTGAGTGGCGTATGGTCCCGCGACCGACGTGCTCAGGTCGACCACGCACATCCCTCCCAACAGGTCGTGCCCCTCTTTGTCCACCATCGGCAACTCGGCAAACGGGGGTTCAAGCACTTCTTTTTGCATGTGTCAGCTACCTTGTCCTGGTTCTCCTTCCCATTTCAAGCACAATTCATGCCAAGTGTGTCTTCCCTCTACTGCCGCACCGGCCAGAGTGGTAAAGTGTCCAAAAATTGTCCACCATGTATCGAACAAGGACATGTAAATGGATGAAGGCAGACAAAATCAAAGTACACGCAAGGGCGTTCTGGTACTCGACTCCGAGGGTAGCGCCGTTTTCGCCTCCGGTACCGGGTTGGATAAACACATCCAGGAAAAACTCACTTCCCTGTGGAAGGATCGAGACCTGCGAGCGGTGTCGCCCATGTTCACCCTCGAAGGCACGAGCGAACCCATCACGGTCGTATCGTTCGTATCGGCGGGGACAGGCTGTTTTGTGCTGTATCGCCACGATAGCGGCGATGCGCTTTACGAGTTCGTCAGCAGTGTGGATTTTTCGGCCGATATCCTGCGCCATTTCGTGACCGACCCGTACGAGGCCATCACGGTCATCGACGACAAGGCTCGCATCCAATACATGAGCCCGGTGCACGAAAAATTCTTCGGCGTTCAGCGGGGGCAAAGCTGGGGTGCGGATGTCAATACCGTCATTGAAAACAGCCGTTTGCCCGCCGTGCTGCGCAGCGGCAAAACCGAAATCGGCCAAATTCAGCGCATGCGCGGGACCAGCCGGGTGGTCAGCCGCACACCTATCGTCAACCCCGAAGGCCGCATTGTCGGTGCCATCGGCCAGGTCATGTTCAAAAGCCCCGCCGCCGTCGAGGCCCTGGGCGAGGAAATCAGACGCCTGCGCCAGGAGATCAGTTTCTATGAACGTGAGTTACCGCGTCTGCGCGGCAATATACACGGCATGGATTCCATCGTCGGTGAGAGCGATGCCATCCGCAAACTGAAAGACCGCATCAAAAAAATCGCCGCCCTCGATGTGTCCGTGCTGCTGGTCGGTGAAAGCGGCGTAGGCAAAGACCTCGTCGCCCATGCCATCCATCAACTCAGTCCGCGCGGCAGCAAAGACATGGTGCTGGTCAACGCCGCAGCCATTCCGGGCAATCTGGTGGAGGCCGAACTATTCGGCTACGAAGGCGGCGCCTTTACCGGCGCAGAAAAGCGCGGCCGCACAGGAAAATTCGAAGAGTCCGATCACACCACCTTGTTCTTGGACGAGATCGGCGACATGCCGCTGGACATACAGGTCAAGGTGCTGCGCACGCTGCAAGACGGTACTTTTCAGCGCGTGGGCAGTAGCACGCAACGCCGGTCGGATTTTCGCCTGATATCGGCCAGCAACCGCGACTTTCAGCGCATGCTGGCCGATGGTGATTTTCGTCTCGATCTGTTCTACCGCATCAGTGCGGTCACTATCCGCGTACCGCCGCTACGCGAACGCCTTGAGGATGTGCCATTGCTGGCTCAGACCTTCCTCGAACGATTCATGCAACGCCACAATGTAAGGGGCAAGTATTTCGGACCGGGCGTCATCGCTTATCTGCAATCATTGCCGTGGCCCGGCAACGTGCGTCAACTGCAGCACACGGTCGAACGCTCTGCCATTTTTTCGGAGCAAAACGAAATCACCTGCTCGGACTGCGAAGTCCCTCTGGAAATGAACACGAGCGTCAGCCTCGATCCGTTGAATACCGCGCTGCAAGACATCGCGGCACCGTCTGACACCCTCCCGTTTGCTCCCAAGGAATCGGCCGATGTACGTCAGGCCAAGTCACGGGTCGAATTGGACCTGATCCGCGACGCATTGGAAAAATTCGACGGAAACAAAAAGAAGGCAGCAGAGTACCTGGGGATTTCGCGATCGCATCTGTACAAGAAGCTGGGCGACGTTCAAGTGAACTAAAACGAGCTAGTCGATCCTGCTGAAAAGTAGCATTCCAGCAGGATCGTCACACGCCCGCGACCGTCAACGCAGGGCTAATGCACCATCACGACATGGCATCCAACGCTCGCTTCAAATTCCCCACGGTACGGTCCAGATTGTGCAGCTTATCCAAGCCAAACAGCCCTAACCGAAAGGTCTTGAAATCGCTGGGCTCGTCGCACTGCAACGGCACGCCCGCAGCCGCCTGTATCCCTAGCGCGGCGAATTTTCGAGTCGAATGTATGCCGTCATCATCGGTATAACTCACGACCACGCCGGGCGCAGCAAAGCCGTCAGCCGCGACACTCTTAAAACCTTTTTCCCGCAACAACGCACGCACGGCATCGCCTAGCGCCTGTTGTTCCGCGCGTACTTTATCGACGCCATAGGCCTCGAGTTCCAACATCGCATCGCGCAAGACCGTCAATGAATCCGTAGGCAAGGTCGCATGGTAGGCATGTCCACCGCCTTCATATGCCTCCATGATTTGCAGCCATTTACGCAAATCCGCTGCAAAGCTGGTACTGACCGTATCGCCAATACGCTGACGCGCCGTCTCACTCAACATGACCAGACCGCAGCATGCCGATGCCGACCAGCCCTTCTGCGGAGCGCTGATCAGAATGTCAACGCCGACCGCCTTCATGTCGACCCATATGGTGCCCGCTGCAATACAGTCCAGCACAAAGAGCCCGCCCTCGGCATGTACGGCATCGGCCACTTTGCGCAAATAATCGTCGGGCAGGATGATGCCTGATGCTGTCTCGACGTGCGGAGCGAATACCAGGTCGGGTTTGTGCTGCTTGATGGCCGCCACGACTTCGTCCACTGGCGCGGGCGCGAAAGGTGCCTGTCTGCCATCACTCACGGGACGCGCCTTGAGCACGACCGATTCCGACGGGATGCTGCCCATGTCAAAAATCTGCGTCCAGCGATAGCTGAACCAACCATTGCGAATGACCAGGCAACGCTTGTTGGTCGCAAATTGACGGGCGACCGCCTCCATGCCAAAGGTGCCGCTGCCCGGCACAACAATAGCCGCCGAGGCGTTATAGGTTTGCTTCAATACCCTGGAAATGTCTTTCATCACGCCCTGGAAAGCGTTCGACATGTGATTGACGGCGCGATCGGTGTACACCACCGAGTATTCCAGCAAACCGTCCGGATCGACGTCGGGCAACAGACTGGGCATGTTTTCTCTCCTAAATGTTGTACTAGGGCCGACCCGACAGCAGTCAGGGCGACTGGCTTTCGATCGAGTGTATACCGACCTCGGCGTCGAGCGTTCGTTGCCATGCAGATACGGCAATCCGCCTCAGGGAGGCGACCTGCCTCGCATCCAGGAAAGCTCTTGCATCCTATTTTTATGAAAATGGTTATTATTAACATTTTCATCTACCGTTCACTGCACCATGTCCGCCGGACCCCTACCCGATATCCACGCTATCGAGGATTTGTACGCCAAGAATCATCTCTGGCTGCAAAAGTGGCTGCGCAGCAAACTGGGTTGCGTGCACCATGCAGCGGATTTGGCTCAGGACACGTTTGTCCGAGTCCTGAGCAAGAGCGAACCGGTAAACATCCGTGAACCGAGGCCGTATCTCGCGACCATCGCCAACGGATTGGTGTATGACTTTCGCCGGCGTCAGCTTTTGGAACAGCGCTATCTGGAGGCGTTGCAGCAATTGCCGGAACCGCTGCAACCGTCGCCGGAAACACGCGCACTGCAATTAGAGGCGCTGAACGCCCTGGACGCGTTACTTGACCAATTACCGGCGGCGGTGCGGCGGGCTTTTCTGCTGTCGCAGCTCAGTGGATGGACACACGCACGTATCGCCACCGAACTGGGCATCTCCGTCGCGACGGTGAAACGCCATATTGTGCGTGGGTTGACGCAATGCTGCCTGCTGCAGTGATGCGATGATGACCTCATCCCCTCACTCCACCCTGGACCCGCGCCTCGTACGCCAGGCATCCCAATGGTGGGTCGATCTGCAGTCCGATGGGGCTACAGCGTCATTGCGTCAGGCATGTCTAGAGTGGCGCAAAGCAAATCCGGAACACGAGCGCGCGTGGCAACGCGTGCAGGCAGTGACGGGACAGCTGCACGGCGTCCCTGAACCGCTGATTCAAGCAACGTTACTGACACCCCGGCGCACGAATCGACGCCAAGCCATCAAGACACTATTGCTGCTGGCAGGCGTCACCGGCGCGGGCATAGCCACAGTGCGTTTAGCGCCTTGGGTCGATTGGCGTGCCGACGAGTCCACGCGGATCGGTGAGTCTCGTCACGTGACACTGCCAGACGGGTCCAGGCTCGTATTGAATACTGGCACGGCCATCAACGTGCGATATGACGCAAATGAGCGCCGGGTGGTGCTGTTGCATGGCGAAATTCTGGTGACGACTGCCGCGGATGCCGCACCTCACGGCCGCGCCTTTCTGGTGGAAACTGCCCATGGGACATTACGTGCCCTGGGGACGCGTTTCCTGGTAAGGCAAGATGGCGACGATAGCGAACTGCAGGTGTATGAGGGTGCGGTAGAGGTTCGCGCCACGCGTAACGATTCCGTTGCGCAAGTCATACACGCTGGTTTTCGCGTGCGCTTTGACGACATGCGTATCACCCCTGCCGGCCCTGCGCAGGAAACCAGTGCCACCTGGACGCGCGGCATGCTGGTGGCCACGGAAATGCCCTTGCGCCAATTCCTGCAGGAATTATCCCGGTATCGGCGAGGCCATTTGGGTTGCGAAGACGAGATCGCGTCGCTCCCGGTCTCGGGAACATTTCCGCTCGCAGACACGGATCGGATCCTGCGCGCGCTGGAGTATGAGCTGCCGGTCGACGTGCGGCGCTACACGAATTACTGGGTCACGCTGCGGGCGCGTCCGTCGTGACGCTTTTTTTTGTCGCCGGGCCGCCCCCAGACAAAAACACCCCCTCGGGGGGCAGCAAGCCGAAGGCGCAGCGTGGGGGCTTTTTTTGAGTTACATGAGCTGTTTGCGTTTTTCGTCCGGCCTTACAGATAGAAGCCTCATTTTCTACCTGATTCAAGGACGTCGAATGACCCCAGGCAAGCTGAACAGATCGCTATTGCGCACACCCCGCACCATTGTCGGGCGGCACCTCGTCCGTCGCTCATACTGCGCGATGCTCACCGGGACCGTTCCCGGGCTTGCGGCGATGTGGCTGGCGGTCCCGGGATATGCTCAAGCCGCCGAGGCCGCCTACAACCTGCCGCCTGGTGAATTGGGACCGGCCCTCACGCGTTTCGGTAACGAGGCGGGGATTCTATTGACGTTCGATAGCGCGCTGGTCGCGGGCAAACAGACGGCAGGGTTACAAGGTCGCTATAGCGTGCCGCAGGCCTTGTCGGTGTTATTGGCGGGTACGCAATTGGAATCGGTTGCGCGCCCGGACGGCAGTTACTCGTTGCGCCAGCGCCCCACTACTGGGGGGGCAGCAGAACTGCCGGTCGTCACTGTCGTCGGCGCCAGCGGTGACCGTCCGGACTTGCCCGCACCCTATGCCGGCGGGCAGATAGCACGAGGCGCCGGGATGGGTGTGCTGGGTGATCGGGACATCATGGATATCCCGTTCTCCGTGAACAGCTATACCCTGCAAACGATCGAGGACCAACAAGCTCAGAGCGTAGCCGACATCGTCACCAACGACCCAGCCATTCTGAATGTCGATCCGACGAATGCCAGTTACGCCAACACATTCACGGTGCGCGGACTCTTGCTGGGTAACGGATCAGTCGGATTTAACGGCTTGTTTGGTTTGGCGCCGAATAACCAAACCACGCTGACAGGTATCGAACGCGTAGAAGTCATCAAGGGACCGACCGCGTTTCTGAACGGCATGTCGCCCAGCGGAACGGGCGGAGCGATTAATCTGGTGTCCAAGCGCGCCGGGGATACCCCGTTGACGTCATTCACGGCCAGCTATCTATCCGATTCGCAGTTCGGCGGCCATCTGGATATCGGCCGGCGTTTCGGGCCGGAAAATCGCGTCGGCATTCGCCTGAACGCCATGTATCGAGACGGTGATACCTCGGTCGATCAGCAATCGCAACGGCTCGGTACCTTTACTCTAGGCGTGGACTATCGCGGCGATCGGTTCCGTCTGTCGGCGGATGTGGGCTACCAGAATATGCACACTGACCGGGCAAACAGCACCATTGCGCCAGCCGTCGGACAGTCCATCCCGAATCCGCCATCAGCCGACAAGAGCTTTATGTCGCCATGGAATTTCGTCGATACCGAGGATCTCTACGGCATGCTGCGCGGCGAGTTCGACATCAATACACGAGTGACCGCATACGCCAGCGTCGGCCGCAGTAATACTGACTGGAAACAAGCCCTCGATTTCGGCACGCAATTGCAAGAGAACGGGGATTTTCTCAGTACCAGCCGCATGAATTTCACCGGCATCGAACGCACTGTCGGCGAAGCCGGACTGCGCGCACGGGTGGATACGGGGCCCGTGCGGCACGATATCAGCTTCAGCGTGAATGGCTACAAAGCGGATCGCACGAGTGCGGGGACAATGACGCTGGGCTCGATCAATTCCAACATCTATGATCCTGTTTTCCTGGACAAACCCGACATGGATCCCCCATCACGCAACCGCATCAGCAGAACGGTGCTATCAGGTTACGCGCTGTCCGACACGCTCTCGATTCTGGATGAACGCGCCCAATTGACGGTGGGCGTGCGCAAGCAAAGAATCATGGCGGACAACTACAACATCACGACCAACGAGCGCACGTCGCGCTATGACAAGACAGCGTACACGCCCATGGTTGGCTTGGTTGTCAAACCGACGGAAGACGTTTCGTTATACGCGAGCTACATCGAGGGCATGCAACAGGGTGCCGTCGTTGGCGCGAGCTATGCCAATGCCAACGAAGTGCTGGAACCGTACCTCTCAAAACAATACGAGGCTGGCGTCAAGGTCGATTGGGGAAATCTCAGTACAACACTGTCTGCGTTCCAGATCGAACAAGCGTCTGCCATTGCCGATCCCATCTCCAATACATTGACCGACGATGGCGAGCAACGCAATCGCGGCATAGAGCTCAACGTGGCAGGCGAGCCGTGGCATGGCCTGCGTGTGCTGGGGGGATACATGCTGCTGGACGCGAAACTCACCCACACTGCAGGCGGCGTCAATGATGGCAAAACAGCGCCCGGTACATCGCGCCATCACTTCACGTTAGGGGTGGAATGGGATACACCGTTTGTCACCGGACTGACCTTGACCTCGCGCGTGATGCATGCCAGCCGGCAATATGTTGATGCCGCCAATACCCAGTCCATCAAACCATGGACCACAGTGGATCTCGGCGCACGCTACGTGCTGGAGCATTCAGGAGGGTATCCGATCACGCTGAGAGCGAACGTGCGCAATGTGTTCAACAAAAGTTTCTGGACCACATACCCTGGAGCAGGGACGTTGAATGTGAGCGAGGGGCGCACATTGATGCTCTCAGCAACGATGAATTTTTAACGTTATCCCCAGCGCCTCGCACGTCTGCACGATAGGTCATTAAATACCACGCCGCGTATGGGCATGGTGACATAGCTGCATCTCCAAAGCAGCAAGTGCTGTGCCGCCGAATTGTTGTGGTGCCCTCTCGGTTCGCTCTATATTCCCGGAAAACCCCAAAGGATGAACCCATGCCGCTACAATTCCGACACGAAACCCCAGACGACGCCGCCGCCATCGAAGCGGTCACTGTCGCGGCCTTTGCCGAGGCTCCCCATACCAGCCATACCGAGCAATTTATCGTGCGTAGTTTGCGGGTAAACAATGAATTGACACTCTCGTTGGTTGCGGAAGAACAGGGACAGGTCATCGGCCACGTAGCGCTGTCGCCCATCACCATCACTGACGGACACGGCAACGAGATACTCGGCTGGTATGGCCTGGGGCCAATCTCTGTGCTGCCGGCCAGACAAGGGCAAGGCATCGGCTCCCGCCTGATCAAACTAGCGCTGGCCGAACTCGGTTCGCAACGAGCCCTTGGCTGCGTAGTGCTAGGCGAACCGGCGTATTACATGCGCTTTGGCTTTCAGCCCCATACGGGTCTGCAACTACCAGACGTACCGCCGGCGTATTTCATGGCATTGGCATTGCACGGCCCCGTGCCTGTTGGCACCGCGCGCTATAGCGATGCCTTTAACGCCGCCTAGGTTTTTTCTGCCATACCCTTTAGCACCTGTCCGAGCTCAGTCGGAAAAGGAAAGACTACGGTCGAGTTATTCTGCGAACCGATGATGGCCAGTGTGCTCAAGTAGCGCAGTTGCATCGCCTCCGGCTGCTGTGCCAGGATTCGCGCGGCATCCAGTAGCTTTTGCGCTGCTTGTTCCTCGCCTTCCGCATGAATGATTTTGGCACGTCTTTCGCGCTCTGCCTCGGCCTGGCGCGCGATGACGCGGATCATGCTCTCGTCCAAGTCAATGTGCTTGATCTCCACGTTTGCCACCTTGATACCCCACGCGTCAGTCTGCGAATCCAGGATCTCTTGCACGTCGTTGTTCAGTTTGTCGCGCTCGGACAGCATTTCATCCAGATCGTGTTTTCCCAGCACCGAGCGCAGTGTCGTCTGCGCCAGCTCGCTGGTGGCTTGGCGAAAATTCTCGACCTGGATCACAGAGTGTCCCGGATCAATGACTCGGAAATAAATAACAGCGTTCACTTTGACCGACACGTTGTCCCGCGAAATCACGTCCTGGCTGGGAACGTCGAATACCATCACACGCTGGTCTACGCGCACCATTTGCTGGATGACCGGCACCATCAAAATTAGCCCCGGGCCTTTCACGCCCGTAAAACGTCCCAGTGTGAAAATCACGCCGCGCTCGTACTCGCGCAATATACGGATTGACAATGCAACCAGCACAACAATCAAAACGATGACGGGTCCGTAAAAGGTCAGTTGCGTCAACATGGCAAGCTCCAAGATAAAAGGGTTCGGCCTCGGGAAAACGCTTCACCGCCTCACCGGCGGGAGATGAGCAGAAAAGCTGATGTCCACCCGAACGTGCAAGGTCAAACCTTGCACAGCGGCAATTACTACCGTGTCGCCAGGCATCACGTCCGTGGGACCGACAGCGCGCCACCGCTCGCCGGCCGCTGACACGTAGCCTTGCTCCCCTTCCCAGCTCAGCACCTTGGCGCGCTGGCCGATCAACGCATCGGCCCCACTGACATTAGGCGCCTGTCGCGAACGCAATGCCAGTCGACCGATCAGGAACGTCATGCCCAGGCTCGCAACCGCTATACCCGCCACCAGCGGCAGCGATACTTCATAGGCGGAAGACTCCGTATCCACGAGCAAAAGCGAGCCGAGCACGAATGAAATCGCCCCCCCTATGCCCAGGATTCCGACTGATGGAGTAAAAATTTCCGCCACCATGAGGGTCATTCCCAACAAAGCCAGGCCGAGCCCGGCATAGGTCAACGGCAAGGCGGACAGGGCATAAAGACCAACCAACAGACAGATCGCGCCTATGACGCCAGGATAAAACGCGCCAGGACTCATGAACTCGAAGATAAGCCCATAGACGCCGATCATCAGGAGTATCAACGCCAGGTTGGGATTCGTGATGACGCCCAGCAGACGTGCGCGCCAATCGGGCTCTCTGTGCTGGATCTGGAGTGCTTTGCCATGCAGGATCTTCTCGCTGTTGCCGACCTTGACGGTGCGTCCGTCCACCTTTTGGAGCAGATCCGGAATGTCGTCGGCGATCAGATCGATCACATTCTGTTGGCGTGCTTCGCCTGCGGACAGGCTCGCGGCGGAGCGAACCGCCTGTTCCGCCCAATCGGCGTTGCGACCGCGCAGCGCAGCCAATGACCGGATATAGGCTACGGCGTCGTTGATCGCCTTGGATTCGCTTGCGTCCTTAGGCCCCGCAGGCGGGAGGCGATCGACACGGTCTTTCGATGGTTTCTCATCGGGTTTTTGTGCGGAGTCAGCAGGCTTGTCGGTCGGTTTGGAAAAGTCGCCGCCGAGCGATATCGGCGTAGCGGCCCCCAGATTCGTCGCGGGCGCCATGGCCGCGATGTGACTTGCATAAAGGATATAAGTGCCAGCACTGGCCGCGCGCGATCCATTGGGACTCACGTACGAAATCACGGGCACAGGCGAAGCAAGGATCGAGCGGATGATCTCGCGCATCGACGTATCGAGCCCGCCCGGCGTGTCGATGCGCAGCACTACCACCGCAGCATTCTGATCGTGCGCGACGGCCAGGCCTCGAACAAGGTAATCCGCGGTGGCGGGACCGACGACACCGTCCAGTGATAACACGATGGCGGATCGTTGGCGATCGTTCTCAGGCAGGGGCTGGCCCCAAGCGCTCATGATGGCGACCGCCCATAACAATGCAATACCGCACACCATACGGAACGTCGATCGCGCTCCGGCCGTTGGACTCTGGGGTCGAGTGATGACCATGAGTTGGGCCCTCCGGGATGCTTTGAGGATGGCAATAGGCTCACCCTCGCTATACACGGTACTCCTTTTGCTTGTGCTCAGCTAATCACTGCCATACCCCTATCTCATTCCGTCGCTGGCGGATCAAACAGATTTTTCTGAATCTGCACTAAATGGGCAACCAACGCCTCGCGCGCCGATTCCGCATCCCGGTCTTCCAACGCGGCAACGATGACACGGTGTTGGCGCTCATATTCGGCGCGGCGCTCGCGGGTGAGCGAATTACGTTTGAGCCTGCCCCAATCGTCCTGCTGCCGGACGCGATTACTGAGCGCCAGTACTTGCAGAAAGAAGTGATTGTGCGTGGCGAGTGCGAATGCCTGGTGCAGCTCACCGTCCCACCGCTCGAACTCTTCGACGGTCTGAGCGCGCTCACCGTTGACCAGGCATTCATGCATGCGGGAAAAATCGCTACGCGAGGCATGGCGCACGATCAAGGTCGGCATGAGCGGCTCGATCAACAGGCGGGCCTCCATGAGCTCGGCGGGACTGGTTTGATCCAGTACAAGATCATCACCACCAGCACTTACCGATTCCTCTAGTGCAGGACGCGCGGCGAATGTGCCGCTGCCGACCGTTTGCGTAATCCAGCCGCGATCTCTCAACGCTGCCAGTACGCGTCGTACAGAACCTCTCGATGTATTGAAACGCTGACTCAGCTCTCGCTCAGCGGGTAGTTTCACACCAACAGGGATCTTTCCCGAGCGAATCTCTGCTTGCAGATAGGCCGCCAAAGCTTGTGCCCCGGCACTACGCAAACCCGATACAAGTACGTCTGATGTCATGAATGGCTGGATGGATAAAAAAAGCCCCCACGCCGCGCCTTCGACTTGCTGCCCCCCAAGGGGGCGTTTTTGCCTTGGGGCGGCCCGGCGACAAAAAAACAATGCTGACAGCATAGCATTCCTATACCAATTGGTACTGCAATAACGAGAACGCCGATTCTCCAAATTTTTCCAAAATCAGGGTTATTGCGCGGCCACCTGCAGAACCATATACTCAATTTTCAGTACCAATAAATCCAATTGGTACATAAATGGTCCATATTCTTACCGCGACCACCGGCATCACCCATCGAAGGAAATCTATGCGTATAACCACTTACACGAAAGATCAACAACGCTATGTCGGCGTTGTCAGCGACGATGCGCTGACGGTGCAGGCATTATTGGATATCCCTCCCGGAACGACCGAGCATGGTGTGCTCGGCCTGATACAGGCATTCGCAGACCCCGCCAGGCTCGCTACCGTGAACCGTGCCGCCGCAGTGCCATTGGAGTCGGTAAAGCTGCTTGCCCCCGTGCCGCGCCCCCGGCGCAATATTTTCTGCGTCGGCCGCAACTACCATGCACATGCCAAGGAGCTCTCTGGCTCGGTATTCAAGGCCAACAATGCGGATCCCGCAGCATGGCCCATCGTTTTCACCAAGGTGCCCGAAACGGTCATCGCGCACGGTGAGGATGTCATCCTGCCCGCTGGTATCACCGAGCAAATCGACTACGAGGCTGAGTTGGCGATCGTGATCGGCAAAGGCGGCAAGAACATCAGCAAGGCCGACGCGATGAGCCATGTGTGGGGCTACACCATCGTCAACGATGTGACCGCGCGCGATGTGCAGATGCGGCATCAACAATGGGACTTGGGCAAGTCGTTCGACACTTTTTGCCCCATGGGGCCATGGTTGATCACGGCTGACGCGTTCGATGCCACCAATACGCGTGTGCGCTGCTGGGTCAATGACGAACTGCGGCAAGACGGTCAGACACGCGACCTGATTTTCGACTTGCCTACGTTAATCGAGACCTGCTCGCGCGGGATATCGCTTTACCCGGGCGACATCATCGCGACTGGCACACCTGCCGGCGTGGGCATGGGGTTCAATCCGCCTCGCTACTTGAAATCCGGTGACCGCGTTCGCATTCAGATCGATGGCATCGGCACACTCGAAAACACCTTTAGATAGGCCGTGCGAGTGGCAATGTATTAGAAAAAAGCCCGCAGTAGGCTTCGGTGAAGGAGACAACATTGAAAACGACGACATTAAAAACACTCGCAGTCGGCATGACCCTGATGGCCTCAAGCATCGCTTGGGCCGATTATCCAACCCGCCCGATCACCATGATCGTGCCTTTTCCTCCCGGCGGCGTGACCGATACGGTCGCACGCCCCATCGCCGATGCGCTTGGCAAAGCGCTAGGGCAACAAGTCGTCGTCGAGAACAAGGCAGGAGCAGGCGGCGCCATCGGCACCGGTGAGGCAGCGCGCGCCAAGCCAGATGGCTACACCATTTTGCTGATGCTCTCGTCCATCTCGATTTTGCCGGAGGCGGACAAAATACTGGGCCGCAAAGCGGCATACAACACCACGGATTTCAAACCCATTGCACGTATCACCGCAGATCCCACCGTGCTGGTAGTGTCTGCCAAATCCCCCTGGAAAACAGTCGATGAATTTGTCGCAGCGGCCCGTCAGGCGCCGGGTAAAGTCGACTACGGCAGTTCGGGAATCTATGGCTCCATGCATGTGCCCATGGCCATGCTGGAAAAAAACGCGAACATCAAGATGACCCATGTCCCCTACACCGGCGCGGGCCCGGCCGTAGCGGCATTGCTGGGCGGCCAGGTCGATGCGATATCCACGGGCCCCTCCAGCATTCTGCAGCATGTCAAGGCAGGCACGGTACGGCCCCTGGCGCATTGGGGCGACAAGCCGCTGGACGCATTGCCCGATACCCCGAGTTTGGCCGACAAGGGATATGACGTGAAGTTTGTCCAGTGGTCAGGCATCTTTGTGCCAAAAGATGTGCCCGCCGACGTGATCAAACGACTGCGCGATGCAGCCAAGACCGTGGCAAATGATCCGGATGTACAGGCAAAAATCCTGGCGGCAGGCAGTCCTATCGATTACCTGGATGCCGATGCGTTCCAGGCGTATTGGGACAAAGACGATGCGTTATTGAGAAAAGCGGTGCAGGATATCGGGAAAGTGGAATAACACGCCAACGCATCTCAGCGGTCATTGATCGCTGGATGCCCCGAACCTCTCCTCATACAGTTCGCGAACCCAGTCAATGAATACGCGCACCCGCGGCGAAAGCTGACGGTGAAACGGATAGAGGGCGCAAATTGGCAAATCGGGGCAACGCCATTCCGGCAGGACTTGGACCAGCCGGCCGGCCTTCAGGTGTTCTTCCAATCGAAACCGCGGCACCTGGATCAATCCGCAGCCGGCCAGCGCAGCAGTTGTATAGCATTCGGCATCACTGACCGAAATCCAACCGCTGGCTTCGAATTCTTGTACCTCTCCGTCCATGATCACAGAGAACGGGTAACGGTAGCTATTTCCGCGAGAGAAAAAGCCTATCCCTTGATGCTGTTCCAGATCGCGAGGATGTTCCGGTGTTCCAAATTGGTCCAAATATTCCGGACTGGCGCAGATGATCTCTGGCAGGTCCGCCAATTTTCTGGCGACCAGCGTAGAGTCACGCGGCTGGCCCGCCCGCACTACGCAGTCGATACCCTCCTTGACCAAGTCGACCAGGCGATCACCGCTGCTGAGCACCACATCGATATTCGGATAGCGCTCTCGAAACTCGGTGATACGGGGCAACAGGATCATCGTCGCATGTACGCCATGCACGTCCAGCCTCAGCGTTCCGCGTGGATTGGCGACGTGCGTGCTGAGCGAGGCTTCGGCATCCTCGAGCTCGGCCAAGACACGCTTGCTGCGCTCATAGAAAGCTTGCCCATCCAAGGTCGGCTTGACGTGACGGGTCGTGCGATCCAGCAATCGCGCCCCTAATCGGCTCTCCATCTGCTTGATAGCGTGTGTCGCGGTCGCACGCGGCAGATTCAGCATTTCTGCGGCTTCTGTAAAGCTGCCAAGTTCGACGATTCGATTGAACAGTTGCAGGGTGAGAAATCGATCCATGGAGCGCCAGTCGTTACATTAGTAAAAGCACGCTAATCCAGCGCCGTGTGCACCGATGGGCGCTGGGCGAACTCCTTGGCAGATTCGTCCAGCACTTGGGCCATGATCTGATTCTGCCAATCGAAATAAGGATTGAAGGTAAGCCGCGCGTGAATCTTTCCTGGCTCAATATAGCCCCAGTCAGAGAACCAGACAGGCGCCCCTTGTTGGCATTCGGTACGCGCCGCTTCGGCCTGCCCATTCCAACACATACGCAAGCTGCCGTTGGCGCCATACAAATCATTGCGCGGAGAAAACAGTACGCCCATATGGGAAAACTGGCTGATCTGCAATTCCGGCAGATAATCCGACCGCACCAAGACTCGTTGATCCTGCTGGAATAGGTCCCGATCTTTTCCATACCAGATCAACCGACTCGCCGGATGGGTGAACTGCGTGGTGAATACGTTCGACAGATAATTGCTATCGAGCACCGAATCGTTCTCGGCCACGACCATCAGGACGGGCTTGCCATAAGGCGTGCCGCGCATTGCCTGCCGCACCGAGCGGCTGCTGCGGTAAAACTGCGCAAAGCCATTCGTTGGCACGTTCATATACCGTACAACAGTCTGCATCGGTCGGCCGTTATCCGCCGCCAGCAACCAGGGGCGGGCCCAACTGACGAGAGGCGCTAACCAGTCAAAGGAACTGTTCGACATAAAGGCGGGCGAAAAGAGCAGCAGCCCTTGGATGTCGGGATGCGCGTAAGCATAATCCAGGACCAGATTGGCGCCGGTCGAGAACCCACCCAGATAGACCTGATCGACGTCACGGCTCAAGGCCTGCGCTTGTTCTGCCACCACTCGGCGCCAGTCCTCGAGTGTCACATCCAACATGTCCTCTGGACGCGTACCATGCCCCGGCAATAATACCGTGCGCGCCAGAAAGCCCTGATCGGCCAGCTGCTGGCCTATATCGTGAAAGGACCACGGCGAGTCGCCCAGCCCGTGAACAAGCAGTATCCCTTTATGGGGTTGCCCTGTCGGCCGCCATTCATGAGGCGCATTCCATTCGATTTCCGCAACCTGGTCCGCGCCCTGAAAGGCGCGCCGCTGCTGCAGCAGCTGGACAGTGTCCTGCCGATATGTGTCAAAGGAAATCTGACGCAGGGAAGCATCTGGACGCTCTGTCACAGCACATGCGGCGGTGATCAGCAAAGCGGCAATACCGAGCGCTGCACGGCCTAGCACGTATATCCGACGACGGGTTGTTTTCACGATGACATTCCCTATGCATGCAGGGCGCTACGGTAGGGGCAGCCGCAAGCCGAATGTCACACGACTCAAATGGAAACTTTGAGCTTGCGATCCACGGCAAAACTGCCACTGCCACGCACTGCAATATACAGCGCTAGAAACAACATCAGCATGGGAAACTCTATGCCACGGTCAATCCACGGCCAGGTGGGGCCCAGTGCATAACTGATTCCCGCCATCTGCACGGCGATAGCTAACGCAACAGGACGAGTCCATAACCCGATGGCCAGCATCACCGCACCGATGGTCTCAAGCAACATGACGAGAAACGCTAACTGCGGCGCAAACGGCAGCCCCATTACGTTCTGGATGAGGTTGATCGAACCCGCCATGGGGTCAGCCATGGACCCGTGAGAAGTGCCCAGGGCCTTGGGCAGACCGTGTGTGAGCATGACGATGCCAAAGGCCACACGCAGTACTGCGTACAGCACAGGTTCTGCTCGGCTGTAGAGCGAGCCCAGTGCGGGAAATAGCAGTCGATCGGCAGAAAGCGATGGATTTTCGGCAGGAACAGGGGCAGTAGAACGAGAGATTTGCATGTCGCCGCCTTAAGGAACGAATTTCGGTTGACCTGCATTCTGGTGAATGCGCTTTTGCAGTGCATGCGCCAGAAACGCTGCGGTCGCCCCCAGGGTGGCTGCCACGGTCAACATGGTGAATGCCGACATCGAAGGCGGCTGATGCGAGGCGAAATAGGCAACCAGGCCGAGAAAGAAACCCAGCAGGTTGTTGAACACGGGCACTTTTGCCAACGAGAGGGCAATGCCGGTGACCGCGAAAACAACGGCACTGATTGCGTAGCCACCCAGCAGAGGAGTGAGTACGGCCATTGCATGTGCGGCACCAATACCGAGGGCCAGGCCTATCAACACGCAAGCCAGATTGATTGCGCCTTGTTTCAGGTTCACGCCCCGCGTGAAAAAAGAAATCCAGCCTACGAACATGGCCCATACGGGCACTTCCAGCGCTGCCGTGCTGAGCGTCGCCGCGGATGACGCGATGACGGCCTCGCCAATCACGACTTTCAGATGGGTAGATGTCCCGCTATTTGCCATTGGAGCCTCCCTGAGACGCGCTCAGTCTTGTAGTCAACGATTCGAGAGCTCAAACGGACGAGGCCGTTTGCACCATGGGGGCATGATGTCATTTGGCCAAAAATGATTAAATAGCGTGAAATTGCCTTGTTAATTCGAAAACAATCAACAATTAGGCAGCAATGAGTATGTCCCTGCTGTGCTCGTCGGACTGCGAGCAGGACGGGTAGCCAGGCACCGGGATCACTCTACCCGCGCGCCGGACGCCTTTACCACCTCTGCCCAGCGCTCCAAAGCCGCGTCGACCTGCTGGCCAAAATCCTCCGGCGTAGAGACGTAGGTGACAGCGCCTTGCGCCGCAAATTTTTGCTGGATCTCCGGGGTATTCAACAACGCACTGATATCGCGATTCATGAACTGAATCTTGTCCGCACTGACACCAGACGCCGTGAACAACCCAAACCAAGGATTCACGTCGAATGACGGATAGCCCTGCTCCGCAATCGTGGGAATATCAGGAGCGTTGGCTGATCGCTTTGCACTGGTCACGGCCAACGGCACCAGCGTCTTAGAATCGATATAGCCCTTGACTGAAGGCAGACTGGTGAATACCACATCGATCTGGCCGCCCAGCAAGTCCTGAATCGCAGGTGCCGCGCCTCGATACGGTACGTGCGCCATTTTGACATCGGCGGCGGAATTGAACATTTCTCCCAGCAGATGATTAACCGACCCATTGCCGGCCGAGCCATAGGTCACACGGCCTTTTTTTGCGGCCTCGACCAGATCGGGCAGGCTCTTGATGCCGGACTTGGGGCTGGTCACGACAACGAATGGCAAGGTTGCCAAGGTCGCAACGGGCGTGAAGTCTTTCTTCACATCGAACGGCAAGCTCTTGTACAGCGCCGGATTGATCGCGTGAGAGCCCTCATAGCTCATCAACAAGGTGTACCCGTCGTCGCCGGCGTTCACCACATATTCCATACCGATATTGCCGCCAGCGCCTGCCCGGTTTTCCACGACAACCGGCTGTTTCCATTTCTGTCCCAACGCCTGCGCCATGATGCGGGCCAGGGTATCCGATGCGCCGCCGGGTGCTTGCGGCACGACCAGATGGACCGGCTTGTCGGGAAAGGTCTCGGCGGCGATAGCCGGCCCCAGCATACAGGCGGCAGCCAGCGCCGAACTCGCCATTTTTAGGATCACTCGCATCTTGTCTCCGTATGATTTATCGTTGTGCTATCAATCATACACATGGCGAGCGGTCGTTCGGAACCTGCACGTCAAATACGGAGACACTATGGAAACCCGGAAAATTGCAGGCGCGTTGGGCGCAGAGATCAGCGGAATCGACTTGCGACAAAAGCTCGACAGCTCGCAAGCCCGCGCTGTGCGCCAGGCGTTGCTTGAGCATCAGGTCATTTTTCTGCGGGACCAGGACCTGACTCAACAGCAGTTTCTGGACTTCGCCAACGCCATGGGTACGCCGATCGAGTATCCGTTCGTCAACGGGCTAGACGGATTTCCCCAAATCATCGAAGTCAAAAAGCTGGAGGACGAGCGATCGAATTTCGGCGGAATCTGGCACTCGGACACCACCTATCTGGAAGAGCCTCCGATGGGTTCCATGCTGCTGTCGCGCGAGATCCCACCCTATGGAGGCGATACGCTGTTTGCCAATCAATACCTGGCCTACGAGACCCTATCCGACACGATGAAACGTCTATTGGACGGATTGCAAGGCATCAGTACATCTGCCAAGGCAGACGTATCCCGCACACGCGAAGACCGCATCAAGTCCGACGGCAAAAAAGAAGCCCCCCAAAACTACATTGCCGAGCACCCCATTGTGCGCACGCACCCGGAAACAGGCCGCAAATCGCTATATGTGAACGTTGCTCACACTGCGGGCATCAAGGGTATGAGCGATCAGGAAAGCGCGTCGCTGCTGGCGTTCCTGTTCGAACACCAGGTCAAGCCGGAATTCACCTGTCGATTTGTCTGGTCGCCTAATGCGATTGCGTTCTGGGACAATCGCTGCACCATGCATAACCCTATCAATGACTATCATGGGTTTCGCCGCGTCATGCACCGTATCACGCTAAAAGGCGATCGCCCCAGCTGACGATGTAACGGCCTGACCTGAGCATCCGACTTAAAAAAAAACGCTCACCCTGTAACCCAATCTCCCATTGCAGCGAATTAGCTTATGTATCCGCTATGGATACCACTGATCCAACCAATGGAGAGATTCACATGTCCGCAAAAACCACCGTCACGTCCGCACTGCTTGCGAGCGCCGTCGCCACCGTCTTTGCTTCACTCGCTCATGCTGCCCCGCTGAGCAAGGCCGAGGCCGATGCGGCAGCGGCTGCACACAAGGAAAAGTGCTACGGCGTCGCGCTAAAAGGTCAAAACGACTGCGCCGCGGGCCCTGGCACGACCTGCCAAGGCACCTCGACCATGGACTTCCAGGGCAATGCCTGGAAATTCGTCAAGGGCGGCACGTGCACCAGCATCATGACCCCGGCTGGCGGCCACGGCTCGCTCACCCCGATCAAGTCCTGATATCGGTCCTGCAATGCAAACGGGGATGGCCATGGGTGCTCCGATCGAGCTCGAGGCGACACGCACGCCCGGCCATCCCTGGCCGTCGGTCTCCGCAGCGCAACAACTGGCCGGCGTGAGCTTCAAACACGTCCATCTGCACGACATTCTGGCAGATGCGCTGGTAGAGGGTTTCTTTGAGGTCCATGCCGAGAACTATATGGGCATGGGCGGCCCACCGCATCGCATGCTGACGGCCATACGGCAAGACTATCCGCTGTCCCTGCACGGCGTCTGCATGTCGATCGGCGGCCCGGATGAGCTGGACACCGGCCATCTGGCGCACTTTCGGGATCTGGTGCGTCGCTATGAACCCTCGCTCGTGTCGGAGCATCTCGCGTGGTCCTCGCATGGGGGCACGTTTTTTAATGACTTGTTGCCATTGCCCTACAACCAAGACACGTTGGCGCGCGTGTGCTCGCACATCGACCAAGTACAGGATGCCATTGAACGGCCGCTGCTGCTGGAAAATCCGGCGACGTATGTCGCCTTTGCCTCCTCGACAATGAGCGAGATCGACTTCATCAAGATGATGGTGCAACGCACCGGTTGCGGAGTATTGCTCGACATCAATAATGTTTTCGTCTCCGCCGCCAATCACGGGTTCTCCGCGAGCGCCTATCTCGCCGAGTTTCCGCTCGAACAGGTGGGTGAGATACATCTGGCGGGACATAGCGCACAGGTCGATGATGAGGGCGATGCGTTGCTGATAGACGGGCATGATCGAGCCGTGGCCGATGTCGTCTGGGATCTCTATGACAGCGTCATCGCGCGGGGCGGGTCAAAACCTACCCTGATTGAATGGGACAGCGATTTGCCTGACTGGCCGATCCTGCGCGACCAGGCATTCCGGGCCCGCCAGATCATGGCGGCACACCGTGCATCGCAACCGCGAGCCCATCATGTCGCATGAATTCCCGACCTGCCATCCTCCCTACGCCGCCTCATTCGCGATGGGCCTGATGAATCCGGCACACGAGCCCCCAGACGAGGTAATAGCCCGCGCCGGCAAAGGCGTGACGCAGCGATATAACGTATACCGCAACAACGTGACCGTCAGCCTCATCGACGCGCTGGCCGCGATTTATCCCGCCGTGCAACGCATTACAGGGGTTGAGTTCTTTCGTGCGATGGCACGATTCCATGTGAGGGCGACACCTCCCACGTCCGTGTTGCTGTTCGAATACGGCCGGGATTTTCCAGACTTTATCGAATCCTATGAGTATGCGCGAGACATGCCCTGGCTCGCCGACATCGCCCGTATCGAGCGCGCGTGGCTAGATGCCTATCATGCCGCGGACGTTCCAGTGCTCGCCGCTGATGCACTGGCGACGGTCGATCCCTCCCTGCTGGCGACCCTGCATTTCACACCTCACCCCGCTGCTCGGGTGCTGCAGTCCATATATCCGGCAGTAGCCATTTTCACGATGAATAAGGCCGACGGTCCCGTCTCGCCACTGCGCTCCAACGACGCCGAAGACGCGCTCATCACGAGGCCCGACGCCGATGTGATCGTGTCTCGCTTACCCGCCGGTGGCGCAGTTTTTCTGATGTCCTTGCTCCGAGGCGCCACGCTTGCCGAGGCCGCCACCACTGCCTTCGCAGACTCTCCCTCTTTCAATCTCGCCGCTAATCTGGGCGGAATGATAGCGGCGGGCGTGTTCTCGACTATTCACTACGGAGACTGAACGAAATGTCAGCCCTGCAAGCAAATCAGTCCTCAGCCAGCAAAGGCTTTCCAGTGCTTCCTTCCATAACCGGGCAATGGTTGCAAAGGCTTGCCCAGCCCTGGTTCGTACAACTGCTGCTGCGCATCGCGCTGGCCGTTCCGTTCTGGAAATCTGGCATCCTCAAATGGCAGGGCTTCCTGCAGTTGAACGATATCGCCGTCACGCTGTTCACGGACGAGTTCCGATTACATCTGCCGGGCGGCCCCTATGCGTTTCCCGCGCCCACTGTGTTTGCCTTTCTGTCAGGCTGCGGCGAGGTCCTCTTTCCCGTGCTGCTGGTACTGGGGCTGGGAACACGGTTTGCCGCGATGGGCCTATTCCTGATGACATGTGTCATCCAGTTGACCGTGCCCGACGGTTGGCCTATTCACCTCACCTGGGCCGCGATGGCCTGGGCCATTGTGGCATGGGGTCCGGGCAGGATCTCCATCGATTATCTGCTGGGGGACCGATCCCCCAGGCCCGGGCCGTGAGGCTGCCATGGCAATGAGAACACAAGACCTGGTTTCCCGGCTGGCCTGGAACGTGCCGCCAGTCGAACGCGATGCCGTTCAAAAGCGGCTGACTCACGCACTGACAACGGGCCTTGGCGGCAGCGCCGTCCTGCTCGTGGCGTTGTATGGGATCAGCAGCGACATGCCGCAACAGATCCTGACGCCCATGTTCTGGTTCCGGCTGGCGTTCCCATTAGCAAGCGTCGCAGCAGCGCTAAAACTGGCCGAGCGCCTGGCCAGCCCAGGCGTCTCGCTTGGCCTTGCCTGGCTCGCCACCCTCTTGCCCATTGCAGCGATGCTATTGGTTGCCGCTACACTATGGCTCGCAACGCCTCCTCACTACCGACTGCAATGGGATTTTGGCACGACCGGATGGACTGCTTCGGCCGCCGTCGTATTACTGTCGTTGCCGTCGCTAGCCGCCGTCATGCATGCTCTGAAACGCCTCGCGCCTACCCGCCTGACGCTGACGGGCGCCGCGGCGGGCTTGCTGGGCGGTTCGCAAGGATTGCTGGTTTATGCACTGTACTGCTCGGAAACGCCTGTACCCTTCTGGAGTATCTGGCATGTCTCTGCCATTCTCATCACCGCAGGCATTGGCGCAGTCTGCGCGCCGCGTTACCTGCGCTGGTAATATGCCGCGCCACACTCCTCTATCCATGCGGCATAGCCGCATGGCTCTGTTTAGTGGGCTCGCCCTTGACGGTCCTGCCGACCCATGAATCAGGCAACGCCTCCGCAAGCCGCCGAGGTTCGGCTCAGGGCTCTGCTTTTGCAGGGCCTGGACGGTGACGCACCGTCTTATCATGCATTTCTGCAGGCATTGGGCTCGCACCTGCGGGCGTTCTTGCGCAAGCGCTTGCATAACCAGCCGGCCGATGTCGAGGACCTCGTCCAGGAAATACTGATCGCTGTCCACAATGGCCGCCATACTTATCTACCCAGCCAACCGCTGACGGCTTGGGTGCATGCGATTGCGCGGTACAAGATCGCCGACTACCTGCGCAGCCAGTCTCGTCACGAACGGCGCAATGAGCCCCTGGATGAACAACATGAGATCTTTGCCGACTCTGACGAGCAAGCAGCCCAAGCCAAACGCGATGTCGACAAATTACTGGCTCAATTGCCTGATCGGCATAGACTGCCCATCGTGCATGTGAAGCTGCAGGGATTAACAGTGGCGGAGACGGCCCAACTAACCGGCCTATCGGAATCAGCAGTCAAAATAGGAATACACCGCGGGCTGAAAGCCCTGGCCACAATGATACGAGGTGCACTGTGAAAACGAACGACATGATCTCGATGCTGGCCGCTAACGTCGAGCCAATAGACTACGGCGCGCTGGCTCGACGCTATCGCTGGGCGCTGCTGGCGGGCGGACTCGGCTCTGTGCTGTTGCTGCTGGCGACCTTTGGCATGCGGCCTGATATCGACACGATGCTGGTGACTCCCCTGTTCTGGGCGAAAGTCGCGTTTCCTGTCTGTGTGGCAGCGGCAGCATTATTAGGCGCTGCCCGCCTCTCTCGGCCTGGCATGCTGATGGGGCGCACGTGGCTGCTACTGGCCATGCCAATTGCGCTGGTATGGCTGGCCGCGGCATACACCTTGGTCGTTGCACCGTCGCCCGAACGCCTGCCCATGGTTCTTGGCAGCTCGTGGCGTAGCTGCCCGTTCAACATCACCGTGTTGTCGGTGCCCACGTTCATTGGGGTGTTCTGGGCCATGAAAGGCCTGGCCCCTACACACCTGCGAAAGGCCGGAGCCATCGCGGGTCTGCTTGCCAGTTCGGTCGCCTCAATTGCCTATTGTCTGCATTGCCCCGAAATGGAGGTTGCATTCTGGGCGGTGTGGTATCTGATCGGCATGTTGATTCCCGCCGCGTTGGGTGCGTTGCTGGGGCCACGTCTGCTGCGGTGGTAAAGGAAGCTCGGAGCCAACGCGGGACAACGCGATTCCGGCCTACCGCGGGACATGCCCAGCAGATCAAACAGCAGCACGGGAGCTTGCTGCCTCTCGTTGGCGCTTGGCTTCTTCCAGCAAATAAACCTGGTAATCATCCAGATCACCGTCAAAATCCGTCACCCCGCCACGCGATACCATCCAGAATTCGTCGCAAACGGAACGCAGTAACGCGCGATCATGGCTGACCAGCATCACCGAGCCTTCGAACTCGTTCAAGGCGACGCCCAGCGCCTCGCGAGTCGCCAGATCCAGATGGTTGGTCGGCTCGTCGAGCAGCAACAGATTGGGTCGCTGCCAGACGATCATGCATAAGACCAGGCGGGCTTTTTCGCCTCCGCTCATGCTGCCGACAGGCTGCTTGACCATATCGCCGCTGAAATTGAAGGTCCCCAGGAAATTACGCAGGCCTTGTTCGCGACAATCCATGGCGCTGGGGCGGACGCTGGCGGGTGTGTCGCGCACCAGGCGGATCATGTGTTCCAGCGGGTTATCGGCGGGTCGCAAGACATCCAACTCTTGTTGTGAGAAATAACCGATATTCAAGCCCTTTCCGGTAATGATCTCGCCCGCGATCGGCTGCAATGCGCCGGCGATGGTTTTCACCAGTGTGGATTTGCCCTGTCCGTTGGCACCCAGAATACCGATGCGCTGTCCCGCCAACACAGAACGATTGATGTTCTGCACGATGACGATGGGCTTTGCGTCGGCCGACGCCTCTGCGGGCGGCGGGTAACCACAGCTCGTCGCGGACATGGCCAGCATAGGGTTGGGCCGGCTAAAGGGCTCTTTGAATTCGAACTGGAATTCGGCATCCGCCAGGACAGGTGCGATCTTTTCCATGCGCTCGAGCGCCTTGACACGGCTCTGTGCCTGCTTGGCCTTGCTGGCTTTTGCTTTGAAACGATCGATGAATTTTTGCAGATGTGCGGCTTTTTCCAGCTGCTTGGCATGCGCGGCCTGTTGCAGCAGCATTTGCTCTGCCCGCATGTCCTCGAATTTGCTGTAATTACCACCGTAGCGCACCAGTTTTCCGTGGTCGATATGCAGCGTGACGCCGGTGACGGCATCGAGGAACTCACGATCATGGCTGATCACCACCATCGTACCCGCGTAGTTTTTGAGCCAGGCTTCCAGCCACACCAAGGCATCCAAGTCCAAGTGGTTGGTGGGCTCGTCAAGCAGCAGCAAATCCGACGGGCACATCAGCGCGCGCGCCAGCTGCAGGCGCATACGCCATCCGCCCGAAAAGCTGTTTACGGGCCGATCGAGCTCGGCCACGCTGAAACCCAGCCCCAAAATGAGCGCCTGCGCGCGAGCCGGCGCATCGTGCGCCCCGGCGTCGTGCAACGCCGTGTAGGCATATGCCATGCGCATGCCGTCCTCGCTGGCCTCGGAGGCGGCGACTTCGGCTTGCGCCGCCATCAGAAGGGTGTCGCCCTCCACGACGAAGTCCGTCGCACTCTGTTCGGTTTCCGGCATGTCTTGCGCGACCTGCGACATGCGCCATTGCGTGGGAATGGAAAACTCGCCGCTATCCTCATGCAAAGTGCCGTTGAGTACTGCAAATAACGAGGATTTTCCTGCACCGTTACGGCCAACCAGGCCCACTTTTTCCCCGGGATTGAGCGTAACGGAGGTTTTGTCGAGCAATACTTTGCTACCGCGACGCAAGGTCACGTTCTTGAGGATGATCATTGGGGATAAGTCTTCTCTTATACGCGTGGCACGCGAATCTTTCTTGATTTTACATGGGGTGTGCTCGCTGATACCGTAGAAATAGCCGGCGCACGAGCCGATTTTCCCCAGGCTAAGGCTATTTACGTTTTCGTGGCGGCTTGCCTGCGCCGAGGACCTCGCGCGCCACGTCCAGCCACGCGCGCGCGGCATACGACAGATATCGTTGCTGTACCCAGACATGCCCGATTTCCCATTGCACGCCTGACCGCGCCAGGCGCGCAGTACTCACGCCTCTGACGTTCAATTTCCGCATCAATGGCTCGGGCAGCAGGGCCACCCCCAGATCGGCCGAGGCCATGGACGCCAGAAAATCCCAATGCGCACTCTGCGCGGCAATCGTCGGCGTGAATCCATGCTGCAGACAGGCAGCACGCAGCCGCCTCGTCAATGCAAAATCATCGGTCGGAATCAGCAAAGGAACATCCCGCAAGGCAGCCAGAGGGACGGCCGTCTTGCCGTGCCAGCTGGCCTTGGGCGGACCTACTGCCCACAGCGCATAACTGCCAAAGCGCTCGCTCTGCAATGGTCCTTGGTCAGACACAGGCAACACCGTTGCGCCCACCTCCAGTTCACCGGCAACGACCAGCCGCTCTACGCCCTGCCCGGTGTCTTCGCGCAGAGTGAGACGGATCTCGGGGTACTGCTCGCGAAAGCGCTTGACCACCGGTGTAAACAACATATTGATCATGGGTGGAATACCCACGACCAACTCGCCTCGACGCAACTCCACGGCCTCGCGGACCTCGGCGTTCAGCTGCTGCATCGCACCGAGGATGTGCAGCCCCCGCTCATAGACGATACGGCCGGTATCCGTGGGACGCGCCGTGTGGCCTTCGCGTATCAACAGCGGCGTGCCGACCTCGTCTTCCAGTTGGCGGATCATCTTGCTGACGGTGGATTGCGTCACGAACAAGGCTTGCGCTGCCCGCGTAAAGCTGGCTGTACGCACCGTCTCCACGAAATAGCGCAGGGCGCGAACGTCCATGGCAAAGTTTCCTTAAGCCCAAATCATGAAAAAAACGACTTATTTCTATGATTTTAAGTCGTTATTCATTTTTTGTGATGCTTTCTATACTGCGGAAAACTTCGTGCCCCCGACACAACTGGGAGCACAGCTCAACTCAAAACGCCGCGATAGACGGTGTCCTGGATCTGAGGCTACGAGCCCATCCCGACACCCCCGGCCGCACCCTGTGCCTGGAGACAAGCATGCATTCCGATCGAATCCGCCACCCTGCCCTGCAACAACGCATCGTCAGCGCCAATGAGGCCGCGCGACTCGTACAAGACGGTATGACGGTAGGCATGAGCGGATTTACGCGCGCCGGAGACTGCAAATCCGTGCCGGCCGCGATCGCCGAACGCGCCTCCCGCGAATCGCTGCAAATTACCCTGATCACCGGTGCATCGCTCGGCCACGATACCGACAAGCAATTGGCGCAGGCTGGCGCGCTAGCGCGTCGCATGCCCTTTCAGGTGGATACCACCCTGCGCCGGAAGATCAATAACGGTGAAATCGCGTTCATCGACCAGCACCTTTCTGAGACAGCGGAACAATTGCGCGCCGGACACCTGGCGCCTGTAGATGTCGCCATCATCGAAGCCGCGGCGATTACCGAAGATGGCGGTATCGTACCCACGATGTCAGTCGGCAACTCTGCATCGTTCGTGCAGCAGGCCAAGCGCATCATCGTCGAACTGAACGTCGCTGTGCCTGCAGCCATTGAGGGGCTGCACGACATCTACGTACCCGGTCCGCGCCCCGGCCGCGCGCCTTTGTCGTTGACCCAAGTTCAAGATCGTATGGGTCAGACGTATATCCAGGTCGATCCAGAGCGCATTTCCGCCATCGTCATTACCCATGAGCCGGACAGCCCGTCCAATGCATTACCTCCCGATGAGGAAACTGATGCGATCTCGGCACATATCGTGAATTTCCTGCGCCACGAAGTCGAACTGGGCCGTTTGAGCAAATCGTTGCTGCCTTTGCAGGCTGGCATAGGCACTATTGCCAACGCTGTGCTGCATGGCTTTGGCGAGTCCGATTTCGAGCAGTTGACCATGTATTCCGAGGTCCTGCAAGACAGCGCCATAGAGCTGCTCGACTCCGGAAAACTGGCTTTCGCATCAGCGTCGTCGATTACCGTGTCGACTCCGGTATACCACCGTATTCTGAATAATCTGGAACACTATCGCGAGCGCCTGGTACTGCGTCCGCAGGAAATCAGCAACGCACCTGAATTGGTGCGGCGCCTGGGGGTCATCGCCATCAATACCGCGCTGGAATGCGATATCTATGGCAACGTGAACTCCACGCATGTGGGGGGCACCCACATGATGAATGGCGTGGGCGGGTCGGGCGACTTTGCCCGCAATGCCAGTCTGGCCATTTTTGTGACGAAATCCACGGCCAAGCAAGGCGATATTTCCAGCATCGTGCCCATGGTGGCCCACGTAGACCACAACGAGCATGATGTGGACATCATCGTGACCGAGTGCGGCCTGGCCGATTTGCGCGGTCTCTCCCCGCGCGAACGCGCCCGATCCGTCATCGCCAACTGCGTGCATCCGTCGTATCGCGACGAGCTCCAGCGCTATTTCGACAGCGCCTGCGCGCGAGGCGGTCAGACACCGCATCTGTTATCGGAGGCCTTTGCCTGGCATACCCGTTTCGAGCGCACGGGATCCATGCACCCTGCGCCGACATACGTACCGGTCGCCATGGCCGAAACAGCCTGAGCAAGCCCGCCCCGCGAGAACCTACTCTGTCTGAAGGCGCGCATCCGCCCGGCTGCGCGCCAGATGCGCAGCAACGTCCTCCGTGGACGGCAATCTCGCTAGCACCTGCCCCAGTCGCTTGGCCAACGCCTCACTGACTGGCGTCATCGGCAAGCGCACCTCGTTCGTGCTGACGCCTAAAGAAGCCAATACCTGTTTGATAGGACTTGGGTTCGGCTCTTGGAACAGCAATCTGATCATCGGCTTTAACGATGCAAACAGCATCGCAGCGTCGTCATGATGACCTAATTTTGTGAGAGTCATCACCGCCACAAATATGTCCGGCCGTATATGAGCAGATGCAGAAATGGCACCACTTCCGCCCTGCAGACAGTGATCGAAAAAGGCCATGTCTTCCCCACAGAGCGCATTGATTTTTCTACGGGCGTTCATGGCGGAAAGCACAATAGGGTCGCATTCCTTGACAGCGACACAGCTGGTGTATTGACAAAGATGCTCCATCAATTCGACCGACAGCACCGTGCCCGTTCGCTTGGGGATGTTGTAGATAATGATTGGCCGTTTTGTCGCCCAGGCCACTTCTTTGTAGTGCCATACGATACCGTCGGCGGCGGGACAGAGATAATAAGGCGGAGGAACGAGCCATCCATCCGGCTTTAATCTATCCAGCTTCCGAATACCTAGACACATCGTTCGCGTATCGACGGCACCCGCGCCTAGAACGATAGGCATCTGCGGCGCCGCCTCTCGTACCGCACTCACAATACGGGACTTTTCGTCCAGCGTAATCAGATTACCCTCGCCTGTGGAACCAAACAGGACAAGACCAGAGATTCCGGACGCCGAGCAATAGCAGGCCAGCGACTGCACAGCGGGAATATCTAGTTGGCCGTCGCGGAAAGGGGTGATCAGTGGTAACCACAGCCCATCGAAATTGACGCTCGTATCAGTCAGCGCCGCCTCCTTATTCGCAGTCAACATTCCGGCAGCTCCGAAGGGTCGATGATTATCCTGCCGAACTGCGCTGCAGGAATATGTTCCATTACCCCGCACATGAGCTCGTCGATAAATTGGCCATGCAGGCCAACTCGATAGGTGATGCTTTGAGAATGACAAACGGTGTCGGCGGAATCTATGTCGATCGATGACACGTGACATCGGCTCAACTCATGATGCGCCAGTAGCGCATATCTCGAATCCACGCGAATGAAAATAAACACTTTGCCGGCACTCGGGCTGCCCTGCGGGGGACGCGGGCGTGGCCGGGACTCTGACATTACGTTTCGGGGCAGCATTTTTCTCAGGGCAACCATATCTTGTCAGCGAAATGGATCTATCGATTAACTGCATCGATCACTTTCAGTGTAAGAACTTGGTTGTAAAGACGCCGTTAAGACGCCTTGGCTTTCCCTAAAATTTCCGTAAATTTTGAAATTCCTGAGAAAAGTACGACAGAAGCCGGGATGTGACTGACTCGGTCAAGGTGCAGCCAATGCCCTCTGCAATACGCATGCTACATGCTCAGCCCGCAGGCCGCCTTCCTTTTGAGTGCCATCGGCAATCTGATGACGACAACTGGTGCCATCCGCAACCAGCAACGTGTCAGCGCCCGCCTTACGCACAGCAGGCAACAACGACAGCTCGGCCATTTTCATGGAAGTCTCGTAGTGCGACGCCTCGTAGCCAAAGCTGCCCGCCATACCGCAACAACTCGACTCGATCAATTCCACCTTTAACCCTGGTATCAGCGCCAGTATCTGCTGGACAGGTTTGACGGCGTCGAAGGCCTTTTGGTGACAATGGCCGTGCAGCAATGCACGTTTTTCCGGCAAGGGATTCAGTTTCAGGTCGAGGCGGCCAGCCTTCAGTTCGTTGGCCAGGAATTCTTCGAACAGATAGGCTTGCCGAGACAGTGCCTGGGCATCAGCACCCAAGCCCATCACCAAAAATTCATCGCGCAGCGACAGCAGACAGGAGGGTTCCAGGCCAACGATGGGTACGCCCCGTGCGACGAACGGCTGCAGGGCATTCACCACACGACGTGCTTCGGCTTTCGCTTGATCGACCATGCCTGCCGACAGATAGGTCCGGCCGCAACATAATGGACGATCGGGTTCGGCGTCGTTCGCCGCAGGACTTGCGACGTAGACCCGACAGCCAGCGGCTTGCAGGACGGCGAGCGCCGCATGGGCGTTCTCGGATTCAAAGTAGTTGTTAAACGTATCGGCAAACAGCACGACGTCGGCCGTGTCTGCATCGACCGACGTAGACCGATCGGTGAAAACGTCATTGCGCCAGGTCGGCAGCGTCCGCTTTGATGAAAATCCCAACAGGCGCTCGGATAGCCAGGCCGCCCCCGGCAAGGTGTTGCGCAGATTAAACAAGAACGAAAAACGGGCGGCCCAAGGCGCCCAGCGCGGCAGCGTGGCAATGAGTTTGTCTTTCAGCGCCAGCCCTCGTTTTTGACGCCATTGGCTCATGAATTCGATTTTCATGCGCGCCATGTCGATGCCGGTGGGACAGTCGCGCTTGCAGCCTTTGCAACTGACGCACAGATCCATGGTGGCGCGCATCTCATCAGAGGTCAATGCATCCTCTCCGAGTTGGCCTGACAGCGCCAGTCGCAACGTGTTGGCGCGGCCGCGGGTCAGGTGCTGTTCGTCGCGTGTGACGCGATAGCTGGGGCACATGGTGCCCGCGTCGAACTTGCGGCAATGCCCGTTGTTGTTGCACATCTCCACTGCCTTGGCCAAGCCCTGAGCGGGATCACCGCCCGTGCCGGGATCGCCGACAGTTTCCGAGGCAGGATCGTTGCTCACGTTCCAGGCGGACCAATCCAGTACGGGCGTGAGCGGAATGATCCGATAGTCGGGCTTGAAACGAAACAAGGCTCGATCGTCCATCTTTGTACTGCGCACGATCTTGCCCGGATTCATCAACCTGTCTGGATCAAAAGCATCCTTGATGGCTTCGAACGCACGCGTGAGCTGAGGTCCGAACTGCCATGCTACCCATTCGCTGCGCACCAGGCCATCGCCATGCTCGCCGGAAAAGGCACCCTTGTATCGTCGCACCAGCTCTCCGGCCTCTTCGGCGATCGCGCGCATCTTTGCCGCGCCGTCCCGGCGCATATCCAGAATGGGCCTGACGTGCAGCGTGCCGACAGAGGCGTGCGCATACCATGTCCCTTTCGTACCGTGCTTGGAAAACACATCGGTCAACTGACTGGTGTATTCGGCCAGATGCTCCAGCGGCACCGCACAGTCTTCGATGAAAGAAACCGGCTTGCCGTCTCCGCGCATGCTCATCATGATGTTGAGCCCTGCCTTGCGGACGTCCCATAGTGCCTTCTGGGCTGCTGCCTCCGGCATTTCCACCACCGAGCCAGGCAATCCCAGGTCGCCCATCAACTCGACCAGCTTTGCCAGGCTGGCCAATTGCTCATCCTGCGATTCGCCTGCGAATTCGACCAGCAGAATGGCTTCGGGCTCACCGATCAGCGCTTTCTCGATGACAGGGCGAAACGCGGGGTTGCTGCGGGCCAGGTCGATCATGGTTTTGTCGACCAACTCCACCGCGCACGGACCTAGCCCCACGATGTGACGGGCCGAATCCATGGCCTGATAAAAGGTGGGGAAATTGACCACGCCCAGCGCTTTGGCGGCGGGCAAAGGCGACAACTTGAGCGTGATGCTTCGGGTATAGGCCAGCGTACCTTCACTGCCCACCAGCATATGGGCGAGATTGACCTGGCCATCGGCCGTATAGGGGCGCGAACTCTGCGGATGAAAAATATCCAGGTTATAGCCGCCCACGCGGCGCAACACGTCGGGCACCATGCGCTCGATCTCGTCGCGCTCGCGGGCAGCGATATCCTGCAGCGTTTCCATGAGGGCCTGTATGCGAGGCGGCGCATTGCCCATGCGGCTGGCGTCAGTAAAAGTCGCCGCCGTGCCGTCCAACAACAATGCATCGATGCTCAGCACGTTATGCACCATGTTGCCGTAGGCGATCGATCTCGAACCACAGGAATTGTTGCCTGCCATGCCACCCAGTGTGCACTGGGCCGACGTGCTGACATCCACCGGAAACCACACACCATGCGGCTTCAGCCATGCATTGAGATGATCCAGCACGATACCCGGCTCTACCGTGACAGTCATGGCAGCCAGATTGAAATCGAGGACGCGATTGAGATATTTACTGTTGTCAATGACCAGTGCCGCCCCGACAGTCTGGCCACATTGCGAGGTACCAGCACCGCGCGCCAGCACCGGTACAGACAGCTCACGGCACACGTTCAGCGCTGTTGCGGCGTCTGCGCTTGTCCTGGGAATCAACACGCCAACGGGTTCGATCTGATAGATGGACGCATCGGTGGAATAGCGTCCACGTGGGCCACGCTCGAACAACACCTCACCTTGTGTTTCACGACGCAGGCGAGCGGCCAGCTCTAGATGCAATGGATTCAATTCGGCTTGTGCTTGTGAGGATAACGGCGCGTTCATGGTTGTCCTGCATCAGATCGATTGAGGGATATCAGGATTCGCCTGGGTCGTCAGGGATATCCGCGTTATGGGTAGTGCTCAAGGTATCGGCGTGCAGCCTCAGACTCTCGAGGACGGCCTCGCCTTTGCGTCGTAAATGGTCGCGCATGATCTGCGCGAGTCGGGGACCATCGCGTGACGCCAGCGCATCGACCATTTCCAGGTGCTCGCGCATGGCCCTGTCCCATTTTTCATGGTTCAGATTGGAGCGAAAGCGCAGGTTCTGCAGGCGCAGGTTGATGTTCTGATAGACCTGCGACAGCAGATGATTCTGGCCCGCGGCATTGATGCGGTCGTGAATCGCACGATTGACGTGGTAGTACGACGACAGATTCTGCCTGGCATGACAGGCCTGCATTTCAAAAGTCAGCGCCCGGATCTCTGCGATTTCCTGCTCGGTGATGTGCTGGCAGGCCAATTCGCCGGATAATGCCTCGAGCGCACCCATGACTTCAAAGCTTTCCCGGATGTCCTTCTCGGACAAGGCCACCACATGCGCGCCACGATTAGGCTGAATGCGGACCAGCCCCTCTGCCGAGAGCAAGCGAAATGCTTCGCGTAACGGCGTACGCGACACCTGCAGCCGATCACACAGCTCTCGTTCATTCAGGCGCGCACCTGCGGCCAGTTCACCCTCGATGATCATCTCGCGCAGCCGGTCGGCGATGGTCGCTGGCAGCGTGCGTCGGTCGACGGCCTCTGGCGCCTGTGCAGGCTCGGCCGTCAGCGAGGAGGAATGATGAGGTAGGCTCACGGAGTCGATTTTCATTTGTATACAAATTCAAGAGGCATGCACGTCATCGGCGTTGTCCGTCCGCTGCCATGCCCGGCCGATCGGATGAGTTCCCTATTTTACTGGCCCCTGTGTCTCCCGAAATTGCTGTGGTGCCGCATAAGTTTTGCTTGCGAAATCGCAGTCTTGATGCGTATTCTTCACCAAGATTTGTATTTTGTATACAAATTCATGAGGAGCCCTACACATGCTGCCACTGCATTCCCACCCTTCCGGCCGTCATTTTCTCCAGATCCCGGGCCCGACGAACGTGCCTGATCGTGTGCTGCGCGCTATCGACAACCCCACCATCGACCATCGCGGCCCGGAATTCGGCGAACTGGGCAAAGCCGTGCTGGCAGGCATGAAAAAGGTATTCAAGACCGAATCGGATGTGATCATCTACCCGGCCTCGGGCACCGGCAGTTGGGAAGCCGCGTTGGTCAATACGATGTCGCCCGGCGACAAAGTCTTGATGGCAGAAACCGGCCACTTTGCAACGCTGTGGAAAAAGGTCGCAGAAAGGCTGAAGCTGCGCGTGGAGTTCCAGGAGGGCGATTGGCGGCATGGCGCAGATCCCGAACAGATCGGCAAACGCCTGGCTGCCGATACCGGCCATGAAATCAAAGCGGTATGCGTAGTGCACAACGAGACGGCCACCGGCGTCGTCAGCGATGTCGCGGCAGTGCGCAAAGCTATCGATGATGCCAACCATCCTGCGTTGTTGATGGTGGATACGATCTCTTCCCTGGCATCGATCGACTATCGGCACGACGAATGGGGTGTCGATGTCACAGTCGCGGGCTCGCAAAAAGGGCTGATGTTGCCAGCTGGACTGTCGTTTAACGCGATCAGCGCCAAGGCCTTGAAGGCCTCCGAGACCGCTGCGCTGCTGCGTTCCTACTGGGACTGGAAGGAAATGCTGGCGATCAATCCAAGCGGATACTTTCCCTACACCCCCGCGACCAACTTGCTTTATGGCCTGTACGAAGCATTGCAGATGCTGTTTGCCGAGGGTTTGGAAAATGTGTTTGCGCGGCACAAGCGGCATGGAGAAGCCACCCGCCGTGCCGTGCATGCGTGGGGGCTGGAGATCCTGTGCCGAAAGCCTGAAGAATATAGTCCGGCGTTGACGGCCGTGATGATGCCAGAGGGGCATAGCGCAGATGCGTTCCGCAAGACGGTGCTGACCCACTTCAATATGTCCTTGGGCCAAGGCCTGAGTAAAGTTTCGGACAAGATTTTCCGTATTGGCCATCTGGGCGATTTCAATGATTTGACGCTATGCGGCACGCTGTCCGGCGTGGAAATGGGATTGAGCAAAGCCGGTGTGCCGCATAAGCCCGGCGGTGTACAGGCAGCGCTGGATTATCTGTCGCAAACCTGCAAGGCATACCCATCCTAGACCGCGCCACCGGCACACGAATCAAGTAGGTCAAGCAACACCATCGAATACAAAGTCCGACACAGGGGAACAACAACAGGACTCGCTGTACAGACAGGAAGGCTCACAAACTAAGCGTACCGACACAGGACGCTCCCGTGGTACGACCCGGAGGAGACATCATGAAGCACCTGACTCACAGACCATCAACGCCATATTCCCACGCCGTACCAGCGGCAAATACCGCTCGGCCTCGACTGGCCAAAACATCGCTTTTCATCGCATCGCTGGGCGCGCTGGCCAGCCTCTCTGCGCTACCCGCTCACGCATGGGAACCCACGCGTCCTGTGGAAATCATCGTGCCTGCAGGTGCGGGCGGTGCGTCCGATCAAATGGCGCGCACGATTCAGAGCATCATTCTCAAGCACAAGCTGATGAAGCAGACCACGCTGGTGCTGAACAAAGGCGGTGCCAGCAGAGCCGAAGGCATCATGGATACCAAGGCTTCTCCCAAGAATCCACACAAGCTGATGGTGGCGTTTTCAGCCATCTACACCCTACCTCTCGCGGTGAACCTGCCTTTCAATTGGCGCGACCTGACACCCGTGGCCATGATTGCGCAGGATGAATTTCTGTTGTGGACCAATGCCGAAGCACCCTACAAAACCGCTGCCGATTATCTGAAGGCCGTTAAAGCAGCGCCTCCCGGACAGTTCAAAATGGGAGGCACAGGCGCCAAGCGCGAAGATCAGATCATCACCGTAGCGCTGGAAAAAGCCGCCGGCGTAAAGTTCACCTACGTCCCCTACAAAAGCGGCGGTGAAGCCGCCACGCAGCTCGTGGGCAAGCATACCGAGTCCAACGTAAACAACCCCAGCGAAAACATTGCGCAGTGGCGTGCGGACCAGGTCAATGCCTTGTGCGTGTTCTCTGACAAGCGCATGGTCTACACCGAAAAGGTCACCAAGACCCAATCCTGGGCCGATATCCCGACCTGCAAAGAAGCCGGCTACGACGTGCAATATCAGATGCTGCGCGCGTTCTTCCTGCCGCCGGACAGCACGGCCGAACAGGCCGCGTACTACGCCGACCTCCTCAAGAAAGTCAGCGAGACACCCGAATGGAAGGACTACCTGGCCAAACAGGCGCTCAAGGGTGACTACCGGACCGGCGAAGACTTCGTGAAATTCCTGGAGCAGGACGAGGCCAAGCACAAAGCCTTGATGCAAGAAGCCGGTCTAGCCGCCAAGAAATAAGCCCGAGGAATCAGGATGGATCAACCGCAAACACAGGGGAGCCCGTCGGGAGGCGGGCTGTCGCATAGTGCCGTCGACGCAATCACCGCGGTCGTATTTTTTGCCGTGGGCGTAGTCATGATGGTGGATAACTACCGCATAGGTATCACCTGGGCCGCTGACGGACCTGAGTCTGGGTACTTCCCGTTTCACATCGGGCTCATCATCTGCATTGCCAGTGTTGCGGTGTTCCTGAAGGCAATGTTCGGCAAGCACCGTAATCAGGAAATCTTTGTCAGCTGGGCGCGATTCCGCCTGGTGCTGCTGGTACTGCTGCCAACTGCCTTGTACGTTCTGTTTATTCAAATGGTGGGGATTTATGTGGCGTCGGTGCTGTTCATCGCTGCCTTCATGCGATTGCTCGGCAAGATCAGCTGGCTCAAGACGATACTGGTCAGCGTTGGCGTAAACGCGGTGCTGTTCTGGATGTTCGAAGTTCAGTTCATGGTTCCCCTGCCTAAAGGCCCGCTAGAAGCCTTGTTCGGCTACTGAAACCAGGAACAGGAGACCTCAAGTGGATGAACTGACCGCGTTATTCCATGGCTTTTCTACAGTGCTCAGCTGGTACAACCTGGGCATGATGTTCATCGGCCTGGTGCTAGGCGTCATCATCGGCGTGCTGCCCGGCCTGGGCGGACCGAACGGCGTGGCGATCCTGCTGCCGCTGACCTTTACCATGCCGCCCACCTCAGCCATCATCATGCTGTCGTGTATTTATTGGGGATCGTTATTCGCAGGCGCGATTACGTCGATTCTCTTCAACATCCCAGGGGAAACGTCTTCGGTGGCCACCACCTTCGATGGCTATCCCCTGGCGCAACAGGGCCGTGCCGGCAATGCACTGACCGCGTCGTTCACCGGTTCGTTTGTGGGCGCGCTGTCAGGGGTGCTGTTGATCACCTTTCTGGCGCCCCTAGTGTCCAAATTCGCCTTGCGCTTTGGCCCACCGGAATTCTTTGCGGTATTCCTGCTGACCTTCTGCAGTTTTGTGGGCACGGACAAGAAGACACCATTCAAGACCATCATTTCCATGATGTTGGGTTTTGGTTTGGCAGCAATAGGCATGGACACTGTCAGCGGCGAGTTGCGCATGACGTTCGGCTGGTCGGAATTGCTGCGCGGAGTGGATTTTCTGGTCGTCGTGATCGGACTTTTCGGTATCGGCGAAATTCTGGTCAGCATGGAAGAAGGCCTGAAATTCGAGGGCAAAAGCGGCCGCATCAATCTCAAGGTAGTGCTGCAAACCTGGAAGGAAATGCCCAAATACTGGATGACGCTGATACGCAGCACGCTAGTCGGCTGCTGGATGGGCGTGACGCCGGGCGGTGCCACGGCAGCATCATTCATGGGCTATGGATTAGCTCAGCGGTTTTCGCGCAACGGCCATAAATTCGGCACCGGCGAAATCGAGGGCGTCATTGCGCCCGAGACAGCCGCTCACGCATCGGGTACATCCGCCTTGCTGCCCATGCTGGCATTGGGCATTCCGGGTTCGGCCACGGCGGCAGTGCTATTGGGAGGCTTGATGATCTGGGGCCTGCAGCCCGGCCCGCTGCTCTTTACCGAACAAAAAGATTTCGTCTGGGGCTTGATCGCCAGCATGTATCTCGGCAATTTCGTGGGCCTGATCATCGTGCTGAGCACGGTACCGCTGTTTGCCGCGATACTGCGCATCCCCTTTGCCATCGTCGCTCCCATCATCATCGTCGTATGTGCAATTGGCGCGTATTCGGTCAATAACGCCATGCTCGATGTGTGGTTCATGCTGCTGTTCGGGGTAATAGGCTATGTGCTGAAAAAGCTGTCGTACCCGCTGGCGCCCATGATTCTGGCGCTGGTTCTGGGCGATCGCATGGAGGACGCTTTCCGGCAGTCCATGCTGGGCCCAGGCACCGGCCTGCATGTGTTCTGGTCCAACGGCTTGGTCGGGACGATCACAACGCTGGCGCTGATCATGCTGTTCTGGCCGCTGATATCCCTGCTCTGGCGCCTGGTGCGTAAATCAGGCCGCGACACGGTCTCGCAGCACTGACCCAGCCTCGAGAGTACCGGCGGGTCCCGCCGTGCGGCTCTCCTGACCACTGAGCCAAAGCGGACGCGGCGTGTGCAACACTCGAAAACACGCCGCGGCCACCTGGCCCGGCGATACCAATTGAATGCCGACACTTCCCGGCTCAGGATACACGGCCTCGGTATAGGATCGTGCCCAGAACCACTCGGGGTTGGCTTCGTTGAATACACCGACATAAGGCACGCATACGCCCTGCCCGATGTGCGACGGGCCGCAGTCATTGGCGACGATCAGCCGTGCGTTGAGCATCAGCGCCGCTAATTCCGGCACGGTACAACCGACGACGAGTTGAAAATCCGGCCGATTCAATGCATGAAGAGCAGCCTGCTCGGCAGCCTCGGCAGGGCCCAGAACGAAGCTGAAGCGGGTATCCGCCCCTAACGTAGCCTTGAGCAGGTCAGCCAGCGCGACGAAGTTATCCACGCCCCAACGCTTGAACTCACCATCACCGCCGCCTGGAATCAGCACGATATCCGCTGAAACGCCAGGCTGCGGAGCCGATGCAGCGATGCTCGCAAAACAATCGCGTGCAGTGATTTCAGGCTGCACGGCACGATAAGTACCTAAAAGAGATAAATTAGCCAGGCCGATGTATTCGTTGATGTCTTTACGCCAGCCATGCGTCCAGATGAAATCGAGCAAACGGTTATTCTGGAAGCCCAACCGTACTTTGGGCATGCGCAGCATATTGACGATGGCGTAGCGCTCGCTGGTATGGTGCAGACACACTGTCATGTCCGCCCGCCACGGCATTGCGCGTGCGGCCGCATACAGGCTATCGACCTGCACGAACTCGTCCACCCACGGCAAGGGCAAATAGTAGCCAGACACCGCATGCTGCCCAACCACCCGCAGCGTGGCCTGTGGCCACCATTGCTTTAATTGATAAAGCGCTGGGAACGAGGCGATCTGATCACCGAATTTGTCCCGGCTGCGAATATAAACAGCGATCTCTTTCATGCGTACCGAATAACCCCTGCGGGGAACATCACGCGGCCGATTTTAGCTGTGGGTGGGCTTGAAAGTCTGCTGGTTTATGAATAAATGGTTAGATTTTTTACGGCCTGAGCCAGCTCATGAAATATTAGATTTCATAGGAGAATCAGGTTTCTTCGACCTATCGCATCGCACAAATCATGAACAAACGGTAATGTATTTTTGGCTATTTCTGCGCGCCCAGTGCGAGCGCCTGATCCACGCCCCGCAATAGCGCCACCACGGTGTCCAGATATGGGGACGCAAGGCCCAGTTCTCGTGCGAACTGCTGTGGTTGCCCCAATAGTGCATCCGCCTCGATCCGTCTGCCCAACAGCACGTCTTGCAGCATCGAGGGTCGGCCATTGGATGCCAATTGCGTGCTCACTGCTCCTAGAGCGTGATCATCCGTAATCGGGGATCCAAGCGTACGTGCAATGTTGGCGACCTCTAACGCCAACCCGCGCTGAATGTCAGGCAAGCCTGGAATTTGAGAGCAATGGGCCGATGCGAGCCTCGTCAACGCACAAAACGGACTGCCAACCGCGTTACGCAACAGCTTGCGCCATATCTCGTAGCGGATATCGGCAGTGGTCTCGCCACCCAGTCCAGCGCTGCTGAACAGTTCGGCAAGCCTGCCCGCCCGTCCCGGCAAACTGCCATCCGGCTCGCCGAAAATATAGCGATTCACGCCGCGATGCAACGCCCGCCCGGGCGCCTCGACCTCGTTGGCGGAATAGATCACCGTCCCCAGCGCACGCTCTGGGCCTAGACGATTCCACAGTGCACCATCAGGGTCGAGCAACGGCAGCGCCCCCTCCCCCTTGTTCCAACCATAGTTCCACCACCAAGGAATGCCATTCGATAGAAACGCGACGACACCATCAGGCGCCAATAGCTGGCGCAATGCGTCAGCCTGTGCAGGCACACTCGCGGCCTTTAGCGCGACGAGCACGATATCCTGGGGCGGCAGCGTCGCCGGGTCGTCAGTGGCATGATCAAAATGGGCATGCCATTGCTCTCCATCGATATGGCGCAAGGACAAACCATGCGAACGGATGGCCGCCAAATGCGGGCCCCGCGCCACGATACTTACCTCTCCCACCCCTGCACTAGCGAGTCGCACTGCCACATTGCTGCCGACCGCACCTGCGCCGAATACGCAAATCTTCATGTCGTCCTCAAGCTGAAGCCCGCATGGCGGGGATCGCCTACAGTCGCGGGAAATCGATATCCCATTGTAGATATGCCGTGCGTGCATGACGCTTGCTAAATTGACCATGCGACATCAAGATCGCATCCACGCACCCGTGTCTATCGAGCGCAACTCCAATAAGGACAACCGGCTTGCTGAACCACTGCCGAGGCCATCTCGCCCTGCTCATTCAGGGCGTCGGACTCTGTCCGGTATTGTCCCGATCGGTCAAGCAGGAATCGCGTCGTCAAAGAACGGGCCGTATCTTAACGAATACCGAGAGCTACCGGCCTGATATCCCCTGCTCTCGCAGATAGGTCTCCAAAAACTCCACGCATACCCGCACCTTGGCCGAGGCGTTCAGCCGCGACGGATACACTGCCCAGATATTGGCCTGTTGTCGATACTGCGGCAGCACATGCACCAAACGCCCTTGCTCGATCAGCGGATTCACGTCCCAGGTCGAACGCAGGATAATGCCGCGCCCGTCCACGGCCCAGTTCACCGCCATTTCGCCATTATTGGTCGACAAGGGGCCGTGCACCTTTACTGTGTGTTCGCGACGTCCCCGCTGTAGCCGCCACACCCCAAAGGGATGATCGCGCTCTTTGATCACGAGACAATCGTGTGCGGCCAGGTCATCCAGATTTTTGGGCGTACCATGGGTTTGCAGGTACGCAGGCGAGGCGCACAGCACGCGATGATTGTCAGCCAAAGGCCGCGCAATCAGATGTGGAGCGATCTCGTCGCCCACACGGACGTCCAGGTCGTAGCCCTCTGCCGCGACATCGATCAATCGGTCAAACGCCTCCAGGTGCACTTGGACCGAGGGATGCTGTGCCGAGAATGCGGATAACGCAGGCGCGACCACGCGCCGCCCGAACCCGAAACTGCTGCACACTCGCAACGAACCCTGGGGCTCGCCGCGGGTCACGCCTACCTCTTCGATCAAATGGTCGACGTCATCCAGAATGCGCTGCGCCCAGTGGTAGATGCGCTCGCCCGCTTCGCTAGTCACCACGCGGCGGGTGGTGCGATGAAACAGCGACGTTGCCAGCGCCTCCTCCAGCACCCGGATCCGCTTGGTGACATAGGCCGGTGACATACCCAGGCCTGCGGCGGCGGCAGAGAAACTGGACGAACGCACGACAGCACAGAAGACGCGCAGATCAGCGGGCAGAACATCATTATTCATGATTCGTGCATATTAATTTCACAATATGGCCCATTGTAGATACTTCGTGCACCTTCTACCATGGGGCCTGCTTCCCTACCTTTATCGAGCCCGCCCTCATGACCCAATCATTCAAAATCGCCGCCATTGCCGGTGACGGCATCGGCAACGAAGTCCTGCCCGAAGGCCTGCGCGTCGTCGACGCCGCCGCCAAACGTTTCGGCCTGCCGCTAGAGATCGTCCATTTCGACTGGGCCAACTGCGACTACTACGAAAAGCATGGCGAAATGATGCCGGCAGACTGGAAAGCACAGTTGCAGGAATTCGACGCGATTTTCTTTGGCGCGGTGGGCTGGCCCGCAACGGTGCCCGATCATGTCTCGTTGTGGGGATCGCTGCTGAAATTCCGGCGCGAGTTCGATCAGTACATCAATCTGCGCCATGTACGCTTGTTTGATGGCGTACCTTGCCCCTTGGCCGGCCGCAAGGCAGGCGACATCGATTTCTATATCGTGCGCGAAAACACCGAGGGTGAATACACCAATCTGGGCGGCTGCCTGTTCCCCGACACCGATCGCGAGATTGTGATCCAGGAATCGGTATTCACGCGCCACGGTACGGATCGCGTGCTGCGCTATGCATTCGATCTGGCCCAAAGCCGCGAGCGCAAACACCTGACGGTCGCCACGAAGAGTAACGGCATTGCCGTCAGCATGCCCTGGTGGGATGGCCGCGCCAATGCGATGTCGGCGAACTATCCGGATGTCACGGTAGACAAGCAGCACATCGATATCCTGGCAGCACGCTTTGTGCTGCAGCCACAGCGCTTTGACGTGGTGGTGGCATCGAATCTGTTTGGCGACATCCTGTCGGACTTGGGCCCTGCCTGCGCAGGCACGATCGGCATCGCACCGTCGGCGAACCTGAACCCGGAACGCAAGTTCCCTTCACTGTTCGAACCCGTGCATGGATCCGCGCCAGACATCTATGGCAAAGGCATCGCCAACCCCATCGCCATGATCTGGTCAGGTGCGTTGATGCTGCAATTCCTGGGCAGTGACGACGCCCACGATGCCATCTTGCGTGCGATTGAAGACTGCTTGAAATCAGGGCCGCGTACGCCGGACCTGGGCGGCGACGCGCGGACCGAAGACATCGGCCGCGCGATTGCGGAGCATGTTGCTGGGTGTGATTTAGCTGGCTGACGGTAGTGGCCGTGCAATCCACTACGCCTCAAGCCGACGCTATTGCATGTCTAAGATGCAGAATTACGCATCAAACTATGTTTTTGATGTGCAATTCTGCATCTGACTGAAGAAACGCCACTGGTAAATATCGATATTGTCGATATTTTTAAATTATCGCCAATACCGATAATTGCCAAATATCGAGATTACCGATACAGTAGAAATATCGGCAACCTCGATATTTGTTCTCATGCACAAGCTTTCCACCAGTGAGCAGATCGGTATGATACTCATCGCCCGTCGCAAGGCGCTGGGACTGACGCAAGCCGACGTTGCGGCGAGATTGAACATTAGCCAAAACAGGCTTTCCGAACTCGAGAGTCAACCCGGCCAATTAACTGTTGATCGCTTGCTGGCCATAACGGGCGTGTTGGGAATCGAGCTGACGCTACAAGAACGTACGCAGACCGCGCCCAGTTCGAGTGAGTGGTAGTCATGGCACGCCAATCTAGTACCCGCCGTCTGAACATCTGGGCGAATGGACTGCGGGTGGGGCAATGGCAATTGCCCACGAACGGCAATGACACGCTGACCTACGATCCACACTGGATCGCTTCCCCACAGGGGCGGCCTTTGTCGCTATCCATGCCGTTCACACTCGATAACGCACCGCTACGTGGTGCGATGGTGCGCAACTACTTTGACAATTTGCTGCCCGACAGCGACGCCATTCGACGCCGGATACAGAAGCGGTTTCACACCCTGAGCACAACAGCTTTTGACCTACTGGCAGAAATAGGACGTGATTGCGTAGGCGCCGTTCAGCTATTGCCCGAAGGTCAAACACCCGAAAACGTCCAGACGATCGAAGCAGAAATATTGGACGATGCGCAAATCGCCAACTTATTGCGATTGACAGCGGCTATGCCCACTGCGATAGGACAACACGACGACTCAGACGAAGATTTTCGGATTTCTATTGCGGGGGCTCAGGAAAAGACCGCATTACTCCGGCATCAGGGACAATGGTGCCGGCCATTGGGCGCCACACCAACGACGCATATATTCAAACTGCCCTTGGGCTTGGTGGGGAATCGCCAGGCGGACATGCGGACATCGGTGGAAAATGAATGGTTGTGCGCCAATATCTTGCGACGGTTCGGCTTGCCGGTAGCTGGGTGCGATATCGCTCATTTCGAAGACCAGAAAGTCTTGATCGTCGAGCGCTTTGATCGTCACATGTCTGGGCAAGGCTATTGGTTACGAATGCCACAAGAGGATTTTTGCCAGGCAACAGGGACACCAGCCGATGCAAAATATGAGTCTGACGGAGGCCCTGGGATTATTCAAATCGCTCGTCTTCTACAACAGTCGGAAACTAGCAAACACGATCTGCGTGTCCTGTTGACAGCACAATTACTCTTTTGGTTAATGGCGGCGACTGACGGACACGCCAAGAATTTCTCTATCTTCTTGCTTCCTGGCGCTCGGTATCGCTTGACCCCGCTCTATGATGTGCTGTCGGCCTGGCCAGTGACAGGAAAAGGGCCGAACAAACTAGATGCCAACCGTTTACGCCTGGCGATGGCAGTAAAGGGTAAAAACACACATTACCGATTGCGAGACATACAACGAAGGCACTTCAACCACACAGCTGCGCTGTGTGGTTGGGGTCCCAATATGGAAGACGTGATCACAGCAGTGCTGGATCAATTGCCTGGCATTCTTGACACTGCCGCAAACGATCTGCCAGCCGAATTTCCCGAGGACGTATTTACAGCAATACGAGATGGAATGGAGCAGGCGGCGGAACGTTTAGCGAGAATGCCCAGCTGATACCTGCTAGTCGGGCAACACCTTACGCGGGTCTTCTGAGCAATTCCTCATTCACTCCCGCATAGGCTTGATTACGCCAGTCGCCCGCGCGGGGAATCGGCAGGCCGAGATTCTCGCGCAATGTCGAGCCTGCATAGGTCTTACGAAATACATCTCGGCGTTGCAGCTCCGGCACAACATAGCGCACAAAGTCCTCGTAGCTGCCAGGAATGTGAGTCGGGGACACCACGAACCCATCGCATCCCCGCTCGACAAACCATTGCTCCAGCTGATCCGCCACGCTTTTGGCAGTCCCAGCGAAGACGGGAAACTCCTTAATGCGGGCACGATTGGAAAACTCGACGAAATCGCGTACTGACGGATTCTTCTTGCCTGACAGCATCACCACGCGATCGCGAAAGCCCGTCCAGCCGGAAATACTCTGCATCTCCGCATCGGTAAACGGCTCATCATAGTCACGTTTTGAAAAGTCGGTATTTAAAATTTCGCAGAGCAGCGTGAGCGAATCGATCGGCTGCGCGAGAGAATCGATATACGCTTTCTGTTTCTGTGCAATCTCATCGGATTCAGCCACAATCGTGTAAATCGCCGTAGCGACCTTGACATGGTCTGGATTGCGTCCGGCCAATGCGACAGACTGTTTGAATTCCGCATATTGTTTCTTGGCGGCTTCGAGATTGGGATACACCACGAATACCAATTCTCCCCAGCGTGAGGCAAAAGCCTTGCCCCGCCCGCTCTGACCCGCCTGAATCAGTACGGGATGCCCTTGCTCCGATCTCGGTACCGTGAGCGGGCCTCGGGAGCTGAAATACCGCCCTTTGTGATCAAGCCGGCGGACTTTGTCCGGATCGGCAAATTTGCCGCTATGCTTATCAAGCACCAGTGCATCATCATCCCACGAATCCCAATGGCCCATCACAGTTTCGAGAAACTCATCGGCGCGGTCGTATCGCAAATCATGCTGCAGATGACCAGAGGCACCGAAGTTCGCAGCCTCGGAGTCATTCAAAGACGTGACAACATTCCATGCGGCACGGCCATGCGTCATCAAGTCGAGTGTCGAGAACAGGCGCGCGACGTGATAGGGCTCGTAATAGGTCGTGGAATAGGTTGCACCCAAACCCAGGTTCTTGGTAGCCATCGCCATGGCCATCATGATGGCTGTAGGGTCCATCTTGACGGCGCGCACACCATATTCGATCGTCTTGCGATGGTCGTTCCCATAAATATCTGGCATCGCCAGGCGATCATCGAAGAACGCCAGATGAAACTTGCCCTCCTCCAAAGTCCTCGCGATACGTTGGTAATACTCGGGCGTCATGAAATCCTGCATCGCAGCACTATGCCGCCACGACCCAGGATAAGTGGAACAATTCTGGGCCTGCATAAAACCGATCATCGTCATATGACGAGAACTGGTAATGGACATACTTCGTCTCCTTACTGATCGTACTTTTCAATGTTCAGAAATCGGGAATCTCTACGGTCAAAAGGGGCGCATGCTGTTGCGCGCCGAAGGTATCCCTTTCGCCTACCGTGCCTTGCTCCCAGGCTCGCTTCAATGTCAACTTGAAAGCGCGTGCAGGGTCGAAGAACATCAACGTAACAATGTCATCGCTCGTCACGCTGTATAGCCGGCAAATAAGCGCCTCCGTCAAAACACCGCTCGACTTCACCTTTTCATAAACCTCATCACTATCGAAAATTACGTCAAAGGTAATCTCGAACGGGCCCGAGTTCTTGCTGCGAACGACTTTCGCAAGTTGACGCAAGGTCTTCGTACGCACCCCGTTTTTTTCCATGCTCATGGTTCAAATCTCCACGATCTCGAAAGGAAACAAGGTGTCCGTCGAGTCAATTTTCATCAAGTGATATACCGTGTACTTACATACAGGACCGATAGGATTTTCGGGAGGGTTCAGAGGAATTGCGAAATTCCCGGCGGTCGCCAGCTGACCGTCGTAGGCGGTATGCAGCACGTCGATTCGAACGCTGCTGCATATCGTGTTGGCCAACTCTTGCGTGGGAGCCGTCACCTCGCCCAACAATCCGATTTCATGCGGCAGAGCGTCGGCCATGGGTTCGAATTCACCCATCACCCCGTTCATGCCATAGACATGAAAGATGATCTGGGCAGCGCCTGAGCGGATTTCTGGATATGTTTTGCAGGCGTCAGCCTTGATACGACTGAGATAATCGTCGATTTGACCGATCAGTATGGGATCCCGTATTCCGCCGATAAAAATCGTGCGCATACCGACAATGCCCGCCCCTTCCAACTTCACCGTATAGTCTGCCGACTCGATGAAGCGGCTCCCTCGCACCCGCACCGCTCTATCATTGATCTGCTCGTAGCTTGCCTCGCGCAAATCTATAGTGCCGCCCGGTCCAACCAGGAGGTCCGGGCGCGCTTTTTCATAAAGTGTATGAGCGGCTACGGAAGCGGGCGTGCAACGCTCCTTCGGACTCATGGGTTCCAGGTCAAAGCTGTCGCGTCGTACTGTAGCCAGAATCACCTTTCCTTTTGGTTCTGCACAGTTGGCCCCACATTCGACGATTTTCCCCATATGCCAATAAATGCCAGGCTCGATGCCGTGCATCATGCAAAGCGCGGCAAAGGGTGCTGGATCATAAGATCGGCCAGCCACAATGACATCTACATCGGGATGTTCGCGCAGCACGTTGACAAACGGCTCGGCTCCCATCTGAGCCACGATGTTCGAAGCCATGTCGATGTCGTCTTCTTGCAGTACAGGTGCAGAGGCGCAGGGCGATATCTTGCCATCTGCCCATGCCTGGCGCACGACGCCCGGGGCTATATCCGAATAGATCTTGGCGATTTTGAAGTGATAGCCTTTGTCAACCGCGATCTCCTGAATGAGGCTGACGAGCAAATCCACCTGCTCACGAATGCCGGCCCCTCCTGCCGAACTGATGTAAACGGGGATTTTTCGATTTGCGCAGGCATCCAGCATCAGGGACAGATCGCGTTTATATGCGTCCCGAGACACGATGGTTTTTGGCAAGCCCAGTAAATATGGCCCGGGGTCCGTCGATCCTCCGTCGACGATCATCGCGTCGGGATTCCTATCGATCCCGCGCCAAAAATCGGCTTCGGGAATGCCATATCCGAGAATGCCATTTGGCGTAAGAATCCTAATCTCGTCTTTCAAATCAAGTCTCCGTTACTCGTCTCGGCAAGTGTTCGCGAGCGATATAGTCGTTGCGTTTCGTTGTGAGAATTATCCGGACACCAGGGATCAAAGACTATTTTCTTTATGAGATAGACTAATAGGCATTCCTAATAAAAGCAGGAGTGGGACCAAGAAAATGGCTGCGCCAGATACTGAGGGAAAGACAGCAACGGCTGCCGCCCCTGCATCCATGACCATGCGATTCGATCTGGTCGAGCTGGAGACCTTTTTGGTCGTCGTCGAGCTCGGCAGCTTTAGCCTGGCCGCGCGCCGTCTGCACATTTCCCAGCCGTCGGTCACCAGCCGTGTGCAGCGACTTGAATCTCTATTAAAAACAAAACTTCTCGTTCGTACTACGCGCCATGTCGAACCGACAAACGAAGGGAAGCGTCTGCAAGAGCGGGCAGAGATCACGTTGCGTGGACTGCGAGACTTGCTTCAGGAGTTCCAGGCTGACGCCCAGGCTGCTCGCCTACGCGTCACCATTGCCTCGACGCCTATGATCTCGGCCATGATGCTGCCCACCCTGATTCATGATTTCGGGGTGCGCTATCCGGATATAGAGATTCACCTGCGAGACCTACAGTACGAAGATGTCATCCAAAAAGTGGAGAGTGCAGATGTGGATTTTGCCGTCGTCGCCTTCGACAACGACTCGAAGAAACTGCATTTCGAACCCTTGTCCGAGGAAGACATCCTCTTGATCGTGCCCCAGGGACACCCGCTGGCTCACGCAGGGAAGGTGTCGCTATCGCAGTTGGCCGAAGTCCCCCTGGTCATGTTGAGTCGCTATTCAATGCTGCGCGATAAGCTGGCCAGCGAACTGCGGCAGCGCAACCTTGCCATGCAGCCGACTCGCGAGGTCATCAATCTCAGTACGCTGCTAGGCCTAGTCGATGCAGGGTTAGGCGCAACCGTCTTGCCACGCTCGATGGCACAGCGCTATGCGATCGATACTCGATGTACGTTAGAAATCGAGGACATCCACCTGACTCGAAGCTTCGGCATTTTGCGCAACCGTAATGTCGAGCCGACGCCGGCAGTCGATAGTTTTATCAAGTTTCTGCAAGATAACTTCGAATCCATCGTGGTCAATGCGCCATAGCGCCACATGGTGCCATCGCAGGCCATCTATCGGTTTCCTTGATAGATTCATTGCAATATCGAAATTGTTCTCGTATCGACGGATAAATAGACTTAAAGCCTGAACCTGCACGACGGCAGTCGACTATTCGCAACCGAGACGAATCAAGGAATAAACAGCATGGCCCTGCACGATATCAAGACGTTCCGGGATGCGCTCAGCGCATTCCCGAGCGGAGTCACCATTGTGTCGACCACTGACCACGAAGGTCGTCATTGGGGATTCACCGCGAGCTCATTTTCATCCGTATCCATGGATCCGCCGTTAGTCCTCGTCTGCCTCGCCAAGACCGCAGAGTCACACGCCGCGTTTGTACGCGCCAAACGATACGTAATCAATATTCTTTCAGAAGAACAGCAAGAGATCGCACTGCAATTTTCACGAAAAAATGCCGACAAATTCGGACAGCATGCCTTCAGATTCGGCACGAAGAGCAAGCCCCACCCCCCTGTTCTGCCAGGCTCATTGGCGTCGTTGCATTGCGTGGCACAGGATTGCCACGAGGCCGGAGACCATACAGTGCTTATAGGTCGGGTAGACGATATCGAGCGGTGTGACGCGACGCCGCTGCTCTACTTCAATAGAGGCTTTCGGAAAATCGAGAGAGAGGAATTGGCGTTTTCAAGCTAATACCCCTGAATCGCCCGGCTCCTCCTCGCCGGGCGACTGAGTATGCCATGGCAGCAGCACACTGAATCGCCCCCATGGAAACAAGAAAACTCTCAGAACGCTGCCAGATAGATCGCCAAAGCGTCAGCCTGCGTCACGGTACGCGGGTTGTTGACCAGCAAGCGCTGCTGCTGCATTGCCTCCTGAGCCAAAAGCGCAATATCGCCTTCGCGAACCCCAACCTCGCGTAGCGTACGCGGAATCGCGGTTTCTATAACCAGAGCTTGTATCTGATCAATAAAATACTCCGCGGCGCCCGCTTGGTCCGCGGGACAATTTTCTGCGGGCAGCGTCCTGGCAAGTTCCGCGTATAACGGCTGCGCGCACGGAAGATTAAAGCGCAGCACATGAGGTAATACCAGGGCATTGGATAGTCCATGCGGGACATGAAAATGTCCACCCAACGGGTAGGCCAATGCATGAACCGCGGCGACAGGAGCATTGGAGAATGCCTGTCCCGCTAACGTTGCACCAAGCAACATCGCTTCGCGGGCATTTATGTCCGTCCCCTCACGACAGGCCTGCAGAATATTTCTCGACAGTAGCGTCATAGCCTGCTTGGCCAGCATATCGGACAAAGGATTCTTCAGCCGCGCCGAGGTGTACGCCTCGATCGCATGGACCATGGCGTCAATACCCGTCGCTGCAGTGGCTGCTGAAGGCAGGCCCAATGTCAGGTCAGCGTCGAGGATCGCCAGATCGGCCGTCAACAATGGCGACACGACACCGCTCTTGGTGGTTTCGCCGGTAGTCACAATAGAAATCGCCGTCACCTCAGATCCCGTGCCAGCCGTTGTCGGTATCAGGATCAGTGGCAGGCGAGGTCCCGTGACCTTGCCAATGCCATACATTTCGCCTAAAGGTTGCGCCGACCCGCAAAGCACAGCAATAAGCTTGGCGACATCCATGGACGATCCGCCCCCTAACCCCAACACGACCTCCGCCCCGAAATCTCGAGCACGCTCGGCGGCCTTTAATACAACATCATCAGGTGGATCTGCCACCACATCGTCAATGACCGTGACATTCCATCCATGAGCATGCAAATCCGCCAAGGCAGAATCAAGCAGACCGCTAGCATGCAGAAACTGATCGGTGATCAGGCACAAACGACTCGCTGCATACCGGCCGCGCAGCCGCTCGCCCAAATGGCGAGCAGCCCCCCGTTCAACGATCAAATGAGGGACCGTCGAAAACTCAAAACCATTCATATCTACTCCACTGTGTGCCGCTCATCTCGTACGAGCATCGTACGCTCCCCTATTGCGCGATGTCGTAGATCCAGGGGCGAACCAGTCGGTCTCGCTGCTGAAATGCGGAAATGTCTTCGCTGAGCACCAGGCTTTGATCAATGTCATCCCAGCCGTTCAACAAGGCTTCACGTTGGTGCGCAGGAACAACAAATGGAATCTCGAGATGATTGCCGACGCGTATCGCACTGTCGCCCAAATCGACATGTAAGGTTTGCCCCTGCCTGGCCAGCGGTACTATTTTTTCTATCTGGCTCGCGGATAGCCGAATAGGTAACAGTCCATTTTGCAGACAGTTGTTATAAAAAATATCGCCGTAGCTTTGCGCAACGATACAACGAACGCCAAAATCATCCAGCGCCCACACCGCCATCTCTCGCGAGCTTCCGCAGCCGAAATTTTCTCCAGAGACGAGGATTTTTGCCCGTCGAAATGGCTCCTGGTTCAAGACAAAGGCCTCATTCTCCCGACCGTCCGGCTGATAGCGCAACATCTCGAACGCCCATGGCGCAAACTGTCCTCGCTTTAGCGTTGTCATACGCTCGATACGAATGATCATGTCCGTATCAACATTGTCGCGATCAATCACGGCCGCCACACTATCAAACGTCACAAAGCGTCTCATGCTGCGCTCTCCAGCAACGATGATGAACTGGTGATGCAGCCCGCGATGGCGCAAGCTGCGGCCGTTGCCGGACTAGCCAGATGCGTCAGCGCCCCGGGCCCCTGCCGCCCGACAAAATTTCGATTTGATGTCGATACGCAGCGCCGGCCCGCAGACACCATGTCGCCATTTGCTCCTACGCACATCGAGCATCCGGGTTCACGCCACTGGAAACCCGCCTCACGAAAGATCTCGTCCAGGCCCTCTCGCTCGGCCTGGAATTTGACGGGCAGAGAGCCCGGCACCACCCACGCCTCGACACTGGCAGCCACTTTCTTGCCGCGCACGACGTGGGCAGCGGCTCGTAGATCCGAGATACGGCTGTTGGCGCAAGACCCAATAAATACGTGGTCAACGGGCGTACCTGCTAACGATTGGCCCGGGTTCAGACGCATATACTCCAACGCGGAACGCATACCCTGCCGTTTCGCAGCGTCACTTGTATTTTCCGGATCTGGAATCACTCCCGTAATAGCCATCGCGTGCTCTGGACTGGTCCCCCAGGTAATGATGGGCTCGAGACCCTCCACATCGACACTAAGCTCTCGGTCAAATACAGCGTCTAAGTCCGACGGCAAGGTGGTCCAGTACTGCACAGCCTTGTCGAAATTCTGTCCCTGAGGCGCATACGGGCGGCCTGACAGATAGGCGTAAGTCACCTCATCTGGAGCCACCATCCCCACGCGAGCTCCCATTTCAATAGCGAGATTGCACAATGTCATACGCGCCTCCATATCAAAGGCACGTACACATTCACCTGCAAACTCGACTGCGTATCCGGTCGCAACGGAAGTTCCCAGCACACCGATCACGTGCAAAATGACGTCCTTTGCCGTCGTGTCGCTACACGGTTGTCCTGTTATCGAAATCCGCATCGTCTGTGGGCGGCGCTGCCTGATGGTCTGCGTCGCCAACACGTGCACTTGTTCTGACGAACCGATCCCCCAGGCCAGTGCGCCGAATGCGCCGTGAGTGCAGGTATGACTGTCACCACAAACAATAGTCGTACCCGGCAGGCTCAGCCCTTGTTCCGGCCCGACCACATGCACGATACCTTGCCGGCCATCGGTAATGTCCAACATAGGCATGCCCAGCCGAGCCGTTTGCTCACGCAGCCCCTGCATCATATGACGAGCGCTGGGCGGGCCGTTTTCGACACGGCCTGGCTCGGTTCCTATGACATGATCCAACGTGGCAAACGTCAGCCCGGGATTTCTTGGACTCAGGCTACGCCCTTCCAGAACGCGTATGGCTTCCACGGTGGTCAACTCGTGTACCAAATGCCGGTCAATGTGCAGTAACGCGACGTCCTCCGAAATCTGGGTTACCACATGCGCATCCCAGATTTTGTCGAACATAGTTCCTTTGCTCATGCGTCATCCCTTTGGGTATGCAACGCCGCAGTACGAAGCCCGAGGACGACGCCCTGATCAGCGGTCTAACGAATTATTCAAACGTTCCAGCAATTGATCTGCAGAACGCCACAAGTGCTTTTTCATGGCGGCATATGCCGCGTCGGCGTCACCCGCCAAAATTGCGTCGGCGATGACCTCATGCTCGTCGAGTGCCTGATAGATCACTTCCTCTTCACTGATGACCTGCCGCAGTTGGCTGATGAATACGGATTGGTGATGCTTTTCAATCAGATCAGCGAGCAACGGATTGCCGGTAATACGGACAATCTCTCGGTGAAAATCCTGGTTGTCGATGGCGAACTGCTGAAATACTGGCCTTTCTCGATGCTTGCGGCCGCGCGCCACGACATCGATCAAGCGCTGGCGGTTCGCCCCCTCGTCGATTCGTTGCGCCGCCAACTGCGCCGCATAGCCCTCAAGGGCTTCTCTAATCTGATACATGTGCCGTATTTCGTCCGGCGACAAGCGGCGCACGACCGCGCCCCTATTCGGAATCAGATGAACCAGACCATCCGCCTCCAACCGGCGAAACGCCTCGCGCAGCGAGCTGCGGCTGACGCCTAACTGCTCAACAATGTCGCGCGAGATCAAGCGCTGGCCCGGTGCGTAGCGGCCCTCGAGGATGCCCATCTTCAGATCATTTGCCACGCGCTCTACGGTTTCGCCGGAGCGGCCTGTGGACTCGTCCACGGCGGCATTCGCGCGGTTATCTGCCAAGTTCATAAATACGACCAAATTAATCCTATAGATGGCGTAATTCTATTTGACCCGATAAAAATCATACACTAAAGTCACATAAAAGTGTCAGACATTTTTGACGGAAAATAAATAATGCACGTGCTTCAACCGCATCGTGTAACAGACAAAATCACATCCTGTAGAGACAGCCCATGTACAAGATCGCCACACCCTCCCCGTTCCGACGCACCTTGCTGGCAGCTGCCGCATCATTGGCCATGACGCTAGGTAGTTGGAGCACGTCCAACGCGGCAGACAACTATCCCACACAACCCATTCGTCTCATCGTTCCCTTTGTCAGCGGGGGGGTCACCGATGCCGCCGCTCGGATCGTCGCCGAGAGACTGGGTCAACGCTTGGGGAAGACAGTCATTGTAGAAAACCGCCCCGGCGCAGGGGGCAATATCGGCACCGCCGAGGTAGCTCGTGCCACTCCCGACGGCTACACCCTATTGCTGGGATATGACGGGACGTTGGTGATCAATCCCAATGTCTACACCAAGGTCCCGTTCGACACGCTGAAAGACTTCGCTTCCATCGGCAAGATCGGAGACGCTTTACTCGTCGTCCTGGTCAACCCCAAACTGCCGATACACAATTTCAGTGAGTTGATGGCGCAAGCCAAACAAAGCAAAGAAGGGCTGTTCTATGGCACTGCGGGCAATGGCAGCACTCCTCATTTGGCGGGCACCATGTTGAGCCAGCGCACAGGCATTCCGTTGCAAGCGGTTCCGTACAAGGGAGGCAGCGCGGCCGTTGTCGATGTCGCTGGGGGAGTTCTGCCCATGACCATTTCCTCGGTCGCAGGCGCCCTGCCATTCTTGCAAGGCAATCAGGTGCGAGCCATCGCCATGACGTCGCTAGAACGAGCCCCTTCGCTGCCTGACGTACCCACGCTCGACGAACAAGGCGTAAAAGACTACGTTTTCAATTCCTGGGTCGGTTTGATGGCTCCTGCCGGTACGCCTCAAACGATTATCGCGCGTCTAAATACGGAGCTACAGGCCGTTCTCAACGACAGCGATACCAAGGCGCGGCTAATCAATCTCGGAGTGGTCACAACGCCCGGAACTCCCGAAGACTTCTATAAACAGATTGAAAACGATCTGCAGAAAAACAAAAAAATCGCGCAAACTGCCAATTTGAAACTCGATTGAAGCACTGTCTCCCAATTAACTCACCAAAAACCGTTCCTATGGCCAATCCCATTCTGCGTAAGAAACTCGATGCGGGCGAATTCCTGATCGTCCCTGGTGTACAAGACATGATCGCCGCACTCATGACCCGCAAAGTCGGGTTCGATGTCGTCTATGGCTCTGGCTATTGGTTGACCGCATCCTCTCTGGGCTTGCCCGATGCCGGCATCGCCACCTACACCCAAATGGTTGATCGCATGCGTACCGTGACGCAAACCACTAGCTCGGCACTGATCGCCGATGCCGATACCGGTTACGGTGGCTTGCTTAATGTGCATCACACTGTGCGCGGCTACGAAGCCGCGGGGGTGACTGCCATTCAACTCGAAGACCAGGAGTTTCCAAAGAAGTGCGGCCATACCCCCTACAAGCGATGTGTACCCATAGAGGACATGGTCGACAAGATCAAAGTTGCTGTCGAGGCAAGGGAGGACAAAGAGAACTTCCTCGTCATTGCTCGCACAGACGCCCGAGCATCGCTGGGCGTCGACGAAGCGATGCGACGCATGGAGGCATATGCCCGAGCAGGCGCCGACATTCTGTTCTTTGAAGCCCCCCAATCAGAAGATGAAATGCGCCGCGCTTGCGATGCATTTGACGTGCCCATGCTGGCCAATATGGCAGATGGCGGCAAGACCCCTATCCTGCCAGCGAAAACACTCCAGGAAATCGGATATGCGCTAGCCATCTATCCCGCGATGACGAGTCTCGTGGCCGCTGCAGCCATGGAAAAAGCGTTGCGCATACTCAAAAATGACGGACTGAGCCAGACACCCGACATCGACATGTTCGACTTTGGAGAGTTCTGCAAACTGATAGGCTTTGAAGAAGTCTGGGATTTCGAACGGAGCTGGGCACGCGACCAGACCTCTTGAACAACATGCAACCGGTCCGCAGCAACACTATCCAAAGGAACTTTCGTGCCGTACATACTGCGGCAACTGTACTAACTCGTTGATCTCGCTAAATGACGAGATCCGATCGGCGATGGTGTCCGTGCGGCCTTCACGCACGATGACTTCGAAAATCTCTTTGACAGCGTGATGAGCGGCGGTCATCGCCTCGATCGGGTAAAGCACGATGGTGAACCCCAGTTCCTGCAACGCCTTTTCCGACAGAAAGGGACTTTTCCCTGTGCGGGCAGAGTTGAACACTAGAGGTCTGCCGCAGCCTTTTAGCGCCTCGCCAATTTTCTGGATTTGATCGATGGATTCTGGCGCATCGACAAACAATGCGTCTGCCCCTGCATCGGCAAAACGTTTGCATCGCTCGATCGCATCCGACAAGCCTGTGACGGCAATGGCATCGGTACGAGCAATGATGTAGAAATCCGAATTTTCTTTCGCAGCAATGGCGGCCTTGATTTTCTGCGTCATTTCCTCGACGGGAATCACCGTCTTTCCGGCAATGTGGCCGCATTTCTTCGGAAATCCCTGATCTTCTACATGCAAGCCGGCCGCGCCGGCAGCCTCCCAGAGTTCAATCGTGCGTTGCACGCTAAGAATGCCGCCGTATCCGGTATCTGCATCTGCGATAACCGGCAGATCCGTCACCCGGCAGATGCGACGGATATGCTCGGCCATTTCCGTCTGGCTCACCAGCCCCAGATCAGGATACCCCAGTGCCGCTGCCGCCGCCGCATAGCCGCTGATATACATGGCGCGAGCACCTGTCTGTTGCACGAGACGCGACGTCAAGGCGTCATACGCGCCCAAGCAAGCGATGGGCCCTGCCTCCAAGCGTTTACGAAACTCTTTACCTGGATTCATGAACGTAATCCCTTTATCAGGTTCTCAACATATATTCGCGCCATTCACTGTCCATGCGAGGACACAGCATCCTTTCTGCCATCTCCGTCGATCATGCTGAGGTCTGATGAATGGACCCTTCCGCATATCTCTGGCGATCGCGATAGATGTCGAACCTCATACCATGCTCGCTGGCGATACGCTGCTCGAACGCCTGCACTTCCGGCGTAACGTTCACTCCGCGAAATCCTCCCCTCACCGATTTCGGGGCCACGTCCTTGTAGGCCGCACGCAGCCCTTCTGGCAATGGTTGCCCCTCCGGAAGCGCCAGCCAAAGCCGTAAAAGAAACCGCTTGCGCTCGGGCTCCTGTTCATCCTCATACTCAGTGCGAGCGTGCAAGACGATGTGGTTATTAATGAACTGCAGATCGCCAGGCTCAAAGTTCATGCTAAAGCAAAGGTCAGGACGCGCCAGCGTCGCATCGAGCATATCCAGCGCCTCGATCTGCAAGGGTGTGAGTCGCGGAACTTCGGGAAATGATAACTGTGCGGAATTAATGTGATTCCGAATGTGGCGGCAAACAAAGTGTCCGTCTTGCATCCCGAATATTGGCGCCTCGTAGTAAGGAGGCTCCTCTGGCGCATGTTCGCCCTGACGGCTGAAAACAAAGGGTTGGTAGAGCACATGGACCAAATCCGGTCTCATGGCCAGCATTTCATTGTGAGCACGAATCGAGCTCGAAATCATGCTCTCACCTCCTGATTTAGCCACACGCACTACCAGCAATCCGACCATATCGGAACCATCGGCGTGAAAATCCAACCGCGAGCTCGTGTTATAGCCGCGCCCTGTCTTTGCTCTATAGGTTCCCCCCGCATCTCGCACATCAGACATGAATGCACTCGCCTTTCCTTGAGGGCGTGGGACGCCTAATTGCAATCCGAGCCCCCAATAAAATATCCGAAGCTCTTCTTCGGAATAGTCCCCGACAGGAAAGCCACGCATCAGTTTGAATCCATGCTCGGTCTGCGTGCTGGCGATGAGGTCTTTTAATTTCCGCCTCAATGCTTCATTGATGGGAAAATCGTCGCGCGACATTTCCATCTTTGATCGGCCGCTTGCCAGTGCATGACTCAACGCACCGCGCAACTGAGCAATATCATCCGACGTCAGCCGATAGATCCATGAAGAATCCTGCTCCAGATCAGTGCGGTTCCAACCACGGGGTTGAGTAATAGCCTCAATCATGATGCACACTCCTTTCAGATGGGTTTGAGATCGATAGCGTCGGCGAGCGATTTCCAGAATTTGAAGGCGCGCTCATTCGCAGCATTGAATTCATCCACGGTATCTGCGACCGGCTCGGCAGCCTGCTCGGCGAGAACCGAGCGCATGGACGAATCGAATACCACTGCCTTTGTTTCGTGCTGCAGTTTTTCCAGTATCGGTTTGGGCGTTCCTGCAGGAGCAAAAAGACTGTATGACGTATAGACCTCATTGAACTCTGGCATTCCGAGTTCTTTCATCGTCGGTACATCGGGCCACACTGGCGTACGCTTCGATCCGGTAATAGCGAGGGGACGAGCTCGCCCGCCGTCTACGAACGCCTTTGATGTCAGAATGCTGGTTGTGCCTATCGTCGCGATGCCACCCGCGACATCCGTCATCAACGGCGCCCCACCTTTATACGAGACGCTGACTATATTGAGTTTTCCGTAATAGTCGAGCATGTTTCCGACTAGACGCGTCATATTTTCGGAGCTGCCATACGAATATCGTGCGTTCGGTTTGCGTGACGCGTCCATAAACTCGTTCATCGTTTTGAACGGCAACGTCGAACTCACCAGAAAAGCGAGAGGCGAGCGGGCAACCATTGTGACACCGACGAAATCCTTGAACGTGTCGTACGGCATGTCCTTTTGCACTAGAGGATTAATCAGATGGCTGTTGACGACCAAGACCAGGGTGTAGCCATCGGGCTTCGCCGTTGCGACCACACGCGTACCAATGATCCCATTGGCACCGGGACGATTCTCGACAATCACGTTTTGCCCCAGCCGTTGGCTTATTCGTTCCCCCCATTTCCGGGCGACGGTATCTGTCCCGCCACCTGCCGAATAGGGAACAATCAGTCGAATAGGCTGGTTGGGATAATCATATTGCGCGAGGGCGTTACAAGTGCTCAGGGCGAGTGCTGCCCCGCCCGCAACAATACAGGCGACTCGATGCATGGTCATGCTTGTCTCCTCGGGCGCGTTATTTATGAATGTGAGCAGGAGGCGCCCCGACTCCAAAAAGATCAGTCCGTTCTGGGACCCGATGTATTCCTTTCTAACGTCATCTCGTACGAGAAAAGATGGCCAGGATGGACACTGAGCGATAACTCAATCATGCGGTCATGTGCGTCGTAGTATTCGCGGCGCACCCACAGACATGCCGTGCTCGAGTCCACCTGCAGATTGCGTGCAACGTCCTGAGGCAACGTGGCGGACCGTATGGTCTGGCGCACACGCGCGACAGAGACATTGAATTGTTGCTCGACCAAGCGAAATATTGAACGGGTAATGAACCCCTGCACACCTTCGACCGAACGATAATCGGGGTGCACCCATACCTCGTGCCAGGAGATAGGCACCGTCTGATTATGTTCGTAGCGCAGCCCCGTCACGAATAACCATTGTTGGCCTTCGTAGGGCATCAATGCCGGTTCCGCATCGGCATCCACTGTTTCGATCTGGCGAGTCAGGACCTTCATTCGGGTCTGTGCGCCATGCTGCATCAAATCCGAGATCTGACTCACCGCCAGTTGAAACTCCCGTTGCACGACAGTGGCGATAACGACGGTCCCCAAGCGCGGTGTGCGCTTGATCAAACCAGCACGGGTCAATCGATCAAGCGCAATGCGTACTGTATGCCGGCTCGCGCCAAACTGCGTGCACAGATCCAACTCGCGGGGTAACTTGCTACCGACGGGATAAACGCCGTTGCGAATTTCAGCAGCAAGCGTCCGCGTCAGGTTCTGATGACGTGGCGCAGGCAACTCCTGTAACTCCGCAAACGCATCGACGGTGTTCGTCGCATTGCGTGCTGGTTTACCCCTCGCTGGAGACCTGGATGGCTTTGTCCCCTTGTCTATTTTTTCGGTGGCCATGCGTATTTGTCCATTTGTTCGAACATATACTAAATGCCACCAATTGCCCTCGTCAAGCGTTGTTTGCCATTTCTCGACCAGCGTCGTCGCCGAATAATCTGTCGGCACGCCGTCGATCAGCAAAATCGCGCCTTTCGATTACGCTCACGCAGAGGAACATCCAACCGCTCGGTGAGGGCCAGAAGCGAATGAGTTGACCGACCTGCTGAGGACGACGTGTAGCAGCGAAATCGGTCATCGCATCCTCGCTCACCCTACGGCTACCTCTCTAGGCTCTTTTTTATGGCGATATCCCAACCATGCCAACCCAACCAAAATCGCGAGCATGGGCACGAGAGATCCAACGTTCAATATCGTCCACCCCTGCGTGGTGACCAACATTCCCGACGTCAACGAACTCAAGGCCATCACCGCAAATACGCAGAAATTCATCGTGCCTTGCGCTCTGTCTTTTTCTTCGGCAGTGTAGGTTGACAGGGACAAGGTCGTGCTGCCAGTGAACAGGAAATTCCATCCGACGCCAAGCATGAACAGCGATGCCGTGAAATGATGCAGATCCGTGCCCGACAGCGCAACGGCAATACACAACAGATTCAGCAAACCGCCGCAGGCCATCACAGACAGCGCGCCGAATCGTTTGATCAGATATCCCGTGAAAAAGCCGGGCGCAAACATCCCGATGACGTGCCATTCCAGCACGAATGCTGCATCGTCAAACGGCATACCATGATGTTGCATGGCTAATGGGGTCGCCGCCATCAGCAGGTTCATGACGCCATAGCTCAATGCACCCGCCCCGGCTGCAACGAGAAATGCGGGTTGCCGCGCGATCACCGACATAGGGCGCCCGCCGGATACCGACGCGCGTTTGGGCGCCTCGGGAAAATCCATGCAGAACAGCAGCACCATCGCGACCAACGCCACCACCACCAAAGCGAGATACGCCCCCATGAACGGGGTCGCAAGCCAGGCTTTTGAATACGAGGCCAGATTAGGTCCCAAGACGGCCCCCAGCAAACCACCGGCCATCACCATCGACACGGCTTTCTCGCGCGCCTCTGGCGCTGCGAACTCGGCAGATGCGAAACGATATAGCTGCCCATTGGCGGAGTAATAACCCGCGATCATCGTAGCGGTGCACAACAGCCAGAAACTCTGGATATAGGCGGCAAAAGCACACAGCAACGCGGACCCTGCCGCCACAACCAATCCCAACACGAAACTGGTCTTGCGCCCGAAGCGCCGCTGCGTCCACGCCACCGGGCCGGTACAGATCGCACCCCCGACGACGTATCCCATCACGGGTAAGGTCGCCAACCATCCGTAGGGCGCCAAGGAAAATCCCACCAGGCCGTTGATGGCCATGAACGTGACGTTATTGGTCAGGAACAAGCCCTGCAGGATGGATAACAGCCAGAGGTTGCGATTCATGGGTCTGGAGGTAGCGATGCCCAGGAGATGGCCTGGGCATTACACAATATGCATTTTCAATCTATGCATATTACCAGGAGTGATTTTAAAACGCGTCGGCCATTTAAAGAAAAAGGCCGGTCTATCGACCGGCCCGGTCCTCATTTGCCGGATACCACCGATGGCAACCACATCGCGAGCTCGGGAATAGCCAGCAGCAGCGCAATCATCGCCAGCAACATCAGCAGAAAGGGTAGCACTCCCACTACCACGTCCATGAACTTCCCCTCGCCGCGCACACTGTGAACCACGAACAGGTTCATGCCAAAGGGGGGAGTCAATTGGCCCATTTCGCACAACACAATCAACATGACGCCGAACCAGATAGGGTCATAGCCCAGCGCAACCACAATAGGAACGGTCAGCGGCGCAGTCGTCACCAACATCGCCAGGGTATCCATGAAGCAGCCCAGCAAGATATAGAACGCGATGATCGCCAACATCATGCCCAGCGGCGGCAGATCCAGCCCTGTCACCTGATCCACCAGGAGCGTGGTGAGGCCGATAGAGGACAGAACGAAATTCAGAAAGAAGGCAGCCAACGTAATCAAGATGATCATGCCAGTGGTGCGCAATGTGGCCTCAAACGCGCGGCTCAGCATTTCCCAGCTCATGGCGCCTTTGGCCCAGCACAACAATGTCGCGGCGACCACGCCCAGTGCTGCGGATTCACTGGCGGTCGCGACACCGCCGTAGATGACGCCGATCACCAACGCAAAGATCGCAAGCGGCGGCAACAAATGAGGCAATGCGGCAATCCGCTCTGCCCAGCTGATCGATAGCCGTCTGCCGGCCAAGCCGGGACGCCACAGGCATAGGCCGACGATCAGCGCAATGAACAGGATCACCAACACAATACCGGGCAACGTGGCGGCCAGATAGAGTTTCGGTACCGAGACATTAGCGATTAGCGCATACACGATCATATTGATCGATGGCGGTATCAGAATTCCCAACGTCCCACCGGCCGCGATCGACCCGAGAAAAAGCGGCGCGTTGTAGCCCGCCTTGCGCTGCTCCGGCAAGGCTAATGTCGAAATGGTCGCCGCCGTCGCAACACTGGATCCACTGGTCGCTGAAAACAAAGCGGATGCACCAATATTGGCGTTCATCAATCCCCCAGGCAGCCACGAGACCCATTTCGTGACAGCACCATACATCCGTCCGGCGACGCCGGAGCTGACCAAAAGCTCTCCCATCAGTACGTAGAGGGGAATGGCGACCAGTAGAAACTCGGAACTGGTGCCCCACGCCAATTCGCCCATGGCATTGGCGAGCGACAGCGGGGAGTAGGCCTCGGCCAATGTCAGGCCCAGCAACGCGACCGTAGCCGCAGCAGTCACGCTCAGCGCCAGCAGGCCTAACAACATCGAAATCGTCACAGTCAACATGGCAGGTTCTTAGCGTTGGGGTTGTGAGGGAGTAACGTGCAGATCGGATGACTTCATTTCGGCTTCGATTTCCTCGTCCAGCGAATGAATACCAATCAGCCCATTGACGTCTTGCCAACGCCCAGACACGACACGTGCCAACGCGCAAGCGCCCAACACCACTACCGTCAGCGAGAAAAAGGCATAGCCGGCGAACCATAAAGATTGCGGAATCCACTGAGGGATCCGTAATGGCGTATTGGAAACGGAGTGAAAGCTGATCGAATCGGACAGCACCGTCCACGCGTGAAACGTCAACACGCCGACGAACACGCTCAAGCAAGCCAACGCGAAAAAATCGAGCGCCACACGTGCCTTGGATGACAGATGGGTGTAGAGCACGTCGACCCGTATATGAGAGCGCCGCAGCAGCGTAATCGGAAAGGCCCAGGCGCTCGCCACAGCCAGCACATAGCCGGCGATCTCGTCAGCACCGCCCAGCGATACGCCCAATAGTTTGCGCGCAATCAAATCGACGACTATCAACCACGAAACGCCCAACAGACCCAGCCCGCTGATCCAGGCACCGCCGCGGGCGATGCGCTCTAGCAAGCGCACCGAAGCATGAGATGAAGATGACATGGAATTTCCCTGTTTGACGGACATCAAGGCAACGTGACGCCCAAAGCGTGTCCTACTGAGTCGCTCCAAGCCTTTGCACAATCTGGCCCACAGCGTTTACCCCATTGACCCGCCACCTGAGAGGCGACTACGCGCAGTGCCTCACGCTCCGGCCCCACGGGACTGCTCGCCTGCATATCGGCGGGTGAATGTATGCGGCATTCGCCCTGGCCGGTGTTGCACGCCATCGCGTAATCGTTTTCCAGTGCAGTCTGTTCCCACAGCCGATTTTCGAGTATCGAGGCTTGATCCTGTAACAGCTGCCGTACTGCCGGATCCAACTGCTGCCAGCGTTTTTCGCCGATAGCGTAGAAACCGATGGACCAATCGATAGGCAGGTTGTAGAGATACTTGGCAACGTCATACCACTTGGCCGCGTTGCCGGAACCGATGCCCGTGACGGCACAATCCACGACGCCAGTCTGCAGCGCGGGAATCACCTCGGCAAACGCGATCATCACAGGCGCGGCACCCAATGCACTGACAAAGTCGGCCATGTTGCTGCCTCGGGTGCGCACTTTGCGTCCCTTGAGATCTGCGAGGCTCTTCACAGGCTCACGGCAGAAAAACACCTGTGCGGTATAGGGCACCGTCGCTAACAGATGCACGCCATGACGCTCTCGCATACGCTGCTCGAGCACGGGACGATAGGCTTGTACCATCTTGCGCGCCGTGGCGATATCAGGCGCCATGCCCGGCAGGTCGACGCCCTCGAACATGGCATCGTCACCGCTCACAAAGGCGAACACACCCATGCCGATGTCCAACGCGTTCGCACGCATCAGGCGAATGATCTCGGGTCCCTTCAGCCCACTCTCGGAGAGGCCCGCCAGCTCCGCGGTAACTTGCCCCTGCGAAGCCTCGGGCAAGGTCTTTTCCCAGAATGGCTTTTCCACCGCTGAATACGTGTAGTTGTGGCTGCCACCGCCGATGACCCTGAAATGCGTCGCGGGCAGGTCCGCCGAGACAGCAGCAGTCGCCATGGCCGCCATCAGCGCCGCCATGAATATCCGTTTCATGTTTTCCCCTTGTTGGTTGCGTACGCCAAATCAGCGAGCCGTCTCCGGAGGCTGCGGCTCCGCCCTGGCTAAATGCCAATCGGTGTGATGTTGATAAGTCTCGGCCAGGAACAATGCCAATCGGTCGTCACCGCCGGGACACAATATTTGCAAACCTGTGGGCAAGCCGGCCTCGTCACGGCCATTGGGCACGGAGACGCCGCACAGCTGCAGCAAGTTGCCGATGCGGGTGTACTGTACAGGCGCCTGGCCGTGATCCACAGACGTCAGGGCTACGGCAGTGGTCAGCGTGGTGGGCGTGAGTAACCCCGCAATACCATGCAGTCGCCGCAACATGTCGGCCTGGAGCCGATCACGTTCGCGCAATGCCGCCAGATAACGTACGGCAGACACCTCCAGCCCAGCGAGCAGGCGCGGGCGGACCGAACTGTCTACGGGTAAATCGAGGTCCGTGATCTCGCGTTCAAACGAGAAAACACCCTCCGTCATCATGATGTCGCCTGTGACAGCCTTGAATTGATCGAGGCTGGCGGGCGGCGTCACGACGACGATTTTTGCCCCTAATGACTGAAACACGCCTAGCGCGTCTTCGTAGGCCTGGCGGACGCCAGGCTGAACGTCCACCAGAAAAGCGTCGGGCAAGCGACCTAATGTCAAACCCTCCACACCTAACCGTAACGCGGCCAGGGGCTCAACCCATTCCCCAGGCCGTGCCGGAGCCAAACAGTCAAACACAACACGCGCATCGGCTGCGCTATGTGCAAACACACCCACGCTATCCAGGGTATGACTCAAGGTCACGACACCATCGGTCGCAACACGGCCCACGGTGGGTTTGAATCCCGTAATGCCGCAATAGCTGGCCGGCACACGCACTGAGCCGCCAGTATCCGTGCCGATCGCCACAGGTGCCAGACGGCCTGCGACCGCCACGGCCGAGCCACTGCTCGAGCCGCCGGGAATACGATGCACTTCGTCATCCCAAGGATTACGCGGCGTGCCCATGTGCTCGTTGGGCCCCCAAGCGCCCATCGCGAACTGCACCATATGCGTTTTTCCCAACACAATGGCGCCCGCTCGGCGCAATTGCTGGACTAATCGTGCGGATTTTTGCGCGACATTCTGCGCATGAATCGGCGAACCTATCGTCGTCGGGCGACCGGCAATGTCGATGATGTCCTTGAGCGCGATCGGCACACCGTGCAGAGGCCCCAGATAGACGCCCGCGCGCAACTGCAAGTCTGCCGCGCGAGCAGCATCCAGCGCCTCGTCGGCATAGACATCGACATACGCGTGCAGCCAGCCGTCTAATGCATCGATGCGCGACAGATAGGCTTGCACCACGGATTCGACGCTGATCTCGCGACGTTCAATACGCTGCGCCAGTTTGGCTACATTCAAGTCAATACTCATGACTGATCTCGTTAATGTTGTGCGGCGGTGGCTGCGGCAATGGCTTGATCCAGCACGGCGCGCGAGCCCACGACGTCGGGAAATTTCTCGCCACTACGCAGACGAGTCAGAGTGGTCTGCTCCTGCAACTGAAATGCAACGGCGCGCTGGGCGGCAGCGCGCAAGGCATGCGGACGCAGGATCAGGACGCCGTTTTCGTCTGCCAGCACCGCGTCGCCCGGCTGCGTAGTGACACCTCCGCAGCTGATCGTGTCGCAGAATGCGCCCTCTATCCCCAGCACACGGGTCGTCACGGCCGAAGGGCCCTTTGACCACACGGGCACCCCGTGTTGACGCAGCTCTCCCAGATCCGTGACCAATCCGTCGACGATGATCGCCGCCACACCAGCCTGACGTGCCGCGAACGCCATGGCACCTCCGAGTGCCGCCGTCACGGACTCACCGCAACGATCAATCACCAACACATCCCCAGGGCGCACGCACCCCATCGCGTAGTGCAAAATGCCGCCATCAACACCGGGCATACGCACCGTCACGGCCGTCCCTGCTACACGCGTGTCCTGCTGATGCGCGCGGATATCCGCGCGCAAAATACCACTAGCCTGAAAGTGCCCAATCGTGGCCGGCTCGGCCTGCAGCAATAGCGCCAAATCCTCGGGCGCCACCTGCTCGGGCAACGGATTGATCTGATACATCGACTTGTTTCACTACAATGGAAAAGGGCGAAAACCCGATGAATAAAAAGGTAGCACGTGGCTATCAGCACCAAATAATCAAAATTTCGGCCTACTTTGACAACAAATTCTTATCATGCGGATAACCCTTAGTCAGATCGAGGCGTTCTACTGGGCGGCCAAACTCGGGAGCATTCATGCCGCCGCACGGCACCTGCACGTCACTCAGCCGGCCGTCTCCGCGCGCATCAGAGAACTGGAAAACACTCTGGACGTGCAGTTGTTCGATCGGTCACGCCAACGCATTACGTTGACCGATGTGGGACAGTCCGCCCTGCGCCATGCCGAAACCACGCTGCACAGCAGCCGGCAGTTGGAGCACTTTGGAAAGGACCGCACGCTCGGTGGAAAATTGCGCTTGGGGGCCGATGAGTGTTCCGCAAATGTCGGCCTGACCGCCGTCATCGCACAACTCAAAGAACACTATCCTTCGCTGGCCCTGGAAATGACCGTGGATGTCGGCTCAGTGCTGAACAGCAAACTCAATGCCGGCGAATTGGACATGGCGCTGCTCACAAATCCCGCGACAGGTGACGACGTCAGCGACATTTTCATAGGCTGGATGCCTTTTTATTGGGTGGCGTCACCTTCTCTGCGTATCAATGCCGAACCGTTCCGCCCGGAACATGTGCGCGGGCACCATATCGCGACTCATTCGCCGCCCTCTACGTTGTATACCGTGGTGGAGGGATGGCTGTCCTCCGGTGGCGTGGATATGGCGGGACTCAGCACGACGAATTCGCTGGCCCTCATCTCTCGTCTGATCGGTGCGGGCCATGCCATTGGCATCCTGCCGGTGCCACTGTTGCATGACATGCTAGCCATGGGCATGTTGCAAGCCCTTCCCTGCGATCCGCCGATTCCGCCTGCCCGCTTTTATATTTCGTACCTGACGGCCTCACATGGGGCACACATCGATTCTGTGGTTGATATTACGCGCGATACGTTGACGCGATTGAATTTCCTGACGCCAGACCACGATTCGAATCAGAACGGCTGACCACATTGCTCCGCCATGTCAGTTCATCGTGGAGCAATGTGTGATTCCTGCAGCAAGCAGTACTGCTCAATCAATCCTCGCGCCCGAAGCGCGAACGACTTTTCCCCATTTTTCAACTTCGCTATTGACCAGCTTGGAGTATTGATTCCGGTCCGTTAACGTCGGAATCACCAAACCGACAGCGCCGAGCTTTTCGTTGATTTCAGGGGACTGCATCGCCGTACGTGTCGCCTCGAATAGTTTCTGAAAAACGTCGTCTGGCAAACCCGCCGGTGCACTCAGGCCGAACCAATACTCTGACGAGAATCCTGGCAGCCCGCTTTCGGCCAATGTGGGCGTGTCCGGGTAAACAGGATTGCGCTCGGTGCTGCCGATAGCCAATGCGCGCAGCTTGCCAGCTCGCACGTGTGGCAGTACGGTGTCCTGGTTCAAGAACAAAGTATCCACTCGCCCCGCCAACACATCGTTGATCGCCGCAGAGCCGCCGTTGTAGGGCACATGCATCATATCCAGGTTGGCACGCATCTTGAGCATCTCCATACCCAGGTGACCCGAGGTGCCGTTGCCTGACGAAGCATAGGAATATTTTCCCGGTTCCTTGCGCACCATTTCCAGAAATTCGGCAAACGTTTTTGCCGGAAAATTAGGCGCGGTCACGAGCACGTCCGCCCCGTAGGCCAGGATCGCGATCTGATCGAGTTGATCCAGTCCATATGGCAGTTTGCTATACAAGGACTGATTGGTCGCAATCCCTACGCCCGATAGCAATAATGTATAACCGTCGGGCTTGGCCTGTGCCACATAGGCGGTGCCGATGTTGCTATTGGCGCCGCCCTTGTTTTCAACCACCACGGTGGTCTGCAGGATTTTCCCAAGCTCGGATGCGAGCAAACGGCCAATAAAATCCGTGCCACCGCCCGCCGGAAAAGGCACCACCAGGTTGATCGGCTTATCGGCCGGGAAATCACTTGCAGCGTAAGCCTGCCCATGCCCGAACAAGCCAGCACATAATACGGATACGGACGCCGCCAGAAGGATCCGGCGGCGCGTGGACGACGACAAAAAATGCCGCTTGCTGTGAACAGCGCTCATGAATGTGATTCCCTTGCATTAAGAATTAGTCGTTGAACTGCAAGGGAAAATTAGCACGCGATCACTCGGACGAAGTAATCACAAATGGTCCGGGTATTGAGAGATTTTTCTTATCATGCGCGATGTCGCGTCCCCCACGAAAGCCGGTCTCATGCGGCCTCGTGGGTCCAATCCAAAGCGTGAGCAAATCTGCCTATTGAGGCGTAACCGAACGCTGATAGAAACGCTTCGGCAATCCCCAGGCGATGATGACGGTGGCCACCACACATGCCGTAGCAATCGCGTACAACCCCCAGGTCGTCTGGCCTGTCACGTCTTTGATTTTGCCGACCATGTACGGCGTGATCACGCCACCCAATTGACCAATGGAGTTGATCAAGGCAATACCGCCTGCGGCAGCCATCCCACCCAGGAAACGTTGCGGGAACACCCAGAAAAGACCGATGGCCGAAATAATGCCGGTGGCGGCAATGGTCAATCCGATCAGCAACGCAACCGTGTTATCGCTGTATAGCCCGCTGATGAAGTACCCTACGCCACCTGCCAAGGTCGTCAGCGCCAGGTGCCAACGCCGCTCACCGGTGCGATCGGAGTTTTTGCCCAGCAGGATCATGGAGATCCCTGCAACGATATAGGGGATGGACGAAATCATGCCTATGACAAAGGGGTCTTGGGTGCCGGCCGTTTTGATCAACTGGGGGATCCAGAACACCAGGCCATAAATCGCGCCAGCCAGGCACAGATACACCACTGACAGCACATACGTCGCCGGCTCGCGCAAGGCCGCGCCAAAGTTATGCGTTTCGGCGGTTTTTGCATCGCGATCGATCTGGGCTTTCCAGGTGGTTTTCTCGGCCTCGGTCAGCCATTTGGCATCGTGTACCTCGTCATCCAGGTATTTCCACACGATCAAACCCAGAATGACCGCAGGCAGCCCCTCTAGCAAGAACAGCCATTGCCATCCAGACAGTCCCAGACTGCCGTCGGTGAACTTCATGATGCCGCCCGAAATCGGGCCGCCGATGATGCCGCAAAAGGCGATACCGGACATAAAGATCGTATTAATACGTGCGCGCCGGTCTGCCGGGAACCACTTGGTAAAGAAATACAGCGCCCCCGGGACGAAGCCAGCCTCTAAGGCACCGACCAGAAAGCGCGTCACGTAGAACCCGAGTTCCGTTGTCACGAACATGGCACTGGCTGAGGCCAGTCCCCATGTCACCATGATGCGCATGATCCATATGCGTGCGCCGACTCGATGCAGAATCATGTTGCTGGGCACTTCAAATAAGAAATACCCAATGAAGAAAATACTGGCACCCAGACCATAGGCCGCATCGGACAGGCCCAGCTCGCTTTGCATCTGCAGCTTGGCAAAACTGATATTGACGCGATCCAGATAGGCGATGACCCAGCAGATCACCAGCAGCGGGATGAACCGCCAAAAGACCTTGCTATAAATGCTCTCGGCTGTCGTCGCAGGCAAAGACGCGGACGCCGGCATACCACCGACAGGCGCGGTGTAGCTCATGGAGTGTCTCCTCTGTTTTTATTTATCGAGTTCAGTATGTCGCCCTGCCGCCAGATAGATCGAACACGGCGCCAGTGGTAAAGGAGTTTTCCTCGCTGACCAGCCATGCAATCATGGAGGCGATCTCGTCGACTTCGACGAATCGATTGCGAGGGATTTTCGACAGCATGTAGTCGATATGCTGCTGCGACATCTGCTCGAAAATCCGGGTTCTGGCCGCAGCGGGGGTCACTGCGTTGACGGCGATATTCTTGCCAGCAGTTTCCTTGCCCAGGCTTTTTGTCAGCGCAATCACACCGGCTTTGGATGCGCTGTAGGCAGAAGCATTGGGGTTGCCTTCTTTACCCGCGATCGATGCCACGTTCACGATACGTCCATAATTGCGGGCGATCATGCCGGGCACCAGTGCTTTGTTGACGTTAAAGGTGCCGTTCAAATTGATATTCATCACCCTATGCCATTCTGCCTCAGGGTAGTCAACAACGGTCGCGTTGGCTCCGGCGATGCCGGCACTATTGACGAGGATATCGACAGCGCCCAGCGTGGCTGCGGTCGTTTCGGCAGCTGACTGCACGACTGCCAGATCCGCAATATCGACCTTGACGGTCAGGACATTCTCGCCCGCACCCAAGGTCTGCTTTGCCTGGTTCAACACCGCATCGTCGATGTCCCAGATCGCGACTTTGGCGCCGCCAGCCAACAGCCGTTGGGTAACTGCGTAGCCAATGCCTTGTGCACCGCCGGTAACCACGGCTACACGGCCTTTCAGGTCGTACTGATTCATTTTAAGTCTCCATTTTTATCGCCGAACCACCCCCTACATGCGCGCAAGCTCCCTTTCGGGACTAGCCTGCCGCGCACATCACGTGGGGGTTGTCTTCGTCGCGTACGTCAAGCCGCGACGACTTTCTGTTGTTGTTCGCCCAGGCCGTCAATACCCAGACGCATGGTTTGCCCAGCGCGCAGATACACGGGCTCGGGCTTGATACCCATGCCTACGCCGGGAGGGGTGCCTGTGGAAATCACATCACCTGGATTCAACGTCATGAACCGGCTGAGATACGCGACGATCTGAGGAACATTGAAAATCATGGTCGAGGTATTGCCGTCCTGGTAGCGTTTGCCATCGACTTCGAGCCAGAGTTTCAGATTGTGGGGATCAGGCACTTCGTCCTTGGTCACGAGCCACGGGCCGGTAGGGCCGAATGTGTCGCAACCCTTGCCCTTGTCCCAGGTACCGCCACGCTCGATCTGATAGGCCCGCTCGGACACATCGTTCACGACGCAGTAACCCGCCACATAGTCGTAGGCGTCGGCTTCCTCGATATAGGAAGCGGTTTTTCCGATCACCACGCCCAGCTCGACCTCCCAGTCGGTCTTTTCAGATCCGCGCGGAATCTTGACGTCATCGTTCGGGCCGACAATGGCCGAAGTCCATTTGTTGAATACGACTGGCTCAGCGGGGATGGGCATGCCGGATTCTGCGGCATGGTCCGCGTAATTCAGGCCGATGCAGACGAATTTGCCGATCGCGCCCACGCAGGGGCCCAGACGCGGCTGGCCGGAGACCAAGGGCAATTGGCTCAGGTCGGTTTTCTGCAGTGCGCGGAAAGCGTCGCTGGCGAGAAAAGCGCCGTCTACGTCCTGGGTCAGGCTGGAAATATCGCGGATCTGCCCTTGGGCGTCCAACACACCGGGGGCCTCGCGGCCCGGCAGACCATAGCGCAACAGCTTCATTCTTGTCTCCTGGTTGATGCAAAATTTGAACCTGCAGCAGTCTATCTCCCCGCAGTGCGCTATCGTTATGCGAGTTGGTGGACTCAAAATACAAAATGGAATCTCCGGACAAACCCCATCAGTGTTTACCCGAATTGGCGAGCCTGCATGAAATCGGCTCCCGCCTGAAATTTCGACAGCTGAAGCTTCTGATCGCGATCGAAGACATGGGCTCTGTCCATCGGGCGGCAGAGTTGTTGCACATGTCTCAGCCAGGAGTGAGCAAAGCGCTGAAGGAAATCGAAGACGCCATCGGCGCGACGCTGTTTGCCCGTTCCCCTCAGGGGCTGCTGGCAACGGATATGGGCCGCTGCGCGATTCGCCATGCACGCTTGATGTGTGCGAGCCTGGCGCACATGCATGATGAGCTGGGCTCGCTGTCGCGTGGCGGCGGCCTGCGCATCGCCGTCGGGACAGTCGCGGGCGCATTGGCTGCCGTGCTGGCCGACGCGCTGGTCGCCTTTCGCCGAGCCTATCCTACGGTGCGCATTGATCTGTATGAAGACACGAGCGCACACCTGCTGGAACAATTGCAGAGCGGCGCCATCGATATGGCGCTGTGCCGGACATCCGTTGCAACGCATCCGGGTTCGTTTCATTTTGAGTGGCTGTGCGACGAGGTCGTGGGAGTCGCGGCATCCCCCTCTCACCCCTTGGCCAATGCGGAAACCGTCACGTTGGCGCAAGCCGCCCAATACCCGTGGATCCTGTTTCCTGGCCATATGCCCTTGCGTACGTTGCTGGAGCGTGAAGCCGCGAGCCAGAATGTCGCCATACGCAGCTTCATCGAAACATCGTCGACGTTCGCCACCGCGTTGTTGCTGCATAAAAGCAACGAGATCATTGCGCTGTTCTCGGGCGAAACCATCGATTTTTTCGAACAATCCAAGACATTGCGGCGGCTGAACCTGAAGATCAAATCCACGGCCGAGCCTTATGGCATCGTGATGCGCGCTGGCTTTACGCAAACGCCGACGGTGCATCGATTATGTGAATTCATACGGATGCATGCGCCACGGTCGACCCAAGACTGATGCCGAGTCTCACGATACCGAATGGTAAAACCCGGCCCAAAATCTCACTATCAGCTTGTATTCAGCATTTCTAGGCATCCTAGGCAGGTGCGACACCGCTCTGAACATCAAGGAGACATCATGCCTAGCAGAATTCTTGGCACATTCGCCCTATCGGCGATTGCCCTATGCACATTGAATGCGCACGCCGCAGACACATGGCCCAGCAAGCCGATCACCATCGTTGTCCCATTTTCTCCGGGAGGTGCCAACGATCTGGTGGCCCGGCTATATGCCAAGCAGATCGCCAACGATCTCAAAGCCAATGTCATCGTCGAGAACCGCGCAGGAGCAGGCGGCATCGTTGGTGCAGCCTATGTGGCGCGTACGCCACCTGATGGCTATACGTTTTTGGCAGCCTCCAACGGCACCGTCACCAACAGTCTGATACGCTCGGACCAACCGTATAAAGACGAGGAAATCGAGCCGGTAGCCTTGTTGTCCATCGTCCCCTCCGTCATCGTTGCAAACCCGTCCAATCCGGCGGCCGATCTGAAGGATCTGGTCGAACGTGCGAAGAAAGCAGCGGATCAACGCATTACCTTCTCTACAGCAGGCATGGGCAGCACGCCGGATTTTGTCGGCGCCATGGTCAAGCTGGAGACGGGTCTCAACGTGCAGCAAATTCCGTACAAGAGCGGCTCGGAAGGCGTCACCGCTGTCGTCGGCGGCCAGACTGATATGACGTCCGAAGCCAGTATCGTGACGTTGCCGCTGATCAAGGCGGGCAAACTCAAAGCGCTGGCCACGACCTGGGACAAAATGCCATCGGCACCCGAGATCAAGACCACTGCGGAGCTAGGATTCCCCAATATACGTATCGGCCACTGGGAAGGCCTGTACGCCCGCACCGGTACGCCGCCAGAAATCCTGGATAAAGTGAATGCCGCCGTTCGCAAGGCCTCTCAATCCAAAGAGGTCCTGGATACATTGAACGCGAGCAGCATCGTACCCGGCACGATGGACCGCGCAGAGTTCACCAAATTTACTCAGGACGAGCGTGTGCGATTGGGCAAGGTGGTAAAGGCTGCACATATGCAGCCTGATTGATACGGCACTCAGCGTCCACTTAGCGAGAGCGGTCAATCTCCTGCAAATACGGGATGAGATCATCAACAGCAACGACATCCGCAAACTGTCTGTCCATGTCAAAGAGACTGATCGCATGCGAAATCGCAATGCGATCAAAGACAGCCTCGTGAGGAACGATGGTGCGGAAATTGTAGGAAGACGAATCGAACACGGTCGCTCGGATGCAGTTGCTGGTGGCCCCACCTACGACGATCACTGTATCGATTTTTCGTTCGACGAGATAGCCCAGCAGCGGCGTTCCATGGAACCCGCTGGGCTTCTTTTTGACAAACGTGACGTCGTTCTTTCCCGGTTTCAACTCGGGAACAAGCTCCGCGCCCAAGGTGCCAGCCAAACACCAATGCTCACTGTCGAGCAAATCGCGCTTACGGCCGTATACCCCAATATCGTTCCCATTGGGGTCGAGCTCAAAGGTAGTGAAAAAGCACGGCACGTCGCTTTTCTGTGCCTGCTCGACTACGCGCTGAATCTGGCGTACTGCCTCACGGCCAATAGCGCCGCAGCTGGAGGGCCATGCCTGGTCGTTGCCTTCTTCGCCGACCATATAGCGCTGCGCGTCAATAACGACGACAGCCGGCTTTTCGCCGTAGCCCATGCGGCGGGCGAAGCGGCCACGCTCCAGAACGGCCCTGTCACTGTCAACCAGATATTTTTCCCACGGTTTGCTGTTCATTGCTCTACGCCATATCAAGTAAATTGTGCGCCAGATGCTGGCTCAGGCAACAGACATCTGATGCGCAAACGATAACAACCTGGCCTCGGCCAGCGGCCGGCCGATGACCTGGACTCCAACCGGCATGCCGTTCGCATCTCGCCCCACAGGCATGGTCAGTACCGGCACGCCTAAATAACTGAACGGTCGAGTGAGCCGAGTGATGGCGCTCACGACATTGAACACACTGCCCGCTTTTTCCATATCTGCGTCGGTACGCAACGGGACAGGGATGGGGACAGTCGGACACAGGATCAGATCCACGTTCGCCATCGGACCGTCCAGGAATTCCCGCAGTATCCGCGCGCGAACCATCATGGCTTCCAGATACCGTACAGCAGGCACATGCAGTCCTGGCTCTGTTCGGGAATACACCGCCTGAGAATAGGCGTCGGCATGGCTTCGCATCCATTGGCCGTGCAACGTCGCTGCCTCGACCTTGGAAATGACGTCACCCATGGCATAGCAGGCTGAGAGTTGCGGAAAATCCACGGCGCTCACAGTGCCAAAGAGATGTTCGACATGGCCGACGAAAGTGCGGAAGACCGAATCGATTTCCGGATCACAGGCCTCGGCGCCGTCTAGAGTCAAGATAGCGATTCGGCTCTTCTCCGCAGCAATGTCCAGCAAAGCGGGATAATCGGGAACCACCGCATTCAAGGAAGAGGGATCTTCTTGATCGTGTCCTGCCACCGCCTGCAAAATGATGGCGCAGTCTTCTGCGGTCCGCGCCAATGGACCGACGCAGTCCAATGAATAGGCGCGGGGAAAACATCCACTGCGCGAGATACGGCCATAAGTCGGTTTCAATCCGAACAACCCTTGCACGGATGCAGGCAACCGTATCGAGCCGCCGGTGTCGCTACCCAGAGACGCGAAAACCGCCCCCGACGCTACGGCCGACCCTGACCCGCTGGATGAACCGCCGGAGATTCGCGCTGGATCCAGGGCATTGCAGCAGTCGCCGAACGAGGGATTCTGCCCCGTCGGACCTGCGACCATCTCGTTCAAATTCAATGCGCCTATTGTGACAGCCCCTGCCGCCTTTAAGCGCTGGATAACATGGGCGTCACGCGAGGCGGTGACAGCGGGGCGTGCCCGAGAGCCTATGGTCGCGGCATGCCCTTCGATTTCAAAACAGTCTTTGTGTGCCAGCGGGATTCCGTGCAACGGGCCGCGGATTTTCCCCTGCGCACGCTCTGCATCGGCGGCTCGGGCCTGAGCCATCGCGCGATCGGCCCAGATTTCGATGAAAGCGTTCAGGGACGGTTGGCTCTCAGTGGCGCGGGCGATACTCTGTGCAGTCAATGTCTCGGCGTTAAGTTCGCCGTTTTCCATTTTCTGTATCGCTTGTGCCAGGGTCAAATACTGGCCCGCCGGTAAACCCCTCGGACCTTCGACAGCCTGGGGGGATCGGGATCCATGGCCATCCGCTTTTCGCTGTAATGCATTGCTGGAATCGCTCGCCCGCAGCTGTGCTATCTGGAAATCTGCCGGCTGGCCGTACGGACTGATGCCCTCACTCACACTCGCTCGGACCGAGGAGTTCAAGCGCTCTACTTCCGACGCGACTATTGCTGGATCGGTGCGGGAGGGAGTTCCATGCATGTGCGCAGTACTAGCCACCAGGTACTGTGTGATAGCTTGCTTGACGCTCTCCATTCCCTGCTTCTCCCCGCCCCTTGATTCTGTAGTCATCGCCGCTCCAATAAAGTCGGAATATCCAAAAGCAGATTTACTGCGGACGTATGCCTGCGGCTTGTGCCGTTTCAGTCCATTGATCCACGTCGGATTCGAGCAATTTTTGCAACTCCTCAGGTGTCGAGGATTGCGGACGCGCGCCTGCTGTATGAAGAAACTTGGCAAACTCCTCGGTGGAGATGGCCTTTTTGATTTCGGCATTCAGCCGATCCCGGATCGCACCATCCACGCCCTTTGGCGCAAAGACTCCCCACCATACATTAACCACGTAATCCAGCCCCGTTGCCTCTTTTACGGTCGGAATATCGGGGTAGTCCGGCTCGCGCTCGGCCCCTGTGAAAGCAAGCTTGGGCAGCTGATCTGTCGGCGTCCCGTTGATCGATGCCATGGTGGTAATGATCATGTCCAACCGGCCGGCGACCAGGTCGAGTTGAGCAGGCGAGATACCCTTGTAGCCCACGGTTTGCATTTTTACGCCTGCCTTATTGGCGAGCAACTCTGTCGCCATCTGGGAGCTATCCCCCAGACCCGCGCTGCCAAAATTGATCTGGCCAGGGTGTTCCTTGGCGTAGGCGAGCAGCCCTTTCATGTCCTTTGCCGGGAAGTCCTTGCGCGTCAGCACGACGAACGGCGCACTCGCCACCATGGACACGGCATCAAATGCCGTCTTGGGATCGTACGGTGTCTTTTGGACTGCCGCCGAGGTTGCGAGAGAGCCGGAGACAAACAGGAACGTATAGCCGTCCGGAGCAGACGTCGCCACGTAACCTGATCCCACCACACCGCCCGCGCCGCCTTTGTTCTCGACGATGAACGACTGGCCAGTGTTTTTGCTCATGCTGTCGGCCAGCTTGCGGGCAATGACATCGTTACTGCCGCCCGGCGCAAACGGAACGATCAGCCGGACAGGCCGTTGCGGCCAATCCGCAGCGGCCGCCACACTGCTGACCGGCAGCCCGGCGGCTGCACCCAAGGTGCCAGTCAACACAAAACTCGATAGTATTTTCAGGGTACGGCGCTTGGACATGCTGGACTCCTAGCAAGGTAATACCAACAACATGGATGGAAGTAAATACTGCTCCGTTTACATCGCGGCGGACACCTCGTATCGCCGGAGGTCAGTCTGACTGATTGCCATTGCCGGATTCGATCTCGCTATCTGAATACCCCAGTTCTCGCAGAATCGCGTTCGTGTGCTCGCCCAAGCCAGGAGCGCTACGAAGCTCGCGCCGACTGCCTGCAGCTCCAAACGAAATCGGATTGGCAATGGTTTTATACGCCCCCAGAGCGGGATGCTGATGCTCACCGACAAACCCTTGCTCCAGCACTTGAGCATCCTCAAAAACGTCCTCGACGTTCCGGACAACAGAGCATGGCACCTGATCGCCGAAAAGCACTTCCCATTCGTCGGCCGTCCGATTCAACAGGGCCTCGCGCAGTATGGGAAGCAATTCGTCCACGTGAGCCGCACGTTTCTTGACAGAGTCATAGCGCTCATCGTCCGCCAGTGCCGGTTGGCCGACCAAGGTGCACAGTGATCGCCAGAAATGCGGCGTGTTCGCGGAAATGTATAGATGTCCGGCGCGAGTGGGATGAATCCCCGTAATGCCGCCCGATCTCATATCGCGGTTGATGCTGCGCGGCTCGTTCTCGGCCACGACCAATCTGGCCGCCTGCATGGCCAAAGCGCTGCCCAATAGCGACACCGCAACGTGTTGGCCTTCTCCGGTGCGTTCGCGATGCAACAACGCCGCCGTCACACCGTTGGCCAACATGGCGGCCCCGTAGTAATCCACGACTGAACCATAGACAATCTTGGGATCATCCGGGGTTCCCTGCGACGAACAAATACCGGTTCTCGCCTGCAGTACTTGGTCATATCCCGCCCGGTTCGCCAACGGCCCGCTTTGGCCATAGCCCGTCAACGAACAATAGATGAGCTTTGGATTGTGGGCGCGCAACGTGTCGTAGTCGATACGCAAGCGCGGGGGAACCGATGGCCGAAAATTATGGACAATTACATCGGCCTGCTTGACCAGGCGCAGAAAGACGTCGTAGCCGAATGCACTCTTCAAGTCGAGACAAACGCCTCGCTTTCCCCTATTCACACCCAGGAAAGCACGGCTTTCACCCAAAAGCGTCGAAGGATACTTGCGCAGATTGTCGCCCTCTGGGGGCTCGACCTTGATGATCTCGGCGCCCATGTCCGCCAGGAGATTGCAGCCATACGGCCCGGCGATGTACGCACTGAGGTCCAACACTTTGAAGCCGGATAACGGAAAGCTTTTAGTCATAGACATATTCACAACGATCCTCTACAACGAGTTGCCTTATGCTCACTGGCCGCCGGATTGCGCGAGAATGACCCGCGCACGCTCAATGAATGGGCCGTCGATCATCTTCCCCTCCAGCATGTAGGCGCCGTTGACGTCGTTCTGCTCGGCCGATTCCACCACTTTCGCGGCCCAGCGGATCTCCGCCTCGGTAGGGCTGAAAACGTCGTTGGCAATGGCGACTTGATTGGGATGGATACACGTCTTGCCCAGGAATCCCACTTGGCGTGCCCGCCAGGCTTCCTGCCTATAGCCTTCGGCATTGGCGACATTGGTGTAGGCCGTGTCGTAGGCAATCTTGCCTGCGGCTCCAGCCCCGATGCGCATCTGCATCATCACCGCATGGACATTCTGGGCGTCCTCGCGGGTGATGCCCAAAGGCTCGAACAAGTCTCCCAGTCCCAACTGAAGCCCCCAGACCTGTGGATGAGCCGCTGCGATCTCGGCCGCATTCAAGAGGGCCCGAGGGGTTTCGATGTTCGCCAGCACACGGATGCCGAGTTTCTCTCCCGCTCGGGCCGTCTGTTCGGCGCGCGCATCCAACATGGCAGTGAAACGAAGTACATCTTCGACCGTATCGGTTTTTGGAATGTTGAGGATATCGACCCCCGCGACGCAGGCCACAATGAGGTCGTTTTCAGTATGGCCTGTTTCAAGCGCGTTGACGCGAACGATGACGCTCTTCTTGCCTTCGTGACGCAGCGAGTGAAATTCATCAGTACTGAAGAAACTCGCCAGGCATTCCCGCGCGTACGCCTTCTTGCTTTCCAGTACGGCATCCTCGAGGTCAAAACAGATCGCGTCCGCCGCGCTCTTGAGCGCCTTGGCGAATAGCTCAGGCCGGGAAGCAGGTACAAATAACTTGCTGCGCATAGGTCCCTCTCATATCCATGAGCATTCATGCTATCGGGACGCCGATGGTTTTAGGGCGCTTGCCAGCATGATCAAAAGATAGCTATCCTATCTTTTGCCCTCCTTTTGAAGAGAAGGGGATTTCTCCTGCCCCGAACCGAGCCGTCGCGCAACGGATGAACACCAAACTACTACATACGCTGCTGGCCGTTCATCGCTACGGCTCCATGGCAGAGGCCGCTCGACGGTTGAACCTGACACATGGCGCAATTGCCCAGCAGATACGCACACTAGAGAGCGACCTGGGCGTCGAGCTGGTACGCCGCGCAGGCAAAGTCGTGCATCTCACTCAGGCGGCTCATCGGATTCTGGACGCCTCGCAGAAAATCATCGACGAAGTCGACTCCTTGGCGGCGTTGGCCAATACTGACGAACTCAGAGGCGAACTCAGCCTCGGAACAGGCAATACCGTCCTGGCAGGCAAGATCCCCGACATTCTCGAAGCGCTGAGCAGCCAATATCCCGAGATCCGAGTACGGATCATGTCCGGGCAGTCCCCCGACTTTCACACCCAAGTCGAACGAGGCACATTGGATGCAGCGATCGCCATCGAGCCATCCTTTACGCCGTCAAAGGTCATGGGGTGGCATTTGCTTTGCGATGAGCCTTTCGTCCTGATTGCCTCGCGCAAGCATGAGGGTGCTGACCCGCACTTGTTGCTGGAGCGGGAACCATTCATCCGCTATCACCGCGAAAGCTGGGCGGGCCAACAGATCGAGACTTATCTGCGCCAGAACAGCATCGTCCCCAAAGAGCGATTCGAACTCGCCTCGACCGAAGCCATCACCCGCCTGGTGCACAAAGACCTCGGCGTGTCGATCGTACCTAGCGCGTGGCATCAATGGCAGAACGGCCTGAACGTTGTCGGAATTCCGTTGAAAACACCATGCAAACCGCGCCGATTTGGATTGATCTGGCTCCGGTCATCACCGCGCCTGCGTTTGATAGAAGCCTTTCTGGACGCCGCGGTGCGAGTCTACAAGCGGGAGGCTCAAAGCTCAGTCCACTCCCTCAACAAATTGTGATAGCAATTCGTCAGCGATAGCGTCTGCTCGTTTTCCCCTAACTGAGTACGCAGTTGCTGAATGGTCTGATCGAGTTCGAACAGCATCTGCCGCCGGTTATGTTCACGGATCATGCTCTGAATCCAGAAGAACGATGCTACGCGTGCTCCTTGGGTCACGGGAGTGACGCAATGCAGGCTGTTGGCGGGATACAGGATCATGTCGCCGGCGGGCAGCTTGACGAGATGTTCGCCGTACGTGTCTTTCACGACAAGTTCGCCGCCCTCATAGTCATCGGGGTCACACAGAAACAGCGTTGCCGACAAGTCGGTGCGCAACCAGCCCGGCGCCGCCGGGAAACTGCGCACCGCACCATCGACATGAAAGCCGTAGGTTTCTGCAGACTCGTAACGATTGAACAACGGCGGCACGGTGCGCAGCGGCAACGCGGCCGCAAAATACAGCGGGTTGCGGGCTAAAGCACGCAATACAGTCTCACCCAGCTCTCGAGCCAGATCGGACGATTCGGCCAATTGGCGATTGCGTTTGACGTTAGCGCCTTGGCTGCCGACGGTGGCGCGGCCATCCACCCATTCGGCCGCGTCCAGACGGCGACGCATGTCTCGAACCTCATCCTGTGTCAGGATCTGGGGAATATGCAGCATGATGAATGTCCCGCTAAGAATGCAATAACCGCCGCAACAGGCAGAACCGTAGTTCCACCCGCCGCGGCGGCGTTCAACATCCGCCTGCGCGAATCAGAAATGGATGTTGGCCGTCAGCAATACCGTACGCGGTGCGCCGGGGAAATAGCGGTAGCCGCTCTTGTTGATCGCCGCAACGTACTCTTTGTTAAAGAGATTGTAGACGTTGAACTGGAAATCCAGGTTCTTGTTGACCTCATAGCCCGCCATGGCGTCAAAGACCCAATACGAACGAACGTATTCCGGCGTGCCCACGGCGCCGTCGGAGCCGCGCTCCATGCTGCCGATATAGCGCGCGCCGCCGCCCAAGGTAAAGCCGCCGGGCAAGCGATACGTGCTCCACATCGAAAAAGCGTGTTTCGGTGTGTAGGTCAGGTTGTTCGAGCCGTTGTTGGTCACCGAGGGACCGTCTTCGACTGTCGCATTCTGAATCGTGTAGCCCGCGCTCACCGACCAGTTGTCTGTGATCTGACCGCTGGCGCCCAACTCCAGGCCTTGTACTCGCTTCTTGGCGGTCTGGCTGTAGGTGCCATCGACGTCTTGCTGGACTTCGTTGTCGACTTCGGTGCGGAACAAGGCAGCACTGAGCAGCAGTTGACGATCAAAGAGCTCCCATTTAGTACCCAACTCGGCCGTCTTGGCTTTTTGCGGCGCGAAGTCAATGCGGTTGGCGCTATTGCCGCTGCCTTCGGCGGCCAGCTGAAAGTTCGATCCACCGGGAGGCTGCTGCGATACACCATAGTTCACGTAGACGTTGCCGTTAGGCGCGACGCGATACAGAGCACCGAGTTTCCAGTTCACGAGGTTGCCGGAAATACGCTCATCGACCGTGGTAATGGGCGTACCCGTCGGGGCGCCGTTGCACGCCACCGCGGTACGGCCCGAGCCGCCGCATGCGGTGGCGCTATCGTATTTCGTGCGGTAGTGATCTAGACGGATGCCGCCATTGATTTGCCACTTATCAGTCAATTCGACGGTATCAAAAGCATAGACGGCAAATGTGTCAGTCTTGCCGTGGGCATCTGCGCCGTTATTGTGAATACCTTCGGCGTGAATGCTGTTATCCGGATGATAAATATTGACCTTCGGATACGTCGGAGACGTCATTCCGAAATTGTCCTGCATTTCACTTGTAAACTCGAAACCCGTGCTCAGATCGTGCTTGAACGAACCCGTATTAAATTTGGCGGTTAGGTTAGTTTGATTGGTCCAAATACGATTGTTGGAATTCTTCAGGTTCGCCGACCGGTACATCTCCCAGGTAGACGGATCATTCGGATCGCCGATTACGTTAGGCGTGGGCGGCGTACCGCTCGTGCCGCCCGCCATAAAAGACGTCAACAGATAGTTTTGCTTGGTCCGCGACCAACGCGTCACATTGCGCACCGTCACGTTGTCATTAATGTCGTGCTCCAAACGCAACGTTGCCATATCTGTCGTCGCGTCATCGTGATCCGACTGGGTACCGTAGAAATTATTCGTATCTACCTTGTCGGCCTCCTCCAAAAATGACATTGCGCCACCCGGTGAGTGATAGCCAGGCAAGCCTATTGTCACAACACCACCATCAGGCACATTGTTTTGTTTGACGTGCAGGAAATCTATATAGACGCGAGTATCCGTGCCCAGACCAAAAGCAAGCGACGGCGCGATACCCCAGCGCTTGTTCTGGACTTCGTCACGGCCAGCAACATCGGTATCTAACCCCATGACGTTCAAACGGAACGCAGACGTCTCGCCAATTGCTTGATTCCAGTCGATCGTCCCTCGCTTGTACCGTGCGCTACCGATGCCAATGCTCGCATCAAAGCTGTTATCCAATCGAGGCTGCTTGCTGACCAGGTTGATCGAGCCGCTGGGCGCGCTACGGCCATAGTCCGAACCGGACGGCCCCTTGATCACCTCCACAGCCTCGGTATTGAACATATCTCGAGCCGTGCTGGAAATATCGCGAATGCCATCGACGTAGATGCTGTTAGACGTATCAAATCCACGTAGATAAATCGCATCGCCCGTCGAGGTATTACCGTTCTCGCCTGCGTAGAACGTACCGGCGCCCGCGACGTTGCGCATGGCCTCGGTCAGCGTCGTGGCCTGCTGGTCCTTCATCATCTGCTCGGTCACCACCTGCACTGTCTGCGTCGTATCGACCAGCGGTTGAGTGAATTTTGCGGACTCGAGTTTGTTGGCTTTGTAGGAATTGGTGTCTTCACCAATGACTTTCACAGGGGACAGCGTCTTGACGTCAGACCCCGCGGTCTGGGCCATGGCGGCGCCCGGTTGGCTCAGCATGAGCGTCGCCAGGACAGAGGCGGCAGCGCTGCCCGCTAGGGAGCCCTGGCTCAACGGACGCACCGGAGCGCATTTTCGGTTTTTTATGTATTGCATTCGGCTTCTCGTGGGAATAGACGACCCGTCCGTGCCTGAGGGCGCGGCCGTTACTATGGATTACATCGAACAGCGAATCGAATGCTAAATAAAAATGATTTACATTAATCTGAACAACGGCTGAAACGTTGTAATACGGCGACGCAAGCCAAACATGGCTGCAAAGCGCCTTAAATTGCCTATTTCTCTTAAACGTCGCCCAAAATGAACACATATTCGATGACTTCAAAATGAAACATCGACATGTATTGACATATATGGCTTGAAAAAAAGAGGACGTCCGAGGGCTTTTCGAGCGCTAATTCGCCAGACGAAAGCCCTCGCAGGGGCTTCTACTTTTGCGACTGAGCCCGCAAAGCTGTCAGAGTCGTACGAGGCGAAATGGCATCCTGACTGATGCACAGCTCAATCAGCGCCGGCCGTCCTGCCCCCTGTGCCCGCTCAAACGCGGCGGCAAAATCCTCGGTGCGCTCGACGCGCTCGCCCGCAACGCCATAGGCTTGCGCCAAGGTCACGAAATCCGGATTATGCAAATCCGTGGCGCACACTCGCCCCGGGTAGTGGCGTTCCTGGTGCATGCGAATGCTGCCATACATGGCGTTGTTGACCACGATAAAGATCACGTTCAGGCCATACTGCACCGCTGTCGCCATCTCTTGGCCGTTCATGAGAAAGCACCCGTCTCCGGCAAAGCAAACCACCGTCCGTTCTGGATGGCACAGTTTGGCCGCGATAGCTGCCGGCACCCCGTAGCCCATGGTTCCGCTGGTAGGCGCCAGTTGGGTACGTATACCGCGATACTGATAAAAGCGTTGCACCCAAAGGGTGTAGTTGCCTGCACCGTTTGTAATGATGCTATCTGCGGGCAAGGTATCGCGCAGATACTTGACGGCTTCTGCCAGGTTCACGTCGCCCGGCATGGGCGTAGGCTCGAGATTGCGCAGATAATCCGCGCGAGCGTCCTCCGCCCAGGATGACCAGCGGCAATCGACAGGGGCAGGCAACTGCGCCAATTGCATGGCAAAAGGCTCCATGCCGGAGTTGATGGCCAGATCTGCTTGATAGACGCGGCCCAGTTCCTCAGCATCGGCATGGACATGGATGAGCCGCTGGCGCGGCCGTGGCACCTCAAACAAGGCATAGCCGTTTGTCGTGGTCTCACCCAATCTCGGGCCGATGGCAAGCACCAAGTCCGCATCGACGATACGTTTGGCCAGCTTGGCATCCATGCCCAGTCCGGCTTCGCCAATATAACGATCGTGGCAATTGTCGATCAGATCCTGGCGGCGAAATGCGCAGGCGACAGGCAGTTGAAAAGCCTGAGCAAACGTGGCGACTTGTGTGCTGGCCTCGGCCGTCCAGCCGCCGCCGCCCAACAGCACGAGAGGTCGCTGTGCGCGCATCAGCATGGCATTGAGTTCAGTCATCGCTTGCGCAGAAGGAGCCGCCTGCGCCAAACGATAGGCGGGCGCGTCCGCCACCACGACCTGTTCTGCCAACATGTCCTCAGGTAACGCCAACACCACGGGCCCCGGCCGCCCCGACATGGCGATATGAAAGGCTCGGCTAATGTATTCTGGAATACGGCGCGGGTCGTCGATCTGCTCGACCCATTTGGCAATATGGCCGAACATGTGGCGATAATCGATTTCCTGCCACGCCTCGCGTCCGAAACAATCTCGCGCTACCTGCCCGACAAAGACGATCAACGGTGTGGAGTCCTGCCGGGCAGTGTGAATACCGATGCTGGCATTGGTCGCCCCCGGCCCGCGCGTCACAAAGCAAATGCCAGGACGGCCAGTGAGTTTGCCGTAGGCCTCTGCCATATGGGCAGCGCCCCCTTCCTGGCGACAAACGACCAATTGCATCGCGTCCTGGCGTTCATAGAATGCATCGATAGCGGCGAGGAAGCTTTCCCCTGGCACGCAAAACGCCGTGTCTACGCCGTGAATCCGCAGACTATCAACCAAAACTTGTCCGCCCGTACGGGATACGGTTTCGCTGGCAGGAACATTCATAGTATTTCCTTAATTTTTAAAAAGCCGTCGCCGCAACGCCAGGCGTCAATGCATTCAGTTGCGTCGGCTCGGTGCTTACAGGCAGGTCAGCACGGCACAAATAGGCTGGATTCAAATCAGCGATATCGGGACACCCCAACAGCGCAAGGTCTACATCAATTTCGCGGGTCAACAAGGCCAATGCTTGAGCGACGCCTCTCTGCCCGTCGGCTGCCAACCCATACATGGCGGGGCGGCCAATGAACGCGGCATGCGCGCCCAGCGCCACCGCCTTCAGCACATCTGTGCCGCGGCGCACGCCGCCATCGAGCAAGACAGTCAGCCCCGGTGCGGAGGCCACAATTTCCGGCAGCGCGTCCAACGGGGCAACGGCACCATCCAACTGGCGTCCCCCATGGTTGGATACAAATATCCCATCCAAGCCCAACGTACGAGCACGCTGAGCATCCTGCGCACGCAAGATTCCCTTCACCAACAACGTGCCCGGCCAACGATCCCGGATCAAGGCAATATCATTCCAGCTCATCGCAGCACGGCCAGCTCTGTGATCGCCTTTGGCAGCGGCGATGATGGGGCCGCCACGTTGTGCGGTGAAATTCTCGAAATGCGGGATGCCGCGCTTTACCAGTGTTTGCGCAAAGGTCGACATCAGCCAGTGAGGCCGAATCATGCCGCCAAAGACCAGGCGCGGCGATAGCCGGAGTGGAATGCTGAAGCCATTGCGCAATTCGTTCTCACGCGCCGAGGCAATGGGAACATCTACCGTCACTACCAGCACCTTGACGCCTGCGTTCCATACTCGATGCAACAACGGCTCAATGACGTGGTGATCGGCAGGCAAATAGCCTTGGTACCACATGTCCGGATTCGCCTGGACCACTTTTTCCAATGGCGTCGTAGAGGCGGCACTCAATACAAACGGAATCCCCGCTTCATATGATGCACGAGCCAGCGCCAGGTCTCCTTCGAAAGCGCACAAGCCGGCAACGCCCATAGGGCTGATCCCCAAAGCGGCGTTGTATCGCCGGCCAAACAAGGTGACGCCAAAGCGCCGCTGTGAAACGTTGACCAGCGGCCGGGGCAAAAATCGCCAACGGGAAAACGCATCACGATTGGCCTGCATGGCGGTTTGATCTTCGCTACCGCCATGCACATAGCCGTAAATACTGGGAGGCAGGCGCCGCTGGGCGGCACGCTGCAGATCTGCAATGGACAATGCCGCGGGCCTGCACCACATGTCAAGCCTTTGCCTGGGTGGGCGTAGCGTGCTCCAGCCGGCCCACGGTCTCGGGGATGATCAACGCACCGATGACAAACAGTACACTGATGGCGCCGGCGAATATGCCCAGGGTCGAGGGCAAATCAGCAGGCGTGGCCGCAACCAGCGAAACGAATGTCGGCATCATGCCGCCTATCGCAAAACCGATATTCCACGACAGGCCGGTACCGGTGGCGCGAATCGATGTCGGAAAGCGTTCGTTCAGGAAAATCAGGATAGGCGCAAAGCTGGCGCACCCCAATCCGGCCAATAGCACGGCATAGACCCCTAACTCCATAGGCGTTTGCGCCGTGTGCATCGCGGAATATAGGGCAGGCAAACCAAAGATCTGCAGCACGCCGACGGCCAGGAATGCACGCTTGCGGCCTATGAACGTACTCAAATGACCCACAATGATCGACACCACCACCACGATTGCAGAGCATGCCATCAGGATGTTGGCGGCGACATCACTGGGCGCCTGATTGACGACTTTGAGAAAGGTCGGCAAATAGCCCGAGGTGAGGTAATAGCCGCTGCCGCCACCGATGGTCAACAGCAAATTGACGAACAGCACCGAACGGTATTCACTGGAAAACAGCGTGCGCACGGGTGATCGCACAGTGCCTGCCGTGACATCGTGACGGGCCTGCTGCGCGCGCGCAGCTTTCTCGGCAGCCACCTTTTTCCACAACGGGGATTCCTCGAGGCGATTGAAAATAAACAGGCCCAATACCGAACTGATGATGCCCGTGAAGAACATGCAGCGCCATCCCCAGACATCAAACTGATCTCCCGGAAAGATGTGCGACATCGCCATATAGACGAGAGACGCCAACAGCGCACCAATACCCGCGCCGCCGCCGCCGACCAAGCCCGACACCGCGCCGCGATAGCGAGGCGCAACCGACTCCGTACCGATCGTATGCGTCGATGCGACCACGCCGCCGACAAAAACGCCTTGCACCAACCGCAACACAATGAACAATACCGGCGCCAAAAGACCCACCTGAGCCACCGTCGGCAACAGGCCGAATGCAGCGGTGGAGAAACCGACACCCACCACGGCCACGATCATGGCGCCTTTGCGTCCCTTTCGGTCCGCATAGGAACCGAACCATGCTGACCCCAATGGCCGCATCAATAATGTCACAGCAAAAGAGGCATACACGGCAGCTAAAGACAGCATGGCGTGCTCCGAGGGGAAGAACAGGCGTCCCACTACCGGCGCCACATACAACAAGACAAAAAGATCAAACAGATCGAGGGCCCACCCCATGCAAGAGGCGATCACGGCTCCCGCCACTTGCCTGTTGTTGCCTGCCCCGCTCTGCGATGCAGGCTGCTGCACGCTTGTCGACATTTCTTGCTCCTTCGGATAATTGGATTCGTGGCGACGAAAATTTTTTCTATGTGCCTTCAGCGGATTGCGTCGGCGATCTTTTCGGCGATCATAATGGTTGGAATACTGGTATTGGCCGACGGCAAACGCGGCATCAATGACGCATCGACGACGCGCAGCCCCTGCGTGCCATGCACTCGGCCTTGGTTATCGGTCACGGCGCGAGCGTCAGTAGCCAATCCCATGCGGCACGTGCCGCTGGCATGCCACACGCCGAACACCTGGCGGCGGATGAAAGCAGCCAGCTCCTGCTCATTGCCCAGCAGGTCCGACATCTTGCGTCCGCCGTTGAATGAACGGCTGATCAGCGCCCGGCGCAACGGTGCAGGAGCATCGAGCGCGAGGCCCAACACACGGGTCAAGCGCTCATTGGCCGGGGTATAACGGCTGAGCGCTTTGACTCGCGGCGAAAAAGCGGCGGGAAAGAAATCGCGTTCGTCCTGCCCCAGGCCGCTGGCCTGGACCGTGTTGGCCAGCAAGCGCACCCCCTGGATCAAGCGCGCCACGTCGCGAGGATCGTCCAACAGGTTCAGATCGACTCGGGGAGGCACTTGGGGATCTGGCGACGTCAGTGCGAGCTGGCCACGCGAATAGGGCCGGTTGCACCATAGAAAAAACAAGCCCAGGCGATTGCCCAGCGCATGCCAGGCAGCTCGCGTTGCGCTCGATAAGTAAAGATCGGAGTCCTCGCAACCGGCAACGCCCGAACTCACGCGTGCAGCCATCATGCTGGCGCGCCGGCGCGCCNGCGGCACACGAAATTGCGGGGCAAGAAAATGGCAGAACGTCAGTGAGGGATGATCTTGTAGTTGCCGACCGACCCCAGGTAGATGCACCGTGCTGGAAATACCCAAGCGCGTCAGGCTCTCAGCGTCGCCGATACCCGCATGCATCAACAAGACCGGGGACTGCAGCGCACCGGCGCAGACAATGACCTCGCGTGCCCGCAAGGTAAAACGCTGTCCGGCAGCATCCCGCGCGATTACGCCATTGGCCCTGACGCCCTCCATCAACAAACGCAGAACCTGGGTCTTGGCATATATCTGCAAATTGGGACGGCACCGCGTGGCCTCATCCAGATAGCCTGCGGCCGCCGAGACACGGCGGTCATTTTCATTGGAAAACGCGCCCGGAAAAAATCCATCCCCGAATTCCGCATTCTGATCCTGCATCAGCGGCAGGCCCTGACTGCGCAGGCCTTTGGCAAAAGCCTCGCAAAATGGCGGCCACTGAGCCGGCGCTATGCGGCGTATCGCAATGGGGCCGTCACCGCCATGCAAAGGATGATCGGGAAAATCCAGATCACGCTCCAGTTTGCGAAAGTAGGGAAGCACGTCGTCCCACGCCCATCCTTGCGCACCGTCTTGCGCCCAGCCGTCATAATCACGCGGCAGGCCGCGATTGGCTGACTGGACGTTGATGCTGGAGCCGCCGCCCATCACGCGCCCTTGTTCATAGACTCGGCGTGTTGCATCGCGAGTCGCAGCAGCAGTCAATTCAGGCCAGATCCAACGATCGCCGCAGAACACCGGCATGGGATAGCTATCCAGAATCTCAGCCGGCTCGGCGCCGGGCGGCGTGTCTTCGCCGGCTTCGATCAAGGCGACACGGCAATCGGGGCGCTCTGATAACCGGCGAGCCAATACGCAACCGGCCGAACCGCCGCCCACAATCACATAATCGAACTCGCCCATGACGGTGTCCATCTCGATGTTCCTTGCTTAGCTGCCGCGGAACTTCGGTGCACGCTTGCCATGGAATGCCTCGACACCCTCACGGAAATCGTCCGAGCTGCGCAGGCGGCTATAGCAATGGCCCTCCAGCTCGATAGAGGCCGATAGTGATGCATCCTCAGTGTCATTGAGCAGCTTTTTCGCGGTACGTTGAGCGATAGGAGAAAACGCCACCAACTCGGCCACTAGTTTGTCGGTCGCAGCCTCGAGTTCACTATCGGGCACCACCTCAGTCGCCAGCCCCCAATCGTAGGCTTGCTGCCCACTGATACGGCGGGAGCGCATGACCACGTCTTTGGTGCGCGTAATGCCGACCATTTTCTGCAGCCGCGCCGATCCGCCCGAGCCCGGAATCTGACCCAGCTTTTGCTCAGGCAAAGCATATAGCGTCGTCTCGCTGGCGATACGGAAGTCGCATGCCAGCGAGATTTCGAAACCGACGCCGAAGCAATAGCCGCGATTCGCGACGATCACAGGTTTGCTGCAACGTGCTGGCGCAGCAATGTTCCAGGCCAGTTTCGATACGTGTTCCGGGGATGCCTCGAGAAATCCCTTGATATCGCCGCCACTGGAAAAGTGTTCGCCCTCGGCACGCAAAACGATGACGCGCACACGCTCGTCCTCGTCCAATGCCTCAAAGACCACGCGCAGTTGGTCACGTTGCGGCATGGCGATGACATTCAATGGAGGCCGGCTCAGGATGATGTCGGCGCGCTGTTTTTCCTCGTTGATCTCAACGCGAAAACCGTCGATATTCGCCAGCAAGTCTTGAGCGGGATGTCGCAAAGTGGTCATGGCAGTAAAACTCCTTCGAAATGAATTCCGTAATGCACTGATCGAAACATGCCGTCGATCGGAAAGATGTCAGGCTTCCTGGTTAACTAAGGGTTTGCGCAGCCCATCCCAGCGCTCTAACAGATGGGTGTGTTTGATACCGAATAGATCCAGCACACGTCCTACCGTGTGATTCACCACATCGTCCAGGGATTTGGGCTGGTTATAGAAAGCGGGAACGGGAGGGCAAACGATCGCCCCCATTTCGGTCACACTGGTCATATTGCGCAGATGCGCCAGATTCAATGGCGTCTCGCGCGCCAGCAGCACCACGCGGCGCCGCTCTTTGAGGGCAACGTCCGCGGCGCGACTGACCAGGTTGTCCGCCATTCCCAGTGCGACAGAGGCCAGTGTTTTCATCGAGCAAGGTGCGATCACCATGCCGTCGGTGGCAAACGATCCACTCGATATTGACGCACCGATGTCCTTGACGCTATGCACCACGTCGGCCAGGCTTTCTATCTCGGAACGCTTCATCGACAACTCCTGCGCAGCGGTCAGCGCCCCTGAACTGGACATCACCAGATGGCTTTCCCATTCTGGGTGGCGACGTAGCTCCTGCAGAATCCGCACGCCGTAGATCGCGCCGCTGGCGCCGGTAATGGCGACGATCAAGCGCCTGCGAATAGATTCGGTCATGATTGGGCCAACGAATTGAAATCGACTCGCCGCCCTGATTCAATCCAGGCCGCGAGATCTATCGAGTCTTCGCCGGGCACGCGCACCCGAGTGAAGGTGTGCTCGTGATAGGTCACGGGTCGCGTAGCGTCCAGGCCGAGCTTTGCGCTCACACCCTGTTCGTGCACGGGTGCAACGCCGTCGCCTGCACCCAAGGTGGTCGAAGGATCCAGCGCGGAACCTTGCGCGCCGCTGATCACCACCATATCGCGGTCCGCCTGAAACCGTGTTGCCACAGCCCATTCGACTTGCTGGGGATCGTGGACCTCGACATCCTCGTCCACGACGATCACCTGTTTGATGTCATAGTGGGCACCAAAGGCGCACAAGATGACATTTTTGGGTTGTCCCTCATGCGTTTTACGCAGCTTGACGTAGAGGTGATAACGCCCTACTCCGCCTATCGACAGATGGACGTCCAGGACGTTCGGGAAACTGCGCTGCAGATGGGCGAGCAATGTGGCTTCACGCGGAATGGAACCCAGCAACAGGTGCTCCATTTCTGCCGGCACGATGGTATGGAATATCGGCGCCTGTCTATGGGTAATCGCATCGACGGCGATGACTTCGCGCTGTTCGCGTGCACTGTAGTAGCGGGGGAATTCGCCGAACGGGCCCTCCATCTCGCGCTCGTCACATAGAATGCGGCCTTCGATGACGATTTCCGCATCGGCAGGCACATGCACATCGTTGGTCAGGCACTGCGCCACGCGCAACGGACTGCCATGCAATGCGCCGGCGATGTCCAACTCGTCGTAGTCAATCTGCGTAATCGCCTGCGAGGCCAACAACGTCAAAGGATCGGCACCGATGACGATCGCAATCGGCAGGTCCTCTCCGCGACGCTCGGCCTCTTTGTAGAAGGCATACAGATGGCGGGGCAGCATCAGGATCGCCATGCGATCTTTGCCGTGCACCTGGATACGGTTGATGGATACGTTCTGCACGCCCGTCGCGGGATTGCGCGCGATCACCATACCCGCCGTGATGTACGGGCCATTGTCGTGTTCGCTGTGAGTCGGAATCGGCAGCACTGCGCGCACATCGGGCTGCCGATGCACAACCTGTTGGCACGGAGCCTCTGCCTGCGGCACTAACTGACTGGGCAAGGGTTGCTCGGCAGCCTCGCGGAAGGTGGCCAACAGCTCGGATTCCGCTACGCCCATGGCTTCTGCAATCCATGAACGGCGCGCCATGAAGCCAGAGACGACGGGAACACTGTGACCATCGGGTTGCGGAAAATAGGCCGCCTGCCGGCCGTCCAGGAGCTTGGCGATCGCCACGAGTTCATGTTCGAGGGCAGCTCCCGGCTTGATGACGGCCAACCGGTCTGTAGTGGACAAGTGACTGAGCCAGCCACGCAGGTCAGTGTGTACGGTTTTGCGAGCTTCAGAAATCATGATGTTCAATTCGACGTTGTCATGGACGGGATTGGCCGCCCGATTATTTGGATCCGGACTCGGCAGTGGCATCCGCCACGTACTCACCCGCGGTCAGCTTGCGGCGCAGCACCTTGCCTACGGGCGACTTTGGAATTTCATTGACGAACACATACTCACGCGGCCGCTTGAAATTCAGCAGATCGGAGCTGCGGCAATGCGCGTCCAACTCCGTAGCGTCTACCGCAGCTTTGCGCTTGACGAAGGCGACGACGCGCTGCCCCCAACGCTCGTCCGGCATGCCCGCCACCGCCACTTCGTCAACCGCCGGATGCAATGACAGCACCGACTCGATATCGACAGGCGAGATGTTTTCCCCGCCGCTGATGATCATGTCGTCCACGCGTCCCGTGACGAACAGATCTCCGTCCTTATCGATGTAGCCCGTGTCGCCCGTGCGATACCATCCATTGCGAATGGATTTGGCATCGGCGTCGGGACGATTCCAATAGCCCTCGAACGCTTCATCGCCCGCGAGATCTGCAATGATCTGGCCCTCTTCTCCTGGGGCAGCGAGCGTATCCGGGTCGTCGGCACCCAAGGTAATCACACGCAGCCGAGTATTGATGCCGGCCTTGCCGGCACTGCCCGGTTTACGTGTCGCATCGGCATCGACGGCAAAGGTGTAAACCTCGGAGGAACCGTAGTGATTGACGAACAGCTTCGGCTCGAAAACACGGTTCAGGCGCTGGAGCAACGCGTCGTGCATCGGCGCACCCGCGAAGCCCAGCTTGCTGACGGACGAGACGTCTGTCTGGCGCTGTTCCAGGCAGGTCAGCATGTCGTGATACAGCGTGGGCACCAAATACAGACAACTCAGACGATGTTGTTCAATCGCCTGCAAGGTCAAGGCAGGATCGAATTTCGGCATGCACACGAATAGCCCATCCACCAGCGCCATGGCGAGCAGCGAACGCACACCCATGGTGTGATACAGCGGCATGACACCCAATGTGCGTTCACCGCGGCCATATAGATTCTGTGCGACATGAGCCAGTGCCGCGGCACGCTCGTGGCGATGACGACGAGGCACGCCCTTGGGCTTTCCAGTCGTACCTGATGTGTACAACATCAGGGAGAAATCGTCTGCGTTCGCCTCTGGCACTAATGCCGCGCCCCGATGCTCCTCGATCAGGGACGTGAAACGAATGCAGTCTGCCGCCACCTCGCCGACGGCCACAATCGGCACGTTACCTTGAGCGGCGGCCGGCACGACAGCCTCGGCGCTGATCGGCTCGAAGAATACGGCGCGGACTTCTGCATCCTGAATGCAATAGACGACCTCGTCTTCTTTGGCGCGCCAATTCAGCGGCGTCACCACTACGCCGAGAAATTGGCAAGCCCAATGCAGCGTAGCCATCTCATAGCGATTCTGCAGCACGACCAAGACGCGATCGCCTTGGCGCAAACCCATTCCCTTCAGGCCGGCGGCCAACGCAGCAATATCGTCGTGCCATTGGGCATAGCTGCATACTCTGTCGCCATCGGCAACAGCCAACGCGCCGGGACTGCGCTCGACGCTTTGCAAAAAGGTCCTTCCGAGATCCAGCATGTTCACTCCGCTTTCTGTGAGGCTTCGCGTCGTTCGGTCGCCGTTTCCAGGACCGCCTTGACGATATTCGTGTACCCCGTGCATCGACATAGATGGCCCGACAACATGTCGCGCACCTCTTGTTCGGTCGGGTCGGGATTGCGTTTCAAGTAATCCTGGCAGGACATCAGGATCCCTGCGGTACAGAAACCACACTGCAGAGCGTGGTTCCGGCGGAATGCGAGCTGCAGATCATTCAGGCCCCGTTCATCGCTGGTTAGTCCCTCGACGGTGTCAATACAGCGACCCTCGGCCTGCACGGCCAACGTCATGCATGCGCGCCCGGCCACCCCATCAATGAGCACCGTGCAAGCCCCGCATACGCCGTGCTCGCAGCCTACGTGCGTGCCTGTCGCCCCCAATCCGTGGCGTAGATGATCGGACAGCAAGGTACGCGGCTCGCAGGCTGCGCGGCGTGGCTGGCCGTTCAAAATGAACGACACGACGTGGGTCTCTGCGCTGCTTAATCGTTTCATCGTTTTCTCCCGCTCACGTCATCACCACGCTCGACTACTCTCTGCAACGCACGTGCGCCCAGCGTACGTACCAAATGGCGGCGGAATATCGCAGAAGCGTGTGCATCGTCCTGCGCATCCAGCTGCCAAGCAAAGTCATTCAGGGCAGCCTCCAGATCGCCCCCCTGCAGTCTTGGCCATCGCTGCACGGTAGGTCTGTCAGCAACACCCCCAACCGCCAGTGTCAGTTGCTTATCGTCGGCTACCGCCGCGACGGAAACAATGGCGAAATCGCCATGTCGTGAAGAGAACTCGTCAAAGGCGTAGCGTGTGCCTGGACGCGCCATGGGATAGCGCACGGCCTCCACGATTTCATCGGCGGCCCGCGCAGTCATCAGCATGCCTTGGAAAAACTCCTCCGCAGACAGCACGCGCTGCTTGCGTCGCGTACGTAGTAACACCTCGCCTCCCAGAGCGGCCAACACCAGTGGCAGTTCCGCACTGGGGTCGGCGTGCGCAACGGATCCGCAGACCGTTCCTCGATTGCGAATCTGGAAATGCGAGATGAAGGGGATCGCCTGCGCCAACATGGGCACTTCGTTATGCAGGTCCGGACGCCACTCTACCTTTGCCTGCGTCGCGGCAGCGCCTACTGTCAACCAACCGTTTTCCGCCTTGACATAGTCCAGATCGGCGGCGCGGGAAATATCGATCAACGCACCCGGCTGGGCCAGGCGCATGTTCAACACCGCCATCAACGATTGGCCGCCGGCCAGAATACGGCCATCGGAACCCAGTTCGGCCAAGGCATCGACGGCATCTTGTGCGCTGTCGGCGCGTAGGTAATCAAAGGCTTGTGGCTTCATGATTTGCGCCCCCAACGGCCGAGCAACCGCCGCCACCAGGAGAGCCGGGTCTCGCCACCGGCCTGCCGGCCCAATTGATCGAAAAGCTGGCGCAGCACGATGCGGGCAGCGCCCTCGAGCATCCGTCCGCCCACTGCGGCGACTTTGCCTGAGACTTCAGCTTCGTAGTCGTAGCTCAGCAAGGTGCCGGCGCCGTCGGCGGTCAACGTCACCAGGCCGCTGCCCTTGGCGGTACCCACGCTGGAGATACCCGTCCCGGACAGGCGCAGGCTATGCGGCGGATTCAGATCGGACAAGGCGACCTCGGCGGCATAACGCGCTTTGATCATTCCTACACCCACGGTGACATCTGCGCGATAGCGGTTATCGCCGTTCGGAGTCAGCGCATTGCAGCCGGGAATGACCTTGGCCAACGCTGCGGGATCCATCATCACGGCGTAGACAGCTTCGGGCGCTGCCGCCAGTTTCACTTCGCCGCGGGCCGACAGAGATTTACCGCCTTTGCCTGAGGCTTTTGGTATTGTCTGCGCCCCTGCGGAGGGTGGCGGGTCTGCCATACCGATCAATGCCATGACTTTAGAGGGCGTCAACGGCAGGGTCACATCACTGACGCCTAGCGCATCGGCTACGGCATTGGCGACACAGACTGGCGTACTCATGTTGTTGCCCTCGCCCAGGCCTTTTGCGCCCAGCGGGGTGAACGGGCTAGGCGTTTCCATGTGCAATATCACTGGCTCTGGAACTTCGCAGGTCGTCGGCACGAGATAATCCGCAAAGGTTCCGGACTGGAAGCTGCCGTCCTGACCGTAGCGGAACTCTTCCATCAATGCTGCGCCCAGGCCTTGCGCAAATGCACCGCGGATCTGGCCGTCTGCCAATGCAGGATTGAGGATGCGGCCGGCGTCATGCGTGGTGATGTAGCGGTCAATACGTACGCGTCCGGTGATACGGTCGACTTCAACTGCACATACATCAAAAGCGAAACCGTAAGCGGCAGAGGTATTGACGCGGTCCTGATCGTCTGGCGCAGTCAGCTGCGGCGGTGTCCAGAACGCGGTCTCGCGCAGACCTGGCTCGACTCCCTCGGGTAGCAGTGCCGGAGCCCAATGCGGATTGGCGGCCAGACGGGTAAAGGGCTGAGCCGCCTCGGGACGATTGCGCGGCGCAATTTTTCCTTCGGAGAAAATAATCTCGTCGGCCTGGCAACCGAGTTGCGATGCGGCGATGCCGGCCAGCTTGTCTCGCAGCCGGCACGCCGCCAGATGTACGGTACCAGCCACGGCGCCTGCAAAGCGGCTGGAATAGTTGCCTGCCGCCACGGACCAGCCGTCCTTCTGTGTATCAAACTCAACGTTGACGGTGACGTTATCCGGATCCACACCAAACGCATCGGCAACGATCTGCGCGCATACCGTTTTATGCCCCTGCCCCGCCGGCGCCGACGCGATCACCACGCTGATGCCACCCAGAGGATCCACCGCCACCGTCGCGGCGGCAATGGCGCCATTTTTGGGACCGGCTTTCTCGCGGGCCTCGCGCGGCATCACCGTCGTGATATAGCCCATGTTGGAGATCGATGGCTCGACGATCGCCGCGTAGCCGATACCGTACAACCCGCCACGAGCGCGTACCTCATCACGACGCGCCAGCAACTGATCCAATCCACCTTCGCTGCGGACCAAATCGAGCGCTCCCTGATAGTTCCCCGAATCGATCAAGGCACCAGCCGCGGCCCTATAGGGAAAGGCATCGGCCGCAATGAAGTTTCGGCGATACAGCACGAGTGGGTCGATACTCAGCTGCTGTGCGATACGCTGCATCAAGCGTTCGAGCGCGAAATACACCTGCGGGCCACCAAAGCCGCGCACCAATCCGGCAGGCGTCTTGTTGGTCAGTACCACGCGGTTACGCACGGCCAGGTTGCGAATATCGTAGGCTCCCGTGAGGCAGCCATGCATGCGATAGAACGTAGCAGGCTCGGGCGCTCGCAGATAGCCGCCACAGTCATCGAATTGATCGAAGGACAATGCGGTAATGCGGCCATCCGCGTTAACTGCTGCCTCGATATGCGCCAGACGCCCCGTGGCCGAGGTCGCGGCCGCCAAATGTTCCAGCCGGTCTTCAACCCACTTTACCGGTGCCCCCGCCTTGCGCGACGCCAGGCACATCAATACCGCGTACGGAAACACTGCCTGCTTCACACCGAAACTGCCGCCCGAATCCGCGAAGGTGCGATGCCGCAGCCGATTGCCGGGGACTTTCAGGGCCAACGCCATCACGGTATGCAGCGAGAATGGCCCCATGAAGTTGGACTGCACGTCGTAGCCGTCCTGCACCGACAGATACTCGGCCACCACCACAGCACACTCGATGGGCGTGCAGGAGTTGCGGGGATAACGTACCGTCAACGCTATCCGATGTGCCGCAGCAGCAAAGGCGGCTTCCGGATCGCCATAACGAAAGGATCGATCGCTCACGACATTGCTGCCGACTTTTTCGTGCAGGACTGGCGCATCGTCAGCAATGGCATCATCAATCGAAACGACTGCGCCTAGCGGCTCATAAGCGACCTGGATCAGATCGGCGCCGTCTTCTGCGAGGTACCTGTTTTCCGCTATCACAACGGCGACGGGCTCACCCACGTAACGCACGTGATCAACGGCGAGCGACCATTGCTCCATCGGTTGTTTTACCCCGACGACAAACGGGCGTGACCATGCCGCAAGATCCTGCCCGGTCAACACGGCACGCACGCCAGGCAAGGCCAGGGCGTTTGTACTGTCAATGCCGGTCAATTTCGCATGAGCATGCGGCGAACGCACGATGGCTGCATGCAGAGTGCCTGGGCGTAACGCGGCATCGTCGCCATACAGACCTCGTCCGGTCAGGATAGCCTGGTCCTCTACCCGTTGCCGCCGCGTTCCGACATGCGTACGTGTCGCGTCGAGCGTCGATTGATTGCTTGCGTCCATATTGCTGTTACCAAGCGTGGAGATGTTCCATACGTGTCACTCTGCCTTGATCCCGGCGCGTTCGATAACGGCGCCCCAGGTCTTCAGTTGCTGAGCGTAAAAATCGTGGAAACTCTGCACAGAACCGCCGACCGGCTCAACGCCCTGATCCGCGAAGATTTTCTGAATCTCCGGCGATTTCAAGGCTTGATTCAAGACCTCGTTCAAGCGTTCGACAATGGGTGCAGGTGTGCCTGCCGGGGCGGCCAGGCCGTACCAGACGGATACGCCAAAGCCGGGATAACCTTGCTCGGCCACAGTGGGGATGTCAGGCGCGAGCGGCGAGCGGTTATTGCTCGTCACGGCCAAGGCTCGTTCTTTACCGGCTTTCATTTGCGGCAAAGCGCTGGGCGCGTTATCGAACATGACGTCCACCTCGCCCCCCAGCAATGCCGTGACCATTTGCGAGCTGCCTTTGTAGGGCACGTGCATGGTCGAGATCTTGGCGACCTCTTCGAAGTACGCCATGGTCAGATGATTTGACGTTCCGATCCCTGCGGTAGCGTAGTTCATCTGCCCAGGCTTCTGTTGCGCCCGTTTGACAAAATCAGCCAGGGTTTGGATCGGTGAATCTGCCTTTACCACCAGAAAATTAGGTGTCTGGGCGCCGACGATAATGGGAGAGAAATCTCGCTGCCCGTCGTAGGGCAGCTTTTGGTACAAGAACGTATTCGCGACCAGAGGAAAGCCGACGACGGTCAGCGTATAGCCGTCCGGTGCGGCGCGAGCGCCTTGCTCGGTGCCGACAATCGTGCCTGCTCCGGGTTTGTTTTCGACAATAAAGGGTTGCCCCAGCGCCTCCTGCAATTTCTTTGAGAACAGGCGCGCCATCGTGTCATTGAAACCGCCTGGCGTGTACGGCACGATGATGCGTACGGCTTTGTCGGGATAGGCGGCCTGGACCGCTGTGGCATGCCCAGCCGTCAACCCCAAGATTGCTGCCGCGGCATAACGCCCTATCGTTTTAATCATCAATAGTCTCCGTGTTGCGGGCTTTTTCGCCCTTTCTTAATGTGCGGATCGCGGGTAGCGCTATTGCCCTACGACGCCCGCTTCTTGGTAGATGTGCTTGATTTCCATGAAGTCGATCAGCGCATCAAAGCCGTGCAGACGGCCGATGCCACTGCGTCGATAGCCGCCGGTCTCGGCCTCTGCAAACAGTTTGTTGTGATCATTGATCCACACGGTGCCGTTGCGCAGTGCTCGAGCCACACGCATTGAACGCGCGCCGTCATGTGTCCACACGCTGGCTGACAGGCCATATTCGGTGTGATTGGCACGCGCGACAGCCTCGGCCTCGTCTTCGAATCGTTCCAGCACCAGCAGGGGTCCGAAGATCTCTTCCTGCACGAAAAAGGCGTTGGTATCTCGATGAGCAACCAACGAGGGCGACATAAAGCAGCCCGAGGCAAGCTCCCCCTGCAGTCGATGTCCCGCCAGCACCACCTCGTCGGCGATCTGCTGAGCCGCGTCGATGCCTGCTTGTACTTGCTGCAACGCGTTGGGGTCGATCAACGGCCCGATCTGGGAACCCGGTGCGTCGCCTGGCCCGACTTTCAGGGCAGCCAAAGCATCACGCAGCGCGAGCTTCATTTCTTCGTAGCGCGAGGCATGCACCAACACACGCCGTGCAGCGGTGCACTGCTGGCCCGAGATGATGGTGGCTGCCGCAGCCAAGCGCGGCGCAGCCCATTTCACATCGACATCATCGAACACCACACAGCACGATTTGCCACCCAACTCCAGCGAGAGCTTTTTCATGGTTGGCGCGGCGGCAGCCATAATGCGCTGTCCTACCGCGTTAGATCCCGTAAAGCTGATCACATCCACATCGGATGAGGACACCAGCACTTGAGCCACCTCGCTCCCACTTTCTGTCAGTAGATTCACCACGCCTGCAGGGACATCAGGGTCGCCCACCAACGGCGCGACCAAGGCGGCACTCAAGCGCGCCGTCTGCCATGCAGACTTGATGACCACCGTACACCCGGCGGCCATCGCGGGCGTCAAGGCGCGGATGAGCAGTACCGCAGGCGCATTCCACGGAATGATCAAACCGGCAACGCCGGCCGGCTCTTTTAAGAGCGTCGCGAAAGCGCCCGGCTCGACTTCAAAGACATGGCCCGGAATGTGGCGGGTCAGTCCAGCGTAGTAACGGATCTCGGAAATCGCCGCGGCAATTTCACCGCGCGACTGCGCCAGGACCTTGCCATTTTCCAGGGTCAGTAACTGTGCCAGCGATTCGGATTGCGATTCCAATTGATCGGCCCAGCGCAACATCGCCATCTGACGGCGGCGCGGGCTCTGTGCCCATGCGGTGCCATAAAAAGCCTGGTGTGCCGCCGCAATGGCCGTGTGTGCATCCTGAGCGTCACTGTCGGCGTAGTACCCGGCGACAGCACCGGTGGCAGGATCGTGCCTGACCCCCACTCGCCCGCCCAATGCCGGCGTCCAACGACCGGCGATCAGATTCAGCGCTTGTGCGGTCTGCTGCTGGCTACGGGTCTGTGATTCGTGTGCGGGTTGCGCCATTGCTGCCTCCATCAAGTACGGGTTTGTGAACCTCGTTTTGTCAGGAGGGCAGTCTAGATAGCGGCAAATATCAGGTCAATTAATATTTAATTATTAAGTTCATCACATATAGTGATGACTTGGCTGCCATTGATGATTCCGGGCAGCATGAACCCCGATCATTGCGACCGGGGCATGGATACAAGACAACGCCCTCATTGCAGAGGAATAGCAGCGTCCACGACGACCTGACGCCACTTGCCCATTTGCGCCGTGATGAAAGCAGCAAAATCCGCTGGGGTGCCTCCTGTGGGGACGACACCCTGCTCCCGAAATATTTTCTTGACCTCTTCTGTCGCCAGGATGGCGTTAATCTGAGTATTGAGTTTCTGCAGAATCGGTTCGGGAGTCCCCGCAGGTGCAACAAAGCCATGCCAGGACGAAACGTGATACCCGGGAACGCCGGCTTCAGCGACGGTGGGCAGATCTGGCATCAACGGTGACCGATGCTCGTCAGCAATGGCGATGGCGCGCACCTTGCCTGACTGGATGAACGGCAAGACGTGCGGAAACGCATCAAAGGCCAGCTCAACCTGACCGCCCGCCAGATCCGTCAACATTGGGGTACTGCCTTTGTAGGGAATCTGGGTCATTTCCACTGATGCCATGCGTTCGAACAATGCCATGGCCAAATGATTCGAAGACCCGCTGCCCGAGGACCCATAATTGATCTGGCGCGGGCGAGCGCGCGCGGCCTCCACCACGGCACCGACACTCTTCAAGGATGAGTCGGCATGCACGGCCAACAGCATGGGAGATTGCCCTGCCAGGATCACTGGAGCGAAATCCTTCGCCGTGTCGTAGGGCAAGGATCGGTACAACGCCGGATTGGCGGCAAAGGGAAACTGCGCCACCAGCAGGGTATAGCCATCCGGCGCGGCCTTGGCCGCGATCGAGGTACCGATGATGGTCCCCGCCCCGGGTTTATTGTCTACGACTACCGGCTGCCCCCACGCCGCGCTCAGCTTGTTGGCCACCACGCGGCCCAGCGTGTCATTGAATCCGCCTGGCGGATACGGCACGACGATATGGATAGGTTTTTGCGGATAGTCTTGCGCCTGCGCAGTTGCGCCGCAAGTCATCACCCCAGCAGCCGCCATGACGGCTGCAATACGTTTGAGTTTTCGAAACATGTGCCCCCTCCGTTAAAGAATGCGCAAGACGACACCGTCGGCGCCGCCTGCCTTATTTGTGCGGAGAGTCTAGAAATGGGCCTATATCAGGTCAATTAATTTTTAATGATCACAATAATCACTATTTATGATGAAATAGGCATCTGAGTTTTGCGCAGTGCATGAGCACACCGTGTCTTGGGGACCCTATGGAATTCCGGCAAATTCAATATTTCATCTGCCTCTTTGAAGAAGGCTCTGTCACGCGCGCTGCACGCCGGCTCAACATCGTGCAGCCGGCTTTGAGCATGCAGATCGCGCGCCTGGAGGACGAGTTGGGGCAGCAGCTGTTCGAGCGCAGCCAACAAGGCATGCAGCCTACATCGGCCGCACGCCAGATGTACCGGCTGTTCCTACCGATATTGCGTGATTTCACGCACGCCCGTGAACAAGTCCTGCGCAAGGATGGCGAGCTGCATGGGCACGTCAACATCGGCATCATCGCTTCTGTGGCCCAAGGTGTTTTGTCGGATGCCGTAGAGGAATTCACAGCACAGCATCCCAAGGTCACATTGACCGTGACCGACGGCTATAGCGCTACGCTGGCAGATCGCGTCGCCGGAGGGGAGCTGGACGCCGCGTTCATCAACAAACCGCGCCGCCCTCTGGCACTGAACCTGGAACATGTGGTCGACGAGGACATGGTATTGGTGACGGGGGCCGACTATCACCAGCATCTGCCGGCGAGCGTGCCGTTACGTGATGTCATTGCGTTGGACCTGGCCTTGCCAACGCGCAAACATGGGCTGCGGCTGATCCTGGAGAGTTTCGCCCAGGCAGAGGACATCGATCTGACGCCAGTCTTTGAATTCGACTCCATTGTGTCCATCATCAAGCTCGTAGAGCGCACCCGACTTGTTACGCTACTGCCCCGTGTCGCGATCAGCAATCGAGTACAGCGGGGCCGGCTGAAATGCCATGAGGTGGTTTCACCGCGGCTCATTCGCCAAATCGCCCGGGTCACTCACCCTCGCCGCGCATTGAGCGCCGAGGCTTCTGCGTTTGTGGCTTTATTATCTGAACATATGCGCCGGTTGGACACCTCCCAGCAATCCTCTAAATCCTCTAAGAAATAGGTTTTTTTATGTCGCAGCGACTTCCCCGCTTTGCCGCGTTGATGGCAGGCATCGTTCTCTCGGCCGCCGGAGCGGCCCACGCGGCCTATCCTGAACGCCCCATTAATCTCGTCGTGCCCTTTCCGCCGGGTCAGGCGACTGACATTTTTGCGCGTATGGTGGCCGAGCAGCTGGCCAAAGAAGTCGGCCAGCCCGTGGTGGTCGAAAACAAGGCCGGCGCCGGCAGCAACATTGGTATGCAGTTTGTGCACCGCGCCGAGCCCGATGGCTACACCCTGGTGGTCGGCGGCAGCGCCGCTGCGGTAAACCAGACCTTATATAGCAATCCCGGTTACTCGCTGCAGAAAGACTTCACGCCAGTAGGCGGTATCTTTACCGTTCCCCTGGTTTTTTTGGCGAACCCCAAAAGCGACATCACGTCATTGCCGCAATTGATAGAAAAAGCCAAGGCCAAACCGAACGAACTGGCGTATGCCAGTGCGGGGATCGGCGGCACGCAGCACCTGTCGGCAGAGATGTTCAAAGCCGACGCCGGCGTCGAGATCCGCCACATTCCCTATAAAGGCAGCGGCCCTGCGCAAGCCGATTTTCTGGGCAATCATGTCCCGTTGATGGTGGACTCGGTCACGGCCGCGTTGCCGCACATCAGTTCGCATGCCGCCGTGGCACTGGCTGTCACGACGAGCAAACGCGTGCCTCAGTTGCCCGATGTGCCCACCGTTGCAGAGTCGGGTTTGCCGGGATTTGAGGCGGTAGGCTGGGCCATGGTGTTTGCCCCCGCACAGACGCCTGCCGATGTGGTGACGTACCTCAATCAAAAAATCAACACAATTCTGCAGTCGCCGGAGATGCAAAAAGCCTTGGCCGACCGAGGCGGCCAGCCGTTGGTGTACACCCCCGATGAGGGCAAACGCTTTGTCGACCAGGAGGTCGCAAAATGGGGCAATGCCGTCAAGAAATCGGGCGCGTCGGTTGACTGACGCTCTGCCATGCTGACCTTCAAGCAGATCGAGGCCCTGTATTGGGTGGTGCAGTTGGGAGGTTTTGCCAATGCGGCAGAGCGGCTCAACACCACCCAATCGGCGATCACCAAGCGGATTCAGGAACTGGAGACGAATTTCGGTATCCAGATCTTTGACCGCAGCGGCCAAAAGGCCACATTGACGCGCATGGGCGAAGAGCTGCTGGATATGGCGGCGGATCTGCTGGGACGGCGCGATCAGATGCTGCTCAAGATGAAAGGCTTCAAGCCTTTCTCGGGCTCGCTGCGCCTGGGCATCACGGAAATCACGGCGATGACCTGGCTGCCCAGGCTGATGACGGAACTGAGGACGCTGTTTCCCGAACTGGTCGTATTGCCGAAAATCGGCTTGGCGTGGCAATTGCAGCAGAGCTTGCTGCAAGGGCAATTGGACATGGCGATCCTGCACCGGGAGTTACGCAATCCGTTTCTGGAGGCCGAGCCGATTGCACAGGTGAATTTTTCATGGGCAGGCAGTCCGGATGTGATCTCCCCGACCAAGGTCTATACCCCGGAGGACCTGTCCCGGCTGAACATTATTCGCCAGGACCCGGATTCGGGTCTGAATGCGATTTATGACGAATGGTTTGCCCCGTATACGCCGCAGTCGAATTTGTTCACCATCAACAGCCTGCAGGCGATGGTGGGCATGGCGGTGGCGGGGTTTGGCGTGGCGTGCATGCCGGAGGACTATTTTTCAGAGCTGTTTGCGAGCCGCAAACTGATAGTCGCCCGCACGACGAAGGCCATGCCTTCGTCGCTGTACTGCGCCATGTATGCAAAGCAATCGAACACCATGTTCTATCAGGAGATCGCGCGCATTGCGCGCGAGGTGTGCGATTTTTCTCAGCCGTATGGCGGGCTCAGCGCATAACGCCAGGCCGTCGGCATCAACGGTTTGATATCGAAGTTTTGTCGCTCGGGACTCGGTGCCTGAGGCTCAATGCTTGATATCGGATAGGAACTTGCGTGCGCGATCAGTCTGCGGTTGCTCAAAGAACTGCTTGGGCGGCGCTTGTTCGACGATGCGGCCGGCGTCCATGAACCAGACCATATCGGCAACGTCGCGAGCGAAGTTCATTTCATGAGTCACGCACACCATGGTCATGCCTTCGGCGGCGAGGGATTTCATGACCAGCAAGACTTCATTGACCATTTCCGGGTCCAAGGCACTGGTGGGCTCGTCGAACAGCATGATGCGCGGCTTCATGGCCAGGGCGCGGGCAATCGCGACACGCTGTTGCTGGCCACCCGATAGCTGGCCCGGATAGGCATCGGCCTTGTGCCCCATGCCTACACGCTCCAACAACGCCACCGCATGTTCGCGCGCCTGGTTTTTATTCAGCCGCTTGAGCAGCACAGGGGCCATCATCAGGTTTTCCAACACGCTCATGTGCGGGAATAAATTGAACTGCTGGAAAACGAAACCAATATGGCTGCGCATATCGTCGATCGATCCACAGTGGTAGACGTCGACGCCATCGACAACGATGTTGCCTTTCTGGATCGGCTCCAGGCGATTGACGGTGCGGATCAGCGTGGACTTGCCTGACCCCGAGGGCCCGCACACCACCAGGACCTCGCCTTTTTGCACTTGGGCATTGATGTTGTCCAGGGCGAGATATTCGCCATACCATTTACTGACGTTCTTGAATTCGATCATGGGTAAGCCTAGGCTGCGACGGGTCGGGTCCCGCTCATGCGGATCTCAACGAGTTTGACGGCGCCGGTAAGAATCAGGTTCAGCACGAAATAGGTCAGCGCCAACAACGCGAAGACTTCAAACGGCTTGGTCAGCAGAATATTGTTGACCTGCGAGGCAGCAAAAGTCAGCTCATGCACGCTGATGACGAAACCCAGCGAGGTTTCTTTCACCGTGGAGATGAACTGGCTGAGCATGCTGGGAATGGTGTTGTACAGGGCCTGCGGCAAGATGATCTTGCGCATGGTCTGCATATGACTCAATCCGAGCGAGCGGCCGGCTTCCATTTGGCCAGCCGGCAAGGCCTGGATCCCGCTGCGGATGATTTCGGACAGGTAGGCACCCTCGTACAAAATCAATGCGGCAGCCATGGTCACGACACCGCTGACCGAGGTGCCGATGGCCAGCGGCAGGAAAAAATAGGCCCAGAAAATGAACATGATGAGCGGCAAGCCGCGCACCAGATACACCACCGCCGTAGCGGGCCAATAGAATATTTTGTGCGAGCTGATCCGGCCCAGGGCCAGCAACACGCCTAGCGGAAACGCCAATGCCAGGCTGACCAGCGCCAGGCCTACGGTTGCGACGAGGCCGCCCATCGGGCCGTTGGGCCATTGGCCCACCAGCAGCAATAACCAGTTATCGGAAAGTATCTCGAGCATGACGGCCTTACCGGGTCTTGGCCACGTACGCGACCCGTTTAGAGAGATAGGCGCCCGCCAGCATCAGCAATAGCGAGATCACCAGATACAACACCGTCACGACAGTGTAGATTTCGAATGTCTTGAACGTTGCGGACTCAATTTCCCGGCCCGCCCCCGTGAGCTCTATCAGGCCGATGGCCATCGCCAGGCTGGTGTTCTTGAACAAGAGCAGGGTCTGGTTTGTCAGTGGCGGGATGGAGATCTTGAAGGCCTGGGGCAGGATGACCTTGCGCATGGTGCGCAGATAGCTCAGCCCCAGACTGCGCGAGGCCTCCATCTGGCCGCGCGGGATGGCGCGAATCGCGCTGCGCAGATCCTCGCTGACGTAGGCAGCGGTCACGAGTCCCACTGCAATCGTGGCGTAAAAGAACTCGCCGCCGACGACATTGATCACGTCGTCCGCCGCGACCGGCATGAGGGCCGCGACACCGAAATACCACAACAGAATATGGACCAGCATCGGCACGTTGCGATGAAAGGCCACATACAGAATGATCAGGTAATTCAAGACCCGGATGTTGAGCATGCGCAACACGGCAAGCACGCTGCCCAGCGCGAACGCCAACACCCAGGCAAGCAAGGTCATCTTCAGGGTGGTGAGCAATCCACCCAAGATCAACGTCGGGTAGCCGTTACTGAGTAACGCACCGAAATCCAATGTGTAGTTCATAAGCTACCCGCCCTGCCGGGATCAACCTTTGATTTCTTCGACTTTGAACACGCGCTTGGTCGGGAACTTGGTGTCCGGGCCAAACCAACGGTCGAAAATGGTTTGCAGCTCGCCGGAAGTCTCCAGCTTGGTGAGGACCTTGTTCACCTCATTGCGCAGGCCGTCTTCGCCTTTACGCATGCCGATACCCCACGGCTCGACGAACAACGGCTCTTCGATGATATCGAGTTTGACGGGCGAGCTTTCGGCGTCTTGCTTGAACTTCAACAGCATGAGTTCCGAGCCGACAAAGCCGGAGACCTTGCGCTGTTGCAGGGCGACAAAGGCGGTCGGAGGATCTTTGAACGTCACGGTGGTGACATCCGGGATCAGGCGTTTGGCGCCCGACTCCGAGGAGGAGCCTGCAACGGCGCTGACGCGCTTGCCCGCCAAATCGGCATTCGTTTTGAGTGTACCGGCATCGTCGCGGCGGATCAGGATCTTTTGCGGGCTGACGTAGTGCTGGTAGCTGTAGTCGATCTGCTGCGCGCGCTCGGGAGTCCAACCCAGATTGGCGGCCACCAGGTCGACGCGGCCACCGGCCAGCTCGGGAATCCGGGCTGCCACGGAGATCATTTTGACTTCAAGCTTGACGCCCAGGTCGGCGGCAATTTTATTGCACAGATCGATTTCGTAGCCCACGACCTGACGGGTCTTGGGATCCTGAAAACTAAAGGGCTCGGAGGTGCCGAGCGTGCCGCACACCAGGGTGCCGCGCGCTTTGATATCGGACAGCGCGTCAGCGTGCGCGACGTTTGCCATGCCCAGGCAAGCCACCAGGGGCAGGCACTTCAGAATATTTTTGAAGACCATGATTTCCTTCCTTGAGTGTTATTGAAGTTGGCGGCAAGCTTGCGCCAGTTTTTCGCAGCCGAGCTTGATGGTCTCCAGATCGGTGGCGAAACTCATACGCAGATAGCCGGGGTTGCCATAAGCGGTACCGTCCAGAACGGCAACGCCGGCGGCGTCCAGCAGGTAATGCACAAACTCCAGGTCGTTGGTAATGGTCTTGCCATCTGGCGTTTTCTTGCCAATGAAGCCCTGGATGTTGGGAAACACATAGAATGCGCCGGCCGGGTTGGGGCAGCTCATCGATTCGATGCCATTGAGCAGGCTGACGATCGTGTCGCGACGCTCTTTGTAGATGGCCACGGTATCGGCCACGCATTGTTGGTCTGCGGTCAGTGCCGTGGCTGCGGCCACTTGGCAAATCTGGCTGGCGCACGAGGTGGATTGCGAAATCAGTGTCGAGATTGCTTTTGCCAGCCAGGCAGGGCCAGCCGCATAGCCGATGCGCCAGCCAGTCATGGCGTAAGCCTTGGAGACGCCGTTGACCAACATGACGCGCGATGCCAGGCCGGGATTCACGGCCAGCGGCGAAATGTAGTTGCCGTCGTAGCAGAAGTGTTCGTAGATCTCGTCGACCATCAGCAGGACTTGCGGATGGCGTTCGATCACGGCGAGCAAGGCCTTGAGCTCGGCTTCGGTGTAGATCGCGCCTGAGGGGTTGTTGGGGGCATTGAGCAACAGCCATTTGGTACGCGGCGTGATCGCGACCTCGAGGGCCTCGGGCGTGACCTTGAAGTCCTGTGCTTCGGTCGTCGGCAGGATGACTGGCTTGCCGTCGTTCAACAACACCATGTCCGGATATGACACCCAGTACGGCGTGGGGATGATGACCTCGTCGCCCGCGTTCAATGTTGCTTGCAGCGCCGAGAAAATCAGTTGCTTGGCGCCGGTGCCGACGACCAATTGATCCAGTTCGAAGGACAGCTTGTTTTCGCGCTGAAATTTTTGCTGGATAGCCACCAGCAGTTCGCGGATACCGGCGGACGAGGTGTATTTCACTGCGCCGCTTTTGATCGCAGCGATACCAGCCTGTGCGATATGCGCAGGCGTTTTCAGGTCTGGCTCGCCGATGGTGAAGTCGACGATTTCCCGGCCCTCGGCGCGCAGTTGATCGACCTTGCGTTTGGCCGCCATGCTGGGCGACGGCTTGATCGCGCTCATGCGTTGCGCGAGGAAAGAAACGGCTTGATTCGTGTTGCTGGCAGTCATGATGCGATTTACAGGAGGTTCTTGGATTCCAATACGGCGTGCAACCAGCTTTGGCGCTCGGCACCGCTGTCGATCTCGGCCATGATGCGCTCTTCTTTTGCAGCGTGAGCACGGGCTTTTTCTACCAAAGCGTCAGCCTGAGCGACCGGGAACGACACGATGCCGTCTTCGTCGGCCACAATCACGTCGCCAGGCTGGATGACCTGCCCGCCGATGGTGACCGGCACGTTGACTTCGCCAGGACCGTCTTTGTAGGGGCCACGGTGCACGTGGCCACGGGCGTAGCAGGGGAATGAATCATTCTCGAAAGCCGCCACGTCGCGAATTGCGCCATCGACGATCAGGCCAACGCAGCCACGCTGCTGCAGATAACGCTTCATGATTTCGCCCACGCAGGCGTTGGTCAGATCGCCACCGGCGTCCACCACCAGCACGTGACCCGGCTGAATCAAGGTCATGGCTTTGTAGATGAACAGGTTGTCGCCGGGACGTGTCTTGACCGTCAGCGCGCTGCCGACCAGCTTGCCGCTGCGGTTGTAGCGGTTCAAACCGACAACGCCGCTCTGGCGGTGCATGTTGTCGCTCAGATGCGGGGTCACGATGGACTGCAGGGCATTTGCCAACTCGGCGCTAAGCACCGGAGCGGCAGCATTGAGGGTAAATGGCGAAGCGTTTTGCATGGGGTTCGGTCTCCAGAAGACTGGATCATGCAAAAAACACGGACACGCCAAAAGGGAATTAAAAGCCTATGGTTTTATTCCTTTTATGAATATAAGCCGGCATGAGTCACACCGCAGTCCACTAATGTGGAGTTTTTATTCTTTTATGACAATGGCTTATATCGTTTTATAAAAAACCCATCAAAGAACGCATTGTTCATGCGGCACCGCACCATTATGGACCCTTGATGCGGGAAATCCCCTAGCACATTGCGGCTTCTTCAGGCCCGATCACTGCGCAGTTTGACCACATTTTGACCACGACACGAATCGATCTGCTGCCGTTGTCGTTACCACGGGTCAGCCCGAATTCAAGATAAGAACGATTTCTATTAATATCATCAGTTCTGCTATTCCTCCACCTGGCAATTTACCCCCGGAATCCGCCCGTGAGTGCCGCGTCCCTCCCTTACGTTTCGCCACCATCGGTGGATACGCTGTACGCCGAGCACCACTCCTGGCTCAGGACGTGGCTGCAACGGCGCCTGGGCAACGCCGCCGACGCGGCCGACATGGCACACGAAGCCTTTTTACGATTGATCATGAAGCCCGCGCCGCGGGGATTTCATAGCCCGCTGGAGGCCCGCGCCTATTTGCGCTCCATGGCGCAAGGCATGTGCATCAATCTGTGGCGTCGAAGAGAAATCGAACAGGCATGGCTCGATACACTGGCTGCGCAGCCACAGGATGTCGCGCCCTCGGCCGAGCGGCAGGCAATCGTGCTGGAGGCGCTGCACGAGATCGCAACGCTGTTGCAAGGCTTGCCCGCCAAGGCGGCCCAGGCTTTTCTGATGTCGACCATATGCGGCATGACGGCCTCGGAGGTGGGCTGCGAACTCGGCGTATCCTCGCGCATGGTGCGCAAGTACGTCGCACAAGCCATGCTGCGCTGTATGCAGGCCCATGCAGTCCAGACCGCGGCTGAACTGCGGACCTCACCCGCGGTGTGATGCGCGTGTTCACCGACCTGCCATAACCCCATGCCTGCAACGTCCTCCATCGATTCTGCGCAACCGGGCAGCCACGGCCAAGATAAAGACCCTTCGCACGCGGCGATGGAACAGGCCGCGCACTGGTATGCCCTGCTGATTTCCGGCGAAGCTGATGCGGCTGACCGTGCCCGCTGGCAGGCCTGGCTGGCGGCCAACTCGCAACATCGGCACGCCTGGGCCTACGTGGAAGCAGTCAGCCAACGCGTGCTGGCTCCTCTGCAGAATGCGCCCGACCCGACGTTATTGGCCTCCAAGGTCCACGACGTGCATACCCGCGAGCGATCCCGCCGACGCGTATTGGCAGGACTCGGCACCGTGGCAGGGCTGGGCCTGATCGGCTGGACAGGCTGGACACACACACCGATCGCTGGGGTCCTGGCAGCCTGGACTGCAGACTATCGCACCGGCACCGGAGACATTCGCGAAATCAGGTTGGCCGACGGCTCGCGCATCTGGCTCAATGCGGGCAGTGCGGTCAACGCCGATATGTCGGCGAATTTGCGCAAGCTCACGCTGATCGCCGGGGAGGTCCTGGTATCGACAGCCCACGGAGATACTCGTCCGTTTATTGTCGAGACGCCGCAGGGGCAATTGCGCGCGCTGGGCACACGCTTCACAGTCCGGTGCGAGCCTGAGCAAACCTTTCTGGCCGTCTACGACGGCGCAGTCGAAATCCGAACCGCGGCCAACGACACGACCACCATCATTGCCGCGGGGAAACAGACGCGGTTCAGTCTGGATCACATCGCCGATGCCACGGAGGCCGACCCCGCGCGAGAGGCGTGGAGCCGTGGAGATTTGATTGCCTGGGATTTGTCGCTGGCGGCTGTGGTGCATGAACTCAATCGCTATTACACAGGACATATCGCACTGGATCCGGCCGTCGCACGGCGCCGTGTATTCGGGACATTTCCGTTGCGCGATGTGGATGGCGCGCTGGCCATGCTCGCGGACGTGGCGTCGCTACAGGTGCGTAAACCGCTGCCATGGTGGATTTCAATCAGTAGCCGCGACGCCACGCCGGCTCCTGCTCAATCCCGTTGAGCGTTTTGTTATCCGGGCACAAAGCACCCCTGATTTTTTTTTACCGCGTGAGTTCCGCTTTTTGCCCTCTCGATTGATTTAGAGATAGAGAGGGCCGCACGTCTCAGGTCGCGATAGGTGTTCGCACAGACAAGGCCCCTGTTGCACCCACTTTGTGAAGAGGAATTCTCATGCCTTGGCGCTCGTCGCATGCTCTCCGCCGTCCGCAGTCCCGCTCGGCCCGATCGACCCCATTGGGTCTCGGCACGGAACGGTCGCGGCAGAATCGATTTGCCCGCAAGCCCTGGGCGGTCTGGATGGAGTTGGGCGCCCTCACCGCTGTCATCGCGGTGGGGACCGGCATGCCGGGACACGTCTATGCCGCCGACGGCGTCATCGCACAGGCGGCGCCCGCACAGCGCCGCTACAACATCCCCGCCGGCCCGCTGCGCACCGTGCTGACCCGCTTTGCCAGCGAGTCGGGCATTTACCTCGCGGGCTCGATCGAGCTGGCCAATGGAAAAAACAGCACCGGTCTGCAAGGCAACTATACGGTCTCGCAAGGCTTGGCGAATGTGCTGACTGGCACGGGCCTGCAGGCGACACCGGATGCCAATAACCGGTACATACTCAAGGCCCTGCCGGCCTCCAGTGTGAGTGAACTCCCCACGGTCACGATCACAGGCCGCACTGAAAGCGGTACCGGTCCGGTGATCGGCTATATGGCACGAAATAGCGAAACTGCCACGAAGACCGACACGCCGATTGTGGAGACCCCGCAGTCGATTTCGGTCGTCTCTGCCGAACAGATCCGCGATACCGGATCGAGCTCCCTGGATCAGGCGTTGACCTATACGGCAGGCGTACGCACGTCGATGTATGGCACGAGTTCCCGGCTGGATGCGGTGCAAGCACGTGGGGTCGAGATTGAAGACATCTACCTGGATGGCTTGAAAGACCGGGTGAATTACTGGAACAGCACGGCGCGTGTCGAACCCTATCTGATGGAACGCATGGAAGTCCTGCGCGGACCGGCCTCGATGCTGTATGGCCAAGGCGGCACGGGCGGCCTGATCAACAACGTGAGTAAACAGCCCCAGGCCGAAACCCAACGCGAAGTCGGTATTCAAGTCGGAAATCACAACAAAAAACAAATCCAGGCGGACCTGACCGGGCCGTTGAATGAAGACGGCACCCTGCTCTATCGGCTGGTGGCGTTGGGCCGGGAAAGTGGCACGCAACTCGACTACGGCCAGGACGACAGGCAGGTAGTTGCCCCCTCGCTGACGTGGGCTCCCAGCGCCAACACGGAGCTGACGTTACGGTTCAAATGGCAGAAAGACCGGGCCAATGGCGATTCGGGCAGCACGCTGCCCTGGAACGGCACGATCCTGTCGAATCCCAATGGAAAGATTTCCCGGCATACGTTCGTGGGTGAGCCGGGTTTAGACTATTTCGATGCCGACAGCTGGCAAGCCGGCTGGTCGTTCCGCCATGCGTTTAACGAGCAATGGACGTTTCGCCAGAACACGAGATGGACAGACAACAAGACCGATTACGGGGCGTTTGACGTCTATGCGCCCTATCTGGATGCCGAAGAGCGCGTGCTGAATCGCGCCGCGTATTTCTGGAAAAAACATACGCGCATCTTTGCCGCCGATCAGAACCTGTTGGGCAAATTCTCGACGGGCTCCGTCGACCATCAGTTGCTGGTGGGCCTGGATATCATGCGCTATCGCGTCAGGGGTTCTGGCATCGATGACTACGGCCTGGCCGATGGCGGCGGCGTTCCCCCGATCGATGTCTTCAATCCTATTTATAACAGCGGCTATACGCGGCCGGATCTCGAGCCGACTGCCGCGAATGGGGTCAAGCAGCTAGGCGTCTATATTCAAGACGAAATGCGCTGGAGGCAATGGATCCTGCTGGCGGGCTGGCGGCACGATGAATCCACTAACTGGGAAGACGGTGCGGCGGACCGCAATGATCGGGCCAACACGGTGCGAGTGGGCCTGATGTACGAAATCGTGCCAGGCCTGCTGCCCTACGTCAGTTATGCCGAGTCGTTCCAGCCCCAGGCCAATACGGATTATGGCCAACAGCTGCGCCCGCTGCGCGGCAAACAGTGGGAAGCGGGCCTCAAATATCAGCCTCCAGAGCAAGACTGGCGCGCATCGGCGGCCATATTTGAGCTACGCGAGACCAACCGTACCGTGGAAATTTCCCAGACGGAGGTTGCACAACGCGGCAAGACCCGGAACACCGGGCTGGAGCTGGAATGGGTGGGCTCGATCACCCCCAAATTGGACATCAACGCCAGTTTCACTTATTTGAATGTCGACCGCGAATTGACCGGGGTGCCGAAGCGGCAGGCCGCTTTCTGGGGAACGTATAAGTTCGCGATCGGGAATCTGGACGGTTTTACCGCCGGCGCCGGCGTGCATTACGCGAGCGGCTTTGTCGACGAGCCCAACGACGGCTCCTATGTGCCCAGAACGCCATCTGTCACGCTCTTTGACGCCATGGTGGCCTGGGAAAATCGCCACTGGCGCGTGGCGTTGAACGCCAGCAACCTGACCGACAAGGAGTATTTCAGCCAGTGCACCGAGTGGGGGTCTTGCTCGTACGGCACGGGACGTCTCGTTACATTGAGTACGACCTATCGCTGGTAGGTCACACACGAGCGAGTATCATCTGGCTGGTAGTCATTTTTTATTAAAGGAGCACTCCATGGCCCAAGCCAGCGCACGCCACATCCTGGTGTCCACCGAAGCCAAATGCAACGAACTGAAGGCCGCTATCGAAGGCGGTGCCGATTTCGCCCAAGTCGCCCGCGAAAACTCCAGCTGCCCGTCCAGCCGCGACGGCGGCAACCTGGGCACATTCCGCCCGGGCCAAATGGTGCGTGAATTCGACCAAGTCGTGTTCAGCGCGCCGTTGAACGTGGTGCAAGGCCCGGTCAAGACCCAATTCGGGTATCACCTGGTCGAAGTGACTGATCGTCAAGATTAATCAGGACAAGGTCGGTGGGTGGAATCCCCCCCCCACCGACCTGCAGCAATATGCTGACAACCCGGGATTCGCGGCCAGACCGATGTTTTCAGACGGTGCTGAATCCGAGAACCTCTTAGAAGACATCACGAAACAGAAGCGACACGGCTCGCCTGTGAGGCCACCGAATACTCGTAAACAGCCAGCTTGGTTCTGTATGCTGTGCTGTAGATATCGGGCGTCGCATTGCCGCGCCATTCACTAGACAAACCGGCGTGCTTCCATGCCGCCAAGTCCGCCTTGACCTCGGCACGAGACAGCGTCGATGGCGACACCGGAATATAAGTCTGATCGCCCGGCTGTACATTGCCCGCAGCCTTGGCAGCTGCCAGATCGGCCGTGACTTCAGCACGCGACAACGTCGAGACACTCGGCGGCACATAGGTTTCCTCTGCAGCGTGTGCGGCCGTACCGGCGAACGAAGCGGACAAAGCGATGGCAAAGATGGCGAATTGGGTTTTCATAGTAAGTCTCGATAAAAAGTAATGATTGATGGGTGAATGAACGACGAAACACGCTTTGAATAGTCAGCAAGGCATTGTGTCGTGGTTGCTGCCGTGTGCCGTCTATCCATGAGTGTTATTAGAAGACTGTCGCGTATCTCGGATATGTCACGGGGACTGGGGTTTTAGTACCCAAGGTATCTGTAGAACGGTTAGATACAGTGCGAGACAAATCTGGATGCCAACGAGCCGATACGTATCGGGAAAACGGCCGCAAACACCAACAGCATCAACCCGGCTGAGCCAACAGACGCTGAATTTCGGCCTCGGTTTCCTGGTATTTCCCTTCCCCAAAGTGGCGATACACGATGTTCCCTTGCTTATCGATCAGGTATGCCGCAGGCCAGTATTGATTTCGGTAGGCGTCCCAGGTCGCATAGCCATTGTCTTGTGCAACGGGGTACTTGATGCCGAATCGATCCAGCGCCTTTGTCACATTCGTAGTGGAACGCTCGAATGGAAACTCGGGGGTATGCACGCCGACGACGACCAATCCTTGGTCTTTGTATTTCTGATACCAGTCGGTCACATACGGCAGTGTGCGGATGCAGTTGATGCAGGTATAGGTCCAGAAATCGACGAGCACCACTTTGCCACGCAGCGACTGCAGCGTAAGCGGCTCGCTGTTGAGCCACTTTTCAATACCCGTAAACTCCGGAGCGGGGACCGGTGCGGGTTGAGGCGCCGCGTGTACGGCTGAAACCAATAATACCGAGGCGGCTGCGAATGATTTCAACATTTTGAACATGATGAGCTCCTTATCAACAAGCAAAAAAGAGTGCTGGCGAAGTAAATAGAATCGCGTCAGAGAGAACCAGCACGAACAGAAAACACGGGATGTCATCCAGGCACGGGTCAGTGAAACAGCCCCGTTAGCCAGGCATAAAACAAAACGTCGTACTGGAAATAAATGGCCAATGCGGTCAGCACCAACAACACACCGAACCCTTGCTGCAGACGATGGGTATGCCGAGTCAACCAGCCCACACGAGAGGCAATAGCCTTGCCGCCGTACGCAATGGCAAGCATGGGAATACCCGCGCCGATGGCATAGAAGATCAATAGCACACTGGATTGCCCCAGGTTCTGGGCCTTGGCGGCCAGCACCAGGATTGACGCCAACACCGGACCTGCACATGGCGTCCATACAGCACCCAGCGAAATTCCCAGGAGGAACCCGCCTGAATTACCGTTATCAGCCTTTCCCGATAGCATTGCGATGCGCTGTATCGGCCCGCCAATACGAGCGATCAGCCAGTCATACGGGCGCGGCCAGATACGGACCAGGCCAAACAGCATCAACAACACAATCGAGGTAGACCGCACCGCCTCGTGGACGGTTTCATTCAAGTTGGATAGCAGGCTGAGCGCGATACCCAACCCGGCGAAGGAGCAGACAAAACCGGCAACAATGAACAAGGGACGCAGGCGGTTGGAGCGTTCGACAGAACTACCCAGCAAAATGGGTAAAAGGGGCAATACGCAGGGCGAGGCAATCGTCAGAACGCCAGCCAGTAGCGCAATAGGAGCGTTGATAGCATTCATGTTGAGTGTTTCCGTTGTCAGGAAACGCCATTTCGCCCGTGCCAGGTATCTGGTCTGTGCCGCCGGCACCGTCATTTTTTGAGTTCTTGTATCGTGTCCAGAGCTATACACACTACGACACATGCGCGGCTTTCACTGAGCCGTACTTTGACTACACTTCTGATCGTGACGAAACTGCCCTGTCTCATCCTGCAACCCCGTTTCATACCGATCCCCAACCTGCTATATACGGCGTAAGGCATCTAAGAATGGACCAAATCGACCACATCATGATCGTCGACGACGATAGAGAAATTCGCGAGCTCGCAGCCAACTTCCTGCGAAGGAATGGGTTGGAGGTCACCTTGGCCGCGGATGGCAGGCACATGAAGTCGCTGCTGGAAAGCACGAAAGTCGATCTGATCGTGCTGGATATCATGATGCCCGGTGACGATGGTCTGGTGCTATGCCGCGAATTACGTAGCGGCAAGCATCGCAAAATCCCGATATTGCTGTTGACCGCACGCAGTGACGACATGGACCGTGTGATAGGGCTGGAAATGGGTGCTGATGATTATCTCGTCAAGCCGTTTGTCGCCCGCGAGCTCCTGGCGCGTATCAAGGCCATCCTGCGCCGTACCCGCATGTTGCCCCCGAATTTTCAGATCACCGAGCCGGGGCGTCAGATCAGATTTGGCACCTGGCGGTTAGACACAACCGCCCGCCACCTGCTGGACGAAGAAGATACGATCGTATCGTTGAGCGGCGCCGAATACCGGCTGCTGCGCGTCTTTCTGGATCATCCACAACGCGTCCTGAATCGCGATCAATTACTGAACCTGACTCAGGGACGCGATGCCGACATGTTTGGCCGATCCATCGATCTGCTGGTCAGCCGCGTACGTCAGCGTCTGCGCGAAGACGCGCGCGAACCGATGTATATCAAGACGGTACGCAGCGAAGGCTATGTGTTTTCGGCCGCGGTCGAGGTCCAGGAAGAATAAAAAATGCCGCGCCGCCGATTTCCGATACGCCTTTGGCCGCGAACTCTGGTCGCGCGCTTATTCCTGATCTTTCTGGTAGGTTTGGTGCTGGCTCACACTTTGTCGTTTGCGTTGCTGTTTTATGAACGCTACGACGCGACCAAATCGATGATGCTGAACGATCTGCAGCGCGATGTCTCGATTGCCGTCAATATCCTCAACCGCCTGCCAGCCGACGAACGCGCCGATTGGCTGGCGCGCCTGTCCAGCGGACATCGCCAGTATCTATTGGGTCCCGGCACCGCCGACCAGCCACTGCGCCTGGCGGAGGCTCACACGGCAGCCCAGTCCATTGAAGACACGTTACGCGGCCGGTATCCCGTCGTTGTGCACGCCATGGCGGGCAACGACCACCATATTCAGGCTCGCATCACGCTGCAGGACGGCCATCCCGTAGTGCTGGACATCCATTTGGCCATGCCCCCCCTGGCCGTATGGCTACCCGTCGTGTTGGGCCTGCAATTGGTGCTGCTGGCACTGTGCGCCTGGTTGGCAGTACGCCTGGCCGTTCGCCCGTTGACGCAGCTGGCAAAAGCCGCCGATACGCTGCACCCCAACAACACGAGTCCCCCGTTGGACGAGCGTGGCCCCGCCGAGGTCGCACAAGCCTCTGCCGCGTTCAACGCCATGCAGGAGCGTATCGCCAGCTATCTGCAAGAACGCATGCAATTGCTGGGCGCGATTTCGCATGACCTGCAGACACCGATTACCCGAATGAAGCTGCGAGCGGAATTCATGGACGAATCGACGGATAAAACCAAGCTGACACAAGACCTCGGCGAAGTCGAGCGGCTGGTGCGCGAAGGCATCGAGTACGCGCGCAGTGCACACGGCACCCAGGAAAGGCCTGCTCGCATCGATTTGCACGACTTTCTGGACAGCCTGGTATGTGATTACCAAGACACGGGCCGCGAGGTAACGTTGCCGAGCCCGGCTGACCAGTCGTCCGGGTTGATACAGACCCGTCCGCACGCGTTGCGGCGCATCTTGGGCAATCTGATCGACAATGCGCTGAAATTCGCCAACGCAGCCGAAGTCGCTGTACAAAATCATGGATCCCAGGGCGTGTCCATTTTTGTACTGGACCGTGGCCCGGGTATCCCCTCTGACGAACTCGACGCCGTACTGCAGCCGTTTTACCGCGTGGAGGGCTCACGCAATCGCGATACCGGAGGCACAGGACTGGGCCTGGCGATCGGACAGCAACTGGTCACCGTGCTGGGAGGTAAATTGGTGCTGAGCAACCGCGATGGTGGAGGACTGTCGGTCGAGGTGCGAATACCGCTTTCTGCCGATCAGGCAGTGTAGTATTCAAGGACGATAAAGGAGTTTCTATGCATACCCGTGAAGCATGCCTGCAAGCCGATCAACAAGACCCGCTCGCCCCACTGAAAGCGCAGTTTGACATACCGGCAGGCGTGCTTTACATGGACGGCAATTCGCTGGGTGTGCTGCCTAAAGCCGCTATCGCACGCAGCGCGCAGGTCATCCAACAGGAATGGGGCCAGGGGCTGATCCGCAGCTGGAACGATGCGGGATGGTTTGAGCTGCCTTCGCGGCTGGGCGACAAGCTGGGCCGGTTGATTGGCGCCGGAACAGGCCAGGTCGTCGTCACGGACACCACCTCGTTGAATCTTTTCAAGTCTCTGGCAGCCGCGATCCGCATTCAACAGCAGGCCGCACCACAGCGTAAAGTCATCGTGTCGGAACGCGATAATTTTCCGACCGATCTGTACATGATCCAGGGCATGATCGATCTGCTGCAACAAGGCTACGAGATGCGCCTGGTAGATGAGAATCTGTCGTTGGAGCAGGCGCTGGACGACTCCGTCGCAGTATTGCTGCTGTCGCACGTGAATTACCGCACGGGCCATATGTACGATATGGCAGACGTCACAGCGCAGGCGCATGCACACGGGGCATTGACCATCTGGGATCTGGCCCATGCAGCGGGCGCCGTGCCGGTGGACCTGACCGGCGCCAATGCCGATTTCGCCGTGGGCTGCACCTATAAATATCTGAACGGCGGCCCGGGCGCGCCGGCGTTTATCTGGGTAGCGCCGCATCACACCGATCATTTCTGGCAACCGCTCTCAGGATGGTGGGGCCATCAGCGGCCATTTGATATGGCCGTCGATTATGAGCCCGCAGGCGGTATCCGCCGCTATCTGTGCGGCACGCAGCCCATGGTGTCGCTGTCGTTAGTGGAATGCGGCCTGGATATCTCTCTGCAGGCAGACATGAACGAGGTGCGCAGGAAATCGCTGGCGCTCACCGATTTGTTTATTGCGCTCGTGGAAAGCCGTTGTGCCCACCATCCCCTGACCCTGGTCACGCCGCGCGAGCACGCCCACCGCGGCAGTCATGTCAGCCTACGGCATCCACATGGCTATGCCGTGATGCAGGCGCTGATTGCGCGCGGGGTCATCGGCGATTATCGTGAGCCCGAGGTGCTGCGTTTCGGATTCACACCACTCTACTTCGGCTACGCCGATGTTTGGGATGCGGTAGAGATTTTGACGGACGTGCTCGATAGCGAGATCTGGAAACAGCCCGAGTTTTCGCGGCGCGGCGCGGTGACTTGATGAGAGCGGCGCATCGTTAACCTGAAGTTAATAATGCTTTGAATCGCTCCTGCACCCATACGGTGCGGGGATGGGTACAGTGCCTGACACACGCTGGCGATCGGCGCCGGCAGGAGTCAGGCACGTGAAAACATACCGTATTGCAACCATTCCCGGCGACGGCATCGGCAAAGAAGTCATCCCGGCCGGCCAACAGGTCATGCAGGCATTGGCCGAGTCAGATGGCTCGTTCGCCTTTGCGTTTCAGGATTTCGATTGGGGCGGCGATTACTACCGCAAACATGGCGTCATGATGCCTGCCGATGGGCTCGACGATTTGCGCGACAAAGACGCTATTTTGTTTGGCTCGGCGGGCGATCCAGACATCCCCGATCACATTACGCTATGGGGTCTGCGGCTAAAGATCTGCCAGGGCCTGGATCAGTATGCCAACGTGCGCCCCACGCGCATTCTGCCCGGAATCGATGGACCGCTGAAACGCTGCACGCCCGAGCAACTCGATTGGGTGATTGTGCGCGAAAACTCGGAGGGCGAATACTCGGGTGTCGGCGGCCGTGTACACCAGGGCCAGCCCATCGAAGCCGCGACCGATGTTTCCATGATGACGCGAGCGGGCGTCGAACGCATTCTGCGTTTCGCCTTCCGCTTGGCGCAATCTCGTCCGCGTAAACAACTGACGGTGATCACCAAGTCCAACGCACAACGCCATGCCATGGTGATGTGGGACGAAATTGCCCTTGAAATCAGCCGCGAGTTTCCCGATGTACGTTGGGATAAAGAGCTGGTCGATGCTGCGACCGCCCGCATGGTGAATCGACCCGCGACGCTGGACACGATTGTCGCGACCAACCTGCACGCAGATATTCTGAGTGACTTGGCCGCAGTATTAGCCGGCAGCCTGGGAATTGCCCCCACCGGCAACATCGATCCCGAACGCCGTTACCCCTCGATGTTCGAGCCGATTCATGGTTCGGCTTTCGACATCATGGGCAAAGGCCTGGCGAACCCGATCGGCACGTTCTGGTCCGTGGTGATGTTGCTGGAACATCTCGGCGAACATCAGGCAGCCCAGCGTGTCATGAAGGCCGTGGAACATGTGACCGCCAATCCCGCACTGCATACGGGCGATCTGGGTGGAAAAGCCACGACAGCACAAGTCACTGAGGCGGTGTGCCACCACCTGAAGCAGGCATCCACGCAAGCCCAGGCTGCGTAATACAAGCAGAACGCCGTGACCGGACATCGGTCGCGGCACTGCGTGCAGTCGCCGGCGCACGGGCAAGCGCGACATATGCATAGCAGCACAACTTGTGCGCCCAAAAAAAAATGATCACCACAGATCGACAACCACGACGAGGAGACATCATGAAAACTGCAAAGCATGGTCTGCGCATCGCGCTGACCGGCGTGCTATGTGCAGCCGGCATCACACTGGCAAGCAGTGCGGCAGCACAAAACTATCCCACGCGCCCCGTGAACTTGATCGTGCCCTTCCCGGCGGGCGGCACCACCGATGTGCTGGCGCGTACGCTCGGCCAAGAGTTGGCCAAAAGCCTGGGCCAGCCCGTGATCGTCGAAAACAAACCTGGCGCCGGTGCCACGCTCGGCGCCGATTACGTGGCCAAGGCCGCCCCCGACGGCTATACCCTGCTGATGGGCGCAGTCCATCATACGATTGCGACCAGCGTCTACAACAACCTGCAGTACGATTTTCAGAAAAGTTTTGCACCCGTCACCACGGTAGCGTTGGTGCCGAACATACTGGTCGTCAACCCCAAGGTTCCTGCACAAAATGTGCAGGAACTGTTGGCCCTGGCCCGCAAGACGCCCGGCAAATTGACCTTTGGCTCCAATGGCGTCGGCACAGGACAACATCTGATCGGCGCGCAGTTCCAGGAGATCGGCGGCGTCTCGCTGCTGCACGTGCCGTACAAGGGCAGCGGCCCGCTAACAACGGATCTGCTGGGCGGCCAGATCGACATGTCGTTCGACACGATTACCCCTGTATTGCCTCACATCAAGTCAGGCAAACTGCGTGCATTGGCTGTCACGACGGATAAACGTTCCGCGGCATTACCCGATGTCCCGACGATGCAGGAGGCCGGCTTGAAAGGCTTCAATATGGGCACATGGTTCGGCGTCCTGGCCCCTGCCACGACACCGCCCGAGGTCGTCGCGCGCCTGAATGCCGACATGGTCAAAATCATCCAGTCGCCGGATTTCGGCAAGAAGATGGCGGAGATCGGCGCCGTACCGATAGGCGATAGCAGCGCGCAAATGGCCGAACGCATCAAGACCGATACCACTGACTACGCCAAACTCGTCAAGCAAGCGAACGTCGTGGTCAACTGATTACCAAGAGTCGCCCTTGCCGGTTTTACGCCTGTCCCGAAAATATTCCACCAGGAAATCGATAAACACGCGCACCTTGGCCGACAGGTGATGACGTTCGGGAAAAACAGCGTGAATATCGGCGGGCGGCAAGGCGTAATCCTGCAGCAGCAATTCCAGTCTGCCAGCACGCAAGTGGCGCGCCAGATCCCATTCTGCGCGCTGCAAAATTCCCAGCCCGGCCAGGCCCCAGGTCAATGTGACCTCTCCGTCGTTACTGCTCAGCGCACCACGGACTTTGATCGTTTCACCATAAGTACCCCGCGTAAAGCGCCATAGGCCATAGGTATCATCGTTCTGGCGCAGCACGATGCATTGGTGGCGCGCCAGATCCTGCGGCACCTGCGGGCGGCCATGCTTTTCCAGATACTCGGGCGACGCACAGACCAGACGACGGTTCGGCGAAATAGGCCGGGCAATCAGACGTCCATCCGGGATGTCACCAAAGCGGATCGCGACATCAAACGCATCTTGCACAAAATCGCCCGGTGTGTCTGTCAGTTGCAACTGTACCTCGACCTCGGGATAGCGGCGCGCAAACAGCACGATGGCCGGCGCAATATAGCTGCGCCCGAACCCCAGCGGTGCGTTCACCTTTAATAATCCCCGCGGCTGCGCCTGCCGGCTGGCGATCAATTGGTCCAGATGATCAATGTCACGCAGAATGCGCCGCGCATTTTCCAGATACAGCTCGCCCTCGGCCGTCGGGCTGAGGCGCCGGGTATTGCGGTTGAGCAGGCGCACGCCGAGGCGGTCTTCGATCTGAGCCAGGCGCTTGCTGACAGCGGCCGTGGTCACGCCCAGTTCGCGCGCAGCCGCTGACAGACTGCCCGCACGGACCAGCTCGACCAACAACTGCAGCTCTTGGGACTGCCCCATCGACGTAACACCCTCATAGAAAAGCCGGAGCCATAGTAGCCCAGAGCGAACGCTTCATTTCACATTCGATTATCGGTAACTGGTTGCATCTTCAGCTGATTTATTTAAAATGCGAGTATTTCTCATTTACATTAAGATTCATTAATGTTGCGTTCCCTCCCCGCCTCGCAAGACGCCGTCCACGGCCTATACCGCGACCACCAAAGCTGGCTCGATGGCTGGTTGCGGCGCAAGGTGGGCAACGCCTGCGATGCGGCGGATTTGGTCCAGGATACATTCGTCCGCGTGCTGCGGCACCGTGCCGAATTGGCAATGGTTCGCGAACCACGTGCATACCTGACCACAATCGCCAAGCGCCTGGTGCTGAATCACTATCGGCGTCAATCGCTGGAGCAAGCCTATCAAGAAGCGCTGGCTGCGATGCCGGAGCCGCTGGCCCCCTCGCCCGAACAGCAGTTATTGATACTCGAGGCATTGCACGAGATTGATGCGGCATTAAATGCCTTACCGGCGCGCGCCCGTCAGGCGTTTTTGCTGGCGCAGTTGGAACACTTGCCCTACGAGGAGATCGCACAGCGTCTGCAGGTATCGGTACGCACGGTACAGCGCTACATCGTGCAAGGATACGAACAATGCCTGCTCGCGAGCTCGTGACTCCCGCCGAGGCGCCGCTGGATCGCGGTGTAGCGCGCGAAGCAGCGCGTTGGCTGATGCGGCTGGGATCGGGTCATGCCACGGCCGCCGATGTACGCGCGTGCGACCGATGGCGCGCTGACAGCACCGAGCATGAACGCGCCTGGCAACGCGCGCAAGCATTAAGTCGAACATTTGGCCTGATCCCCGCCGAAGTGGGCATGGCAACACTAGGCCGGCCGGCAGCCAAATCGCGCCGAGCTGCGCTCAAGACGCTCGTGGCCCTGCTAGTGGCCTCGCCTGTGGCCTGGTCGACCTGGAATGCAGCGCCCGCCGTGCGTTGGCGGGCCGACTACCGCACGGCAGTGGGTGAACGGCGCGAGGTCGTGCTGGCCGATGGATCGCGGGTCTGGCTCAACACCGCAACGGCAATCGACGAAGCATTCACCGACACCGACCACACCCTATGGCTGCGTGACGGCGAAATCTACGTACAAGCCTCGCCGCAACGCCGCCCTGCACTTCACGTCGAAACCCGATTGGGCGCCATCCACGCGGACGCCGCGGCGCGCTTTGCCGTCCGGCTCGACGCCCAACGGTGCCAGGTCAATGTCATAACCGGTCAGGTAGAAGTCCTGCCCGCCAGGGCAACAACGCACCGTGTCCGCCTGAGCGCGGCGCAACAAGCGGCATTCGATGCCGATACCGTCTACCCATGGCAGGCCTCGGACACGCGCGACCCGGATTGGCTGCGAGGCACCTTGCACGCGGATGCGATGCGATTGGATGTGTTTGCGGCGGAATTGGCTCGCTATCGATCCGGCATCGTACGTTGCGATCCGGCCATTGCCGCACTGCAGATTTCCGGGACTTTTCAGCTGAGCAATACCGATGCGGTGTTGCAGGCCCTGCCAGCGCTATTGCCCGTGCAAGTGAACTACCGGACCTCGTACTGGGTCACGCTCGGACCGGCAGCAACGCAGACGTAGTTTTATTTTGTTGCATTTAATTTTGGATGTGAATGTCCGGTTTCGTGTCGTGCGGGGTCATGGAAGTCAAAGGCTGTCATGGCCTGTATCCAAAGACCCTGTCCGAAAGGAACCTCATGGACACGCTGTACGCGCCCGCTTTGCCTGATATCCGTTTCTCTCCCCGACGAACCACGTTGGCGTGCGCCATCAGCCGTGCACTGCTGGGGTTGACCATCGCTGGCAGCCTGGGTGCGCTTTGCGCCCCCGCCTGGGCACAATCTGCCGCGACGGTGACGCAGCAACGGGTATATCACGTCCCCGCGGGCGAACTGGGCGCGGCGCTATCGCGCTTTGCCGATCAGGCCGGGATCACCGTACTGTTCCAACCTCAAACGGTCCAAGGCCGCCAGAGTGCAGGCCTGCAGGGCGCCTACCCTGTCGACGAAGCGTTGCGGCGCCTGTTGGCGGGAACGGGACTCGCCGCACGCGAACACGGCAACGGCGCATTCGTATTGCAACCCCAAGATGCCGTCTCACAGCTCACACCCGTGACGGTGCAAGCCGACGCGTTGCGATCCGATCCGGCCTGGGTCAGCACCAATACGCGCCAGGACCTGGATAACCTGCAAGTACGCAGTTGGGACGACGTAGGCAAACGCATGGATGCCGGAGTCAATTTCAATCGCCAGAACAACAGCATCAATATTCGCGGCATGGACGGCAATCGTGTTCTGACGCGCATCGATGGCATTCGCCTGCCGTGGCTGGACGACGGCGCGCGCGGCGTAAAAGGCGGCTTGAATGCAGTCGATTTCAATTCGCTATCGAGCCTGGATATCGTGCGCAGCACGGACTCTGCCTCTGTCGGATCGGGTGCGCTGGGAGGGTCAGCGGAATTACACACACTCAATCCCGACGATCTCTTGCAAGACGGACGCAACTTTGGCGCACTGGTCAAAGGCGACTACGACTCAGGGGACAACAGCCGGGCCGCTAATGCCGCCTTGGCGGGCCGGCTGGCCGAAAACACCACATGGTTATTGCAAGCCGGGATACGTAAAGGCCATGAACTGGACAACCGCGCAGACCATGGCGGCTACGGCGACAATCGTGACAAGCCCGATCCCGAGGATTACACACAACGCAGCGTCATGCTGAAACTGCAACAACGCATCGAAGGCGGCCACCGTTTCGGTTTGACGGGCGAATACTTTCACTATGATTCGGATACCGACAGCAAGTACCTGCAGGGCCCAGGCACCAGCTACGAAATTGGCGAGAACACAGCCAGCGAAACGATCAAGCGTGAACGCGTTTCGATGGACTACGAATACCAGGCGCCCAATGCGGGTGGGTTGATCGACAGTGCCAAGGCCGTGGTGTACTGGCAGCGCCTGCGACTCGATCAGGGGCTGGACGGGGAACGCACCACAGATACGCGTGCATCGATTATCCCTGGCGACCCATTCATGTACGGTTATCCCAACGGGGCTTATGGCCGAGACAACTCGATTCAGGAAACGCTGTTCGGGTTCAGCGGTGAAGCCACGCGGCGAATCGAGGGATCGGTATCGCAAATCGTGACCGTGGGGGCCGAATGGATGGGTAATCGCACCGAACAATATTCTGACGGCTACGACAACTGCCCCGATATACCAACGGGCTTGCCCGCGCTTTTCGGCCCGCGTTCCTGCGACATGCTGCACACCAACCAGGCGGACATGCCGCGCATCAAAGGCAGCCAATGGGCTCTATGGGCAAAGGATGAGTTTTCCTTTGCCCAGGGCCACTACACGCTGACGCCTTCGATCCGGTACGACCATTACGAGCAAAAACCACAAGACACCGGCAGCTACGAGAGCAATCCCAATGCCGGCGCATTGCCGCCTTCATCGAGTGGCGGCAGGTTTTCGCCGAGCTTGCTGGGAACCTGGAAAGCACAAGAGCAGGTCACGTTTTACGCACAATATGCGTATGGCTATCGCGCCCCCAGCGCGACCGAGCTTTACACGAACTACGGCGCACCAGGCACGTATCTGCGTGCCGGCAATCCTAATTTGAAACCGGAATCCAGCCGCGGCTGGGAACTAGGCGCTCGCCTGGGCAACGATGACCTCGGCGGGGCGTTGTCGCTCTTTGATACACGCTATCAAAACTTCATCGATACCCAAATACCGGTGACGGCCGGCGATCCGCAATGGCAAGGCAGTTGGGACGAACAGTATCCGCTGGGTGTCACCACCGCAGCCAACCGCGCCCGAGTGCGTATCTACGGTGCCGAGGCCTCGGCACATTGGCGTTTCACCCCGAACTGGCGCACTTGGGGATCATTGGCCTGGACTGTCGGCAAAGACCAAAGCACCGGCCAATATCTGAATTCGGTGCCGCCCTTCAAGGCGATTCTGGGCCTGGGCTACGACCGAAGCGAATGGGGCGCGAGCGCCATGTGGACGCTATCCGCACAACGCAACAAAGTCGAATATCCCGACGCGACCACCGATGCGCCCAATCCCGATTTTCGCGCCCCCGGCTATGGCGTCGTGGACCTGATGGCCTACTGGAAACCTGCTGCGGTCAAGGGGTTGCAAGTCCGTGCGGGGGTGTTCAACCTGTTCGACAAAAAATACTGGGAAGCCATCAACGTTCCCACTGCAGGAGCATCTGCCCTGCCCCATCCGGTAGACTGGTACACCGAACCTGGGCGCAGTGTGCGCGTCTCACTAACCTATCAATACTGAACCACGGGCCTGCCAGGCGGCGGCCCGGGACTATGGGTCGCCCGCCGTACCCGGACAGAGGAGTCATCCATGAGCAACACTTCTTTCACCCAACTGGCCGCCGAATTGCGCGCTCGTAACGACGCCCTGGTCGCAGAGCAACCGGGCCAACGCGCGCGCAATCTCGCCCAAGCATTGAACGTATCCGAGGCCCAATGGGTCGCCGCCGAATGCAACGGGCTGCGCGCCACCGCGCTGACGGGCGCCGCGTCCCCGCAAGCGATATTCCGCGAACTGGGATCGCTGGGTGAGGTCATGGCGTTGACGCGCAACGACTGGTGTGTCCATGAGCGCCACGGGCGCTACGAGTCCATCCAGGCAGAAGGCCCTGTCGGCCTCGTCCTGGGACCTGACATTGATTTGCGTGTGTTCTTCAGCACCTGGGATTCAGCCTGGGCCGTCGAACAAGACGGCCGGCATAGCCTGCAGTTCTTTGACTGTGCAGGCGCTGCCGTGCATAAGGTCTATCGTACCGATGCCACGGATGTCGCTGCCTATGATGCGCTTGTCGCACGCTTCGCAGGCGAGCCTGTCTGGCCGCAGACCAAACCCTATGCGTCCAAAGACGAATCCGACACCGTCAGTGATCCTGACGCGCTGCGTACCGCCTGGCTGGCCATGCAAGATACGCACGAGTTCTTTCCTCTGCTGCGTAAATTCAAAGTCTCCCGCCTGGCCGCGCTGAGGGCGGCAGGATCCGATCTGGCGCAGCAGGTTGAGACCGATACCGCCGAACGCATGTTGGAGGCCGCTGCGCAGTCAGGCCTGTCCATCATGTGTTTTGTAGGCAACCCCGGCATGATCCAGATCCACACAGGTCCGATCACCAAACTATTGCGCACAGGCCCCTGGTTCAACGTGCTCGATCCGCGATTCAATCTGCATCTGAACACCGGCGCTATCGACTCGGCGTGGGTGGTCAGCAAACCCACCAGCGATGGCTGGGTCACCTCGCTCGAGGTCTACAACGCCCATGGGGATCTCATCGTGCAGTTCTTTGGTGAACGCAAGCCTGGCAAACCAGAACTTGCCGAATGGCGCAATCTATTGAGCAGCCTTTGCGCCGAGCCGTTAGCGGCGTAACACCCTACATGATCAGTGTGTCGCGTACTCAGCACCGCCAAGAACGGCTAAGCTTAAGCACCAAGACGCTCTGATCAGTCGACCCTTTATCCGCCGTACGGAAACACGACGCCTCATCAAGGAAGCACCATGGCCGCAAGTCTAGCCAAGACGATCGCCGCTGCAATCGCTGCAGTCTGGGTCACCAGCGCCGCACAAGCCGCGAATGATCCCCCTTCTGCCGCTCAACGCGTTGTCACATTGGGCGGCACGGTCACCGAAATCGTCTATGCCCTGGATCAAGGAGATCGTCTCGTCGGCGACGATCAATCGAGCTTGTATCCCGAGGCGGCGACCAAGTTACCGCGCGTCGGGTATTACCGTGCCGTGCCCGTCGAAGGCGTACTCGCGTTGAATCCGGACCTGGTGCTGGCGTCTGAGCAATCTGGTCCCCCCACGGCACTCGCGCGCCTGAAGGAAATCGGCGTCCCCCTTGAAATCATCTCTGACAAGCCCAGCGTGCAATCGCTCAACGATCGCATTCTGCAAATCGGTAAAGCCCTGGGCGTACCAGAGCGCGGCGAGCAATTAGCTGGATCCGTCGCGACCGCATTGCGCCAAGCGCAAGCCTTGCCCGAGTCCCACGCGCGCGCTGTACTGCTGATGAACCGCACGGGCACGCCCCTGGGCGCGGGCAGCGACACAGCAGCCGCACTCGTGCTGGAACTCTCCGGACTCGTCAATGTGCTCGCCGACCAACAAGGCTACAAACCCATCTCAGCCGAAGCGCTCAGTGCACTGGCCCCTCAAGTCATCGTCGTCCCCCGCATGTCGCTGGAGGCAGCGGGCGGCATGGAAAAATTCCGCGCTACGCCGGGCATCGCCTCCACGCCGGCAGCAACAAATCACTGCATCGTCGTCATGGACGACCTGCTTGCCCTAGGCACTGGGCCGCGGCTGCCGCAAGCCATACGCTCACTCAAGGAGACCGCTTGTGTCGCTCGCCAAGGCTGATCGCCTGGCACCGCCGACCAGGCGGGCGCATCCTCCCACTGTACTGATCGGACTGGGTATTGCGGCATTGGCAGTGGCCTTGCTAGCCGCCTTGAGCGGCGCCGTCCATATTCCCTTGGCAGACGCGTTGCGCGTGCTGACCACCGGCGCCTCGCAGCCTAATGACACGTTATGGCGCAACGTGCTGCTGGACATTCGATTACCACGCGTCTTGTTTGCCGTCGTGGCGGGCGCGGCGTTGGCGATTTCCGGTGCAGCGATGCAGGCCCTGTTTCGCAATCCGCTGGCCGAGCCCGGCTTGGTCGGAATCTCCGCAGGCGGCGCGCTGGGCGCCGTTGCCGCCATCGTGCTGACCACGGGCGGCTTCATCGTCACCGCACCTGCTGCCTTTGCCGGCAGCCTGCTGGCCACAGCGGCAGCCTATGCCGTCGGGCGACGCGTTCCGGGCGTCGCCGGCCTGTTGTTGGCAGGGATCGCCATCAACACCGTCGCCGGCAGCTTGATCGGGCTGCTCACCTACATGGCCTCCGATGCGCAACTGCGCGACCTGACGTTCTGGAACATGGGCAGCCTGGCGGGCGCCAGTTGGTCATTGTTGGCCTTTCTGGCGCCGTGGACACTCGTGTGGTCCCTTTGGCTGATGCGCCAGTGGCGCGCCATGAACGCCCTCTTGCTGGGAGAACGCGAAGCCCAGCATCTCGGCTTCGCCCTCGTCACGGTCCGCTACAAACTCGTCATGGCCACCGCACTCATCGTGGGTCCACTCGTGGCCGCCACGGGCGGCATCGGCTTTGTCGGACTCGTCGTGCCCCATCTCGTACGCATGACCCTGGGAGCCGATCATCGTTGGCTATTGCCAGCCTCGATGCTGACCGGCGCCTTGGCGCTCACGCTGGCCGATTGGTTGGCTCGCATCGTCGTGATCCCGGCCGAGCTGCCCATAGGCTTAGTCACCAGCCTGGTCGGCGGACCCTTTTTCTTGTGGTTGCTCGCGCGAGGACGACGATTCTGATGAGCCTGCGTACGATAGACCTAGACGTATCACGCGGTTCGACCCGCATACTTTCCAATGTCTCGCTCAGCATCGAGCCTGGCGAAGTACTGGGCCTATTGGGCGCCAACGGCGCCGGCAAATCCACACTGCTCGCAGCCCTCGCCGGCGAGCTGTCGCCCGCCCGTGGTCATATCGAATTAGACGGCTCACCGCTGACCCGCATACCGCCACGCCGTCAGGCCCGGCAACGCGCAGTCCTGCCGCAAAAGCCCTCACTGACATTTGATCTGGGTGTACAAGAAGTCGTCGCCATGGGTGCCTACCCCTTCCCCGAACTCGACCCCGTCGAAGTCGAGGAACTGACCGCATCTTCGCTCGCCTTGGCCGGCGTCCCCCACCTGGCACAACGCCGTTATCCCGACCTGTCCGGCGGCGAACAACAACGCGTGCAATTCGCCCGCGTCCTGGCCCAGTGCCAGGCCCAGCATGACCCCAACCTCTCGCGCTACCTCTTGCTGGACGAGCCCATCTCCAGCCTGGATCCCAAACACCAGATCGAACTGCTGCGCACCACCGCCGACCTAGCCCATACCCAAGGCCTGGGCGTCCTGATCATCGTCCACGACATCAACCTGGCCGCCCGCTGGTGCGACCAACTCATCATGCTGGGCAACGGCACCGTCATCGCCAACGGCCCCTCCAAAGACGTACTGACCCGCGACAACCTGCGAACCGTCTACGACATCGAAACCGACATCCTGCCCCACCCCACCATGCCCAACCGCATCCTGGTATTGCCGCATTAGATATGCCACAGCAACGCAGGCAGCCACTCCTACTGCAACCTCACCCGCCGGCAGCGCAGACACGCACTACTGCAATCTAATCTAACAGCGACGCACGCATGCCATTACTGTGAGTCCGTGCCGCGTGCCTGGGTGCCGCGCCGGCCCGTAGAGCCGCGATTNAGCCTCGCGCAGCGAGGCCGAGGCCCCTGCTCATGGGNCGAGTCGCGGCGATAGGNCCGGCGCGGCACCCAGGCACGCGGCACGGACGGCTTAATAGAGACACCCGACGCGATCTAGAGACACCCGACGCAATTACCCACGTCAGGCCTTATCCCCCCGATACCGCGAAATACTCATCAAAATCCCGCAAGCAATCCCCATCGTCAACAACGCCGTCCCCCCATAGCTCATGAACGGCAACGGCACCCCCACCACAGGCAAGATCCCCGTCACCATCCCCACGTTAACGAACACATAGATAAACACCATCATCGTCAACGCCCCCGCCATCAAGCGTCCAAACTGCGTCGTAGCCCGCACCGCAATCGTCAACCCTCGAGCGATCAGCAAGGCGTACAACAACAGCATCGCCACGCCTCCATACAGCCCGAACTCCTCCGCATACACCGCAAAAATAAAGTCCGTCGTACGCTCGGGAATAAAGTCCAAGTGTGTCTGCGTCCCCTGCATATACCCCTTGCCATAGAGCCCCCCCGACCCCACGGCGATCATCGACTGAATCGTATGAAACCCCTTGCCCAATGGATCAGAACTGGGATTGAGCAACGTGCACACCCGCTGCTTCTGGTAATCATGCAAGACCACCCAATCCACACCGGGCTGACATAACGTATCTTCGTAATAGATCAGCGTCCCTATCCCCAAGATACCGACAATCGCAATCGGGGCAAGCAATTTAAAGGACAACCCGGCGAAATAAATGACGCAAAACCCCGCGCCAAACACCAACAACGCCGTGCCCAAGTCAGGCTGCAACACGATCAGGCCAAAAGGCGCGGCCAGCATCGCCGCAGCGACAAGAAAATCGCGGATACGCACATCGCCGTCATGCCGCTGGAAATACCATGCCAACATGAGCGGCACAGCGATTTTCATCATTTCAGACGGTTGAATACGCGTGATGCCTAGGTTCAGCCAACGCGTGGCTCCCTTGCTGGTTTCCCCAAAAAACTCCACCCCCAGCAACAGTGCAACGCCGACGATATAGAACGGCAATGCCAGACGCATCAACATATGCGGCGGCACCAAGGCCACCACCCACATCGCAAAGAACGCAATCAGAAAATTGCGCGACTGATCGGCAAAACGCCAGTCGGTACTACCCACCGCCGAATGCATCACCGTCAGACCCAACGCGGTAAACAACGCCAGAATGATCAGCAACGGCCAGTCAAAGGCGAGAAAGACGCGGACCAGGATAGCGCCCAGACGTTTCATTGCTTGACTCCGAATCCAGACGATTCGAACAAGTCGTTCAAATCGGACCGCGCTGGCGCGGTAGAGGGGCGCTGCGTCGCCCTTGGTGCTTGCTGAGCGGGCGCCGCTTTGGGTGCAGATCGGGGCCTCATGCTTGGGGGAGGCTTATCCGAGCCCGGAATGAGCGGTGGCAGCGGCTCGTCCTGCGGCGCATCATCCAGCACTACCCCCGGCGGCGGCTCCACGAGATCGTCTGAACTCGTCGCGCCAGGCACCACAGGCGCCGACACACCCGTAGGAACGGGAGTCTCGCTTTGCGCCGGCACAGACAACGGCGCCACGTCTGAGGGCAGCATGATGCGCGAGCCAGCCGTCGGCTTGGCAGGCCGCGACAACCAATAATCGAACACCGTACGGGCAATGGGCGCCGCAACGCTCGCCCCCCACCCTGCGTTTTCCACCAATAGCGCTACGGCAATACGCGGTTTATCGGCCGGCGCAAAACCCATGAACAACGCGTGATCGCGTAAACGCTCATCCAGCTCATGCGCCCGGTATTGGGATCCACGCAGGCTGAACACCTGCGCCGTGCCAGTTTTGCCCGCCGCCTGGTACGCCGCACCGGCAAAGGCTCGTCGTGCCGTCCCCGAGCGCACCACGCCGACCATCGCGCTCTTGACGAAATCGACATTCTCTTGCTTTAACGGAATGCGATATTCCGGTGTCGACGGTGTCGGCGTCACGACGCCTGTATGCGTATCGCGCGTCGCATGCACCAAATGCGGTTTCCGATAGGCGCCGCTGTTAGCCAAGGTCGATGTCCCCTGCGCCAACTGCAGCAATGTGAACGAGTTATACCCCTGCCCCACCGCCACCGAAATCGTCTCGCCCGCATACCATTGCTGTTGCCTGCGGTCCTTGTATGCCTGGCGTTTCCACTCGGTCGAGGGCAACACGCCCTTGCGTTCGCCATCCAGGTCAATACCAGTGATCTGCCCGAACCCAAACTGCTTGGTAAAGTCATGCAGCCGGTTCACGCCTATTTCCGGCCCCAGCGAATAGAAATACGTATCCGAAGACACGACGATAGCCTTGTGCATATCGGTCATGCCATAAACCGCACCGCCAGCGTTCCGAAAACGCTGCCCCCCGAATTCGAAAAAGCCTGGATCGGGAATACGTGTCTTGGCGTCGCGCACACCCAGTTCCAGCGCTGCCAACGCCACAAAAGGCTTATAGGTCGAGCCAATCGGATAAGTACCGTACAACGGCCGATTGATCAGCGGATGATCCGGCGACTCGTTCAACAAGCGCCAGTTTTCCACGTCGATACCATCGATGAACAGATTCGGATCGAACGCAGGTTTAGAGACAAACGCCAAGACCTCGCCCGTGTTGGGATCGATGGCAACCAGCGCGCCGCGGTGATTTCCAAAAGCCTCTTCGGCCACACGCTGCAAGCCTAGATCAATGGACAGCATGACGTCCACGCCAGGCACCGGATCAGTACGCTGTAACGTCCGCACAGGACGGCCGCTCGCATTGACCTCGACCTCTTCGATCCCGGTCTGGCCATGCAGCGCCTTTTCCCAGCTTTTCTCGATACCCTTTTTACCGATCACATCGGTGCCGCGATAATTGCCCAGCTCGCCAGAGCTTTCCAACGCTTCGATATCGTTTTCCGCAATACGGCCGATGTAACCCACCACATGCCCTGCCGTGGCGCCCTGCGGATACTCGCGCACCCAACGAGCACGCAACTCCACACCAGGAAACTCAAAAGCATGGGCCGCGAACCAGGATGCCTCGGTGTCATTCAAGTTGTTGCGCAGTATCAGACTGGCATACCGCCCCGATTCCTGCACCCGGCGTTTAAATCGACGCTGATCGCCTGGGCTGACATACACCACAGGCGTCAGGCGTGCCAGCATGGCATCAATATCACCGACCTGGCCCGGCACCACCTCTAGCGTGTAGGTCCGGTAATTGCGCGCCATCACCACACCATTGCGATCCAGGATCTCTCCACGGCGTGGCGCAATGGGAACCACGGCAATGCGATTACGATCGGCTCGCTCGGACAGCCCCTCGTAGCGGTCTACCTGCAAAAACCAGAAACGCCCAGCCAACACGCAAAAGCAGGCCAGCGCAAACAAACCGCCCACCCAGGCGCGCAGCCCAAAGCGCTGCTTTTGCTGTTGGCCGATTTTTTTGAATTCAAACATGGCGCGCCGCTATCCAACCCGGCGCTAGACCGACGAGGACTCAACGTCGTCGGTGCCTCGCTGCGGCAAGTGCAGCACGAAACCTATCAACGGCCACATCGCCGTCGTCAGCAAGACACTCAGGCCCCAATCCCAGCCGGACCATCGACCGGCCAGCCACGCCAGCACGAGTTGTTGCACCAAGCGCGCGACAAAGAACACGGGCAACATGTGTATGCCCTGGCTCCAGAGATCAAAATGCCGCAACCGGCGATGCAACGCCACCGCCCCATATGCCACCAAGGTATATGACAACGCATGCGCACCCAGCACACTGACATCGTGCACATCCATCAGCAGGCCAAAGCAGAATGCCGCCACCAGCCCGACCCGGCGCGGTTCGTGCACGCACCAAAAGGCCAGGACCAGCACCAGAATATCGGGTGCCCCTTCCCAGACGCGCCAGGGCAACAATGACAGCAACCACGCCGCCACGATTGAGCCCCACACAAAAAACACATTGGCCGGGCGCGACAAATGCTCGGGAGGGACGTTGCGAGGCGTGCCCAAACGGCGCGGGGGTTGCTGGGCCGACGAGTTATTGCGATCCACCGGATTCGGCCTCTTGAAGATCAGACTCTGCGCGAGCGACATCGACTTGGAGCACCAGGAAATGGCGATGCCGCTCGGGATGCGCCAAAGGCTCGCATACGGCTCGCGCAAACCCGGACGCCGTATCCCGTTCGACCGTCAACACCTTGGCCAACGGCAGGCCTGCGGGGAACAAGCCTCCCACGCCACTCGTGACGATCGTGTCGCCTTCCTGGATATCGGCATTAGCCGCCAGAAAGCGTACCTCGATGCGGCCCGGCGAATTCGAACCAAAGGCAATCAAACGCAGGCCGTTGCGCAACACCTGAACGGGTACAGACACTCGTTCGTCGGTGACCAGCGCGGCCTCGGACGCCTGTGGCGTCACACGTACGATCTGCCCTACCACACCGCCTTCGTCAATCACCGGCATGCCGGGCGCCAGCCCCGCCTGACTGCCCTTGTTAAAGACCAGCCGTTGCTGAAAACTATCGGCCGGCTCATACAGCACCTCGACCACCACCGCAGTCTGATCGACGGTATCGGTCACACCCAACAACCGGCGCAACTGTGCATTCTCAGCCGCTAGCTGAGCCGCATGCGTCGTGACTTGGGACAACTCGATACGCTGCCGCTGCAAGGCCTCGTTTTCGGTGCGGTTATTGTTGGCCGCATCGACCCACTCGTTGAACTGCCGCACAAAATCACGCGGCGCCATCACGGTGCGCTGAAACGGATACAACCCAATGGAAACTGCGCGTCGCAACGGCTCCAGCAGATGAAACTGAGAGTCGAGGACCAGCAAGGCGAGCGACAAGGCGACCATGACGGCCAACCGGATTTCTACCGGCGGGCCGCGCCTGAACAGCGGTGGAGACCCTTGTCGTTGCATGAATACCCAGCTTTGGCGTCAGCCCGCAGCCACTGCGCCGGACATCGCCGGCATGGCGACGCCCGCTGGCGGGACAGACTTATTCGTTAATGAAAATCGCGCCCAGTTTTTCCAGATGCTCGAGCGCTTCGCCGCAACCACGGACCACGCAGGTCAGCGGATCCTCGGCCACGACGACGGGCAGCCCTGTTTCCTCTTGGAGCAAGCGATCGAGATCGCGCAGCAATGCCCCACCGCCGGTCAGAGCGATGCCCTTGTCGGTGATGTCGGCGCCCAACTCGGGCGGGGTTTGTTCCAATGCGATCTTGACGGCGGACACGATCTGGTTCAACGGATCGGTCAGCGACTCCAGAATCTCGTTGGACGACACCGTAAAGCTGCGCGGCACGCCTTCGGCCAGATTACGGCCCTTGACTTCGATCTCGCGGACTTCGGAACCCGGGAAGGCGGAACCGATTTCTTTCTTGATGAATTCGGCGGTGGGCTCGCCAATCAGCATGCCGTAGTTGCGGCGGATGTAGTTGACGATGGCTTCGTCGAACTTGTCGCCGCCGACGCGCACGGAGCCCTTGTAGACCATCCCGCCCAGCGAAATCACAGCGACCTCGGTCGTGCCGCCACCGATATCCACCACCATCGAACCGCTGGCGTCCGAGACGGCCAGGCCGGCACCGATGGCAGCAGCCATCGGTTCTTCGATGAGATAGACATGCGAGGCGCCGGCGCCGAGGGCAGATTCGCGAATGGCGCGTCGTTCGACCTGGGTCGAACCGCAGGGGACGCAGACAATGATACGCGGGCTGGGGGCCAGCATATTACGCGGGTGAACCATGCGGATGAACTGCTTGAGCATCTGCTCGGTCACCGTGAAATCGGCAATTACGCCGTCTTTCATGGGGCGGATGGCTTCGATGTTGCCTGGGACCCGTCCCAGCATCTGCTTGGCCTCCTGGCCAACCGCCTGGATGATTTTTTTGCCATTGGGGCCGCCTTCATGGCGGATGGCGACGACCGAAGGCTCGTCGAGCACGATGCCCTTGCCCCGGACGTAGATCAGCGTGTTGGCGGTACCGAGGTCGATCGCCATATCGCTGGAGAAGTAACTGCGCAGGAATCCGAACATGAGGGCTCAGCGAGATTCAGAAATAATGCCGGGCTGCAGGTGACGGACTGGTAAACACGAGCCCGCCGCATTGCTGCAGCGATTAAACCGTGAATGATAACTTATAATTTCCCTGAAAATAGCGCAAAAATGCTGGTAATTCATGCTTTGTCACAGGGACGGATACCGTACAAACCCGCACCTGAGCCCAGCAGCCTGCCCCTTCGATTTCTCATAGTCTCCCTACATGGCGCTCAACGAACAAGACGTGGCCCGGATTGCCCGGCTGGCCAGAATTGAATTGACCCCCGATCAGCTCAAGCTCGCCGAGGGCGAGCTCAACGGCATTCTTCACCTGATCGAGCGGCTCCAAGCCGCCGACACCCAGGGTGTAGAGCCGCTGGCGCACCCGCTGTCGGCCCATCAGGACATCGCCCTGCGTCTACGGCCGGACGCCGTGACCGAAACCGCCTCCGAGGCGAATCGCGCCGAACTGATGGCCAATGCGCCGGATGCCCGCGACGGCTTGTTCCTGGTCCCCAAGGTCATCGAATAAATCATGACGACTTCTGCCCTCCACACCCAATTCGGCGGGATCGCCGAACTGCGCGCTGCGCTCGTGCAGCGCCAGGTCAGCGCCCGCGAGCTGGCGCAAAGCGCCCTTGCTGCCGCCCAAGCCGCCAGCGGCCTGAATACCTTTCTGCACATCGACGAGGCTCTCACCCTGGCCCAAGCCGACGCAGCCGACGCAGCCCTGGCCGCCGGCACGGCGGGTCCGCTGGCCGGTGTGCCCATTGCCCACAAAGACGCCTTTGTCACCCGCGGCTGGCGCACTACTGCCGGCAGCAAAATGCTCAAGGGCTATGCCAGTCCCTTTGACGCCACGGTCGTCCAGCGCCTGCAAGCAGCCGGCGCCGTCTCGATCGGCAAACTCAATTGCGATGAGTTCGCCATGGGATCGGCCAATGAAAACTCCGCTTACGGCGCCGTTCGCAACCCGTGGGACACCAATGCCGTGCCTGGCGGCTCGTCGGGCGGCTCGGCCGCTGCGGTAGCCGCCCGCCTGGTCGCCGCCACGACCGGCACCGACACCGGCGGTTCGGTACGCCAACCCGCCGCGCTGTGCGGCGTCAGCGGCATCAAGCCCACCTACGGCACCGTCTCGCGCTTTGGCATCGTGGCCTTCGGGTCCAGCCTGGACCAGGCGGGCCCGCTGGCCCCCAGCAGCCGCGACCTGCTCGAGCTGCTCGATCCCATGAGCGGCTTTGATCCCAGCGACGCCACCAGCCTCGAAAGCTGCGACGGCGCGCCCAACGTCCCGGGCCGCATCCGCGCTGCCTACGACGCGGCGCAGGCAAGTTACGCCGCCGCCGGCAGCCTGCCCCTGAAGGGCCTGCGCATCGGTGTCCCCCAGGAATACTTCGGCGCGGGCCTGGCCCCGGATGTCGCCGCTGCGGTCGAAGCCGCGCTGGTGCAATTCGAGGCCCTGGGCGCACAACGCGTATCGATCTCGCTGCCGCGCACCGAATTGGCCATTCCGGCCTATTACGTGATCGCCCCTGCCGAGGCCTCCAGCAACCTGGCCCGCTATGACGGCGTGCGCTACGGCCACCGCGCCCAGGAATACACCGATCTGAACCAAATGATCGCCCGTTCGCGCGCCGAGGGCTTTGGCGATGAGGTCAAGCGCCGCATTCTGATCGGCACCTATGTGCTGTCGCACGGGTACTACGACGCGTACTACCTGCAAGCCCAGCGCGTGCGCCGCCTGATCGCCCAGGACTTCCAGCGCGCCTACGCCGACCAATGCGACGTCATCATGGGGCCGGTGTCGCCCACCGTGGCCAAAAACCTCGGCGACAACCGCGACGATCCCACCGCCGACTGGCTGGCTGATATCTACACGCTCGGCGTCAGCCTGGCAGGGTTGCCCGCCATGTCCGTCCCCTGCGGTTTCGGCGGCGACGGCCAGCGTCGCCCCGTCGGCCTGCAAATCATCGGCAACTATTTCGACGAAGGCCGCCTGCTGGCCGTCGCCGACCGTTATCAACAAGTCACCGACTGGCACCGCCGCGTGCCCGGCCAGCAAGGCAGTGAGCAATGAACTGGGAAATCGTCATCGGCCTGGAAACGCACACCCAGCTTTCCACCGACGCCAAGATATTTTCGGGCAGCAGCACGCGCTTTGGCGCGGCTCCGAATACACAAGCCAACGTCGTCGACCTGGCACTGCCGGGCAGCCTGCCCGTCATGAACCTCGGCGCGGCCGAACGCGCCATCCGATTCGGGCTCGCCGTCGGCGGCACTGTTGCACCGCGCTCGGTCTTTGCCCGTAAAAACTACTTCTACCCCGATCTGCCCAAGGGCTATCAGATCAGCCAGTACGAATTGCCCGTCGTGCTGGGGGGATCGCTCTCGTTTTTTGTCGGCGAGGAGGAAAAAACCGTCAACCTGACGCGCGCCCACCTCGAAGAAGACGCCGGCAAATCGCAGCACGACGATTTCACCCTGTCCAACGGCAATCCGGCCAGCGGCATCGACCTGAACCGCGCCGGCACCCCGCTCCTGGAAATCGTGACCGAGCCCGAAATGCGCTCGGCCGCCGAGGCCGTCGCCTACGCCCGTGCGCTGCATAGCCTGGTCGTCTGGCTGGGCATCTGCGATGGCAACATGCAAGAAGGCTCCTTCCGCTGCGACGCCAATGTCTCCGTCCGTCCCGTAGGCCAAAAGGAATTCGGCACCCGCACGGAAATCAAAAACGTCAACTCGTTCCGCTTTCTGGAACGCGCGATTTTGTTCGAGGCTCGCCGCCAGATCGAGCTCATCGAGGACGGCGGCACCGTGGTCCAGGAAACCCGCCTGTACGACGCCGATCGCGACGAAACGCGCAGCATGCGCAGCAAAGAAGACGCACACGATTACCGCTACTTCCCGGACCCGGACCTGCCCCCGCTCGTGATATCGCCCGAGTGGGTCGAGCAGGTACGCACCGAGATGCCCGAGTTGCCCGCAGCACTGCGCGAGCGCTTCGTGCGCGAATACGGCCTGTCAGCCTATGACGCCGCCCAGCTGTCCGCCAGCCGCGGCATGGCCTCCTATTTCGAGGCCGTCGCCCAGGCATTGCCCGCAGGCCAAGCCAAACAGGCCGCCAACTGGATCATGGGCGAGGTCGCCGCCACCTTGAACCGCGAAGAAAAAGACATCGCGGACGCACCGGTCCAGGCTCCTGCTCTCGCGGCACTCATCGGCCGCATCATCGACGGCACGATTTCCAACAAGATCGCACGCGACGTGTTCTCTGCCATGTGGGCGGGCGAACAAGGCGGCCAGCCCGACGCCATCATCGAGGCGCGTGGCCTGAAGCAAATCAGCGACACGGGCGCAATCGGCGCCATGATCGACGACGTGCTCAACGCCAACCCGGCTATCGTGGCGGAATACCGTGCAGGCAAACAAAAAGCCTTTAACTCACTGGTCGGCCAGATCATGAAAGCCGCCAAGGGCAAGGCCAACCCGCAGCAGGTCAACGAGTTGCTCAAGCAAAAGCTGGATAGCTAAAAGCGCCCCAAAAAAAATGGGCCAGTGCAAACTGGCCCATTTTCCTTCCGATGACGGGCGACAAGCCCGCCACTCATCACAAAATCCCGTATTTCGCCCGATACGCCAACACCGCCTCACGGTGGCTCGCAAATTGGTCATCGTCCTGCAGTAACGTCAGAATATCGGCCAACGATGCAATGCTGACGACCGGAATACCGTAGGTTTTCGCAACCTCTTGCACGGCGGAATGCGGCGACAGCGCATCGTCCGCGCCCGCACGTTCCTGACGATCCAGCGCAATCAACACCGCCGCCGGCTCCGCTCCCGCGGCATGGATGATCTCTACCGACTCGCGCACCGACGTGCCTGCGGTGATGACATCATCAATAATGACGACCTTGCCCTGCAACGGCGCGCCCACCAGCGTACCGCCCTCGCCGTGATCCTTGGCTTCTTTCCGGTTAAAAGCGAATGGCACGTCGCGCCCCTGCATGCCGGCATGCCCAGCCAGGGCAACCGACGTCGCCGTCGCCAGCGGGATACCTTTGTAAGCCGGTCCGAACAACATGTCGAACGCGACACCGGAATCCAGCAACGCCTGAGCATAAAACTGGGCAAGCTTACCCACCGATGCGCCGCTGTTGAACAAGCCCGCGTTAAAGAAATAAGGGCTGATACGGCCTGACTTCACCTTGAAACTGCCAAAACGCAACACGCCCTCATCGAGGGCAAAACGGACAAAGTCGGTAGAAATAGCGGCCATGATTAGAGACTTCCAATAGGAGATCGGACGCATTTTAACGTGTCCCCTGCAACGCTACCGACGCCATTCGTCCATGGCAAGCCGGCCTCAGTCGGTTAAAGTCCGTCTTTAGGCCGGATGGCCAACCGCTATACAGGAGTCTTCGTCGTGCTGCGTATCACCTCACTCAATCTCAACGGCATCCGGTCCGCCTTTCGCAAAGGCCTGCAACCTTGGATGCAAACCCACAGTGCCGATATCCTCTGCCTGCAGGAAATCAAGATCGCCGATGCCGACCTGACCGAAGACCTGCGGCATCCCCCTGGTTACACCGGGCATTTTTCCCACGCTATCAAAAAAGGCTACAGCGGCGTCGGTATTTACCTGCGCAATGCGGCGGAACGCGTCCAGATCGGCCTGAACTGCGAGGAATTCGATGCCGAGGGCCGTATCATCCGCGCCGACTGGAAAGATCTGTCCGTCATCAGCGCCTACCTCCCCTCGGGCTCCAGCGGAGACGAACGCCAACAGGCCAAATACCGGTTCCTGGACGTGTTCGGCCCCTGGATCGACGAACTGATGAACGAGCATAAGAAAACCGGCCGCGAGTTTGTTATCTGCGGCGACTGGAATATCGCGCACAAAGAGATCGACCTGAAAAACTGGAAAGGCAATCTGAAAAACTCGGGCTTTTTGCCCGAAGAACGTGCCTGGTTGACCGAGGTCTTTGATCGACGCGGATTTGTCGACGTCTTTCGCAAACTGGACGAGCGCCCCGATCAATACACTTGGTGGAGCAACCGCGGCCAAGCCTGGGCCAAGAACGTGGGCTGGCGTATCGACTACCAGATTGCGACCCCGGGCATCGCTGCGCGTGCGCGCAATACAGCCATCTATAAAGACGAACGCTTCAGCGATCATGCGCCGCTGACCATCGACTACGACATAACGTTGTAAAGCACGCATAAAACTGATTGCCAGGGCCTTAAAATAAATAGGGACGCATTAATAATTAAAATTGCCTGTTCCTCTATTTATCAGGCCCTGATTTGTCCCCAAGTGCATGTATTAACGAAAAAACCCTGGGCGAAACTTTCACCACAATAAATGGTGACGCATTAACTCTCGCAGGTAGAAATATCCTGACCAGCGTAAAAGGAGCAATTCACAATATCTGGAACGAGCCCTTTGATACATTGCGTCCCCAATTTTTCTAGACATCCAGCCCCAATATTGGCGCGGGTTTCCGGCGAATGATTCGTTTTGCACGCCCCCGCCGATACCCCTACAATTGCGCACCGAGCCAGTGCCATTGCGCACTATTTTGGACCGAATAGCACCACATCCGGGCATTTATGCACCGGTCTGCGGCACCCCAGGAGACCCCATTGAAACTGCAAAGTCTTGACGACTTTTTGCGTCAGGTCGCTGTGCGCGACCCGCATCAGCCCGAATTCATGCAAGCCGTGCACGAAGTCATGTCCAGCTTGTGGCCCTTTATCGAGCAGCATCCCCATTACGCCGAGCACGCCTTGCTCGAGCGTCTGGTCGAGCCCGAGCGCGTCATCCAGTTCCGCATTTGCTGGACGGATGATCAAGGCAAGCCCCACGTCAACCGCGGTTTTCGCGTGCAACACAGCTCGGCGATCGGCCCTTACAAGGGCGGCATGCGCTTTCACCCGTCGGTCAATCTGTCGGTATTGAAGTTCCTGGGTTTCGAACAGACCCTGAAAAATGCGCTGACCACCCTGCCCATGGGCGGCGGCAAAGGCGGCTCGGACTTCGACCCCAAAGGCAAATCCGACGCCGAAGTCATGCGTTTCTGCCAGGCACTGATCCTCGAACTGCATCGCCACCTGGGCCCGGACACCGACGTACCTGCAGGCGATATGGGCGTGGGTGCACGCGAAGTCGGCTTCATGGCCGGCATGATGAAAAAAATCTCCAACTCGGCCGCCAGCGTCTTTACCGGCAAGGGCCTGACCTTCGGCGGCAGCCTGATCCGTCCGGAAGCCACCGGCTACGGCACGGTGTACTTCGCCGAAGAAATGCTCAAGCGCACCGGCCTGTCGTTTGACGGCCTGCGGGTCGCCGTCTCAGGATCGGGCAACGTGGCTCAATACGCCATCGAAAAAGCCATGAGCCTGGGTGCACGCGTCGTTACCGTATCGGACTCCGACGGCACGGTCGTCGATGAAGCCGGCTTCACGCACGAAAAGCTGGCCGCGCTGATGCACATCAAAAATGACCTGCGCGGCCGTCTGGCCGAATATGCAGGCCAATTCAAATTGACCTACGTCGCAGGCAAGCGCCCGTGGCACGTGCCGGTCGACGTCGCCCTGCCCTGCGCGACCCAGAACGAACTCGAAATCGACGACGCACGCACGCTGATCGCCAATGGCGTCAAATGCGTCGCCGAAGGCGCCAACATGCCGTCCACGCTGGAAGCCGCCAAGGCCTTCATCGAAGCCGGCGTCCTGTACGCCCCGGGCAAAGCCAGCAACGCTGGCGGCGTGGCCGTGTCAGGCCTGGAAATGAGCCAAAACGCCATCCGCCTGGCCTGGACCCGCGAAGAGGTCGATCAGCGCCTGCACTCCATCATGCGCGACATCCACGAAAACTGCGTGCGTCACGGCCAAGGTCGCGGCACCGCCGTCAACTATCTGGATGGCGCCAACATCGCCGGCTTCGTCAAAGTCGCCGACGCCATGATCCAGCAAGGCCTGTACTGAACCTCTGTTCCCATACAGCCCCGAAGCCCGCTCTCTGTTCAGCGGGCTTTTTTTCGTTACCCCTTCCCGAGCGCAGCAAGCTCCTGCGCTCCGCACACAACAGGCCTGCGCTCAACACGCTAGCTGGTTGAATAGCGCAGTCCCTCAATCCGTAGGCACCGCATTCGAGTGGACACTGCCTGAAGGCACTAGATGCGATGCTGCCGATGATCGGCAGCATCGCATTTTCTGACGCCCTTTTGAATGGCGGAGCTCAGTCCAACTTCAGGGCGTTTTAAACGCCCCCCAAAAACCAGAAACTGAACACCTCAGGAATGACACGCGCCTATAAAACGGTACAGCGCGATTGCGGCGCCGCAAATTCCTCAAAACGCGTGCGTATGGCATATTTTGCAGGCAAGGCAAGAATGGCACTTCGCGCGCTGTCTCCCAGGCAGTTTGGGATATCAGGCTGGGCACCGAATATGCATAGCTGGTAAAAGCTGTCGTACCTGTTTTTCTTGACAGCAAGCAGCAACGGGGTGTCTCCCTCGTAATCTTGAGCGTTGAGAATCTTCAACCATATTTCGTTAGATTCCACCTTTCCGTACATACATTTGAACTCCTTCCTCACTGCATCTAGCTCCTCAAGCGACGCCTGGCTGGGCAAGGCGCCATACATGCTGAACGCATCCTGACGATCATATATATAGCTAGTCACAGCGTAGAAAAGCTTAGAGATAAGCTCACCATTATTGCTCTCTGCCGCAAACATGATCGGCGTACGCCCACCAATGATGGGCGGCGTGTGGGTAAGGTCCTCTTTAGTACGAAAATTCCACACCTCGATGGGCAGCTTCTCCATCATCGCCATCAACGCGTTATCTTTTCGCTGTGCCGCGGCTTGATGCAACAACGAGTATGGTGAATTTTTAAGCCCTTTTACGATCAACGCGACGTTTTCCTGATGATCGAGCAAGCTATTGATCGCCGCGTCGTCATCCTGCTCCACGTACTTTTTCAAACTCTCCATCGGGGTCTGATCCAGGTACGTGCACTCTGGCGGGATCGGGTTGACATAGGATGCGACACCACTAGACACTTTAATCATTATCTTTTAAACCTCACTGTTGACAGGGCAGCCACACGGTACGAATCCATCGGCCGATAGGCAACGACGCACTAGTTCAAAATCGATATGCTGGTCAGCATAACAATTGCCCTACCGCAGCAATCACAACTTATACAAAATCGGACTGAGCTAACTAAAAACCAGTCACAAGGGTACGCCTGCACGTGCGGACTATCGTCGAGGTGTTCACACGAGCGGAGCTCGCCATGGAGGCGGGATAACGGCTGCCCGCCGCAGGCGTAGTAGATATGCTGAGCCGCCTTGTTGTTCCGCGGTAAGCACTAACATTTTTTTGCCGAAGAAGGCAGCGGCGCCAGGGAAATTGGTCCGAAAACACGGTCTCCTGCAAAAAAGCGGCAGCTATTGGCAGCCCGATCACTAACATCGACGGTGCTCAGAAATCCCGAGCCCCTAACCGCCTGCCGCCCTAACCCTGGAACCCATATTATGACTGTTGTTACTGCTCTAAAGCCCTTTGATTTCCACGAAAACTACGCGCCACCCAAGGCATCCAAAAAGTCTCAAGACTCTGCCAATACGTTGCGCCCAAACCTTGATAGTTTTGTTCGCGAGGACTATTCCCCCGTCAAAATGTGTGCAGCCGCGGTGGTTGACAATGCAGAGCCGTCTCTATTGGATAGCTGGGTAGAGATTAAAGAACAGTCCCTATTAGATAGCTGGGTAGCGACTGAAATCGACTCCCACGGCACGTTAGAACAGCCGTTCGACGCCCTGCGCACGGCCACCCGAAAAGGCCTGGAGGGCCAAACCGATCCGACTCAAATAAGTGCTGAGTCGCCCCGCTCCTGGCGCTCAGCATTCACTGCCCCCTTGGTTGGAATGTATAACGCAGCGACTGGTACGGTCCAGGGGTGGGTGGGAAATAATGCACCACAATCAATACAACAACTCACCCCGGGTCAGCGTATAGAACGTGCCGCAGAGTTGGCTTACCAAATCGAGGTGAAGCTGCAACGTTTGGATGAGAGTATTTGCAAAACACACGGCATCAAACTATCGACTCCCGACGCAGCCCGCATTGATTCGGTCCAGCTCTCTACGTGGGACTCTCTCCAAAACTTCTCGGCGCGTACGCAAGGAGCTGTCACCGCAATTCTCGATACTACGGTAGGCGTCGCATCCGGCGTGGCCATCGGAGGCGTAGGTGCGACTGGCATATTGGGAATAGGTTTCGGCGCCGCTGCGTTGAGCGGTGGAACCATCCTCGCTCTGACAGAGATGCGAAAATTTCCAGAGCGAGCTCAGAGCCGTGGCGTACAAAACGTGTTAAACGACCGACTACCCGAGATCCAAAAGGACCTCGACGAGTTGGACGCCATCATCGGTCAAGAGCAACATCGCTGGGCAATGCAACAACGTATTATGGCGACTATTTCGCAGCGCTATGACCACTGCGGCGCGCTGGAACGGCAGATAATAGGAGCCGTAAGAGCACGAGCACGTATCGAAATGGCCTGCGAATTGGAAAATGGCATGCCCGTATCAGTAGCTCACCGCGACGACCCGACGCGTAACGCCGTCCTTACACAGCTCGCACAAACGCGTGATGCACTCTACAACTTCATTGCCTCGCTCATCCAAGAATTCAATGCCCTGAGCGAACGAATGTTGTTCACGCTTCATGTAAGCGAAGCAGCTGCTCATGCCAAAGCGGAAAAAAATGCCGAAGAGGCATTTAAAAATGCACACAGAGCCCTGCTCCTGGACTTATCCACCATCAAGAACAGTACTCTCGCTGCTGACGTTGACGTGATCGCGCTCCAGAACCTGGAAAACAGCGGTACCTCGACAAAGGTGACGGACACCGCTTTGCGGGCCGATATCGCAATTGGCCAAAATCTCACTCGTACGATTCTCTCATCGGGCCCGAATTTTGGCGCTGTCAAATACGCGGCAAAAATAGGCGCGCATGAACGCAACTATGCCGTTCCTAGCAATTTGACGACGGTGAGGTCGATTGCCCGATATATCGATGCGCAGGCCATTTCAAATGCTCGAAATCCATCTGCTGCAGCCACGGCACCCACTTTATCGCAAGGCCAGGACGGCTCTTACACCATTGCGGATCCGGAGCGTAAACTCTACAGCTTCTTGGCAAGCGCCCCCACGGCCCGCGCCAATTTCTCCGATACTGCGGACGTAGGCCCCTCAGCAAAACTGATCGATGCCGGTATTGGACGCATGACCATTGCCGACTATAGCCGCACCTTCCCTGGTGGCGCGAACCAAATGGAGTTCGAGCCCAAGATCGACAAAAGCGGCGCCCACGTCTTGACGGTACGCTTTTTGAACCAACCTGACGAATCCCTGTTCAGGCCCCATCAAGCTACGGCATTGGACATTATCAAGAATCAGCGAAAGAGGCTGGCGACGGAACAAGAGCAAACGCCCGTGGAAACATCGGATTTCACCGGTATGTCTCTTGCAGAGGTAGAGGCATATCTGGACGACATGGCGCTTGTTTGCGAAGAGCAGGCGCAGCTGCTTCACGACGACTATCGTCAGTTGGCCGCATTGAACCAATGGGAAAATCCGACATTCACGCGACGCGCCTGAATTGGCTAAAGTAGTGGACTAATAATCTCTGCATCCCCATTGGCAAGCACATCGCCAATGGGGATGGGTCCACTAGCAGGGTTTGGCCCGTTGATACCGCGTATCAATGCCAATCATCACGGTACACAAAACGTGGCATTTGCCAGTTGAACCTCAACGCCAACAACCGGAACGTCAATCCCGCCACTAACGCCACCGGCACTGCCGCACTAAGGCCCCAGTCCAGCTTTAGCAGACCCAGGTAAAGCGCCCCAGTCACAATCGACACGCTGGCATACAGCTCTTTGCGGAACAGCAGCGGCACATCGTTACATAGCACATCGCGCAGCACCCCACCCGCACAACCCGTGATCATGCCGCTGATCAACACTACGCTGGTCGACATCTCCATCTGCTGCGCGACCTGGCAGCCTATGACCGTAAACGCCACCAGCCCCACAGCATCCAGCCACAGAAATAATCGACGCAGCCGCCGCATCAACGGCGCAATGAACGCCGTCACCAATGCCGCACCGGCAGTCATCGCTAAATACTCGGGATGCGCGACCCACGTCAGCGGATAGTGCCCCAACAGCACATCACGCAACGATCCACCGCCCAGTGCCGTCACGCACGCGATGATGCACACGCCCATCCAGTCCATATCGCGACGTCCGGCTGCCAGCGCCGCCGTCATCGCCTCGGCCACGATCGCGATCAGATACAAGATGTGCAACAACACGGTAGACGTCTCAACAGGCATAGTTATTTCACGCACCTTACGAACAAAATCCCGCTGCGTACCCGCGCGATGCTCGCAGCCCAGCCGGCCCGCGCACAGCCGTCAGCGCATCAGGCCGGCGACTCCAGCGCATCGATTATCCGGCGTTGATGCCAGAGCAACACCAAGCCCGGCAAGGCAATCGCCACCGTCAACAAGAAAAATCCGGGCCAGCCTAGCCAGTGCACCAACGGCGGCGTCAACGGACCAGCCAGATAAATCCGCCCAACCGCCGACAAAGCCGACAGCAATGCAAACTGCGTCGCAGAAAACCGTTGCTGGCACAGCCCCATCAGCAATGCCACAAAGGACGCCGTCCCCAGGCCGCCGCACAAGTTTTCCACCCCGACGGCCGTAGCCATCAGCCAGAGACTCTTCGGACTGACCGCAATCACCCAATAACCCAGATTGGAAATCGCCTGCAAAATACCAAAGGCCATCAGCGAGCGATACAGGCCCCACCGGGCCATCAACGAACCACCCGCCAGCGCCCCCACAATCGTCGCCAGCAGACCCAGCACCTTGTTCACGGTGCCTACCTCAGTGGGATCGAATCCGGCGCCACGTATCAAAAACGTCGTGGACAGCGCCCCTGCAAAAGCATCGCCCAGCTTGTACAGCACGATTAGTGCCAGGATCGTATAAGCGCCGCGCCGAGAAAAAAATTCGCGAAACGGCTCCACCACCGCAACACGCAGCGAGCGCGGCGCGGTCACGGGTTGCTCAGGCTCAGGGGCCCAGAGCGTGGCTGCAGAACATAACAGCATCAACACGCCCATCGAGACATACATCGGCCCCCAACCCAACCTTTGGTCCGCCAAAATCAAGGCCAAGCCACCGGACACCACCATCGCCAGCCGATACCCCAGTACCTTGATTGCTGCCCCTGCCCCTCGCTCGTCGCGACGCAACACGTCAGTGCTATAGGCATCAAAAACAATATCCTGCGTAGCGGACAAAAACGCCACCATCATGGCCAACAACGCCAATGGCAACAAAGCCGATCCGGGCGACAGCAGCCCCATCGCCATGATCGCCACGGCCAATAACAATTGCGTGATCAGCATCCAGCCGCGCCGCCGGCCCAGAATAGGCGGCACATAACGATCCAGCAGGGGTGCCCACAGAAATTTCAGCGTATATGCCGAACCCACCAGCGTCAGGAAACCGATTTCCTCTAGCGAAACCTGCTCGACCGTGGCCCACGCCTGCAACGTGCCTCCAGTCAACGCCACCGGCAATCCGCTGGCAAAACCCAACACCAGCAACGGCGCCACCCGACGACTGAAATAGATATGGGATGCGGCAGTAATAAAGGCTCTCCTGACGGCGATGGCGCTGCGAGCGCCGAACATCCGGCATATTAACCAATAGCAGCCCGGTTGCCATCCGCGTGCACACGTACACGGACATCGCAAACATAGCGGCCCCGCTCCCCGGCGCCGCCTAGACGCGCACCACCTCAAATGTCGACATCAACCGCCATCAGCCAGCCAACACCCGCCTCACTCCGCGGCGTAACGATAAACCGCCAAGGTACTGCGCCACCCGGGTAATACCTTGATCTCTCGTCCCTCGTGGAACGTCGCTCGCTCCAAGATCCGCAGTCCCAGGTCAGCCGCCAGCCGCTCGAAATCGCGCAAGGTGCATAGATGGATATTCGGCGTGTTGTACCACTGATAAGGCATCTGCCCCGTCACAGGCATCCGCCCCCGCAAGATCGACCACCCATGCGGCCAATAACCGAAATTCGGAAACGACACGATGCCATAGCGCGCCACCCGCGCCATCTCGCGCAAAATGTGCTCGGTGCGATGCATCGACTGCAGCGTCTGCGACAGCACCACCGTATCAAACTGCTTGTCATCAAACAGGGCCAGGCCATCTTCGAGGTTCTGCTGAATGACCTCGACTCCCCGTTGCACGCAGGCGATCACATGCTGATCGTCGATTTCGACTCCCGCACCTCGCACTGAACGCTCGTCACGCAGATACGCGAGCAACGCGCCATCGCCACACCCCAGATCCAGGACCCGGCTGCTTGGGTCGATCCAACTGGCAATCCTGACCAGATCAGGACGCATACCTTGCGTACGCCCAGGTTTTACCGACACGGGACTCATACTGGCTCCTCTGCAATCCTTCCTGACGGGGTTGCGTCCTCCGTGGAGGACAAAGCGTGTGCCGGCGACGCGGCATTTTCGCCTGACGTCGCCTGCGCCAACCCCAACTCGCGCGCAATACGTTCGTAATACCCTCGTACGACTGCGTGGTAACGCGAGTCATCCAGCAAAAACGCATCGTGCCCATGCGGCGCATCAATCTCGGCATACGTGACGGGGCTGCCATTTTTAAGCAATGCGCGCACAATCTCGCGCGACCGCTCAGGCGGAAAACGCCAATCTGTCGTAAACGACACCAACAGAAAATCTGCCGTGGCTGGTGCTAAGGCACGTGCCAAATCCCCCCCTGTGTTACGAGCGGGGTCAAAATAATCCAACGCACGCGTAATCAACAAATAGGTATTGGCGTCGAAATACCGGGAAAATTTCTCGCCCTGATACCGCAAATACGACTCGACCTCGAATTCCACATCGTAGCCATAGCGATACGCCCCCCCCTCGGCGGGCTCACGTTGCGTACGGCCAAATTTCTCGGCCATGTCGTCATCCGACAAATAGGTGATATGCCCAATCATCCGCGCAACGGACAGCCCGCGCCGGGGCACCGTATGCTGCGCATAATAATCGCCCCCATGAAAATCTGGGTCCGTGATAATGGCGCGCCGCGCCACCTCGTTAAAGCCGATATTCTGGGCGGACAACCGCGGCGTACTGGCCACCACAATGCAATGCGCCACCCGCTCGGGGCACGTAATCGCCCAACTGAGCGCCTGCATCCCGCCCAGAGATCCACCCATCACGGCAGCGAAACGCTCGATCCCGAAATAATCCGCCAGGCGGGCCTGGGCGTGAACCCAATCCTCGACCGTCAGCACGGGGAACGCCGCGCCCCAGGGCTGCCCCGTCTCGGGATTGATACTGGCCGGCCCGGTAGACCCAAAACACGAACCGAGATTGTTCACCCCGATCACAAAATAAACGTTCGTATCCAGCGGCTTGCCGGGCCCCACCATGTTGTCCCACCAACCGACATCCTTGGGATTGTCATGAGCGATACCCGCCACATGATGCGAAGCGTTCAACGCGTGGCACACCAACACCGCATTGGTGCGCTGATCGTTCAACGTGCCATAGGTCTCGACCGCCAGCTCATAGGACGGCAGCGACTGACCACTGGCCAATGGCAGCGGCTCATCAAATCGGATGAATTGCGGAGTCACCATACCGACCGAACCGGGCGCCGGCTCAGTGGATGGCTGGATGGAACCGGGGGCAATCCCCTCGGCAGAATGCAAGGCAGGAGCGGTCATACCGACCTCTTTAGCTGGATTTATAGAGGCGCCCGCAAGCGGATCAGGCAAATCGGCGCCGGTTTGAAGCAGAGATTCTAGCACTCTCAAGCCGAGTCACAGCCTGTCACACGACAGGAGCCCTGCGGCTGATGCTCCCGGGACATCCCCGCGCCAGCGCATCAACGGGCCGATACACGCTCAGATGAGTCCGATAACTCATCGCAGATCCTGTCTTAGCTATAAATCCTGCGTATCACATGGAAAATCGCGCGACCTAATTCTCGCAATTCACCATTTCGGCAGCTCTGCGCCACCGCACATGTTATGCAAGGACGTCATCTTTCCGACCGCGAAGTCGCGTGCCTGCACTGGTCGTCGCTGGGGAAAACCAGTCGGGAAACCGGCCTCATCCTGGGGGTCACCGAGCGCACCGTCAACTTCCACATCGGCAATGCCTGTCACAAACTCGGCGTCAACAACCGAGGCGCTGCGATCGCCATCGCCGTCAGACGACGCCTGCTGCCCGTCCTAGTCACCGAGCCTCAGCCTTTGCGCCCAGAAAAAACCGTCCGACCCACGCGGACCGCATCGACCGTACGCCGCATCCCTGAATCTCCGCGCACTGACTCGCCTACTTCAGTTTCACCGCCCGCACGAACTCCTGAGCCGGATCCACAGGCAAACTCTGCTCGGTCCCTGCGGCTACCGCATCGATCAACATCGTATCGGTCACCCATACCCGGGCCATCAGCCAAGCCGGCTGTTGCCCCGCACGGCCCCGTGCCACGATCTCGTCCCCAAAATTCGGCAGCGGCGACGGCACCGGAGCCCCCATGTTCACATAGAGAGACCGCATCAACGCTTGACCCAATGCCTCCCGCGCCGCCCGATCCTTTGCAATCGCCGCGGGCAACGGCGCAGACCCCACCGCAAACATCGCTTGATCGACCTGCGCCGTAGTCAGCGAAAATGCCAACGCCTGGCCCCCGAGAGAAATGTTACGCGTTTCCGTCTCGACCTTGGCCGGGAAAGCCGCCTGCACATGCCCGTCGGCCACCACCATCTCGCGCCAGTTGTAACTCGGCGTGCACCCGCCAGCCAATAACAGCACCATACAACACAGCTGCAACACCGCGGAACGCGGCCCACGACGACAAAACAACCGAAAAATCATCATGTTATGCCCTCCCTCACGCATAATGATATGGATGAATTGTCACCGATCCCCGGCTCTCAGAGAGGTTACCTCGGCAGGAATCGCCCACACCTCGTAAAATCCGGCCTCAATATCCGAATATTCATATGACTGTGACCGATACCACCGCCAGCCGCCTGGCCCGCCTACAGGCCCATACCGCCCTGCTTGCCCAGACCCTGCGTGGCATCGAAAAAGAAGGGTTGCGCGTCGACAACCAGGGGCGCCTGTCCCGTACCGCCCATCCGGCCGGGCTGGGTGCTGCGCTGACCAACCAACATGTCACGACCGATTATTCCGAGGCCCTGCTCGAGCTGATCACTGGCACGCATGACCGTGTCGACCCTCTGCTGACCGAGCTGGAAAATACCCATCGCTTTGTCTATAGCGTGCTGGATGACGAGCTCATCTGGAATCAGTCCATGCCGGCGGTTCTGCCCGTCGAGGCCGATATTCCCATCGCCTGGTATGGCAAGTCCAACACCGGCATGCTCAAGCACGTCTACCGTCGCGGCCTGGCCGAACGCTATGGCAAAGCCATGCAATGCATCGCCGGCGTGCATTACAACTTTTCCTTGCCCGATGCGCTGTGGGGCGTTCTGGATCCCGGCACGCCTGATCCGCAAGACCAGCGTTCGCGCGGCTACATCAGCCTGATCCGTAACTTCACGCGCTACTCGTGGCTGCTGATGTATCTGTTCGGCGCCGCCCCCGCCCTGTCGCGCCAATTCATGGGCGACAACGCTCAGCAATTGCAGCCCCTGGGCAACGACACGCTGTACCTGCCCTACGCCACCAGCCTGCGGATGAGCGACCTGGGCTATCAGAACAAGGCCCAATCTCAGCTCAAGCTCTGCTACAACGATCTCGATACCTTTCTGGGCCGCCTGTACGAGGCCGTGTCCCAACCTTGGCCCGACTACCAAGCCATCGGAACACATCGCAACGGCGAATGGATCCAGCTCAACACCAATGTGCTGCAGATCGAAAACGAGTACTACTCCAGCATTCGCCCCAAGCGCGCTACCGGCCGCGGCGAGCGGCCTATCACCGCACTGGCCGAGCGCGGCGTGCAATACGTAGAAGTCCGCTGCCTCGATATCGATCCCAGCCAGCCCGTAGGCATCGCCGCGGACACGGCTCGCTTCATGGACGCATTCTTGTTGTTCTGTGCCGCGTCGGACAGCCCGTATTTCCCGCAGAACGGCTACTGCCAACGTAGCGCAGACAACTTTTCCGTCGTCGTCAAAGAAGGCCGCAAACCCGGCTTGCAACTCGACCGCGACGGCGTGGCCATCGAATTACCCGTCTGGGGCCACGAGCTGCTCGATCAGATCGCTCCTTTTGCGGCGCTCTACGACCAGTCCTTAGGTGGAGACGCCTATACGCGCGCCCTGCAAGCTCAACGAGACAAACTCGACCGCGCCGACGATACACCCTCGGCACGCCTGCTCAGCGACCTGCACGACAGCGGCCTGTCGTTTCACGACTACTCGCTGCAGCTCAGCCGCCGACATGCAGACACTCTGCGTGCACAACCTCTGCCTGCCGACATCGCCGCGACCTATGCCGAGGCGGCACGGCAGTCACATGCTGAGCAAACGCACCTCGAACAAAGCGACACGGTCGACTTTGATACCTATGTAGCGCATTACCACGCGGCATTGAAGGCGCCTAAATCCGTGAAATAGTGCACTAACCCGGCAGGGCAGCCATATCCTTGATATCGTTGCCAGCGCCCTTGTCCAACAAGAGCTTCACCATGCGCCGGTCCCCACGGCGCTGCGCCAGCGTCAGCACGGTGCCGTCGATGACGGTATAGGACAGACAGCTATTTGCGCCGTGCATGATCAACTCATTGACCATGTCATAGTTTTCATTCTCGACAGCATGAAACAACGGCGTTCGCCCACTGTGGTCGCGCGCATCTACCCACACACCTCGCTGCTTGAGCAGGAATCTCAGCCCATACAGATTATTGTGCTTCGCAGCGAGCGCCAGGGCAGAACATCCGTTGGAATCCGTTGCATGGATATCCGCCCCGCCTGCGATCAGGTGTTCGATAGCGATATCCGATTGCCCTTTTGCTGCCCGCAGCAGCGCCGAACATCCGTCGCGGTCTTTCAAATCGGTCCGGGCGTTCTGCCCGATCAAGAGATTCAAAATGGACGAATCGTAGGTCCGGTCTGCATAATCTGCAGCGCGCATCATGACCGTCAGGCCCGCGCGGTCTATGGCGTTGAGATCAATATCCCTTTGCTCACACAAGAGCCGGATCGCCCGGCGGCGCCCCAGTGCCACGGCCACGCTCAGTGCACATTCCCCCTCAGCATTTGCAGTATTGATGTTTGCCCGGCGAGCCACCAGCGACTCTACAACGTCGTAATGCCCTGCACGAATCGCCAGCACCAGAGCGGTGTCGCCGTTGTTGTCCTGTCTGTCGACGCCCACGGGCTGGGCACTATCGTCTGCGTATACTTCGTACCCCAACAGGACCTTGACTGCATCCACAAACCCGGACATGGCCGCCCACATCAAAGCGCTGTAGCCGGATTGATCCGTCGCATCCACGGACGCCTTGCCTGCCAACAACGTATGAATGGCCGCGACGTGGCCATGCCGCGCGGCACACATCAGCGGTGTCAGTCCATTTTCATCCCGGACATCCAGTGCCTCTGCCGGCAGAATATCGACCAAAGCACTCAATACCGCGCCACTGTCTGAGGCCGACGCTGCATGCACTGGGAAATACCTGGGCGCTCTCAGGCTGGCGATTAGTTTTTCGGTATCGTTCTTCGCAAATATGGCTCTCACACCGGATGCATCCTTGGCGTAGACGCACACCATGAGATGCGCCTGTACGCGCTCCATCTCGGCGTTGTCATCTGGGATCATCCCGATGCCCGACCGGGCAAACAGATCAGAGACGGAATCGGTGGCAGCGACAAAAGAATTAGCAATCATCATGAGTACCGGCCGTAAAGGTGTGTCACACGATCCGGATCGCGCAACATCTGGTTGAAATCATTGCAAATACCGGCATGAGTAACGATTCGACACGGTGAGTTCCCACTTCGAATCAAAAATTTCAAGTCAACCGGAGTGGTGATCTCCGTCACTATCGGGATATCCGCTTCCTCGGCACGCTGGGTCGCCCCAAGAACAAGGCCAGGGAAAATGCCCATGGCGTACAATTTTTGTTCTGTCCCTCTACCGATGACCTTTGAACCGCTCAGCATGAAAACGGCGCATGCCACAGAGACGGGTGCAATCGTCTCAGCCTCGGATTTCCCCACCTTCGAATCCACGGATTTCGCTGGCGAGGGATCGTTTTATTTTGATTTGGTGCGATTGCAGGATCAGCCAGGCATTCCACGGGGTTTTCCACATCGCCATACCTACTACCACATCCTGTGGATGTCCCGAGCGCAGGGCACGCACATGCTGGACTTTCAACACCTGGAAGTCCGTGACGGCGCCGTATTCTTCTTGACCCCTGGTCAGCTACACGCCTGGACCTCATCGGTTGCACCGCAAGGCTATGTGATGAATATCAGCACAGCCTTCTTCACGCACATGTTTCCGCGGGCGGACGATATCGCCAAGTTCCCGTTTTTTCACCCCACCAGCGGCAATCCCGTGCTCTATCTCACACGCGATCAGCACGATGACATGCTGCCCCTGCTCCAAGCGATGGAACAGGAACAACAAGGCAGGCAACCCGGCCGCTACGACGTCATACGATCGTACTTGCTGATCTTATTGACCCAGTTGCGCCGCGTGTATCCGATCGATGACCGCACACGTACTGCCGGTCCGAGCTACCCTCTGGTCAAGCGCTTTGCCTTATTAATCGAAACGCAATATCTGGCGTACAACAGTATTCAGCAATATGCCAACGCACTCTACGTCAGCGCCCGTCAGCTCAACGAAGCCACTAAACGCGCCACAGGACGCACGGCCAGCCAACTGATTCAGGATCGCATACTGCTGGAAGCCAAACGGCTGCTCAGCAATACCGAATCAGGCATTGCCGACATTGCGTTTCAGCTCAATTTCGAGGATCCCGCCTATTTCACGCGATTTTTCAAGAAACACACAGCAATGACGCCCGGCGAATTCCGCAAGGTCGATCTCAGCCTGCGCGCCTGAACGTTGCTGGAAACGGCTCTGCCCCGCATCAAACCACCCGCGCAGCACACCGGCCACAGGCGGGCCAAATACCTTCGCTGCGCCAAAAAGTACAACTCAAGCGCGTATCTGTCCTGACGGTTGTGTCCAGTCTCTGCGTACAGTTTCGGAAAACCGATAACTCAGGAGACATTCATGTCCAAGCTCCGCACACGCCTATGGCGTTCTCTGCTCTGCGCCGCCCCGCTCGCTTTGGCGTGCAACATCGCCACGGCCGCCTTTCCCGAACGCCCTGTCACGATCATCGTGCCGTTTGCCGCGGGCGGCGCCACCGATGTCATCGCCCGTACCGTCGCCCAAGCCATGGCCGGTAAATTGGGGCAGCCCGTTATCGTAGAAAATCGTGCAGGGGCTAACGGTAATATTGGCGCCGGAGCTGCCGCACGCGCCGACGCCGACGGCTACACGCTGCTCATGGCGACCTCCAGCCACGCCATCAATGCCACGCTGTACCGCAAACTCGATTACAGCCTGACCAAGGACTTCACGGGCCTGTCCAACCTCGCATCCGTGCCCTTGCTCCTCGTCGTCAATCCCCAAGTTCCTGCCCGTACGGCGGTAGAGCTATCCGCCTATATTCGAGACAACGGCAATCATATGGCGTACGCATCTGGGGGGACCGGCACAGCGGCCCATCTGGCGGGCGCCCAATTCAACTCACTTTCGCACGGGCAAGCCACTCATGTGCCCTACAAGGGGGGCGCTCCGGCATTGAATGACCTCATCGGAGGCCAGGTTCAGTTCATGTTCGCCAACCTGCCGGAGGTCCTGTCCCAGGTCCAGGGAGGCCGCCTGATCCCGATCGCCGTCACGGGCCAAAATCGACATACAGCCCTGCCGAACGTGCCTGCCTTTGCCGAAACGCAATTCACCGACATGCAGGCACGGTCCTGGTTCGGATTGTTCGTCCGCGCAAACACCCCCCCCGAAACGGTAGAACGTTTGTCCAAAGCGATTGCCGAAAGCGTCGCTACGCCCGCGGTGCAGACCAAGTTGAAAGAAATGGGCGCCGACCCGATTGGCAACCAACATGCCGAGTTTCAGCAATACGTCGAGCAAGACGTAGGACGCTGGAAGGCACTCGTGGAAGCCTCAGGCGCATCGGTCGAGTAACGCTCCGTTCAGGGTGGCGGGCCAGACCGCCACCCTGAACGCTCAAGCCGGTATCAAAGAAGGCAAAGCGTCGTCATTCAATAAAGCGTCCCACAATGTCCGGACTTGCAACGGCGGCATCACCGAACCTGCGTTGTTCAAGAATTTCTCTTGAATCTGCTCAACCGTGGCAGGCCGCTGCGCACTGCCGATCACTTGAGGGACACTCGCACGCAAGATCGCACCGTTCTCCAACGTGACGGACACATCCGCACCGAAACGCTCAGGGAAACCGCTCTCCTCCCAAGACGCAGCGCTGATGTGGGCGGCCAAATTCAGCGCTTGCTCATTCAACGGCCCCGTCGTCATGGCTCCAACATTGGTGGGCAGATTCAATAGCGCCAACGCCACACAATAAGGCAGACTGTATTTCGCATCATTGGTATCGCGTGGTGCTTGCTTTCTTTCCCAGGGCTGCGCAATCACCAATCCCGCACCAGCGGCCACCAGGCAATGCGCACCCACGATACGCAATCCCATCCCCGCGGCCTGTTCACGCAACTGGCCTGCGGCCTCGAGATAGGGATGAATGTAGTGGCAGCAGGGATGAAACTTGAATGCCGCCTCACGCAATGTCCAAACGTCCTCCAGACTGTCCAGCTCATTCGACAGACGGTCCCCCGCTGAGCGATCGTCGGCATAGGCTGCGTATATCCCGTGTTTGCCTTCCAATACAGACGCAGGTCCCGTCATACCCGACATAGCCAAGCTGGCTGCCCACACCCCAGCATGAGCGGCCCATCCGGGGTGCAAGGCCTTGACGTTAGACCCATCGCTCAAGAATTCAAAGATACCGCTGGCCTGACTGCCTGCTATCCCCGCCGCACGCGCGATCGTCTGCACATCGGCCCCTCGGGCAGCCGTTGCGAGTATCGCGGCGACGACAGCGCCGCCAACCGAGGTGACTTGAAATCCTCGCCGCTGAAACGCGCCTGCCGCCGCTTGTCCGACCCGGACGAGCAACTCCCACCCGACAACAGTCAAGCGCAACACTTCGGACAACGGCAGCCCTTGCTCCTGCGCCACTGCCAGAACCGGCGGCACAATCACTGCACTGCCATGCACAATCGAACGCATATGCGTGTCGTCATATTCGAGCGAGTGTATGGACGTACCGTTGAGCAGCGCTGCCGTGTCGGCATATACAGCGTCCTTGGCACCGAGTACCGTGGACTTTCCGCCACGCGGACACTGTGCCAACAGCTTTGCCATGAACTCGCGGTGCGATGGCACATTCGATGCTGCCAATCCCACCCCGATTGCATCCGCCACATGCAAACGCGCCAGCATCTGCACATCATGAGGAATAGCCTGCAGGGTCAGCAGGCGCGCAAATTGCGCCATACGCCAAGCGGCAGCAGTCGTTGCAGTACTCATGCAGATATCCCTGCTGCGCTGCGTCCAGCCAGATAGCCCAGGCCGATTGCGGTCAATAAGCCATTCCCCGAACAATACCCCTCGGCCCCTGCGCTGCCGCTGATACCGGCCGCTGCACCGCCCCCGGCATACAAGCCAGGAATGATCGAACCGTCCGCACGCAACACGCGGCCCATATCATCCACGGCCAAACCGCCTTGCGTATGAAACAACCCGGGCGTCACGCGGCAAATCCAGAGTTTTCCCGTCAGCGGCGCCATCCCGAAATGCCGACGTCCCTGCGGGTCTTTAGCACCACTGTCCTGCTGATTTTCTGCAGCCTGGTTGTAATCAGTCAGCGTGCGGGTCAGCGCAGCCTCTGGCAGGTTGAAAACCGCAGCCAGACCTTGCACAGTGTCGCTGCCTTTGACTCCATGGTGATCGACCAACTCTTGAAATTCTTCTTCTTTGCTGGCGAGCGCTTTGATTCGATCATCAAAGATCGCGTAGACAGGTCCGGCTTGCGCGAGCACGCGTTTTGCATAGCCCGAGTATCCTAAATCCTCATTGCCAAAGCGCTCGCCCGCCGCATTCACGAGAATGCCGCCCTTTTCGATCGTCGTCCACGACAATAGCGACCCATGCGGATACGCGACCGCTGCATACCCCTGGTAAGCCCGCATATTCGCCAACTGGGCGTCCAGCTGTTCCCCCCAGATCATGGCTTCACCTTCGCTGCCCAGTGCACCGAAATACTCGGCGCCCGCAATCTCGGTGCAGTATTTCTTGACGAGATCCCGATTGGCGGCAAAGCCGTTCGTGGCCAGAATCACATTGCGTGCACCGATTTTCGATGCCTCGATGCCGGGTCCCGTCACCGCTGCGCCGACCACTGTGCCAGATTCATCGACATACAGCGTGGACACTGCATTATTCACTGCCAGCGGAATATCGCGCGTTGACACGGCCGCCAACAAATCGTCCACCAGATCCTGCCCACGGCGCGACACCGGCGCATGCAAACGCGGAACGGAGTGACCCACATGGCAGTAATCTGTGATCAGTGCCATACGCGCACCCACAACATCCACCAGCCATTCACACAAGCCGGCAGAAATGCCGGCCATACGGCGCGTCAACGCGGGCAGCTCGCTATGACCGGCGGTGCGCTCCAGATCAGCCACCATGCGCTCGGCCGAATCCTCAATCCCCGCCTCTCGCTGAAAGCGGCTTCCGGCTCCTGGCACCGATCCCGTACTCAACGACGAATTGCCACCCGGCCGTTCGCGTTTTTCCAGGATGGCCACGCTCGCGCCGGCGTCATGCGCGGCAATGGCCGCCGCCAAGCCGCATCCACCAGCACCGACCACCAACACATCGACTTCCATATCCCATGCCAAATCGGGATGAGATTTTTCAATGACAGCGTGAATCACCTGCGTTCTTCCTCTAAATTTCCGGCCATCACCGGTACGGCTTATCGATACGCGCTCGCTTAATGAGCCGCGCGTGGAAGGCGAGCCAAACGGCGGCAGCTACGCCGCCGTCAGAGCCTGCATCCAATCACTCCACGAACACTGCAAATCCAGTGTTTCCGTGCGTCCACTTGAGGAGCCACCGGCCAAGCTCACCAATGCCTGCAACGTCGACATCGCGTGCGGCGTATGCCGATCGCATAGCGAGCGGATTTTGTCCCAGACATCCTGCGACGCCAGCGGGAGGTCCGGACCTCCACGTGCGCTCCAGCATGTCTCAGTCATCTGCCCATCAGGCGTGGTCAGCGTCACGGTCGCTGGGCGATCCTGTGGCCAATCCCGCACGTCCGCAAACGGTTCCAGGACCACCTTGTTACGCAACCGCGCAATGCGAGGATCGGACAACGATGCGTTGTCAAAAGCCTTTGCCCCGCCATGTCCGTGCACCAGCGCCGCAGCTACGGCATGTGGTACGGAAAACTTGGCTCCTAATGTGGTACTGGGTGAACGGTTGTCCAACGGATAGGCCAAGGGATGCGCATGCACCCGAATTTCACTGACCTGCTCTCCGCCTAACAACGACGCATCACGCGACAACAGCGCCTGCACCGCCTCGATTGCCGAATGCGCATACTGGCAGCAGGCGTTGATCTTTTGATAGCCGGATGCAACCGCCCATTCATCCTCATCCGTCAAAGCCGGCACGTTTGTGCTGCCACCCAACGCGGTAACGTACACGTCATACGGCGTCGACGCCCATCCTCCAATGCCGGCTTGTGCCTGCTCAACCGCCAGGATACCCATGGCAGCCCCCTGCGCCGCCCACGTATTTCGCACCAATACGCCCTGCAGCGCTTGATTGAAAGGCCCGGCCATTCCCATCGCACAAGCACCTGCCACAGCGCTGAGCGCCTCGTCAACAGGCAAGCGCCGCAGTATGGCGATACCCGCCGCGGCCCCTACCGGAGCCAACAACGCATGCGGATGAATCCGCATAGGTACAAAACTCCATGCTCGCGCAATCCGAGTCACCAGTTCGTATCCCAGCGTCAACGCCCGTAACACATCCTGCGCTACCGCGCCCTCTTGCTCGGCCACGGCCATCAGAGCGGGCAGCACATACAAGCCGCCATGGCAAACCGCCTTGCGGTAGCCTTCGTCCAACTCGTTCCAACCCATCGCCAATGCATTCTGGGTAGCCGCCGCATGGACGCTGACACGCTTGCCATGCGGCACAAGCAGTGATGCAGGACCGCCCTGCTCCCGCGCCAAGACCGCATTGCGAGCCTTTTCGATCTGCGGTTCTTCCAGTGCGCTGAATGCGGCCGAGACGTTATCCGCGACGATCATGGCTGCGCGCTGGCGCACCATGTCGGATAGGTCTCGCCACTCCACTGAGACAACACGTCTCACACACGCTTCAAAGCCCTCCGCAGCCTGCTGCCGTGCATCAGCGGGTACTGTTGGATTCAGAACAGGTCCCACAAGCTCTCCTGGCTCAATAAATCGGCGCTTTTCCCGTCGTAGATAATCCGCCCGGACTTGATCACAATGGCCCGGTCGACGTTCTGCAAGGTCGCCTGAACGTTCTGCTCGACGATGACGATGGTTGTCTTGCGACTGCGGTTGATCTCGCTGACACTGGCCAACACATCCCGCACAATCACTGGTGCCAAACCGATTGTGGGCTCGTCCAGCAACAAGATCGACGGTTGCGTCATCAGCGCCATACCCAGCGCCAGCATTTGCTGCTGTCCGCCGCTCAACGACCCTGCGATCTGCTCGCTACGCTCTGCCAACAATGGAAATAACGCATACACCTCGTCAAATGCCTGCTTGCGAGCATCCGGCTCATGGCGCATGCCGGCAATTTTCAGATTCTGCTGCACCTGCAGATCCCGGAAAACATTGTGACCCTGCGGCACAAAGGCCATGCCATAGCTGACATTCACATGCACTTCATTGGTCCGGATCGCGTTCCCGCGGTATTGCACATTTCCCTGCATATGTTCCAGATCACCCATGCAGGCGCGCAGCAATGTCGTCTTACCCGCTCCGTTGTGGCCAAAAATGCCGACCCGCTGACCTTCGGGCACCTGAATACTCAGGTCGTGCAACACATGCAGTTTGCCGTAGTGCACATTCAGATCTTTCAATTCCAGCATTCGATATCCCCAAGCGCGGCCATCATTGGCCGAAGTACAGTTCGGCCAATGTCTTGCTTTCGAGCAGGGTCGCCACATCGCCACGCTCCAGGATTTTTCCCTGTGCCATGAACACGGCGCTATTGCATAGATCCTTGATGAACGAGACATTGTGTTCCACAACACACACCGCACGTCCTGAGGCGGCTTCCTCACGCACAATCTCGCGCATCGTCTCGTAGGCAGCACCTTCCACACCAGCCATCGGCTCATCGAGCAGCAACAATGGTCCCTGGCTCATCAATGCGCGTGCCAACCCCACGAGTTTCTGCTGGCCAAATGTGATGTCATTGACGCTCACGTCAGCCATGGCGGATAACTTCATACGCTGCAGGATATGCATGGCGCGCTCTTTCGCTTGCTGCTCGGCACGCCGCACCGATGGCCCCGCCGTGAGCAACCGCCACAGCGACTCCCCAGGATAATCAGTTGGCGCAACCAACAGGTTTTCCAGCACGCTCAACGAACCAAACAGACGCATGTGCTGCCAAGTACGTGCCACACCGGCCCGGGCTCGCGCATACAGAGGCAGCCCGGACAACGATTTCCCATCCAGCATCATCGAGCCGCTGTCGGCCGGAAACACCCCGGATATCAAGTTGAAAAGTGAAGTCTTTCCTGCTCCATTCGGTCCGATCAGACCCAGGATTTCACCTGCCTTGAGTTCCAACGTGATGTGGTCCGCCACCACCACCCCGCCGAAACGCTTGCATACTCCATTCAGACTGAGTACGTTACTCATGGCTACCCTCGGCTGAAAGACGTTTGCTCGCAGGCACTAATCCCTGAGGTCTCAGGAACAGGAACAGAATCACCAACGAAGTAAAGATCACCCCTTGCAGCGGCCCCATGATGGCCGATGGCAAATTCAGGAACGTGATCGCCTCAGGCAGCAAGAGCAGCAACACCGCCCCCACCACCGGCCCATATACCGAGCCCATACCGCCTACCACCACCATCGTCAGAATCATGGCCGACTGCAAGATCTGAAACTGATCTGGCGTCAGGTATTGGTAATAGTAGGCATAGAGTCCGCCCGCGACCCCCGCGATACCGGAGCCCACCGCGAAAATGGCGATCTTGATATTCATGGCATTGCGACCCAATGCCAGAAAAGCCAACTCATCATCGCGCATGGCCTGAATCGCCCTGCCATAGGGGCCTCGCACCAACGCCCGTAAAGCCACTACCACAACCACAGAAACCCCTAGCGTAATGGCCGCGAACACCAAGCTGCGATTCTCCTGCACAACGTTGGGAATCCCGCCCAACCCACTGGCCCCACCGACAAAATCCAGGTTCTTGATGATCTCCAGCAGTCCCAGCTGAAATCCGATGCTGGTAATCAGCAAATAGTCTCCTGATATGCGCAACGAAGGCAGCGACAACATGAACGAGGCCAGCATTGCCACGACAAATCCCGCAGCAATGCTCAGCACCGGATGCAAACCGAACTGCGTGCTCAGCACGCCGACCGTATAGGCTCCCAGCGCGAAAAAAATCGGATGCGCAATGCTGATCAATCCGCCAAAACCGATGATCAGATTAAAGCTGGATGCCAGAACGATATACAGCCCGATCAGAACCAATAACGATGCAACATATTCCATGTATGACTCCGATCCGTGTCTCAGGCGCCAGATGCCGCGGACTTGGCCGCCGGCTTTCTGCGCATCAAACCTGTCAACTGCACCCCCTTCGGGAAAAACAGGATGGTGATAAAAAGCAGCGCGTACAGGATCAGGCTCTGCCACGCCGACGGGATGACCAGAATACTGAACGCACGCAGCAGCCCCAGGAATACCGCAGCAATCGCCGCGCCGAATACATTTCCCATCCCGCCCAACAATGCCGCGATCACCGCGAACAACATCATCTCCAGAGGCGTATTGGGCACCATGGAGGCTCGCGTACCAAACAAGTACATCCCTGCCGCGATCAAAATGGCGGCTAGCACAAAGGTCAACGCATAGACCTTACGCACATTGACCCCATAGAGACGGCTCAGATGCGGATTGTCTGCTGCTGCGATCATGTACTGTCCGTGGCGAGTCCGCCTCATGACGAAGAACAGCATCGACATCAAGACCACGGTTGCCGCAATAGCCTTCAAATCCCATTCACTGACGACCACACCGTCCACAATATAAGAAGTCGACATGATGCTCGCGGCGAGCGACACCGGCTCCGTGCCGGCAATCATCGCCAGCACATACTGCACCAGCTCGGAGATCACCAACGTGAAAATAAAGAACGTCAACGGCGGCGAATGACGACGGCGAAAAGTCTGTAGCCCGAATATCTCCATCGCCAACGCGGCAACAATCGCGGCACCGGCGCCCAGCGCCAGCGCCGCATAGGCGGGCCACCCCAACTTCTGAATGGCCCAGTACATCGTGTAGTACGCGATCCCCATCATGCCGGCCTGGGCGAAGTTCCATACCTTCACCACTTTCAGCACCAATGCAAACGCTGCTGCCAGCAGCACCGCATAGGTTGAATTGGCCAGGCCGGTCCAGAAAATCTGCAATAAGGTCTGGAAGTCCAGCATTCCTGCTCCTAGCAAGGCGGCCCGCGCCGCCCTTTTTTATCGACGCAGTTCCTATCCGCTTACTCGACGGTCGCCACGGGCGCGAACGCGCCGTTTTTGACTTCGAATAGATAAACGGGCTTCTTCACTCTATGGTCAGCGCTGACCTGCAGCTTCCCGGTCATGGGCAAGTCAAAGTTCGCGACCTCTACCAAAGCTTCGCGCATATTGGCGCCCGTCAACGGCTTGCCGTTTTTCAGCAGATGACCGTACAGATCGGCGATCAAATAAGGCATGTCATACAGATACTGGGTGTACGGCAGACCATTGGGAATGCGCCCCTCCGTTTTCTTCCAGCGCTCAACAAACTCGGCAATACGCGGATTCTGTTCAGCCGACGGCGCCAGAGCAGATACCATCAAGCCCTCGGCAGCAGCGCCTAATTGCTGAATGACTTTGGGGTTATAGCCGGCGGAGTACGTCGAGATGGGCTGCTTGATCCCCAACTGACGAATCTGCGCGATCACTTGCGGCAGATCAGAGACCAGGCCTTGGATATGAATGATGTCCGGATTAGAGGTCCGGACCTTCAACAAGGCCCCGGTGTAGTCGGTCGATTGTGCGTCATATGCCTCGTACGCGACTACTTTTCCGCCCAGCGATTCAAAGGCATCGCGGTAAATTTTCGCGCCCTCTACGCCACTATCGTTGTGAATGTACAGTACCGCGGCTCGTTCTTTTTTCAACGTTTCGCGTGCATAGCGGGCCTGTGCCACCACGTCCACATCGGCCAGCGGATAGGTCGTGTAAACGTAGTCACCCAGCTTGGCGATCTCGGGCGAATTCGCTCCCACGCTCAATCCCAGCACCTGACTGCGATTGGCAATGGGCGCCACGGCTTTGACAACAGCGCTCCACGCCGTGCCAAACACGGGCACCTTGTCCACATTCACCAGACGGTTCACCGCATTGATGCCCAATCGAGGATCCGCTTGCGTATCCAGCAAGATCATCTCCAGAGGATGGCCGTCGACACCTCCCTTCGCATTGATGTCCTGCACCGCCCATTGCGCGGCCTTCGCTTGATCCGCGCCAAACAGCGCTTGCGAGCCCGTCAGAGGCATTGCCAGGCCAAACTTCAACGGTTCTTTATTTGCCGCTTGCGCCCAACCCATACCAGCCCAACCTAAACATGTCGCGGTCAAGGCAAGTCCAGCAACGATCTTCCTGCGTGCGTATTTCATGTCATTCCCCTTGGGAGAGTGCAGGCGGTTCAACCGCCGATTGTGTTCAGCTTTTCAATGACCGCTGCCGTCGTACCGACATCGGCGTACTTTTCAGACATATCAAACAGATTCACGGCATGTGACACCTGACTGCGGTCATACACCGCATCCTCAGGAACGATCACTTTGAAATTCAACGAAAACGCATCCACCACACTGCCTCGCACACAGCCGCTGGTCGTGCAGCCCGTCACGATCAAGGTATCCGCCTGCAGATCGATCAAATGACTGGCCAGCGCGGTGCCAAAGAAGGCGCTGGGATGTTTTTTCGGCAACAGCACATCGCCTTCGCGGGGCGCCACCTCTTTCACAAACTCGTATCCATGCGCCGGGATATTCATGATCGCAGGGACTTTCTCGGCCAGACGACCACCATCCGTAGCCTTCTTCGGCGCGACGTGCGGATACAAAACAGGCCAATTTTTTTCGCGAAAGGCCGCCAGCAGCTTCTGAATATTCGCGACCGCTTTCCAACCCACCTCACCACAGCTAGTGGGGAATTCCTTGATCGAATCCCAGAAAGGCTGCGGCGTTGTCCCCACAGTGCGGTACTGCACGTCGATAATCAATAACGCTGGGCGCACGCCGATGCCAGATGGCCGCCCAAAACCCGCTGCCCGATAGGCACGCTGTTCCTCGTCACTGATAATGTTGTCCCACGGTTTCATTGCGACTTCCCTTGATTCGATTTCAATGTGCGCATCAGATACTGGCCATAGCCTGGTTTCCCGACGATTTTTCCGTCTTGCATCACCGTCTCGCCACGCACGATCGTGCGCACCGGCCAACCCTTCAGGTCCCAGCCGTCATATAGGCTGTAATCCGAATAAGACCCCAACTCCTCTGCCTTGACCGTGCGAACCTTATTCAAATCGACCAAGGTCAAATCCGCATGCGCACCAATCTGCAACGAGCCCTTGTCCGGATCCAGGTTGAAAATCTCGGCGGGGCGCTGTGTCAACAGCGCCGCAATACGCGCCAGGCTGAGCCGGCCCTTGTGATACCCCTCCGATAACAGCACCGGCAGAATCGTGGCCGTTCCGGGGAACCCCTGCGACGCCAACCAGAGCGGACGTTCCTTGGTCGACTTTTTTCGAGGCACATGATCGGACGCCACCACATCGATGCTGCCGTCGTTTAGCCCTTCCCACATCGCCTGCACGTCATCACTCGAGCGAAACGGAGGATTCGCCTTGCCCAATGGCCCGATATCGGCATTCTCATCATGCGTCAGATAATGCGGGCACGTCTCGACATAGACATGCTCATAGCGCTGGCGCCACTTGCGCACTTCGTCCAACGCCATACGCGTACTCAAATGGGGGATGTAGATGCGGGCATTCAAATGCTCGGCAAACATCATCGCCCGCACACAGTTCTCCGCCTCGGTAAACGCGGGTTTGGAGGCCGACCAGTCTTTAAGCGTGTCGCGCCCTTCCGCCTGGAACCGTTTGCGCAAGCGATTCACAATCTCGATGTTCTCGGTATGGCACACGACCTTGACATCGCCCAATCGCGCGGCCTGAGCCAGCAGATCATAAAAATAGCCGTCGTCAGTACCATCCAGGCCGAGATAACGTCCCTCTTCCCCCTTGAAATTCATGAAGTACTTGAAAGACGTCACACCATATTTGTTTACATACTCCGCCAGCTCCCGGACATGCATTTCATTGGCGACACTGAAATGGAATCCATAATCAACGTGAGCACGGGTGCGGGCATATTCCTGCTCGCGCCGATAGACGTCCGTGTAATCCTCGTTATTCAGAAAATAGCCCAGCACCGTCGTAAACCCACCCTGCGCGGCATAGATCGTCTCGGTTTCGTATTCGGTAATTTTTTCGCCAAAGCCGAAATGGATATGCGCATCGATCAAACCAGGAAAAACATGCAAGCCCTGTGCGGAAACTTCTGGCACGCCCGACCCGACAGGGGTGCCCGGCACCAGATGTGCAGCAATACGGCCGCCTTGAATCAACAGGTCCAAGGGGCGCTCGCCATGCTGCGCATCGACGACGATGCCACCCCGCAAGACGAAATCATGGGACATCAGCTACTCCGAATGAGAGGGAACAAAATGAGAAAGTTCAGCCAGCGAGCTGGGTAAAAGCCCAGGCTCATCAATCAAAAGCGCGGAAAGACTTTGCTCCAGCCAATCGCGATCCAGATCAACACCGATGCAGACCAAGCGCGAACGCTCATCCGCATCAGGCCATGCTTGCAAAACGTCTGGCGTATGAAAAACCTTGCCAACGGTCTGCATGAATACAAACGGTCTGACCGCATCCAACATGCGCAGCAGGCCTTTGCTGCGCAATAGCTGATCGCCATAGTGACTCGAGACCAAATGCCACCAGGCAGCCAGCCCCGGCCATGAGATCGGATGGTCAATATGAAAGCCGAGCGTTGAAACACGGGAATGAAACAGCGATGTCACAGCAGAATCGGCTCGATGTGCATCCGGGTCCTGACCGTGACTGTGCTCCTGATCATCGCCATGATGCGCACCATCGTGTCCGGCACCATGCCGATGCTCACCGTGATGATCGCAGTGATGCGACGGGTGCCCTCCCCGCTCCTTGGCGATGGCAGTCAACACAGCCTGACGCTGGAGGCTGCCCGCCGATGCGGTAAAGATTTCGTCTGCGAGGCTGCCCGCCACCGAGTCGCACACTACCGCGGTCACATTCAGTTGACGAATCAGCGCGCGCAGCTCACGGACATCCTGCTCAGGCGCCAGATCGCTCTTAGTGATCACCACACACTCGGCGGCAGCCAGCTGCCGCACGGACTCCGGCTGTGTCACCAACTGCCGCAACCCTTGCTGCCCGTCGACCGTCACCACCACCTGATTCAGACGGATAGTTTCAGTCAGAATCTTGTCGCCCAACAGCGAATGCAAAATCGGCAGAGGTTCCGCCAACCCCGTCGTCTCCACGACGATGCGACGCAACGGCGCGCCGTGCGCACGCGCGGTAGCGCACACATCCAACAAGGTCTCTCTCAATGAGCCGCTCAGGGTGCAGCACAGGCATCCCGACTCCAGCAACATGACGTTATCGGTCACCTGCGCCAGCACGAGTTGATCAATACCGATCTCACCGACTTCATTGACCACCACTGCCGTGCCAGCCGATAGCGGCGAACGCAGCCATGCATTGAGCAAAGTGGTCTTGCCGCTGCCCAAATAGCCCGTCAGCAGATCGCAATCAATACGCATAGACACGCACCGCGCTCCCTTGAAACGCATCTTGCCTGCCTTGGCCCATCTCACCCAGCCATAACGACAAGCGAAATTTAATTTCAACAAGCATAACAAAGCAATTACGGTTACGCTAGAAGAAATTAAATATCGCTGTTCATAACAAAACACTGTCTTGCAGCCTGATCCCCCTTCCGGAGCTCAAATGCGTCAAAATTCTCGCTATCCTCTGCTAAGTCCCGGCTCAGACCGCCACATGATTGAAAAAAACCCCAACTCCGTCGAAGCCGTAAAAGTCGCCGTACGCATCCTGGATGAGCTCGCTGCCCAACAGCGACCCATGGGTGTCACAGAGCTCGCAGACGCCCTGAGCGAAACCAAGCCCCGTGTTCACCGTCATCTCTCCACCCTGAAAGAGATGGGACTGATCGAACAGGAGCGCACCACAGACCGCTACCATCTAGGCTGGCGCGTATTCCAACTGGGCGAAGCCGCGGGGAACCAGTTCGACCTGAGAGCTCGGGCCGAACCCTATATGGTCCGCATACGAGATGAACTGAAAGAAACGGCCGTGCTGGCGGTGCCCATCAATGGCACGCCCATGGTGATTGCCACCGTGGAAAACATCTACGGCCGCATTCTGATCAGTGTCAAACCCGGCAACCGGCCGCTTCCCCATTGCTCGGCGCTGGGGCGGCTCACCCTGGCCTTTCAGCCCCCCGCACTCATAGAAGCCCGCCTGGCGGAATCGCTTCCCCCGGAAACGGACCGGTCGCTCACGGATCCAACACGGATCCGCCAGCGTTTGGAACTCATCCGGCGCCAGTACTACGAGGTCTGCGACGGAGAGATGATGATCGGCGTCAACACCATTGCCGTGCCGATATTTCGTAATGGCGATCAGCTGGCAGGAGCACTGTCCATCGTGGGATCGATTCAAAATATTCCGAATCCGCCTCGCAGACACCAGGTAGAAGTCCTGCAGCATTGCGCTGCGGAACTCTCCAGCCAACTGAGCAGTGAGGCCTATGCTGATTGGCATCTGCGCGAAAGCGCCTCGGAAATATTGAGCGCATTGTCTTAGCCCGCCAGCGGCCGGAACCAAACGCTCGCTGACAGTTACCAAGGATTGCATCCCTCACCGGCCGGGCCGAGCTCCTCGACAAGCCCGATCGCGGGTTCCCTCTGTCACGAGCGAGGCAAACGTGGTCCTCCCTATCCTCAACCTGTTCCCAACCTTCAGCCTGGAGCCAGACGTCTTCGATTTGAATGGCGACGATCTTTCTAGTCAGCCAGAAAACCAAGCCGCCGTCGAAGGCCGTCCATCCGCAACGGTAAAGGAATCCAGCGTAGCCGCCAACACGGCAGCCGCGCCGTCGCCAGAAGCATCCGACGTATCAAACGGGATTGCCTTCCTTTTTAGCGGTCTGGCCGCGCTTCCGCGCCACGCCGCCCAGGGGGCTCAATGGTTATGGTCAGCAGCCCCCTATGCCGCCCAAGAAGACGCGACACTATCAGCCACCTCAGCGGTCCCCGCCCCGCGTCCGTCGCTCTATGAGCGCAACTGTGCCGAGATCCAGAAGCTGCTCAACGAGATCGACGGTGTACTACGCGAGCTCGACAGGGAACTACACAACCAAGACCCTCAGCACCAGCCCGTCATGCCGCCGTCTTTGCAGCCGGGACACGCACAAACCAATAGCGAATATGTCCGCTCTTGGGGCTATTTTCTGCGAGGCGGCGGCGCCGCTGCGACCTCTGCCGTGGGTTGGGGCGCCGTGGCTGCAGGCCTGCCCTATGCCGCCGGTCTGACGGGGAATTTTTTTGCACAAACGGCAGCCCTGCTCGGAGGCGGCTATATCGGTCTCAACACTGTGCGTAACCTCCCCGATCAGGCGCGTCAAAATGCCATCAACCTGGCCATTCAAGACGCCATGCAAGCAGTCGAGCAACGTCAACGCAAACTCCAGCCGCTTATCCAACACGAAGCCCTACGCAAAAATGCGATGGACCGTGTGATCGCCGTGGCAGCGGAACGCCAACAACGCGTCCGGACGCTCGAAAGCAAACTCACCGCACTCACCGAGGCCATTAATACCGCTCCCGCGGCCCCGGCAAGCACTGAGTACGCCAATGCCGCCGGCCTCTGCATCGATTCCTTGAATATGGGCGATGGCGAACAACGTCAACAATCCCTGTCCATGCTCGCCAGCGCCCAGCAGGCATTTCAAGAGCTCTTTGCCGCCGTCAATGCCAACCTCTCGACTGTCGGCAATGCCATCGGATACGGTCTATCTAGTGTGGGCCAAACGATCCATCGCGTCATCGCGATTCCCGGCACATTGTTAGACCGCTATACCGCCTACCGGGCAGAGACCGCCTATCAAAATGGAGAAGGCAAATCCCTGATCCGGGCCCTTACTACACCCATCGAGGGGCCCAGTATCGTCAATGCCAGCTTTCGCAACTCGCAAGAACAGTACCGCCAAGCCTGCGGTTTTTCCCCTCCGCAAGCTGAGGTTCGCAATCAGCTCCACATGGGTCAGCACATCGCCCACGCGCTGGTGATCAGCGACGATCCCACGCCAGGGACTGTCGTATGTTCAAGCGACCTCGGATCGATGGCAGTGAGTTCCAACCTAACCACCACGCGCGCCTTGACGTGGTACCTCGATGCCGCGGCGGACCATCCAGCAGAGGTCGCTCGCGACGCAGCTGCGCCGACCGTGCGCCGCTTGCCGGACAACAGCTTGTTGATCGACGATCCTCACAGCCATTTTTATGACTTCCTCATGCAGGCACCGACGACCTATACGGTCAGCATGGTCGATGCTACAGAACAGAATGACGCCATGAAACCAGGTGTCTTTCAGCTGCATGACTATTATGCCGGCTTTCCGCGCGGCTGCCGTGGCGTACAGTTCGAACGCACCATAGACGAAAATACTGGCGCCTTTGCATTGCGTATCCGTTTGGTAAAAGACCCAGGCACATTCGGCATACAGCCAGCAATCATTCCCTTGCGAGACGACGATCATATCGCCAATCGCCTGCATGCCACCCACCGCGTACACCAGGCGGATCGCTCCATCCTCGCGGCTGACGATTATCAAAACATGTCAAAAGAAGCATTGGCCGCCGCACGTGCGTCTGTCATCGCAGAACTCGCACGCCATGCCAAGCTCGGCCACAGCGAACGGCAACAGCTAGAGCAGCTGGAAAACTGGGAACACCCGAACTTCAGACAGCTGATGGTGTGATACGGGCGCAAACGGTATTGCCATGCTGGCTATCTTGGTACACCTTCACCTCGACGTGACGAAAGGGTATTCATAGCAACGGGATTCAGACAGGCAGAAGCACACAGGACGAAGCAGACGCCTCTTTTCTTGCCTGCACGAGCAGGTCATAATCACCGTCATCACACATATCACCCCCCCCCCATGCCGCGACAGAAGCACCAACGATCATGAGCCCCCCCTTCACCGCCAGAGATTTCGAGCATGCCTAGCGCCAGCGATCTGGTCTATGCAGAGCTTCGCCGCCGTTTGATGTCCGGCGCTTTTCTGCCCGGCGAGCGGCTACGCGAGGAACACATCGCCAGCGAGCTCGACGTCAGCCGCACGCCAGTACGCAGTGCAATCGAACGGCTGATCAATGATGGCTTGGTCACTCGCGAGGAACGCCGTGGCGCCATCGTCCTGGGTTGGCTGGATCGCGACATCACTGAGGCGTTCGAGCTGCGCCTGCTGCTGGAGCCCTATGCCGCGCGCTCGGCGGCCCTGCGCGCCAGTGCCGAGCAGATCAATGACCTAACGAGCATCAATGCCAGCATGCTGCACGCGGTCCAGTCCCAAGACGAAGACCACGTCGCCGAAGTACAGCACTACAACAATCGCTTTCATCACGCCTTGCTGGCCGCTGCGCAATCCGCTCGCGTACGCACTTTGGTCGAAAGCCTGCTGGACATGCCTATCATCATCGGATCGTTCTATTTCTATAGCCGGGACGATATGCTGAGCAGCGTGGAACAGCACAATCAGATCATCGCTGCCATACGTGCGCGCGACCCGGACTATGCGGAAAGCGCGATGCGGTTGCACTTGGCTGCCACCCATCGCCTGTTCCGTAACCAACGCAAAACGGCCCCAAAGCCCGCATAGCGGACTTCGAGGCCGTCGTGACGGACTACCCGCCTGCTTATTTCTGAGCAGGCAGCGCGCAGCCCAATTCCTGCAACCGCGCATCAACCCAAGACGTGTTCAGCTTGCCCGCGGCGATCTCTGCCAGCGTGACTTCTTCTGCCGCGTGCTTGGCAGAGGCCTTTTGGTAGATCTCCTCGGCTTGATCGAACGGAATGCACAGCAGACCATCCTCGTCACCCAGAATCAGATCGCCCGGCTCAATCGTCATGCCATCGAGCGCGACCGTGCCGTTGATCACGCCCGGGCCATCTTTGTAGGGGCCACGATGCGTTACACCTGCGGCATACACCGGAAAGGCGCTCCGGCGGATGGTGCCCGAATCACGAATGGCACCATTGATGATGATGCCCGCGATACCGCGCGACTCGGCATACGAGGTCATGATTTCACCAATGATGGCGTTGGTCAGATCGCCGCCGGCATCGACCACGATCACATCGCCGGGCTGAGCCAGACCCAACGCCTTGTGCACCATCAGGTTGTCACCCGGACGCGTGCGCACCGTCAGCGCGGGGCCGGCCAGCAACGTACCGTCATGCATGGGCCGCAGGCGCGCACCACCTGCAGCCATACGCGACATGCAGTCGCTGATATTTGCCACCGGCAACTTGCGAAATTTCTCGACGAGCTCGGCGCTGACAGCACGCTTGCGGGAAAGAATTTCAAAACCGATCATGAAAGCGCTCCAAATAGGGAAGAATATCGTTATTGCTGCGGGATACCGGCTTGCTGCACCACTTTGCCAAAGACATCGTGATCGGTGCGATGACGTTTCGCCAGATCCTCGGGTGTGCCCTTCATGACACTATAACCAGCCTGCTCGAGTTTCTTGACCAGCTCGGGCTTGCCCAACGCCTGGTTGACCGCACCATTCAAAGTTGCAATCACGTCATCGGGCGTTTGGCCCGGCGCCATCAAGCCCCACCAAATCGTTTGGTTAATGGTCTTGAACCCGCTCTCCACAAACGTCGGCACATCGGGCAGTGCTGGCGAACGTTCATCGGCAACTACGGCCAGCGCACGCACTTTGCCGCTGCTGATCTGCGGCAACAGCGACGCGACGGATCCGGTGTACAGCGCGATCCGGCCGCTCATCAAATCGGGAAAGGCCTGCGACCAGCCACGATATGGGACATGCATCAACTCCATACCGGCGGCGCTGCGCCACAGATAACCGATCAAATCACCGCTGCCGCCAATGCCGGGGATACCCAGAGACACCTCCCCCGGCTTGGCCTTGGCTGCTTTCACCACATCGTCCAGGGTTTTATAGGGCGAATCGGGCAGCACCACAAACACGCTGGGAGACGAGGCCACCAATCCTACCGGCTTGAAATCCTTGAACGTGTCATAGCTCAGCTTTTTATATAGCCACGGATTGAGCACGATGTTGTCAGTCTGCGCCATGACCAGCGTATGGCCGTCGGGCTTTGCACGTGCCGTGGCGTCCAACGCCAGATTGCCGCCCGCCCCCGGCTTGTTCTCGACGACGATGTTCCAACCCTGATCCTGGCCGATGGCCGTTGCCATCATACGGGTCAGTGTGTCGGTACCGCCTCCCGGCGGGAACGGCGAAATGAACGTAATAGGTGAACCCGCCATATCGGCTGCCACAGCAGCGGCCGAGCACGATACCAGCACGGCAGCTGCCATCATTTTCTTTAGGACTTGCATTGTCTTCCTCTTTCTATCGTAAGCAGGGCCACGCCAACACGGCGTTGGCCTTGCGTAGTAATTCTTTGCGTAGCGCCGACCTTGGCGTGAGTATCCATTGCGCCGCGCGCTACATCAAGGCGCGGCGGTAAAATCACTTTTCCTGGGCCAAAGGCGTCAACCAAGCCAAGCGGGCCTGCACGGTATCGGGTAACTCCAACGGCGCGCCACCTTGCGCCGCGCGGGCGTCGTTGATCCCTTGTGTCGTACGGGCGAATAAACGTTCGACGCCATCGAGCACCAAAGGCTGCAAGCCCGCTTCGACCAATTGTTCGCGCGCCTCTCGCACCTCTGCCAGGCGACGCGGCGCGTGCAGCACATGAGAACGCACAAACGAATCGATAAATTTTGTCAGCGGCGTACGGTCGATATCTCCTAATACGTCATACAAGGCGTTGCGCAGACCGAGCTTTTCCGCAGCGACCAGGCACTCGACCGCCAGGCTTTCCATGCCCTTGGTCATGATGCTGCGCAGGAGCTTCAACTGCACGGCATCGCCGGCCTGCCCATCGATCGCTTGGGCGGGAATATCGCAGGCCTGGGCAAACTCGACGACGGCAGCGGCGCCCGTCCCGGCCGTCAGCAACGGGGTACGCGCCCCGAGCAGGGCAATGGCCCCCATGATCGCGACGTCTGCAAAGGGTACGCCGTGCGTGGCAGCAACCGCCGCAGCCGCACGCATGTCTGCCGCACTGGCTGTCGTGAAATCCGCAAACAGTGCATTACTGCCCAGATATGGCAACGCCTGCGCAGCCACTTCTTGAGCCGCGTAGCCAAACACAGCCGATACCACCAGATCCACATCGGCCAACCAAGGCCCCGGCGTCGCATGCAACGCCGCTCCATAGCTCTGCACACGGGCCTGCATGTCGGCATCCTGCCGCAATTCGCACACGGCGGCGATCTCGTGCCCCGCAGCTAACCAAGCCTGGGCATAACAATGCCCCACCTCACCACAACCAATTAACGCGATCTTCATTTTGTTCCGGCTGATCCAATCTAAACACGCATAAAAATACAATAAAAAAACAATTCAATATGTAACTCCAGCCAATATTGCACATTTATGAGGGTAAACCCTTTATTAAACGAACATAATCAGTACAAATAGACAACGACGCCACCCCTCCGATGTGTACACGGCGAACGAACCATCAAGCGTCTCGGCAATTTTCCCCACAAGCGTGTCATTGGAACCAGGAACCCGCCAGGCGTTACCAACGTTCGCTGTCATTCCCGAGCGGCTCGCGCTCGTCGTCCTTTCGCCACCATCGAGGTCGTCATGTCACGCTACGAACATCTACTCAGAAACTACGCCGCCATCATGGGTCTGGAACCTGTGCAGTGGCTGCTGGCTACACAAGAAATAGTGATCAATGGCATCACTGTCAGCCTGATGCTGGATGGCGACGACGATATCGGGGATATCGTGTTCTGTACCAATCTGGGCGTTCCGGACCACAGTGAATCGCTTCACGTCCTCATGCTGCAAGCCAACGCGCTATGGACAGGTACGGGAGGTTGTACCTTGGGTCTGCAATATGGCACCGGCGCCGTGTTGCTCGCAGGCCGTACGCCACTGCCCTTGTGCCACGCCAAAGGCTTCGCCGACATGATCGGCGCCTTTGTGGATATCGCGCTGCGGTGGAAGCCCTTCATCGAAAGAACGGCAGCCGTCGAATTAGCAGCGCCGTCTTCGCCCGGCACTGCTGCTGAGCCTGCCTTTGCATGACGCTATCTACCCGGACACATACGAGCGCCATCGCCTGGCCAGTCCGTTCACCAGCCGTGAACGGAACGACGGACAAGCTCAGTCCACAGCAGTAGTACGCAAGGCTTCTTCACGTGTCTCCACCACCGCCAGGATGGACAGAAACCCGCTGATATCAAACACCTCGCGCACCCGTGATTGCAACGCACACAAGACCAATTTTCCATTTACCTGTTTGAGACGCTTGGCCAACAACAGCACCACGCGTAATCCAGCGCTGGAAATATAGCTGAGCAGAGCCAGGTCCAATACGATCCGATGCTCACCTTTATCGACCTGTGATAACAACTCTGCCTCGATCGCCGACGCATTGCCGCTATTGATCTGCCCTTCGGCAGATATCACCACGGTGTCTTCGATTTTTTCGATTGCAAGCGCCATTTCATTGCCTCGTAAATGCGCATTAAGTGCAAGCCCACCAATCATTCATGGGACGGATGGTACGTCAACATGTTCCCGCAGACCGATACGCTTGACCTCATTCCCGATGGAAACACTGTGAAGTCGGCCACTCAGTGGCTGGAGACCATTTGTCGTCGTGAAAACTGGCCATCAGCAGTGGCGTTTGCCCTGACACTCAGCCTGGATGAAGCGCTCACCAACATCGTTTCCTATGCGTTTCAGACCACTGACCATGCCGATGGCAATCATCGCACGAATGACGATTCAACACCACGCACCATTCGCTTACGTTGCACGTTGACGCCCGCCCAGGTTCGTCTCGAAATCATCGACAATGGCCAACCATATGACCCCACTCAACCCATCACCCCGCCATTGGCCACCTCGCTGGACGCAGCACATTTAGGCGGACATGGCTTGCGTCTCATGCGCCACTATTTATCAGGCATGTCTTATGTGCGTCGCGATCAAAAAAACTGCATGACATTGCTGGCAGACCTAATGAACCGCCCCATGATGTAAACAATGAGCAGTCATTCTTGGCGTCTGCTCGCATGGAACTAATTTTTGTCTGAAGTTACTCAGGCTCATTGCCCAACCGTAATTTCGCATTGCCAATTGATCGTCCGTTCCTGTTGCATGAACTCCCCCCCCCATTCCGAGACCTCGAAAAGCCGGTTGACACGTGTGCAGGTGGACCTCAACGCCGTTGCACACAACGCTGCCTGCTTACGTACAGTGTTGCGGGGTAATCATCCGCCGCGTATCTGGGCAACGGTGAAAGGCGATGCGTACGGCCACGGCATCGCCAACGTGATAGCGGGGCTGGCGCAGGTTGATGGACTGGCCGTATCGAACGACGCCGAACGGCAAGCCTGCCGGCGTGCTGGATGGCGAGGCCCCATTCTCATGTTGAACGGCCTGGCTTCAATAGACGACGTGCAGCCATTGCATGACCCTGAACTACATCTAGTCATTCATCATCCGTCACAACTCTCCTGGTTACGAACGCACTCACCTGATCACCCTCCGTCGGTATGGCTGCGTTATGTGGGCGATCTCAACTACACCGGCATGAATACGTGCACGTATCGTCAGGCGTATGAAATCGCTGAAGCCATGCGCCGAGCCGGTCAGATTCGCATGGTCGGCCATTTCAATCATTACGCGCAATCAGATAGCGTAGACGGCATCCGCCGTGCCAGCCAACAGTTCATGAAGACCATTCGCGGCCTGTCAGGCCCTGTCTCCACGAGCAACTCTGCAGCGCTGCTACTGCATCAGGAACATAGCGCGACAAACGACTGGGTACGCCCGGGCCTTATGCTTTACGGAGCAAGCCCGTTGGCGCATCGCGCCGGCCCCCAATTAGGATTGCGGCCAGCCTTGCTATTACAGTCCGAACTGATCTCTATCCAGACCTTACCCGGCAACACGTCTCTGGGCTATGGCGGCGCGTTCGTCACCCCGCGCGCAATGCCCATAGGCATCGTCGCTTGCGGCTACGTCCATGGTTACCCTCGGCAGGCCGGCACAGGAACGCCAGTTCTGGTTAATGGAATACGAACCACATTGTGTGGCCATGTCTGCATGGATCTCATGGCCGTCGATCTCACACCCATTCCTCATGCCGAGCCGGGCATGCCCGTCACGCTTTGGGGCACCGCCGAACTACCAGCCGAAGAAATCGCCCGCCATGCTGGCACGATCGCCGCTGCGCTGTTTACCGGCTTGAGCGCTAACTTACCGATTCATGTCATTCCAATCGCTACATAGCAAGATTTTCGCGCTGGTAACTGCGATTCTGGCAGCGATCGCCATTGTGGTCATGCTGACGTCGCAACGCAATGTGACCGATACCGTCATGACCAGCGAGCAGCACGCCATCAGCAACGTGCTTGACCTCATCCAGCACGACGCAGCAGCACGCTGGGGCGCCATGCTCAACAACAAAGTATCTATCGTACGCAATGGTAGACGCCAGCTGATGCAAACCGGCAAACTCATTGAAGCTACGCTGGAATCGTATGCAAGGCTAGCCGACGAGGGCTTCATCACAAAAGCGATGGCTCAAGATCTGGCACGGGAATGGATCAACCAATTGCATTTCGACGGCGATCGCTATGCCTTTGTCTTTGATACTCGATACATCGTGCTGGCCAGCGGATATCCGGCGATGAGAGGCCGCGATCTCTCGTCAATAAATGACTACAAGAATCGGCCGCTTGCACAGTCTTCGCTCGAAGAAAGCCGCGATTCCGGTTATAGCTTTGCGATCTACCGCAGGCCGACCTCGACTGAGCCTGCCGGCCGTATTCAGCAAGACTTTCAGGCGCTGGTTGGGGACGACGACAACTCACGCTACGCTTATTTCGATTATTTTGGTCCGTGGAACTGGGTCTTGGCCGTCAGCGACAGTGCTGCAGATGTCATCGAACAGATTGAGGAATACCGCACACAGATGGAGAACGCCGTGCGGACGACGTTATTACCAATGAAACTGGCGCATTCCGGTTTTGTGTTTATTGTTGCCGATGACGGGCGCTTCGTCGTCGCCCCCCCAGATACACATCATGGCTTTCTCGATAATCGCTTCGACGACGGCCAGACATTACGCCAACGTCTGAATGCCCCCACTCGCGCAAATCTCCACGGCCTGCAGGTCGACGGATCACGAGGCCCTTGGAAAATTGACAGCGCACACTATGCGCCACTGCATTGGACCATCGTAGCGGCGGTCCCTGAAAATGACTTGAGCGCCCCGGCCCGCAAACTGCTGCGCAGCCAGGCCCTGATCTTCGGCGCCATGTCATTGGCTGCGCTATTGAGCGCATGGTTTTTCGCCGCACGCATCGTACAGCCTCTCAAACGGTTGACATCGTATGCACGACAACTCCCTGATCAGGCACTGCGGGTCGAGGGAAACGTGCCTCATCACATCGCCGCCCTGCCAGATCAGCACAGGGACGAAGTGGGCCGGCTCGCAACGGCCTTTATGTACATGGACAGCAAGCTGCGGGAAAACATCCATCACGACAAGAGCAAAGACATCACACATGCCTATTGCTTCTTAAGCAATGCTCCTGCGACGCATCGGGATGCGTTCTTTGCCATGCTGTTGCAAGCCCATATGTTCGGTGCCGCAACAGACGGCTGCATGTTTGGCTTCGAACCTCAGCAGGATCAGGTGATTTTGTTCAAGACCATTTCACTCGCGGATCTGGATAGTCACGCGGCGATTGCACAACTGGAAGCCCTCGTTAATCAGGCTGGCCGCTGGGCTGCCTATTTGCCCCATCTGATCGAGGACTGGGAGCAAAAAGTCGTACAGGCCGCAGTCAACGTCGCTCAGGCTCTGCCTGTCCATGGATAAGCCTTGCTCGTTCGCATGCCTTGAGTACTCACGCGTTTGATCTCGGCGCAGCAATGCTGCCTTCCAGCTCATCGTGACGCAGTCGGGGTTTTAACTTCTTTTTTGGTTAATTATCATGCACATCCCTGTCTACCAATCTATCTCGCTCGTGGTGAACACCGCTGCGTTCGGTGCTCTGAATTACGCTGACAACCTGAATGACCTGGTCTCACGCATCACTGGCGGTCGAGTCACCCGCAACACGCTCGCCGAAGCCGTTCTCCACCAAGCGATCGGACTGGGATTGAGTATCGCTGGAACCCACAAAGCCGTCGACAAGTATGCGGAGTCCATTGCGGGCATCACCGGCGCCCAGCTGATTGGATATGCTGATCAAATTCTGCGCGGCACTGATGATGAGCAGTTTTCTGCCAGTGTCAAAGAGTTGCTGACGCATACCTTGGACAAGCAAGCGACCGCCGGCAAGATTCCTGATGAAGCCAAAGAACCTGCCATTAATCTTGCGCAGAATCTGATCAACAACTACATCGGCAAACAAGCCATTCACCAGCTCCTGGGCGCGTATGCCCACGATCATGGCTGGGATACGCTCACCGACAGAATCCAAAATGCCCTCGTTCCAGACAGAGACTTCACTTACACCAATCGCTTGATTTTGGCCGGCGTAGGTGTGGGCACTGATTTCCTGCGAATCCTGGTCGACCGGGCAATCGTGGAGAGCCCGTCATTTCAGCTGAAGGAGGAGTTCTACACGAAACCGGAATTGAAACTTGCAGCCGGGTGCCTGCATGCGTATCTGATTAACGATGAGAATTGTACGGAAGCGTTGACCAACTACACGCCCACGAAGCCGCTGGTCGATGAGCCATTCATCCGCAACGTGGCCGAATTGACCACGGCGCTGGCTGCGCAAGTTCACCTCAACGCAGTTAAAGTTCTGGCCAAGGCCGGCAACGCGCTAGAGCAAGCGAATGCCAAACTTGCCCTGCAGGAGGCCGAACCCACCGCGGCGCAAGATGAAATAGACAAGGAGGTAGACGAGTTTGTGCTGGTCGATGCAATCGCGGACGACGAGGATGATTTCGTGCTAGTCGATGCATCGGATGACGGTATGGACGAGAATAAAGCGGCTCTGGTCGGCTCATCGAAAGCGGATACTCAGAGCAAAGTTTTGCTGACTGACTTACCCAAGCAGGACGTCGATATCAGCGACTTTGTAATAATGGATACCAATGAGCAGATAGATGCAAAAGATGCTCAGGAAGCCTACGAGAAGGCCCAGGCGGGCATCGAAAAGGCCCGCGAAAATGCCGTGCGATTCAAAGCGTTAAGCGAAGCAATCGGCATGGTGCTCATGACCGACCCGGACACAAGAAATGCTGAGCGTATCGAGAATGCTTTGAATGTCTTGTTAAAAGCCATTCCGGCCGACTTTGGTCTCAAGCATCTTTTAGCCTCCACCCTGTCCAGAACGACTGAGTTACCTGCGCAGAGTATTATTGGCACGTATGTCGCCATTCCAGAATATGGCGGCTGGGATGGTCTGGAAGCGTTGCTGATTAATACCGTTGAGAAGAACCTGGAACGCCTGGAGAATGAGGCTGTAAAACAGGCGGCGGAAGAAGCCGAAAAAGCGCTGAAGTTGCAGGAGCTCGCGCAACGACGGGCGGACGAATATGCGATACAACGGGATAAGGACAATCCAAACACCCAAAATGCGGCAGCAAGAATCCCTGACCCACAACCCGAACAGGACACGGCGCAGACAGGGACAGCGGCGGCAAACGGCCTAGAAAAATCGCTGGCACAGAGCGACCCGCAAACCGATAACAAGGAACGCTCCTGGGTTCGACGGGCCATCCCGACATTAGCGGTCAAGCTTGCCATCCAGCATCTGCGTCCCTATATCGATAAGGGTGATTTCAAGCACCCCGACGTCCCCGAGTATAAGGCCGTAGCCGCACTGCTTCATCACAATCAGGAAGCTCTCGGTGGCAACATTTCGTATGTGCAGATCGCACGCAATAGCGCGCTCATCGTAGCTCAGTACATGGTCACCCGCGCGTCAAGCGGCGCGCAGTCTCTGGGCAGTGCTGCGGTGGGCTATGCAAGCAGCGCGGTACAAACAGGCGCCGAAGTTGTAGGAACTCAGTTTCAGTCGGCCAGCAACCAGATCATGGCGGCGGGCGGTCTCGCGAATGCATTGCTCAGCCCTGCAGTATCGGTCGCTACGACCACTGGCGGTTTCGTGGCGGGGCTATGGAACAGACTCAGTCCGTTCGCTGCGGCGCCTGATGAGACGGCGGTGGCCATCCCTGCTGCCACTCGTAACGACACGGATAACAACACGATCGCTGCCAACTTACTGGCCGCCAACACCTAAGACGTCAAGCTTACTTAAAACTGAAAGGACTGTGCCATGTCTTCCCGTTATGTGGCTTTGTTGACCGCGTTCGCAGGCGAAATCGGATTGCCATCGATCGAGCAATTTCTGAAAACGAAGGAACTCATCAACGATGGCATCACCATCAGTTTGTTTTACGAAGGAGACGATCAGGCGGGAGACGTCGTTCTGTTTTCCGCGCTGGGCGAAATCTTGGCCGAACGTACCGCCGAGATTCTGCAAGTCGCTATGGAGGCCAACTATCTCTGGGCCGCTACTGGCGGCGCCACGTTAGGGGTGAGCGGCAACACGTTGGCCATGTCGTTACGTATCCCATTGGTCTTGTTGGATGCACATTCGCTGGCCAACGTGGCCGGTGCCTTTACCCAAACCGCCACATTCTGGCGGCGATATACCAACGGCGCGCTGGAGCGGGTTGCTCATCCAGGCGACCTGGAGCAACGCCTGGCGTTTTCTAACAAGCCTTAGCAGGGGAAAACTATCATGATGAAAACTGACAATAATTCTGTGCAATACCCCGAGCTTCGTTTTACTCATGAGGCGCTCGATGATATTGCAGGAACGTCATCTCCCGTTCATGGCGGTGCCGCCACGAACGGCCCGGTAGACGGAATGGGCCCATTGCACGGAAAAAGAATTGAACCCGGGGACGGTGAGCACGGCAGCAAAGCTCAAGAAAACGCATCCAATCACAAAGCAGGCTTCCTTTCGAGCTTAGCCACGTATGGCTGGTATGTCGCCACGCTGCCGGTCTCATTGTTCAACGCAGTGACTTCGAATTTGATCGCCGCGGGTGACGCCACAGTCAGCGCACTGCTGAGTATTCTGCCTGGAAAGCGTACCGAGGATTCTAACGAAACCAGGGCGAATACAACGCACACAGGGAAAACACTACGCCCAAGACCATCGGGGGTGCACCGGGGTCTACCTGAGGGAGTCGCCCGCGACTACAACGAACTGATTTCGCGTGCCCATAGATTTGGGTTTGGGCTATCGGAGCGCTCCGTTAAGGCTGGAGATAGCTCAGAGCCCAAAAAAATCGCTGATCTCGTCAACGTAGCCAAAAAAATTCACAACGAGGCAGCAGAAGAACTGGAAGCAATACGGAACGTGAGAACATCATCGGCGCAATCCCGAATAGGTACGGCTGGTTGGGTGCACCGCACAGCCTCGGAATTCATCAAAGGGTATGGTACTAGCCCGACTACACCGTAGGTCTACTTTCTAGCGTCATCTCAATCCGTCGAGGATATTGGAATCATCATTTTGGCCTGCAAGCAAGCCTTTCTAAATGACGGTTCTTTCCGCGTATTTTTTGTTTTTCGAGGTGCTTATCATGACGATTAATCCGGCTTCTTCGCCCACTCTGCCCCACACACAACTCCAAACACTTCCCAGCGTGCCAGACAAGAGTGCGCAAGATCGCTTTGACGCCTTGCTGAATTCTGATCCGTCTAATGCCCGAGGCGAACAAAGCAAAAAACTGAATCCTGGCGTAGACCGCTCTGGAACGGTCGGAGAGCCACTGAAGACGCTCAGTGGAGTGATGAGTGACCTTCAGGCAAAGCTCTACGCGCTGCAACCAGGGGGAAATCAGCATCCGCCCAGCGTGCTTCCCAGTCCGGCAATCAAAAACAAACCGGCTTAAAACCAGCCCTCAATGACACGCGGCAGCGAGCATGCTTGAAAGGCTCCTTTACTAGGTGACCGGAACAAGGCCTGACGCGCACGGCAGGCCGGACGAACGACGCTGACACAGCAGGCCACTGAGGTTGGAGCACTCATCATTCACGAAAGGCCATCTCGAGCACAGCGCTGAATAACGGCTAACGCCACGATCATGACCTGACGCAATTCACCGTCAGCATTGTTGATCAGAAATGGCGGTGTACGTTGTCTGCGAGTCGTGACACTGAGGATTCTCCATGAAGCTATCGCCAATCCATGATTTCTGTTTCTCTAGTGGGCCCGAACAATGTCATGAAAAGCCGAACGGCACCGGCATCGCGAAGAGCCGCGTCCTGAAGCCACGCAACACATCTGCCAGGAAGCACCCAGTACCGCAACACATTCAGGAAGACTTCAGCGAGCTCATTACGCGCGCGCAGCGCAGCGGTATTGATCTACCCAGGGGTGCGATAGAAGCCCAGCAGCGTCCCGGCTCCAAATCCCTATCAGCGCTGGCCGGTTTCGCGAAAAGCATTGAAAAAGAAGCGGACAAGACCAGGAATTTATCTGCCCTGCCGTGGGCGGCAGAGGCAGAACTCACCGCGCTGGCCATCCATGCAGGAATTTTTGCGAGGAATACACATACATAGACAGGCTACTTATTTCACTAAGCAGTAGTAGCTGCCGTTGTGCCATTAGCAGGGATTCGTGGACTTGGCGGGCTTATGCAGCAATTTTCCCATTCAGTCAGTTCTCTATACGGTGAGGCACACTATGAGCATAAGCGTTAAGACTGCACTTTCCTATTGGTTTCCTGTACACACCGCTGTCGGCCGTGCGATCGGCAATTTAATTAGTCCACAGAAAGACTCTTTCAAGCAAGCATCTGACTTGATCAAGGAGCACAATCCGGCAGAGTTCAACAAATTTATCACTGACGAAAAATTCGACGTCATGGCTACCGATAAAAACGGGCAGACGCTGCTGCATGTGGCTGCCGCGAGCGGAAACCAGGAGGAAGTGGACATGCTAATCGGCGTTGCCAATAAGTCTGGACAACGGCTCGATTTGGTCAACGCAAAGGACCATACCGGAAAAAGTGCCCTCGATATCGTAAAAGAGTCGCCAGCGGGACCGAGCCGCGATTATCTCAAAGACACGATTTCCTACGCTCAACTAAGTGATGCAGAACGTACTGAAAAAATGCAAGACCAGCAAGCGAATACCGTTAGCCCAACGCCGGGAGAGGTGAAGGCAAAGAGGATAGATAAGTTCGCATGAGAGCCTAGCGTGTACAGCTCTGACCAGACGATGATGGCGACGCATTGGCCGTCGTCATCGTTCTGATGAACCAGCCGATTCCATTAATTTTTATAAGAAAAATCAGCAAGCTGTTGAATTCTTGGCGCGCCCGACAGGAATCGAACCTGTATCAAGAGCTTCGGAAACTCTCATTCTATCCATTGAACTACGGGCGCAAAGAGGCGGTATTGTACCTAAGTTTTTGCTTCTTGCGGTGGTGCGACATATGGAATGTCCTGCCGTCCCTGTTTTTGTTTCACATGCGTTATATAATCGGGCGTTTGCATGCGGGGTCGGTCTTGCTTTGCGACCACTCCTTGCGTAGTAGTTGATTCGTCGTCTGTTGCCGCCATTAGGCGCCCCGGTACCCGATTTGCAGGATATAGGTTATGAGCAACGAGCAGGAACACAACGAAGAACACGCCTCGCCCATCAAGACCCCCAAACAGCTGATCGTCACGGTCGTGCTGGCTTTTGTCCTCCCCATCCTCATCATTATTTTGCTCGTGAATATGGTCACATCGGGCACTAAAGTGGGTGCGGGCTCCGACACACTAACCACAGACGCCATTAATAAGCGTATTGCCCCAGTATCGGGTTTCGAGCTCGTCGACGCCAATGCACCCAAGGTCTTCAAGACCGGAGAACAGGTCTTTCAAGCTGTCTGTACGGCCTGTCACACCGCGGGTGTGGCTGGCGCACCCAAACTCGGAGACAAGGCAGCCTGGGGGCCATTTATCCAGAGTGGCTACGACACCATGTTGAACGTCGCGTTGCATGGCAAAGGCGCCATGCCCGCAAAAGGCGGCAACCCTGCACTAAGCGACTACGAAGTGGCTCACGCCGTGGTGTACATGGCGAATCAGTCAGGCGGGTCGTTTGACGAACCGGCGGCACCTGAGCAAGCAGGGGCCTCGGCAGCAGCCTCACAGCCCGCTGCAGCGCCAGCGGCTCCGGCCGCCGCAGCACCAAGCCCTGCTCCAGCGGCCGGTAATACACCTGCTCCGGCTCCAGCCGCTGCAGCCCCCGCCCCGGCGCCAGCCCCTCAGCAGGCACAGGCTGCAGTCAATCCGGCCGGGGAAAAGCTCTATAAAAGCACCTGCTTCGCCTGTCATAGCGCAGGGATCGCCGGCGCACCCAAGTTTGCTGACAAAGCAGCCTGGGAGCCTTATATCAAGACAGGCATCGACGCGATGGTGAAGGTTGCCATGCAGGGCAAAGGTGCCATGCCGCCAAAGGGCGGAGCGGCAAATGCCTCTGAAGACGATATCCGGGCCGCGGTCGAATATATGGTGAATGCCGCTAAGTAATCAGCAAGCGGCATTGAAGACTGGCGGTTTCGCGATCGATCACGCCATTGAGAGTCAGTCGAATCAGAACCAGACGGCGAGGCACCCGATAGAGGCGCCTCGTCTCATTGTGGTTTACGCAACTGCTTCGGCCAGCAGCGGCAATCCTAGTTGCACGCGGCGCTGCAGCCACAGGCTGGGGCGGTAACGCATGTCGCCCGTGACGCGTTGCAGATTGCGCAGGATTTCGAGAATGCGCTCACCGCCCAAGGCGTCGCCCATGGCGAGCGGGCCGGCGGGATAGCCCAGACCCAGCGTCACAGCACGATCGATATCGGCAGGCGTTGCAATGGCCTGCTGGGCAATCTCCGCCGCCACATTCACGATGGCGGCCACGATGCGTTGCGCAACAAAACCCGGGGAGTCTTGAATCACACTGACGGGTGCGCCGTCGCCAGCCAGCAAGGCATGCGCAGCATCACGCCAATTTGCTTGGGTGGCTGGCGAAAGCATCAGCGTACGGCGTTTGCCGCTTTCCAAGGGATGCAGCGTGTCCAGACCAACGGTGCGAGCCGCGTCCAGTCGCTGTTGGTAAACGCTGGTGGAGACGTCTTCGCCGAACGGCGTCACGATGATCAAGGCCTGGGCGGGCGGCTCGGCGGCCTCGACGAGATTGGCGTTCAGACTTTGCAGCAAGGCGCGGGCACGGGCGTGTCCCTCGGCATGCGCTGGGCTGATCCAGACTTGCAGGCCTGCCTGGGCCGCTGGCACGGGTGGCTCGGCCGGGACTTGCTTTTGACCGTCTGGGTAGGCGTAAAAGCCTTCGCCGGCTTTGCGGCCGATGAGGCCACCTGCCAAGCGCACGGTGGTAATAGGCGACGGCCGGAAGCGCGGCTCGTCAAAGAACTGGCGGTAGATGGATTCCATCACCGGATGCGAAACGTCCAGCGCCGTCAGATCCATCAGCTCGAAGGGCCCCATCCGAAAGCCCGCCTGTTCGCGCATGATGGCGTCGATTTGCGCAAAGGGCGCGACGTTTTCCTGTGCGACGCGCAAACCCTCGATGTTCATCCCACGGCCCGCATGGTTGACGATAAAGCCGGGCATGTCTTTGGCACGGACAGGCGTATGGCCCATGCGGCGCGCCAAAGCGGCCAGGGCATCACCCGCTGCCGGATCGGTGCGCAGGCCGTCGATGACTTCGACGACCTTCATCAACGCGACGGGGTTGAAAAAATGAAAGCCCGCTACGCGCTCGGGATGCTTGCACGCAGCGGCAATCGCAGTGATCGACAACGACGAGGTGTTGGAGGCCAGGATGCAGTCAGCGCCGACGATGGCTTCGAGTTGAGAAAACAGGTCGCGCTTGATATCCAACCGCTCGACGATGGCCTCGATGACGAGCTGCGTGTCTGCCAGATCTTGCAAGCTGGCGGCGGGCACGACGCGTGCCAATGCGGCGTCGGCCTGCTCGGGACTGAGCTTGCCCTTTTTCGCGAGTTTGTCCCACAACTGACGCAGGGACTCGCGCGCGGCGGCCACGGCATCGGCGCTCGTGTCGTACAGGCGGACCTGCACGCCTGCCTGAGCAGCGATTTGCACAATGCCTCGGCCCATGGCGCCCGCACCTACCACGGCAATGGTTTGAATATCGCTTGTCATCGTGTCTACTCCTATGTTTTTAGTGCCTGGATTTCTGCTTCGGACAAGCCCAGCCGCTCTGAGAGCACTTGCTCAGTGTGCTCGCCCAGCAAGGGCGCAGGGCGGCGATATTGCACGGGGCTATCCGAGAATTTCAAGGGGCTGGCGGCGATGGGGGCCACGCCAGCCGTGGGATGAGGCAGTTCGCGCCGCATTTGGCGGGCCTGCACCTGAGGATCCTCGTACACCTGATCCAGCGTGTTGATGGGGCCGGCGGGAACGCCAGCGGACTCGAGCTCGGCCAGCCAATGGTCGCGTTTGCCCGTTGCCATACGCTCGCTGAGCAACGGCACCAAAGCTTCGCGATTTTTCACGCGCTGCGGGTTGGTGGCAAAGCGCGGATCCTCGGCCAACTCGGGCGTGCCAATGACGCGGCAATAGTTGCGGAACTGGCTATCGTTGCCCACAGCCACGATCAAATGGCCATCGGCCGCGGCGAAGACCTGATAAGGCACCAGGTTCTGGTGCGCGTTGCCGGCACGCTGCGGGGCCTTGCCCGAGGTCATGAAGTTCAAGTTTTGATTGGCCATCATGGCGACCTGGCAGTCCAGCAAGGCCATGTCGATGTGCTGGCCCAAACCACTGCGGCTACGCTCATGCAGAGCGGCCAGGATGCCGACAGTGGAATACATGCCGGTCATCAGGTCAGCAACGGCAACGCCGGCTTTCTGCGGGCCGCCGCCGGGCAGATCGTCGCGCTCGCCGGTGATGCTCATCAAGCCGCCCATGCCCTGAATCATGAAGTCATAGCCCGGACGGCTGGCGTAGGGACCGGTCTGGCCGAAGCCGGTGATCGAGCAGTAGATCAACGCCGGATTCTCGGCTTTCAGGCTCTCGTAGTCGAGGCCGTATTTACGCAAACCGCCGACCTTGAAGTTTTCGACCAGGATGTCGCTCTGGCGAGCCAGTTGGCGCACTAATTCGGCGCCGCGCGGCGAGGCGATATCCAGCGCCACCGAGTACTTGTTGCGATTGGCGCTCAGGTAGTAGGCGGCCTCTGTGGTGTCTGCGCCGTCGGCGTCTTGCAGGTAGGGAGGCCCCCAGGCGCGGGTATCGTCACCCGAGCCTGGGCGCTCGATTTTGATGACTTCGGCACCCAGATCGGCAAGATTCTGAGTGCACCAGGGGCCGGCCAGGACGCGAGTCAGATCCAGAACGCGAATGCCGGTCAGGGGAGCGGGTCGTTGTGACATGTGAGCGATAGGTAAATGCAGTAGCTGCGTGATCAAGCGGTCAGAGGGAAAAGCCTTTGGATATTAGCCCCTGCCGCGGTCAAGGCGTATTCTGTTTTCCGCACGTTCTTGTGCGTATTTCGCACATGGAGCGCAGCGCGGTAGGGTGCAAGCGTTCGATAGCGCACATGAAACGCTGTGCACTGCCGCTTGCATCGTATCGCGTGCGCCGCGCCGACCATGGGCATTACGAATATGCCTTGATTGTCTCGCGTGCAATCACCAACTGCTGGATCTGCGACGTCCCCTCGAAAATGCGGAACAGACGCACGTCACGATAGAAGCGCTCGACAGCGTATTCAGAGATATAGCCCGCACCGCCGTGGATCTGTACCGCGCGGTCAGCCACGCGACCGACCATTTCGGTGACGTAGAGCTTGCAGCATGCGGCCTCCAGTGTGGTGTTCTCGCCGCGATCGCGCTTGCGCGCGGCATCCAGGACCATGCAGCGTGCGGCGTAGAGCTCGGCCTGGCTGTCGGCAATCATGGCTTGGATGAGTTGGAATTCGGAGATAGGCTGGCCAAACTGCTTGCGCTGTGTGGCGTATTGGACGGCATCGCGGATCAGGCGCTCGGCGATACCTACGCACAGCGCTGAAATGTGCAGACGGCCTTTGTCGAGCACGCGCATCGCCGTACGGAAACCATTGCCCTCCTCGCCCCCCAACAAGGCCGACGCAGGAACACGGCAATTATCGAAAATCACGTCGCAGGTCAGCGCGCCCGCCTGGCCCATTTTCTTGTCGGGCTTGCCCAAGGTCACGCCTGGGGTTCCGGCATCGACCAGCAAGCACGAGACGGATGAGGCCTTGCGTTCGGGCGCGGTACGAGCCATCACGGAAAACAGACCCGCGATGGGGGCGTTGGTAATGAAGCGCTTGGTGCCATTCAAGACGTAATGATCGCCATCGCGCACGGCAGTCGTGCGCAACGATAGCGCGTCAGAGCCTGCATCGGGCTCAGTCAGCGCAAAAGAGCCGATCAATTCGCCGCTGGCTAGCTTGGGCAAGTAATGGCTGCGCTGCTCGTCGGTCCCGGCCAGAACGATGGATTGTGAGCCGATACCGATATTGGTGCCGGCCAGCGAGCGAAAAGCGGGAGACGTCTGTCCGAGCTCGAATACGACGCGGACTTCTTCTTCCATGGTCAGTCCCAGGCCACCGTATTCGGGAGCAATGGACAAGCCAAACAGGCCCAAATCTCGCATCTCGGCGACGATGTCGTCGGGAATCTCACCACTATGCGCCAACGCGTCTTCGGCAGGAACGAGCCGATCGGTCACAAAGCGGCGGACCGCGTCCAGCAACAAGTTCAAGGTTTCAGTATCGAGGGCCATGATGAGATCTGTTAACGCAAAAAGAATAAGAAAGAAAAAGCCGTCTGGTGAACGCGAGGCTTGCGGTCGTTACGCATTCATTCCTCCACTCAGTAAATCGAAATAGCCGGCGGCGATGGCCTCGGCGGTCTGCGCACCGCCTGGCTGGTACCAACGCGCCATCCAGTTCAACATCGACAACACCGCACGGCCGCTGGCCGCGACGTCCAAGGAACGGAACTCACCGCGCGCGATGCCATCGGCAATGATCTGGCGCAGCAGTCGTTCGTAACCATCGCGCAGGCGGGCAGCATCCTCGCGTTCGGTGATGGCCATCCCCGAATAGCCAATCAGCATGGTGACGAACTGGGCGTGGTGGTCTTCAAAATAACGGGCGTGAGCCACCATGAATTGACGTAGACGCTCTGGAGCTGCCGTGGCCTGGGAGACCGCATGCGACACGGCGGCGGTCAGCCCAGCCAGCACATCCAGAATGATGGCGTCGTAGATATCTTGTTTGGTCGTGTAGTAGTGATAAATGGCGGCCTTGGACACACCAATGGCGGCGGCCAGATCGGCGATCGAGCTGCTCTCGTAGCCGCAACGGGCGAATAGCCGGGCAGCCTCTTCCAGGATGCGTTCCCGAGGAGCGGCCATCGTGGGCGGCCGGCCAGCACGGGGGCGTTTGGCAGCGAGCGGGCTAGTAGACATGGCGACCTGAATCTGGCGTGGCCGGCTACACCGATAAACCTGCATTGACAGGCCCGCGACGCATGCCGTTAAATGAAAGAAAATTAATTACCGGACAGCCGGTAGGTAATTATAAGCACGTGTTCTCCCCTCTTTCAACCACTACGTCTCCTCATCATGAACGCACGCGACGAAGCTCAGCCCAATTCCCTGGTCAATCAGCTCTATGCGCAGATGACGTTGCCGGTCATCTGCTCGCCCATGTTTATTGTGTCGAATCCGAAATTGACGGTGGCGCAGTGCACGAGCGGCGTGATGGGGTCCTTTCCTGCGCTAAACGCCCGCCCCCAGACTCTGCTGGACGACTGGCTGTCGGAGGTACAAGCGGGGCTGGCCGATTATCGGCAGGCCAATCCGTCGGCGGTGGTAGCGCCGTTTGCGGTGAATCAGATCATTCACCAGTCCAACGATCGGTTGGAACACGATCTGCAGAGCTGCGGTAAACATCGAGTGCCCTTTATCATCACCAGCCTGCGGGCGCCCGGGGATCTGGTCGCGGAAATTCATGCATGGGGAGGAAAGGTTTTCCATGATGTGACGACGCTGCGCCATGCCGAGAAAGCGCTGGAAGCCGGGGTCGATGGTCTGATTCTGGTGTGCGCGGGTGCAGGCGGCCATGCTGGCACGCTCAGCCCGTTCGCCTTGTTGTCCGAGGTGCGGCGTATTTATGACGGTCCGATTATTTTGTCGGGCGCGATCACCTCGGGTGCAGGGATATTGGGTGCGCTGGCGATGGGGGCGGATTTTGCCTATATGGGTACCCGATTTATCGCGAGCGCCGAAGCCAACGCCTCAGGGGCATATAAACAGGCAATCGTGGATGCAAGTGCGTCGGATATTTTGTACACGCCGTTCTTTACCGGGATACCCGGCAACTATCTGAAGGCCAGCATCGCGGCGGCAGGATTGGATCCTGCCAACCTGCCCGTTCCCGATACGGGCGCGTCCAATTTTGGATCAACCCGCGTCAAGCCTTGGAAAGACATCTGGGGCGCGGGACAAGGAGTAGGCGGTATAGACAGCGTGCGTCCAGCGGCCGAGATCGTGGCGACACTGCGGCAGGAATATCGACAGAGTCAGGACCGCCTGGCGGGCAAAACACTGGCCAATTGAGTCACTGAGGATTGAGACCATGCCAAATAGCCTCATCGTCGAACGCGCCGGCTCGGTTCTGCAACTGACGCTCAATCGGCCCGAACGCCGCAATGCCTTGGATATCGCGACCTATTATGCATTGGCGGATCAACTGCGTCAGGCAACCGAGGATCCTGGCTTGTCCGCCATCATTTTGTCGGGCACAGGCGAACATTTCACCGCCGGCAATGATTTGCATGATTTTCAGGCCGACCGTCCCGAGGGCGACAGCGCGGGAATGACCTTTCTGCGGGCCCTGATCGCCACGGACGTGCCGGTCATCGCGGCGGTAGAGGGTTATGCCATCGGGATCGGTGTGACACTGCTGCAGCATTGCGATTTTGTCTATGTTGCCCGCAATGCGACCTTGCGGATTCCGTTTGTCGCGCTCGGCCTGTGTCCAGAGGGCGCATCCAGTCTGTTGCTGCCGCGTCTGGCCGGTGCGCGTAAGGCTGCGCAATGGCTGCTGCAAGGCAAAGCGTTCAGCGCCGACGAGGCGCAAGATGCGGGGCTGGCCACCGCTGTCACCGACCCTGGCGACGCGTTGGCCATGGCGAAACAAGTCGCCGCGGTACTAGCCGAACAACCACGTCAAGCGCTGCGCCTGACCAAGAACATGCTCAAGCGCGCTGATCGCGAGGCCATTGCGGAAACGCTGGAATTTGAAGCCACGCAGTTTCGGGCACGCCTGAAAACCCAAGAGGCGCAGGACGCTTTCGCGCGCTTTTTGAACAAACGTTGATGGCGCCACGCAGCGCCACATAAGGCAACAAGCGCCGGCTACCGACACCCGTTCGCGCAGTCTGCGCGGGCTCGTCCACTCAGAACGGCGCGTCCGCACTGAAATTCGGCGGACGCCGCTCGCGCAAGGACTGTATGCCCTCGCGCACGTCCGGCCCCGCAAAGCCCATGAATTCCAATGCCAGTGAGGCATCGAAACTGGGCCCCGCCATACGCAGCCAGTTGTTCAGCGCATATTTGGTCCAGCGGATGGCGGTTTGAGAACCGTTGGCCAATTTGCCTGCGACTTCGAAAGCCTTGGCGATGAGCTCTGCCTCATCCACGCACAACGAGACGAGGCCGATGCGTTCGGCTTCCTCGCCACTGACGGTTTCGCACAATAATAAGTAGTACTTCGACTTGGCCATGCCGCACAGTAGCGGCCAGACGATGGCGGCATGGTCGCCGGCAGCTACCCCGAGCCGGGTATGCCCGTCAATGATGCGGGCATCGCGAGCGGCAATGGAAATGTCGGCCAGCAGCCCGGCGACCAGACCAGCCCCCACGGCTGCGCCGTGCATGGCGGACACGATGGGTTTGTTGCAGTTGATCACGTTGTAGACCAGGTCGCGTGCCTCGCGCCAGACGCGGGACCGCACTTGAAAATCATCGGCCATCTGCTCGACCAATTCCAGATCCCCACCGCCGGAAAAGCCCTTGCCCTCGCCACGAAGCACCACGACCCGGGTATCCGGGTCCGTATCCACGTCGCGCCAAATATCGGCCAGCTCTCGATGTAGATGTTCGTCGGCCGTAGACAGTTTCCCCGCCACGCCACCTCGGGACCCCATGATGATTTCCAGGACGCCCTGCGGATGACGGCGCAGTTTCAGGGATTGGTAACGCGCGTAATGCGCGAGCGATGTATCGGACATGATCTCCTCCGTGCGATGTGAATGCTTTCCGGGCACTATAGTGGATAGTCGCCTGCCGCTGCTCTCGGGCAGCAAGCGGGAGTTCAACCTAGCGAATACCGCCTGACTATGCCCGACCACCAGACCAATATCCGTCCCCTTCCCAATCTCTCGGCGTCAGAGGGGGAACCCACCTCGATCTGTCCCGAGAACTTGCCCTCTTTGTTTGCGGCGCGCCCTACCGAGGCTCACAAAGGCACATTTGGCACCGTGGCGATCATCGGCGGCGGCCCCGGCATGGTGGGAGCGGCGTTACTGGCCGGACGAGCTGCGCTGAAAACCGGGGCTGGCAAGGTACTGATTGGATTTGCTCAAACAGACTGCCCGATCGCGTGCGATTTGCTGCAGCCAGAGTTGATGTTGCGCGATGCCGCTTCGCTTTTTCAGGCCGCCCTCCCTGTGGACGCCTGGGTGGCAGGCTGCGGACTCGGAACGGGTACACAGGCATTGAACACCCTCAACAGGTTATTTGCGCTGCGGGGCAATACCCCTCTGATCCTGGATGCCGACGGGCTCAACCTCCTGGCGGGAGGGCTATTGCCCGCGTGGGGACCCGGCACGGTGATTTTGACCCCTCACCCTGCCGAGGCTGCCCGGCTGCTGAATTGCACCAGCCGGGAAATTCAGGCCAATCGTCAGCATGCGGCCCGAGCCCTGGCTCAACGGCATCAGGCCTGGGTCGTTCTCAAAGGGGCAGGCACGCTCGTCTGCCGGCCCGATGGCCGGTGTTGGATCAATCGCACAGGTAATCCAGGCCTCGCCACGGCCGGGACGGGAGATGTCCTGGCCGGCATGATGGGCAGTCTGATTGCCCAGAACATCACGCTGGATCAGGCCGTGCCGGGCGCGGTCTGGCTACACGGCGCGGCTGCCGACGCGCTGGTATCGGCCGGCGTCGGCCCTATAGGACTGACAGCGGGAGAACTGGCGAACGCTGCACGCCAGTTGCGAAACCACCACGGTTAGAGGGAGTTACAACTTATCCACAGTTTTATGTTGCAATGCACTTAGGGTTATCCCTATAATGGTTTACCCCATGACGAAACGGACTGGAGAAATACCATGACTGAACTGACCCTGAACCAAAACGCCCGCCTGACCGATGCCCTCGAGCGCGACCTGCTCCGTGGCGCAATGGAAAGCCAACAGAACATCCAACCGCAAGCCCTGCTCAAGCAAGCCGGCTCTGCGATCGCCCGCGCTGTCGGTGCCTTTGCCGACTACGTCACTGAAGTCCATGACGCTATGAACCGCGCGCGCGCCGCCAGCGCCCACTACACTGGCTCGCAGTGGTAATCCGCGGGCAACTTGCCGCCCCCCTCTGAAAAGAGGCCGGCGGCAAAGTCTTGCCCGTTTGCGGTGATATCCGCTGGCTTTGCCCGTTGCCTCGCAAAGGCTTTCGCACGCGTGCCACGATGCTGTGGCGATGCAGTCCGCTGAACACTGTTCTTTGCACACTGAGGCAACCCGGTAGCAGTCCGGCAATGCCCTAGCGGTATCACACGATGCGCCCCAAGGCGCCGCACCCCGAAGCGGGGCGCGGCGCCTTTATATTTTGTTGCCCGGACACCCAAAATAAAACTCCCCCTTGCAGACAACACCAAAGGCACAGCGCGGGGCTTTTGGGTCGCGAGCACGGAAATCTGGGTCGGCAATAGCGGACTGTGCGCATTGACAACGCACGAAATCGCTTCCGATAATCGCCCCCTTGCAATGATTGATTACTACTTTCGGCCCCCTGCTGATCGTGGCGCAGTCATTCGCCGATTCGGAGCCCCAATGAAATTGCGTACTTCCCTGGCCTTGCTGGCCGCGACCGCCAGCCTTGCTGCCGCGCCGACTGTCCTGGCCCAGTCGCTGACGATCGCCCTGTCGTCCGAACCCACCTCTGCTGATCCGCACTATCACAAGCAGACCCAGAACGATGCGTTCGCCGCGCATGTCTATGACTCGCTGATCAATCGCAATGCCGACATGGAGCTCATCCCCGGTCTGGCGACATCGTGGAAAAACCTGGACGATCTGACCTGGGAGCTGAAGCTGCGCGACGGCGTGAAGTTCTCGAATGGCCAGCCGTTTACATCGCAAGATGTGCTGTTTTCGGTCTGCCGCACGCTGAACAACGAGACCAACATCTCGCAGTCGTACATGACGGTCACCAAGCTGCTGACGGACGTGCAGACACCCGACGAGCACACCGTCATTCTGAAGACGGCAGAGCCCTTTCCTCTGATGCCGGCCGAATTGGCCCGGCAATTGCCCATCATCTGGAACGGCATCGTGGAACACGGCCCGCTGAAATTCGCGCCGAAGGAAGGCTGCGGCGTGACCGGTCCGTGGCCGACGGTGGCGGATTTCAATAATGGCAAAGATGCCATTGGCACCGGGCCGTACACGTTGAAGTCGTACGTCAAAGGCACCGGGATCGAGCTGGAACGCAACGAAAACTATTGGGGTACGAAACCCGAATGGAAAACGGTGAAGTTCGTCCCCGTGCCGAACGCCGGCCCGCGCCTGACGGGCTTGCTCTCGGGTGATTTCGATGTCATCGAAAACCCGGCGGCACGAGATCTGCCACGCCTGAAAGACAACAGCAACTTCGGCTTTATCGCTACCCCATCGACGCGCCTGGTGTTTTTCCAGCCTGATGTCGGCCGCAACCCGAGCCCCTTCGTCAAAAGCTCCGATGGCAAAAACCCGCTGCAGGATCTGCGCGTGCGCCAGGCAATCAATATGGCGATCGACCGCAAAACCATCAATCAGCGCATCATGGATGGGCTGGCCACCCCGGCGTACCAATTCATGCCCGATGGCATGTTTGGCGCCCTGCCCAAAGCGCCCGAGATCAAGTACGACCCGGAAGGCGCCAAGAAACTCCTGGCTGAAGCTGGCTACCCGGACGGTTTTGAACTGACGCTGTCATCCACGAACAACCGCTATGTGAATGATGCTCAGGTTACCCAGGCCGTGGCGCAATACCTGTCGCGCATCGGGATCAAGGCGCATGTCGATGCGATGACGGCTTCGATTTATTTCCCCAAGCGCGCCAAGCGTGAGTTCAGTTTCGCGATGGGCGGCTGGCCGGCGGAAACGGGCGAGGCCTCGGCGTTGTTCCAATTGTGGGTGGCTTCGCTGGATTCGAACCGCAGTCTGGGCACCAGCAACTACGGTGGCTATTCGAATCCCGATTTCGACAAGGTCTATGAACAGGCTATCGTCACGATCGACCCGGAAAAGCGCAAGCAACTGCTGCAGCAATCCACGCAAATCGCGCTGGATACGCTGCCGCTGATCCCGCTGCACTTTGAAAGCAGCATCTGGGCGTTCCGCAAAGGCCTGGACTATGAAGGCCGCCGCGACCAGTACACGCTGGCCATGTCGGTGCATTCGGCAAAGGGCAAGTAAGCCTGACTTGGTCGCATAACGCGGCTGAGTGCGCGAGCGATCGCGCATCTGCCCCTCAAAATGGGATTCCGATCCGGTTTCGAGGGGCTTTTTATCGCTGGGCCGCTCCCAAGATAAAGCTCCCGGAAGACGGCACGCCGGCGGCGTGGCATGAGGTTTTTATCGTTTGGGCTTTCTCGCTAGGCAACCCACAGTGCCCGTGAGGGCAGCACCGCCACGTCAGCGTCCCGGTGATGACTCCAACGTTGACTCCAGGGCATCGATACGCGCCTTCAGGTGGTCGATGAAACGGGTCACCCCGATCGGCAGCAAACGGCCTTCCATGGTCTGGATCTGCAAATTACGCGATTGCAGCTCGGCGCTGACGACGGGACGCGCGACCAGCCCGTCCTGAACCAATCGCCACGCTACAGAGATATATCCAGCGAACATCACGGCGTTGGAATGCCGTACGAAACCATGCAGCGCTGGCGAGTAATTCGATACCAGGGCTGCGTGCAAAGGCACAGCCTCCAGGGCACATGTGCGGTTCAAGAGACGCCGGGCAGTGCTTTTGTCGTCAGTCAACGCCAAAGGATAAGCCAACACCTCCTCCAGATGTAGCGGACTGCGAGCCGCCAAGGGATGATTCACGGCCATGACGGCGTAGACGGGTGCACGCCACGAGTGCAATACCTGCACCCCTTGGGCGGGCTCGACGTTGAAGGATACCGAGACGTCGATATCGCCGTTGGCAATGGCGCGCATCGCCTCGGGCGGGGTCAAGACATGCAGTGCAAAGCGCGTGCGCGGATATTGCTTTCGAAAATCGACCATCGCGACGGGCAAAAACCCCTGTGCGGGGCCTTCTGATGCTCCGACCCGGATTTCGTCGTGCGGCGCGCCTTGCAGCCCCGCGATCTGCCGCAGCACTTCATCTGCCTCTAATTGCGTACGGCGTGCATGAGCCAGCAGAAGCCGGCCAGCCTCGCTCAAGACCATGCCCCGAGGCGCCCGATCGAATAGCGGGGAGCCGACTTCTTCTTCCAAGCCGGCGATTTGGCGGCTGATGGCCGACACCGCGACGTGCAATTGCTTGGACGCGCCGCTCAGACTGCCTGCTTGGGCGACAGCCACAAAGTACTTCAATGCGATGCCGTGCATGGCTGCTTAACCTCTGCTCATGGGTCGGGATCCGAGCGCTAGAACGGCTGTATTTTCCCTGCAGCTTTGCCAAAAAAGCAAATGCTGTGGCAAATATTCTAATTGTCGAGAAAGCTGACAGGCCCCTAGAATCAGCCTCAAGATAAGAATCAGCGCCGCACGAGCCTCAGGCCAGCGGCCTTTCCCAGGGGGAAAACGGTGATCCTGGCACGAATCCGGCCATTGTGTCCGGCACACGCGCATGGTTTGACACGAGCAGCTCGATACAGAGCCGGTGAATTGTGCTCGCCTCAGCGTTCCCTCATTGTCCCCCTCCTCCAGACGTAGCTGTCGTGCCTACGCCTGATCCCTGTATTCCCCGCTTTGCATTCGCCCAAGAACCTCGCCCAGAGAACACACCATGATCGTCTCTCGCCTTCGCTTGGCCACCCTGACTGCACTGCTCGGCTTGGCTGCCGGCGCTCACGCCCAATCCCTGACCATCGCATTGGCCTCGGAGCCAACCGCTATCGATCCGCACTACCACCAAGCCACGCCGAACAATGCCATGGCGTCGCAGATTTTCGAGACCTTGGTGGCTCAGGATGCCAAGATGAGTTTGATTCCCGGCCTGGCTGCATCGTGGAAAACGCTGGACGACACGACCTGGGAATTCAAGCTGCAGAAAGACGTCAAGTTTTCGAACGGTCAGCCGCTGACGCCGCAGGATGTGATTTTCACGTTTTGCCGTGCCATGAATAACGAAGAGTCGATCGCGGGCTCGTATGAAGCCGTCGTGCAGAAATTCGCCGATGTCCAGACGCCGGATGCCCATACGCTGATCATCAAAACGCGAAAACCGTATCCCCTGCTACCCAACGATCTCACGCGGATGGGCATCATATGGAACGGCATCGCCGAACACGGCCCCATTACGTTCGATCTGGAGAAAAAATGCGGCGTCACCGGCGGCTGGCCCAGAGTCGCGGATTTCAATAATGGCAAGCATGCCATCGGCACGGGCCCGTACAAGCTCAAATCGTACGTGAAAGGCAGCGGGATTGAACTCGAACGCAACGAGGATTACTGGGGCCAAAAACCCGAGTGGCGCAACGTGAAGTTTGTACCCGTGCCGAACGCCGGCCCTCGACTGACGGGCTTGTTGGCCGGCGATTTCGATGTCGTCGAAAGCCCTGCTGCTCGTGACGTGCAACGTATCAAGAGCACGCCAGGCTTTGGTTATGTCGTCACGCCCTCGGTGCGCGTCGTGTATTTCCAGGCGGACGTCGGCCGCGAAAACAGCCCGTTCGTGAAAGCCGGCAATGGCAAGAATCCCCTGCAGGATGCCCGCGTGCGGCGGGCCATCAGCATGGCGATCGACCGCAAGACCATAGTCGACCGGATCATGGACGGAATGGCCATGCCTGCCAATCAGTTCTTGCCTGACGGGATGTTTGGAACGCTGCCTCATCCGCCGCAGTTGACCTACGATCCTGCGGGGGCGAAAAAACTCCTGGCCGAAGCAGGATATCCCAATGGTTTTGAACTCACCCTGTCATCAACCAATGATCGGTACATCAACGATGGCCAGATCACCCAGGCCGTGGCGCAATATCTGTCGCGCATAGGCATCAAGACACATGTCGACACCATGACCCGCTCGGTGTATTTCCCGAGGCGCGCCAAGCGGGAATTCAGCTTTTCGATGGGAGGCTGGTCATCTGAAACCGGTGAGGCATCATCTTTCCTGCAGTACTGGGTGACCTCGTTTGCGCCCGAGTTGGGCATGGGTACCAGCAACTACGGCCGCTATTCGAATCCGGAGTTGGATCAGATATTCCGCCAGGCGGTCACCACGGTAGACGACGCGCAACGTGAAAAACTGTTGCAGCAGGCCTTGACACTGACACTGGCCGATCTGCCCAGTATTCCCCTGCATTTCGAGAGCAGCATCTGGGCATTTCGCAAGGGGTTGACCTACGAAGGGCGCGCAGACCAGTACACTCTCGCTTCGTCAGTGAAATCCGTTCCCTAAGGTCGCCTGTAACAACGCCCCTCTGGAACGGTGAGCCCCCAGGCGCAGCGTGAGACATGTTCCCGCGCCGCGCCACGCCTCATGGACAGCCAATCGATGGCCCGGCATGAGGACTTTTTTTGCAAGTCGTAAGGAACGCCTAACGTGGTTCTGTTTACCCTACGCAGGTTGATTCAAAGCCTGTTCGTCCTGCTGGCCGTCTCGGTCGTGGTGTTTTTCGCGGTGTATGCCGTGGGGGATCCGATCGAGTTGCTGGTCAGCCCTGAAGCCACGGTGGAAGCACGCGCCGCCACCATCGCCCGCCTGGGGCTGGATCAGCCCATCTGGCATCAGTACTTCACCTTTCTGGAACGTGCGCTGCACGGCGATCTCGGCACGTCGTTCGTACATGGTATCCCCGCGATCGAGCTGATCGTGCAACGCATGCCGGCCACGTTTGAATTGGTGGTGGTCGCCATTACCCTGACCTGTATTATCGGGATCCCGTTGGGCCTGGTTGCAGGTCTATACCGCGATCGGCCATTGGGGCGCGGCATCATGGCCACGTCGGTGCTGGGTTTTTCGCTGCCCAATTTCTGGCAGGGCATGATGCTGATCCTGTTGTTTGCCGTCTGGCTAGGCTGGCTGCCGGCATCCGGGCGCGGCGACACGGTCAGCGTGCTGGGTGTCCCACTGTCGATATTGACCGTCGATGGCTGGTCGCATGTGATCATGCCTGCCATCAATTTGGCGCTCGCCAATATCGCCTTGGTATTACGCCTGACCGCCACGGGAGTCGCCGAGGCGCAAACCCAGGAATACGTAAAATTCGCACGCGCCAAAGGCGTGAAGCCGGGACGCATTGTGCGCCGGCACATTCTGCGCAATATCCTGATCCCTGTGGTGACCGTAGTCGGGATGGAGTTCGGCAGCCTGATCGCCTATTCCACCATCACCGAAACCGTGTTCGCCTGGCCCGGCATGGGCAAGCTCTTGATCGATAGCGTGTACCAACTGGATCGCCCGGTCGTCGTGGCCTATGTGATGCTGGTCACGCTCATCTTTGTGATCGTCAATTTTGTTGTCGATATCTTGTATGCCGCGCTCGATCCGCGCGTGCAACTCGTCGCTCCTTCGCATTAACGCTATGGCTCATCCTACTCAAAACGCCCGCATGCGGACCATCCAGCCGCTGGAAGACACGCCGCGCCGCGCCGCCATTCTGAAAAAACTGCGTGGCCGTCCCACCGTCACGGGATCGGTGATTGCGCTGGCTATCCTGATGGTCGTCGTACTGGTCGCGCCCTATTTTGCGCCGCAGAACCCATACGATCTGGCTAATCTGAATCTGCTGGACGGCCGCCTCGCACCGCGCTCGACCTCGATGGACGGCATGGTTTATTTGCTGGGCACGGACGATCAGGGCCGCGATATGTTGAGTGCCATCCTGTATGGCCTGCGCATCAGCCTGATGGTGGGCCTGTCGGCCGTCGCGCTGTCGACGGCCATCGGCAGCATGGCGGGACTGATCGCAGCCTACGTTGGCGGTTTTGTCGATACGCTCATCATGCGGATCGTCGACTTTATCCTGGGATTCCCGACGATTCTGGTAGCGCTGGTATTGCTGGCGATGATGGGCCGCGGCGTCGACAAGGTCATCCTGGCGTTGGTCGTCGTACAGTGGGCGCACTATGCCCGCATCATGCGCGGCCGCGCATTGCAGGAACGCCGCAAGGAATACGTCGAGGCAGCCGCAAATCTGGGCTTTCCGGCATGGCGCATCATGGTGTTCCATCTGCTGCCCAACTGTATCGGGCCGGTGATGGTGTTCGCCACCATTCAGATCGCCACTGCGATCGCGCTGGAAGCCACGCTATCGTTCCTGGGCGTAGGGGTGCCGATCACAGAACCCTCGCTGGGTCTGCTGATCGCCAACGGCTTTCAGTATCTGCTTTCAGGCGATTACTGGATCAGCATGTTCCCCGGCGTTGCACTGTTGCTGCTGATCCTGACCATCAACATCGTGGGCGACCGCCTGCGCGAAGCCCTGGACCCGCGCCGATAATGAACGACACCATCCTACAGGTGCGCGGCCTGCGCACCGCATTTCATACCGAAGCCGGCGCCTGGCCGGCCGTTGATGGCGTAGACCTGACCGTGCGCCGCGGCGAAATCCTGGGTCTGGTCGGCGAATCCGGCTCTGGTAAGTCCGTCACGGGGTTTTCCTTGCTGGGTCTGATCGATCCGCCGGGGGAAGTCGTCTCGGGCGAGATTCTGTTCCAAGGCCAAGACCTGCGCAAACTCGACGAAGAAAGCATGAGGCGCCTGCGCGGCAACCGCATCGCGATGATCTTTCAAGATCCCTTGATGACGTTGAACCCGGTCTTGCGCGTTGGCGAGCAGATGATGGAAGCCATCTTGACGCACGAAAACGTGCCCGTGGCCCAGGCACGCGAACGCTGCCGCGAAGCCCTGGAAATGGTGGGCATTCCCTCGCCGGAAAAGCGGCTGGATAACTATCCGCACGAGTTCTCCGGCGGTATGCGTCAACGCGTGGCGATTGCCATCGCCATGTTGAATCGCCCCGATCTGATTATTTGCGACGAACCGACTACCGCGTTGGACGTGACCATTCAGGGGCAAATCCTGTATCGCATGCAGGAAATCTGTCGCCAGTACGATACGGCGCTGATCTGGATTACTCACGATCTGGGCGTGGTCGCCGAGCTGGCCGACCACGTAGCCGTGATGTACGCGGGCCGCATCGTCGAGGCAGGTCCAGTCAATCAGGTGTTGGATGCACCGCGTCACCCCTATACCAAAGGGCTGCTTGATTCCATGCCAGCGAATACCGCGCCAGGCGAACGGCTGCATCAGATCGACGGCATGGCGCCCAGCCTCGCGGGCCGACCCGTGGGCTGTGCTTTCCGTCCGCGTTGCTCCCGCGCCGTTACCCGTTGCGCTGAACAAGCTCCCTCCATCCTGCAAGAAGGCCCGCGCAGCTACCGCTGCTACGCCCCGATTGCCCTAGAGACTGCCTCCGCATGACCCCGCAAGACACGCCTGTTATCGAGCTACGCAACGTCCATAAGCGTTTCGAGCAACATCCCGATCTGGCCCAGCGCATCCTCGCGCTGACCGGCAAACCCATTGATCGCCGCACCGTCCATGCCGTCAACGGCGTAGACCTGTCGATCCGGCGCGGCGAGGTGCTTGGCCTGGTCGGCGAGTCCGGCTGTGGTAAATCCACGTTGGGCCGGGTTGTCGCCGGGTTGCATCGGCAAACGGAAGGAGAATTGCTGTACCAAGGACAGTCCACGGCCACGCTGCGCGGCGCCGAACGCCTGGCCTATACGCTGGGCGTGCAGATGATTTTCCAGGATCCGCAAGCCTCGCTAAATCCACGCCAACGCCTGCGCCAGATTTTGGGCGAGGCCTTGAAAGTACACAAGCTTGCGCCGGCTACCGAGGTCCCCGAGCGCATTGACCGTGCCTTGTCTGAAGTTGGCCTGGATCGCGAATATCGCGACCGTTTTCCCCATCAGATTTCTGGAGGGCAACGCCAGCGTGTCGGGATCGCACGCGCACTGATGGTGTCGCCCAAGTTCCTGGTGTGTGACGAACCGGTTGCAGCGCTGGACGTTTCGATTCAAGCGCAAGTCATCAATCTGTTCATGGATCTGCGTGAACAGCACGGCTTTACTTATCTGTTCATCAGCCATGATTTGGGCGTGGTCAAACACATCTCGGATCGCGTGGCCATCATGTACCTGGGCAAGATCGTCGAACGCGCCCCCGCATCCGAGATATTTGCGCGTGCGAATCATCCCTATACCCAAGCGCTATTGGCCGAGGTACCGGACGTCGGCCGTCGCGGCCGCAAATTCACGCCGATTCAGGGTGAGATCCCATCGCCGTTGAATCCCCCGTCGGGCTGTACCTTTCATCCGCGCTGCCCGCACGCCACGGCGCGCTGCCGCGAAGCCGTCCCCGAACTCAAAGAAATCGCACCCGGCCATTGGTCGGCCTGCCACTTGAACGCCTGAATCATCATGAAAGCAGAACTCACCAACGTCGATCGTATTGGGCTGGAACTCGGCCATGCCGGCCGCAATGCCTTTGTCTATGTCGATGACGATCGCAATGCCGATCGCCCATTCACATTGCAAACTTATCGGCCCTATGGCTATACGCCCGATCGGCCCGTCGTGATCGTGCAGCATGGTGTGCTGCGCAATGGTGATGACTATCGCGATTTCTGGATCCCCACTGCCGACAAGCACAACGTGCTGATTGTGGCGCCTACGTTTTCCAATGATATCTGGCCGGGCGTCGAGAGCTACAACAACGGCCGCGTATTCAGCCCTGGCGGAAATCCGCGCCATGTGGACGGCTGGACCTATGCATTGATCGGCAAGATATTTGCCGACCTGCGTGCAGCCGGCATCACCGAGGTAGAGCAGGCCCATTTATTCGGTCATTCCGCCGGGGGTCAGTTTGTGCATCGCCTGATGAGCAGCCAATCCCATGCACCATTTTGCGCAGTCACCGCCGGCAATCCCGGCTGGTACACCCTTCCCACGTTCGAGCATCGCTTTCCCGAGGGACTGGACGGCGTGGGCCTGACCGAAGACCACCTGGTGCGTCTGCTGGCCTATCCGATGACGATCCTGGCGGGCGATCAAGACATCAGCACCAACGACCCCAACCTGCCGTCGGAACCAGCGGCATTACGTCAAGGGCCGCATCGCTTTGCCCGCGCGCATCACTATTTCGAGGCGGGTCAACGCGAGGCCGCACGCCGTGGTGTGCCATTTAACTGGACCCTGCAAGTCGTCCCTGGCATAGGTCACGACGGCCGGGTCATGTCGGCCGCGTGCGCGAGCCTGTGGTTCGAGGGCAAGCTGCCCAGCGAAGCAGAGTTGGCCAAACTGGCTGGCCAGCACGTCGCCTGAGTTTCTTATTGTTCATTCTTTATCTGGAATACCGATATGTCCGCCCTCCCGTCTACTGAAGCCCTGGTCGCCGGCATCCAATCGTGGGTGCGCTGCGAGTCGCCGTCGAACTCGCCTGAGGGAGTGACCAAGATGGCGGCCTTGGTCGAGGCACAGGCCCGCGCCGCGGGCTTGACTGTGGAAGTGACGTCGCTGGGCGCTGATACCGGCCCCCTGCTGTACGCCACAAACCGCGCGGCGGATGATACCCGCAAAGGCATTCTGGTGTTGGCGCACCTGGACACGGTGCATCCGATCGGCACGCTGCAGGAGAATCCCTGCCGCATCGACGGCGACCGTCTATATGGCCCCGGCAGCTACGACATGAAGGGCGGCATTTATCTGGCGCTGACGGCTTTGTCGAATTTGGTGAAACCGGGCTCGACACAATTGCCCGTGGATTTTCTGATGGTGCCCGACGAAGAAACCGGCAGCCACGCCTCGCGCGCGTCGATTGAACACTATGCCGCCAATGCGAAATATGGCTTGGTGTGCGAGCCTGCCCGCCCCAATGGAGGCGGCTGCGTCACGGCGCGCAAAGGCACCGGCATGCTGCGACTGAACGTCAAGGGGCGCCCCGCTCATGCAGGTATGCAACACGAGAAAGGCCGCAGCGCGATTCGCGAAATGGCACACCAGGTGCTGGCCCTGGAAGCGATGACCGACTACGAACGTGGCGTCACGGTCAGCGTCGGCACTATCGCCGGTGGCACAGTGACCAACACCGTACCCGCACAATGCCGCTGCGTCGTGGACTTCCGGGTTCCCGATATGGGGGCCGCCGAAGACGTGCTGCGCCGCATGCGCAATTTGTGCGCGGTCGGCCCCGATGTGGAGCTGGACATCGATGTCGAACTGAACCGCCCGCCCATGGTGCGCAGCGATGCTGCGGTCGCCCTGCTGGAAATGGCACAGGGCTACGCCCGCGAGGCCGGCTTTGAGTTGGCGGAAGCACCCATGACGGGGGGCGGCAGCGATGCCAATTTCACCTCGGCAATGGGCGTGCCCACGCTGGACGGTCTGGGCGCCGACGGCAACGGGGCTCATACACTGGATGAGTACGTCTTGATCTCCACGCTGCAGACGCGCGTAAAATTCTGGGAATTGCTGCTGCGTCAACTGGCGTGACGCGGTAGTGCGGATGCTTGCGTGATCCGGCAACGCCGGAATATCGCAAGCACCACTTCCGGAGACACGTTGCATGCCTAGTCCCTCTGCGCACCCCGAACAAGAGGTGCCGTTCTGCCTTCCTCCCCTCCCCCTGTCCGAACAAGAACCCGCACGGTTCGAAGTCCCGCCCGGTGCCTGCGATACGCACGCGCATGTCGTCGCTGACGACGCGATAGCGTACCCCATGGTGCCAGAGCGCACCTACACGCCACACCCCGCAACAGAAAGCTCGTATTTGGCCATGCTGGACACCAACGGCATGTCGCGCGGGGTATTGGTGCAAATCAGCGTGTACGGTACGGACAACCGCTACATGCTGGAAGTCCTGCGCCGCAATCCGGATCGTTTACGTGGCATCGGTGTCGTCGCCCCGACGATCACCGATCGCGAACTGCAAGACATGCACGAAGCGGGGGTACGCGGTCTGCGCATCAATGTGCTGTTTGGCGGCGGCATCGGCTTTGATGCGATGGAAACCCTGGCGCACCGTATCAAGGATCTGGGCTGGCACATGCAATTCCTGATGGACGCACGCCAACTGCCGGAACTGCTGCCGCGCATGCGCAAGCTACCGGTGCCCGGCGTGGTGGACCACATGGGACACATGCCCGTCGCCGAGGGGGTGCAAAGCCCTGGATTCCAGGCCTTGCTGCACATGGTGCAGGATCACGGCTGGTGGGTAAAACTATCTGGCTCATACCGCATCAGCGATCAATTCGATCACTACACCGACGTCATCCCGTGGGCTCAGGCCTTGATCGCTGCCGCTCCCGATCGCATGGTCTGGGGCAGTGACTGGCTGCATGTGCATACATCGCCCATGGTCAACACGGGCAAACTGCGTAATCAACTCGCGGACTGGGCACCCGATGCACAAACTCGGCATCGCATCCTGGTCACGAATCCTCAAGTCCTTTACGGCTTCCCTTCCCTCTAAGAGACAACCATGCAATGGTATAGAGAGTTAAATCAAACAGAACGCCGGACCTTTATCGGCGCATTCGGTGGCTGGGCAATCGATGCGCTGGACTTCATGGTCTTTACGTTTGTCATCTCTACCCTGATTCAGCTGTGGGGCATCGACAAAGGCCAGGCAGGGATGCTCGGTACGGTCACGCTGCTGTTTTCCGCAGTAGGCGGCTGGCTGGCCGGAATTTTGGCTGACCGCTATGGTCGCGTACGTGTACTGCAGATCACGATTTTATGGTTCTCGGTATGCACGGTCGCGATCGGCTTTGCGCAGAACTTCGAGCAGCTCTTCATCCTGCGTGCCTTGCAGGGGCTGGGTTTTGGCGGCGAATGGGCAGTCGGTTCAGTATTGATGGGGGAAATTGTCCGCGCTCAACACCGCGGCAAAGCCGTGGGCACCGTACAAAGCGGTTGGGCAGTAGGTTGGGGAACCGCCGCCATTTTGTACACCTTGGCATTCTCGGTCTTGCCACCAGAATGGGCATGGCGCTCCTTGTTCTGGATCGGTGTGCTGCCAGCATTTCTAGTGCTGTATATCCGCAAACACGTGCCCGAGCCCGAGGTCTTTCAACGTACGCGAGCCAAAACGCAAGCCTCCGGCGAGCGCCCCTCGTTCTGGACGATTTTCTCGCCCGGCCTGCTCAAGACGACCATCGTGACCGCGATTCTTTGCACCGGCGTGCAAGGCGGTTATTACGCCATCACGACATGGTTGCCGACCTTCTTGAAAACCGAACGCCAACTGTCGGTCTTGAATACCGGCGGCTATCTGATGGTGATCATTGTGGGATCGTTTGTCGGCTACATCGTAGGCGCCTATATGGCGGATAAACTCGGCCGCCGTGCCAACCTGTTGATTTTCTCGGTGTTATCAGCCCTGAGCGTTTATGTGTACACCTTGGTCCCGCTCACCAATACTCAGATGCTGATACTGGGCTTTCCGCTAGGGTTCGCCGCCTCTGGGATTTTCAGCGGTATCGGAGCCTATCTGACGGAGCTATTTCCATCAGAGGTGCGTGCTTCGGGCCAAGGGTTCGCGTACAACTTTGGCCGGGGAATCGGCGCGCTGTTTCCCAGTCTGGTGGGTTTTCTCAGCCAGAGCCATGGCCTGGCCTGGGCCATCGGCGCCTTTGCTACGGGCGCCTACGCCATCGTGATCTTGACCGCGTTGCTGCTGCCTGAAACCAAAGGCCGGGTGTTGGAGTAATCGCTCGGGCTTGCCTGATTTAACGCGGCGCTCACTTTTTCAGTAGCGCCTTCAGCATTCCCAAGCGCTCTTTAGGGCTCATCGCACGTGTCGCGTCGTCTTCTTCGACGCGCACATCGCCCAGCCCCATCTCCTCGATAAAGCGCGAAGGCTCGCGAATCAGATCCTCACGTGCGCGGCGGCGTTTTTTGCACCAGCTCAGATTCAAACTGCGTTGCGCGCGCGTGATCCCCACGTACATCAAGCGACGCTCTTCCTGGATCCGTGTGGCCAGGTTTTCCGCAGCGCGTGCGGGGTCGCCATCCTCGTCGTCTTTACCCAAGTGAGGCAACAACCCTTCTTCCACACCTGCCAGATAAACGTGCGGATACTCCAATCCCTTTGACGCGTGCAGCGTCGACATTTTGACGGCGTCGGGCTCTTCTTCCTCGCCGCGTTCCAGCATGGTGATCAACGCGACGTGCTGCACCAGATCAAACAGCGACATGCCGTCCTCCTCGGCTTTGCGTTTAAGCCAACCGGTGAGTTCCAGCACGTTTTCCCAACGCGTCTGCGCGGGCTTTTCCTCTAGCGTGTCGTACAGATGGCGCTCGTATTGAATCGCGCCCAGCATGTCGTCCAGAATCGCGCCAGCGGGCTCTGGAGAGCCCGTGCCGTCCGTGCGGCCACGCCCCGCACGCCATTGCAGGCGCCGAATGTATTCCGCAAAGGTTCGCAACGACTCTAACTGACGGGGCTGCAGCAAAGTCTCCAACCCCGACTCCGCCGCAGCCGCCAGCAAAGAGACCTCGCGCTGCGCGGCGTATTGGCCCAGGACTTGCAATGTTGCCTGTCCAATGCCGCGCTTGGGGGTCGTGGCGGCGCGAATGAAAGCCGGATCATCATCATCGTTGGCGACCAACCGCAGATACGCCAGGATGTCGCGAATCTCGGCCTTGTCAAAAAAACTCTGGCCACCCGCTATCGTGTACGGGATCTTCAGATTGCGCAGCGCTTGTTCCAAAATACGCGACTGATGATTGCCCCGATACAGAATCGCGAAATCTTTCCATTGCGCCTGACGTTCAAAACGCGATGCCGAGATCTTCATTGCGATCGATTGAGCCTCGTGTTCATCGTTATCCATCGGCGACACCACAATCGGTTCGCCGACACCCAGATCCGACCAGAGTTTTTTCTCGAATAGCTTTGGGTTTTTTTCGATCACCGTATTGGCTGCTGCCAGGATACGCTGTACCGAACGATAGTTTTGCTCTAGCTTGATGAGCTTGAGCTGAGGGTAATCGGTCGTGAGTTTGGCCAGATTTTCCATGGTGGCGCCGCGCCACGCGTAAATGGCCTGATCATCATCGCCCACCGCAGTAAACATCGCCCGGTCGCCGCACAGCAACTGCACCAGGCGATACTGGCAGGCATTGGTGTCCTGGTATTCGTCGACGAGCAAATAGCGCACGCGGTTTTGCCAACGCGTACGGACTTCCTCGTTGCTATCGAGCAATTGTGCGGGGATACGAATCAGGTCATCGAAATCCACTGCCTGATAGGCCGCCAGGGTCGCCGCGTAATGGCGATATACCGTCGCAGCCTCTGACTCGGCCGGGGTCGCAGCGACGCGTGCGGCATCATCCGGACTGAGCAAGGCGTTTTTCCACAGCGAAATCGTCGACTGCACGGTGCGTAGACGACCACGATCCGTAGTGACCAGCAGTTCCTGGATGATAGCCATGGCATCGTCCGCATCCAGAATAGAAAACTGTGGTTTGAGTCCCGCATTGCGGGCCTCTTCGCGCAGCATCTTGACACCCAGGGAGTGGAACGTGCTGATGGTCAGGCCTTTGGCCAGCTTCCGATCGACCAAGGAGTGCAGACGCTCGTCCATTTCGCGCGCGGCCTTGTTCGTGAACGTCAATGCCACAACGTTGCGGCCCATATAGCCGCACTCGCGCAGCAAATACGCGATTTTCTGCGTGATCACGCGCGTCTTGCCGCTGCCTGCACCTGCCAGGACCAGACATGGCCCGTCCAGGTACAACACCGCCTCTTTCTGAGCGGGATTCAGGCCGTGGCCTATGGGTGCGCTATCAGACATAGAAAACGAAAACTCAAATCTCTAGAGGGTCGACTTCCAACTGCCAACGGACACGCGATTGTGACGCAAGCGTCGGCAGATGTGCCGACCACTCCGTCAAAAACGCCTGCAAGGCGGGCCGGCTCGTGCTTTCCAGCAACAACTGCGCACGCTCGACATTGGCCACACGCACCACGCGCAGCGGTACAGGATCGTACAACGTCAACGATGACACGCCTGAGAAACCGCCCTGCTCGGCGACATCACGAGCCTCTTGCAGAAACGCCAGTGCCTGTGCCAACTCGCGTGCCTCGGCCGTCAACAACGCCTGATACGCAAACGGCGGCAGCCCTGTCGTCTCGCGCTCCTCGAGGGCATGGCGAGCAAAGCCCGCATAATCGTGACGCAGCAGGGCCTGATACACGGGCTGCTCGGGATAGCCGGTCTGAATCAAGACCTCGCCCCCATTGGCGTGGCGGCCGGCGCGGCCCGCGACCTGCATCAGTTGAGCAAACAACCGCTCAGGCGCCCGAAAATCGTGGGCAAACAACATCGAGTCCGCGTTCAACACGCCGACCAGACCCAATCGCGCAAAGTCGTGTCCCTTGGCGACCATCTGGGTGCCCACCAGGATATCGACCTCGCCCGCATGCACGGCGGCGAACAAGGCTTGCGCACTGCCTTTACGCCGCGTGCTGTCCGCATCGATACGTGAAATCCGTGCCTGAGGAAATAGCTCTGCCAGGTGTTCTTCGACGCGCTGCGTCCCGCGCCCCATGGGCTCCAGGTCCTGATCGCCGCATTCCGGGCACGCCCGTGGCACAGGCGCCTGATAACCGCAGTGGTGGCAGTGCAATCGATTGCCGCGGCCTACGGCTCGATGCAACACGGTAAAGGCCGAGCAGCGAGGGCAATGGCTGACCCAGGCACAAGAGGCGCAATGCAGCACGGGTGCATAGCCACGACGATTCAAAAACACCAGGGACTGCTCGCCACGCTCGAGCCGCTGACTGATCGCATCGATCAACTGAGGCGACATCCCCTGACGCATCGCCAGACGGCGAGTGTCTATCAAGCGGATCGCCGGCAAGCTGCTCGCCCGCGCACGGCCCGGCAGCGTCAGACGCAAATAGTGGTTGCGCCCGGCGTGATACCAGCTCTCCAGCGAAGGCGTGGCAGAGCCCAGCACCACCGGCACATTTTGATCGCGCGCCCGCCATACCGCCAGATCGCGGGCGGAATAACGCAGGCCGTCCTGCTGCTTGTACGAGGCATCGTGCTCTTCGTCGACCACGATCAGGCCCAGCTCGGTCAGCGGCGCAAAAATCGCCATCCGCGTGCCCAGCAACATGCGCGCCTGGCCGCGCTGCGCCCGGGCCCACGCCTGCACGCGCTCGCCGTCCGAAAGGCCGCTATGCATCACGGCCAGGCCGTCAACCCCCAGCACTGATTCCAATCGCGCCCGCACCGCTGCCTCGAGCTGCGGCGTCAAATTGATTTCGGGCACCAGCAACAAGACCTGGCGTCCCGCCGCCAGCACGCGTTCGGCAATATGCAGATAGACTTCGGTCTTGCCGCTACCGGTCACCCCGTGCAGCAAAACGGGTTTGAACCCATCTAGCGCTGCAACGGCATCTACCGCCGCCTGTTGGGCCTCATTCAGTACAGGTGCCTGATCGGGCGTGGCCGCCGCGACAACGTGCTTGGCCTTGCGTGCGTCCAGACGTGCTACCGGGCCTTGCCCCGACCGTTTGCCTTGGTAAGCCGAGGGCTTGCGCAATGGCGGTGGCATGGCGGGCAACATGACCTCGCCTAGCGGCCGCTGATAATAATCGGCTGCAAACCGTGCCAAACGCAGCCAATCAGCAGGCAATGCGGGCAAATCCTCGAGGACCTGCTCCACCTCGCGTACCTGCGCTGGATCAATGGACGGCTCGGCCGGGTTATCCACAACCACGCCCACCAATTTGCGACGGCCAAACGGCACAATCACCCGCGCACCGACAGGTACAGCAGCCTGAGCCCGATAATCAAAAGGCCCCGGCAGCGGGACATCCAGTGCCACGCGCACCCAGCACCCCACGCTGGGACGGAGGCCATCGGGTACGTCAGACATGGGCAGTGGATATCAAAAGCATGGTAGTCGGCGTGGACAAGTTAAAGTGAATTCTCGATTTTTGAGCTAACAGGCTGTCAAATCTGCGCGAAATATCCACGGCAACACAGCCTGTGGATAACTTTGGGGAAAAACATTCAATAACCTGATTTCCTGTCAAGGTGCTTAATATAAAAATAAATGCCCGAATACTATTGACATTGTATTTTTATTTTAAAATCAATGACTTATAAAAATATCCCAGAATTTATCCTAGATTGCCGGTGCTGCTGGGAGCGATTTCGCTGCTGTGCACAAGTCTGGGTGACCAGCACACAGACTAGGCCTTCAGCACGCTAGCGGACACTTACTTAGGCGTGAAACGAGCGGCTGTAGGCGTGCACTTCGTCCACCAGGTCCGTGACAGCCTCGGGCGGCGTATGCTGCGAAATGCCATGTCCCAGATTGAAGACATGCCCGGCCCCGCCGACAGGGCCAAAAGCGTCCAGCGTCCGGCGGGCTTCGGCCCGGATGGCATCACTGCTGCCGAACAATGTCATCGGATCGAGGTTGCCCTGCAATGCAACGGCATCGCCGACGCGCTGGCGCGCGCGTCCTAGGTTTACCGTCCAGTCGAGCCCCACCGCATCACAGCCGCAGGCGGCGATATCTTCGAGCCACAGCCCGCCGCCCTTGGTAAAGACAATGACGGGGACTTGGCGTCCCTCGTGCTCACGGATCAAGCCCGACACGACCTTGCGGGTATAGGCCAGCGAAAACTGCTGGAACAAGCCATCGGCCAGCACTCCCCCCCAGCTGTCAAACAACATGACGGCCTGCGCCCCCGCCTGGATCTGGGCATTAAGGTATTGCTGGGTCGCTTGCGCGTTGATATCCAGGATGCGATGCAACAGATCCGGGCGCGAATACAGCATGGTCTTGATCAGGCGGTAGTCGGCGCTGCCACGCCCCTCGACCATGTAACACGCGATGGTCCAGGGGCTGCCTGCAAAACCGATCAGAGGAACCCTGCCATCCAATTCCCGGCGGATGACCGTCACAGCATCGAAAACGTAACGCAGTGAGTCCATATCGGGCACCGCGAGCTGCGCCACATCGTCCTCGGTGCGCAGCGGCCGCTCAAAGCGCGGCCCTTCGCCCGGTGCGAAATCCAGCCCCAAGCCCATGGCGTGCGGCACCGTCAGGATGTCAGAAAACAGAATGGCCGCATCCAGATCGTAGCGTGCCAAGGGTTGCAACGTGACCTCTGCGGCGTAATCGGGATTTTGCGCCAGCCCCATGAACGAACCCGCCCGCGCACGTGTCGCGTTGTACTCGGGCAGATAGCGCCCCGCCTGGCGCATCAGCCAAATCGGGGTATACGGGACGGGCTGGCGCAACAGGGCGCGCAGAAACACATCGTTCTTCAGGGAAGCAGCGGACACAGCGATCCTTCGATTTCGGAAGCCGTGATTTTACTGCCTCAAACGCATAGCGGGCGCCTGCCCCTGGGTGTGCCCGCCCCCCGGCAGTGCGCTATGCCCGAATCAGGCTGGTGGCTCAGGCAAAGAAGCGTTATCGCGATAATGAGCAGCGTCAATACGATGCTTGCGCATCAGTGCCCAGAACGCGCGCCTGTGCTTGCTGGAGGCGCGCGCAGCCTGAGCGACGTTTCCGGAATGGCGTGACAAGGCATGACGCAAATAAGCACACTCGAAATCCTCGACCATCCGGGCCTTGGCTTGACGAAACGGCTGGTCAATCGCCCCGATATCAAAAACATCGTTTGCGGCAGCCGGCCGAGGCGATTTCTTTCTGGGTGACAGGTGTTTGCTGCCTGGCAGTCCGCCGTAGGCGCGCAAAGGCTCCTGTATGGTCCCGCCGGGGCGCCTGTTGCGAGGCCGAAGGGCCTGATCCCCCTCCGACACAGAAGCAGGCGATGATGTCAACGATAGCGCCGTAGCAGCCTCTGTCAGACCATGTGGCCGCGCCTGGCGATGCCAATGCACCAGGCGCGCCCGTAGCTCATCGGGACAAACAGGCGCCCGCACAAAATCGGCAACACCCAGCGACAACAAGTCCAACATCCCTGGAGCAGTGATATCGAAAACGACGGCGACCAATGGGATGCGCAATCTCGCCTCGGCATTAGCCAGCACGGTACGTACCCAGGACAGCGACTCAGGCGCCACCGGCAATATACAGCCATCAAAGCGCCGCAATGCCAAGTGAGCGCGCGACAACCATTGAGCGTCGGCAGGCGCCTCACTGGTGACGTCCAGCACGTACAGCCGCAAACGGCCGAATTGTCCGTGATGGCTATCTACCCAATCCCGTACCCAGCCCTCATGGCCGGGGGTCATCAGAACGGCGCAATCGAAGATTTCACGCAAGAGGGACTCCTGTATACGCATGAAAAAAAACAAGCGTACACATCATCGTCATCCCACGATATTCGCAGTTATCACACTGCGGGTTCTACGTATAGCCAAGTGCAGATCAGTACATATTCCGTTTGTAATCCTGATCCAGTCCTTTACGCATCAGCCCGGGAATCGACACCATCCCGCGCGCAATCGCCGCGCTCAAACCCCCTGTCTTATTCAGTTTGACGTGTGCGGCAAAAACAGCAGCAGGATCAATGTCCTCTGGCGCCGATGCGGTCATCCAAGGCCGTGCCCGCAGCAACGCGGCACTCTCCCGCAAGACAACATGCGGTGATTCCAATACCGTCACGACCTTTGGAATCTTGCTCTGCACTTCGAACTGCTGTCTCAATGCTTCGTCTGCCGTCATGTGCGCACGTCCTCTCACCACGGCAACCTGCGCAGACCCAGGCGCCAGCAACATGATGGCTGCCTGTGGCCGCACCAGCATATTGCGCATGCTATCCGTCCGGCGATTACCGGGACGATCGGCAAAACAAAGCTGCGTTGAGTCCCCCTGCATCAGCAAGCCCGCGGGATCGCCCTTGGGACTCAAATCGGTGCGCAATTCGGTATCGGCTGTCGCCAAGGCCATAAAACGGCACACCGCCAGAAATCCTGGCAGATCGTCGGTACCCGTTCGCGCAACCGGCTCGTCAGATGACCAGAATGCCGATCGCAGCAATGCCTTTGCGCAGTGGGCATAGCACTCATGCACCGCAATCACTATGTCATCATCGGACACCGCCTCCACCGCGCCATTCACCCGCAAGGTCTCTCCCAGCCCCGGGATCAGGAACAACAAGCCAGCCCCGCGTCCCACCTGGGCATAATGCGGATCATCCAGCGCCACACGCGGGATACGCAACTGGCTCGCATCCAATGCCACCGTAAAACCCGGACGGCCGCCAGCCACCGTCACCTCGATCTGCTGTGTGTCGCTGAACCCCGCAAACACCAATGGCGAAACGGCCAGCCAGCGCTGAGCATGGGCATCCAGATGATCGATCACTTTCAGGTCCACAGCGCCTGCACGCGCTCCCACCTGAGACTCCAGAGCCTCGACCGTATTGATCACACTGTCCATCCGCGTCTCCGGTTGATTCGATAAGGAACATCCATTTTATAAATGAGAATTATTTATTTCCATGGTTTTCTTGTATAAAACGCAATGACGCCTCGCCCTCGAGGGTGATAGCTCCCCACGAAAACCCAGTTCAACGGCAAGAATACGAGTGCGCCACTCAGGCGTGATCCCTAGACTACAGACATGGTGATACAGCAGGGCGATGCTTTGCACCGGCACAACCGGCATCACCACAAACCTAGATCCGCTCCATCTGTGAAAGGAACCATCATGTCCTATGCCTGCAAGACCATCGCCTCTCCCGTGGGCCGATTGACGCTCGTCGCCAAGGACGCCAAGCTGGCTGCCATTTTGTGGGAAAACGACCGGCCAGGCCGTGTTCGCCTGGGGCCGATGCAAGAGGATGCCGACCATCCCACTCTGTTAAAAACCGAGCAGCAATTGACGGAATATTTTGCGGGACGACGCGAACGCTTTGACCTGCCATTGGATTTTGTTGGCACTGAATTCCAGAAACAGGTCTGGGCTGCGCTCTTGACCATTCCCTACGGCCAGACGCGCAGCTATCGCGACATCGCGACACAGATCGGCCGGCCCAAGGCCGTGCGTGCCGTTGGGGCCGCCAATGGACGCAATCCGATTTCGATCATCGCGCCTTGTCATCGCGTTGTTGGCGCATCCGGAGCTCTCACTGGATTTGCCGGCGGATTACCGGCGAAGGAACTGCTGCTGGGCCTCGAGCATGGCGCCACAGCCGCATAGACGTTTTATTATTCCGTGAGGGCAGCATGACCGCTGCCCTTTTTTTCCGGCATGCATGCCGAAGTTTCCCGGAGCAACAGATGAACTCACCCACCGGCGTCATCATCGGTGAAGACGGCTTGGCGCGCCCACCCTGGGCCGCGCAAGACCCCTTAATGCGCCAATACTACGATACCGAGTGGGGGATGCCCGTGCGCGATGAACACGGGTTGTTCGAACGGTTGAGCCTGGAGTGTTTTCAATCGGGTTTGTCGTGGGCGACGATCCTGCGCAAACGCGAGGCTTTTCGTGCTGCGTTTCGCCAGTTCGATCCCGATGTCGTATCGACGTTCAGTGAAAAAGACATCGTACGCCTGATGGCCGATAGCGGCATCGTACGCAACCGGGCCAAAATCCTGGCTACCATCAACAACGCTGCTGCGACCATCGCACTGCGAGCCGACGGCGGGCTGGTGGATTTCATCTGGTCATTTCAACCGGCCGAAACCCCCGCTCCCCGTACGCTGGCGGAGATCCCCACCGTATCCGAGGCCTCCACTGCACTGAGCAAAGCCCTGCGCAAGCGCGGTTTTTCCTTTGTCGGGCCAACCACCATGCATGCATTGATGGAGGCTACGGGAATGATCGACACGCATTTGATCGACAGCCATCGCCGTGGCAGCTCTGGCGTCTGGCGGACAACGTGAACACGTTACATAAATCACGAGCGTATTACACAAATCGTCACTACGTAGCGCTTCTTCACACGGCATTCTCGTCAATGACAGCTCGCCGCATCAATTCAGTCCATAATCAAGCCTTGAACTTGCTTTATCAGGACCACGCGCCATGCCATTGAACACTTTGCTCTCTCGTCTACTACTTACCGCCACGGTCAGCGTACTGAGTGCTTGCGCGATGAACACGAATACAACGTCTACTACCGATGCGCCCACGACGGGCACAAACACCGCCGCCTCGACGCTATCGGCGTATCACTGGGACTTAAGCGAAGCCCGTGACGCCAACGGCACCGCACAAACAGAATGGGCGCCACCCAAAACACGCGATGGCGCGCCTTTGCGTCTGAGTTTCAAGGATCAACGCCTGTCCGTATCCGGCCTGTGCAACCGGCTGGGTGCAGGCTATAGCCTCGACGCGAACAAGATCAAAATCTCGGGTGCCGTCGGCACGATGATGGCCTGCAACGACAATGCGCTCATGCAATACGAACAGGCCTTCGGCCAACGTTTGCCACAAGCGTCCACCTGGCAGATCACGCAGAGCCCGACGGGACCGCTATTGACGCTGGGCTTCGCCGACGGCGCGCAATGGACGCTGACAGGCACGCCCACTGACGAGACTCGCTATGGTGGCGCAGGCGAAACCCAGTTCCTGGAAATCGCCTCGCAGCGAGTACGTTGTTCTCATCCTGGCATCCCCAATATGCAATGCCTGCAGGTGCGCGAGGTGCAATACGATGCCAACGGGATCCAGACCGGCCAAGGCGAATGGCAGGCTTTTTATAGCGAAATCGAAGGCTATACCCATCAACCGGGCATACGTAACGTGCTGCGCGTAAAACGCTATGAACGCAACCCGGTGCCAGCTGACGCATCCCGTTATGTGTATGTGCTGGACATGGTGGTGCAAAGCGCCAAGGAATAAACGACAGCAAAAAAATCAGGCTCGAATTCATCGAGCCTGATTTGACTGATATGCCGTCTATCCGCGATGCGAGCCCAGCAGCGTTAAATCATTCCCCGCTGCTGACATGACGCAAACAGCATACGCTCGACTTTATTTTTCCGCGTTCGGGAAAAACAGCTGTTGCCCGTTGACCTTGTAGCTGGCAATCGTGTCCTGCCCCGCTGACGACGTCACCCAGTCCACGAATTGCTGAGCCTCCTTGGCCTTGACGTGCGGGAACTTGGCGGGATTGACCACCATCACGCCGTACTGATTGAACAAACGCTTGTCGCCTTCGACCAGAATCTTCAGCTTGCCGGGGTTCTTGAAACTTAGCCACGTGCCACGGTCCGACAAAACATAAGCGCCCATCGACGAGGCCATATTCAACGCCGGCCCCATGCCGCAACCACAGGCTTTATAGCCCTTGCCCATGTCCTCAACACCCGCAGCTTTCCAGAACCGCAGCTCGGCGGCGTGCGTGCCACTCTTGTCGCCGCGCGAGACAAAAGACGCATTGTCCTTGGCCAACTTGCTCAAGGCCTGAACGATATCGTTGCCCTTTATCCCTGCAGGATCGTCAGCCGGGCCGATCAAGACAAAATCGTTGTACATGACGGGATAACGCTTGGTAGCGTAGCCCTCGGCCACGAATTTTTCTTCAGCCACTTGATCGTGCACAAATAATACGTCGGCGTCACCACGGCGTGCAGTATCCAGTGCCTGACCGGTTCCCTGCGCGACGACTTTGATATCGATACCGCTGGCCTTTTTAAAAGCAGGCAACAAATGCGCGAACAAGCCAGACTGCTCAGTAGAAGTGGTCGAAGCCATGACAATGGTTTCTGCCTGGGCCGCCGGCGCTGCCCACGTGGCGGCGACGAGCAAAGCCGGCATCGCTACGCGCCGCAAGAGAGTCGAGAGTTTCATAGGATGCGTTCTCCTTTGAGGAAAAAACTGGCTGCTTCGGGCAGCGGGCCGTAAAAGAAATCGTCAACGGGCAGATCGACCACCACGCGACCCCGTTCTAAATAAATCACGCGTTGCGCCAGCCGTTTGACCTGGCCCAGATTGTGGCTGCTGAACACCATCGCAGGCCGGCGATTCGCCTCGGATCGAGCGTCAGACGTCCCCTCACTCGCTATCACCGGTTGCACGAAGTCATGCATCATCTGCTCGACCTCACGCTTGGCATGGGGATCCAGGCTGGCCGTTGGCTCGTCCAGCAACAACACATCCGGCTTCAGGGCCCAGGCACGCGCCATCGCCAATCGTTGCTGCTGTCCGCCGGACAAGGCCTTGGCACTGCGGGTGGCAAGATCCTCCATACCGACTCTCGCCAATGCAGGCCCAGCCTGCGCGCGAGCATCGCGCCAACGCATGCCGCGCAACCATAGCCCCAAAGCCACATTGTTCAACACTGACATGCGCAACATGTACGGCTGCTGAAACAACATGGCCTGGTGCTTGCGCGCCACACATGAGGCCTGGCCGCGCGAGGGTTGCAGCAGGCAATGCAACACGCGCAGCAGCGTGCTCTTGCCACTGCCATTCGCGCCCACCAGCGCCACGCACTCACCCGGCCGTATCGTCAACGACACCTCACGCAGGGCCTGCACGTTGCCGAAATCCACGTCAACATCGCGCAGATCAAACAAGGTCTCGAAAGGCGCTGTACAGGTCATGCACCGGCTCCCGCCCGGTCAAACAAACCGGACAATCCCGCATCACGCCGCTCGCGCCAACGCCGCACCACCGCAGCCAACATATTCAATAGCAACACCACACACAACAGCAACAATCCCAATGCCAGTGCCAACGGTAAATCGCCCTTGCTGGTTTCCAACGCAATGGCAGTGGTCATCACGCGCGTGTAACCCTCGATATTGCCGCCCACCACCATCACCGCACCGACCTCTGAAATCGCCCGGCCAAAGCCCGTGATCACAATCGTCAACAACGCAAAACGCTCATCCCAGACCAGCAAGAGGCCGCGCAGCCATTCACGCGCGCGCAGCGAGCGCAATTGCTCACCGTGGTGCCGCTCGGCATCGGAAATCGTTTGACGCACCAGTGCCGTTACGACAGGGCAAACCAGCACCGCTTGGGCCAGCACCATGGCTTGAAACGAAAACAACCAGCCCAGAAATCCCAAAGGACCGGAGTGTGACAGCAGCAAGTACACCACCAACCCCACCACTACGGATGGCAATGCCAGCGAGGTATTCAACAGCACCAACACGAATCCATGACCACGAAATCGTGCGACCGCCAGCCATGCACCGGCCACCATCCCCACTGCGCACGCCAACACACAGGCACAGGCGCTCACAGCGAGCGAACGCAACACGATGGACAGCAACACCGGATCAACTGACACGATCAGTTCAAAAGCCGTCAATACGCTTTCAGATACGGTATTCATGGAAGACGAGCAGAGAGCAAAGTGTCATTTTTCTATCTGGATTTACGATCCGTGCGGCGCCACGCATTCTGAGCCGAACCGCGAATTCAGCCCCATGCCTTCAGAGCGAAAACTCACTCGTCCGCTGCACAATGTGCTGAGGGTATCTCACCAAAACGCGGCCCACCATATGAATACTTTTGCATAGGGATGACTTACTATCTGCAGAGGAACGTCCCCAACCCGCATTTAGGGCATACTTCCGCCGTGCATCGTATCGACCTCTCCTACCAATTGGGCTCCACGTCGGCCGCCCCCTCGATCATCGGCAACGCGCTGATGGACTTGCTGTTCGCCGTGCGCGAACACGGCTCAATCTCGGGCGCCGCCAAGGCGCTAGGCTTGTCGTACCGCCATGTATGGGGTGAGCTCAAACGATGGGAACAGACACTGGGCCGCACCCTGATCGTCTGGGACAAGGGGCAGCCCGCACAGCTGAACGAATTCGGTGAAAAATTGCTGTGGGCCGAACGCCAGGCCCAAGCCCGGCTGGCCCCGCAAATCAACGCGCTACGCGCCGATCTGGAGCGCGCTTTCGCCATGGCATTTGACGACGCGGCCCACGTTGTGCCGCTGTACGCCAGTCATGACGATGCCTTGGGCGCGTTGCGCGAGCACGCCGTGGCCAGCGACAAGCTCTATCTCGACATCAGCTATGCCGGCAGCGTCGATGCGATTCGCGGACTCAACGAGGGCCGTTGCGTCATCGCAGGCTTTCATACCCGCCAGGACCCCGTGCCAGGCTCCCTGACCGAACGCATTTACAAACCCCTGCTCAAGCCGGGGCTGCACAAGATCATCGGCTTTGCCCAACGCAGCCAGGGGCTGATCGTGGCGCGAGGCAATCCCAAACGCATCAGCGCCCTGGCCGATCTGCGCCGCGCAGAGGTGCGCTATGTGAATCGCGCCCTCGGTACGGGTACACGTGTGCTGTTTGACGAGCTGCTCGAACAGGCGAACATCCCGGCGGCGGCGATCAATGGATACGAACGCACGGAACCCTCACATAACGCAGTAGCTCACGCTATTGCGAGTGGCCATGCAGATGCCGGTCTCGGCATCGAGCCCGCCGTGCTCGGGCATGCACTGGATTTTGTTCCGCTGGTGCAGGAAAACTATTTCCTGGTCTGCCTGAAATCGACCCTGGATCAGCCCTCTACGCAGGCTTTGCTTGCCATTCTGCGCAGCCCGCAATGGCAAGCCGCGCTGTCCTCGATGCCAGGCTACGGCCCGTTGCAAAGCGGTCAAGTACTCTCGATGAAACGGGTATTGCCGTGGTGGACGTTCACGACCCAAAAAACCACCCGGCAACGCCGACCCACAAAAAGCGCTGCGCACAGGCCAGGCTGACGCACCTTTGCTCTGTAAGGCGCCAGCGTTGCTGGCGATCAGGATCCGCTTGCGACGCTCACGCTATCGGCAGCCACGCGCGACGCCGCCAATTCAGGCTGCAACACCAAGCGTTCCGGCGCGGTATAACAAACAAAACGCCGATTGATGGCACGGCCAATGGTGCACAATCCCAGGTCCCGTGCGATTTCGTATCCCATCTGCGTCATGCCGCTGCGCGACACCACGACCGGCACGCCCATCTGCGCGGATTTCATGATCATTTCACTGGTCAACCGCCCCGTCGTGTAGAAGATCTTGTCGTCTCCCCGCTGCTCGGACTCGGGCTGCATCCACATCCAGCCAGCCAAGGTATCGATTGCGTTGTGACGCCCGACGTCCTCGACAAACATCAGCATATCGGCGCCACGGAACAACGCGCAGCCATGCACTGATCCTGCCGATTTATAGGTGGTTTCCTGCAAACGAATGGCATTGAGCAGACCATATAACTGCGTCTGTGTCACTCGTGCATGCGGCGCCAACTGGAGTTGATCCAGCTCCTCCATCAGGCCGCCGAATACACTGCCCTGCCCGCATCCAGTCGTCACCACTCGTTGAGCAGTCCGGGCATCGATATCCGTAATACCGTGGCGCGTTTCCACCGCTGCGGCATTGACCTCCCAGTCGACCATGATGGACAGTACGTCGCTGGCCTCACGGATCAACCGTTGATTACGCAAGTACCCCAGCACCAATAATTCAGGCATGGCGCCTAACGTCATCAAGGTCACGATCTCGCGCCGATCGACATAAATCGTCAACGGACGCTCTGCCGGAATAGACACCGTCTCGGCAGCGCCAAATTCGTTTACGACCGTCACCTCACGGGTCAACGGCGCACTTGCCTGAGTCAGTCGGGGCAACAACGGGGTTACGCTCACTTAGCTAACGGCTTGCCGGCGCTATCAGGCTGGGCGGAACTCGGCGGTTGCGTTGCCGTTTCTGCGGGAGAGTGCGCACCAGAGCCCTCCCGGGCCTGAGGCGCATACGCAAACGGCCCCGGATCCGAACAGGCAGGCGTGGCCACGGGTGCGGGCGCATCTTTGCCGCTCGCCTTCATATGCGCGCGGTATTCCTCTGCGACCTTATCCTGAGCCGCACACAATTGATAGGCGGTCACCTTGGTGCTCCAGGCGGCTTTAGCTTTGGCTTCAGCGGCCTTGGCTTCGTCTTGAGCACTGACGGCAGCCCAAGCGGCCTGAGTGCTCAACACACCCAACACCAGTGACCATGCTGCGAATCTCGTCTTCATCCATTGCTCCGAGAAACCTCGGCATTCATGCCGGGGAGGAAAGGGCGCAGCCGCAAGGCTGCAAGATTGGTCTGATTTGAGTTGGCATCTGGATAAATATCCAGTTTTCTGGTTTGGCTTGGATAGTATCTCGGGCATGCAAACCATTAGCCGCCAGGCTGGCGGTGTTAGCCCATGGAGAAACGGTAAGACCTGAGTGCATATGATGTACAACGGCTCGGTTCTGTGAAGTGGGAATCCCTTTCCTTTAGGGAAGGGAACAGTCAACTGTCCTCCTTCCCATGTCGTGCATGGCTCGGACCTGCCTGCGCAAGACCCGCTTGCGCAGGCACTCGCTGGTTCAATGTGATCCCGATGTCGGACGTACCATCGCATGGCTGCGCCGTTTCGACGCCCGATCGGCAGTGCGCTGCGCCGGGACCTTGCCCGACTTGATATCGTCGTACCAGACGTCATGGTGTTCGCGCGCCCACGTTTCGTCGACGTACCCGGTCTTCATGGCCTTGTATGCGCCTTTCATACCGATCGTACCCAGATAAATGTGCCCCAGCAGCATGCACATCATCAGGATAACCGACACACCGTGAACCATATGGGCAATCTGCATATTGCCACGCGTATATGCCAGCCCGGGCACGACATGGTCCAGGAAAAGGCCCGACACCACCACCACCATGCCCAGGAACAGCATGCCACCCCAGAACATGATTTTTTCACCGGCGTTAAAACGTCCCGACGACACATGCTGGGGCCGCAATAAACCACCGCCCTTGCGCAACCACGTCCAGTCGTAACGGCGCCAGATGTTGTCCTTGGCAAAGGTCAACAACACGACGATCAAGGACACGGCAAACACGGGGCCGACGAAGTTGTGCGCCGTTTTCAGGAACCAGGTCAGCTTGCCAAAGATGGCAGGCCCCATCCACGGCAACATGAAAAACTTGCCGAACGCCATCACGATGCCGGACAAGGCCAGGATGACAAACGCAGTCGCATTCACCCAATGCGCGGCGCGCTCGAAATACGTGAAGCGCTCGATCTTGCGGCCGGTTTCCGCACCATGGACCTTGATCGGTCCCTTGGCCAAATAGAACAGTGCGATCGCCACAAATGCAATCAGCAGCAATGCGCCGCCATAGGGAATCAACCAATTGTTGCGCACCTGACGCCAGGCTTCGCCAGCCGTGGTGTATTGCGATCCCGGATATTGCACAAAGCGCTGAATCAGCACGCCGGCTTCAGGCGCCTGGCTATGCGGCAAGCTGCTGTACCCTGGCTCGCCGGAATTGACTTGGCGCCACATGGGTGCGTTATTACCGGGCTGTACTTTGGCGCGCTCGGCATTGGTCTGTTCGGCATAACCTGGCTGCTCATTGGCATCAGGCTTGACCTCAAAAATATTGGCGCTCTGGATGCCACCCAGCCCGCCGCTGGCGGGTGCGGCTTGCTGTGCTGCGGCAGGCGCGAGCAATACGACAGCCGTCAGCATCGCCGCGCACAGCGCTCCCCAAGCCCCCAGGAGGCGTGTTTTACCTTGGGAAAATGACCGTAACATGGCGATCTCCGGTCAGTTAAGTTTGTTGTACTCGTTCTGTCCGCGCTGGGTCCGTGCGGTCATCTCGCTGGTCCAACTGGTCTTGTCACCCTGCGTCCAGCCCGGCGCCACAAAATTACTGCCGGTGCCCGCATACTCGGGGACGCCGTGACCGGCGTTGGAATGCATTTCCTGTGGCGTCTCTGTACAGGCCGATAGCGCCAGGATACCCATCACGGCAAAGGCAAAACGTAAGCTCATGATTTACCCTTTGTGTCCGTCGCAGGCTGCGATTGTGCGGGCGGCTGATCAGCCTGTTGCGAGCCATAGGCCGTACCCCAGCCCCAGACCTCGGCGCCCTTGCCGCGATGCAAGACGCGCGTGCGGAATATATCCGCCACCACGTTGCCATCGCCAGCCAACAGCGCCTTGGTCGAACACATCTCGGCACACGCAGGCAGCTTGCCCTCAGCCAATCGGTTGCGGCCATACTTCTCAAATTCGGCGGCGCTGCCGTGCTCTTCGGGACCACCCGAACAGAACGTGCACTTGTCCATCTTGCCACGCACGCCGAACGCCCCTTCGGACGGAAACTGCGGCGCGCCAAACGGACACGCATACGAGCAATAACCGCAACCGATACAGGTGTCCTTGTTGTGCAGCACCACACCTTCTTCGGTGCGATAAAAGCAGTTCACCGGACAGACTGCCATGCACGGCGCATCACTGCAGTGCATACAGGCAACCGAGATGGATTTTTCACCGGGCACGCCATCGTTCAAGGTCACCACGCGGCGGCGGTTAACGCCCCACGGGATTTCGTGTTCGTTCTTACAGGCCGTGACGCAGCTATTGCATTCGATACAACGCTCTGCATCACAGACGAATTTCATTCTCGCCATAACGCTCTCCTCAAGCCTTTGCGATATTGCAGATCGTGGTTTTGGTTTCTTGCATCATCGTGACGGAGTCATACCCGTACGTGGTGCCCGTATTGACGGCTTCGCCACGCACAATCGGGGCTGCGCCTTCCGGATAGCTGGCCAGCATGTCCTGTCCTTGCCAATGACCCGAAAAGTGAAATGGCATAAACGCCGTGTCGGGACCCACTCGCGGCGTGACCAACGCCTGAACATTCAGGCGCGCACCCGTGGGGGTATGCACCCATACCCGATCGCCATTCTGAATGCCGCGATCCGCTGCCGCCTTTGGATTGATCTCGACGAAAGCTTCCTGCTGCAACTCGGCCAGCCATGGATTGGAACGCGTCTCTTCGCCCCCACCTTCGTACTCGACCAAGCGGCCCGACGTCAAAATAATCGGGAATTTTTCGTACAGCTTGTCCGCGACGTTCTTTTGCTGCAGCGACGTATACAACGTCGGCACGCGCCAGAATGTCTTCAGATCATTGTGCGAAGGATATTTCGCGACCAGGTCCGGGCGCGTGCCATAGATGGGCTCGCGATGCTGCGGGACCGGATCCGGGAAATTCCACACCACGGCACGGGCCTTGGCGTTGCCGAATGGATAGCAGCTATGGTTCTTCATCACCACACGGATGATCCCGCCAGAAGGGTCTGTTTTCCAGTTCTTGCCTTCGGCTGCGGTCTTTTCCGCATCGGTCAGCTCGCTCCACCAACCCAGTTTCTTGAGCAGCACATGATCGAACTCGGGATAGCCTGTCGTCAGATCCGCGCCTTTCGAATGCGAGCCGTCTTCGGCCAGCAGGCTCACGCCACCACGCTCGACACCGAAGTTCGCACGGAAATTCCCGCCGCCCTGCATCACATTCAGGCTGGTGTCGTACAGGTTCGCCGTCCCCGGGTGCTTCATCTCGGGGGTGCCCCAACACGGCCACGGCAAGCCAAAATAATCGCCCGTCAGGTCATAGCCTGTTTCGGCGTCCTTGCCGCCTTTGGCGCGCAGGGTCTTCACATCGAACACGTGCATATTGCGCATGTGCGCTTTCAAGCGCTCGGGACTCTGACCGGTGTACCCGATTGTCCAGCAGCAGCGATTGATCTCGCGCAGGACGTCCTCGATCACCGGCTCGTCCATGCCTTTGACTTTTTGCAGCGCGTAGTTCTTGACGAACTCTTTGCCAAAGCCCAGTTTTTCGGCGAACTGATACATGATCATGTGATCGCTGCGGCTTTCCCACAGCGGCTCAATGACCTTTTCGCGCCATTGCAGTGAGCGGTTCGAGGCCGTACAGGAACCACTGGTCTCGAACTGCGTCGCAGCCGGCAACAAATAAACCGCGCGATTTGGGTTGAGCTCTTCGGGCTTGCCAGGCATGGCCGCCATGGCCGCTGTCGCCGACGGATAAGGATCCACGACGACCAGCAGATCGAGCTTGTCCATGGCCCGTTTCATCTCCAGCCCGCGCGTCTGCGAGTTGGGTGCGTGACCCCAATAGATGACCGCCTTGAGATTCGTGGGTTGATCCAGTACCTCGGGATTTTCCAACACGCCGTCGATCCAACGCGACACCGTAATGCCCGGCTTGGTCATCAACTCCGGTGAGGCATACCGGCTCTTGATCCATTCGTAATCCACACCCCACGCGTTGGCGAAGTGTTTCCACGAGCCTTCAGTCAAGCCATAGTACCCCGGCAGTGAGTCCGGGTTGGGCCCCACGTCCGTGGCGCCTTGCACGTTATCGTGGCCACGGAAAATGTTGGCTCCGCCACCCGATCTGCCGATATTTCCCAACGCCAACTGGACAATACAGGATGCGCGCACCATGGCGTTGCCGATGGAGTGCTGCGTTTGCCCCATACACCACACCAACGTGCCGGGCCGGTTTTCGTGCATTAACTTGGCCACGCCGTACATCGTGGCTTCGTCGACACCGCATACGTCCTGAACCTTGTCCGGTGTCCATTTTGCCAGCACATCGGCTTTGACCTGATCCATGCCGTAGACACGCGCATCGATGTAGGCCTGGTCTTCCCATCCGTTCTTGAAGATGTGATACAGCAGGCCAAACAAGAAAGCCACGTCCGTACCCGACCGAATGCGAATGTGTTGATCGGCCTTGGCGGCGGTCCGTGTAAAACGCGGATCCACCACAATCATTTTGCAACCGGTTTCTTTCGCGTGCAGCATGTGCAGCATCGACACGGGGTGCGCTTCGGCCGCATTAGACCCAATGTACAAAGCGACTTTGGCATTCTGCATGTCGTTGTACGAGTTGGTCATGGCGCCATAGCCCCATGTATTGGCCACACCGGCAACCGTCGTGGAATGGCAGATACGCGCCTGGTGATCGCAATTGTTGCTGCCAAAATAGCTGACAAACTTGCGCAACAAATACGATTGCTCGTTGTTATGCTTGGACGAGCCAATCCAGTAAATGGAATCCGGCCCACTGTCCTTGCGCAGCTTCAGTAGCTGCTCGGAGATTTCAGTCAGTGCCGTGTCCCAGCTGATGCGCTGGTACTTGCCATTGACCAGCTTCATCGGATAACGCAGGCGGTGTTCACCATGGCCGTGCTCGCGCAGGGCAGCACCCTTCGCGCAGTGCGCCCCCAGATTGATGGGCGAATCGAACACAGGCTCTTGCCGCACCCAGACGCCGTTTTCCACAACGGCGTCGACTGCACAGCCGACCGAACAGTGCGAACAGACCGTGCGGTGCACAGACGTTTTCGTTTTGCCGGTCAAGACTTCCTTGGTTTCGGCGGCGTCCGCCTGCCTCACCAGCGCCAGGGGAGCAGCTGCCAGCCCAGCGCCGACGCCTATACCCGAGCGGCGCAGAAACGTGCGGCGATCCATCGTAGGCAAAGCCTGCGACAACCCGCGGCGCAGGCTTTGCACGAAATTGGATTGCACCGCGCTATCGCGCGCGGCAACGGTTTTCTTGGTCAGCAACATGCCGGACTCCGTCACACGAGGGTGGTCTTGTAATAGCGCTTGACGTGTTCGCTCAGGTGGTAGCCGCCCCCGTTTTTGGGCGCCGGTTTGGCATCCGCTTGGGTCTGAGCAGTCTGGCGGTTTTCAGGCAGAACAGCCGCACCCGCGGCCGCCGCACCTGCTGTGGCAGCGCCGGCCAAGAACATCCTGCGCGAAAGTCGAGGATTCTTTTGTGACATGACGATCCCCTCCGGGGCTACTAGATATGAAACTCTTTGCATACTGTACCGCGATAACGCACAAAGGGCCAATCCCCTTTCATAAGTAAGGCTATTAGCCGCGCAGCATCAAAAACAGCTGCCCAGACGGCACGGGCTAGGACAGCATATCGAAGCCCTGTGCTTCTATGTTGTTGAAATCCCGGAAAAATTCAGCCAGGCGCGCATAAAATCGTGCAGCCGGTTGCTGCACGATCGCAGCGCACAAATCGTCTGCCCACGGGCGGATATGCGTCGAAAAGAACTCCCGTTGCTGGGCCAGATTCGACGTATTGGTATCCGCGCCTGTGATCAGAAAGCGCATGACTTCGCACAAATACGCGATGTGATCTTCGGTTTCAGGCATGGCAGGGTCACGTGTAAGTCCCAGCGCAGTCAAGTCATCGCGCAAGCGAACCAAGGGCTTTTCATTGAGAAACCCTGCCAGGTAATGCGACCCGAACAAATAAACATCTGGCTTGCCGACCCCGCCGAACAAGGTATCGTGCTCGGCCTGTATCGCCGTCACGTCCAGTTCGCGTGCGCAAGCCAGCAAGGCGTTCCACGATAGCGCCAGCACACTGCCCGAATCGTCCTCATCCGCCTCCCGCAACTGTGCCAATAACGCCGGCGCAGGCGGCGCATAGAACAAATGCGCCAGCAGGCTATAAATCTCTGCCCGCGCAAAGTCTTCGTCATGGCTGGCCGGTTCAGTGGCGGTAGGCGGAATAATCGTCATAGGTCGGTAATGCGTGTCTCGTTAGAAGACGAATACATGTCGATAACGCGGCAATCGCCGCACATTTTCAAGCGCTCAAGCGCGGCGCCCTGGAACATCGCGTGCCCGCCCAAACGCTGCAACATGGTTTCCACGCCTTTTTGCGTACCAAAGGCCTTGTTACAGCGAATGCAATGGAATGGCTGGGCCTCATGCAGAACCACGGCTTCCTTGCGACGCTCGGACAACAACAGCCGGGGAACCAACTGAATTGCGTCTTCGGGGCAAGTCTGCTCGCACAGGCCGCACTGCACGCAATTTTTTTCGATGAACCGCAGCTGCGGAAGCTGTGAGTTGTCCTTTAACGCATTGGCCGGGCAAGCGCTCACACAGCTCATGCACAGCGTGCAGGCGTCAGGGTCAACGGTGACCGCGCCGAACGGCGACCCACTGCCTGGAGCGCCGCCCGGCAGATCGATAGTCTCGGGTAAAGGCTCGGGAGCCAACGCCACCAAATGATCCAACGCCAGACTCAGCGTCGTCCGTTTTTCCGGTGCCACCGCAAAACGAGCGGGCTCGGCAGGCGCGACGGGACGCAGGCTCGCTACCTCCTGCAAAGCGCCATCCAGCGCAGCGACCTCGGTAGCCTGCAGCAAATGCAAATGCTGCCCTGCATAACCCAAGCCATTCAGAATACGCTGCGCGATGTCCATCTGGGCCCTCAGGGCATCCTGATACTGCGGCGCCTCTTCGCCGGTCAGCAATACTGCCACCTGGGCCGCGCCAAACGCGATGGCCGACAACCACAGATCCGCCCCCACACCAGCGGTATGCCACAGAGAAACCGGAATCACATTCGCAGGCACGCCGTGGGCCTGCTTCAACTGTGCCGCACGGCCCAGCCCCTCGACCAGTTGCTGGCCCGCTTGCTGACTATGCAGCAGCAGTACGGCGCGGCTTCCGCCAGCCTGGGCATAGGTACCCAGCAGCGTACGCAGTTTCAGCCCCTGATCGGGATTGCGCGGATATGTATAGGACAGCGCGCCGCTCGGGCATGCGGTCGTGCAGGCGCCACAGCCCACGCATAAATGTGGATCCACCACAATCCGTTGATGATGCTTGTCGCTGCTGATGGCCTCGGCCGAACACACGTCCACACAGGCCCGGCAGCCTACCGTTTCGTTACGGCTATGCGCGCAGAGAGATTGTTTGTAGTCGAAAAACTTGGGCTTTTCGAACTCGCCCACCATCTCGCGCAGTTTCAACAGCGTCCCCGGCGCATTATCAGCCCAGGTGAAATAGCCCTGCGGCGGCTCATGACGACGGAACTGCGGCGTCGCACCCAGATCCAGCACCAGATCAAAGACCTCTGTCAGTTGCCTCGGCGGACGCTGAAAATCAATGGCGCCCGCCACCGTACAGGATGCCGTACAGTTTCGATGCCCTGTGCAACGCGTCAGGTCAACCTGATAATCCAGGCCGATCGCTCCTTCGGGACAGGCCGCCACGCACGCATTGCAGCGGGTGCACAGATCCAGATCAATCGGATTGTGCTGCGACCAGGACAGCTCAAATGCCCCCAACCTGCCCTGCAGACGGTCAAGCTGGCCCGCGAGCACAGGGTACTGACGTGCCTGAGTGCCGCCCGCATGGCCGTGGCCATCCGCAAACAAGGTGACTTCCAGCACATCATCCAGCAGCGCCGCCGCCTGTTCGGCTCGATCCAACGGCCCTATGATCAACAAGCGGCCAGCGCTGCGATACGTCACCGTAGCCACCGGATCCGGTTCGGGCAGATGGGCGGCGGCGAGCAAGGCGGCCAATTTAGGCATGGCCTGTCTGGCATCGCGGCTCCAACCGCCTGTCTCCCGAATATTCACAAAACGCACCGGCGCGATCGCGCCTTCAGTGCTGCGCCCGAGCTCATCAAACAGCCGTGTTTCCTGCGTACAGGCCACCACCACCTGGTCCGTGCCACGGATCGCTTGCTGAAAATCGCCCGCCTGGCCGCGGCACAGCAACGAATGAGGTGCCAGAGGCTCGCCCAACGCGCGGCTCAACTCATCGGGAGCCAGCGGCATGGTGCGGTTGCAGTCACAGATTAGAGTCGTCATGAGCGCAAAAAATAAAAGGTCCAACGAGTGGAGTTTACGCTGACGCAATGCTGAATAAAGAACCGAGACTCATTAGCATCATGGCCTCTCTGCTGCCCGCACTACTCTGATTCAGATGCTGCCTGTGGGCGATCGGCCTCGCCCTCGTCTTCCATCTCGGCTTGCCCCGCCGCGGGCGTTGTCTCACTGTCCTGCACATTCGCGTCTACCGCCCGGTCCTCAGTGCAGGAACTCTCGGCGCTATCCTCGCTGACAGCCTCAAACATCTTCAGCGCCTGCGCACTCACCAACCGCCGCAACATGGGCGCCGGTAACGGCTCCAGGTTCGAATAGTCATCGATATAGATGTCCAACCCGTCCATGACGTTGTAATGCGGGTCGGAAAACAGCTTTTTCAATGCCGCGTTTTTGACCTCGGGCGAGACCTGCCGAGTCATGAATGGTGCGAAATCCGAATCGCGCGTCAACGCCTGCACGTCCTCCAGCGTCAACGGCGGCGCTTCGTTCCCTATGCCATCGTTGCCCGTGTGCGAAACGGCCTCTGCAGGCGAGGCTGCAGAGGTCCGCTGCGAAAATTCGTCCGTAGCGCAATCCTGCGCAAGCTCACCCCCCGCCGCAGGCGCTTCCTGCTGCGGACGGTCCTCATCCGGGACGCCCCCCTCGCGGGCCTCGATCTTGCGTCGCGACCAACGATGCAGAAAACCGTCCCGATTTTCCGCAGTCATGACGAACCCTCGCCCCGAAACTTCTTCAGTGTCGACACCGACGCAGGATTGCCAAAACGGTCCTGCAGTGACTGGAAACTGGCCGGGCGCTTGCGCCGCTTGGGTTCAGGCACATAATGCTCGGCAATAAAGGCGTTCATCCATTGCACCACCGACGGTGGCGCCGGTACCTGTTCCACCGTTTCCTGAGCATCCAGCCAGCGGCCCGCATCGTGATAGCTGAGCGTCACAATTTCAGGCCGAGCCTGAGGCTCGCTGCCGTCTTCGGCATCGTGCATACGCCACAACACAAACCAACAGGGTGCCGCCGTCGTAGCGTTCAACACATAGCCTTCGGCGTCGTCTTTGAACAAGCGCACCGTATAGCCCGGGTGCAGCCAGCGCTCTTGCGTATCGTCTTTATATAAAAGACGAGCCGTCGGCCCGAACGCCGTCTCGTTGGCGACCACATCGTCCAGCACCCAACGCCACTCCTGCCAGCGGCTCATCGGGCCCGTGATGCGC
>NZ_CBCSJH010000001.1:72196-254113 GCF_965139195.1 Bordetella tumbae | reverse complement strand
ATGCGCTCCTTGCGCATCACCACCGCTACATCCAGACTGACAGGAAAGGAATCGCTCATAGCGCTTTACCTACTTCGCTCGACTAACCGAAATCGCCGACAGTTTCGAAGAATGGTCTTTGGCCATGCCGGCGACCGAGAGCGCCACCTGGCGCGCCACGGACTTGTACAAGCCCGCGACCTCGCCATCCGGGTCTGCAATCACGGACGGCTGACCGCCATCGGCCTGCAGGCGAATATTGATATCCAAAGGCAAGGCGCCCAAATACGGCAACTGATAATCCGCCGCCATTTTCTGGCCGCCGCCCGACCCGAAAATATGCTCGGCGTGACCGCACTGGCTACAGACGTGGACCGCCATGTTTTCGACCACGCCCAGGATCGGCACCCCGACTTTCTCGAACATTTTGACGCCCTTGCGCGCATCCAGCAAGGCAATGTCCTGAGGCGTCGTCACGATGACGGCCCCCGTCACCGGCACTTTTTGGCTCAACGACAGGTGAATATCCCCTGTGCCCGGCGGCATATCCACCACCAGATAATCCAGATCTTTCCAATTTGTCTGGCGCAATAGCTGTTCCAACGCCTGCACTGCCATCGGGCCGCGCCAGATCATGGCCTCGTCGGCATCGACCAAAAAGCCGATAGACATCACCTGCACCCCATAGTTTTCCAGGGGTTCCATCGTGTTGCCGTCTTCGCTCTGCGGGCGCGCATTGATGCCCATCATCATGGACTGGCTGGGGCCATAGATATCCGCATCCAGAATCCCGACCCGGGCGCCTTCGGCCGCCAGGGCCAGCGCCAGATTCACGGCCGTGGTGCTCTTGCCCACACCGCCTTTGCCCGACGCTACGGCAATGATGTTTTTGATGTTGGGCAACAATGCCACCCCGCGCTGTGCGGCATGCGCCACAATCACTGAACGCAGGTTGATGGATACATTACCCACACCCGGCACCGATTTCGCTGCCGCAATCAATGCGCTGCGCAATGCCGGGATCTGGCTTTTGGCCGGGTAACCCAGTTCCACATCGAACGCCACATCGGCGCCATCGATCTGAAGGTTTTTCACTGCCTTGGCTTCGGCCAAGGGCTTGCCCGTGTTGGGATCAATGACGGCCTGCAGGGCCTGAAGCAAAGTATCGGAAGTGACCATGAAGGGTCTGTCTCTGAAATCAGCGAAAGAGAAAGGAGTCGTTAATAAAAACGACGAAGGCCGCGCCTTTGGTTTGCTGCTCCCACGGGAGCGATTTCACGCCAAAGCGGCTAGGCGGCTACCTTCGGGCATGTTAGCAGAGCGGCAGTTGGGTCTAGCCTCTGCTCTGCCCACGCGATGAGGCTGGTCTATACTGGCCGCCATTGCGCGGCGCTGAGCGCGGCGCGTTTTATCGCGTGCCATGATCCATACTAACGATATTACGGGCCTCATTCTCGCGGGTGGACGGGGCAGCCGCATGGGCGGCGTAGACAAAGGACTGCAGAACTACCAAGGCATGCCCATGGCTCTGCATGCGTTGATGCGTCTCGCACCTCAGGTCGGCGAAACCATGATCAACGCCAACCGCAACCTGGGCGCCTACGAGGCCATGGGGGTGGCCGTCTGGCCAGACAATCTGCCGGATTTCGCCGGTCCCTTGGCGGGATTGGCCACCGGACTGGAACGCTGCGAAACCCCCTACCTGGTCACGGTGCCGTGCGACTGCCCCCGGTTTCCGCTCGATCTGGTACAGCGCCTGGCGCAAGCGCTAACCGAACAAGACGCCGACATCGCCATGGCCGCCACGCAGCAAGACGGCAAATTACGTACCCAGCCGGTTTTCTGCTTGATGAAAACGTCGCTGCTATCCAGTCTGCTGGAGTTTTTACATAGCGGCCAGCGCAAAATCGACATCTGGACGGCGCAACACCGCTGCATCGACGTAACCTTCGAGGATGCGCAGGCCTTTGCCGGCGCCAACACCCTGGCCGAATTGCACCAACTTTCCTGATGACTCGTCCCCTGCCCCCCAGTCTGGCCTCCATCGTTTCCTGTATCAGCGGCTACGACCCCAATGCCCTGCCGATTCCGCAGGCCCGCGCCTTTATTGACCAACTGGTGCCGCGTCTGAACACAGTGGAAATGCTGCCGTTGCGTTCGGCGCTGGGACGCGTGCTGGCACGCGATATCGTGTCGCATCTGAATGTCCCGGCGCACGACAACTCGGCCATGGACGGCTACGCATTCGCCGGCAGCGAGTTGGCCGAGGATGCCGACACGGTGTTGCAAGTGACCGGCGCTCTGCTGGCAGGAGACTCCTCNCACCGTCGTCCCTCAGGAATTCGTCCAACAGGATGGCGATCGAATCATTATTCCCGCAAATGTCTTGCGCACTGGAGACAACCGACGCTTGGCAGGCGAAGACTTGGCCATCGGCGACAGTGCCCTGTCGGCGGGCCGCGTACTGCGTCCCGCCGACATTGGCCTGCTGGCCTCACTGGGCCAAGCTGAAGTCCCGGTACAAAGACGGCTGCGCGTCGCCTTTTTCTCTACCGGCAACGAATTACGCTCCATTGGCGAACCGCTGGACGAAGGCTGCGTCTACGACAGCAACCGCTATACCTTGTGGAGCATGTTGCAGCGGCTAGGTGTCGAGATCCTGGATCTGGGCGTCGTACGCGACGACCCGCAGGCGCTCGCCGCCGCCTTCAGCGCCGCGGCCGCCAACGCAGATGCCGTCATCACCTCGGGAGGCGTCAGCGTCGGCGAAGCCGACCACACAAAGACTGTCATGGCCGAACTGGGCGATGTGCTGTTCTGGCGGATCGCCATGCGTCCGGGCCGGCCCATGGCCATCGGCCGCATCCGCGCCGACCATGGCGACGCCATTCTGTTTGGTTTGCCGGGGAATCCCGTTGCCGTCATGGTGACGTTCTACGCCCTGGTACGTGATGCGTTATTGACCATGTCGGGCGCCACATCGAATACGCTCCCCTTGCTGCGCTGCACGGCCGCACAACCCATTCGGAAAAAACCGGGCCGCACGGAATATCAACGCGCCATCGTGACCCCGGCGACGGGCGGCGGGTGGCAAGCCAGCATCACCGGTTCACAAGGCTCGGGCATTTTGCGCAGTATGAGCGAGGCCAATGGCCTGATGGTATTGCACCACGACCAAGGCAACGTCGCCGCCGGCGACTTCGTCGACGTGATGCCTTTTGACGGCCTGATTTAAGCCGTTTCCAGACCTGATTCCCTGTGACGAATCCCCACATGACAAAAATTATCGGTTTTGCCGGATGGAGCGGTGCGGGCAAGACCTCATTACTGACCAAACTCATCCCCTGCCTGAAAGCCCGGGGCTATAGCGTCTCTACGGTCAAGCACGCCCACCACGCGTTCGACATCGATACCCCCGGTAAAGACTCGTTTCTGCACCGCGCATCCGGCGCAACGGAAGTCCTGGTCGCTTCATCCGCCCGGTGGGCACTGATGCATGAGCTGCGTGGTGCGCCCGAACCCGAATTGGGGGAATTACTCGGCGCCATGAGTCCCGTCGACTTCATTCTCGTCGAGGGGTTCAAGCGCAATGCGCACATCAAGATCGAAGTCCACCGCCGAGTGAACAACAAGCCCTGGCTCTACCCCGATGATCCCAGTATCGGGGCCATTGCCAGCGATACGGAGTCGAACGAGCATCCCTTGCCGCACGTCGCACTGGACGACATCGAAGCCATCGCCGATCTGGTCGAGACCCTGGCCTGGCCACTGGACATCGCCATCGCCCGCCTGACTCAGCCGGGGAATGGCGCCTGAACCACCAAACGAGCCCGGGAGTCACTCACCCTCCCCCAGGGGCCAAGGAAACTTGGGGCGGCCCGGCGTTTCAAACCGATACCCCCCCTGGGCTGAGCTTCGCTCACCCTCCCCCAGGGGCCAAGGAAACTTGGGGCGGCCCGGCGTTTCCTTGGGACCCATTCCCGCAGTAAAGTAGCGACTGCAAAATAGCCTGCGGGCATCAAGGAAGCATCTTGAATTTCATTTTCCGAGGCAACGAACTTCTAGTCCAAGAGACCGGCCTTGAACTCCCTGATGCCGTGGTCTGCGCTGCACTCAGCCTGCAACCTGAAAGCCTGCAGCAAGTGTGGCTGGACAACCCGCATATCCGAACCACCCATGTCCCGCTGACGACCGAGCCGCCCGCCGGCTACGCTTTCCTCAAACTGCGCGCGCTGTACAGCGAATTGGGCGATCGCACCGCACTCGCCGGACGCGCCTTCCAAGTTGCAGAATGGGCTCGTACCCATCGGTTTTGCGGAGTCTGCGCAACTCCCATGGAACCGGTCGGCCACGAGCTCTGCATGCGTTGCCCGGCTTGCGGGATGTCTGCGTACCCCCGCATTTCCCCCGCCATGATGGTGCTGGTGCGCAAAGGCGACAGCATTCTGCTGGCGCGCCACGCGACCTATGCCACGGCGCGTCACACCGCATTGGCAGGCTTTGTCGAGGCAGGAGAAAGCATCGAAGACGCCATCCATCGCGAGGTCTACGAGGAAGTCGGCCTGCGCGTGAAAGACCTGCGCTACTTCGGCAGCCAATCCTGGCCCTTCCCCCATTCGCTGATGATTGCCTTTACCGCCGAATACGTGGATGGCGAGATCCGAATACAAGAAGACGAGATCGCAGAAGCCCACTGGTACGGCCCTGGCGACACGCTGCCCGAAATTCCTATGCGTGAATCCATTGCCGGCCGCCTGGTCCGCGCCAATTTACCCGCAGGTACAAGCTCCTGATATCCATGCCGCCCGCCTGCGGCGCCTGACTATCGGTGCCGCAGACAGCGGAAATCTCTCATGCGACATTCCACTCTTATATTCATCATCGCCGCCTTCGTGCTGCTCGTTGTCAGCCGGCTGGCGTTGGCAGCCTGGCAATGGCGCCGCGTCACCAAGGCCGGTGGCTTGCGCCCCCTGCTGCTGGGCGGGCTGCGCATCGACACGAACCAAATCGCCGTTCTGGTCGCACTGCCCGCGGTGCTTTCGCCATTATTCGCCCACTTGCCGGCGGCTGCGGCCGCAACGGGAATATGGCTGCAGGTATGCTGGATCCTGCTGGGCTTCCTGGAGGTGGCGACTCCGGCCTTCATCATGGAATACGACACGCGTCCCAATCGCCTGTTCGTGGAATACCTGAAGCATCCGCGAGAGGTTTCCGGCATGCTTTGGCGCGGCTACAAACTAGAGCTCGCAGGCGCACTGGTCGCAGTCGTCGTGTTACTGGCCATTGGCCATGCCCTGTTCGGCGATCCTCCCGTCGAAGCCCGTTGGTCCTGGTGGCAAATGGCGCTGGGCAGCCTGGTCATCCTCGCTGCCATCATCCTCGCCATACGGGGCACCCTGGGACACCGGCCAATCAACCCATCGACCGTGGCATACAGCAACGACGGCCTGCTCAATACGCTCGCATTGAATTCCCTCTATAACGTGTCCTATGCGATCTACAGCATGAAATACGAAAAATCGGCAGCGGCTGTCTACGGACGCATGCCGGGCGAGCGCATGCAAGAGATCGTCTTATCCAGCGCAGGACTACCCCACCCCCCCGCGCTGGAAACTCATCCCAGCGTGCACCAGCAGACCCCCACACGCACACGCTCCCGTCCGGCCAATATCGTCATCATTCTCGAAGAAAGCCTGGGGGCTCAGTACAGCGCGGCATTAGGCGGCGACAAAGATCTCACACCGCATCTGGATGCGCTGGCACGCGAGGGCTGGGCCTTCACGCGCACGTATGCCACCGGCACGCGCTCGGTACGCGGACTCGAGGCCGTTACGGCGGGCTTTCTGCCCACCCCGGCGCAGGCAGTTCTGAAACTGCCTGCCGCGCAACGCGGGTTCTTTACCTTGGCCGACGTGCTGGGCCGTCACGGCTATCACTCTCGTTTCATCTACGGCGGTGAATCGCACTTCGACAACATGAAAGGCTTTTTCCTGGGAAATGGTTTCGACGAAATCATTGACCTTCCGGACTTCACCAACCCTGCCTTCGTCGGCACGTGGGGCGCATCAGACGAAGATATGTTCACCCAGTTGGATGCGCGACTGCGCGCCGACTCCGACAATAACCAACCGTCGTTCACGCTGGCATTCAGCGTATCCAACCACTCCCCATGGGAATATCCTGCCGGGCGCATCACCGTCGACGGCAACCCTGCCACCGTCGAAAACACCGTCCGCTACGCGGATTGGGCCATCGGACAGTTCTTCGAACGCGCACGCCAAGCCCCCTACTGGGACAACACCATTTTCCTGGTGGTCGCTGATCACGACTCGCGCGTATTTGGCGACACCCTCGTGCCGGTACGCCACTTTCATATTCCCGCCGTCATTCTCGGCGGTGGCATCGAAGCGCGACGCGACGAGGGCATCATCAGCCAAATCGATCTGCCACCCACGCTGCTCTCACTAGCCGGCGTCACTTGCACCCATCCGATGCTGGGCCATGATCTGACGCGCAGCGCTCCAAATCGCGCCATCATGCAATATGAAAACCACTACGGCTACCTAAAGGGCGATGATCTGCTGGTGCTGCTGCCGGGCAAAAACCCCGTGCAATTCCGCTATGGCATGCCTGAAACCTTCACCGCGGTCGACACCAACGCCGCACTCGCCGAAGAAGCCCTGGCACACGCGCTCTGGCCCAGCTGGGCCTACCGCGAAGAACGCTATTGCGTTCCCACTGAAATCTAAGTCCTCTCCTCAGCTACTCGCGATAGCGCCCTTTTAAACGACGGTGTTCGAGGTCATATATCTCGCACCGTCGTTCATCTCGCACGACATTCTGAAAATTCTCATATCAGAATAGTCTGATATTGCCCCTCCAATGCGGCATTGTTCGTTTCATCCCGAGACGGTCTATCTAGAATGACCAGAGGATGAGCGCCCTCCTATCTCTCCGTACCTGCTGTTGACGATTGCACTCGCTCGAGAATCTGCGCAGCGTGTGTTGCGTGCGATGACGGGCGCCCCCCCATCAGCACCACTGTCAAACAGTAGAACAAACCACCAATCTCGTGACTGACACGTTCCCCACAACCTTCGGCATACCAATACCCACAAATGGACACAACCATGCGGACCTTAGCGCCTCAAGACCTCACACTGATATCGGGTGGATTCAGCAGCTCCTCCTTTATCGACCACTACGAGGACGATCGTCATCTCCTAGTTTTGAAAGATGCTGACTTTCTCACTACAGAAGGCCCCAAATTTATCGACAATCACGTCGAAAACCTCTATCTCCGGGCAGCCCTAAAGGTGACTTTGCACTCAGCCGCCATCTTGTTAAGCGTGGCCGCGATAATGGCAAAAATCAATGGTGACAGCGATACCTACTGACCCAGCCCTTCATCTCTTTTAACCATCTCATTTACGCAAGCCTGGGTGGCCGTCGCTGACGGGCGTGCGCAGCTACCGCAACACATCACTTGACCCATTTGGATGACAGCCCCTGTTGTTCACATTGCGTTATCTGATCAACTTTTCCCTCATGTTTCGCAAAGCCGCCCTTGAAGCCGCCAAAACGCATCCCCTGGGATCCGTCGTTGCCCTGCGGCCCCTGTCGACCTCTCTATTGGTGAGCTTATTCACAGCGTTCGGTCTAAGTCTCGCGCTGTTCTTCTGTTTTGGTTCCTACACTAAACGCGTCAAAGTCTATGGACAACTCATCCCCGCCAGCGGGCTAGTCAAAGTCTATGCCCCGCAGCCCGGCATCGTCGTGGCCAAACACACCACCGAAGGCGCGCTCGTCAAAAAGGGCGAGCCCTTGCTTACCATCTCCAGCGAGCGCTACACCCAGACCGGCACAGCCACACAGGAGACGATCAGCAGCCGCATGCAACGCCGCCTGGATCTGATGCAACGCGAGCGGGAAAAGCTCGACACCATCCACCAAGAGGAATCCGCCTCGCTGGCCAACACCATTGCCACGCTCTCGCAAACGTTGGATCGCATCGATAAACAGATCCTGCTGCAACACAAGCGAGTAGCCCTCGCACAAGACAGCGCACGTCGATACAAAACGCTGTCGTCCGAAAGTTACGTCTCACGTGATCAGCTCCAAGAAAAGCAAGCCATGCACCTTGAACAACAGACCAGGCTTGCCGACCTGACTCAACAACGCGCGGAAACCGTCAAAGAACTGACCAGACACGAAAGCGAACAACGCACGTTGCCACTAAAACAACAGGCCGCCGCCACGCAAATCGAACGCGAGATTCTCGCCATCACACAAGAGCTCGCCGAAAGCGAAGCCAAACGCCATCTCGTCATACTCGCCCCTGAAGCCGGCCAGGTCAGCAGCCTTCTTGTCGAGATCGGACAGCACGCCGAACCCAGCAAGGCACTGCTCAGCCTGGTTCCCCAACACGCCGAGTTGATTGCAGACATCTATATCAAAAACAGGGACATCGGTTTCACCCGCGTAGGCGACCGAGCGATGATTCGCTATGCATCCTATCCCTATCAGAAGTTTGGCATGCACGGCGCCAAAGTCGTCTCTATTTCCACTGCCGCCGTGCCTGCTGCAGAAATCGTGAACATCTCCGGCGCCATTCCCGGTCTGGATCAAAACACGGCCCAAGACTTGTACTACCGTGCCGCGCTCCGTCTGGATGCGCAACACATCCTCGCTTATGGCGACGCGCAACCGCTAGCCACTGGCATGGCCCTGGAGGTCGACATCTTGCGGGAAACACGCGCAATCTACGAATGGGTCTTAGAACCGTTGTACAGCATCAGCGGAAAGGTATCCTGATGAGCGCGTTCACACTGACAGATCTCAAACGCTTGATGTCAGGGCACCCCACAGTGCCCGTCATTCTTCAGGGCGAAGCCGCAGAATGCGCCAATGCCTGCATCGCCATGGTAGCGGGCTATTACGGCCACTCACTCACTATTCATCAATTACGGCAACGATTCCCGATCTCGCTAAAGGGCGTGACCCTATTGCAGGTCGCCAATATGTGCGAACAGCTGGGCTTACAGTACCGTGCTGTCACCCTCGAACTCAATGATCTCAGCAAGCTGCGTACGCCCTGCATTCTGCATTGGCGCTTCAACCATTTCGTCGTGCTTTGCTCGACAAACGGACGAACGGCGGTCATTCATGATCCGTCCACAGGACAGCGAAAGATCTCTCACACCGAACTTAGCGAGGCCTTTACAGGCGTTGCGCTTGAGATCTGGCCTACACAGACTTTCCAGATATCGCCTCCCCAACCTCCCATGCCGTTGCGCAAACTGGTGGGTACCGTTTTTGGGCTGAAACGCGCGCTACTGCAAATCATCGTCCTGGCGCTGGTTCTGGAAATGCTGTCACTGACAACTCCCGTGCTTACGCAGTGGGTGATAGACGATGTCATCGTTTCCGCAGACATCGATCTATTGACGACGCTGTTGATCGGATTTGCCTTGCTGCTGATCATGCAAACGGCAGTCTCCACGCTGCGTGCCTATGTTGGCATGCAATTGAGCACCAGCCTGTCATTTCAGAGCAAGAGCAATCTGTTTGCGCATTTGGTCAAGCTGCCTACCTCGTTCTTTGAGCGGCGCCACATTGGCGATATCGTTTCGCGATTTGGCTCGATAGACACTATTCAGCAAACGCTCAATGCCTCCTTGATCGCAGGCATCCTTGATGGGTTGATGACGGTCATCACCTTGGTATTGATGTGGCTTTACAGCTGGCAGCTGTCCCTCGTCGCGATCGTCGCCATGGTGCTGTACGGCATCATTCGTGTCGTCTCCTATCCGCCGCTCAAAGCGCGCTCACACGATGCCATCATCAAGGGTGCACAAACGCAATCTCATTTTCTCGAAACGCTGCGCGGCATACGCACCTTGCAGGTCTTTCAAAAGGCGCAGGATCGCTGTGCCGCCTGGCAGACCCTGCTCGTCGATCAATTCAATGCCGGCATCAAGATCCAAAAACTCAAGCTTGTCCTCCAACAGTTCAACGCTGTCATCTTTGGCCTGGAAGGCTTGATCATCCTGTGGGCGGGCGCCCACCTCGTCATCGCCGGCGGCTTTAGTGTGGGCATGCTGATGGCCTTTCTCGCCTACAAGTCGCAGTTCAACCAACGAGTGGGCGCGCTGATCGACAACTTGTTCGAGTTGCGCATGTTGCGCATTCAGGGCGAACGGCTATCCGACATCGTGCTCACCTCGCCCGAAGACCCAGGACGGGATCCACAACGCCCGTTGGACCAGATCTCCGGCACGCTGGCCTTTTCCGATGTCAGTTTTCGCTATGGCGACGCGGATCCCATGGTGCTGGACCAAGCCTCGTTCCAGATCGCAGAGGGGCAATCCGTCGCTATCGTCGGCACCACGGGGGCCGGAAAATCGACGTTGCTCAAACTCATGCTGGGCATTCTTCAGCCCACGCAGGGCGAAGCAACGATTGGCGGTGTTCCCTATCACGTGCTAGGGGCTCGCGGTATACGATCCATCTCCGCCTCTGTACTCCAGGACGATGTTTTATTCGCGGGCTCCATTGCAGACAACGTCAGTTTCTTTGACCACAACACGGATCGTGACTGGATTGAAACCTGTTGCAAGCACGCCGCCATCCATAGCGAAATTGCGGCGCTACCCATGGGCTATCACACGCTGGTCGGCGACATGGGCACCATGCTTTCCGGCGGTCAGAAACAGCGGTTATTGATTGCCCGCGCCCTCTACCGCCGCCCCAAGATTCTCATTCTGGACGAGGCGACCTGCCATCTCGATCTCGCGGTCGAGGCACGTGTCGTCCACATGCTGAAAATGCTCAATATCACCCGCATCGTCGTCGCCCACAGGCCCCAGACCATTGCCTCGGCGGAGCGCGTACTAGAGCTCAAGAACGGACGGATCCACGAATACATTCTATCCCCGCCCGATCATGATTAACCCCCAACTGACACGCATGATGCATTCATCGCATGCGCTTCTTTTGGCTGCCAGCCTGATGACGACGGCAGGCTCGGCCATTGCACTAGAGACATCGCTTGATCTGCCACCGCCACTCGTGCTCAACCTTGAGCCTGACGTCTGCGAAATGCCTCCTGCGTTAACGGAGCTGGGTCTGCGCGACGCGGTCCAAGTCGCGCTTTGCAAAGCGCCCAACGTGCAACAGGCTGCCATCGCGATCGAAGAGAGTCTCGCCAACCTGGATGCCGCAAACGCCAAATATCTGCCCACGTTGAATGCCAATGCCGATGTCAGCCGTATCGGCAAACACGTCAAGTATCCTGATCACGCAGCGCGCAACTATGATCTCCATGCGTACAGCGGCAATGCCCGGCTCGGGCTGAACTGGCTGCTGTTCGACTCGGGACAGCGCAGCGCACAATACGACAACGCACATGCCAAACTGAGCGCGGCCTTATACAGTAAAGTGCTCGTCAGTCGCGATCAGGCCATCACCGTCGCTGACAGCTATTACAAGGCTCGCAGCGCCACAGCCAGCGCCACAGCAGCCCGCGCAGCCGCCACTCGCGCCGAGAAAAATTTCCACGCCACCCAGCGCCTGCGTGAGGGCGGAGTCGGCTCCATCTCCGACGAGCTTCTTGCCAAAGTCGCGTGGCAACGACACCTCGTCGACAGCGAAACCAAAGCCACGGCAGCTGAAGTCACTAAGATCGCCCTCGTCACCGCGATAGGCCTGCCCGGTCAGACTCGCATCAGCCTGGCTGTCTCGAATGATGCAGCCGCGGCAATTACCACCGCGAGACCTGCAACGACCCGCTCCACCATCGACGAGCAAATCACTGCCGCCATTCGCAATCACCCAAGACTCGCTGCCGCACGCGCCAATACACAGGCTGCCAAAGCAGAAGCCCAAGCCATTGAGGCCCAGCATCAGCCCAAGATCAGCCTGCAAGCCGATCGTCACCTCGGCATCACCCCTCCAGCCAACGCCGTCGCCAGAGAAAACGTCAACAGTTGGTCCGTCGGCCTCACCGTGCATATCCCCATTTTTGACGGCCAAGCTACCCGATACGCCACGGATGCCGCTCGCGCTCGAACCCGAGCCGCCCGCGAGACCGAACGCACGGTGCAGCTCGAAGAAGAACTGAAGCTCCTCACGGATTTCAATCACATGAGCAGCGCTGCCCAAAAAAACACGCTGCTCAGAGACGCTGAAACCAGCGCTGAACAAGCTTACCGCAGCGCCCAGATCCGCTACCAGCAAGGCGTAGGCACCGCCGTCGAACTCCTCAAGGCGCAAGACGAACTCGCCAACATTCAACAGGCCGTCATCGACGTGCATTACGAATTACTCGCGGCACAGTTCCGTATCGCAATTGCGCTAGATGCATTGCCCGCTGCTCACGTTGATGATCATTAACACTGTTCTATGGATGCCCCCATCTTGCATCAAACAGTTCAGACAAACGCATTGGCTTATCTGGCCTTGGAGTTATCACGTGCGCACACTATCACGGCATGAACTTGTATGGATATCAGGCGGATTCAGCGAGCCACGCAACGGAGACTATTGGCGTATCACAATGCGTATGCTGCCGCGGCCCAATGCTGCGATGACGCCAGACGGATTCCAGCACCGACACGATTACGACAGCAACCTATCAACCGAATTCATGTCCTTCGGACCCATCATCGAGGATGTGGAAAACCCATTTTTGCGGTGGACATTAAAGGCGGCCATTGTGACATTTGGCATCGCTTTCGCGGTCGCGGTGTCCGCAACTGATGACCGGGATACGTGGGTTGTATGCAGCTGAACACAGCCGGATCCCTGGGCATTTCCTTGATTTCATATCTTCCTGTTCAGCCTCATCAATACACGTACCTTCTCTCATAAACAAGGACATCATGCGCGAACATCATGGAGAAAAATCGATATTTCCACACATCCCGGCCATTGCTAGCTAACCCTTTTCACGAATAAATATCATGAAAGAATTGCCATCGTCAGACCTTCGATTCGTTTCCGGCGGATTCAATGTAGGCAGTGCCACACTGCATGCACTGGGCGCCGTTGGTTCGACAGTGGGCTATATGCTTGCCATACAGATACAGCGGATCACGGGAATCAACGTATCGGGAACAGTCGAAGGCGTCACAGGCGCGAACGTCATTAGCGGGTTCCTCAGTCATTCAGTATGGGACGACCAAAACCTTCGTGTCGATGAGCGCATAGGTTCAGGTTTAAAGACGAGTTTGCTTTGCGGCGCGGCCGTCGGCTTATTCGAGGAACTCGCCAAGACCGCCATTTCGGACGCCATGCAAAACGACTGACGCGCAGTCCTCCCATTTTGTCAGCCGACAATACCTGAACCCTCATCACCGAAAACACCATGCGCGACTTATCGTCCTCGGACCTCCAGCTCGTTTCGGGCGGATTTGACACACGCGGCGCAACACTGCGCGCGATTGGAACCATTAATTCGACATTCGGCTACGTGACAGCCATACGCACACTGCAACGGTGGGGGTCGCTCGGCCGCGAAACAACAATGGGCGCCGCCAGCGCAGCAACCATCGCCAAATGGGCCACGCATTCGATGTGGGATCATCCGGGAAATAACCCGGCAGACAGCACGGGCGCCGCCATGTGCGGATGCTTTATCCTGGGGGCAGGCGTGGGATTGGCCGAAGGAATCATCAAAACCGCCGCCGCGGGCTTCATCAAAGCATAGTGACGGCCGCGATATTTGCGCTCTTTGTTTCACGATCAGGCCGCCGCTGCCGAAGCAAAAAAGACCCCCACGCTGCGCCTTCGGCCTGCTGCCCCCCAAGGGGGCGTTTTTTGTTTTGGGGCGACCCGGCAACAAAAAAGCCGGACACTGTATTCACAGTTCCGGCTCTTGCTACGGGTGTCGGGCACACCAGTAAAAATTCGACCACCAATCAGTGGTCGGGGCGAGAGGATTCGAACCTCCGACTCCTGCGTCCCGAACGCAGTACTCTACCAGGCTGAGCTACGCCCCGATTTGCTTATGCAGCGTTTTTCTTCAGCGATCTCGATTAACCGCGAAAGCGCAGAATTCTAACAGGGATTTCTGATAAACGGAAATCGGCAGAATATCGAGCGCCCGTCGGGCGATATCTGCCTCGGCTAAAGCAGCCTGCTGCGCGTGTTCCAGCGCGCCGGTAGCCCGGATGGCTTCGGCCACCGCGGCAAAGTCTGCGTCACCTGTCTGAATCGCGTTACGAATCAGCTCGCGCTGGGCGGGCGTGCCCTGCTCCATCACCCAGATCAACGGCAGCGTGGGTTTGCCCTCGCGCAAGTCGTCTCCGACGTTTTTACCCAGGGCCTGAGCATCCCCGCTGTAGTCCAGCACATCATCCACCAGCTGAAATGCGGTGCCGATATGGCGCCCATAGGCAGCCGCCGCAGCCTCCTGTTCGGCCGTTGCTCCCGCCAGCACGGCGCCCACCTGGGCAGCCGCCTCGAAGAGCTTTGCGGTTTTGTAACGCACGACCTGCAAATAGCGCTCTTGCGAAACGTCAGGGTCGTGAACGTTGAGCAATTGCAACACCTCGCCCTCGGCGATCACAGTGGTCGCCTCGGACAATATCTGCATAATGCGCATCGACCCCGCCTCGACCATCATCTCGAACGAGCGCGAATACAGGTAATCGCCCACCAATACGCTGGCCGCATTGCCGAACATGGCATTCGCCGTCTCTCGCCCCCGGCGCAAATCAGACTCATCGACCACATCGTCATGCAGCAGGGTCGCCGTGTGAATGAACTCTACAACAGCCGCCAGCAGATGATGATGGTCTCCTTGGTAGTTCAGCGCCCGTGCCATCATCAGCACCATGGCCGGCCGCATGCGCTTGCCACCCGCACCGATGATGTAATCGGCAATCGTCCGGATCAGTACGACCTCCGAATCCAGGCGTCCGCGGATAACCGCATCGACAGCCTTCATATCATCGGAAATAGGGGCGATCAGCTCAGGGAGATTCAAAACGTATCCGGCAGGTATTAGGGAGAGCCGACCCGAGGCTCTGTGATGTATCAACGCAGGCAATCGCGCTGCTGTCGGGGGCCTCGCAAATTATACGAGGTATCACCAGTACACTGGCCCTCAACAAATAAAACGCCTGGCAGGCCCCGGGCCTCCCCTCGAACCGAGCGCCCTGATCGGCCTAACCACCTGCCCCATAAGGAAATTTTGACTTTTCCACAGCCGCGCGCTAGAATCTTTGGTTCGGTCAATACCGAAATCCCTATTTTTAAGGAATACCCCATGTACGCGGTCGTAAAAACCGGTGGCAAGCAGTATCGTGTTGCCGCTGGCGAAAAACTCAAGGTAGAACAGATACCGGCTGACATTGGGCAAGAAATCACCCTGGACCAGGTCCTGTCGGTGGGCGAAGGCGACCAACTGAAAGTTGGTACTCCGATCGTCGCTGGCGCCGTGGTCAAGGCAACGGTTCTTGCGCATGGCCGGCATGACAAGGTCAAGATCTTCAAGATGCGCCGTCGCAAGCACTATCAGAAGCACCAGGGCCACCGTCAGAACTACACCGAAATCCGCATCGACGTCATCACGGCGTAAGCGACTCGGTTAATTGAATAGCAGGAGCTAATCAAAAATGGCACAGAAAAAGGGCGGCGGCTCTACGCGAAACGGTCGCGACTCAGAATCGAAGCGACTGGGCGTCAAGGCATTTGGCGGCCAACTCATCCCGGCTGGCTCGATCATCGTGCGCCAGCGCGGCACCCGTTTCCACCCCGGCACCAACGTCGGCATCGGCAAGGATCACACCTTGTTCGCGCTGGTCGACGGCAAGGTTCAATTCGGCTTCAAAGGCGCATTGAACAAGCAGACCGTGTCGATCGTGGCAGCCGAATAACGGTTACCGGATAACGGCAACCGTTTCACAAACGGCAAAAGCCCTGTCGCACGCGGCAGGGCTTTTTTGCTTCAGGCAGATACTTATGAAATTCGTAGACGAAGCCACCATCGAGGTCATCGCCGGCAAAGGCGGGAATGGCGTGGCGAGCTTTCGCCGCGAAAAATTTATCCCCAAGGGCGGCCCCGACGGCGGCGATGGTGGACGCGGCGGCAGCATTTTTGCCGTTGCGGATCGCAACATCAACACGCTGATCGATTTCCGCTACGCCCGTTTGCATCGTGGCAAAAACGGTGAAAACGGCCGCGGCTCGGATCAATACGGCGCCGCCGCACCCGATATCACGCTGCGAGTGCCCGTAGGCACCGTCATCCATGATGCCGATACCGGCGAACTCTTGTTCGACCTCAGCCGTCACGACCAAAAGGTCACGCTGGCTGCGGGTGGCCAAGGCGGCATGGGCAATATCCATTTCAAATCCAGCGTCAACCGCGCGCCACGCCAATGGACGCCCGGCAAAGAAGGCGAACAACGCCGTCTGCGCCTGGAACTGAAAGTCCTGGCCGACGTAGGCCTGCTCGGGCTGCCCAATGCCGGCAAATCGACGCTGATCAGCCGCATCTCCAATGCGCGCCCCAAAGTCGCCGACTATCCTTTCACGACACTGCACCCCAATCTGGGCGTCGTACGCACCTCGCCGTCGCGCAGCTTTGTCGTGGCAGATATCCCCGGCCTGATCGAGGGCGCCTCCGAGGGTGCAGGCCTGGGACATTTGTTCCTGCGGCACTTGGCTCGCACGCGGGTATTGCTGCATCTGGTCGACATTTCACCTGTCGATCCCGACGTGGATCCTATCGACCAGGCCGTGACTGACGCTCGCGCCATTGTCGAGGAATTACGCCGTTACGACCCAGAATTGGCCGACAAACCGCGCTGGCTGGTGCTGAACAAGCTGGACGTGGTCGCCGACCCCGAGTCCGCACGCGAACGCTTTATCGAGCAGTTCGGCTGGCAAGGTCCGGTTTACGCCATTTCGGGCCTCAGCGGCGATGGCACCCAAGAGCTGATCTGGGCGCTCCAGGACTACCTGGACGCCGAACAGCGCAAAGATCATGTCGCCCAGGACCAGGCGGACGGCACCTACGTCGCCGAAGACCCGCGTTTTGACGCCACACGCAGTGACGCATCCATCACTCAGGCGCCGCGTAGCGGTGACGAATAAGCCATAATCGCATTTTCGTTTTCCGCGGGCCGCCGCGCATCGCATATGGCGGCCACTACTCTCATCATCGCGACACTTCGGTCATTGCCATGACTGCTGATCACACCGCTGTTTCTGTTGTTGCTTCGGCCACCCGTCTGGTAGCCAAAGTCGGATCCTCTCTAGTCACCAACGAAGGCCGAGGACTGGACCGCATTGCCGTCGCACACTGGGCAGCCCAGATTGCCACGCTGCGCCAGCAAGGCAAGCAAGTCATTCTCGTATCGAGCGGCGCCATTGCCGAAGGCATGGCCCGGCTGGGCTGGCGCAAGCGCCCCTCCGTCATGCATGAGCTCCAGGCGGCAGCAGCCGTGGGCCAGATGGGGCTGTGCCAGGCGTACGAGGCTGCATTCGCAGAGCATGGCCTGCGCACCGCGCAGATTCTGCTCACCCACGAGGATCTGGCCGATCGCCGCCGCTATTTGAATGCACGCAGCACGCTGTTTTCCCTGTTGCGCATGGGCGTGGTGCCGATCGTCAATGAAAATGACACGGTCGTCACCGATGAAATCCGCTTGGGCGACAACGACACCCTGGGGGCGTTGGTCACCAACTTGATCGAAGCGGACACGCTGGTCATCCTGACTGATCAGCGCGGTCTTTACGACTCTGACCCGCGCAAAAATCCCAACGCGGTCTTTGTCTCACATGCACAGGCCGGCGATCTGACGTTGGAAGCCATGGCCGGCGGCGCCGGTTCGGGCATCGGTACGGGCGGCATGCTCACCAAGATCCTGGCCGCCAAGCGCGCCGCACACAGCGGAGCACACACGGTCATCGCCTCCGGCCGCGAACGTGACGTACTGACGCGCCTGGCACAAGGGGAATGTATCGGCACCGAACTACGCGCCGTATTGCCCGTCTGGTCGGCCCGCAAACAATGGCTGGCAGACCACCTGCGCCTGCGCGGGCGAGTCATTCTGGACGAGGGTGCAGTCAGAGCACTGCTCCATGACGGCAAGAGCCTGCTTTCGATCGGGGTCGTCGATGTACAAGGCGAATTCGAACGAGGCGATGTGGTGGCGTGCCTGGACGCGCAAGGCACCGAGTGCGCACGCGGCTTGATCAATTACTCGTCAACCGATACGCGACGCATCTTGCGTCAGCCGTCGTCTCGAATTGCATCAATTCTGGGCAGCATGAGCGACCCAGAATTAATGCATCGCGACAATCTGGTCATTACTTAGTTGACATAGCTGGCTGGTGATGCCTTCGGCGTTTCGTCAAAGGCGCCACCGTCGGGCACCACATCCGCCAGAAAAATGTAGCCCCACTGCCGTACGGCCAGTAGCGGCAGTCCTACTCCCAACCGCTCCGCCTTGGCTCGTAGACGCGACACCATGACGTCCACACTGCGCGCCGAGTGACGGCTGCGTGGTCCTGCTGCTACCGACGCGGCTACCAGACGCTCGCGCGGCAACCGATGCCCTGGCGAAGACAGCAAACGCAGGAAAAACGCGCTTTCGGTGAACGTCAGCGGCAAGTGTTGACCACGCGGCCCCGCCAGCACGCGTCCGGAATGCGTCAGCCGCCATAACGGCGTCTCTCGGGCAGAGCGCTCAGGCGAAAGGGTACGCAACCGGCTTAAGGAGCGCCCCAACGCGCAGAGTTCGCGCACATCGGTCGACATCAGGCAGCAAGCATCGGCTCCCGCGTCCAAGGCAACAATGCGGGCGTCCACGTCAGCATCATCGACCAGGACGATCAATGCCGCATTGGGTGCCGCATAACGCGCTATCCCCACAGCGGTGCGCAAGTCACTTTCCCCGTTCTCCAGAAACAACACCTGCGGCACGCAAACTTCGACCAGATCTGCCAAAGCATTCGTCGTCTTGCAGGCGCGGACCACCCAACCCTGGGCAGCCAAACCGGCCAACAGATGCGGCAAACGAGGCTGTTGGTCTTGAATAATGATAGATTCAACTGCGGTGTGCATGAGATCTCCTTGGCAAAAAGCACATAAGTGAAAAGCACATGGTGATAATCATGATCTCCACGTAATCTAAACGCACGGCTTAACCAGGGAGTGCGGACTTTTTCAGACCAATTGAAGCCTGCGAACTATCACGAAACCGCACACGGCTTCGCCTGCTCATGCTCGAGCTATTGCAGGACGCTATATAGAAGGAAAAACTGTCGCCAGCAGATGATCAGCGCGGCGGCAATGCGGCCGACGGATCAACAGGTTGGCCGCGATGCCGCAGCTCAAAATAGAGGCCGGGCCCTTTACGGTCCGTATTACCCATCTCGGCGATCTGTTGCCCCTGGGAAACCTTTTGGCCCTCTTTGACCAGCAGCTTGCTGTTATGGGCATAGATGCTCAGGAAATCACCCGAGTGTTGCACGATCACGAGATTGCCGTAGCCACGTAGGCGGTTACCTGCGTAGACCACGCTTCCGGCCGCTGCGGCTTTGATCGGCGTACCGGCCTTGTTGACGATCGTCAGCCCCTTGGACGAGTTGCCGTTATACCGTTGCGTCAGCGTTCCCTCGGCGGGCCATACCAGTTTCAATCCCCGCACCACCGCTGCAGACGACGACGATGACGCCGCCGGGGCGCGAGTGCCACTGGTGCGGCTGCTGGTCGTTTCACTCGTGCTGCCCGTCGAGGCAGCGCCGCCAGAGCCATCCACACGCAGCAACTGCCCCTTGCTGATGCGATCAGGATTGGACAGATTATTCAACCGCATCAACGCCGACACACTGGTATTGTGCTGACGGGCGATCTTATTCAGCGTGTCACCGGCCTGTACGCGGTAATACCCGGCCTCGACCTTGCCGGAACCCGTACTACTACATCCCGCCAATACCATGACCAAACAAAGACACAGCACCACACAAACACGGTGCCAGGCGGGCATTGCCCAATCACGGTTGGAGACCGCGTACGAGACGGAAGGGGTGGAAATGGCAAACACTGACAAAGTATCGGATAAGTGGCTAGGAAGATAGGGACACGGTAAAAAATACCCCGCCCTGAAGGGTACCAAGAAACGATGTAACAGGCTGATGCATTTGAATCTGAGTCCGCCTCGCTTCTCACCACTCTGCCCCGTTATACCGACAAGTGCCGCCGCACGTCCTCGCCATCCATCTCCGTGCGCGGCCCGTGGGCGACTACCTCGCCGCGTGATAGGACCACGAAATGGTCGGCCAGCTCGCGCGCAAAATCGAAATACTGTTCGCATAGCAGGATACCGATGTTGCCGCGCTCGCGCAGCAACCGGATCACTCGGCCGATGTCTTTGATAATGGATGGCTGAATGCCCTCGGTCGGCTCATCCAGAATAATCAACCGCGGCTCGGCTACCAAGGCGCGGGCGATGGCCAATTGCTGCTGTTGTCCACCTGACAGATCTCCGCCTCGGCGACCCAGCATGGTTTTCAGCACAGGAAACAGCTCGAAGACCTCTTCCTTGACACGGCGAGCCCTGCCCCCCGGAAAGCGAGCCATCCCCATGATAATGTTTTCCTCGACGGTCAATCGCGCAAACACATCGCGTCCCTGAGGCACATACGCGATTCCCAGTGCCGCCCGTTTGTGCGGTGATAAACGGGAAATATCCTGTCCGTCAAACATCACTTTGCCCCCGGCGATGGGTAATACGCCCATCAGACATTTCAGCAAAGTCGTTTTGCCTACGCCGTTGCGTCCCAAGAGGCCCAGACATTCGCCCTGCTGTAAGGACAGCGACACCTGCCGCAGCGTATGGCTGCCACCATAGTATTGATCAATGGCTTGAACTTCCAACATTTGGCTTCCTTTCTGGGATTCCTGCGAAAAACCCGCGACGCATTCAGCAATGGCAATAGAGGAGCAAAGCCCGCGAGGGATCAGCGCCCCAGATACACTTCAATAACCCGCGCATCCGCTTGTACCTGTGCCATCGTTCCTTCAGCCAACACTGCCCCCTCATGCAGCACGGTCACTTTGCCCCCATCGGCGATCTGCGAGACAAAGTCCATATCGTGTTCAACAACCATCAAAGAATGATGGCCGCGCAATTCATGCAGCAACTCTCCTGTGCGTTCGGTTTCAGCGTCGGTCATGCCGGCGACCGGTTCATCCAGCAGCAGTAGTTGGGGCTCTTGCATCAATAACATACCGATCTCCAGCCACTGCTTTTGTCCATGTGACAACAGGCCGGCCACGCGATATACCTCGCCCGTCAACCGAATCAAAGCCAAGGTCTGCGCGATACGATCGGCTTGCTCTGACGTCAACCGCGAAAATAAAGTCGGCCGTACGCGCTTGTCCGTTTTCATCGCCAGTTCGAGATTCTCCAGGACGGTGTGCTGCTCGAAAACCGTGGGTCGCTGAAACTTGCGTCCGATACCTGCATGGGCGATCTGCGCTTCGTTCAGCGTCGTCAGATCGATATTCTGGCCAAAAAAAGCAGATCCGGCAGTCGGACGTGTCTTGCCCGTGATGACGTCCATCATGGTGGTCTTGCCGGCGCCATTAGGGCCGATGATGCATCGTAGCTCTCCCACGCCGATATCCAATGTCAGATCGTTCAATGCCTTGAACCCATCAAAGCTGACCGTGATCCCATCCAGATACAAGATCGCACCGTGCGTGGTATCGACCCCTGCCGGGTTGACTCGCCCATACGAGGGCTGTCCGCTAGGGCCTCCGTCATCATTCGGATCCTCGGCATCGACCTGATGTAATGCCCGCCACTCAGCACTCATATCACACGCTCCTGACGGCGTGTCATCCAACGACGCGCCAACCCTACGATCCCCTGCGGCAAGAACAGCGTCACCAGCACAAAGATCAATCCCAAGGCATACAGCCAGAACTCCGGAAATACACTGGTAAACCAGGTCTTCAAGCCATTGACCGTGCCGGCCCCGATGATCGGGCCGATCAACGTGCCGCGTCCTCCCGTTGCCACCCAGATCACCATCTCGATCGAGTTCTCGGTCGACATTTCTCCAGGGTTGATGATGCCCACCTGCGGCACATACAACGCACCCGCGATCCCGCACATCACAGCCGACAACGTCCAGACAAACAGCTTGAAGCCCAGCGGCTCATAACCAATGAACCGTACACGGCTTTCCGCATCGCGCACCGCCGTCAGCACCCTGCCCAATTTGGATTGCGTCACGGCGCGCGCCAATATCAACGCGCCGAACAGCACCGCCAACGTCACCCAATACAAGGTGGCACGCGTACCCGGCGCCGTGATATCGAAACCGAGAATCCGTTTGAAGTCAGTAAAACCGTTATTCCCGCCAAACCCCGTATCGTTGCGAAAGAACAGCAACATGGCCGCAAAGGTCAGCGCCTGGGTGATGATGGAAAAATAAACGCCCTTGATACGCGAACGAAACGCGAAATAGCCGAACAGAAATGCGAGTCCGCCCGGCACCAGCACCACCAACAGCATGGCGTACCAGAAATGCTCGGTAAAAGCCCAGTACCAGGGGTAATCCTTCCAGTTCAGGAACACCATAAAGTCCGGCACGTTGCTTTGATACACGCCATCCTGACCAATGGCGCGCATCAAATACATGCCATGCGCATAACCACCTAGTGCGAAGAACAGGCCATGACCTAATGAAAGAATCCCGGCATAGCCCCACACCAGATCCAATGCCAACGCGGCCAAGGCATAGCACATGAACTTTCCGAGCAGTGCCACGGCGTAAGCCGAAACATGCAAGGTATGTCCGGCAGGAAACATCAGATTTAGCAGTGGCAATAACGCCAGCATCGCAGTGACCATCGCCAACGCGATCCACGCCTTAGGGCTGAACAACGGCCGGCGCAACGCGGCCGTGTATAACTCGCCGGCTCTCGGGTTTGCTGAACTCATTCTTTGCTCCGATTCAGGAGTCATGGTGCGCCCCAGCGTGGTTCAGTGAAGTGACTACTCAATCTACGCTCCTGCCTCGCGGTGCAAACAGGCCTTGCGGACGTTTTTGCACGAACAGCACGATCAGCACCAAGATCACGATCTTGGCCATGACGGCTCCAGAATAAGGCTCGAGAAACTTCGTGACGGCCCCAAGCCCCAAGGCGGCTACCACCGTTCCTGCCAATTGGCCCACGCCGCCCAACACCACCACCATGAACGAATCCACGATATAGCCACGCCCCAAGTCGGGCCCCACGTTCCCCAACTGAGACAAGGCAACACCGGCCAGCCCTGCGATCCCTGCCCCCAGGCCGAACGCCAACATATCCACGCGCCCTGTCGGCACGCCGACACAATCCGCCATGCGGCGATTCTGGGTGATGGCCCGTACAAACAAGCCCAATCGCGTGTGATTCAACAATCCCCAGACAAACGCCACAACCAGGATCGCAAACACAATGATGGCAATACGGTTATAGGACAACACCAAACCACCCAATACCGTCACGCCACCGCTCATCCAAGACGGATTGCTGACCTCGACGTTCTGCGCACCAAACAGCGTACGAACAGCTTGCATCAACATCAGGCTGATGCCCCACGTCGCCAATAAGGTCTCCAATGGCCGGCCATACAACCACCGTATCACCGTGCGCTCCAGCGCCATCCCGACCAACGCTGTCACCACAAAGGCCACAGGCATCGCCGCAATCACATAGGCGTCCAGCCATTGCGGAAACCAGGATCGGAACAACGCCTGCACGGCATACGTGACGTATGCACCGATCATCAGGAGTTCGCCGTGGGCCATATTGATAACGCCCATGAGGCCGAACGTAATCGCCAACCCCAATGCAGCGAGCAACAACACACTGCCCAAGCTCACGCCATAGAACAGATTCCCGATCCATTCCAGCATCGAAAGATGACGTTCGATACGATGCAATGCGGTTGTCGCAGCGGCCCGGACTCCCGCATCGGGTTCCGCATACGCTCCTTGCGCATCCTGCTGCAACAAGGCCTGCAGTACCGGGCGGAATGCTGCATTGCCGGTATTACCCAATGTCTCGGCAGCTTGAATGCGCAGCGACGCGGTATCGCTCTTCAAATGCAATGCGGCTAGCGCAATTGCCAAGGCCTCTTTCACCTCTGCGTTTTGCTCATCGGCCAGCGCCTTTTCCAACGTGGGCAAGACCGCTGCATCTGCGCCACGTTGCAGGCCTCGGGCCGCAGCCAGACGCTGGGCGGGATCTGGCGCATGCAAGCGCGCCGCTGACAAGGCCGCTGCAATGGCACGTCGCAGGCGGTTATTCACTGAAACCGTCTCGGCCTGCGCCGGCATGGCGGGAACTGATGCTCCCGTTGCCGCATCGACGGCGCCGGACGAGGTTTCCACCAATAACTGCGCCTCGGGTGTCACATACAGCCGATCATTGGCCAAAGCATCAAGCACCACAGCAGCCTGCGGCGATGATTCCGTGCCAAGACGGGCGATGGCCTCCAGCTTGGCAGCGGTTTCATCGCCTGCCAAGGGCGCGAGCAGCGCCGGATCCAACCCGGTTGCGTTGGCGGCCGGCATCCAGGAGCCCGACATCCAGACTAGAACCAGACCGAGCAGGAACCGTACAAAAAACGCGCTGCGTCTCATCATTTATCCCCGTTGGCTCACAGGTTCTGCTTGCCTTCGTTACCAGGGATGTACGGACTCCACGGTTGAGCGCGGATCGGACCTTTACTCTTCCACACGACATTGAACTGACCGTCAGCCTTGATCTCGCCGATATAAACCGGTTTGTGCAAATGATGATTGGTCTTGTCCATTTCGATCTTGAAGCCGTCTGGCGCATCAAAGGTCTGGCCCGCCATGGCGTTGATCACAGGATCAACATCGATTGTTCCGGCCTTCTCCACCGCCTGCTTCCACATGTGAATGCCGATATACGTGGCCTCCATCGGATCATTGGTCACGACAGTGTTGGCATTAGGCAGGTTCTTCGCTTTGGCGTAGGCCTTCCATTTTTCAATGAACTTGGCGTTGACCGGATTCTTGATGGACTCAAAGTAATTCCATGCGGCCAGATGCCCCACCAACGGTTTGGTATCGACACCACGCAGTTCCTCCTCGCCGACCGAGAATGCGACGACAGGCACGTCAGTCGCTTTCAGGCCTGCATTGCCCAGCTCCTTATAGAACGGGACGTTGGAATCTCCGTTGATGGTCGATACCACGGCGGTACGCCCTCCCGTCGAGAAACGCTTGATATCCGCCACAATGGTTTGATAATCCGAATGCCCGAATGGCGTATAGACCTCTTGGATATCTTCGTCCTTCACGCCTTTTGAATGCAGAAACGCGCGCAGGATTTTGTTGGTCGTACGGGGATAGACGTAATCCGTGCCCAACAGCACGAAGCGCTTGGCACCGCCGCCATCTTCGCTCATCAGATATTCCACGGCAGGAATGGCCTGCTGGTTGGGTGCGGCGCCGGTGTAGAACACGTTCTTTTCCAGCTCCTCCCCTTCATACTGCACGGGATAAAACAGCAGGCCGTTCAACTCCTTGAACACCGGCAACACGGACTTGCGCGACACCGATGTCCAGCACCCAAACACGGCGGCGACTTTGTCTTGCGTGAGCAATTGACGCGCCTTTTCCGCAAAGAGCGGCCAGTTCGATGCAGGATCGACCACCACGGGTTCCAACTTTTTACCCAATACACCACCCTGCGCATTGATCTCTTCAATCGCCATCAAGGCCACGTCTTTCAACGACGTTTCGGAAATCGCCATCGTGCCCGACAGGGAATGCAAAATGCCCACCTTTATCGTGTCCGCGGCCAACACCGAGGGCACCCAGCCAGCCATTGCCAACACGCTGGCAGCCGTCAATTGCTTCAGTACAAGTCTGCGTTTCATCGTTCGGATCCTTTTCTTTAGACCGGCGAAGCCGGCGTAATCTGCCTGTGCAACGAACAAAACCCTCACACCTCGCCTTCGGCTTGCAGTCAGCTTCGCGGCGAATTTCCGAGAGAACACTTTCGCCTTGGCAACATGCGCTTCGAGACTCAAGCAATTCCTATGCCAACCTGGATGAGGGGATGAACCACAAAGACAGTCAAACGGTGCAGCCATAAGGCTGTCGAGCCATATGACCTGCAGATCACCGCAGCCATCGCGACCTGACAGTGCCCATTCCCAAACGCATGAGCGCATAAAAAATGCGCAACAACGGTGCAGTCATGCTCGATAAGAGTGCGTTCGCACCGATGTCATGCACCAGTCCATCCTCCTAGCGGCCACCAACCTAAAGCAACTCAATCGCTCAGAACCCGCGCCATTATTGGCTCTACAGCCGATTCTCGATAACTGGCACGTTGATTGCTTGATGTGAAGTACTTGTATACCCACGAGGATTCCGGGATGGACCCCAACGCTGTCATTGATCAACCTAGAGGCCGGACACTGGCCGAATGGCAAGCCGCCTATCGCGTACATGGCGCTCAGCCCGCTGACTTGCTGGGCAAGCTCATCACCGATCTTGATTCAACCGACCCGGCCTGGATTTGCTGCGCCGACAACGCACGACTGAATAGTCAGCTGGATGCGCTCGCACAGCGATTGGCGGCAGTCAACGGAGAGTTAGCACGCTTGCCTCTGTATGGCGTGCCGTTCGCCATCAAAGACAACATCGATGCTGCAAGTTGGCCCACCACTGCCGCTTGCCCCGCCTACGCCTACACTGCCTCGGAAGACGCCGAGATCGTGCGGCGATTGCGCGCAGCCGGCGCCATTCTGATCGGCAAAACAAACCTCGATCAATTTGCGACAGGACTTGTCGGCACACGCTCGCCACATGGCGCGGTGCCCAACACGTTTGATGCGGCCTATGTCAGCGGCGGCTCCAGTTCAGGCTCGGCCAGCGTCGTCGCGCGTGGTCTGGCGGTGTTCTCGCTGGGCACTGACACCGCAGGGTCCGGCCGTATTCCGGCCGGCTTTAACAATATCGTTGGCCTCAAGCCCACTAAAGGGTGGTTCAGCACGCGCGGTGTCGTACCTGCATGCCGCACGCTGGACTGCGTGTCGATCTTCGCTCTGACCGTGGACGACGCGGACAGCATCGCGACCATCGCTGGCGGCTACGATGCCTTGGATCCGTACTCGCGTCCCGCGCCGGCCATGCCTACGCATTTGGCACGCCAACCACGCCTCGCCATACCCGCACAACTCGAGTTCTACGGTGATGCCCAAGCGCAGACTGCTTATGAAGATGCGTTGCAGGTGCTACGTGACATGGGCGCCACACTGGAACCTGTCGACTATTCCGCCTTTCGGGAACTGGCCGACCTGCTATACCAAGGCCCCTGGGTCGCCGAGCGCTACGCCGCCGTACGCGAACTATACGAACGAGCGCCAGGCGAGATCGAACCCGTGGTACGCAGCATTATTGAACAGGCCACACATTACAGCGCAGTCGACACGTTCGAAGCCGAATACCGACGGGCCTCATTGACGCGCATTATTCAGCAAACCTTGTCCGGCTTCGACGCATTAGCCGTACCCACTGCTCCGTCCATCTATACCATCGCACAACTGCGCGAAGATCCGATTGCGCTGAACACACGGTTGGGGACCTATACCAACTTCACAAATCTGGCAGATCTGTCCGCGTTGGCAGTCCCCGCTGGACTACGCGCAGATGGCCTGCCATGCGGCATCACATTGATCGGACTGGCATGGCAGGATCGCATACTCGCCGAGCTGGGCCGTCGCTGGGAACATACGCAGTCTGGCACGCTGGGCGCAACTGGACGGTTGAAATCGCACGACGCGCCAGTTGCAGCCACGGCACCTGCCGCGCCGTCTCAGACAGTAACGGTGGCTGTGGTCGGCGCACATCTGCGTGGCATGCCGCTGAATCATCAGCTGACCTCACGTAATGCGCGATTTGTCGAGGCCACGCACAGCGCGCCAACATATCGCCTCTATGCACTGGCCAACAGCACGCCGCCCAAACCCGGCATGGCTCGCGTCAGCGATGGCGCCTCCATTGCCCTGGAGATCTGGGAACTATCACACGCGGCATTTGGGGAGTTCGTAGCCGAAATCCCTGCACCGCTAGGCATTGGCACGCTAGAGCTCGCAGACGGACGTCTCGTCAAAGGATTTATCTGCGAGCCATGCGGTATCGCCGGTGCGCGCGATATCACCGAGTTCGGAGGTTGGCGCGCTTATCTCGATCATCTGAAAAGCGCCGCCACGCAATAAAACTCGCATCGCGGCAGTGTCCGGTTGAAAAAAAGCCCATCGCTCGGCAGTACTCCAAGGGGAAAACCAATATGTTCCATACTGTACTCATTGCCAACCGCGGCGAGATCGCCGTGCGGGCCATCCGCACACTGAAGCGTTTGGGCATCAAAAGCGTCGCCGTTTACTCTGATGCGGATCGCAATGCGGCACATGTCCGTGATGCCGACGTCGCCGTTGCGCTAGGCGGAGACAAGGCTTCCGATAGTTATCTACGTATCGATCGTATTCTGGAAGCAGCACGAACTACGGGCGCACAAGCCGTCTTTCCTGGCTATGGGTTCCTTTCCGAGAGCGCAGAGTTTGCCGAGGCATGTGACACCGTCGGCATCGCATTCATCGGCCCGACTGCAGAGCAATTGCGCGAGTTCGGATTGAAACACCGCGCGCGCGAACTCGCCGCTGCCGCCCGCGTCCCGATGACGCCTGGCACGGGTCTGCTCAGTGATGTCGCCGAAGCCTTGGCCAAGGCCGAGCATATCGGTTATCCCGTCATGCTGAAGAGTACCGCCGGCGGTGGAGGTATCGGCCTGTCGCGCTGCGCCAACGCAGACGAGTTGGCCGCCGCCTATAGTGCGGTACAGCACCAGGGACAGACTTTCTTTCGCGATAGCGGCGCCTTTCTGGAACGCTACGTCGATCAAGCACGCCACATCGAAGTCCAGATCTTCGGGGATGGCCTGGGCAAGGTCGTCGCCCTCGGCGAACGTGACTGCTCCATCCAACGCCGCAACCAAAAGGTCATCGAAGAAACGCCTGCGCCCGGCCTGCCCAAGGCTACGCGAGAGGCCCTGCTGCGTGCTGCCGTCATGTTGGGCGAATCGGTATCCTATCGATCCGCAGGTACGGTCGAATTCATTTACGACAGTGCACGTGATGCATTCTATTTTCTGGAGGTCAACACTCGCCTGCAGGTCGAGCACCCCGTCACCGAGGCCGTCACGGGCCTGGACCTGATCGAATGCATGCTGCGCGTCGCGGCTGGAGATGTACTGGATTGGGCTGCCTTGCACCGTCCTCCCTCAGGCGCCGCGATTGAGGTGCGCCTCTACGCCGAGGACCCTGTTCGCGATTTCCAACCGTCACCAGGGGTACTGACGCATGTGGCGTTTCCGGACGAAGCGCGCGTGGACGGCTGGGTAGAAACAGGTACCGAGGTGGCGTCTTTCTATGATCCCATGCTGGCCAAGCTGATCGTGCATGGGTCGAATCGTAGCGATGCTCTGAAAAAACTGCGTAATGCACTCGCGAATACGCAGCTGCACGGCATCGCCACGAATCTGGAGTTCCTGCGCCAGATCGCAGCAGACCCACGTTTTGAGGCGGGTGCGCTCTCGACGCGGTTCTTAGAGAACTTTGATTTCCGGCCCACCGCCATTGAAATTCTGGAGGCCGGCACCTATACCAGCGTCCAGGATTATCCTGGGCGGGTGGGCTATTGGAATATCGGGGTGCCCCCTTCTGGCCCGATGGACGACTACGCATTCCAGTTGGCCAACCGCATCGTCGGCAATGCTCCCGAGGCGGCGGGCCTGGAATGCACACTGATCGGCCCAAGCCTGAAGTTTCACACCGATACGGTCATCGCGCTGACCGGCGCAAAGATGGATGCATGGCTCGATGAGCAGCCTGTCGCCATGTGGCAGCCGCTGCACGTACGTCAAGGCCAGGTTCTCGTGACGGGCCGTGCGCTTTCTGGTTGCCGCAGCTATCTGGCTATCCGCAATGGTTTGGATGTGCCATGTTATCTGGGTAGCCGCTCCACATTTGCCTTGGGCCAGTTTGGCGGTCACGCGGGGCGTTGCCTGCGCGTAGGTGATATGTTGCCCATTGCGCAACCCGAACTGCCCGCCAGCCTGACACCCGCTCCCACCGCAGCGCCCTCGGCGCTTGATCCTGCCCTGATACCCGACTATCCAACGCAATGGCAGATCGGCGTGCTGATCGGTCCGCACGGCGCCCCGGATTTCTTTACCTCGGACTCCGTAGCGGAGTTTTTTGCTGCCGATTGGGAGGTGCACTACAACTCCAACCGGCTCGGTGTGCGCCTGCTGGGTCCGAAACCCAGCTGGACTCGCCAAGACGGTGGCGAAGCCGGCTTGCATCCTTCCAACATTCACGATTGCGAATATGCGATTGGCAGCATCAACTTCACCGGAGACAGTCCCGTGATCCTGACTCGGGATGGTCCGAGCCTGGGAGGGTTCGTGTGCCCTGTGACCATTGCCAAAGCCGAGTTATGGAAAGTCGGTCAGGTCCGTCCGGGTGATCGCATTCGCTTTACTCCGTTGACGATCGACGATGCCCTGAGACTGCAGGCGCATCAAGAAACCGCAATTGCAACGCTCGCATCGAGCGCACACGCCCCCGCCTCGCCCGCCAGCGAAAGCGGTGGGTCAACACTGCCATCCGCAGTCCCTCCACAAGCGACTGCGTCGACATCCTTGTCCTCACCAGGATCGGCGACTGATCTGTCACCCGTCCTGATTCGATTACCCGCGAGCGACTCGCGACCGCTCATCACGTATCGGCAAGCTGGCGACAGTTACCTCTTGCTGGAATACGGCGACAACGTTCTGGACCTGGCGTTGCGTATGCGCGTGCATCTGCTGATGCAAGCCCTCACCGAGACACCCGTCACAGGGATTCTGGAGTTTTCGCCAGGCGTGCGTTCGCTGCAGATTCAGTACGACAGCCACCTGATCAGCCAAAAGGCACTCATCGATCGCCTGCTGCAACTCGAAGGCACGCTGCCCGATGTCTCTACCCTGAAGATCCCGACACGGGTGGTATACCTCCCGATGGCTTTCGAGGACAGCGCCACGTTGAGCGCCGTACAGCGCTACCAAGAAACGGTACGCGCCAATGCACCTTGGTTACCGAACAATGTGGACTTTATTCAACGTATCAACGGGCTCGACTCACGCGAAGAAGTACGCCGTATCGTATTCGACGCGAGCTACCTCATCCTGGGTTTGGGCGATGTCTACCTCGGGGCTCCCTGCGCAGTACCCATCGATCCGCGGCACCGTCTATTAACGTCAAAATACAACCCGGCCCGTACCTTTACCGCGGAAGGCACCGTAGGCATCGGTGGTGTGTACATGTGCATCTATGGCATGGATTCCCCTGGAGGATATCAACTCGTCGGGCGCACCCTGCCCATCTGGAACAAATTTCTAAAGAACCCCGTGTTCCAAAATGGCGAGCCGTGGCTGTTGCGATTCTTCGATCAAGTCCGCTTTTACCCCGTTTCTGAGGACGAGCTAACTGTGCTTCGCGAGGACTTCCGCGAGGGCCGCGCCACACTGCGCATCGACGAAGAAGAATTCGATTTCGCCGCACACCAGCGCTTTCTGGCCGAACACGCGGCGGACATCGAAGCCTTTAAAACAACACAGCAGGCAGCATTTGAGTCTGAAATCGCACTCTGGCAATCAGAAGAGTCCGTCACCATAGAGCATGAGGTCACGGACGACACGGCTCTGACGCTATCTGATACGGAACGCGCCGTCTCGGCCGATCTGTGCGGTAACGTGTGGAAGATCCCTGTCAGTCTGGGTCAATACGTCGAAGCAGGCGACACACTCGTCATTGTAGAAGCGATGAAAATGGAGTTGTCTATCAAGGCCGCTTTCAATGGCACCGTCACAGCCATATGTTGCACGCAAGGCAAACCCGTCGATAGCGGGGATATGCTGGTGGTCATTGATACCGAGGCCGTCCCGGCCATCGCAGCAGACGACGGCAATCAAGCCGGCGGTGAAATACAGTATGCGGCGTCTTGATATGCGATTGAGCCTGACCACACTCCCCAACGCTCCTGCCGCCGGCACCTCGGGTATCACGCTCGCCGGACAGGCCTACGAACTCATCAAGCGCGATCTCTTCGAATTCCGCCTGTTGCCCGGCGACGAGTTCACCGAGAGCGATCTGGTTGCACGCCTCGGCGTCAGCCGCACCCCCGTACGGCAGGCGCTTTACCGGCTCGAACGCGAAGGCTTCGTCCTGCTGCGTCAACGCAGCGGTTGGCGCGTACATCCCTTTGATTTCGAACGCTTCGAAGCGCTATACGATGTGCGCATCGTGCTTGAGCAAGCCGCCGTCACGCGTCTGTGCGGACTGCAAGATATGGACAGTAATGGTGAGCTTTCCGCACTCAAGCAGTTCTGGCTGGTGCCTCCCGATGAACGCTTGCGTAGCGGCAAACAGGTCGCCGAACGGGACGAAGCCTTTCATTGTTCTTTGGTGGCCGCGGCCGGCAACCCGGAAATGGCCAGCATCCATCGCGACGTCACGGAAAAAATCCGCATCATTCGCCAACTGGATTTCACCAAAGACTATCGCGTCGACGCCACCTACCAGGAACACGGCGCCATCCTGCGAGCCATCCTCGCGCGTAGAACCGATGAAGCCATACGCATGTTGAAATCCCACATCGAGATCAGCAAAGCCGAGGTTCGGAAAATCACGCTGCACCGTCTGCAGGCGGCCCGCCAGGCATTGATTTGAACTGGCAGAGCCCCCCGGGGACGTGGCGTCCATGCGAGCACTGGGTGGTATGCCCCGCCTGAATCAGGGCGCAGCGTGCTGCACAGTACCTCCCCGTTCAGGTTTGTGGCAAAATTTCCACGCGCTTCTTTGTCGCCTGATCTGCCATGTCCATTTCTCCTGCCGTGTTTCCCTACGACTACGCCCGTGTCGAACAGGCCGTCGCCGCGTATCTCCCGCAATGGCGCAACATGCCCTTTGACGCGATCGTGGCGATCGCACGAGGCGGCTTGGCTCCTGCACTCGTGGCCAGCACGGCGTTGGATCTGCCCATGCATGCGCTGTCGTACGATCGTCGCGCCCGCAGGGTATCCTGGTTCACGTCGCAGATTCCCCCCGCCGGTGCCCACGTGCTGCTGATCGAGGATATCGCCGGACGTGGCACCACACTTTCGGACAGCATCGATTTTCTGTCGAGCGCCGGATACAAACTGCATGTATTCACGCTCGCCCACGACGATCAGTCGCGGATACGGCCAGATTTTGGTTTCAAGGTCCCCGACGGTTTTCGTGCCTGGTTTCCCTGGGAACGCGAATCCATCACGCCCGCCTATGACGCCACCGGCAACCTGCCTGATCGAGCCACTGACACCTATGCGTCCTGGGCTATCGATCTCGATGGCATCTTATTGCCAGACGTTCCCGCCCATGTGTACGAATCCGATCTCGCGGGCGCACTATCGCAACGCGACGCGCTTGCGCCCAGCGCGATCCTGCCGGGACGGGATTTACGGCAGCTCCCTATCATCACAGGACGTCCCGAAAAAGATCGGGCACGCACCCAAGGATGGCTGGACCGCCATGGTTTTCACGGCCCGCTCGCCATGCGGGACGAGGCTCAGCATCGCCCCGAACAGACTGCACAGCACAAGGCACAAGCCATTATGGCGGGTTATCACACCCACTATATCGAAAGCGAACTTGCACAGGCAGTGGAGATCGCGCGTCTCGTTCCCGTGGCACGCGTGTACTGGTGGAACGGACACACCGCGCTATCGATCTATGCCAGCCAGGCCGATGAGCTGAGCCCTCTGGCTATTGCGCCTGCGGCTGCGCTCTGACGTGTCACCACTACGGTAAGAGATTGGCTTTGCGCCACGAAGCCTGGTCAAAATGAAAACCGCGCCAGCACCCACTGGGAAACCCGCCGCGCCAACTCGCCATTGTTGTCATCCATCATCAACATATGCGAATTACCGTGAATCCCCATCTCGGCCAACCACCAAGTCTCTATGTCGCCGCCCTTGCTCTGCAGGGTGTTGGCATATTCGCGACCGGCAACCACCAAACGCTCCCATAGCGGCGTTGCGTTGAGATAGTCACCATACATCAACAGAATAGGCTTGCCCGCTACGGTCTTGGACCTGATAGGCTCAGCGAACCCCGAAGGTTCGATACCGATCACCCCTCGCACGAGATCCGGTTTCTCTTTTAACGCACGAAATGCGACCTCACCGCCATGACTATGCGCGACCAGCAGGCACGGCCCGACTCGCTCAAGCACGGCGCACAAACCACGTAACGCAGCGTCATTATTCCCTATCCAGCGCGGTACTGCATGCTGGATAAACGTATCAAATGCACCTAAGGGGAATCGCTGCCCCTTGAAACCCTCGCGACGCACAAAATCCTCGGCCCTGCCAAAGCGAAACAATGACCAGCTCTCCTCGGCATTACGAATAACGGGTGACTCTGACCACACACTTTCGAACGGCGCCCATCCCGCGCGTCCGCGCTCGACGTTGTCCACGACGTACACAGCATGGCCCAGGTGCAAAAAATGCTGCAGCCATCCCGGCCTGCCATCGGGCGTGTTCTCCCACATGGCGCCCGTCATTCCGCCACCGTGAAGCAACACTAGCGGCAATGGCTGGGTGCGATGTGCAGGAATGAAATACTGCACATAAGCCTGTTCGAAATGGTAGTGTCCGTTGGGATCGTATGGCAACGATGCCGTGCGCGTAAAAGCCACGGTGCGCGAGGACTCTCCCTCGATTTTCACCGGCCGGCCGCCAGCAAAAAAACTGCCAAAATCGGCTAACGCTAGTGCATGTGTCATCGTTCCACCTGAGAGCACTCACTTTGTTTGGCATTCGGATTAAAGGCGTCATCGGCCTGCCCCCGGCCGACACCCTCTTTATACCCGATGTTTTCTCGTCTCTTTACGAATTAGGTGCGACGCGAGACATACATTGCTGCCAGCGCTCGTAAACGCGATTGGCAAACCACGCGGTGGTCAAGTTTCGAGTGATTTTTGGGCTTTCCAACTTGATGCCCGGCAACACCGCGCGCGGCAGGGGTTTGCCGGCATCCCGATCTGCCATCTCGAAAACCCGCTCATAGAGAGCAGTTTCTTCGAATTCCAAGCTATCGCCTTTTTCGAGCTCGGGGCGAATCCGGGTTTCGTTGATATCCAGCTGACGTCTGATCGCGCGTACCGCACGTTCGGTTTGGCTCGGATCAATGGCGCCGCGTATCAAAAGATCCCCATCCAACGCCAGGTCAATTCCCGACAATCGGCTCACCGCCGCTTGGAAAGCAGCGTTCCGGCTGGCATACCATCCCGCATTGAAATCCGCAAAGCGGTACAGCACCGAGTCGTAATGCGCGGGGTATCCCAACAGATGGGCGATTCCGAAATACATTCCCCCACGCCGGGTAAATACCTCGCGTCGAATTGAGTCGTCAACGGTGTAGGGGTAATCCTGTGCATGCGTCTGCGCAAACTCGATGCTTACCTGCATGGGCCCACCCGTGTGCACGGGGTTCAGACCGCCAAACAGTTGGCGGCCCATCGGAACCATGCCAATGAAATCGTCAAAAATTTCGCTCAGTTGCTTTTCGGTGCGTACCGTATCGAGCCGCTGTTTGTACGTTTTTCCCGTTGGCGACTTCAGCCCTAACGCCGCGTTGACCAGAAAATCGGGCAGATGCATGGCTTGCGTACGGCGCTCGATTTCCCGCTTGGCGATATTGGGCAGATCCGGCACGGCGGGGTCCGCCTGAAACGTGGATTCTTGGGCCGTCACCGCCACGACGGCGCACAGATTTTCTTGGCTCGCATCAAGTCCTTGCGCGGTAAAGGAAACGGCGATATCCCGTGCCCACCCTTCCCGGTCCGATACTTGAGCCGGCAGCATTCGTAGAAGATCAGCGTTTACGTCGCTGGTACTACGCGGTGTGGGTTTAACACCCTGAATGGCGCACCCCGCCACGGTTATAAGGAGTACACCGCTCCAAAAAACGCGCATCAGCCGACGCCAACGCCTGCCGTCGAGTAAGAACGAGAAGCGACGCATATCAGTAGCAATCCATCCGAAAAGGACTTGGTAGATGTGTCCAGCCGGAATATTACGCTGACATTGCGGCAGCTCAGTGGAACGGTTGGAAATCAGTCCAAACCTGCGGCGTCATAGCCGGGATTCACGGTAAAGAAAACGCCATACAACATCGGGTTTTTCCGACTTTACAGACATAACTTTACGAAGTCCTGAAATCCCAGCAATCGACTCAGGATTGCAATTTAAAGTTGCAGTGAGGGCGCATAATAAAAAAATCAGTGTCCTCTATTGCCAAAAGAGGAAATGGTCACTTGCCATTCCTGATGCTGTCTCAAGCTCGTAGCCGTGTTTTCAACAATGCATGTTCTCCGCCTGATCGAGACAGCTGACGTAAACATCGGAGAGTCTCAATGACAGAAGAAATCCGGCCTCGCAGACGATTCCTGCAGCAGGCTATTGCGCTTGTTCCCGCGTCCACGTTAGCCAGCAGCGTCGCCGTCACGCAAACGGCACAGGCCAGCGAAGCCGAAAGCGGCTCAGCTAAAAAGGCATACAGCCCCACCTATTTCACTCAAGACGAGTGGGCGTTCATCAACGCCGCAGTGGATCACCTGATCCCGGCAGATGATCTCGGCCCCGGTGCAATTGCGGCAGGGGTACCCGAGTTCATCGACCGCCAGATGGAGACCCCATTCGGTCACGGCAAGCTCTGGTACATGCAAGGCCCGTTTCATCCCGATGTGGACCCCACCTATGGCTACCAGTTGAATGTGCCGCCACGCGATATGTACCGTCACGGCATCGCGTCCTGTAACGAGTATTGCCAAAAACAATTCGGCAAAGCCTACGCCAGTCTGGATAAAACCGCGCAGGAACAAGTCCTCAAAGACCTGGAAACCGGCAAGATCAAATTTGAGAAAGTCCCCGCCAAGACTTTCTTCAGTTTCTTGTGGGCCAATACCAAGGAGGGCTTTTTCGCCGATCCTCAGTATGGTGGCAACAAAGGCATGGTGGGCTGGAAGATGATCGGCTTCCCCGGCGCACGCGGCGAATTCATGGACTGGCCTGCCCAGGGCAATGTGAAGTATCCGTACGGCCCGGTTTCTATCTCTGGCGAAAAGGCTTAACACCATGGCATCCATCAAAAAAGAAAAAGTTGACGTGGTGCTGGTCGGTTTCGGCTGGACTGGCGCCATCATGGGCCAAGAGCTCACCAATGACGGCCTGAAAGTGCTGGCTCTGGAACGCGGCCCCATGCAAGACACGCCCAATGATGCGGAGTATCCGAAAGTCTTGGACGAACTGGCGTATTCAGTGCGCGGCAAGCTGTTCCAGGATCTGTCCAAGGAGACCGTGACCATCCGCCACAGCCTCGGCGAAACCGCAGTGCCGTATCGCCAACACGGCTCGTTTCTGTTGGGCAATGGCGTAGGCGGCGCAGGCTTCCATTGGAACGGCATGCACTATCGCAACCTGCCGGAAGAACTCGTCCTGCGCACTCGCACCGAAGAGCGCTACGGTAAGGACTTCATCCCGAAAGACATGACGCTGCAAGACCACGGCGTCACTTACGAAGACCTGGAACCTCACTACGACTTCTTCGAAAAAGTCTGCGGCACTTCGGGCAAAGCCGGCAACATCAACGGCAAGATCCAGGAAAGCGGCAATCCGCTGGAAGGCGCGCGCACGGACGAATTTCCGCTGCCGCCGCTGCAACAGACCTACGCGCAGTCGCTTTTTGAAAAAGCCGCGCGCGACGTCGGTTACCACCCCTTTGCCGCACCGGCCTCCAACGCATCCGGTCCCTACACCAATCCGTACGGCGTGCGCCTGGGCCCCTGTAATTTCTGCGGCTTCTGCGAAAACTACGGCTGCTTCATGTACTCGAAGGCATCGCCACAGACAACGATCCTGCCGGTACTGTTAAAAAAATCCAATTTCGAATTGCGCACGAATGCCTACGTGACCAAGGTTAACGTAGACAAATCCGGCAAGATGGCCACCGGCGTCACCTATGTTGATGCACAAGGCCGCGAAGTCGAACAGCCCGCCGATCTGGTCATTCTGTGTGCGTTCCAGACACACAACACGCGCTTGATGTTGCTCTCGGGTATCGGTACTCCCTACGACCCGGCAACGGGCGAGGGCGTCGTGGGCAAGAACCTCGCCTATCAAATGAATGGCGGCATCCGCATCATCATGCCCAAGGGGAACTACTTCAATCCCTTCGAAGGCGCAGGCGCCAGTGCCTGGGCTTTTGATGACCTGAATGCCGATCAATTCGATCATGCACCACTGGGCTTTATCGGCGGCGCCGTTGTCCGCCAAGCCACTACCGGTGGCCGGCCCATCAAGCAGGCATCGCCCCTGCCAGGCTCGCCCACGTGGGGCTCGGGCTGGAAAGCGGGCATGGCAGACGCCTATCAGCGTTCATTCAACATCGGCATGTCTGGTTCGGTAATGCCGTACCGCGACGCCTACATGTCGCTGGACCCGACCTACAAGGATTCGCACGGCCTGCCGCTGCTGCGCATGACCTTCGATTGGCACGACAACGAGTACAAGATGCTCGACTATGTCGGCAGTCAGGTCGAAAAAGTCGCCAAGGCCATGAATCCGGAGAAGTACGTGGTCAGCGTGCGCAAGCCCGGCTCGCACTGGGATACTCGTGTCTATCAAAGTACTCATTTGACCGGCGGAACCATCATGGGCACCAGTCCGCAAGACAGCGTGCTCAACCGCTATCTGCAAAGCTGGGATGTGCCCAACCTGTTCGTCATGGGCGCGAGCACGTTCCCCTACAACATGGGCTACAACCCGACGGGTCTGGTTGGCGCACTGGCCTATTGGTCTCTCAAGGCCATCCGCGAACAGTACATGAAGAACCAGGGCCGCCCCTTGGTGCAGGCATAAGAGGATGGTGAAGATGAATATGCTTAAACACACCCTCACCGCCTTGCTTGCTCTGGCAGCCAGCTCCGCATGGGCCGCCGATACGGCGGATCAACAGCTCATCAAGCAAGGTGAATACCTCTCGCGCGCAGGCGACTGTATTGCCTGCCACACCGCACAGGGCGGCAAACCCTTTGCAGGCGGTCTGGGCATCGACTCTCCGTTGGGAATGATCTATTCCACCAACATCACACCCGATAAGGAAACCGGTATCGGTGAATACACGCTGGAAGACTTCGACCAGGCCGTCCGTCACGGCGTTGCAAAAGACGGCCACTCGCTGTATCCGGCCATGCCTTACACCGCCTACGCAAAAGTCTCACCGGATGATGTAAAGGCTCTGTACGCGTATTTCATGCATGGCGTAGAGCCCGTCAACCAAGCCAACAAAGACACCGACATCGTCTGGCCGCTATCCATGCGTTGGCCCCTGGGCATCTGGCGTTGGATGTTCTCGCCGGATCCCGTCGAAGCTGCCGCTGCACCCGCAAGCGCTTCCACCGAGGCAGGACAGGCTGAAGTTCTACGCGGCAAATACCTGGTCGAAGGCCTGGGCCATTGCAGCACCTGCCACACGCCGCGTGGCGTAGCCTTGCAGGAAAAGGCTCTCACCGACGCCGATGGGTCGGAGTTCCTGTCGGGCGGCGTCGTCGAGGGCTGGTTGGCCAAGAACTTGCGTGGCGACGCCACGGACGGTCTGGGCAGTTGGTCCAAAGAAGACATCGTCGCCTTTCTCAAGGGAGGCATGAACAAGCACTCTGCGACGTTTGGCGGCATGTCACAAGTTGTGGCCGACAGTACCCAGCATCTGAACGATGCCGATCTGAACGCCATCGCGGCCTACCTGAAAACACTCTCACCGTTGAACAAGGACGCGACGCAAGCCTTGGCCTATGACGAGACCGCCTCCGTGGCGTTCCGTTCCGGCAAAGCCAACAGCGAAGGTGCACTGGACTTCTTGAACAACTGCGCAGCCTGCCACCGTACGACCGGCAAGGGTTACGAGCAAACCTTCCCGCAGTTGGCACTGAGCTCGACCGTGAACTCGGAGGATCCGACCTCCTTGATCCACATCGTGCTCAAGGGCGCGCAATTGCCGGGTACGACTGCTGCGCCGACGCAGTACGGCATGCCGGCGTTTGATTGGCGCTTGACCGATAAAGAAGTCGCCTCGGTGCTCACCTTTGTACGCTCCAACTGGGGCAATAAAGCACCTGCAGTGACGGCAGATCAGGTGGCAAAGGTGCGTGAGGAAGTGGGCGCGAAGCCGCAGCCGGTTCGCTGACACACGTTGATGTTGCACTAAAAAAAGCGCGCCGAGTTATCCCGGCGCGNTTTTTTTGCCGCCGGGCCGNCCCAAGGCAAAAACGCCCCCTTGGGGGCAGCAAGCCGCAGGCGCAGCGTGGGGGCATTTTTTCTTGCCGGCCGTCCCAAAACAAAAACGCCCCCTTAGGGGGCAGCAAGCCGGAGGCGCAGCGTGGGGCATTTTTTTATTGCGATGACTTATCAGCAGGAAAGACCGTCATTAACAGATCGGCTGAGTCAATTGACGCGTCAAGCCTCAATCACTTCCCGCGCGCACCGCAACAGCGTCTGCACCCAATGTCCCCGTGGAGACTGATGACGCCACAACAACCCCAGCTCACGTGCTGGCAACGGCGGCCCATCCTCTGGCACCGATACCGCAGGGACGGCCAATTTGCACAAATCAGGCCCCTCCAGGCCCCGGCCAATATCAGGCACCAAGCCCACACCCAACCCGCGTTGCACCAGTAGCGCGATGGCCATAATGGAGTTCAGCTCTACCCGCTCATGCGGTTGTATTCGTTGAGCTTGCAAATAGCGATCAGCCAAACTGCCACCGGCCAATTGCCGGTCGTAACGCACCAACGGCTCGGTACGCAGTAATTCCAATGGATCACGCTGTGCGTCGCGCACGTGCGCCAACACGACCAGCGGTTCTTGACGCAGAGACGCCCAGCACACCGTCTTGGGCAGCTCAAAAGGCAACTTCAAACACAAGGCCGCGTCGAGTTCGAATTGCGTCAGCGCCCCATACAAGGCAGGCGTAATCGCACTGCGCAGTGCAATTCGTACACCTGGATAATGCTCGGCAAAGGACTGCAAAATATCGGGCAGGAAACTATGTAATGCCGTATTGACCGTCCCCAGCCGCAATTCGCCCTCGTCCTCGTCGGTCGCAACCCAATCTCGCAAGGCATCGGCATCCTGCACCAAGATGCGGCCCCGCTCCAGCAGGCGCTGCCCAGCGGCGGTCGGTTGCACACTGCGCCCCTGCCGCACCAATAGCGACGCTCCTAGTTCGCGCTCAAGCGTACGCATCTGTTGTGCGATCGCAGCAGGGCTCACGTCCAACTGACGAGCGGCCTCGGACATGGAGCCCAGGTCGACGACTTTCAGAAAATTATGTAGGTAACGGATATCCATAAGCCTGCATTTTCTTTTAATTGATGAAAGCAACACGTACTGTATTCGGGTAGCCCTTAACAGCGACAATACCCGTGAATCCAACTATTCCAATCCAGGAGACACCATGCACCCGCCTATCCTGCGTTCCCCTTCCCGTCGCCACGCGCTGGCGACGGCATTAGGGCTGACGGTCGTCTCCTTGACGCCCGCCTGGGCCCAAAGCAACCCCGTCATGCGTATCATTGTCCCCTTTTCGCCGGGCGGCGGGAACGATGTACTTGCACGGCAGCTGGCGCATGGTCTGACCGAGACATTCAAGCGCGATGTGATCGTCGAAAACAAACCCGGCGCGGGCGGAAACTTGGGTACCGAGCAGGTCGTGCGCGCATCCGCGCAAAGCAATACTTTTTTGCTCGGGCATACCGGCACCATCTCTATCAACCCGGCGCTGTACAAGAACCTGAAGTTTAATGCGTCGACCGATTTGCAGCCGGTCGCGATGTTTGCCTCCTCGGCGCTGTTGCTGGTTGTACCGGCCAGTTCCCCTATTCAGAGCGTCGCAGAGTTGGCCAAGGCCCTATCGAGCAAAGACTCCGATATGGATTATGCATCCAGCGGCAACGGCACGGGCGGCCATCTGACTGGGGAAATGTTCCTGCAGACACTGGGCGCGCAAGCCGTACATGTCCCCTACAAAGGCACAGCACCAGCAGTCGCCGATGTAGCAGCTGGCTTGGTGGACTTTAGCTTCAGCGTGATTCCGGCTGCCATGCCCATGATCAAATCGGGAAAGCTGCGCGCCTTGGCCATCACCAGCACCAAACGCATGGCACTGCTGCCCGACGTTCCAACCATGACCGAATCGGGTGTTCCTGCGCTGAAGGACTTCGACAGTACCCTGACCTACGGGATATTGGCTCCTAAAACCATACCGGCCGAGACAGTACGCCAGCTGGAAGCGGAAATCCTGAAAGTCGCCGCCGAACCCGGGTTCCAATCCAAACTCGAAGTCGAAGGGGCCGAACCGCTGCTGGGCAATGCAAAAGAATACAGCGCAAAAATCCAGGAAGAAAGCCGCAAGTGGGGCAAGGTCGTGACCACCTCTGGCGCCACCGTATGACCGCGGGTCAGCCTGTCATGATGGTTTCCCTGATCGACGAAAGTCTGACCCCGAGCGGCAGCGCTGCACTGTTCACGGATACACAGTGGTTCGATGCGCTGCTGCGTTTTGAATCAGGGCTGGCCAACGCACAGGCGGCTTGCGGGCTCATTCCCACCAGCGCGGCAGCGGCCATTTCTCACGCATGTGCCAATGTCGAACTGGAGCGCGCGGCCTTCATCGAACGAGCACAGCGTACGGGCGCACTCGGCATAGGGTTGGTGGCCCCGTTACGGGCATTCTTGGCGCAGCATGCCAAGGATGCTTTGCCCTATTTGCATTGGGGCACCACAACTCAGGACGCCGTCGACACGGCACATGCCCTATTGACCAAGACAGCAGTGTCAGCGCTGTTGCAGGAATTGACCGGGTTACATGCTGCCTTGTGCACGTTGGCTCGCAACCATGCACACACGCCGATTCTGGCGCGCAGCCTGCTGCAACCAGCTCAAGTCACAAGTTTCGGATTGAAATGTGCGCAATCTGCCTGCGCCATACAGCGCAGCATCGAACAACTACGCGTTCTGTCCGAGCACGCGCTGTGTGTGCAACTGGGCGGGGCTGTAGGCAATCGCGCTACGTTAGGCGAGCAAGGCCTGCGCGTGGAACGTGAACTCGCCTCCGAACTCGGCTTGACGGCTTGCGGCCATAGTTGGCACACCCAACGCGACACCTGGATGCGACTCGCCATGGAGGCGGCAGTCTGCGCAGGCAGCCTGGCAAAGCTCGCGAAAGACTGGTCGTTGATGTCGCAGTTCGAGGTGGGAGAGCTGACCGAAGCTCCTCGCGGCAGAACGTCCAGTGCGATGCCGCATAAACGCAATGCCGTCTATTGCATGCAGGCCATTGCACAAACACAGCCCGTGCCAGGCCTCGCCGCAAATCTGCTTTCGGCAATGCCTCAGGCTCACGAACGGGCTATGGGAGAATGGCAGGCAGAGCTGTCCATGTGGGCGCCGCTATGGCGTCACGTCTATGCCGCTGCGGCCGCGCTGCGGCACAGCGCAGAGGGCCTGCAAATCCATACCTCGCGCATGCAGGCACACATAGATTCACTGTACGAAGTCGTATTCTCCGAGGGTTGTTCAGATGCGCTGGCCGCTATCACCGGGAGCGACGCCGCACAGCAAGCCATTGAACGCTTGGCGCCGCAGGCGCTCACCGAGCGCCTGCCATTATCGGCGCTGTTGGTAAATTGGGTGCAAAGCCACTACGGCGCCGAACAGGCCCAAGCCGCCGCACAAGCGTTGACCCTGGCGACAGATCCCGCGCGGGCAGTACAGGCTTCGGCTGCGTGTTGCATCGCGCTGTTGGCGGATGACTTGGCCTATCCAATGAAGTAACAGCAAAACGTGCAAATACCCACCCCGTCAACAACGACGGGATCAGTCATAAAGGAGACGACGGTTCGTCTCCTTTATTTTTGCCGCTCCTCCAATTCCTCCAACAGTGCTGCCGAGGGCACAAAGAACAACCCGCCCGTGACAGCGCGGCTGAAGTCCAGCAGACGGTCGTAATTACCTACAGGCCGGCCGACAATCATGTTCTCCAACATTTGCTCAATAGGGGCTGGGGATTTGGCATATCCAATAAAGTAAGTGCCAAACTCGCCTGCGCCAGGCCGCCCGAACGGCATGTTTTCGCGCAAGATTTTGACTTCTTCACCGTTCTCGGTCAGCGTGGTCAGTGAACTATGAGACGACGAGGGCTTGACCGAGTCGTCCAATTCGATATCCGATAGCTTGGTGCGCCCGATAATGCGTTCCTGAGTCTCAACAGGCAGTGCATTCCAGCCTGCCATGTCATGCAGGTATTTCTGCACGAGGACATAGCTGCCATTGGCAAACTCGGGATCTTCATCACCGATCAAAGCAAAATCCACGGCGTCCTGGCCTTCTGGATTTTCGGTGCCGTCGACAAAGCCCACCATGCTGCGCATATCGAAATAGCGGAAGCCCTGGACTTCATCTACCACGGTCACCGCCGCGTCCAACTGATTGAGAATCTGCGTCTCCAGCTCGAAGCACAAATCCATCTGCTCGGCGCGAATATGGAACAGCAGATCTCCTGGCGTCGCGGGTGCATGGCGATTGTCGGCGTGAAACTCACGAAATGGATGCAGGTGTGCTGGACGCGGATGACCAAACAAGGTGTCCCAGGCATGCGCGCTGAATCCCAGCACACAGGACAATTTGCCATCTGGCACGCGCTTGCCTACGGAACGCACCAACGCGGCGAGATTCCCGCACAAGGCACGGATCTTGTCGGCTTGACTGTCCTCACCCAACGTCGCAACAAGGAAAATCGCACTACGTGTGAGAGGACAGGTAACGGCTTGGGGTTGAGGATTGCTGCTAGTCATGGACTGGAAATTTTCTTAGATAAGTAATAAATCTGAAGCGGCATCAGGCACAGGGCAAGGTACAAAGACGATACCGGATAGTGGAGATAACACAGGTGGAGTATAGTCAGATACACCTGAGCAGGTGAGCTAGCTTGACGCCGCGGGATCATGCATGCCATGCTCTGAAGAGCAGCGTTTCTTCCGTTCGAGAGCAAAGAAACTCTGCGGCAACCCCGTCTGACCCTACCATTATGAAAATTCTGGGTTTTCAACTCCTGATTGGCGACTACCTGGCACGCAGCGTGCGGGGCCGCCCCTGTGCGCCCCCAATGTGAATTGGCTGCTTCGCAAGCTTCACATTCACCATTTGCACATTCAGGAGCCAGAAAATGGCAGACCTTTTCGACAATCCCATGGGCCTCATGGGTTTTGAGTTCATTGAGTTCGCCTCGCCCACGCCCAACGTCATCGAGCCGGTGCTCGAAAGCATGGGGTTCACCAAAGTCGCGAACCATCGTTCCAAGGCCGTCTCTCTGTTTCGCCAAGGCGGCATCAACGCCATCGTCAATAACGAGCCCCAGAGCCCCGCAGCGTACTTCGCGGCCGAGCACGGCCCCTCTGTATGCGGCCTGGCGTTTCGCGTGCGCAATGCGCAAGAAGCTCATCAGCGCGCCCTGGAACTCGGTGCGCAACCGGTCGAGATTCATACCGGTTTCATGGAACTGCGCCTGCCTGCCATCAAGGGCATTGGTGGCGCGCCGCTCTACCTGATCGACCGTTTCGACGAAGGCTCGTCGATCTACGACATCGATTTCGTATTCATCGACGGCGTGGACCGTCACCCTGTGGGCGCGGGCCTGAAGATCATCGATCACCTGACCCATAACGTCTATCGTGGCCGCATGGCGTATTGGGCCGACTTCTACGAAAAACTCTTCAATTTTCGCGAGATTCGCTATTTCGACATCAAGGGTGAATATACCGGCCTGACCTCAAAGGCCATGACGGCACCCGATGGCATGATCCGCATCCCTCTGAACGAAGAATCCTCAAAGGGCGCCGGCCAGATCGAAGAATTCCTGATGCAGTTCAACGGCGAAGGCATCCAACACGTAGCGTTTCTGACCGATGATCTGATCAAGACTTGGGATGCATTGAAAGCCCAAGGCACGAAGTTCATGACTGCACCGCCTGAAACCTACTACGAGATGCTGGAGGGTCGTCTGCCAGCACACGGCGAGCCCACCACAGAGTTGCAATCGCGCGGCATCTTGCTCGACGGTACGTCCGAGGGCGGAGAGCGTCGTTTGCTGCTCCAGATTTTCTCCGAGACCCTGCTAGGCCCGGTGTTCTTTGAGTTCATCCAGCGCAAGGGCGATAGCGGTTTTGGCGAGGGCAACTTCAAAGCGCTGTTTGAATCCATCGAACGCGATCAAGTGCGCCGCGGCGTATTGTCGACGGATTAAGGCACGTAACGCCTCGGGACGTTAGTCGATGGCATTCGTGTGCCTAACCTACGTCCCGGGAGCTTATCCTCTGACTCGCTGGCCGACCACCACATACCGATCAAGGACCGCCGCATGGTTTTACCCGTGCGACCACGCACTGTACAGCAGCGCAGCCCCCGAGACGAAGAGCAGCACGTCGACCATGACGGCAAAGGCGTTTGACGAAAGCCGCAGCACCAGCGGTTTGCTGGCAAAGGTCCCGAGCATGATGCCCGCCCCCACCAACACACCCTGAAGCGCCGTTTGCATTGACAAAGCATCCTGAGCGAAAAACGTACTCACTTTGCTGATATACAGCAGCACTGACGTTGCGCCATCTGTTCCCAGAAATGCCCCGCCGCTAAGCCCGTAGGCAGTGAATGCGGGAATACTCAAGGGCCCGGTAGAAAGCACCAAGCCCGTCAAAAAGCCAATCACGACACCGCATACACCCAACTGAAACAACGACATTTGGTACTGCAATTGCCGCAGCTTGTGCCGAATAGGGATCATGCACCAAAAGAAAAACCCGAGAGTCGCGTCGATCACCCACGCAGGCAAGGCTAACAGTGTATGGGCGCCCAACGCTGCAGCGGGAATACCAGGCAAACCATAGGCAAACGTCGCCCGCCAGTCGATCTGTTTGAACCAGACCATGACGCGCGACAGATTGCCCATGATGGCTGCCATCGCCATGATCGGCATGGCGGCCTTCGGCCCATACGACTGCACCAATACCGGCAACAGCATCAGAGACGATCCCGTGCCCACCACGCCACTGAACGCACCGGCAATCAGCGCAACGACCAGCACGTAGACATAATTCTCCACGGCGGTCAGGGCTCCTCACCATAGACCATGGACTCTCCTGTGGCATAGAACTGCCCGCCCGCGATGTAGTGCAGACTACGCCATGCGGGGTCTGCAGATTCAAAATGCCAATGGCCATCCTTGAATACGCGGTCATCCGCCCAGGCACCCACAACCTCGCCGATGAACAAATCGTAGGTCTGCTGATTATGAGGCTCGGAAATAAGCTTGCATGCCATCCATGCCGAACAGCCCTGCACAAAGGGCAAATCGCCGTAGCCATCCATATGAAAGAGTTCTACGCCGCTCTCGGCCAGCTTGTCGGGATCGCTGATCAGGCTGCGATTGCCGACCTCATGAGTCAGACGCAGCTGCGGCACCGTCGGCACCTGAACCACAAATATCCCGCTTTGCTCGACCAACTGGCGCGTCTTGGTGATCTTGTCCAAGACCACAGTCAGCTTGGGCGGCGCAAAATCCAATGCGCATGCCCAGCCTACCGCCATGACGTTGCTCACCCCCTCATGGTGAGCCGAGACGAGGACCGTAGGACCATGATGAAGCAGGCGCGAGGCTTTTGCTAACGGCACCGGTGAAATATGACTGGTCATCGCGAGACTCCTGCTGATTAATTCCTGGACAGCATCTTAGTCGAGACGCCGCCATTCCGTAGCACTACGGAGTGTAAGACCCGGATTCCAGTGCCATAATGCTGTGCACTATGCCCCGATCTCTCATGCGGCCGATCCTGATATGGCTGCTGCTCCTCATTTTCGGCGTCGTCGGCATTGGTTTGCAAGACTACGCCAGCCAGCGCGATCGGTTCGTCCAGGATACGAGCATCGTGCACCGCATGCTCAGCCAAAAGGCCGTGCAACACGAAGCCGTGCTCGCGACCTTGGCAGCGCTATCGCATCCTCCCGCTCCTGAGCGTCTGTTTCCCAGCCTACAGCCGGCATTGCCACAACTAGAGGCCATCGGCCTGGATGACGGCACATGGCATGGCAGTTCCCCGTCACCTATGGGGATGTCGGATGCCTTGGCACAGGCCCGCCAAGTCAATCGCCCTGTCGTATTACCAGCAACGGCCGCCGCATCCTATTGGCTCGTGGACCCATCGGGGTGGAGCATCCTGCTCAATGCGCAGAAATGGCTCGCGCGCGAAGACATCCCTCATACGCTCAACGCCGTCGAACTATCATTGCCCGCTGGGCAGCTCCATCTACTGGGTTCAGCGTTGCCGCAAAATCCAACGGGCTTGGTGCTACACCGCAGCAAACCACTAGGCGCGGCGAGTCAGCCGTTTACCTTGCGTACTGTCCAGGTCTTGACGCCAGTGTCCTGGCCATGGACGGCCTGGCTCACCTGGGCGTTGGCCAGCGCAGCGCTTGTTGCCGGATGGACATTGTGGCAACGCGCGCGAGCCTATGCTTTGCGCGAACGGGAGCAGTCGCGCCTGGCCGCGATCGGGCGGCTCAACACCCTGGGAGAAATGGCGGCGGGTATCGCGCATGAACTCAATCAACCGTTGACCGCCATCCTGGCACAAACCGGCGCCGCCCAGCGTTTGCTGGACGATCCCGACGAGCAGCCCCAGGTGCGTCGAGCCCTGCAGGCGACGGCCGGTCAGGCGCGTCGGGCAGCCGAGATACTCGAACGCCTGCGCGCCCTGATGGCCCATGGCGAACCCGCTCAACGCTCGGTACTGAACCCGGATGAGCTGATCGCTTCGCTGCGCTTTTTACGAGAAAGTGAACTGGCGCGAGCCGGCATACGAATCAGCTGGACTAACGACGCCCCCGACGTACGTGCGCTGGGTGATCGGGTCGCCCTGGAACAGATTCTGCACAATCTGGTGCAAAATGCCGCAGACGCGCTCGCTTCACAAACGGGGCCTCGCCTGCTGGATATTCGTGGCCGTGTACGCGAATCACGCTATGAATTCATCGTTCGTGACAACGGCCCTGGCATACCTGCCGACAAGTTACCGAGAATCTTCGAGCCGTTCTACACTACCCGAGCTCAAGGCATGGGACTAGGCCTGACACTATGCGAGACCCTGGCCGGCACGATGGATGCGCACCTGCACCTTGAGAATCACGCAGCAGGCGGAGTCTGTGCGACACTGGCACTCCCACTGTATTCTGAACGCCAGAGTGAGGACACCCCCGCCTCTCCTCAAAAACACGAGGCTCACGGTTAAGGCAGCCACGCGACTACGCCATGGACGACTATTCGAATCAATCACCGCTCGTATATATCGTGGATGATGACGAGGCCGTGCGCGATGGCCTGTCGATGCTGCTCTCGAGCGTCGGGCTGCGCAGTGAGGGGTTCGGCGACCCGCAAGCCTTTCTCGCCCAAGGCCATCAATACGCAATCGGCTGTCTGGTTCTCGATATCCGTATGCCCAGCATCAGCGGCCTGCAGGTGCTCGAACAAGTCGTCGCTCACTCTGACCTGCCGACTATCATCCTGACGGGCCATGCCAACGTCGATCTGTGCCGGCGGGCATTCAAAACCGGCGCTGTCGAATTCCTGCAAAAGCCGGTGGACGACGATGTGTTTCTGGATGCCGTACAGGCTGCCGTACGTCAACACATCGCCAGCCGCGAAAAACTCGCAGCCACGCTCGAGGCCACAGAGCGCCTGGGCACATTATCCGGCCGCGAAGAAGAAGTCCTGCGGCGTGTCGTCGAAGGTGTCAGCAATAAACAGATCGCGCGCGAACTGGGCCTGTCGCCCCGCACCGTAGAGACCTATCGAGCGAATGTCTTCACCAAGCTCGAAGCGCAATCTCTGGCGCAATTGATACGTCAGTATGCCGCTTTGCTCGCCTGAGGCTCCGTAGTGCTACGGAGACCGGAGCGTGCTCGTGCGCATACCGGTGCACAGCGTATCTCAATACACTGTCCTTGTCGTAACTACACAGACCAAGGACACCACCATGATCCGCAAAACCCTCGCCCTGCTCTGCCTCGCCGCGCTGTCCCAAGCCGCTAGCGCTGCCGTGGTCACCACGCACAAACTCGCGCTCGCAGATGCCCAGAAACTCGCCGCTGACACCGTAGCCGTCTGCCAGGCCAAAGGCTACGCCGTGAGCGCCGCAGTCGTCGATGGCAGTGGCCAATTGCAAGCCTTTGCACGCGCCGATAAAGCTGGTCCTCACACTATTGAAGCCAGCCGCGCCAAAGCCTTTACCTCTGCATCGGCCAAGCAACCCACGCTGGCCATGATGGAAAATTCCCAGAAAAACCCTGGTGCAGCCAATCTGAAAGATATCCCGGGATTCCTGTTGCTAGGCGGCGGAGTCCCGCTGAAGCAAGGTGACGAGGTCATCGGCGCCATTGGCGTGGCTGGCGCGCCCGGTGGACATCTCGATGCACAATGCGCCGACGAGGCCCTGAAAAAATAAGGCTTATCGATCAGTATGAATGGACATGGACCGCCCTCCCGGCTGCATTCCATGTCCACCTCGCCCTCGCTATATGGGGCTGATCCCTTTCCTCTGACTGGCTAGGATTTCCATCTGAGGACAAGCTGCGCAGCGACTATGTACCGCACTGTATCCGTTTCTCTACACGGATACTCAACGTTTCTCAGCCCATTCGGACGCGACACAAGGCAGATACACCCAAGGCTTTCAATGCTCCTACCAACTTTTTGAGGAGTGAAAGTCATGTCGGAGCCCATCAATATCCGCCGTCGCCGCCTGATCCAGACCACCGTGGCCGGTCTGGGCCTCATGGAACTGACCATGAGCAGTCTGGCCCAAGCCCAAACACATGCCGCCAAAGCCGGCGCAGCCGCGGGGCACCCAAGCGCGACGTTCGACGAGATCAAGCAGATCCAGGTCGGGCCGCTGAACATCGGCTACGTAGATACCGGTCCGCGAAATGGCCCCGTTGCCCTCTTGGTGCATGGCTGGCCTTACGACATTTACAGCTTTGCCGAAGTCACTCCGCGGCTCGTGGCTGCTGGCTATCGTGTCATCGTGCCCTATCTGCGCGGCTCGGGTTCGACCACGTTCCTGTCGGCGGATACGGCCCGAAATGGCCAGCAGGCCGTGTTTGCGCTGGATCTGATTGGATTACTGGACGCATTGAAAATTGAGTCCGCCGTCCTGGGTGGGTTCGACTGGGGTGCACGCACCGTCAACATCATGGCGGCGCTGTGGCCAAAGCGATTCACCGGCATGGTGTCGGTCAGCGGCTATCTGATCGGCAGCCAAACCGCCAACAAAGCTCCCCTGCCCCCCGAGGCAGAATTGGCGTGGTGGTATCAGTTCTACTTTGCCACCGAGCGCGGCCAAGCCGGCTACGATGCAAACCGTGATTCGTTCAACAAGCTCATCTGGAAACTCGCCTCGCCCCATTGGGATTTCGACGATGCGACCTTTGACCGCACGGCCCAGTCTTTCCAGAACCCTGACCATGTCGCCATCGTGATTCATAACTATCGTTGGCGCTTGGGCCTGGCTCAAGGCGAATCGCGCTACGACGATCTGGAACAACAACTCGCAAAGGGACCGGTCATCACCATCCCATCAATCACGATGGAAGGCGACGCTAACGGCGCCCCGCATCCACAGCCGGCAGCCTATGCGAAAAAATTCACCGGCAAATACCAGCATCGCAACGTCAATGGCGGCATTGGGCACAACCTGCCTCAAGAAGCGCCCAAGGAATTCGCCCAGGCGATTATCGACGTCACCCGGTTGTAAGACATCACGAGAAAGTCACCGCAGCCGTTCCGGCAGACACCCTCAACACCGTTGTCGAAGCGACTGCGGGCCATTCAAGAAAAGTACGATAAACGTCTCTGCCCAACGTGATCGAGAGCCAGGCTATAGCGCCCTATGGCAGCTCCGCCTGCAAAATCGAACCCGACGCAGACTCCGTGAACACCACGCGCTTGCCCTCGGGGCACACGGCGATATTGGTCACGGTGCTGCCGTCGATCGGACTTTTCAGATAATGCGTAATCTCGCCACGCGAGTTCAGGACAAAAACACCACCTAGACTCGCATGTGCGACCAGCAATTCGCCGCTTGGCAATGTCGCCAGTCCGTCCGGTCCGCTGGTGCCGAAAAATGTCTGGAAGGCGCCCATTTTGCTGATCGAACCGTCATCCAGAATCGGAGCCCGCCACACCTGATTGGCGCGCGTCACGGCGACGAACAACACCTTTTGTGCAGCATCCAATGCGATGCCGTTAGGACTGGGCGCATTACTGAGCAACAGGTCCAGTCGCCCGCTACGCTCGTCGTATCGATAGACTCGGCCTTGAGGGTCATGCAAACCGGTCTGACCTTGATCAGTAAAGTACAGCCGTCCCTCGCGATCAAACACCAGGTCGTTGACGCCCTTGAACGACTCGCTATTGCGGTGGCCAAGCACTGTCGTGACAGCGCCGGTCGCGGGATCGCAACGCAGAATGCCTTTGCGGTAGTCTGCCACCCACAAGCTGCCATCGTCATGCAGCGCCAGCCCATTCGGCCATCCGCCAGTTTCGGCAACGAGATGCCAGCTATCCGCACCGTCCACCCGGAATATGCGGCCATGAGGAATATCGGTCACATATAGCGCTCCCGTCTTGTCAAAGACAGGCCCCTCCAGAAAGCAGTCGACAATATGTCCCGCCTTGTTGGCGTCCGCCCACGCACTACGGCGCTGCAAACGCAGCTCCTGCGGCACAGAGGCGATGACTTCAGCCTCGATGACGACCGGCGGCGAAAAAGAAAGATTCCACATGGCCAGTTCCTCACTCGGGCTTGATACCGACACGCCGTCCGACATCGGTCCAGAAAGTCACTTGCTGCTGAACATATTCGCCGAACGGTTTCAGTGCCACTGAGCGGTGTCTAGCCCCTTGGCGAGCCATCAACTGCTGCATCTCTGCATCGCCCATTACCTCATTGACCAGGCTGTTCATTTTCTCAACAATCGGCTCGGGCGTGCCCTTTGGAGCTGCCAATCCAAACCAATTGATGACCTGATACGACGGCAGTCCCGCTTGCGCGAATGTCGGGACATCAGGCAAAGACTCCAGACGCTGATCCCCACTGACGGCCAGCGCTCGCACACGCGAGCCTTGCACAGGTGGGATGGCCGTCGGCGCAGCCGTCACCAATAGATCAATCTGGCCTGCCATCACATCAGCCAAGGCCGCGCCAGCACCACGGTAAGGGATATGGGACATCTTGACCTTGGCCTCGGAGGCGAACATCTCCGCAGCAAGATGCGTAGAACTCGCGGGCCCACCTGATCCGAAATTCAGAGCGCCTGGATTTTTCTTGGCATACTCGATCAGATCTGCCAGGGTTTTGAACGGCGACTTTTCCGGAACGACTAATACCAGGGGAGTTTCGATTATCTCGGCTACGTGGATCAGATCGTGTTCGTAATCCCACGGCAACTTGGCGAACGACAATGGCAACATGGCATATGTCGTATCAGTCACCAAAAAAGAACTGCCGTCCGGCTTTGAACGAACCACATCCTGAGTCGCAATGGTCCCGGAGGCACCGGACTTGTTTTCGACGATAAAAGTCTTTCCCGTCGCCTCGGATAGTTTCTGCGCGACTTGTCTGGCGGCATAGTCGGTGGTGCCTCCAGGGGCATACGGCACGACCAGCCGAACCGGTGTCGATGGCCAACTCTCGGCGCTATCGGCCGCGTTGACTTGACTGCATAGCAGGCCAAGCGACAACACAAACAATCCGCGAGACAATGCCCGGCGGCTGATGGTCGAAGTTTTCAAGCGATAGTTCATTTCCTGTCTCTTTATTCAACGCTTGGGCGAGCGCTTTTGTGAAAGGCCCACGGACTCACTACGGATGGCATCCTTGAGTGATATTCCTGGCCTGCAAACTTTGAATCTCTTCGTCGGAATAGCCGGCTTCGCGCAATAGCGCATCGGTATGCTCTCCGATCTCGGGCGGTTGCGTGCGTAGCGGCGGCTGTACACCGTTGAAGGCTACCGGCGTCAACGGCACGTGCGAAGGCTTTCCTCCGGGCAATGTGATCGGGGCCAGCCCGCCGGTCGCCAGCAGATGGGGGTCATCAAACAATTGTTCCGGACGAGTGATCGGCGCGTACGGCAACCCCTCTTTTTCGAATACCGCAGCCAATTCCGCCGCAGACGTATCTGCGAGATGAGCCCGCAGCTTAGGCATCAGCCAATCCCGAGCCTGGACGCGATCATTGTTTGTTTTCAGCCGCGGATCTGCAAACCATTCGGACAGGCCAAAGGCCCGGCAGAAAATTTCCCATTGCTTGTCGCTGACCACAGCGAGAAAAATCTGTTCGCCGTCTTTGACGGTAAATACGTCGTAGATTGCCCACGCAGAAATGCGGCTAGGCATGGGAGCGGCCGCACGTCCGGTCATGGCGTACTGCATCATGTGCTGTCCGACGAGAAAGACGTTGTTTTCGAATAGCGAGGTCTGCACTTCCATACCCTCGCCAGTGATTGCACGCTGAGCCAGCGCCGCCATGGCCCCCATCGCACCAAACATGCCGCCCATGATGTCGTTGACGCTCGTGCCGGCGCGCAAGGGGTCGCCCGCACGTCCTGTCATATAGGCCAACCCGCCCATCATCTGCACGACCTCGTCCAATGCGGTGCGATGCTCATAAGGGCCAGGCAAAAACCCTTTATGACTGACGTAAATGATTTTTGGATTTCGAGCCTTCAACGCGGCATATCCCAAACCGAGTTTGTCCATGACACCCGATTTGAAGTTCTCGCTGACAATGTCCGCGGAATCGATCAAACGCAATGCTGCCTCTTTGCCTTCTGGTTGCTTAAGGTCCAGCACAATGCTTTTCTTGTTCCGATTGAACATCGGAAAAAAACCTGCACCCGATCCCAATAGCCTGCGCGTGGAGTCGCCCCCCAGTGGCTCGACCTTGATCACCTCGGCTCCCAGGTCCGCCAGCAGCATGCCGCAGGTGGGCCCCATGACCATATGGGTGAATTCAATGACGCGGATGCCTTCGTACGGAAGGCGGGACGCGGTGTTGTTAGACATGGGTGTGCTACCTATGTTGAGAAAAAGGGCCTGACAATCGCCGCTGATACTAGGCGTGTTGAGTAAAGCCTTTCGGCAGGCCGGCATCTGGCGTCATGCCATACAACGCTTCGCCCGGTAGCCCTGCAGCGAGCGGCGCGCGTGCCGCGACGAGCGTCTCGATATCGATGCCCGTGGAGACACCCATCGCTTCGAACATAAAGACCAGGTCTTCGGTCACCACATTGCCAGAGGCGCCCGGCGCATAAGGGCAACCGCCTAATCCGCCCAACGAGCTATCGAACGTACGCACGCCCTCGTCCCATGCGGCAAGACAGTTCGCCAACCCCAGTCCCCGCGTGTTGTGCATGTGTGCAGCGCCAGCGTGCTCGCCCAGCTCCTGCCGCAATCGCCGAAACAACCGTCGTACCTGAACTGGATTCGCATAACCTACAGTGTCCGACAGACCCGACTCATCCGCCCCCGCCTGTACACACATGACCGCCAGTTTGATGACATCATCCTCTGGCACTTCGCCCTGCAATGTGCATCCGAACGCGGTAGATATGCCGGCCTCGAGTTTGACGGACGGCGCGAGCTCGTCACGCAACCGCGCGATCGCTTGCACCTCCTGCACCATTTCCTGCGGTGTCTTGCGCACATTCGCGAGCGAGTGAGCATGGCTCGCCGATACGGGCATGGTCAGCTTGTGTACACCCGCCTCCAATGCGGCTTGTGCACCACGCAGGTTCGGCACCAATGCCATGATGGTGACACCCGGGTGCGCCGTGGTCGCGTATTTCACTACCTCGGCTGCATCCGCCATTTGAGGCAGCAAGCGGGCAGGCACAAACGAAGCTACCTCGATCTCCCGGATGCCAGCCGCCACCAGTGCGTCAAGCCACTTGAACTTGTCTGCCGTTGGCATGGTGGCCTTTACCGACTGCAATCCGTCACGCGGGCCGACTTCGCTAATCAAAACCTCGGGCTGAAGAGGGGTCAGACTCGGCATATAGGTGTCTCTTGTAAAATTCTAAAAGATAGAACATCATTCTCTTGTACGAAATTAAAGTACAAGCCCATTCTCGTGTCAACCCGAAATGCCCCTGGATTTCTACGGCAAATCGGCAACAGCACGCCATGGGTGAGAGAACGGAGCGCGCCGACCGTTCTATAAGATAGAATTTCTAGACTTTTGAATAGGCAGAACACGAAATGCCCCGTAAAGCTGTGACGGAATCCATCGCCGACGCCGATGCAGCCCAAGGCGGTGTCGCTGCGGTTGATCGCGCGCTAAGCCTGATGTCGGTGTTCACCAGTAATGACCATGCGTTATCGCTGCGTGAGCTCGCAGAGCGGACCAGACTGTACAAAAGCACTGTCTTGAGGCTGTTGGCATCGCTGGAACATGCGCGTTGGATTCAACGCCTCGAAGACGGACGGTACGCCCTCGGACCCGAGGTCGCGAGATTGCACGGTGTCTACTCGGCATCGTTCTCACTGGAGCGTGTTGTCATCCCGGTGCTGCGCGAGTTAGTCGCCACCACGGGGGAAAGCGCCGCCTACCACGTGCGTCAGGGCGATGCACGGTTATGCCTGTATCGCGTCGACTCCCCCCATCCTGTGCGAGACCATATTCGCGCAGGGGACTTGCTGCCTCTGGATCGAGGCAGTGGCGGCCGCATCCTGACGGCCTTCGACGACATTCTAGGCTCCGCCCCTGGCCCCGATCAGGAGCTGTACCGAAAAATCCGCAGCGATGGCTATTTTGCGGCGATAGGCGATCGCCTCTCCGAGGTCGCGGGCATATCGGCGCCTGTGTTTTCAGCAGCAGGCGCGATCGCTGCCGCAGTGACGTTGACAGTCCCTGTCCATCGATACAACCCCAGCCATGTGACAGTTGTACGACGCGCAGCCAGCCAATTATCGAGCCGAGTTGGCTGATAGGCTTGAAAAAGACAGAGTCCCCGTTCAAGATACAGGATCAGCAGTAAACGTTTCGGGTTGCCATGCAACTCGTCAAAACCGTTGTCCCTAGCCAGCCACGGGAAGCAGACATGACTCAAACCGTTCCTGCGTCACCAGAAGTCCGGCCCCTCCAGATCGACGACATTACCGTCATCGACGATAGCAAGCTTAAAAAGGCTGTCACGGCCGCTGCTCTGGGCAATGCCATGGAGTGGTTCGATTTTGGCGTCTATGGTTTTGTTGCGTTTGCGCTAGGTAAAGTATTTTTTCCTGACGCGTCGCCCGCTGTGCAGACCATTGCCGCGCTTGGCACGTTTTCCGTGCCATTTCTGGTGCGGCCTTTAGGCGGCGTTTTCTTCGGCGTGATGGGTGACAGGTTCGGGCGGCAAAAAGTGCTCTCGCTCACCATCATCATCATGGCTATCAGTACATTCTGCATTGGCCTGATCCCATCCTACGCCAGCATAGGCCTGTGGGCACCTATCCTGCTGCTGTTGTGCAAACTGGCTCAGGGCTTTTCAGTTGGTGGCGAATACACAGGTGCTGCCGTCTTTGTGGCCGAATATGCGCCGGACCGGCGGCGCGGATTCCTAGGCAGTTGGCTGGACTTCGGCTCGATTGCCGGCTTCGTACTAGGTGCCGGCCTTGTTGTGCTGCTGCAGACGATACTGGGCGACGAGACGTTCCTGGCATGGGGTTGGCGCGTGCCTTTCTTCATCGCGGGCCCGCTGGGGCTGCTTGGTCTGTATCTGCGTCACGCTGCAGAAGAAACGCCCGCGTTTACCCAACAACTGGAGAAAATGGAGCAAGAGGATCGCGAGGCGGTAAAAGAGAAGCCAACCATCTCTTTTCGCGAAATCTTTTCCAAGTACCGCAAGGCACTGCTGGTTTGCGTCGGCATGGTTTTGGTCACCAACATCACCTATTACATGCTGTTGACCTATATGCCCACCTATTTGTCCAGCAGCCTGGGTTACTCCGAAGACCATGGCGTGCTGATCATCGTCGTAGTCATGATCGGGATGCTGTTCGTGCAGCCCGTCGTGGGATTTTTCAGCGACAAAATAGGCCGAAAGCCGTTTCTGCTCGCTGGCAGTTTGGGCTTGTTCGTGATTGCACTGCCGGCTTTCCATCTCATTGGCAGCGACAATATCGGCCTGATTTTCCTTGGCCTGTTGTTGATCGCGATATTCCTCAATTGCCTGATCGGCGTGATGGCATCAACCTTGCCAGCCCTCTTTCCGACACGCATCCGTTACAGCGCACTGGCCAGCTCGTTCAACATCGCAATCATCATTGCGGGTCTAACCCCGACCGTCGCAGCATGGCTGGTCGAAGGAACCGGCAACCTGATGGTGCCTGCAATTTACCTGATGGCCGCCTCGGTGATCGGTTTGATTACCTCTCTCTATCTGCCAGAGACCGCCAATCGGCCATTGCGTGGCGATACGCCAAACGCATCCAGCCGCCGCGAAGCCAAAATCCTGTTGCAACAGGCCTACGATCATATCGAGCAAACCGTGCAGGACGTCGATGCCGAGATCGAAGCGCTGGAGCAGCAACTCGAAAACTTGAAAGCCCGCCGCCAACGGCTGACAGATCGACATCCCGATCTGGAGTAAAGCAACGCCGGGGCTCGAACGTCTAGAAAGGCTGTCAGATGCGCGCTCATGTGCGCCGCGTCTGCAGCAGCCGGCGAGTGGGAGTATCATCAAGGGGAAGGAGAAGGCATCCCGCCGATGGCTGCGACTATGCTCGCCCAGCCGCAGCCTCAGAAAAACAACTCAGTAAACGCAATGAATCGAGCAGCACCGACATGGCTAATGCCCATCGTGGCAATTTTCACGCTACAAACCATCTCGGCGTTTCTGAATCGGCTCATTCCCATCCTGGCCCCAGCGATGTCAGAGGATTTTGGCTGGAGCGGCAGCACGATCGGTTATCTGACTGCCAGCAATTCCCTTGGTGGCCTGATGATCCTGGTGGCAGGCTCCGCCATGCTCAAGCAAATCGGCGGCATGCGTACGCTGCAATTGACATTGCTGATCGGGGCCGCCTGTATGGCATGGCTATTGATCCCTAGTCTTGCCATTGCGCTGATAGCATGCCTGTTCATGGGATTGAGCGGCGGTGCGGCCAATCCTGCAGGCAGCGAAGTCCTGCAGAAGTATTCTCCGCCCGGCAAACGCAACCTGATGTTCTCCATCAAACAGGCTGGCGTTCCTCTGGGCGGCGTAATCGCGGGCCTGCTCGTACCACTACTGGTCGTGCTGACAGGCTGGCGCATTGCTCTCTTCTTTTGCGCCCTCATCGTACTGCTGCCGACCATGATGACCTGGCGTTTGAGCGCCAGCTTGGACGAGACACCAGACAAGAAGGATCACTTTTTTCATTTCCCGACGTTGGAGTCCCTACGCACACTCACCGTGCCGCTGGCCTCGTTACGGCACAACAGCGGCCTGATGAAAATATCCGTTGTGGGCAGCCTGTTTGCCATTGCTCAGAGCTGTTGGTTCACGTTCACCGTCATTTATCTCGTGGACCAGCTCGGCTATCCGCTAGCCTTGGCTGGTATGGTCTTTGCCGTCATGCAGGCAGGCGGCGTCATCGGCCGCATCGTACTGGGCTGGCTGTCGGATTATTTGCGCTCGGCCAATATTACCTTGACGATCGCTGCGGTTTTTTCCGCAGTGACCACTGCACTACTGGGATTGACCAGTGCCGCCTGGCCGCTCTGGTCTGTGATTACTCTGGCGTTTGTCGCAGGCTGCTCGGCAGCCAGTTGGAATGGCGTACAAATCGCCGAAGTCGCACGGCGCTCGCCACCACAGATGATCTCGGAAACGTCAGCCGGCTCCAGCATTCTGGTGAACTTGATGAACATGGTGGCGCCTACACTGTTTGCAGCATTTGTCGCAGTCAGCGGGCGCTATGACTATGCGTTCATTTTTGCTGGCGCATGCTCGTTGCTGGTGTTGGTCTGCTTGCCCCGTGATCAACGTGGCGGTCCAGGGAAAACCGGCAAGTAAAACAGCTCTGCGTTTGACACACCTCCAGGTTTAGCCATACATTCTGCGCTGCTCACAGGGCTCGCGACTCCCGTGAACACATGACAATTTCCCGTTCTATGGTGACGGTGTCATGCTTAATACCTGCTTGGTGATTCTGAATACCATGCGCATTTTGCTAGTTGAAGATGAAGTCGACATGGCCCTCTGGCTGCGTCGCGCACTTGCACAGAGTGGTTTTGTTTCCGATCATGCCGCCGATGCCCGCAATGCCGAAGGGTATATGGTGGGCAGCGAATACGACGCTGTCGTTCTGGACTTACGTTTACCTGACAAACATGGACTGAACGTGCTGCGCGACATGCGCGAGCGCGATGACCGTACACCGGTGTTGGTGCTGACCGCGCAAGGGTCGTTGCAAGATCGCGTGCGCGGTTTGAACATGGGCGCTGACGATTTCCTGACAAAGCCCTTTGCCCTCGAGGAGCTGGAAGCCCGCTTGACCGCGCTGGTACGGCGCAGCCGGGGCCGCGATCACCCGAGGCTGCAGTGCGGTTCGCTCAGCTATGACAGCGCAAGCCATCTCTTTACGCTGGATGGTTCAATGCTGATGCTCACACCGCGTGAGCACGCTACCCTCGCCGCGCTCTTGATCCGCGTCGGATATCCGGTCGAGAAAAATCAGTTATTCGAGAAAGTCTTTTCTCACGACAGCGACGCCAGCCCTGATGCCATCGAAGTGATTCTGCACCGTCTGCGCAAGAAGCTGGCCGGCAGCGATGTGTGCATCGTCACCGTGCGTGGTCTGGGGTACATGCTGTCCGCCGTCAAATCAGCAGACAACTGATCGACCGCTACCGGCCGGCCTGACCCTGCAGTCTCGTCAGGGAATACCCTGGAATTCAGGAAACCGACAGCGCACAGAAAGCGGATCAACAGCTTACCTCCGTAATCTGTGCGCCGAACCGTCATTAAAACCCAAGCTGCGTTCGTTTCGATCGCAGCGTCGAGGCCAATACGACGCGGTTTTCTGGAGGATAGAAGTGCAGAAGGCAATAAATAGAAAGGACTATTACGGCGGCGCCTTGATGGTGCTAGTCGGATTAGGAGCGATATACGCTGGCACCGATTACCACGTCGGGTCACTCAGCCATATGGGACCGGGATTTTTCCCCGCTGCCTTGGGCGGCTTGCTGACCATCACGGGCCTGCTCATCGCGCTTTCGGCGCGCTCAGGTCAACCCGCTGAGAGTGTGCCTGGCGAAGGGCATGGACACGGGCTGCCGGATCTGCGCGGCGGCATCTGCATCGTGCTCGGCGTCTTGGCATTTTTGCTATTAGGGGAATACGGCGGCCTGCTGCCCGCCACATTTGCCATCGTATTCATCTCGGCTCTCGGCGATCGAAAAAATACCGTCAAGCAAGCTCTCATGCTGTCGGTACTAATGTCATTGATCGCGATTGCTGTGTTCTGGTGGGCGCTGCAACTGCAGCTTCCTCTCTTTCGTTGGGTTTGATCCACCATGATTTCACAATCTTTGATGGACCTTTGGTACGGCTTTGGCGTTGCCTTTCAGTGGCATAACCTCGCTTGGTCGTTCTTTGGCGTGCTGGTGGGCAACCTCATCGGCGTATTGCCCGGGATGGGCGCTCTGTCGGCCATTTCGATCCTGCTGCCGCTGACCTATGTCATGTCGCCGGTGCCTGCCATTCTCATGTTGGCAGGGATTTTCTATGGTTCGCAGTATGGCGGCGCGATCGGCGCGATTCTACTGAATCTACCATCGCATCCGCCTCACGCGGTGACCTGCCTGGATGGCTATCCTCTGACTAAGCAGGGCAAAGGAGGAACAGCCCTGGGCATCACGATGATCTGTTCGTTCTTTGCCGCATCGGTGGGCATTATCGTCATGATCTTTGCCTCGCCGCTGCTGGTTGAGATCGCGTTCAAATTCGGGCCGACCGAGATCTTTTCGATCATGCTGCTCGGTTTGCTGGCCGGTGCTACCATGTCCCGCGGCTCGGCGCTCAAGGGTGTAGCGATGACGCTCTTTGGTTTGCTGTGCGGCGTGGTCGGAACGGACGTGAATACCGGGACTATCCGTCTTTCTTTTGGGTTGCTCGATCTGTCCGATGGTCTGGAGTTGGTCGCAATCTCGATGGGCTTGTTTGGCGTCGCCGACTTTCTCATGAGTGTCAATCGCATGAGCATCATCGGCAGTGGCGCCAAGCTGAAACTGCGCGATATGCGGCCGTCAAAAGCGGAAATGAAGACGGCATTCATGCCCATGGTTCGTGGCACGCTGGTCGGAACACTGTTTGGCGCCATGCCCGGCACAGGCCCGACTATCACGACGTTCATCTCATATGCGTTGGAGCGAAAACTCTCCAAAACACCGGAGAAATTCGGGACTGGCATGATCGCGGGTGTCGCCTCGCCCGAAGCCTCGTCTCATTCCAAAACACAGGTGGACTTTATCCCGACGATGAGCCTCGGTATTCCAGGTGATGCAGTAATGGCATTGATCCTCGGTGCCTTGCTCATTCAAGGGATTCAGCCTGGCCCGCAACTCATCACCGAGCATCCAGATATTTTCTGGGGGCTGATCGCGAGCTTCTGGGTCGGCAACGTACTGCTGATGGTATTGAACGTTCCTCTCATCGGCGTGTGGGTGAAGCTTCTTCAAGTGCCGTATCGTTATCTCTTTCCATCGGCACTCTTTTTTATCGCGGTCGGGGTGTTCAGTACACAGAACAACCTATTTCAGATCTGGGAAGTCCTGGCGTTTGGCCTGATCGGCGCGCTCTTGATGACGCTGGAGTTCTCCGTTGCGCCTATTCTGCTGGGCTTTGTGCTGGGACCGATGGTCGAGGAAAACTTCCGGCGCGCGCTGTTGCTGTCCCGTGGTGATATGGCCGTATTCATCGAACACCCGATCAGTGCCTGGTTCGTCGGCGCCAGCGCGCTACTGATTTTGGTGCAGGTGTGGGCGTTCCTGCGACGAGGAAAAAAGAAAAACAAGGGTGACGCCGAGCAGCTGCAGACTGCCTAGCAGGCGTCCTCAAAAAATAGCGGATGAAGGGCCGGCGCATGAATATTGCGTCGGCCTTTTTTCTTGCCGGTCTGAGTCGACAAACCATACTGATAGACCACAACCCTTATGGTGCATCAGGAAAGCGCAGCGTAATACGCAAACCTCTTCCATTTGCGTCCGTGCCAACTTCAATATTCGCATCATGCAGCCGCGCAATTCGTTCGACCAGCGACAGACCAATGCCACTGCCATGCCCCTCTGCCTTGGGCATTCGAAAGAACCGATCGAGAATCCGCTCGCGATATTCTTTCGGCACACCTGGGCCATCATCCTGCACGGATAATTGAATATTTCCATCGGCATCCTCTCGCCGGCACATGATACGAATATTGCTGCCTTTCCCGCTATAACGCGTGGCGTTATCCAGCAGGTTACGCAACAGGATACCCAAACTATCCACGTGTCCCTGCACAAAGCAGGACTCAATATCCTCTATGAGCGTCTGGTCGCGCGTCTGCGCCCGCTGTCGATAATCTTGCACAACGGCACGTGCGACGGCGCCCAGATCGATGCGCGCGGCGGCCTCCTGCAGCCCCGTCGACTCCAGTATTGCCATGTCCAGCAATTGCTCGGAAATCCGCGCACTGCGTTGCGTAGCCTGATGTATCTGCCGGACTGAATGATGAACTTCATCAATATCCTGGCTGCGCAACGCATTATCGGCCTGCAACGACAGCACCGCTAAAGGGGTGCGCAGTTCATGTGCGGCGTCCTGCAGAAAGCGGCGCTCGTTCTCGACCGCCGCCTCGACTCGGGCCAGCTGCTGATTGAAAGATTCGACTAATGGTTTGATCTCGTCAGGAAGATCCCGGGTTGCCAAGGGATCAAGATCAAGAGGATGGCGCCGGCGTAACAGCGTCGACAACCGTAGAACCGGCCGGAAGGTGGTGTAGGTGACCGCCCACGCTACGGCTGCCAGCGGAAAAAACAGCGCGGCCATGAAAATCAACGCATTGCGCATCTTGTGATGCAATTCCTGCTTCAGGTCGTTCAACGCCTTTCCGACTTGGACTTGAATGCGGCCATCTTCATCGGAAATGGTATAAGTACGCCACTCCTCTCCGCCAGCCATACTGGTGGCGAATCCATCCCGGCGTGAAGTCGTGAAAGGCTCTGCCGGAGCATTCGGAGAACGCAGCAACAACCGGCCATTGACGAGCGAGTAAACCTGCAGCACCAGTTCTGCCTCGTTATCGTGCGATACGGCTTGAGTCGACAGTTGATAGCCTCGCGGCAATGCAATGGCTTCCAATCCCTGGGGCAGAGTCCGCAAGGCAATCTGTCCCGCACGCGCCAGACTCAGATCCCAGTCTCCCGTGCGCTCGCGCGTCTGATCACGTTGGTACCAGATGAGCAGAATCAGCCAAGCCACCATCACCGTCACGAGCATGCCGGCCAGCAAACGCCATCGTAACGATCGATGCGAAGGGGTACGGATCATGAGCTACATCCCTTTTACACGGTAACCGTAGCCATGTACCGTTTCAATCAAATCGTCACCCAGCTTGCGGCGTAGCTGGTGAATGTAAACAGCCACAGTATTGCTTCCTGTGGCGCCGCTGTCACCGTAGACGGAGCTTTCGAGCGCGGCGCGAGAGACCGCCCGGCCACCCCGCTCCACCAATGCAAGCAAGGTGCGGTATTCCAGCAAGCTGAGCGCAACGGCGTCGCCGGCAAGAAGGACCGTTTGGTTGGCGGGGTCTACGGTTACGTTGCCCGCCATCAGAACGGGAGCGACGCGCCCCTTGCTGCGCCGGACAGTGGCGCGGGCACGCGCAAGCAGCTCATCGATCTGGAACGGCTTGACCAGATAATCATCAGCACCGGCATCCAGCCCTGCTATCCGCTCGCTCAGGCGATCCCTCGCCGTCATGATGATCACCGGCGTCGTGTCATAACGCGCGCGCAATTGCGACAGGATCCCCATGCCGGATCCACCAGGCAGGCCCAGGTCCAGCAATATCAACTCGTAGTCATGGTCCACCAGCGCCGTCTGCGCCGATCTCGCGTCGGCTGCAATATCGACGCTTGCACCTTCACGGTGCAGTGCCAGCTGCAGCGCCTCGGCCAGCATGGCGTCGTCCTCGACTAATAGTGTGCGCATTGGATCCGTCCTCGTTATCGCGGGACATTGTTACGCCAACGGATTAAATCCGGTTTAAGACCCATACGAGGCTTAAAGAATTCCTAAAACTGTCGAGGCAGTATAGCGGCTGAAATCTGACCGCCTGTTATGCGGCAGGTGAATTCGGATTCCGGGAAAAATGATGAAAGCAATCACGATGACACGCGGTGCAGTCGCCATGGCCCTGGCCGCGGGAGCAGGGCCAGCCATCGCAGAGGGTACGAATCTGATCGGCATAGGGGTGGGAATAGTGCCCATCTATGCCGGCTCTGACGAGTATCGCGCCGTCCCCACACCGCTGATCAATTATCGATCCGGACATTTTTTCATCACGCCGCGGGCGGGTCTGCCGGCGATGGGGCTGAGCTATGAACTCGCCCCCGACCTGGAAGGCGGGGTATTCGTCGGTCTGGGCCTGGGCCGAGACTCGGATGATTCGGATCGCACTCGCGGTTTGGACGATATCGATTTCCACGGGGCATACGGTGCCTTTCTAGAATGGACACCGGGCCGCTACTCGCTCGGAGCCGCCTATCGCCAAGCGGCGAAATCCGGTTACGGTGGCACGCTGGAAATACGCACGTCCTATGCGGTGGTGCAAACCGAACGACAACAGCTGCGGCTGGGCGTCAGTACGCAATGGGCCAATAGCAGCGATATGCAGACCTGGTATGGCGTCAGCACATCGGACGCAGCGCGCAGCCGAGAACACCTGTCTCCCTACTCCGCTTCGTCCGGTTTTAAAAATGCCGCACTGTTCGCCAACTGGACCTACCAGTTGAATAAAGACTGGACGGTAATGAGCACATTAGGCGTCAGTACCGTACTGGGCGACGCGCGCGATAGCCCGCTGACCGAACGCAAGACCAATGTTTTCGGCAGCCTGGGAGTCGGCTACCGGTTCTGATAAATGGGGTAATCAGCGCGTGAGTGTCGGCCTATGGCACACTGGAGTCTCTCAGTGTCCTTACCATCACTTCACGCGCAATGACGACATCAGATAAGAAAGAGACTCCGGCAGCAGGAACAGAGACAGCCGCGCCCTATGGGATCCAGAGCCGCTCAGCCGACGTACCAAAGCGAAAGAAAGTAACGACGGTACGGCTTGCCGACATGCGCCGGCAGGGCGAGAAAATCGCCATGCTGACCGCCTACGACGCCACCTTTGCCGCCATCGAAGATGCGGCAGGTGTCGATTGCATCTTGGTGGGCGACTCACTGGGCATGGTCTGCCAGGGCAAGACCAGCACGGTGGGAGTCTCGCTCGATGAAATGGTGTATCACACCCGATGTGTAGCCAAGGGCCTGGAGAAAGCTGATGGCGCCGCACTACTCGTCGCCGATCTGCCCTTCGGTTCCTATCATCAGTCACGAGATCAGGCGATGGCATCGTCCGTACGCCTCATGGAAGCCGGCGCGCAGATGATCAAACTCGAAGGCGGAGACTGGACGACCGAGGTGGTTCAGTTTCTCGTCGAGCGAGGCGTACCGGTATGCGGACATTTGGGGCTGACGCCTCAGACCGTATCGGCATTGGGCGGTTTTCGCGTGCAGGGCAAGGACGACGATGGTGCGGCAAAGCTGATGCGTGACGCAAAAGCGTTGGAAGCCGCTGGCGCATCGTTGTTGGTGCTGGAAATGATTCCGGCAAAACTCGCAGCGGATCTCACCAGCCAGATGCAGACCTGCGCAACGATCGGCATAGGAGCAGGATCGGGTACGGCAGGCCAGGTGCTGGTGATGCATGACATGCTGGGGATCAATATCGGACGTATGCCAAAATTCGTTCGCAACTTCATGAGCGACACAGACAGCGTTCTCGCGGCCTTTTCGGCTTATGTTCAAGCAGTCAAAGACGGAACGTTTCCCGAAGACGCACGGCATAGCTGGTAGCGCTGGAGAAAAGCATAACGGCGCTGATAACCTGTACGCATACAAAGAAGCCTATGTGATCCGGGCCGCTTCAGCACGAACCCACGATAGAAAAGCGTCCACAGCGGGACGCTTGCTATGCCTTGCGGGATAAACAAAGAAATGCGCCTTCACGAGAACCGCCTTGTCCAGGCCAAAAATAGGCACGAGCTTGCCTTCGGCAAGATGCAGGCCCGCCATGGTTGCGCTTTCCAACGCAACCCCCAGCCCTCGGGCCGCACCGTCCAGTGACATCTGCGCGCGATCAAAACGAATGGTGAAGTGGTCGGGTGCTCTCTTGTCGGAATATCTCTTGAACCAATCTGCCCATTGGACCACGCTGACATTGCTTTGGATCAGCGGCACATTGAGCAACTGGTCTACACGCTTGAGACGGTGTTCGCGAATGAACGCAGGGCTGGCCAACGGCACGATGCGTTCTTCAAAAAGCGGTTCCACCACGACATCGTTCCATTGCGGCACACCATAGCGGATATCGAGGTCGGACTGCCCGAGCGCGAAGTCGCTGTGAGTATGCGCAGCTGAGAGATTGAGCGCGATATCCGGATATGCCTGGGCAAATCGGCGAAGCCTCGGCATCAGCCACAAGCTGGCCAGGCTGGGCGACGAGTGGACATACAGACTGTTGCTGACCCCTTGGCGCATGTCTTCGGTCGCGGCAGTAATCGCCAACAACGCCCCTGAAATACGAGCCAGGTATTGCTCGCCGGCGTTACTCAGGCGCACGCCGTGCGCATTGCGCTCGAATAGGCGAAGACCGAGATCGCTTTCCAGACGAGCCACTTGGTGGCTGATGGCCGAGGCAGTGAGATGCAGCTCCGTTGCCGCAATGGCAAAGCTGCGCCTGCGCGCAACTGCCTCAAACGCCACCAGATTTGCAATAGGCGGGAGAGCAGGCATCGGGTTGTCCCTCACGTAAGATGAAGAATCATCATCTTAGACTGATAATACTTCGCTTGTCTTAATGTTAGCCCGCGCCGAAGATGGCAAAAAAGGAACAACGGAGACACGCGGCGACCGAATGGGCACCGCGCACAAAGCACCCTCACGGCCTGTGTGCAGGCTCCGCCGTTCTATCCCTTTCCCACACGTGAACGGAGAACGACAATATGTTGCTCAAGGATAAGGTTGCTGTCATTACAGGTGGAGCGGGCATCAACGGACTCGGTTTTGCAACGGCTCGCCAGATGGCAAATCATGGCGCCCGAGTTGTGATTCTGGATCTGGCACGCGCAGAGCCCGACATCGCGGCAAAGCGGCTGGGCGAAGGCCATACAGGCCTGATCGCCGACGTGACTGACAAAGCGGCCTGCGAAGCAGCAGTATCGGCCATTATCGATCGCTATGGGCGGATTGATGTCCTGGTCAACAATGCGGGGATCACGCAACCGGTAAGAACGCTGGACATTACCGGTGAAGACTATGACCGCGTGCTCGACGTCAGCTTACGCGGCACGCTGTACATGTCGCAGGCGGCTCTGCCCATCATGCGTGAGCGACGCTCCGGCTCGATTGTCTGCATTTCGTCGGTCTCCGCTCAACGCGGCGGCGGCATCTTTGGCGGCCCGCATTACTCCGCCGCCAAAGCCGGTGTGCTGGGATTGGCGCGAGCAATGGCGCGTGAATTTGGCGCGGAAGGCGTCCGAATCAATTGCATCACACCGGGTTTGATCGAGACCGATATCACACAAGGCAAACTCACACCCGATAAAAAAATGGAAATCGCCGAAGGCATTCCATTGGCACGTCTCGGCAAGGCTGATGATGTCGCCGGGGCCTGCGTCTTTCTAGCGAGCGATCTGTCCGCCTATTGCACCGGCATCACGCTGGACGTAAACGGAGGAATGTTGATTCACTGACCGTAGTACCCACCCTATAAATCGAGGAGACATAAAACTATGAAGAGCGTGAATTTTCTGGGTGCCACATGTGCAATTGCATGGATGGCATTGCTCCCTCTGACAGTCCAGGCGCAGGACATCAAGCTGACACTTGGACATGGCGCCGCGATAGGCAACCCGCGGCATGAGGCATCAGTCAAATTCGCTGAGGTCGTCAAAGCCAAGACAAATGGCCGCGTCCAGGTACAAGTTGCCCCCGCAGCCCAGCTCGGCGACGATGCGGCGATGGTGACTGCACTGCGCACGGGCGCTTTGGATCTCAGCGCGAACTCCCAAGGCGCTGTCTCAGCGGCCGTTCCGGAATATGCGGCGTTCGGGATGCCATTTCTGTTTTCCAGCGCCAGTGATGCCTTCAAACTGCTGGACGGGCCATTGGGTAAAGAGTTAGCCCAAGCGTCAGAAAAAAAAGGAATGATCCTGCTGGGCACGTGGGATAACGGCATACGCCAAATGACCAACAGCAAACACCCGATCAATACTGTGCAAGACATGAAAGGGTTGAAAATGCGAGTGCCGCCTGATGCAACCTTGGTAGACATCATGCAGGCGCTCGGTGCGGAGTCGCAACAGATCAAGTTTGCAGAGCTATACGTCGCGCTGCAGCAAGGCGTGGTCGATGGTCAGGAAAACCCGCTGGTCAATTTCGAGGCGAGCAAGCTCTACGAAGTACAAAAATATCTGGCCATGACCAATCATCAGTTCCAGATGACGCCGTTTCTGATGAGCAAGCGCACGTGGGACAAGTTGGGTGAAGCCGATCGCAAAGCCATTCAGGAAGCGGCAGACGAGGCATCTGCCCTGCAGCGGGAGCTGTCTCGCAAGGCGGACGAAAAATTACTTTCCGAGCTCAAGTCTAAAGGCGTAGAGGTCACGACGCCCGACACCGCAGCTTTTGCCAAAGCGACAGAGTCGGTCGACGAGAAATGGCTTGCCGGTCCCATTGGCCCTTATGTGAAGAAAGTACTGGCCGCCGCACGCAGCAAGTAAGCCGATTAACCACCCGCCGCGCGCTGGCGCCAAGTAGGCCACGCACGGTGGGTTGCTGATGACAAGGCAGGAGACAATCATGCAAGCTGGTCAACATGGACTGGTCGGGCGGGCAATCGGCAGCATATGCCGTTTGGTGCTGTGGCTGTCCACGACGGTGATATTCGGCATTCTGGTGGCCAACACCATCCTACGTTATGCCACAGGGTCCAGCCTGAAATGGGCCAATGAAATCCCCGAACTGCTTTTCCCGTGGCTGGTCATGGCAGGCGTCGTGCTTGCTGCGCTACAGAACGCACACATCGCCACCACGTTCTTGATGGACGCCCTACCGGCCAAAACGCGTCGAGCACTGACGGGCGCTGCATGGCTGGTCGTGGCTGCGCTTTACGCCACGCTGTCGTGGGCGACTTTCCAAATGCTCGAGATTGTGCATGACGAGAAATCGCCCATCCTGCAGATTCCAGGCTCCATCACCTATGCCTGCGTCATGGGCGGCATGTTGATGCTGGCGGTACTGGCCATCCAGTCGGCGTACGAATCATGGCGAATGCCGGTGTCAGAAGCCAAAAAAGTGACGCACCAAACGCCCGCCGCCCATTGGTAGTACGCCTGCGAATAAAAAGGAACTGTGATGAGTGCAATGATTCTGGTCGTGTTCATGGGAGCCGCGGTCATCGCGATGCCCATTGCTCATGCCCTGCTGATTGCCGCCCTGACGGCGGTTGCCAGCACAGACCGCGTCCCCCTGGACCTGCTCGTCCAGCAGATGGTGGCGCAAGTACAAAGCTTTCCATTGATCGCCATTCCATTCTTCATGCTGACGGGTTCGCTCATGATGGGCGGAAAACTCGGAGAAGCATTGGTCGGCGTATTGTCTACCCTCATTGGCCGATTTCACGGAGGTCCGGCCCAGGTGGGGGTACTGTCGTCCACGCTCTTTGGCGGCGTGTCTGGTTCGGCCGTCGCCGATGCGTCCGCCATTGGGTCGCTATTGATTCCCTGGCACAAGCGGCTCGGCTACCCGGCGGCTTTTTCGGCTGCGACCCTGGCGGCGGCAGCCACGATCGACATCCTGATACCTCCTTCTATTCCGCTCATTCTGTATGCCCTGACGGCCAATGCGTCGATTGCCTCCCTGTTTATCGCAGGCGTGCTGCCCGGCTTGTTGCTGTGTGGAGGATTCATGCTGGCATGCTGGTGGGTCGGACGCCGCCGTAACTTCCCCCGGGATAAGACTCCCTTTGACATGGCGGCCTTTCGGCGTCACCTGGCCTACGCGTCTCCCGCGGTCGTGCTGCCCGTACTCATTCTCGTCTTTCTGCGTTTTGGCATCGCAACGCCTACCGAGGTAGCAGTGCTGTCGACGCTGTATGCAGAACTGGTGTCGGCGGTGATGTACCGCGATCTCAGTTGGAAACGGCTCAACGACGCTATCGTACATGCCGGACTTGCCACGGGCGTAGTCTTGCTGGTCATCATGGCATCGGCCGCGATCGGTTGGCTATTGACCTTTGATCAGACACCGCAAGGTCTGGCTCAGTGGGTGCAAGACAGCGTACACATCAAATGGCTGGTCATTCTATTGATGAACCTCATCATGCTGTTCCTGGGCATGTTCATCGATCTGCCTGCTGCTGTCTTGTTATTGACGCCTGTATTCGTACCGCTGGCGCAAAGCATCGGCATGGACCTCACGCAGCTGGGCGTCATGATGGTCGTGAATCTGGCGATAGGCCTGTATACCCCGCCGGTGGGAACAACGCTCTTCATCACCAGCGCGCTTGCCAAAGTCAAAGTGGGGCAGACCGTTCGCGAACTCGGCCCGTTCTATCTGGTCGCTTTTGCCGTGCTCGCGTTGGTCTCGTATGTGCCCGCGAGCATCCTGCACTGACATACATTAACCAGCTAAAAGGAACGTCACGATGACGGAAAAGTCTGCATTGTTGAACCACTTGGCCTGCGCCGCATGGCGCATCCGCCGTAATGCAGTACGCATGGGTGAAGTGCAGGGGCAAGGCTACATTGGTCAAGCCCTGGGCTGGGCTGACGTGTTGGCAGTCGCCTATGGCCACGCATTGAATCTCAAGGCGGACGATCCCAAATGGGAGGGCCGTGACCGGTTTCTCTTGTCACATGGGCACTACGCCATTGCTCATTACTCAGCCCTGATTGAAGCGGGCATCATCCCCGAAAGCGAACTCGAAACCTATGGCAGCGACGACAGCCGTCTGCCGATGTCGGGAATGGCTGCATACACCCCCGGCATGGAAATCTCTGGAGGGTCTCTGGGACAAGGCCTCTCGATTGGTGTGGGCATTGCATTGGCGTTGAAACAAAAACGCAATCCCGCCTTTGTCTACAACTCGATGTCGGACGGCGAACTCGACGAAGGCTCCACCTGGGAGGCCGTCATGGCTGCCGCACACCATGGCCTGGACAACCTCATCTGCCTTGTCGATATCAACAACCAGCAAGCGGATGGTCCATCCGGAAAAGTCCTGGGGTTCGAACCTCTGGCCGATAAATGGACTGCCTTCGGTTGGCATACCCAGCGTATCGCCGGAAATGATCTGGCCGCGGTACTGCACGCGTTCGATCAGGCACGCTGCCTCGAGTCGCCACAGCCTCGCGTCATTCTTTTCGATACCTTGATGGGCAAAGGCGTGCCTTTTCTCGAACAACGCGAAAAGAATCACTTTATCCGTGTCGATCCGCCCGAATGGCAACAAGCTCTGGATATTCTGGACCAAACCCGCCCGACCTCTTACACTGAAGGAGCCATGGCATGAGCAGCACCGCATTGGAAAAGAAACCGCGCCTCACCACCTCGGCCATGATTGCCTCCATTGCCTCGGAAGGGCAACGCGTGCATGCAGCGCCCTTCGGCAAAGCCCTGGTCGAATATGCCGCCGCGCACCCCGAAGTCGTTGGACTGACGGCCGATCTGGCCAAATACACGGACTTGCACCTATTTGCCAAAGCCTACCCCGAACGGTTTTTCCAGATGGGAATGGCCGAGCAGTTATTGATGGGCGCTGCGGGCGGCATGGCGAAAGAAGGGTTCATTCCCTTCGCTACCACCTATGCCGTCTTTGGCACACGACGCGCCTATGATTTCGTTCATCAGATCATCGCGGAAGAAAATCTGAATGTGAAAATCTGCTGCGCGTTGCCAGGGCTGACGACAGGCTATGGGCCTAGCCATCAAGCCACAGAAGACCTGGCAATGATGCGCGGCATCCCGGGCATGACAATTGTCGATCCATGCGACGCATTGGATATCGAACAGGCGGTGCCGCAGATCGCTGCCCATAACGGGCCTGTGTACATGCGTTTGCTACGGGGCCAAGTTCCCATGGTGTTGGACGAAATCGAAGGGTATCAATTCGAACTCGGCAAGGCGAAGCTGCTGCGCGACGGCACCGATGTTCTGATTATTTCCAGCGGCATTCTGACCATGCGCGCGCTGGAGGTCGCTCAAGACCTGGCAAAAGACAATGTAAGTGTGGCAGTGATGCATTCGCCCACCATCAAACCATTGGACGAAGCCACACTGGTCGAGGCCGTACGCTATAAACACCGCCTGGTTGTGGTCGCGGAGAATCACTCTGTTATCGGCGGCCTCGGAGAGGCAGTCGCCAGCGCGCTATTGCGCCATCGCGTGCAACCGGCGGGCTTCCAATTGGCTGGATTACCCGATGCATTTCTCGATGCGGGCGCACTTCCGACCTTGCATGACCGCTATGGGATCAGCCGGGAAACGTTGAGCGTGCGAATAAAGAACTGGCTGGATCATTAAGGGCTCTGCTCCGAGCAGGGATTCGGGGACTCGGCGCAGCGGCCACGCTCTATGGCAGGCGCGGTTTGGCGCGCTTGTTCTGCATTCTCATGCAGAACAAGCATAATATTCCACTAGACCGTCAAATAGGCGCTGCCCAGCGACTAACGGCCGACCCCGTCTTCCCCCTGTGTGAATACACGGACTCTCGGAGCAATGGATGAAAAAGCTGATCAACAATCCTCGCCACATCGTACGGGAAGCCCTCGAGGGATTAGTTGATACGACGCACCATCTGGCACTGGTCGATGGCGAAAACATCGTCGTACAGCGTGATTTGCCTGGTCTTGCGGCTCGCCCCGTGGCGGTGCTCTCTGGTGGCGGGAGTGGCCACGAGCCTGCTCATGCCGGATATGTCGGCATAGGCATGCTCACGGCGGCGATCGCGGGTGATGTATTTACCTCTCCGAGCGTGGATGCGGTACTGGCGGCGATCGTCTCTGTCGCCGGACCTGCTGGGGCCTTGCTGGTCGTTAAAAACTACACCGGCGACCGGTTGAACTTTGGTTTAGCCGCTGAACTCGCGCGAGAAAAAGGCATTCCGGTCGAAATCGTCCTGGTGGCCGATGACGTATCGTTGCGCGACATGGTTCCAACCGATCGCCGTCGCGGTATTGCTGGCACCGTATTCGTGCACAAGATCGCCGGAGCGGCCGCAGCCAAAGGCTGGCCCTTGGAAAAAGTGGCGGCCATCGCTGCACGCGCCGCAGCGGCGGTAGGCTCCATGGGCGTTGGCCTGGGTGCCTGCACGGTACCATCTGCCGGTACGCCCAGCTTTTCGCTGGGCGACACCGAGATCGAATACGGTCTGGGTATTCATGGCGAGAAAGGGGTACGCCGAGTCGACATGAAACCCGCAGATGCGATTGTGGACGATATCCTGGCGCAGATATTGGCAGAGGTACCTGACAATGCCAGTCGAGTCGCGCTGCTGGTCAACGGCTTGGGGGGTACGCCGCCCATAGAGCTGCAGATTATCGCGCGCCATGCACTGGCCACCTTACGCGCCAAAGGCCTGACACCCACGCGCGCCTGGGTAGGCAACTACATGACCGCACTTGAAATGCCCGGATGTTCGCTTTCGGTATTGCCTGTGGATGACGAGTTGCTCGAACTGCTGGATGCGCCTTGCGGCGCTCCGGCATGGACACACTCTGGCCGCATCAATGAACAGCGCACGATGGTGCCTGTGCCGAGTGGCCTCGAGACAAATCTCGCGTCCATGCCAGCCGGCCCGTTGGCCGCGACACTGGAACGGGTAGCAAAAGGCGTCGCGCATGCGCTGATCACTGCCGAAGCCGAACTCGGGGAGCTTGATGCCAAAGCCGGTGACGGCGACCTGGGCGCCAGCATGGCACGCGGCGGCCAGGCCATTCTCGACTTGGCTCCTGAGGCTTTTCACACGCCCGGTCAATTCTTTGCCTCGGCGGCGCAAGCGATGCGTAGAGCGATCGCGGGCAGTTCCGGCCCGTTCTACGCCGTAGGGTTACTACGCGCCAGTCGCGAACTGGGGGACCTGGCCGCGCCATCGCCGACGCAATGGCAGAAAGCCTTTGCCGCCGCGGTAGATGCCGTGATGGAGATGGGAGGCGCCAAAGCGGGAGATCGCACGATGGTCGACGCCCTCACGGCGGCCAACAATGCATGGCATGCGGCGTTAGCGGCTGGCGCTGCAGGCAAGGAGGCGTTTAGCCAGGCGGTACAGGCAGCAGAGAAAGCCGCCGAGGACACTGCCCATATGCAACCCCGCCTAGGCCGCGCCAGTTACCTGGGAGAGCGTGCCGTCGGCATTCCGGATGGCGGCGCTGTCGCGGTAGCGTATTGGCTAAAAGCACTGCAAAACGGTATCAAGGAAATCGGGTAAGTCACCCGAGGAATAGGCTCGTGCACTGGTAAAAGCGATTCTCAATGGAAAAAGGTATTTCTTTAAACGACATCTGGTACTTTGTCGAAGTCGCAAAACGCGGGAGCTTCAGCGCCACCGCTGCGGCATTGGATATGCCAGTCGCTACACTTTCAAGGCGCATATCCGAACTCGAAAAGAATCTTGGATATGCGCTGTTCCTACGCACGACACGCAAGGTTTCATTGACCGACTTGGGCACGCGCTACTTTGAGGAATGTGTCTCCCAAATCGAGGGCATTCTAAAAGCGCACGAAAACGTCAAGACATATCTCGAGTCGCCTGAAGGAAAACTGCGGGTCTCGATCATGCCCGGCCTGGCGCCTTTGCTGCCAGGCGTCTCAGAAGAGCTGCACAACCGTTTTCCAAAAATCAGCTGCGATTTCGATCTCAGCAGCTCAACAAAGATCAACGACCTTTCCGGTATGGACTTATACATCCGGGCGGGGCGCCAAGAGGACTCTCCTCTTATCCAAAAACCGCTCGTGAATTTTCGTCTCATCCTGGTGGCGTCGCATGATTATCTGCAACGAGCGGGATATCCTGACTCACCTGCCGACCTTCATCATCATGCGCATATTTGCATGCACGGAGCAGACACTTGGGAACTCCGAAGAGGAACAGAAGTCGAGACGGTTCAGCTCATCCCGAAATTTTCCAGCAATCAGATTCTTTTGAATCTACAGCTCGCTGGCAAGGACCTAGGCATCACTCCCGTTCCCTCCCCCTTTTCTGGCAACCAATTACTGCAGAATTACCGGCTGGAACGCGTGCTGCCTGATTGGGAGTTATCCTCTGCCATGTTGTATGCGCTGTTTGAAAGCCGCGTGATCTCGGCTAAAGCTACGGCCTTTCTTAACATTCTCGTCAAACATTTGCAGGCACATTTTTCGCTGGATAGCCTATCGGTGCCTCCATCTGCCGTGTGGAGTGAATGGGCGAATGGTGGAAACAAAGGCGGATGAGGAGGCGCTGACCGGTCAGCATCTCAGATCCAGCTGCGTGAAGAGTTAAATTAGATAAGTATTTTCGTCCTGCGCGTCCAAGAAGGCGAGATATTGGGCAACCGTATTCTCCAACGCCTCGGCGTTCCCAGTGCCTGCAGTTATCAAAGGTCGAGCCTCAGGCATCAGTCGGCATATCCGATCGAAATACTCCAAGAACATATCCGTCTGTGCACACGCCAGCAATGTGGGCACTCGGACCATAGGCAAACGAGATGTCTTGTCGTAGCCGATCGCTGCCCGATAGGGAATGTGATATGTACGCGTTGCCTTGATGACCTCTACCGCTTTGTCATGCAGCTCGTCGGCACTGGGCAAACCTATAGACCGCCGATGTGCCGCATCGCGTTTATACCAAGGCCAGAATAAATACACATCCCGGACAAACTGATATATCCATGCCAGTTGGCCACCATTCATGTCTATATCGACGCCAGGTGCGTAGTGCTTGAGCATGTCATCACGCTCGTCATCGGTGTACTGCGAGACGCCGTCCAAAATCAGCTTTCTGACTCTGCCGGGATAGGCAATGGCAATTTCGCACGCAATGTTTGCACCGGTGTGGCTGCCGTATAAATCAAAGCGCTCTATACCTAGCTGATCGATGGCCTGCACATGCACTTGTGCAAAGTAGCGGATGTCCACCTGGTCGCTGACAGGGGCGGAGGAATCTCCATTGCCCAAGGTATCAGGCGCATACACCGTTCGACTATTGCCCAGACGGGCAATCAACGGCTCGAGCAGTTTTGCCGATCCTGGTGACGCATGCAGCATCACCAGCGGAATGGGTGATGTTCCGTCCGGCTCTGGTGACGCCGGAGATGCCGTGCGATAGTGCACTTGGCAATCCGGCAACGTGACGAATCCTCTTAACACACGGGCCAACGCATTACATGTCACTTCAACGATACCCCGACTGATTTGACCAGTTTTGCCCAACGTTCACTGTCTTGTTTGATTTTGGACGCATAGTCGCCGGGGGTTGTGCCTTCGGCCTCGAGGCCCATGCCCTGCAACCGTGATTTTGTTTCGGGCTCCATCAGAATGCCATGCAAGGTTGTATATAGCTTGTCGATGATGGGCTTGGGTGTTCCTTTGGGGGCAACCATTCCGTACCAAGAGTTAACTTCGAATCCCGGCAAAGTTTCCGCAACCGTCGGCAGCTCGGGCAGCACTGATGAGCGCTTCAGCGTGGTAATCGCCAACCCTGTAACACGGCCGTCTTTCATCAAACTCATCGCCGCCGCGATATTGATGAACGCAAATTCAATCTGACCACCAATCAAATCAGTACTGATCTGACTATCGCCTTTGTATGGGACGTGCAGTAGCGAGACCTTTCCCAACTGAGCCAGCATCTCGCCAGCCAGATGCGTGGTGCTGCCCACCCCCACCGAGCCATAAGACAACTTTCCGGGATGCGCGCGCGCGTAGTTCAATAGATCATTCACTGATGTGAATTTCAGATCAGGCCGAGACACCAGGACGATCGGACTCGAAACGATCTGCGTGATCGGTTCAAAATCACGAATCGGGTTGTAGGGGAGCTCCTGCAATGCCGGGCTGATCGCCATTGGACCGACATGCGCGAGGAACAAGGTGTAGCCGTCCGGATTTGCGCGTGCTGCCTTGGCAGCGCCAATGGTTCCGTTAGCGCCAGGCATGTTCTCCAGGATCACGGACTGGCCAATGACCTCGCTCATCCTTTGGAGGAGCGGGCGGGCAATGGCGTCGGACGCCCCGCCGGCTGTCCAGGGATTGATCACTGTTATGGCTTTGGATGGATATGCACCAGATTGGGCCGATACCGCTGGACTCGCATAAGAGCCCAGAGTCACACCGAGTGAAGCCGCCAACGCAATAGCACCCGCTTTACAACGAATAACCGCCCAACTGATAGCGACCATGGAAACCCCTTTTCCGTTCGCACAACAGCAATATCGAATAATTCGCTATGCGAATAATCTATTCGCAGCATAAATCAGTCTATGCAGATGCCAGAAGGCCGTCAATGCTCGTTAACGCGTAAATGCTAGAACGCCACGTTTCGGTGACGGGCCGCATGCTCGCCCGCCAAGGCCGGCGCGATCTGCCGGGCTAATTCTTTGAGAGCTGCTGCAATAGGCCCCGCCAGGCGCGATTTAGTCATATACGAACTATTTCCCCCGCATGTCAGTGCCAGCACACGCCGCCCATCAGGAGAAATGACCGGCACTCCGATCGCATTGACGTCACGATGGGAGTGCCCCAGGTTGAAAACAAAACCATGTTCGTTGTAATGGGCGATCGCTTGTTCCACGGCACTGGCATGCACTTTCCATTCTTTGCCCAACTGCTGCTTGATTGCCGTCAATAGCGATGTACGTTCTTCGTCCGGCAAAGCAGCTAGATAGGCCCATCCCAATGAGGAGTTCACCATCTCGAGTTGTGAGCCCACGTGCAGAATCAGTTTCAAGATGGCAGGGCTTTCGGCGCGCTGCACGATCACCATATTGTGCCGATCAGGTTCAGCCAAGGACACCGAGGCTTCAAACTTTTCGGCCACCACTTTCATCAACGGATACGCAAATTCCGCGACACCCGCATGCGTGATGGATGCATGTCCCAGCGTCAGCACGCCAGGCCCGACACGCAGGCGATCGGCGTTGCGGCCGGGAATCAAGTATCCCGACTGAGACAAGGTATAGCAGAGGCGCCACACGGTGGGCTGCGGCAAGCCCGTCATACGCGCAATCTCGCTGGTGCCCAACTCGGGAGTGTCAGGGGTAAAGCAACGCAAAACCTCGAGGCCCCGATGCAGCGCCGTCACGAACATCCGATCTTCTTTCACTAGTGTTTTCCCCAAATCGACGGCGAATTATCGCCTGAGCCATTGACTGACGCTCATATAAGCCAAACAATAGATTCATCAAGCGAATAGCTTATTCACTATACGAATAATATTAATGGATAATCGGGAAGCCTATGCATCCAGAAATAAATAGCGGTCAGGCCGAACTCCGGTCCGCACTGCGAAAATTCGTCACCGAACGCCTGGACCCCATCGCAGCGCGCATTGACGCAACGGGTGATGTGCCACCTGGCACCCGTGAGTTAATCGCCGCGCAGGGCTATCTCGGCATGCGCCTGCCTGCCGAGTATGGCGGTGCCGAGACAGATCTATCGACGTATTGCCTGGCGCTCGAGGAAATGGGACGCTCGCATCGGGTTTTTACATTGATGCTGGACGCTTCCAGCGGACTGACCCCTATTGCACTGGTTCGACATGGCACCTCCGCGCAAAAACTCACCTATCTGCCCAAATTAGCCAATGGCGAATGGACTGCGTCATTCGCCCTGACAGAACCCGACGCGGGCTCTGACGCTGCGGCATTGCGCACACGAGCGCAGCGTTGCGAGGGCGGCTGGCGTATCACCGGTACGAAGCAATACATCAGCGGTGCGCATTATGCTCGCGTCATCATGGTCATTGCCGTCACCGATGCTGCCAAACGCGCCGGCGAGAGGATGACGGCGTTCCTGGTAGACAAAGACACACCGGGCATGACCATCAGCCGCATCGACAAGACCATAGGATCCGATCCCATGCAGCTTGCCGAGCTGCACTTTGACGACTGCTTCGTTCCTGATACCGCGGTACTGGGCCAAGTGGGACAAGGGTTCCCCATCGCCATGGGATCGCTCACCAGTGGCCGTATGGGCGTGGCGTGCTCATGCCTGGGCACTGCCGACAAACTGTTGGAACTGTCTATCGGCTACGCAAAAAACCGCAGCACGTTTGGCAAACCCCTATCCGAGCGGCAAGCCATTCAATGGATGTTGGCCGACTCCGCTACGGAACTGGCCGCGGCCCGCGCACTTGCCTATGACACGCTGCGCCGTATCGACGCCGGCGAGGATGTCGGTACGGCGCCGAGTATGGTCAAGCTCTATTGCTCCGAGATGGTCGGACGAGTCGCAGACCGGGCAATACAGATTCACGGCGGCGCGGGCCTCATACGTAATGAGCCCGTGGAACGTTTTTATCGGGACGTACGCCACTATCGCATTGGCGAAGGCTCGTCGGAAATACAACGCATGCTGATCGCCCGCGATCTGTGCAGGTAAACGGGCGCGATCCGCCCAATTCGATTAAGGACCAAAAATGAGCAAGTACGACATGCTGGCCATAGACGCGGTGGTCAACATCTGGACCCCTGAGACTTATGAGCTGCGCCCCAATCGGGACGCGTTTTTCGGTGGAAAAATGAAAGTGCAGGATCACACGTTGCGTGGGATCACTCATGATGAAATGCTGCGACGGATGGATGCTGCGGGTATTGAGCGGGCGTTTCTGATTGCCAGCAAAGTCGGCACCAAAGGGCATCGCGCCAGCTACCACATTCCTTACGAGATGGTAGCCGAAGCCATCAATCTGCATCCCGATCGTTTTCTGGGTCTGGCCGGCATCGATCCCACAGAAGGCATGGATGGGGTCCGTCAGTTGGAGGCAGCGGTTCGGGACTATGGATTCATCGGCGCACACGGCTATCCGCATTGGTTTGAATTGGCCCCGGACCACGCCAAGTGGTATCCCTTTTATGCCAAGTGTGTAGAACTGGATATTCCCATTCAACTGCAGGTGGGGCAATCCATGCTTTATGACCCGAACTACCGCCTGCGCAGCGTGGGTAAGCCGATCACCCTGGATGCAGTCGCTTGCGACTTTCCCGAGTTGAAACTGATCGGCATCCATGTAGGCATCCCATGGACAGATGAAATGATCGCCATGGCATGGAAGCATCCAAACGTATACATCGGTTGCGATGCACATGCTCCCAAATACTGGCCTGATTCGTTCGTCCACTACATCAACACGTACGGCAGCAACAAGGTCCTGTTCGGCACGGACTTTCCGATCCTGGATTTCGAACGCACGCGCGACGAGATCGAAGCCCTGGACCTGCGCCCTGACTCCAAACGAAAACTGCTGCGCGACAACGCGATACGTGTGTACAAAATAAATGAAGGGGCCACACAGTGAGCGTGCCTAATATTGCAGACATGTTGTCCCTGCATGCGCAGATGCGGCCTTCCAGCGTCGCACTTGTGCATGGCGATGAATCACTGACGTACGCCGAGTTGAACAAAGCCGTCTTGCAGCGCGCGGCGATGTTGCAGGAGATGGGAATACGCACCGGCAACATTGTCGCCGTGGCACTGAAAGACGGCATAGAACATGTATTGATGCTCTATGCCATTGCCCGTGCAGGCGCAGTGATTCTGCCTATGGATTGCCGGTGGAAAGAGTTTGAAAAGCTACGCGTTGCAAAACACTTCCAGCCGACATTGATCATGGTCGAGCCGGGAGGGGACATTCCTGGGGCCGTATGCATTACAGCGGATGCGGGCTGGAATAAGAAAATCATCGGCACGTTGATCGATCATGCCTTTCCCGATGGGAATCGGGGCGTTGTCATGTCATTGTCGTCGGGCACAACAGGACGTCCCAAAGGCCCCATGCTGACGCATAGCCAGTTTCAAGCGCGATTCTGGACACATTGGGTGGATCTGGGCTTTGGCAGCCGGGAAGTCTACGTCAACGCCACGCCACTCTACTTCGGAGGTGGCAGAGCATTCGCCATGTCCACGCTACATGCGGGAGGCAAGCTGGTTCTGTTTCCTCCGCCTTATGCCCCGGAAGACCTGGCCACCGAGATTGCACGCACACAGGGCACGATTCTCTTTCTGGTACCAACGCTGCTGCGCAGAATGATGAATACGGAGTCTGAGAAGTTGATTCCGATGAAGGCACTCACCACACTGATCTCGTCTGGTTCGGCCTTGACGGCGGAGGAACGCAAACGCATCAAAGAAGACATATGTCCGAACTTTCTTGAATACTACAGCTCCACCGAAGGCGGCGGCATTACTGTGTTGCCTTCCGCCGACCAGATTGCGCACGGAGACTCCGTCGGGCGGCCCGTTTATGGCGTCGAGGTGCAAGTCGTGGACGAAAATCATCATCCTGTTCCCCGCGGAGAAACAGGACGAATTCGATATCGCGGACCTGCCGTCGCCAATGGGTTCTACAACGATCCGGAAGCCAGTGCAGAAGCCTTTTATCAAGGATGGTTCTATCCGGGAGATCTGGGCAGCCTGGGCACAGAGGGGTACCTGACGTTGAAAGGACGGTCCAAGGACATGATCATCCGCGGAGGGGTAAACATCTACCCCCTGGAAATCGAGACCATCTTGTCAACCCATGAATCGATTGCCGAAGTCGCTGTAGTCGGTTGGCCATCGCGCGAGTTCAACGAAGAAGTCGCTGCCTTTGTCACCTTGCGCAAAGGGCATGCTCTCGATGAAGAGGCGCTCAAGAGAATGTGCAGAGCCACGCTCGCACCTTATAAAATTCCACGTGAGATTTTCCTATTGGACGAATTACCTCGCAACTCAGGCGGAAAGATCATCAAAAGCGAGCTCACGGCGAAACTGCCGCCGTTGTAGTAGCCAGTCAGTGCCGAGCGTCATACAACGCGGCCGCAGACCGGTCAGGATCTCAGGTCACGCTGCTTCGAGAACTCGCATCTCAATGTGAAGTCCGGCGGCGGTGGCCATGTTGACCAAGGCATCGAGAGCAAACAGATTGATCTTGCCGCGCATTAGGTCAGAGACTCTTGGCTGCGTCACACCAAAGAGCTTTGCTGCTTGCGCCTGGCTCATTCCGGTACGGGCAAGATGATTTTTCAGAGCCGTCATCAAGATAGAACGCAACTTCATGTTCTCTGCCTCTTCTGGAGTATCCTCAATGGCGTCCCATACGCCGGCAAACCGCGGATTACTCATGACCCAACTCCTGTAATAAAGCACGATAGCGCTTCGAGGCAAACTCCAAATCTGATGTGCTGATTTGCTGGGCCTTCTTTTGAAAACAGTGCAGCACATAAATCACCGTAGGCGTCCATAGTCCAAAGCCTACCTATTTCAGGCTTAACAACTGGATCTTTAGCCAGATTCTGCGTCAGATCAGATCGATCCTACGCCCGACTCATCGAGCAACACGAGCCTCACCGTGGTTGTTAGCGCTTTACCTCTGCCAGCATAGGCATTTGCTTGTCCTGTTGCGCGGCTGACGGCGGCTCAACAATCGGTTTCCCACGTTGAGAAGCGTGCCAAGGCAATAGATGCTCTTCGACGATCTCCAGCCCTTTGAACAAGATCACACCCAGTATGCAAAGCAGCGCCAACGCCACAAAAACCGTCGGCGTGTCAAAGCTGCCCTGGGCGACAAGGATGACATAGCCCAATCCACTGCCGCCGGCGACAAACTCGCCCACAATCGTACCGACGAGGGCAAACGAAATACCGACCTTCATACCGGCAAAGATGCTGGGCAATGCGTTTGGAAAACGGATCTTCCACAGCACTTTGCTGCGAGAGGCTTGATTTGCACGCGCCATGTTGAGCATTTCTGGATCGATAGATTTCAGACCCAGTACTGTATCGATCAGAATCGGGAAAATAGCGATCAGCATGGCGATTGCGATCTTTGGTGCGGAACCTGTACCGAGCCAGATGACAAACAACGGCGCGAGTGCGACTTTCGGTACGGCATTCAGCGCAACCATCAAGGAATACAAAGTACGGTCAAGGAATCGAGAATAGACAATACCAATGGCCGCCCCAACGCCGAGCACCACGGCCAGAACAAAGCCCGCCATCGTAGTCTGCAAGGTATCCAGGGTCTGCATTAATAGAAACCCGGGCTGCGCCATGAACTCGGCAAAGATCTTGCTAGGTGCCGGCAGCAAAAATTCCCTGACGGCAAACCATCTGACACCGCCTTCCCACAGCACGAGAATAACGAGCATCGTCAAAATAGCCAGCCGGCTTTCCTCGGCGCGTTTCCATAAGCCTTTCATCGCTTACCCCTTGTAGATTCCGAGTTCGCGGAAGATCCCGCGGATCTGCGACACGTAGTCGGCAAAGGCCTTTGTTTCACGAATGGCCAAACCGCGAGGCCTATCGAGCTCAATAGGGACGACTGCCGCCACACCGCCAGGATTACGGGACATCACGACAACGCGATCGCTCAGGTAGACAGCCTCGGAAATCGAATGCGTGATAAAGAGCACCGTCTTGCCGGTATCCATCCAGGTACGCTGCAGCTCTTCATTCAGTTCGTCCCGAGTAAAAGGATCGAGCGCCCCAAAGGGCTCGTCCATCAGCAGCAGTTGAGGATCGACCAGCAATGCACGGCAGATCGAGGCGCGTTGTCGCATGCCGCCCGACAGTTCCCACGGAAATCGATCGGCAAAGGCGCCAAGCCCGAACAGGTTCAACACCGCGCGGGCTCTTTCTTCGTAGTCCTTTCGGTTCAGATTATGAAACTCGGCAGAGATCAACACATTGTCGAGAATGGTGCGCCAATCCAAAAGCAGGTCACGCTGAAAAACGACTCCCATGTTCGACGGGGGACAGACGATGGGATCACCCTGCAGGGCGAGATGCCCGCTCGAGATGGGTTCAAGCCCTGCCACGCATTTCAATAAGGTGCTTTTGCCACAGCCGCTCGGCCCGACAATGCTCACAAACTCGCCCTGCTCGATATCGAGGCTCACGTCCTTGAGCGCGTAGAGCGGATCGCGCTGAGAGCGGTAGATTTTGTTGAGCTGACCTATCTCTAAGAATGCCGACATGTTCGCCCCTGTCTCGTCAGTTTGCCAACATTGCGTTGGTGTAATAATCGGACGGCTTATGGCCCGGCTTGATAGCGCCTACCTGCTCCATAGACTGGATTGCCGCGACCCAGTCAGTATCATTTTGGGCACCAAAGGGCGCACCTTTCTGCGAAGGGCTTTCGAAGAACTCGCGGTACGCGACGATCTGCGCACGCAGAATCTCGGGATCAAGCTTCGCGTTCGGCCGTTGGGCGACAATGGCGGCGACTGCCTCGTCTTCATGGCCTGCATAGATGTACTGCCATGCCTTGACCTGAATCTGCGTGAACTTCTTGATCGCTTCCGCGCGCTCACCCAACGCTCTCGGTGTGGTCACCAAGCCATAGCTGGGAAAATTGATCCCGCTATCGGCCAGCAGCAGTGTCTTGGCCGGTCGTACCTTTGCTACCATCGGCTGGCCAAAGGGGGCTTGTGACAGGAACCCGTCACTGTTGCCCGACGCGTAGGTCGAAATCATGGCACTAGGCGCGACCATCACGACATTGGTCTTGGATTTCGGTACATCACTGGCCTTGAAATAGGGATCGATAAAAGGAGCCCAGGGACTGGTCGTAAAGCAAACGAGCTTCTTGCCGATCAAATCGGCGGGGGATTTGATGTCCAGTTTTTCGTCCACCAGCACCGCCAGGTCGCCCTTACGGGCAAAGCCAGCGATAGAGATGAGATCCAATCCGTTCTCTTTGGCGATAGCCATCGTGCCTAATTGGACTTGACCGATATCCATCTGGCCGACGGCCACCAGTTGCAGTGTGTTGATCGTGCCGGTGCCATCCTGAATTTCCACATCGAGGCCGGCGTCTTTAAACCAGCCTTTTTGTTGCGCCAGGTGCATGGCCGCATGCATACCCCACGCAGAAAAATCCAATCGCACTCGTAGCTTTTCGCTTTCCGCATGCGCACTCATTGCAGTGAAAGCGAACAACATCGTTGCCGCCAGAACGGTCCGGTGGATCCGGTTCAGAAAAGACGAACGCATTTTGTAATCCTCGTGAGGCATGTATAGGTAACGTCAAACAGGAATTCGGAATTTTCCCCTAGCGGCGCGCTATGCAGCCTGCGCCAAGGCATTGCGGCGCAGCACTTCGCTAGCCGTGTGATCCACCGCACCGGTATGAGGATCGACCACGACCTTGTAATGCTCAAGGACATATTTCGCGGTCAACTTGTGGTTCCACACGTCTTCGCGGATGCGATCCCAGTCACGATCCATAGGATCGCCAAAACCACCGCCACCCGGTTGAATATGCGTCACCACATCGTTGCGTGCAACTGTCATTCCGACTTTGCTAGGCAACTCCGTCAGTTCATCTCCATGCTGCAGCACGTTGCGAGCTGGGCTCGCCGGCGTGCCGCCCGCCAAGCCATAAGGCGGGAATTTCATGCGATCGGCACGAAGTTGCAACAGCGCATCTGGCGCCAGCACACGATAACTGCGGCGGATACCTAGCCCACCGCGATATTGACCAGCGCCGCACGAGTCCTCAACCAATTCGTAGGCCTCGACCCGCACGGGATGTTGAGCCTCCAAGGTTTCCACGGGAGTATTCGAAAGGTTCTGGGAAGCATTGGTGATGGCTTCAATTCCGTCGCTGGCAGGACGGCCACCCCATGCACCGCAGATCATGTCGACAATGATGTACGGCTTGCCTTCGTCACTTTTTCCAGACAGACATACTACGGTGTTACCACCCTCACCCGCGGCCGGGATCCGATGCGGTACGACTTGGGCCAGCGCACCGAGCATGGCGTCAAACACGCGATAACCTGTTAACGCGCGAGCCGCCACTGCGCTCGGAGGCAGCGGATTCAATACTGAACCTTCGGGCACATGCACATCAATGCAGCGGAATACGCCTGCGTTGTTTGGAACGTCTCCCAACAGTGCGCAACGCACGCTCAGGTAAGTGCATGATTTGGTGTATGACAACGTGGAATTGATGGCTGCACGGACCTGTGGCGAGGATCCGGTATAGTCCGCCGACACACGGTCTTCGTGTACAGTCAGCGCCACCTCGATACGGATGGGGTCTGGCGACAGTCCGTCGTCATCAATATAGTCGACGAAATGAAACGTCCCTTTGGGCCACTTTCTGATCTCTTCTCGCGTCAAGCGTTCTGCATAGTCCAACAGCTCGTTCAAGTAGGCGCGTGAATCATCTCTGCCATAGCGATCAAATAGGGCTGTCAATTCGCGCACTCCGATCTGAGAGGCTGCATACTGAGCCTTCAAATCGCCGAGAACGCGATCTGGCACACGGACATTCTGCGCAATGATGCGCTCCAACGTTTCGTTGACCTTGCCGGCCTCATAGAGCTTTAGCACTGGAATGCGCAAGCCTTCCTGATAGATCTCGGTCGAATCGCTGGCATTTGAACCAGGCACACGTCCGCCCACATCGGTGTGATGGCAGATGACAACGCAGTATCCTTCGATCTCACCTTGATAAAAGAACGGAACGAACATGAAGATGTCCGGAAGGTGCATTCCTCCCTCATAGGGATCGTTCACGATCACCGCGTCTCCGGGCTGCAGTGTATTGCCATAACGCTGCTGCAGCGCCGCCATGGCTTCCGGAATAGCGCCTAGATGCAAAGCAATGGTTTTTGCCTGCGCGACCATGCGGCCATGGCGATCGCATATGGCGGCCGAGTAGTCCATCACATCTTTGACGATTTCCGATCGCGCAGTGCGGATGACGGTGTATGCGATTTCGTCGACGATGGAGTCCATCGCATTCTTGACGACAGCAAAGGTAACGGGATCGAATTGCGTACTCATGCTTGCTCCTGGGCGATATCGATGATGATGTTGCCGATCTTGTCTGCATGGGCCGAGGCGCCAGGCGGCACAACAATCGTGGTGTCATATGACTCGATGACTAGCGGGCCATGCCAAGGCTCGCCCTTGATGGCCGAGCGAGGCACCAGGCGAGTCTCGTACGGCGGCTGATCGCGCTCGAAACTAACCTGGCGAGTACCCGAGACGCCTTGCAACGCGCTTGCGTCAACGCGAATATCGTTGAATTTCAGCCGTTGATCACTGCGGCCATAGGCGCTCAGCCTGATATTCACGAGTTCCAGAGGTTCGTCGTTACCGTAACCAAAAGTCTGCCGATATTGATCACCGAAATCTTCGACCAATTGAGTAATGGCCGCATCGTCGATCGCTTGCTCTGCCGGACTGCGTAATGCAATGGTGAGCTCAGAACTCTGGCCGAGATAACGTAGATCCAAGCTGACTGCCATCTCAACGGCGTCTTGGGAATAGCCCTCTTGTGCCAGGACAGAGAACCCTTGAGTACGCAGTTCGGCAATCGCAGCGTTGATGGTTTCCTTGTCGCAGTTGGCGAGTGGACGCAGGATCGCTTTGACAAAGTTGTGCTCGGCATCTGCCCCCAGCATGCCTGCCGAGCAGAATACGCCGGCCATCACAGGGGCAATCACACGCTTGATGCCTAGCAGTTTGGCGACATCGACAGCATGCAACGGGCCACCGCCGCCGAATGCGATCATCGTCATATCGCGCGGATCGCGGCCACGTTCGACAGTCACCGCACGCAGCGCACGCGCCATACTCACATTGGCTACATGACGGATGCCGTGTGCAGCTGCCAGCATATCCAGTCCCAAGGGCTCGCCGATATGCGTCGCAATGGCATGCTGCGATTTCTCGGGATCGACCTTCAGACTGCCTCCTGCCAGCGCGGTGGGATTCAGGAAACCCAATGCCATGTTGGCGTCCGTGACAGTAGGACGGTCGTTGCCACGTCCATAGCATGCCGGCCCAGGATTCGCACCGGCAGATTCGGGGCCGACGCACAACAAGCCGCCGGCGTCGATACCGGCCAGAGAGCCGCCGCCGGCACCGACTTCGGCGATATCAATGGCGGGGACCTTGAGCACGTAGCCGCCGCCCTTTACAAAGCGGCTCGGGGCGCTGATTCCGTCCCGGAACTCGTATTCGTTGGTTAATGAGGGCACGCCTCCCATGATGATGGAAGCTTTCGCGGTCGTGCCGCCCATATCAAAAACGATGAGGTCCCTGCCATCGCCGAGCGCGCCTATCTGCGCAGCGCCCGCCACTCCTCCTGCCGGCCCGGAAGCCACGGCAAAGACGGGTTTTTCACTGGCGCTATCGACGCCCATCATGCCACCGTTGGAGGCCATCACCTGCAATGATGCTTTGACTCCCATACGCCCAAGATCGTCTTTCAACCGGCGCAGATACGTGCGCATCGCCGGCAGAATGTAGGCGTTCACCACAGTAGTACTCGTGCGCTCGTACTCCTTGATTTCCGGCAGAACATCGCACGACGCCGTGACGAGCAGTTGGGGAAACTCGCGCTCCAGCAGTGCCTTGGCTTCTAACTCGTGGGCAGGGTTGATATAGCTGTTCAAGAAGCAGACCGCCAGCGCCTCGACCCCTTCATCGACCAGATCGCGGGCAATGGACAGGACCTGATCGGCATTCAAGGGAACGATGACGTTTCCACGCGCATCCATCCTCTCATTAATGCCTCGACGGTAACGGCGGGCGGCCAGCGGTTGCGGCTTTTGCCAACCCAGGTCAAACATGGTGGGTGTACGAATACGGCCGATTTCGAGCACGTCTCGGAAACCAGCGGTGGTCAGTACGCCGGTGCGGGCGCCGACTTTTTGAAGAATCGTATTGGACGCCGTGGTGGTGCCATGGACGATCTCCGTAATGTCGCCGGGCTGGATGCCAGCCTGCTCGATCAATGCGCCCAAGCCAGTGACGATGGCCTCCCCAAGATCGTGGGGCGTTGTGGACGTCTTGTTCACAAAGAGCTGCCCATTCGGTAATGACAGGACGATGTCCGTAAAAGTGCCGCCGATATCGCACCCGACGCGGGCGCCTGCACTGGTTCCTACTTGCATCGTGCAACTCCAAGGAAAAGGGGACGCAGCCACTGCTATGCCTGGATGGATTGGCTTCAGGGCCGTGATCGAGTTCATTTACTAACTAACTAGTCAGTACAATAAGCGTGAAAAATGTGCCCGCCAATTCGGGTTTTCACGTAGCCGAAAGCGTTGCCAGCATTAGATATTCGGCCTCATTGCAGATCGACCGATACGGTGTAGACTAACCAACTAGTTAGCCGATGCAACACATCAAAGAAGCACGGCAGAACCGCTAATGAGACAGACAGGACCCATGCCAACGACGAAACCCAGCGGAAAATCAAAGCCCCGTGACGCGGCGGCCACGCGGGAAAAAATCCTTCAGATGGCCGCGCGTGAATTTGCCTCTAAAGGCTATGACGGTGCGCGCGTTGACAGCATCGTGGCACGCAGCAAAATCAGCAAGAACCTCGTCTACCACTACTTCGAAAGTAAAGAGGCGCTCTTTATCGAGGTCATGGAACGGGCATACTCCGCCATGAGAGAACGGCAGAATCAGTTCGGCTTGCTGGGCGAGAACCCTGTCGAAGACATGCGAACCTTGGTGATGCAGACGATTCGGCATTTCATTGAGCATCCGGAATTCATTCAGCTGTTGAGTACGGAAAACTTGCACAAGGCCGAACACATCCGGAAATCCAAAGTGATTCCAGCGATGTTCAATCCGCTCAAGAGCGCGTTGGCGGACATTCTCGAACGAGGGAAAGAACAAGGCGTATTTCGTGCCGACGCAGATTGGGTCGACCTCTATGTATCGATATCAGGGCTGGGGTCCTATTCGATATCGAACCGGTATACCTTGTCGTTTGTGCTGGGGGTTGATCTCGGCGCACAGGAACGCGTGGAGGCTCGCCTGCAGCACGTGTGCGAAATGGTGATGAGCTATTTGCTGCAGCCGAATTCGAAGCGCCCGCCGAATGCTTGAATGGCGGCTCAGCCGATCAGCGCCTCCTCTAAGGCACCAGGCGTCAGGTCCGGCGCAAGCTTTCCTAGGAAGTCGCACAAATGACGCGGCCAATAGGCGCCGCGCCGGGCCAGGACATGGACAATACTGATCGGAAATAGATGATCGACGGATTGAGCCTGCAGCTCTTTATCGACAGGCTGCGAGAAAGCAATCACGGGAATGATGGCCAAACCCACGCCCGAAGCCGCGTAGTGCTTCATGATCTCGACGTCCGTGCCTTGTACTGCGATTTTGGGAGTCAGTCCTGCGGCGTCGAACGCCTGGGTGATACGCCGGCCGATGGCGTGTTGTTCGCTGTACGTGATCAGGGGGTAACGGGCGATGCTCTCCAGTGTCAGTGGCTTGTCCTTGAGAACAGGATGACCTCGTTTGCTGACCAACACATGATTGAGCTCGTAACACGGGATCGCCGCCAGAGACGGCGGCAGGACGGGGGGCACGGTAGACAAGCCGATGTCTACTTTTCCCGTGGCGACGAGATCGGCAATCTCTAGAGGTGTCGCCTGAATCAAGCGCAACGCCACACTGGGATTGCGCCTGCAAAATTCCGGCACGATATCCTGCAGCGCATAGCGTGCATGAGTATGTGTCGTCGCGATAGCCAGACGCCCCTGGGCCTTGAGCTGCTGGTCTGCGACGATGTTGGAGATGTCTTCGGTGGCTGCCATCATCGTCCGCATGCATCGCAAGACCTGGTCCCCCACCTCGGTCAGCGCCAGAATACGACTCTTGGAACGAATCAACAGCGCGGTACCGAGTCGTTCCTCTAGCTGTGCGATCTGTTTGCTGACGGCCGATTGGCTGGTGTATAGCGCCAGCGCGGTGCGTGAGACATTCATGTCGTTTTCCACAAGCGCACAGAACGCACGTATCTGTTGCAGGTTCACACTGTCTCCTTTGACGGTTTCCCACACGGGCCGCCCTCGAGCGCGCCGGGCCTGGGGCCTTTTGTTATCTGTGGAGGAAATGTATTCCAATTTGGAATTGACATCCACAATCTATCACTTCTTGGAAATCCCGCGAGGAACTAGGATGGACGCCTAGACAACCATTCCAACGAAGAAACGTGACCTCTGAGACGACGCCTGAAGCACTCCAAGCCCTGCAATTCTGGATAAATCGCAGCGAAGAGACCACCGATATCGTGACTCCGCAGTTGGCCGAACGATTGGCGGCGACACTCGAATCTGCGCGCAACATGCGGTTCGAGCGCGGCATCGAGTTCCCGCAAATGTGGTATTCCGTGCTTTTTCCGCGGGTCGTGCCACGCTCGAAGATCGGCAATGACGGCCACCCCGCGCTCGGTGATTTTCTACCCCCCGTGCCGTTGCCTAAGCGCATGTTCGCCGGAAAGCGCATCCAGTTTGTTAGTCCCATTCTGATCGGAGATGAATTGCGGCGGGTGTCGACCATTGCGTCGATTACGCCGAAGCTAGGCAGCACGGGGCAGCTGGTCTTTGTCACGGTTCGGCACACGATCAGCAACGCGGCAGGTGTCTGCGTCATAGAGGAGCAGGATGTTGTGTATCGGGAGAACACCAATAAGAAAGACCAAGGTGCAGCCAAAACACCCACTGCGGACCCTTTCGAAGCTCGCTACCGATCAGCGCCCATCGTCGCGGATACTGTGATGATTTTTCGCTATAGCGCATTGTGTTTCAACGGTCACCGTATTCACTACGATTACCCCTATGCCACGCAGGTGGAAGGCTATCCCGGTCTGGTCGTCAATGGCGGACTCTCAGCGCTATGTGCGACGGAACATCTGCATCAAGCCTGGAACGGTACGTCGCTTTCCCACATCACGACGCGCAACGTTGCACCGCTGTTCGAGGGACAGACTTTTCATGTCGAAAGCCGCACCGGTGAGCATGACGGTGAAGTTGAATTTCGGGTTGTGTCACAAACAGGCGTCACGACGCTGCGCGGTTCCGCCACGGGAGTTGCGGCATGAGCCATATGACATCCGCTCCCGATGTATCCAACGCAGCAAAAGCGCCGCTGGAAGGATTACGCATCATCGACCTGACTCAAGTCGTAGTGGGTCCTTATGCCACACAATTTCTTGCGGATTTTGGGGCAGAAGTCATCAAGATCGAGCATCCGACGGGTGATCTGGCTCGCTGGATAGGTGGAAAATCCACGACACCCGGCATGGCGGCGAAGTACCTGCATCTGAATCGCAACAAGAAAAGCATTGCACTCGATCTAAAGAAACCCGGCGCGGCCGAAGCGCTGAAGAAACTCATCGTCACCGCCGACGTCGTCATACACAACATGCGGCCCTCTGCGGCAGCCCGCCTGGGACTGTCGGCACAGGATCTGTTGGAGCTCAAACCCGATCTGATTTATTGCAGTGTCGTAGGGTTCGGACAGGGCGGGCGCTACAAGGACAAGCCGGCCTATGACTCGATCATCCAGGGCGCATCCGGACTGGCTGCGATCAACAATGGGGGAGACGGGGAGCCGCGGTTCGTCCCCATGGTGATCGCTGATCGTACGGTCGGCATCATGGTCGCCAACACGATTCTGATGGGGGTGGTGCAGCGACTACGCCATGGCGGGCCGCAAATCATCGAAGTACCGATGTTCGAAAGCATGACCGCATTCGTATTGGCCGAGCATTTGTTTTTAAAGACCTTTGATCCACCCTTGGGGGAAACAGGTGACTCGCGTCTGCTCAATCCCAACTCGCGTCCCATACGCACAGCCGATGGGTATATCTGTGTGACGGCCAATACAGACGAGCAAGTATTCGCGATGTTTGATGCGATGGGTCGCTCTGATCTACGGACCGACCCGCGTTTTGCGGAAAAACGGGCACGTTTCGAGAACATTGGGGAGATGTTCCGGATCCGCAATGAGATCTTTGCGAGCCGCACCACCGCACAATGGCTGGAAATACTCGAGGCGGCGGATGTCCCTGCAATGCCGTTGCACACGCTGGATTCCGTGCTCGATGATCCGCATCTCGCCGACACACGGCTATTTCAACCAATCGATCATCCGACCGAGGGAAAGATCATCAATCTACGCAATCCCATTCAGTTCTCCAGTTATGAACCATCACTGAAATGGCCGGCCCCGCTGATCGGGCAACACAGCATAGAACTGCTGCGCAGCGTCGGAGTCAGCGACCAGGACATTGAAGCCATGCTGGAAAGCGGAGCCACCGTCAACCATTGTTAAGAAGCTTGAAAATCAACCGTCGCACAGCATCGCGCCATACGGCGTGCCTATAAAACGAACGACGCGCAACCCCCGAGGAGACGACAAAAATGTTCCATAAGTTCGTGTTTGCATCGCTGATGACGCTTGCGGCGATTGGTTCCGGCCCATCGCAAGCGGCGGAAACGTACCCCTCACGGCCGATCACGCTCGTCGTGCCGTTCACGCCGGGCGGCAGCACCGATATCATTGCGCGTGTGATGGGCAAAAAGCTAGGCGAGATCCTGGGCCAATCCATCGTGGTGGAAAATCGGCCTGGCGCCGGCGGCATTGTCGGCGTGCAGTACGCGAAGTCACAGCCGGCTGACGGCTATACGCTGCTGATGGGAGCCATCGGCACATTCGGTGCCAACGCGACGTTGTACAAACGTCTGCCCTATGATCCGGTGAAAGACTTCACACCCATTTCGCTCGTCGCCGGTGTACCCAACGTCCTGGCGGTGAACCCGGCCAAGCTGGATGTGCACAACGTAGACGAATTGATCCGCACCGTGCGGGCCAAACCGAATGGTTATGACTACGCATCGGGTGGCAGCGGCAGTGCAGCGCATCTCGCGACCGAGTACTTTGCGTTGCAGGCCAATATTCAAATTCAACACATCCCATACAAAGGCACCGCACCTGCGTTGAACGATCTGGTGGGGGGTGTGACGTCTCTCGTGCTGACAGGGTATCCCCCGTTGGCTCCGTTCCTGTCTTCTGGCCGGTTGCGGCCCATTGCCGTGGCCTCCGCAAAGCGCCTGCCGCAGTTACCGGATGTGCCGACCATCAGCGAAACCAAGGGGCTCGAGGGATTCCAGGCGGATCAGTGGTATGGCATCCTGACCAAGGCAGGGACTCCAAAACCCATCGTCGATAAATTGAATGCGGCCATTGTCGAAGCGTTGGCGGATCCAGAAACGCTGAAACAGTTCCACGCAGAGGGTTTGGAGCCCATGTCCAATAGCCCGGAAGCGTTCTCCGCATTCATCAAGGAACAAATCCAACTATGGGGATCGGTGGTCCGTAAAGCGGGCATCATCATCGACTGAATACCGTTAGAACGATACCCGTCTCGACATAGCGGCAGGAGAGTGAGATCAGCCTGGCGCGATGCGGACCAGCGTCTTTTCTCCCGTCGCCATACGCGAGTAGCTCGCGATGGCGTCGAGCGTCAACACCTCAGGCAGCGTGATTTCCCGCGTGTAATGGCTGGCAAATGTGCTGGTCATTTCGTCGAAGATGCGTTGCTTCAGTTGCTGTACGCGTTCGGCCCCTGCGCGTTGCAAGAAGGGGAAAAGCAGCCATCCGCCTATCCCCCATGCCGATCCGAAATTGCGCTCGATCTCGATGAGTGACCGGTTCAAGCTGCCGTAGACGTAGACCTGTTTATGAACGTCGGTGCCATATCGGTTGTAGGTACGCCCCGGTCTCTGCAGCAATGCCGCTTCCATGGCGAACAGGAGCCGCCCAGCTAGCTGGCCGCCACCGATCGCATCAAAAGCGATGGTCGCTCCCGTGACCAAGAGAGCTTCGACAAGCTTGGCATCGAAGTCCTCGGCGCTGCTGTCAACCACATGCTTGGCACCCTGTTTCGTCAACAGTTCGGCCTGTTCTGGTCGACGCACAATGTTCACCAGCGGAATGCCGTCCTTTAGACAAATGCGGTTGAGCATCTGGCCCAGGTTGGATGCGCCAACGGTGTGCACAAGTGCGCGATGCCCTTCCATGCGCATGGTTTCCACCATGCCCAGCGCCGTCAAGGGATTCACGAAGCACGAGGCTCCCTGAGCAGCCGTCGCGCCATCAGGCAAGACCAGACATTGCTTCGCGGGCAGCGCGCGGTACTCGGCATACATTGCACCGCCTATCATGGCGACCTTTTTTCCCAGCAAGGCCTGCGCCCCGGGGGAGTCGCCTACGGCAACCACGGTACCAGCCCCCTCGTTGCCCACGGGCAGTGCCTGGCCGACCCTCCCTGATGCCGCCGCCATCGCGGCAGCCGACAGAGGAGCCGTAATCACCGGGCGCTCGTCGGTACCGGACTGATGGGCTTTGGCGATGTCGGCGCCCGTGAACATCACCCCTATGTCCGAGGGGTTCATGGGTGAAGCCTCCATGCGCACGATCACTTCATCGGCAGTTGCAGGAGTTGGTACCGGCACATCGGCCAGCGACAGCTCCAATGTGGCGTCGGGTCGGACAAGAGAACGCAATTGCAGGGGCATAGGGCCTCCGGTGAGCCATTCAGACAGGTCCCCGTAGTTTGACGTGAAGCGGGGCAATCTGTCGATAGCCATTCGGATAAGTTAAGGTATAAGGCCCGAATCGATCTGATCTCGTGCAGGGAAGCGTGTTCTTCAAAGGCTTATCTGTATTTCGTTGAAACCCACTGACAAGGAATCCAATCATGATGACCCGATTTGGCCGTGTGAGCGCTGCTGTCATAACAGCGTTTGCACTGACTGTCCCGTTGCTCCAAGGCTGCGCCACCAGCAGCCAGAATGATCCGCGCGTCGTGGCCGCAGAGATGGATAAGCCTTTCAATAATTGGCTCAATACGCTCGTTACTCAGATCAAGGCCGATCCAAAATACAAACGCCTTCCGCTGGATACGGAGGCACAGCAAGAGGAATTCATGGTGTGGCTCCATAACGCCTACCATCGTCGGATCACGAAAGAGGAATTTTCGGCTTGGGTGAATAGCCAGTATCCGAACCATCAATACGAGATTTCCTTTATTGTCTCCAGGCTCCCATAATCGGATGAATCGCGTCGCTGAAGAGGAAGCGTCAGCGACGCGAACCTGAAACGCATCGGTGAACGTTCTGCGATCGCATCGCAGAGCAACTTAGGGAAATCCCGGGGCTGTGTCTTGCATTGCCCTTCCCTAAAATGCGTGCTGTCTTCTTTCAATGAAGATCGGCCAGGCAAGCTTCAACGGCGCAGCTGCCATCACGGTCGTTCAGCAGCTTTTCTCGTCGACAACGACGTCGACATCTTGCCGGTCTCTCGGCATATCCAAACACCCAATCACGTCAACGCGACTTTCGGCGTCGGCCTTTGCTCGTCCGTACATACTGCATGCGGCGGCAAGTCCTGCGCGCCGCAAACGCGCAAGGGGCTATCCACCATGAGCATGAATCGCCGTCAGTTTCTCTCTCGCACTGCCGCCACTACCGCATCCGCCACGCTGATGGGTCTAACCGCTACCCGAGCCTTTGCATCGAACGAAGAAAAAATCAATGTTGCAGCCATCTATGACCTGTCCGGAGGACTGGACATCTATGGCAAACCGGTCATGGACGCCTTGCGCTTCGCCGCTGAAGAGATCAATGCCCAGGGTGGATTGCTCGGCAAACCGCTGAATTTCATCGCCTATGATGCACAATCGAACATGCAGCTGTATGCGCAATTCGCTCAGCAGGCGGCGCTGCGGGATAAGGCTGCCGTGGTTCACGCCGGCATCACATCAGCGTCGCGCGAAGTGGTGCGGCCGGTGCTCAATCGTTACCGCACACTCTATTTCTACGACAACCAGTACGAAGGCGGCGTCTGCGACCGGAATTATTTCGGTACCGGTGTCACTCCCGCGCAAACCGTGCAGAAGCTGGCGCCCTATGCCGTCAAGAAATGGGGCAAGAAAGTCTACATTCTCGCGGCCGACTACAACTACGGGCAGATCGTCTCGAACTGGGTGCGTAAATACGCTGCAGAGGTTGGCGGCGAGACTGTCGCCACCGAATTTTTCCCCATGGATGTGACGGATTTCGGTGCCGCGATTTCAAAGATCCAGGCGGCATCGCCGGACTTCATCTGGTCGGCACTGGTGGGCGGTGCGCATATGTCCTTTTACCGCCAATGGAAAGCCACTGGCATGACTGGAAAGATCCCGCTCGCGTCGACCACCTTTGCGGGAGGGAACGAACATATCGTGTTGTCACCCGAGGAATGCAATGGCTTTCTGGTGTGCCAGAACTATTTGCAGGAACTGCCTGGCGCGGCCAATGCTGACTTCGTCAAACGTTTCCACGCGCGCTACGGACAGGACTACCCCTACATCACGGAACTCGCGATGGGTGCCTATCAGGGCTTCATGTTGTGGGCCGAAGGCGTACGCAAGGCCGGCTCGGTCGACAGGATGAAAGTCATCGAGGCGCTGGAAACAGGCATTGCCATCGATGCGCCGAGCGGCCGGGTGACGCTGGATCCGGCGACGCACCATTGCGTGTTGGACGTACATATCGCTGAAGTGCGCGACCGCAAACTGAACCTGGTCGAGAGTTTCCCGCAGCAGGCTCCATCCGATACCGCCGGTGTGTGCGATCTGCTCAAGAACCCGACGGACAATCGTCAATACACCATTAAGTTCTGAGCATATTCATGGATATTCTTGCCATCTATGCCATCGATATTCTCGGCGCAATCGCCATTCTGGCGCTCTTGAGCGTGGGACTGGCGGTCGTATTCGGAATGATGAAAATCATCAACCTCGCACATGGCGAGTTCATGATGCTGGGCGGCTACATTGCCATTCTGGCGACGAACCAAGGCGGTGTACCCATCTGGATTTCCATGTTGGTAGTGGCGCCGCTGACTGTCGGTGTGTTCGGCGTACTGGTCGAACATCTACTGGTACGCCATTTGTATGGCCGCATGATCGATACCATGCTGGCAACGTGGGGGCTCTCGCTGGCTGTCATCGGCATCGCCACGATGGTGTTCGGCAACACTACCGTCGGCATCTCCTCGCCGCTGGGAGGTGTTGCGATCGGTGCGCATCAGACAAATGGCTATACGCTGTTTCTGATCGCTCTGGCTGCAGGAGTGATGGCAGCGCTTTGGTGCCTGCTGCGTTTCACCGACTTTGGCCTGAGGGCACGCGCTTGCATGCAAAACGCCGCCATGGCGAATGCGCTGGGTATGAATCCGAATGTCATCTACAAGCTCACGTTCGGGCTGGGTGCGGCACTGTCGGGGCTGGCCGGTGCAGTGCTGGCTCCGCTCACCGGGATCATCCCGACGATCGGGGCCGCCTACATTGCCAAGGCATTCATCACGGTGATCAGCGGCGGCAGCGCAGTTATCGCGGGAACGGTCAGCGCGTCCACCTTTTTTGGCGCGATCAGCCAGGGCGTTACTTTTCTCTCCACGCCAGTCTATGGCCAGGTCGCGCTGCTCCTGGCTGCCATCGTGCTGATCCGTCTGTTGCCGCAAGGCATTACCGGACGATTCTTCAAGCGAGCCATCTGATGCGTATCTCACCTATTTCTCTGCTGCTGGGCGTGATAGCGATCGTCACTGCCGTTGCGCTGCCCTCGATGGTCGACCTGTTCAGCCTGCTGTCCATGACGGTTTATCTGGTCATGGCGCTACTGGCATTGAGCCTGGCCTTCGTCTGGGGGCATGGCGGCATTCTGTGTTTTGGCCAAGCTGCGTTTTTTGGTCTGGGTGCATATACGTGGGCTGTCGGCGCGTTCAATTTCGGGCCGGGTGTCGGTGCCATCGCGTTGGCCATCGCAGTGCCCGCCGTGTTTGCGGCGCTCCTGGGCTATTTCATGTTCTACGGCAAAATCAGCGACGTCTATCTGGGCGTCATCACACTGGCCGTTACGCTCATCCTCTTTAATCTGATGAACTCCACATCGGGGGATAGCTACCGCCTGGGCGAAGCACTACTTGGCGGATTCAATGGCATTCCTTCTATCCCGCCCCTGACGCTGCCCGGCGCGGCCGAACCGCTGTCACCGGAGGGCACCTTCACGCTCGCAGCGCTAGTGTTGATCGGTGCATACTTTGGCGTGCGCGTTGTCATGGCATCGCGTTTCGGCCGTGTAGTCGCTGCGGTGCGCGAGAATGAACAGCGCGCACTGTTGCTCGGCTATAACGCGAGCCGCTACAAGCTGATCACCTTTACCCTGGGTGGCGCATTGGCCGGACTTGCCGGCATGCTTTATGCCAACTGGGGCGCTTTTGTCAGCCCCGGCGTGTTCAGCCTGTCGCAGTCGGCGCAGATCATCATCTGGGTGATCGTGGGCGGGCGCGGTACGCTGATCGGCCCGATCATCGCGTGCGTCGCACTGCAGGCGATGGTCACGCAACTGGGGGCACAGCACACTATCGACACCGGACTGGTATTGGGCATCATCCTGATCCTCTTCGTATTGTTGATCCCACGCGGCCTCGCGCCGACCGTCGTCGACGCAGCACGCGGGCTGCTGCGCTCTCGTGCCCGCACCCTCAAGGAAACGACATGAGCGACGTCCTATTACAAACTCAGGGCCTGGGCGTGAGCTTCGGCGGCGTCCATGCGGTACATGCCGTCGATTTTCAATTGCAGCGCGGCGAAGTGCGCTGTCTGATCGGGCCTAATGGCGCCGGTAAGAGTACGTTTTTCAAGATGCTGTCGGGTCAATTGCGCCCGAGCCGCGGCGAAATTCACTTCAAAGGCAAGCCTCTGCGCGGACTCGCCACGCATGAAGTCGCACGGCTCGGCATAGGCATCAAAACCCAGGTTCCCAGCGTTTTCGAGGGGCTGGACGTGATGGAAAACCTGCTGCTGGCGGCCGAGCGCCGCGCAGACGGCAACGCCTCTAGCATCGCCGCCCATGTGTTGGCCGAAATTGGCTTGGATGCAGTAGCGCACACACCCGTCAATGTATTGGCACATGGCCAGCGTCAATGGGTCGAGCTCGGGATGATCCTGGCCTCGCGTCCGGAGCTCGTGCTGCTGGACGAGCCAGCCGCCGGAATGACGCATCAGGAGGTGCGCAAAACCGCCGAACTCATCGCCGCCATCAACCGGCACAGCACGGTGGTCGTGGTCGAACACGACATGGAGTTCATCCGCATGATCGCGGGCCGCATCACCGTGTTCAACCAAGGCGAAGTCCTGGCCGAAGGCAGTTTTGACGAAATCATGGCGCACGCTGAAGTGCGCGCCGCCTATCTGGGCAAGCAAGGAGAGTCGCATGCTCGAAGCGCATGATCTGAGAGCCGGCTATGGCCGCATCCCGGTACTGCATGGGGTGCGCTTCGATATGGCACCGGGCGAGTTCACCGGCATTCTGGGCCGCAACGGCATGGGAAAGACGACGCTGCTGCGTTCTCTGATAGGCGAACTGCCATTGACTGGCGGCTCGCTGACATTCGACGGCCACGATATCGGTGCGCTCGCGCCTCACGCTCGCGCTCGTCATGGAATGGGCTTCGTGCCCCAGGGACGGCAGATCTTTCCGGCACTGACCGTGGCCGAGAATCTGCGCATGGGCTGCGTGAAGAATCTGCGCGAGGCGAGTGCCCGCATCGCCGAGGTGCTGGCAGTATTCCCGCGCTTGAAGCGATTGCTGGATCGCCCCGGCGGCAGCCTGTCAGGCGGTGAACAGCAACTGCTGGCTCTGGCTAGATGTCTGTGCGGCAACCCCCAGCTGATGCTGCTGGACGAACCCACCGAAGGCATCCAGCCGTCGATCTGTGATGAGATCGTGGAAGCCTTGCAGACGCTACGCTCATCGCATGGCATCGCCATTCTGCTGGTCGAGCAGGACATCGAGTTTCTGTGTTCCCTGTCCGACCGTATTCTGGTGCTGGAAAAAGGCGCGTTGATTGCCGATATCCCCACCGCCTCCACTACTGCTCAAGAGATCGCTCAGCGTTACGGCGGTCTGCAATCCTGATACGGAATCAAAGATGTCTCTACCCCGTCCCACTTTGGAAGCGCTGGACCAGGCCGCACGGCGCGTTGGCCTGCATTTGGATGACGCTACGCTGCGCGCTTATGACAGCATTCTCGAGGCGACCTTTGCCGATTACGACACGGTTGATGCATTGATCGATCAGCCCCCAGTCGTGCGCTATCCCCGCACACCGGGCGTGCAGCCTGAAGACAATCCACTCAACGCCTGGTACGTACGCACGGAGATCAAGGGCCGCGCAGATGGCCCGCTGGCAGGCAAGCGCGTAGTGTTGAAAGATAATGTGTGCCTAGCAGGCGTGCCCATGATGAACGGTGCAGCCACGTTGCGGGGTTATGTACCCGACCAGGACGCCACTGTTGCCACTCGCATCCTGGATGGCGGCGGGCGTATTGTGGGTAAAGCCCACTGCGAATATTTCTGCGTATCCGGCAGCAGCCATACCAACGCGGCGGGCCCGGTCCGCAATCCGCGCAACCCCGAACATTCGGCAGGCGGGTCGTCCTCAGGCGCCGCCGCGTTGGTCGGCGCAGGCGAGGCAGACATGGCCATAGGCACCGATCAAGGCGGCTCGGTACGGATTCCAGCCGCCTATTCAGGCATCTATGGCATGAAGCCCACTCACGGCCTGATCCCTTATACCGGCATCATGCCGATCGAAATGACACTGGACCATGCTGGCATCATGACAGCCAATGTGGCCGATAACGCACTGCTGCTCGATGCTATCGCCGGCGCCGATGGTCTGGATCCCCGCCAGCAGGGCTTGCCCGCTGAACGCGCGCCGTGTATCGACGCACTCGGCCAGCCATTGCACGGTTTGCGCATCGGCGTAGTGCCGGAGGGATTCGGCTGGCACAACAGTGACCCCGCCGTCGACGAGGCGGTACGTCACGCCGCCGCGCAGTTGGCTGCGCTGGGCGCTGAAGTGACCGAACTGTCCATTCCGCTGCATCGCAAGGGCCATGCCATCTGGACCCCTATCGCCGTCGAAGGAACGACCCAGCAGATGAAAGGGTATAACTACGGCAGCAACTGGAAAGGCCTTTACGTGACGGGCTTGATGCAAGCACAGCGTCATTGGCGCGACCATGCGGATGAGTTCCCGCATGATGTAAAGACCTGCCTGCTCGCTGGCGAGTACTTCTATGCGCGCTACGGCGGCCAATACTATGGCAAAGCACAAAACCTGGCGCGGCGCCTGCGTGCGGCGTACGATGAGGCATTGAGCCGGGTCGATGTGCTGTTGATGCCGACGGTGCCGATGCGTGCGCCGCGGCTGATCGGCCCGGATGCCGATGCCAACCTTTTTGTGACCCGCGCCCTGGAAATGAATGCCAATACGGCTCCCTTTGACGTCACCGGCCATCCAGCGATGTCGGTGCCGTGCGCGCTGCGCGATACGCTGCCGATCGGCATGATGCTGGTCGGACGTCATTTCGACGAAGCAACGCTTTACCGCAGCGCTCATGCCTTTGAATCTGCGTACGACTGGACGGCGCTGTGAATACCTCTGCTGTCCATCGAGTCGGTCTGTTGTTTTCCCATGAGAGCCTGACTGCGGCCACTGAGATCACTCAGGAGAATGCGACGCTGATGGCCATCGACGAGGTCAATGTGGCCGGTGGCATCAATGGCGTGCCGTTGGCGCCGGTCAGCGCGCCCGTGGGCGCCCAGCCGCTAGACTACCGCAAGGCGGCTGAATGGCTGTGCGATACGCAGCGCGTACCGTTGATCTTCGGTACGCATATGTCCAGCACCCGCAAAGCGGTGTTGCCCGTCGTAGAGAACCGCAGGGCGCTGCTGTTTTATGCGACGCTGTACGAGGGTTTTGAGTATTCGCCCTACTGCTTCTATGCCGGGTCGGTTCCCAACCAGAACTCCGTGCAGCTGGCCAGTTACGTGATTCGCCATTTCGGCAATCGCGTGCTCTTCATCGGCGGACAGTATGTCTACCCGCGAGAGTCCAACCGCATTATGCGCGGACTGTATGAACAGGCTGGCGGCGTAGTGGTCGACGAAGTCTATCTGCCACTGAACGCGCCCCAGGAAGACCTGACCGGCGTGCTCAAGCGCGCTGTCGCGCTGCGCCCGGATGCCATCTATTCCACGATGGTGGGCCGGGACATCGTCAAGCTTTACCGCGCCTATCGGGAACTGGGCCTGGACCCGGCTCGGATGCCTATCGTCAGCCTCGCGACCAACGAGACTGACGTGGCTGCGCTGACCGCCGAAGAGGCGGAAGGCCACATCACCGCTGCCCCGTACTTTGCCACGCTGCCCACCGAGGCCAGCCGCCGTTTCGCTCGCGCCTATCAACATCGATTCGGCGAAGACAGTCCTATCACCGCCGGCGCCGAGGCGGCCTATTTCCAGGTGCATTTGCTGGCGGATGCGGCGCGCCGTGCTGGGAGCCTCGCGGTGCTCGAACTGGTCGCGGCACTCAAGGGAGCTCAATTCGAAGCGCCGCAGGGCCCGGTCACCATCGATAGCGACACACAACATACGTCGCTCTGGCCCCGCATTGCACGCATCAATGCGCGCCGCCAGTTCGAGATCATCTATGCGGCGCGCGCTGCAGTGAGCCCGGTGCCTTACCTGGTTGACCATGCGTTGGACCCTGAGGCCCTGGCGCTATCGTGACCGCAACGCCGAACCGACCCGGCCGCAGCACAACGGCGCTGCGGGAACTCAACGGCCTGCGGGTGCTGGTCTTGCATCCGCTGGACGCCGAGTCACGTCTGCTGATGTCGCACCTCAAGCGTATCGGATGTGTACCCACACAACTGTGGCCGCTGCCGGACCGGCTCGATATCGAAGCCGACGTAGTCGTGCTGCCCATTGAGGAAGACCAGCGCGACGCTATTCAACGGCTGGCTGACAGCCTGACCGAACTGAGCCCGCCGCTGGTGGGCATTGTCGAGTATGAAAACCCAGCCACGCTGCAACTCGTATTGCAAAGCGGCTGCAGCGGCGTCATTGAACGTCCCATCCGGCCCTTTGGCCTGCTGACACAGTTGCTGCTGGCGCGTACCGCCTGGCGCCAACAGGCGGCCACGCTCGCCCACATGCGCAAGCTGGAAGGCCGTTATGCCGCGGTCAGCAAAATCGCCACTGCCAAGACCTTGCTGATTGCCCGTGAGGGCATTACCGAACACGAGGCGCACCGCCGTATCCAGAGCCGCGCCATGTCTACGCGATCCTCACTCGAGGACACGGCGCAATCCATTATCAACGAGCTTTCCTGAATCATGTCCGCTTTCTCATTCCAGACTGTGCCTCATATCGTCGTCGAACCGGGTCTGGCCCGGCGCCTCGGAACGCTGCTGCGCGAACGCCATACAGGCGACCGCGCCGTACTGGTGACCGATGCCTTCCTGTATCGCAGCGGCGCGCTGCAGCCGGCGCTCGACAGCCTCGCGGCGACCGGTTGGCATACACTGGTCATCGACGACGTCGTGGCTGATCCGCCAGAGGCCGTCGTGCAAGCGGCCGCAGAACGCGCGCGGGGTTTTGGAGCAGATCTGGTGATCGGTTTTGGCGGCGGCTCGTCAATGGATGTCGCAAAACTGGTCGCCGTGTTGTGCACCAACGAGCAGCCGCTGCCGGCCATGTACGGCATCAATCAAGTGCAGGGGCAACGCCTGCCGCTCATTCAGGTGCCGACAACGGCAGGAACCGGATCAGAGGTAACGCCCATTTCTATTGTCACCACGGGTGAGACGACCAAGAGTGGCGTGGTCGCCCCTCAACTTTACGCCGACGCTGCATATCTGGATGCCGAACTGACAGTGGGCCTGCCGCCCGCCGCCACGGCAGCCACCGGCATCGACGCCATGGTCCATGCGATCGAGGCCTACACGAGCAAGCGACTGAAGAATCCGCTGTCGGATCATTTGGCGGCGTTGGCCCTCAAACTGCTGAGCGCGAATCTGCTGACGGTGTGCCGCGATGGTGCGAATCTGCAGGCACGATCGGATATGCTGCTCGGCGCCATGCTCGCCGGTCAAGCCTTTGCCAATGCCCCCGTGGGCGGAGTACACGCACTCGCTTATCCCGTGGGTGGCATTTTCCATGTCCCGCATGGCTTGTCCAATGCCCTGGTGTTGCCTGCCGTACTACGCTTTAACGCACCGGCTGCGGCCAGTCTCTATACCGAGCTGGGGCAAGCCGTGGGATTGCCGGCTGCGAAGGATGCCGCCGAGGGGGCAAATGCGTTCATCGCCTTTCTCGAGGAATTGATTCGTCAATCCGACCTGCCGCGAGGGTTGCGTGCGGTCGGAATCGCCGAGGCGGACCTGCCCGTGCTGGCCAGCTCCGCCATGCAGCAACAGCGCCTGCTGATGAACAACCCCCGGCCGATCGATGAGGCACAGGCGCTAGCTATCTATCGAGAGGCTTATTGAGGCGGGAGGTCGCCTGGAAAAGCGCACCTCGGCCCCTGTCTGCGTTTGATAGGGGCTGCTCAGCGCATGATAAACGGATTGGCGGGAGCGCCTTGCGCATAGGATATCCAGGTGCTCTTGGTTTCCAGATAGTGGCGTATGGATTCGACGCCACTTTCCCGGCCCAGTCCAGACTGTTTCATTCCGCCGAATGGCATCATGTAGCTGACGGCGCGATAGGTGTTGACCCATACGGTACCGGCTTTCAAGGCCTTTGAGACCCGATGTGCCCGGCCGATGTCTTCCGTCCACACACCCGCGCCCAAACCATAGATCGTATCGTTGGCGATGCGGATGGCCTCTGCCTCGTCCTCAAAGCCCATCACCGCCAACACCGGGCCGAAAATTTCCTCGCGTGCCACGCGCATATCAGGCGTCACATCCACAAATATCGTGGGCTCGACGAATTGACCGCCGGGCATGCTGGATGCCGCCTGCCCACCCAAGACGCATCGAGCGCCTTCGCGCTTGGCGATGTCGATGTAGTCGAGGATTTTTTTATACTGCGGCGGTGTCGTGACCGGGCCGATGTTGGTGTCGGCCTCCATCGGATTTCCTTTTTTGGCCGTGGTACCTAGTTTGATCAGGCGCTGCACGAACTCCTCCTTGATGGAGTTCTGTACCAGCAGTCGCGAGCCTGCGATACACGTCTGGCCTGTGGCCGCGAAAATGCCCGAGATCACTCCTGCTGCGGCTTTGTCGAGGTCACTATCGGCGAACACGATATTGGGCGATTTTCCGCCCAACTCCAACGTGATGCGCTTCATCGTTTTGGCAGCCTGGGCATAGATCAAGCGGCCCGTTGCATCGGATCCTGTGAAGGTGATTTTGGCTACGTCAGGATGTTCTACCAGCGCCGCGCCGGTTTCCTGGCCCAGGCCTGTCACGACATTGAATACGCCGTCTGGGAAACCAGCCTGTTTGGTGAGCTCTGCAAATTCCAGCGTGGATGCCGAAGTGAACTCAGAGGGTTTGATCACGACCGCGCAGCCTGCGGCAATGGCAGGCGCGCATTTCCAGCCCACGAACAGCAGCGGCGAGTTCCACGCGGTCAATGCGCCCACGACACCAACGGGTTCGTGCGTGGTGTAGGCGAAGTGATCGGCTTTGTCGATGGGCATGACCGAGCCCTCGATCTTGTCGGCGAGCCCGCCGTAGTAGCGCCACCATTCGGGAACATAGTTCAACTGGCCTTGCATCTCGGCAATCAGCTTGCCGTTATCGCGCACCTCGGTTTCGGCCAGACGCTTGGCATTGTCGGCGATCAACTGTGCCAGACGGTACATCATCTGGCCGCGCTGGGTTGCAGTCATCTTGGAAAACGGGCCTTCTGTCATGGCGCGCTTTGCAGCCTGGACCGCCAGATCGACATCGCGCTGATCGCTGCGGGGAATCTTTGCCCACACCTCGCCGGTATAGGGATTCACCGTGTCCATCCAGGTTTGGCCTACGGGTTCAACAGCCTTGCCATCAATGAAATTACTGTAAGTTTTCATGATCATCCTTTGGGGTGAAAAAAGGCAAACGAGCAGCCGGTGTGCGCCTTATTCCATCAAGATCAGCGGTTTGATTTCTTCCAGGCGGTGCATCTTTTCCAGGGCCACATTCACGTCCTCCAGTCTGTAAGTACCGGAGATCATTTTCCTGAACGGAATGTGATCGATATGCGCCGACGCGAACTGCAGGGCTTTCCAATAGGACTTTACATCCCCCGAGAACGAACCGATGACTCGAATGTTCTTCTTGACGATGAGAGAGGGGCTGAACGTTGTCGCACCGGCGCCAAGTTGGCCCACGGTGAGATAGCGTCCCCCCTTGCGTACCAGATCCAAACCTTCGTTGAATGCACCTGGAAATCCCGTGAACTCGAGCACCATATCCGGTCCGCGGCCTCCGGTCATTGCCCGCAGTTGTTCCGCGCGTTCCTCGTGAGTGGAGTTTTCCAGGTTGAAGGTACGGGTCGCGCCGAAATCCTCGGCCATCTGCAGTCGGCTAGCGGGCGCGCCAATCACACTGACTGTACGCGCGCCGGCCACTCGCGCCACCGCTGCAGCGAGAATCCCCAGCGGTCCCGCGCCCTGAATAGCGACGTGCTCGGAGGGATCGATCGGGCCCAGATTGTCGAACGCATTCATGACTGATCGAAATGCGCAGCTGCACAGGCTCGCCACGGCATCGTCCAGATTGTCAGGGACACGCACACGGCCGGACTCGGGTAAAACATAGCCGTACTCTGAAAAACCGCCCAGCAGATAAGGAGGCTTTTCACTGCTCTCGTACATGTAGGCGCGTCTGTTTTCGCATAGCGTCGGCTGATTGGCGACCGTGCAGAAATAGCAGGAGCCGCAGGAGGTGTGCGTCCATAGAATGCGGTCGCCAATCCGTACAGGTTGGCCCACGCTGTCTCGCTCTGCCCCTTGACCAATTGCAACCACGCGCCCGACCATTTCATGACCCAGAATAACGGGCAGGTCGACTTTCAGCGCCAAATTACCTCGCGCCAAATGCACATCGGTACCGCAAATCGAGCAAGCAGAGGTCTTGACGATCAGTGCGCCAGGCTCGACCTCTGTCGGGATCGGCACGTCTTTGATTTCCAGCGGTGTGCCGAATGCACGCACGACTGCAGCCTTGGAAAACCTGGGTAGTGCGGCGCCCAGGTATGTTTCATTGTCATCATTCATGTTTGAGGTCAATACTGGGGAAAGTTACCGGAACCAGAGGGTAAAGAAGGGGACATAGGTGATCAGCGCCTGACCGATCAATGCTGCAGTAAAGAAGTACGCGAGATACCGCAGCATCTTCAGCATCGGCACATTGGCCGCGCGTGCCGCGACATAGAGGTTGGCCGCCATCGGTGGAGTGAGCAGGCCAATCTCTAGATTGGTCGCGACGATGATTCCGAAATGAACCGGGTCGATGTTGAATTGCGCGGCGGCTGGCGCAAGTAGCGGCCCCATCAACAAGATCGAGGCATTCGTTTCCATGAACGAACCGACCACGAGCAAGACGACATTGACCGTGAGCAGAAAAACGAGCGGACTCTCGATATGCGTGGCGACCCACATCGCCAGGTCCTGGGGCACTTGGTTCAGCACCATGGCGCGATTAAAGACCCCAGTCAACGCAATGACGAACAAGATGCCCGCGCCGGTGATGACTGCCTCGCGCAGTGCGCCGGCCATCACCTTGTGGCTGACCATGCGGCGCAGAACAACGACGACAACCGCATATAGGCAGCCAACTGCTGCTGCCTCGGTCGGCGTCATGATGCCGCCATAGATACCACCCAGGATAATGAACGGCAACAGCAGCACGGAGCTCGCCCGGCCCGCTATCCGTAATGGGGTGACAGGCTGATGGTCAAGCGCGACGTTGTTTTCTGCGGTGCGCTGCTCCACGCCGTTGGGCAAGAGACGGCGTGATAGGAACACATGCACGATCAGAAACAGTGCCGCCATCAATGCGGCGGGCAACAGTGTCGCCGTGAACAATTGCGAAACCGATACGCCTACGGTCGCGCCATACAGGATGAGCGGAATGGAGGGGGGCAACAAGACGCCCAACAGACCTGCTGTCGCTGTCAGTGCTGCAACGTAGCCCGCGGGATAACCTCGCCGTATCATCTCTGGACTCACGATGCCGCCAACTGCGGCGACCGTGGCAACGGAAGATCCGGTGATCGCGCCCAAGAGCGCCGACGCGGCAATGGCGATATAACCGAACGCGCCACGAATCCGCCCCAAGGCCACGTCCGAAAGCGCAATCAATTCTTTGGCCATTCCACTGGCGCTCATCAGGCCGCCCGTGAACATGAACAAGGGTATGGCGATCAGCGAGAAGGCGGATATTTCCTCGTAAGGAATATTGCTGAGGCTCGTGATCGATAGACCCAGTGCATCGAGACTGAAAAAAATCGGCAGGCCAAATCCCACCGCCAACGGCGCACCGACAAGCAATATGATGCCCATCAGGAAGAAAATCATCACCATGGATTGATCCCTCCAGGCTCACGGCCTGCACAAGCCCGCAGCAGGTCAACAATGGCGTGAAAACCCATGAGAAGGGCGCCCAGCAAGATGAACGCGACCGGCACGGCAAGCGGAGTGCCCAGATCGGTCAACCGCTCATTGGAGGACAAGGCATAGTCAAACAGGTCGAGTGCCAAGGCGGAAAGAAACACCGAGAAAATAATGAACAGAATTGCGATCACGGCCTCCAGTACCTGCAGCAACGCTCCGCGCGGCAGCATCTCGACGATGTCGGCCGTCAGATGCTTGTGCAGATGACTACACAGGGCGGCACCCACAAATGTCAGCGGGGACATCGCAACCAGCGCCCATTCCCCTGTATCGGGGACGGGCAGTGCAAAAGCGCGAATGACCAGTGAAGCCAGGACGGAGAGTGTCGCCACCAACCAACTGGCCATGGCGATCTTGCTTTCCGCTTTGGCCACGATCAATTCGAATCGCATCAATCTATCCAGTGCGCTTTGGAAGCAGGATTTGAGCGAGCGTGGCGATGCCAGGGCGCCTGCGTCCCTGCCAACATCTTGGTGAGACATGAAGGCCTCCTAGGGACGCGAGGCGGCCGCGATTTCGTCTTTGAGCGCTTGAATCCGATCTTTGCCGTAGGTCGATGCCAGTTGCTCCCAACCGATTTGACCCACCTTGACGAATTCCGCCATTTCCTCAGGTTTGAGGCGGGTCACTTTGACCCCTGACGCCGCGATTTTTTCGAGATATTCGCCGTTCATCGCCCTGCTGTTTTTGACTTCTTCTGCGGCGGCCTCGACTGCCGCCTGAGTAATGATTTCACGTTGCTTGTCGGTCAGTCGTTTCCAGAATCGCTGACTGGCCGTCACGGTGCCCATGGCGTAAACATGATTGGTCAACGTCATGTATTTCTGCGCTTCGAATAGGCGTGAGTTGTAGGTGATCGTGGCGCCATTGTCCTGTCCGTCCACGGTGCCCTGCTGCAGCGCGACAAACAAGTTCGAGAATGGCATGGTCACCGTCTGCGTGCCCGCAGCCTCGAAGAAGCTGCGGATCGAGGCCGAGCCTGGAACGCGAACCTTCAGCCCTTTCAGATCGGCAGGCGATACGACGGGCCGCTTAGAGTTGGTCACGGCACGAAACTCCAACTCGAAGAACGCGAGCGGCGTCATGTTCTGTTTGACCAGCGCAGCGCTCAACGTCTTTTGCAGAATGCCATCCGGATTGAAGAAGAGTTTGTCTACTTGCTCGAACGTGCTGGCGATATAAGGGAGATAGTGAAAATCCAGCAGAGGATCCAAGCCCGCTAACGACCCTGGGTTGAGAAAGGCAAACTCCAGCGAGCCGCGGCTCAGGTCCCGGCCCAAGGCCTCATCGCCGCCCAATTGGTTGTTGGGGAAAATGGTGATCTGCACTTCCCCGTTCGTGCGCTCCTTTACTAAATCTGCGAATTTATGGCTGGCCACATCGGCAGGCGACCCTTGTGCGAACACATGACCGAGGCGCGCCTTGGTCTGCGCGAGAGCCGATGGCGCGGCAGCCATGACGGCAACAGCAATGGCCAAGCATTTGAAAATTGAATTCATGTCTCTGTTGTCTCCAAGTAGGTTATTGTTTTTCTCCGGCATCGCCGGGCGCCGCCTTTTTTTCTCTATAAGCGGCTCAATCCATTCTGAGGTACCCCAGCCGTTTTCACAAACGCGTTATATACATAAATAGTTGAATTGAATTCACATATTGACTATGACAAACCATATCCCGGTCGTACTGCTGCGCAGCTTCGAAGCCGCGGCACGTACCCACTCGATCACGAAAGCGGCGGCGGAGCTGTTTCTGACGCCCAGTGCCGTCAGCCATGCGGTTCGAAAACTGGAGGCTCAGTTGGGAACCAGCCTGTTTCAGCGCGAAGGAAGGACCGTGCAGCTGACTCGGGATGGAGAAGCCTTGATGCTGTACGTGGGACGAGGGTTCGATGACCTGCGTCGAGGAATAGAGGCGATTTCGGGCGCTACACCTGAACGGTTGCGGCTGCATTGCGCACCCAGCTTTGCCGCGCAATGGTTGACCCCGAGACTGTCTTCATTCGTCTCGCAACATCCGGGCATTGAGCTGCATTTGTCAGCCGACACGGACTATTTGCGATTTCAGCGCCATGAATTCGATGCCGATATCGTTTTTGATCACAGGCCGGCAGACGGCCTCTGCGAACTTCCTCTGGGTAATGAAATCATTGCGCCTTTGTGCTCACCGGACTTGGCGCGCCGGATCAAAAAGCCCGCGGATCTGCTAAAACTGCCGTTATTGGATAGCTACAACCGTCAGGTCCGTTGGATGCAATGGTTTTCGGACAACGACGTTTCGGCGCCCGCGATCAAAGGTCTGAGTTTTGATCGTAATTTCTTGTGCGTCCGTGCAGCAGTAGATGGTCTGGGTGTCGCTCTGGAGTCTTCATTAATTGCACAACGGGAAATCGCAGACGGGAAATTGGTCGCGCCATTAGCCGGAAACTCGATCGACATTCACACTTGCAATCACACCCTGGTCTTTCCCGTAGCGGCGACCATTAAACGCCCCCTCCATTACTTCATTAGTTGGCTCGGCAGCGAATTGGAGATTGAACTGAATCGTCATACCTCGCCTTGAGTGTGCGTTGAAAATGGGCAGGCGAGTTGTCACCTATCGTATAGGACTGTGTGCGTGCTTTAGGCAGTACCACTGGCATTACAAAAACATGACCATTAGATGACAAGAAACAAACAAGTTTCTCTATATCTGCACGCATGCTGAATGGATCTTCCCCACATAAACGTCTCTGTCTTTTCATCGAACGGATACGCACTTTCATCGAAAAAAGCTAGATCCTCCGTCTGTGTTCATGTAGTTTTCTCGCGTTAGTCCACACGTCACGAAACGCGTCAGCCAACTACGGTGATGAACATGGCACACTCGAAGAGCATCCAACATCCTGGCCGGGTCAATATATGGCGATCCATCGCATTGTCGGCCGGCATCGCGCTGGCCCTGGGTGCGTGCTCGGATGGAGGATCGTCATCTAAAGATGAAAAACACTTGAAGCTCTCGGGCCTCGTCCAGAGCAGCTCGGCGGGCATTGAGGATTATCGCGTCGAGCTATACGGCAGCTTTTCCGATGACGGCGGATCGTGGGTACCACTGGGCTCGGGGTCGACGGATAGTGACGGTGCATTCACCATTCATTATTCACTCTCGGACGTGCAGAGCGGTCAACAAACCATCCTGTTTGTCGAAGCGACGTCAGGCCCCGCAATGCTGGCCAGTGCGCTCGGCAGTGATAACGGCGAGGTGAACTCGTCTATCGTGGTCAACGACCACACGACCGTTGCCACGGGTAACGCGTTTGCCCAATTCATCAGCGCATCGGACATCACGGGCGACGCCATCGGGATGCGCAATGCAGCGAAAATGGCGACGAATCTGGTTGATCCCATTTCCGGCGCCGTCGGCGCTGCGATTGCCTCGTCGCCTAATGGTGATGAGACATCGACACTAGCGACTTTCAACTCGCTGGCCAACATCGTCGCGGCCTGCGCCGCAGAGCATGATAATTGCGCCAAGCTGTTTGCCGCCGCTACGCCACCCGGCGGTACCGCGCCGGCCAACGTATTGCAGGCACTTTCCAATATTGTGAAAAGCCCGTCGTACCCAGCTTATCCAGATGACGCGGCTGACCCCTTGTTCAACCTGGCTAAGGCATCGCCCGCAAATTATCTGGGCCTCGCTGCACGCCCTAACAACTGGCTGCTGTTCCTGAAGGTCACTGGCGGCTTTTTCAGCGAGCAAAGCCCCACCAATGTCGTCAATGGTGTGGGCAACATCGCCTTTGATGCCGAGGGTAACGCCTGGGCGAACGACAACTATGAGCCACAGTATGTAGGCCAACCGGCGTGCGCAGGTTTGCGTCTGATCAAGTTCTCTCCCGCTGCGCAGGTCATATCCGGCTCGCCTTACTTTGGTGGCGGTCTCAGCGGCGCGGGATTTGGCATCACGTTCGATCTGGCAGGCAACCTCTGGACGGGAAATTTCGGGTTCCAGGATCCGCCCTGCATCGGCACGCCGGCAGAGGCGCTTCACAACAGCGTTTCGGTATTCAAGCCCGATGGCACTCCGATTTCCCCGAACACAGGATTCACGCAGGGCAAGATATCGTGGCCGCAAGGCACGTCGGCGGATCGTGCAGGCAACATCTGGGTCGCCAACTGCGGCAACGATTCGGTCACCAAGATTCCCAACGGCGACCCGACGCAGGCCATCAACATCTCGCTGGGCTCACTCGGCCCTGACGGACTGCCACGGCTCAAGCCATTCGGCACGGTAGTGGACCTGGATGGCAACGTCTGGGTCACCACTAATCGCGGCGACACCGTGGTGGTGATTGCGCCGGACGGCACCATCCTCAAGACACTGACCAATGCCGAGGCTGATCCTGCGCGCCCGCTGATTAACCATCCCATCGGTAATGCCGCCGACAGCAAGGGAAACATCTGGATCGCCAATTCGGATTGGCTGGATGCACCCTGCCCGGCCAGCGCGCGCGAAGGTCCTGCGACGAGCCCTTCCATCACGATGTATCAAACAGGCACCCACGATCCTTACCCGGGTTCTCCTTTTACCGGTGGCGGCCTCACCGTGCCCTGGGGTATCTCGGTGGACGGCGACGACACAGTGTGGGTGTTCAATTTCGGACCTGACGGCGTTGAGCCCACGCCAACAACCGCGCTGACAGGCATCAGCCGATTCTGCGGCGCGGATACGAGCAAATGCCGGCCAGGAGCAAAGGTGGGCGATCCCATCTCGCCGGCGACCGGTTATACGAGCGATGCACTGGAACGCATCACCGGCGGCCAGATCGATAGATCGGGCAACTTGTGGGTGATGAACAATTGGAAGCAGAACCCCAATCCTGATCTGAACCCTGGCGGCAACTCGATAGTGATCCTGATCGGGGCGGCTGCGCCATTGAACACGCCTGTGATCGGCCCGCCAGTGCCATTGAAACCCGTAGCGCTGGGCAAGCGTTAGGCATGTATCACTGTCGTAATTCGGGATCGGAGAATGAGCGGCTCATTTCCCGAATAGAGCATTAAGCTCCGTGGGGCCATGATGCGCAAAATCACAGCATTTGACCAGAATGGAGGACCTCAGCCAGTAATCAAATCCGAGAGACAAAGCCCTGCAGGAGTCTTGGGATCGCCCAAGGCAAGAACGATCGTGAGATGGTTCAGGCCAGCTTCCATTCGGAACTGCCCGTCATGCGTGGTGCGCTCGAGGACAGACGCAAACTCTTGGCCTTGAGAATGAAATGGCGCCGAGTCCATTTCACTGACCAGCACGATACGCCGAGGGCCGGGAAATTGCCGAGAGGTCAGAGGCGACCATGCCGCCGCCTCAGCCGGTGTCATTCGCGCTTCGTTCTTCAGGAAACTGCCTGGAATATCGGTCAGGTCGTAAATGCCGCTGACGAGCAGCAAGCCGCCAAGCGCAGGCAAATCCGGTGGTGCACTTTCCTCGGGTCCCTGCGCCGCTAAGTAACTCGCCAAATGCGCGCCTGCCGAATGGCCGCTGGCAGTGAGCCTTGTGGGATCCGCCCCAATATCGGCAGCCATTTTGACTATGTGCCGGACAGCCGCGCGAACTTGGGAAACGATGGTGCCCAGTCTCGTTCCAGGCATGAGGTCGTACGTGACAAGGACGGCAACACCGCCCGCGGCCAGCACCGGTGCAGCGACCAACCAGTGATCTTCTTTGCTGCCCGAGCGCCAGTAGCCGCCGTGAATGAACACATGGATCGGGGCACCCTTTTCCATACGAGGCGGAAGAATGATGTCCATCCGTTCGCGCGGACTCGAACCGTAGGGCACGTCGAGCCGCATATCGACCCCCTTCGCGAACTCGCGAGAACGTGCAGCCGTCTCGGCAATGATCTCGTCGAAGTCCGGGATGAAGTCGCGGTTTCGATAAAGGTCCTGAGCCATCGTTGAAAGTCCGCCGTGAAATACTGCGATTACGTAAGTTCGAGCGCGCCTGCTATGCCGCTTTTGCATCCCGCATCAAATCGGCAATACCGAAATAAGACGCCTCGATCAACTTTCGCATGTTATTGCGATCAAGCGGACGAGGGTTGTTCTGGATCAGCCGCTCGATGCCGCACGCTTGATCCGCGACCCAATCCAGCTGATCTTCGGCCAATCCAAGCTGGTTTAGCGTGGATGGAATCCCGATACGGACGAATAGCGCTGCGACGGCAGGGATCACGGCGGCACCATCAGCCAGATTCATGACGGCAGCCATTTGATCCAGTTCTGTGCCGATCACCGGACGATTCCACTCCATCACCCAGGGCATCAAGCAGGCCACCCCCGCACCGTGCGCGGTGTGGGTAACTGCCCCAACGGGATATTGAATTGCATGGGCGGCGGCCGTGCCGGCGACACCAAAAGCCAAGCCCGCGAACGTCGCCCCCTGCATGACTTGAGATCGTGCAGCCAGGTTGCCGCCATCTGTGCAAACAGCCTCGAGTCCTTGCCACAGCAGTGAGATCGCGGTCAGCGCGAACTGATCTGATAACGCATTTTTGCCGATGAACACCCTTTCCTGAGTCAGACCTGGAGTGACCTCGCGGCGCGCGGCGGTGAAAGCCTCAATCGCATGGGTCAGCGCATCAGCGCCGGCGATGGCGGTCAACGTCGCAGGACAAGTCAACGTCAACTCAGGATCGCAGATCGCCACCATGGGAATCAGATAGGGACTGGAGATGCCCACCTTGAGTGTGCGCTGCTCATCTGACAGGACAGCGACCGGGGTGACCTCTGACCCGGTCCCGGCCGTCGTCGGGACGGCAATCACCGGCAGAATTGGACCAGGCACCTTCAGTTCGCCGTAGTAATCCTGGGGTTGCCCGCCATGGCTCAGCAGCAGTGCGAGGCATTTAGCCATGTCCAGGCAAGAGCCTCCACCGACGCCGATCACCACGTCGGCGGCAAACTCGCGAGCCGCGTCGGCAGCCAGGACGGCAGCTCGGACCGGCACGTCCGGCAAGGTGCCGCTTTCGATTCGCACGATCAGGCCGCTGGTCTTCAAATCCAGCATCATGGCCTGGAAATCGGCATCCGCGGCGAGGCGTTGATCTGTGACGACCAGCGCCCGCCGCCCCAGCCGTTTCGCCACGAGTCCCAGAGCCTTGCGTTGTCCGCAGCCAAATATCACTTCGCCAGGCGACCTCATTGCACCGAAATTCACCATCACTGTCCCCTCATTGTCTCTGTTGTCTGCCACCGCTGTTCGCGTGCCACCCGGGTGTCGGGCCGGACCTAAAAAATCATATCGTATAGGATATTTTATTTGACATTCGATATGGTATTTGTCACCATTCGGGCATGTCAAGGTCAACTTACAGGGTATGCGCGAGCAAAATGGCTGTACTACGAGAAACTCAAACTGGTGTATCCGTACGCCGCTCCAGCGTGGTTGACGACGTCTATGACGCCATCAATGAAAGGCTGATGTCGCTTGCCATTGCGCCTGGCGCCCGCATTCCCATCGACTTGATCGCGCGAGAACTGAACGTTTCACAGACACCTGTGCGGGAAGCCCTCTCGCGCCTGGAACGCGAAGGGTTGGTCCACAAGGCACACCTCATCGGCTACAGCGCCGCTCCACAGTTGGGCCGCAAGCAATTCGAGGACTTGTTCAATTTTCGCTTGCTCGTCGAACCGGAAGGCGCACGTCTGGCGGCGCTCAATATGACCCCTGCCGCACTGGAGCATCTTGAAAGCATTGCCGCTGACATGGCGGACGGCGGGACGCCGATAGATCGGACCAGCCGTTATTCACGCTTTGCCCGGATCGACTCGCACTTTCACGACGAGATCATGCGAATTGCTGGAAACGAGGTCATCCGCACCACGCTTTTCAACCAGCATGTCCACCTGCACCTGTTTCGCCTGATGTTCCACAGCCGCGTCACCCAAGAGGCGCTGGAAGAACACGAGAAGCTGCTGACCGCCTTCCGGGCAGGGGACGCGGCCGCTGCGCAAGCGGCGATGCGTGAGCACATCCTGTGTTCACGTGATCGCCTGATGGCGGCCTTCGAATGAATGCCGTGGACGCGCTATCGCTATCGGCCACCATCCCGTTGGCGGTAGAAGCGTGTACCGCTGCGGCGCTTGCCGCGGAGGGACTGACGAAGGCCTATGGACCGGTCACCGTCCTGTCCGATGTCACGTTGGATATTCGCGCCGGCGAGGTCCACGCGGTCATAGGTGAAAACGGAGCCGGAAAATCAACGCTGATGAAGCTGTTGGCCGGCTACGTGAGCCCCACCGCGGGTCACCTGCTCATGCAGGGGCAGCCCATCGCTTTTCCCGATGCTGCTGCGGCAGAGGCCGCGGGCGTGGTCCTGGTGCATCAGGAAATCCTGCTGGCACCGGATCTGACCGTTGCAGAGAACCTCTTTCTTGGCCGAGAGCTATCGCGTGGCATCCTGATTGATGATCGCACCATGGACCGACGCACTGCCGAAGTGCTGGCGTCTATCGGGGCGCATTGCCATCCGCGCGACCATGTGGGCGACCTGCCGTTGGCGCAGCGGCAGTTGGTACAAATCGGCCGGGCTCTGCTGCAACCACGCAAGGTCGTGATTTTCGATGAGCCCACCGCCGTCCTGGCCAACGACGAAGTCGCCGCATTGCTGGAAGTCGTCCGAGGGCTGAGGGCTCAAGGGGTCGCTGTCCTATATATTTCGCACCGTCTGGACGAGGTCGAGACACTGGCCGACCGCATCACCATACTGCGCGATGGCAAGATGATCGGCACGTGGCCCGCGGCTGATCTGTCGCAACGCCGCATGGCCGAGCTCATGGTCGGTCGCCAACTCGACGTCTTGTATCCCCCTAAACGCCCGCAGCCTTCTGGCACACCACTGCTGGCGGTCGAACAGCTATCGGTCGATCATGGCGCAGTCCAAGCCAGCCTGACGGTTCGTCGCGGCGAAGTGCTGGGTATAGGCGGCATGATCGGTTCTGGCCGGACCGAATTGTTTGAAGGGTTGATGGGCCTGCGGCCCGCCGAAGCAACCCGAATCGAGCTGGCGGGCAGTGCCGTCGAGCACCGATCTGTCAAGGACTGGCGAGAACTGGGCCTGGTTTATCTCACCGAGGACCGCAAGGGAAAGGGGCTTCTGCTGGACGAGCCGCTGGCCCCGAACCTGACCTTACAAGCTCTCGACCGGATCCATCCGCGCCTCGCGCTAAATCGCGACAGAGAGGCCGCCGCACTGGACAAAGCCGTTCGCGACTACGACATTCGCGCCCGATCGGTCCATTTGAACGCGGGTCAACTGTCCGGAGGCAATCAGCAAAAGCTGCTGCTGGCAAAGGTGATGATGACCGACCCTTGCGTTGTCATCATCGACGAGCCGACACGCGGCATCGACATCGGCAACAAAAGCCAGATCTATGACTTCATCGATCACTTGGTTCGATCGAATAAGGCTTGCATCGTGATCTCATCAGAGCTGCCGGAGCTTGTCGGCTTGGCAGATAGGGTTCTGGTGATGCGTGGAGGACGCATCGCCGCCGAACTCACTGGCGATCAGATTACCGAGCATAACGTCGTCTACGTGGCCACCAGTGGGAACGCGTACGAAACAGACCAGCAAGACCACATAACGATAAATAAGGTAGGAGACCAGAATGACAAGCGCGACGACGCATATCGCGATCATTAAAGCGCCGCGGCGCATCCGCTGGGCCGCCATGGGCCCGTTCATCGCGTTGGCCGTGGTGATGTTGGCCGGCATGGTGCTGAACTCGAACTTCGCGACCGGAACCAATATGGCGAACGTCGTCACGCGATCGGCGTTCATTGCCATCATCGCAGTGGGCGCCACGTTCGTGATCTCGTCTCGCTGTCTCGACTTGTCGGTCGGGTCGATGATGGCATTCGTGACGGGCATCATGATTCTGACGATGAACCGGCTTGAGCCATCGATCGGCGCAAACGCTATCTTGGTCGGTGCAGTCGTGGGAATCCTGGTCGGTGCGGCCTGTGGGCTGCTCAATGGACTGATCGTGACGGTCGGCAAAATCGAACCGTTCATCGCCACGCTTGGCACGATGGGAATCTTTCGCGCGCTGATCACGTGGATGTCCGATGGTGGTTCGATTCCGATGGCCCGGGCGCTACGCGAACCCTACCGGCCCGTCTATTTCGGCGATGTGTTGGGCATTCCGATACCGGTGGCCATCACATTGATCGTTGCCTTGATCGGTGCGTTCATTCTGTACCGGACCAAATACGGACGCCGCTGCATGGCCGTCGGCTCAAATGCCGATGTGGCTCGCTTTTCGGGCATTTCGGTCACGAAGGTCCGCACCGTTGCCTTTGTGATACAGGGGCTATGTGTCGCCATTGCGGCGATCTGCTACATCCCTCGACTCGGCGCCGCGACACCAACGACAGGCCAACTGTGGGAATTGCAGGTCATCACCGCCGTCGTGATCGGCGGCACATTACTTCGAGGAGGCAAGGCGCGAATCTGGGGAACCGTCGCCGGCGCATTGATCCTGGAGATGATCGCCAATTTGATGGTGCTATCCAACATGGTTTCGGAATACCTCGTCGCGGCCGTCCAGGGCGTAATCATCATCCTCGCCATGTTGGCCCACCGCTTCATCAAATAACCATCACGACGAAGGATGGATGCTTTCAGAGTAGACATGAAATGACAACCATAATCAGGAGAGACAAAATGACATCCATGACCAAGCGTGCGCTCGCCATGCTGGCAGTCAGCCTTATGGCATGTACCGCGACCAGTGCTTTGGCACAGAGCAAAAAGACCATCGCCGTTTCCATCCCGGCGGCCACCCACGGGTGGACCGGAGGCGTTGTTTATCACGCAGAACAGGCTGCGAAAGAGATAAAAGCCGCATTCCCGAATATCGATGTCGTGGTAAAGACATCGCCTTCGGCGACTGCTCAGGTATCGGCACTGGAAGATCTATCTGCCGGCCGAAACCTCGACGCGTTGGTCATCCTGCCGTTCACCTCAGAAGAACTGACCGGCCCGGTCGCACAGGTCAAGGCAGGCGGCGCCTTTATCGCCGTCGTGGATCGCGGTCTGACTGATCCCACGATTCAGGATCTATATGTCGCGGGCGACAATATCGCCGTCGGCGCGAACACGGCGAAGTGGCTAGCGGAAAAGCTGGGCAAAAAAGGAAAAATTGTCGTGCTGCGCGGCATCCCGACCGTCATTGACGATGAACGAATCAAAGGGTTCACCGACGTCATCAAGGGCACAGACATCAAGATACTCGATATTCAGTATGCCAACTGGAACCAGGATCAGGCCTTTACGCTGATGCAGGACTATCTGGCCAAGTATCCCCAAATCGACGCCGTCTGGGCCAATGACGACGACATGCTGCTAGGCGTGTTGGAAGCGATCAAGCAATCCGGCCGTACCGAGATCAAATACGCGCTGGGCGGCAACGGCATGAAAGACGTGATCGAACTGGTGAAGGCAAAGAACCCGGTCACCCCCATCTCAACCCCCTATCCGCCGTCGATGATCAAATCGGCGATCTATATGACGGCGGCCCAGCTCAGCGGTCAAGCACCGATGCGTGGCAATTTCAAGCTCGACGCGCCCTTGATTACCCCCGAGAACGCCGACCAGTTCTATTTCCCAGACAGCCCATTCTGACGACAGTTGGCCGGACCACCATCCGGCCGTGATAAAAGCCAAACGGAGGACCAAATGAGAGGCAAGAAAATTCTGATGCTCTGCGGTGAATTCACCGAAGAATATGAAATCTATGTGTTCCAGCAAGGAATGGAGGCCGTAGGCCATACCGTCCATGTGATCTGCCCCGACAAGAAAGCGGGCGAAATGATCCAGACCTCGCTGCACGATTTCGAGGGACATCAAACCTATATCGAGCGATTTGGCCATCTGGCCGAAATCAACAAGACGTTCTCTGAGGTGAACGTCGAGGAATATGATGCGGTCTACTGCGCAGGCGGGCGCGGCCCGGAATATATCCGCACCGACAAACGGATCCAGGCCATGGTGCGCCACTTTCATGAGGCTAAGAAGCCGATCTTCACCATATGCCATGGAGTGCAGATCCTGGTCGCAGTAGAGGGCGTGATCCGAGGGAAGAAGGTAGCCGCGCTGGGCGCCTGCGAACCCGAGGTCATCCTTGCCGGCGGCACCTACATCGATGTGAAGCCCCACGAAGCTTATGTGGATGGGACCATGGTGTCGGCAAAAGGCTGGACTGGCCTGGCTGCTTTCATGCGCGAGTGCATGAAAGTGTTGGGGACGAACATTACGCATTCGTAGACGGGAGGCACGCGGCGCCCTCACTTGGCCACGCATACCCAAGGGTGGGCGCACGCTCTGCGATAATAGTGGATGAATCTTCAGTATCCACTCTGGATGACTGGCATCGCAACACGGAGCATCCACTGTGGGCACGCACCATGACACACCCACCCTCGAGCACGAGGGTGACAACACGACAGACGAGAGCATTCACGAACCGCACCTGTGGCGTGACAACGGCTGGACGGCACGCGTCATCAAGAACGAAGAAGACGACGGCTGGGCCGTCGAAATGACCCGCGAAGGCGAATCCGAACCGGCGCTGGTGGGCCCCTGGACGATGGGGCGCGACAAAAAGAACCCTAAGCCCTTGGATCCCACCGCCTTTCGCACCTTGGTCAAGACGGCATCCGAGGTGATCCGCAGGCACGAGCAACAACTGCACGCGCAGTTGCACAAGAGCGTCAGGGTGACAACGCCGGACGCCACACTGACGGTCAAACTGGACATCGTTCCAGACGAAGATCAGCCCTTTGCAGTACTCAGCGCCGTGGATGAGTACGGCGAAACCATTGCGGAAGTCACGGTCGCGCCGAACTACAAATTCACGCTGGGCACAGCCACAGCTTGGGTCGAGAATGACTTTCGTAAACCCGGCTAAAGCACGGGACACCGTGGCGTATGAGCGGGCGCACCCGCGGCCTTACTCCGCGTACCCCGGCATGACCCGATCCAACACACGCATCATGGCCTCGAAATAAAGCCTCTCGCGCTCAGCGCGCGCGTGGCTGTCTTTGGGGTTGGGGGTGTCGACCCGGTCAACGAGCGCGTCCGGCAGCACCGAAAGGGGCTTGCCTGCCGACATCGCCAGTATCTGAGCCCTGCAGACTCTCTCGAGCTTGTACAGACGGCGATACGCCTGCGCTACGGTATCGCCGACCACCAGCACACCATGATTTTTCATAAAGAGCACGTGCTTGTCTCCAATCAGTGCAGCCAGGCGCTCTCCTTCGCTCAGGGTGTCTGCGAGTCCCGTATAGCCATCGTCATACGCAATATTTTTGGTGAAAAACGCGGCTGTCTGACTGCATGGCAATAACCGGTTATCCTCCAGCATGTTGAGCGCCAGCGCCCACGTTTGGTGCGTGTGCAAGATGACTTTGGCGCCAGTAATCCGGTGCAGTGGTGCGTGGATACAGAACGCACTCAGTTCCAAATCCCCATGGCCTTCCAACACTTGTCCGTTCTCGTCGAAAACGATGAGATCGCTGGCCCGAGCCTCTGACCAATGCAGGCCGAACGGCAGCACCAGGTAGCGGTCGTCATAGCCAGGCACCATCATGGTGAAATGATTGTCGATGCCTTCTTCCAATTGATCATGGACGGCTAGCCGATTCGCCGCGGCAAGATGAACGCGGGCGAGCCAAGCGGCGTCAGCTTGTGTTTCGGGAGATAAGGACGTTAGTGAGCGGTTCATGGGTGGCGTCTCCAAAGGGGATTCTCCCTTTTTAATCCATGCGCCCAAAAAGCTCCAGCGGCCGCTCTGGAATGCATTTTCAACCCGCCGTCCAGGGGCAGCGAGAACGCGGGTAACGAAACCACCTCTGGCATACTATCAAACGAGCCCAAAACCCGTCCTGAACGATATGAACAGAAAACTACGCAGCGTTATTTACGTACCCGCCATCAACGAAAAGGCCATGCGTAAGGCGGCAACCCTGCACGTCGATGCAGTCATCTTTGATCTGGAAGACAGTGTTTTTCCTGAACAGAAGGCACAGGCGAGATCCGGACTTGCCGAGTTTCTGACAAAGGAGCGCGCCAATTTTCAGGGAAAGTATCTGGTCATACGCGTCAATGCCGATGATACCGATTACTGGAAAGACGATCTCGCCGTCGTGGCCCAGATCATGCCGGATGCGGTGCTCTTGCCCAAAGTCACGACGCCGCAGCATATACATGACGCGTATGTGGAGCTCTCTGCACAGCCCCGTCAGCCTCCAAAGATATGGAGCATGGTGGAAAACCCTCTCGGTATCCTTCGGTTGGAAAACATCGTAGAGCAAGGAAAAAATTCTGGCCTCGAATGCTTGATCCTCGGTACCAATGACCTCGTCAAGGACAGCGATATCGATCCCGGGAAAGACCGCGGCAATCTGATGCCCTGGTTCAGCCACGTCATGCTGGTGGCAAAATCGTTCGATATGGCGGTCATCGACGGTGTGCTTAACGACATCAAAAACACCGACGCACTACGTGCAGAATGCGAAGTCGCACGTGCGCTGGGGATGAACGGGAAAACCATTATCCACCCCGCTCAGGTCGAAACGGTGAACAAGGCATTCAGCCCAAGCGAAGAGCAAATTGCCTGGTGGAGAAAAATAGTGGCGGCCTACGACCTGCCCGAGAACGCAAATGCCGGGGTGATCAGTCTCGATGGCATGATGGTTGAACGATTACATCATGAGATCGCCGTGCGCAAGCTTCAGGAATACGGGCAGGACGTCGAGCAATAGATCGGCTGGCGAAGAAAGGACATCGCGCAACGTGCCGTATTGGAATCAAGCATCACGTGCGCGATGCATGATCACTGCGGCTTCAGATTCGCTTGGTTGACTAATTTTTTCACCACGGGTTGTTCATCGCGAATCTGCTTGGTGAGCTCAGCAGCCGTTCCTGAACGCGGTTCAATGCCCATGGCCAGCATTTTTTCGCGTACGGCTGGGTCTTGCAGTGTCGTGGTCAACGCTTGTTGCAACGTGGCCAGCACGTTCAGCTTGCCCGCCGTGACCTGGGGCATACCCGTGGCCACCATATCGAAGAATACATCGACATCGCCGTTGATCAAGGCCGGCAGGGCTTGCGTCGCGCCCTTGAATGGGACGTGCAACAGCTCCCCCCCGCTTCTCGGAATTTGCCTCATTATTTTATTTGGCGGCTCAGTTCCTCCGCGGCGTTGTCGAACGATTGCAGCATTTGGTCCACAACTGCATCATCGTGTGAAAACGAGAGATACAAGCGGCCGTACGCCGACGGCATCATCAGCAGCCCCTGCCTGCGTAATGCCAGATGAAGGCCGTTCGAAAAGGGACTGTCTGCCGCCGTGGATGCCACCTGATAGTTTTCCGGGACTCGCGGCCCAGGCCAGATGCTAAAAACCGTTCCGAAGCCAGAGGTCCCGATTTCGACGCCTTTCTCCCGAAAAGAAGTCTCCAGCGCTGTTCGCAAGTCTTCTCCACGGCGATTGAGTTCGACGTAGTCTTTCCGCCCAAGCGCGGAAAGGGTGGCTATCAACGCCGCGCATGCAAGAGGATTTCCACTATACGTTCCGCCTCTTGCCACTCTGCCCTCCTCAAAAGGAGCGAGAATATGCGGTTTACCCACGACGCCAGCCACTGGTACGCCGGTGCCAATCGCTTTTCCGACCGTCGCAATATCGGGATCCAGGCCCCAAAGATGAGAGGTCAGCCCCGCGTGCAAGCGAAACCCCATAAGCACCTCATCGCTGATTAACAGCGCCCCGTGTTTTCGCGCGACGTCTTGTACCTTTTGAAGGTAGCCGGGCTTTGGCAGAATGCACCCCGCATTTGCCAACATCGGTTCGTAAAGAATAGCGGCGATATCATCGCGTTCACGAAAGAGCTGCTCGAGATCGGTTTCGTCATTGAACCGCAATGCGGTGGTCCGGCCCGTCAGGGGGCGCTGTCCCGCTGTAAACACCGCCTCCCGTGTGCCGACATTTGCCAGCGTGATCTCGTCAAACCAGCCATCGAACCCTGCCGCCATCTTCGCGATGACAGGTTTGCCCGTATAGGCGCGAGCGGCGCGACAGGCCAGGTGTACCGCTTCGCTTCCCGAATTCGTGAACATCACCCTACTCAAGGCACCTGTGTAATTGGCGAGCAAGGTCGCAGCGGGGTGTTCACGAGTATGCGCAAATGACGGAGCGGCGCCTGAATGCAGTGCCACAGATACTGCCTCCACAACGGTTGAGGGAGAATGCCCAAGCAGAATCGCACCAAAGCCCAGCGCGGTATCGACATAGCGCTTTCCGGCCGTGTCCCAGACGTACGGCCCTTCTGCACGGGAGATGAATAGTTTCTCGCCGTCGAGATCAGGAAGGATGCGTGCACTGCTGGATACGTCGCCGATCAGATTTTTCATCAGTGGGGTGTGTCGGGGTTGAGTCAATGGGAAGGGCGCTGAGGAGGTGTCCAGGTAACGACCTCCGGTGCAAAAGAAATGGGATCCACTGGATAAATAGGTCGCGCCAAAGAGAATGGCAGCCGCTCCGGATGGAATCCGCTATAGCCTGGAGTCTCGATACACAGGCATGGGCCGAACACGTCGAAGGCCAGCTTGAAGTGATATCCGGATTTCGTCACGATGACGTCGGCCGAATCCAGATCTATTCCAATGTCTAGGTAGCAGCCGGGGTCTTGGGACATCACAGCCTCTCTCGTAATAAGCAGCTGAAAACGATCACTCTCCAGCACGGCATAAGGCCCAAGCCGCATAGTGGCCCCTCGCATAAATTTGCCACGATTGCGATAGGACCCGTCCCCCAGCCGGGAGACTCGTCCGCGAGCGACCATCGGCGTGCAGTCGGGCGAAAAACGGCCGCCGACTGAAATCTCCACGTCTGCACCCTCGCCGTAGTCAACGCACGCTTTGTAGGCGACGGGATCAGTCACTACGGCAACCACCCGCTTTCGGGAATGAGCAAGCACGCTTTCCAAGAGGTATACGCTATCGCCTGGTGCGCCGGCTAGCACGCGATCACCGAAATCGCCGAGCGTGAGCTTTTCAGTACTGCCCTCGTGGGCCCGAAGAACCTCTTCGAGCCCAGGCAAGGCGTGCTGAAACAGGTCTCTGGCATCCCAAAGGCCCTGGGCCAAATCTCGAGCTAGCGCGCTGGCTTGATCGATACTGTCCGGCTGAGCATACACAAGCACACTCTGTCCTACCCCCTTACCATCAATGAACGGATTTACATTGAACAGGGATGCGTCAATCAAGCCAACATTTTCCAGAATAGAATCTCTGGCCTGCCGATGAAGGATAGCCAATGGACCATGCGTGGTCTCATCGTTTCCTCTGGTTAGCATCGGCACATGTGCATAAGCTGCCCGTGGCGTGGATGCGCCATCGAGAATTTTCAGTAATTCTTTCGCGACGCGCTCGCCTGTATCCCCTGCATCACCATGAGGGTTAGTTTTATATGCTGAGCAAAACGTCAAGAGCCTCAACATCTGAGGAATGGCGTTCGCATGCAGATCGAAGCCTGCCACGATAGGCAGCTCGTTCCCCACGACCTCACGCAACGCGCTCAAGAGATCTAGCTCTGCACTATCCAGACTTTCCGTTTGCGTGCACCCGTGCAGACATAATGCAATCGCATCGAAGCCCTTCTCTTTTGCGCCGGCGAGAATGACTTCCTTGATATATCGATAGCTGTCTTCCTCCACGCGCCCACCCGGACGCGCGCGAGCCGCCAGCGTTGGAATCACTTCACAGTGGTTCGACGCGAAAACGCGCAACATTCCACCCAATACGGAATCCGCATCACGATTCGCGCTTAACATTTCTGTCCCATGCTCGAACTCAAATGCCGACATCGGTGTCAACACGGGAGTAAAGCCGTGCGTCTCCTGGAAAAGCTGGGCGACGAGAATGCGATAGGCGCGATGTTTCATGGGTTGATGGAGTGATTAGTGAAGGACGATATTTGCGCGATTGGCAGTTGCTCGTTGCTTCTCAATTTCCTCTTTTAATTGAGCAGCGAATGCTTCGGGCCGATTTCCCACAGGAACTGCAGAGAATCCAGCAAGACGCGTCTTGACCTCTTGCGTCGCGAGCGCTTGTTTCGTGGCCTGATAGATCTGCTCCACGATTTCCGGAGGTGTTCCCGCAGGGGCGACCAAACCAAACCACGAGGCGTCATTCAGTTCGGGAACGCCCGCCTCTTTGAAGGTCGGCACATTGGGGATAGAGGAGACTCGCTCAGGCGCGGCAACCGCCAACGCCTGCAGATCACCACTCAAGATGTATGGCAACGAGGACGGCAGATTATCGAAAACCGCCGTAATCTGCCCGCCCAATGCATCCTGCAGCGCAGGTGCCGATCCTTTATACGGGACATGCAGCATGTCCGTTTTGGTCGTCAGTTTGAACAATTCTCCCATCATGTTCGCCTCGGATCCCGACCCTGCGGAGCCATAGGTATACCGCCCAGGATGGGCGTGAACAGTCTTGATGAAGCTGGAGAGATCGTCCACCTTTAGAGACTTGCTTACTGTCAGCACATTGGGGACGGAGGCTAGACGGGTAATAGGTGCCAAGTCGCGCTCAACGTTATAAGAGATATCGCTGTACACAACGGGGGTGACGGCGTGCGAGCTGACCGTTGCAATACCCAGCGTGTATCCGTCCGCGGGCGCGCGAATCACATACTCCGTGCCGATACGGCCGGCCGCGCCGCTACGATTCTCCACCACGACAGATTGACCCAGGATTTTTCCCAACGGATCCGCCACCGCGCGTGCCACCACATCGGTCGTTCCCCCTGGTGGAAACGGTACGATGAGTCGAATGGGCTTGGACGGGAAATCAGCCTGGGCAAATGATACCGTCAATGGCGCAGCAAGCATCACGATGGCAATAACCGTAGTAAACGGACGAATACTCATGCGCTTTCCCCAAGAAGGCGGTTGAGACAGACTGACTGCACGACACCGCCGAGTTATAGGTATTTCCTGGCCAGACTCGCCATTGAGAATGAACCGCCAGGAATGTGCACTATAGAAAAGTGCCAAGGAGATGTCGCTGGGGAAACTACGGATCGTCAAGTATTTCGACCACACGCATGCAATTTCACGGCCGGGATGGCCGACTATGTTGATTGGCCATTCACCAAACATCGCTAGTATGTGGGAGGGGTCACCGCACTGACAATCTGGCTCTCACCGTCGTCTACATTCCTGAATCGGTGCGGCCGCCTGCTGTCAAAATAGTACCCATCACCAGCGCGGAGGATTTGCACTTCTTCGCCAACGGTTAGCTCGATCGCTCCTCGAGTCACCACGCCAGCCTCTTGAGCCGAATGGGAAAAAGCATCGCCGGACTCTCCGCCAGGAGCGTAGGTTTCATGCAGCATCAGTAAATCACGGTTGGGATGATTGATCCCCAGCATTCGATACGAGACCCTTCCCACTTTTCCTATCTCGACAAAGTCCTCTGCTCGATAAAAGGGGGAATAGGCCGTCATGCTTTGAATTTCGGAGAAGAACCCCACCAGCGTCGTTCCAAGCGCGTCCAGAATGGCACTCAACGTATCAACGGACGGGCTGATCTTGTCCCGCTCTATCAACGAGATCGAAGAATGCGAAACGCCGGAGCGGCTGGCCAATTCGCGTACGCCCAAGTCACGCCGGCGACGAAGTTCGCGAAGCTTTACACCAATTTTTGACACGATTCGGCTCCATGGTGAATAGACGATCACCCGATGTCCTAGAGTCCTCCGGGATGCACTCGGCGGGGGCCTGGCAACACAGGTTCACATGACGGTGTGCAACAAATTTGGAAATTATATTCACCAGAGCATTGCCATTGCTCTGTTAGCGACTGTGAGGAATGCAGAGCCGCTATCTGTACTTTTGCCTCATCACTCTCGGATTGTCGGTTGCGGTGCGCGGTTCGTGGGAATATTGCCAAGAACCTTGTTCACGACAACAAAGCGATTGTTCAGGTGCCCCTGGCTGAGCGCCAGGTCACGACGGGCGGCGACATAACCGCGCTGGGTATCCAGCACGATGATGAAATCGGCGACGCCGCCGTCGTAGCGGGCCTGCGCCAGCTGATAAGCCTGTTGTGCCGCATACACGCGGCGCTCAAGCTCCGTGAGGTTTTGGCGCTCGGCGGTATACCCGCTCAACGCATCATCGATTTCCTGCCAGGCCTTGAGCACGGTTTGCTGATAATTCACCGCGGCTTCCTGCTGCTGCAGTTCGCGCAGTTGCACCACACTCGTACGCCTGCCGTGATCGAAGATAGGCAGGTTCAGACTGGGGCCGATCGACCACGTACGACTGCCCCAATCCGAAAACTCGCCGCTGAGATAGCTCTCGTATCCGAATCGCGCACCCAGGCGAATACTCGGGTACAGATCCGCTTTGGCAATACCGATGGCTGCGGTGGCGCTGTGCAAGCGGGCTTCGGCGGCGCGGATATCGGGTCGGCGCAATGCCACCTCTGAGGGCAATCCCAACGCCAAATCGGGCAATGCAGGCTGCTGGGCGGCTGGCGTTGTCAGTTCTGCACGCAGCGCGCCTGGCCGCTGCCCCAACAACAGGGCAATCTGGTTGATGCCTGCCCCTTCCTGCGCCAGCAATCCAGGCAGCTGTGCCTTGAGCGCGGAAAGCTCCGCACGCTGCTGCTCCAGATTCAAGTGATTGATCGTCCCTCCGCGTACTTGTGCCTCCAGAAGTTCCAGACGATCCTGCAACGTTGCAATATCCTCGCGCGTCAAACGGATCTGGCTCTGTGTTGTCCGCAAATCGAAATAGTTGCGCGCAACGTCGCTTACCAAGGTCAGCCGGGCCAAGTCCAATAGAGCACTCTGCTGGGCGACATCTGCATCGGCGGCCTCGACTGACCGGCGTACACGTCCCCACAGGTCTAATTCCCAAGAAGCATCAAAACCCGCCTGGTACAGGGTGAAGGGCTCGGATAGCAATTTGACGAGATCATCGCGATTACCCTGCGCGGCCACCGCATCAATCAACCTAACGCTTGCGCCGTATTCACTCTGGCGCTGCCGGTTCACGCCCCCGCTGGCGTTGATATCAGGCCCACGCTGCGCCGCCGTAGCAGCGCGCTGTGTTCGCGCCTGCGCTACACGCAATGTGGCGGTCTGCAGATCGGGGCTGGCTTCAAACGCGCGCCGTTCTAATCCATCAAGTACGGGATCGCCAAATGCGCGCCACCAATCTGCGGGCAACATGGCGCTGGTCATCGCCGGACTACGCAGACTGTCATCCGCACTGCGCCAACTCGTCCAATCGTCGGGCGCCTCGGGCGAGGGCGTAGCGAAGTCCGGACCGACAGTACACCCCGCCACCATCAAGGCAGTCAGGCACGAGGCAAGGAGCGTAGATGATCGATGCAAAGGACGATAACCAGACATGGCAAACACCTGAATCAAGAAAGCCGGTGGCGAAACAACCAGGCCGCCAAGGGGAGGGTAATGGCCCCCATCACCAGCAGAGGAACAAAATCGGGTGCGACATCAGCCAAGCCGGCGCCCTCTAGATATACACGCCGCACAATGCTGGTGCCAAAACGCAGCGGGTTGGCATATGTCGCCACCTGCAGGACCTCGGGCATATTTTTCACCGAGGTGATCAGCCCCGACAACAGCATCAAAGGCATGATGAGCAAGAAGGTATAGAGCATGGCCTGTTGCATGGTCAGCGACAACGCCGAGATGGAAAGGCCGAGCCCGACCGACGCGATGGTGAAGGTGAGCAGCCCCAGATACAGCAACGCGACCGATCCGCTCATCGGTATCTGGAACCAGAATCGGATGACCAGAAAAATGATCGTGGACTGCAGCAGCCCAATGAGAATGGCTGGAATGGCCTTGCCGATCAGGATCTGCATCGGTGTGAGCGGAGTCACCAATAACTGATCGAAGGTGCCTTGTTCGCGTTCGCGCGCTACCGACAGAGCAGAGATCAGCAGGGTCTGCAGCATGCTCAGCGCACCGATCAGCGCGGGCATGATGTTCCAACGAGACTCCAAGTTAGGATTGAACCAGGCACGCCGCTCGATACTGATACCTCGCCCTCCCGCGCCTATCGAGGCGTTGTAGCTGGCGACGATGGAGCCCACGTAGCCGGCCGCCAAGCCTGCAGTAGAGGAGTTACGCCCATCCAGAATCACCTGTAGCGGCGCGCGCTGACCGGCATTGAGGAGCCGGTCAAAATCCGCCGGAATCGCGAGGACGACCAGCGCTTCATTGCTGTCGATAACCTGGGCGATCTGTGTGGATGAACTGAGTGTGGCCGCACGATGAAACACTCCTGTGCCGTCCAGTCGAGCTATCAACTGGGAGGCCGCCTGGCCACGGCTCTGATCGAGTACCGCATACGGAACATTCGTCAGGTCGAACGTCGCCCCGTAGCCAAACAACAAGGCTTGAATCAGCGCCGGCGCAAACAGAACCACCCGGCTGGACGGGTCCTTTAGTAACGCGAGGATCTCTTTACGTATCAGTGCGCCTATTTGCGCGAGAGTGGCGATCCAGGCAGTCATGGCGTCATTCCAACGTTTTGCGCAACTGGGCGCGAGTGGCAATAGTCAGCACCACAGCGTAAAGCGTCAGCACACCAACGCTCCACATGATGGTCGGCCAATGGTTGCCCGCTAGAAACAAGGTCTTGATCAGCGCCATAAAATGCGTCGCGGGCAGCACTTGGCTGATGATCTGAATAAATACAGGCGTATTGCGCAGATCAAATACAAAACCGGAGAGCATCAAGGCGGGCATGAAACTGGCCAACAAAGCGACCTGGCTGGCTTGGAACTGATTGCGTACAACGGCGGAGATAAACAACCCCAACAGCAACAACACGACCAGGTACAGCATTGACACCATCACGATGATGACAAGCGAACCGCGCACCGGGACATGGAAAAGGAAGTGGGAAGCCAGCAGACACATCAACAGATCTATGGCCCCGATCACCAGGTACGGCGCGATTTTTGACAGCACGATTTCCAGTGGCCGAACCGGGGTAACAAACAGCGACTCCAAGGTACCGCGTTCCCACTCTCGGGCAATCAATAGCGAGGTAAGGAAGGCGCCGACCAGGGTCAGTACCAGTACGATGAGGCCTGGCACCAAATACCAGCGGCTTTCTCCCGCCTCGTTGAACCACATGCGTTGCACGACTTCGACACCGCCTGAGGCAAGCGGTTTATTTCCACTGCGATCGGCCCGCCGTTGCGCCCAGACACCTATCGCGCCATTCACATATCCCTCGATCGTAGAAGCCGAGTTCGAATCAACGCCATTAAGTATCAGCTGCAGACGTGCATCGCCATGATTGAGGCGACGCGAAAAATCCATGGGCACGCGAAGAATGCCATCCACCGATCCCGACCTCATCATGCGTTGTGCTTCGTTCATGTCGGATACGAACATCGGCGCGAGATACTCTGAGCCCCGCAATCCGTCGACCGCTTCGCGCGCGGTTGGAGACTGATCTTCCATGACCACAGCCAACGGCGCGTGTTTGACATCGAACGACAGGCCATATCCAAACAGCAAGATCAGCGCCACCGGCAGCAAAAGGCCAACAGCAAGGTTGCTCTTGTCACGCAGCACCTGCCTGACTTCCTTGCGCAGCAAGGCGAGAAAGCGGCGATAAAAACCGGAAGCGTACGACGATGCGCTGCCCTTGCAGGCACTCGCATGGCTTGCCGGTTCTCGCGCCGTCATGATGCCGTTCCCCGTGCCGGCTGACTGGTGGCGCGAGCGCGGCTTTGTTCGACGATGGCGATGAAGGCGCTATTCATATCCATGTCCTTTTCTCCGCTATGCGGAGCACCTGCCTGTTTACGCACCTCCAGCGGCGTGCCCAAAGCCAGCATCTTGCCCGCGTCCTGAATAGCGATGCGATCGCAATATTCCGCCTCCTCCATAAAGTGCGTGGTAATGATGATGGTCACGCCTTCCTGGGCCAAGGCCGTGATGGTGCGCCAGAACGCGCGCCGCGCGAGGGGATCGATGCCGCTGGTGGGCTCATCCAGGAACAGGACTTCCGGCTGGTGCAACAGGCCGGCGGCCATCGCCAGACGCTGCTTATAGCCGCCGGGCAACAACCCGCTGATAGCCTGGGGAGATAAACGAAATTGTTCGATGACAGCAGCGACACGCTGTCGCAACCGCTGCCCGCGCAGACCGTAAGCGCCGCCGAAGAACTCCAGGTTTTCGCGAACCGTCAGGGTGCCGTATAGCGCGAACTTCTGCGACACATAGCCAATACGCGCGCGGGCCTGCGCGCGGGCGGTTCGCAGATCCACGCCGACGACTTCCAGATGTCCGCTCGATGCAGGCAGCAACCCGCACAACATGCGAAAAGTTGTCGTCTTGCCTGCACCATTGGGGCCAAGCAGGCCAAAGATTTCACCACGCGCCACGTCGAACGATGTGCTCGCCACTGCGGTGAAGTCACCGAATTTCCGCACCAGGTCACGCACCACGATGACGGGCTTGTCCTCGTGAGTTACGACCGAATTCTGCGATGCGCTGGCGTATGAATGCGAGGCAGCGTCGTCGTCCTCCTGATGCTGCCGCAGCATCATCATGAAAGCGTCTTCGAGCTCTTCTGGACGGGGTGTGGGCATGAGCCCCCCGAGCAAAGCGTCGAGCTTCTTGTCATCCGCCTTTTCCTGTCGAATAAAACGTACGGCCCCGCCCTTTGGCACGGCGTCGACGATCAATGCATCGGCGTCGATCAATCGCGCCTGCAGATCGCGCGCGGGCATGTTGCCGGCAGGAGTCACGACGAACGTCAGGCCGCGCGCCTGGCCGGCCAGCGCCGCCGGTTTTCCCTGGGCCAATACCCGGCCCTGGTTCATTACGAATACTTGGGCGCAACGTTCGGCCTCGTCCATGTAGGCCGTGCTCACGATGACGCTGAGTTGTTCGTCCGCGACTAACTGCTGCAGAATTTTCCATAGCTCGCGCCGCGACAGCGGATCAACACCGACGCTGGGTTCGTCCAACAGCAGGAGGTCAGGCGAACGCACCAGAGTGCACGCCAGGCCAAGTTTTTGTTTCATGCCGCCAGAGAGTTTGCCCGCCGGTCGCCCGGTAAAGGGCGCCAGATCTGTCATCTCCAGGAGCCGCGCGAATCGCTCGCGACGTACCTCGTGAGGCACGCCATGCAAGTCGGCGTAAAGATCGAGATTTTCTTGTACGCCGAGATCTTCGTACAAACCAAAGCGCTGCGGCATGTAGCTGATCCTGTCCTGCACGGCCTGCGGATCGCTAGCCACGTCGATACCAAGTACGTGCAAACTCCCTGCGTCAGGCTTGAGCAGACCGGCTGTCATACGCAACAGGGTAGTCTTGCCCGCGCCATCCGGGCCGACCAGGGCGGTCAACATGCCACGCTGCACTGTCAACGAGATGGCGTCTACCGCGTGCAACGGCTCGCCTGCCGAAGAGACGAACGTCTTGCCCAATTGCCGAGCAAGGACTATCGCGTCGCCATCGCTCATGACGCTACTCGCCGACAGCAAAACGCACGGTGGCGGGCTGCCCGAGCCGCAACCGGTTTTCAGCGTCGTCGACCAGCACACGCACCTCATAAACCAGGCTGGTGCGCAACTCTTCGGTTTGTACCGACTTGGGAGTGAACTCGGCCACTGAAGAGATATAGCCGACCGTGCCTTTGACCGCCTGATCGGGGTGACTGTCCGTGAAGACCTCTGCGGCCATGCCCGGCTGGAGCTTGCCTAGATCAGGTTCACTGACATAGACGCGCACCCATTTGGGTTGAGTCAGCGCCAGGGCGAACACCGCCCTCTGAGGCGTAGCCATGTCACCCGGCTCGAGCAGCCGGGACCGGATGACGGCATCGGCTGGGGCCTTGAGCTCACCCTGCGCGATTTGATGTTCCAACAACGCCAGTTGTGCTTGCGAGACCTGCAGTTGCGCCGCGGCGGCGTCGATGTCCTCCTGGCGCGGGCCGACCTCTGTCAGGCGCAAGGCTTCCTCTTGCTCCGCCAATCTGGCCCTGGCTACCTGGACACTACTGCGAGCACGATCGAGATCCTGGGCACTGACGCCGCGTCCGTGGGTGTTGGCCGCGATACCTTGCAGACGGGTCAGATCCTGCTGCGCACGCGTGGCCTCAGCCTTCGAGGCGGCCAGCCGGCTGCGGGCCTGAGCGATCTCTTCGGGGCGAGATCCGTTCCTCAAGCGCGCCAGATTCTGCCGCTGCACGTCGATTTGCGCCCGCGCTTGGTCAGCCTGTAATTGCAGGGTACGAGTATCGAGTATGCCCAATACCATGCCTGCCTTGACGTGGTCGCCTTCATCGGCGCGCAACGCCATCACCCGGCCATTGCCGTCGAAGGCCAGCGCAATCTGCCTGATGTCCACGTTGCCGTGCAAGACCAATGTGCCGTTTGCACCGGAATCGCGGAAATACCACCACGCTCCGCCTCCTACGGCCAACACGACGATGGCCACAATGGCGATGAGGGGCTTTTTCATCCATGGCTCCAAGAGGAGAGCAGACATTAAAGTTAAATTGATTTTAAATTTATGATCGAAGAAAATGCAAGCTGTGATGCTCAGGAGATTGCACCAATGATTAAGGCCTCGCGCGGACCTCGTGCCGATGGAGAGGCGACCCGTAACCGAATACTGCAAGCCGCCGGAGCGCTATTTGCAACCACGGGCTACGCCGAGACCACCAGCAAGGAAATCGCCACCCGGGCACAGGTCGACCTGGCATCGATCAACTACCATTTTGGCAATCGCAGCGGGCTTTATCAGGCGGTGCTGGTCGAAGCGCATCATCAACTCGTCAACTATGCCGATCTTCAGCTGATCGCTGGCAGCACTGCCTCGCCGCCCCAGAAGCTGAGGACTTTCATTGGCTTGCTGGTGGACCGTGCGATTGGCCAGCCGGAAGGCTGGCATTTGCATGTGCTGGCTCGCGAGCTGCTCTCTCCGAGCTCACATCTCCAGTTGCTGTTCCAGAATGTGCTGCAGCCAAAGCTCGCAGTCGTCCGGCAGATCCTCAGCAACATTACAAATATTCCGCCAGACGACCCTGCATTAACGCGCTGCCTGCTCAGCGTTGCGGCCCCCTGTCTGATGCTGTTGGTAGGCGCGCGCGGTATCCCCGGGCCCCTGCAAGAGGCCCGCCAGATGTCACGAGATGCGATCGTGGACCATCTATGCCGCTTTTCGTTGGGGGGATTGCAGGCGATAGCCGCTCAAGTACCTCAGGATGCTACGAAGCCATGAGCGGCAGCCAACTGATTCAGACGACCTTGAGCGAAATATCCGGCAGGCCGTCAATATGCGCGACCATAATATCGCCGCGCACTACCGGACCTACGTTTTCGGGTGTGCCGGAATAAATCAGGTCACCGGCCTTCAGCTCGACGGCTTCGGACAGCTTGCTGATCTGCTCGGCCACGCTCCAGATCATTTGATTCAGATCGGCGCTCTGCTTGACTGCGCCGTTCACGGATAGAGTGATCGCCCCCTTGTCCAGCTGGCCGGTTTGGGCCACGCGATGGATAGGGCCTATGGGCGCTGACAGATCAAAGGACTTGCCGATCTCCCACGGTTTTCTCTGGTCTTTCATGTCGCCCTGCAAGTCGCGCCGGGTCATATCCAGGCCGACAGCGTAGCCATAGACATGCTGCAGCGCTTGTTCGACAGGAATGTTGCGGCCACCGCTCTGCAGAGCCGCCACCAGTTCTACCTCGTAGTGATAGTTGCGCGTGAGACTGGGGTATGGGTGATCCACGGTCTGGCCGGGCGGCACGACCTGCACCGCGTCGCTGGGCTTTTGAAAGAAGAACGGAGGTTCGCGTGTGGGATCCGATCCCATCTCACGTGCATGGGCCGCGTAGTTGCGGCCAATGCAGTAGATGCGATGAACGGGAAAAACTTCGTCACTGCCAGCGATGGGGACGGAGGGTTGCGATACGGTGAAAGGCGTACGCTGGGCAGACGTAGCGGCTACGCTGGCGCAACCGGCAGCCAGTACACCGCCAAGGGATGCGGTAGAGATCATCAAGGCGTCTCGTCGATTCATGTAGCAGTCTCCTCAGGTGATAGTTATCGTCCCGAGTGTAGATTCATGTGCCGTTCAAAAACCGGACAATTCCACGCAAGACTTGGACGCAACCTCTACTAACCCAATGCTTGCCTCTGTGCCTCGCGCCATGCGCGAGGACTGGTTCCATGCCATTGGCGAAAGCGCCGCGCGAAATAGGCCTCGTCGGTAAAGCCGCAGCGTCGCGCGACCTCGCTGATGCGTTGATTTGTTGTGAGCAAAAGCTCCTGCGCGAGTGCCAAACGCCGCTCGGTAAGCAGGTCGGTAAATGTCCTGCCAGTTTCCTTTTTGATGAGATGCGCGAGGTAATTGGGCGATAGGCTCGCAGCCTGGGCCGCTTCCGCGAGCGTGGGTTCATGCGCGAGCTCATTGCGCAGGTATCGCAAAACACGTGCCAGCGCTGCGCGACGGCTGCCCTGTTGTGCATGAGTACTCGCCAAGGCCAGCAACTCGTTTTCCCACTGCTGGCAGGTCAATGCGAGCAACTGCAGCAAACAACCACGGATGCGAGCGAGCGAGGCAAGACGGCGCGTACTGTTCTCTTGCTGCATGATCGCGATAAGCCCCAGCGCCTCGTCGAAACAGGCTTCATCAAAGGTAAAATCGAGATGCTCCTGGAATTGAAATGGCGCCAATTCGGGAGCGAGCGTGAGTGGTACATCCTCTAGATCCAATGGGTCTACATCTAGCTCGGGCCGCAAAAAACGCTGGCTGAAATTGATCACAAGCCAACGCGCGCCTGGAGGATGCAGCACCACGTGCATGCGATGCGGTAGCACGAAGCTCAACGTCCGCGCGGTGAAAGGACGTGTAATGTTTCCTACGTGGTGCTGGGTGTCCCCGGCGAGATTGACCTGGATCTGGAAATACTCATGCTTATGCGGCTGCGTGAGCGGCGCGCGCAGACTCTGGTCTCGAATGTCGAAGTCAAGATGATTTGATCGCTCCACCATCGCATAGGTGTGCATCGGGTTCCAAGTCCCTTTTAATGATTGTCGATATGTGCCTTGTGTGCCCGCTCTTTGATCATGAAAGCGGAAATCACACCGAGCACGACACCGTGAGGAGTCATCAGGGGGCTGCCAACGGCGGCTGAGCCGAGCGCCGTGAATCTTCACCCAGGTAATGCGCGTGGCGCCGGATCAGCGTTGCCATGTAATCGGCAATGGGGAGCAGCGGCGCATCACCGCGCTTGAGCAAGCTAATGCTGTAATGCGGCAGCGATTCAACGATATGCAATGCCTGGAGCGCGCCGGACAGGGCGGGCTGCTCAATCATGATACGTGGCAGCGCGCAAAGCATATCGCTCTTGACTAGCAAATTGTTCAGTGTCCATGTCATGTCGCACTGAAGCAGACGGGTCGGAGCAGGCAATCCAAGCTGCTTGAATGCCTCGAGTATTGCCGACCCTGGCCCGCGTCCCGCGGGACCTGTCAGTATCCATACACAGTCCACCAGTTCCGCGAGCGAGCGAGCGCCGCTCAGGGGGTGACCACGCCGGCATATCACGGCCAGATCGTTGTAGAACAGATGCTCTGCATCCAAATTCGATTCGCGAGTTTCCGGCACCGCCACGATAGCGAGATCGATGCTGCCTTGGAGTATGGGGCCAATGTGGTCGTAATAGGAACCGCCGAACATATCTATCTGCACCGCGGGGTATTTACGTTGGAAATCCTTGAGCACCCCTGGCATCAGAGCCACGCCAGCTGAAGGACCAACTCCTAGGACCAGTGAGCCCTCTTGTTTCCCCCGGCGCTGTGCGAGGTCTTCGATGGCTTTGCGCGATTGCGAATCAATGAGGCGAGCGTGGGCAAGTAAGGCCATGCCGTCTTCAGTCAGCACCATACCGCGCGAACGGCGTTCCAGCAGCGCGACGTGCAACTCTTCCTCAAGCAAACGGACACTCTTGGCCAATGCCGGGCCAGTAACACCTCTACTGGACGCCGCCCCTCGCAAGCTACCGATGTCCGCAATGGCAATGAAATCGCGTAATTGTTGAAGCGTCATTCGTGCTTCCAATAAGAATACTAAAAGTTTGAATACCCATATATGAGTATACCTTGAGGCACATTTTTGCTGATACCTTATCGACAACTCACGGCGGCCAGAAGCCTGTTCCGTGCAGCACTTGACGCAGGCAAGGCTGACCAGGATGAGTTCGGCTTTACCGGACATAGGGCAAAAACCAATGATCTGGAAAAGATCAGGCGTCAAGAAACAATTAACGGAGACGATGATGGCTATTTTTAAAAAACTGACGAGTGTCGCAGCTTGCGTATTGGGAACAGGCTTGTTTGCTCCATCCAGTAACGCCGGTGCAGCCGCTTATCCAGATAAGCCGGTGACGATTTATGTCGGATTCGCTGCGGGCGGTCCCACCGACGTCGTTGCGCGCCTGTTGGCAGAGGGATTGACCCACAAATTCAGGCAATCCTTTGTCATTGAGAACCGGCCCGGAGCCAGTGGGGAATTGGCGGCCAATCTACTAAAGAAAGCAACGCCAGACGGATATACGTTAATGATCGGCGCCAACGGTACGTTGTCTATCCTGCCAGCAGTGAGAAAGACCATACAGTACCAACCGCTGCGCGACTTCGTGCCGATTGCCCCTGTCGCCCGGTTTCCTTATTACCTGGCGGTTTCCAAGGAGTCGACATTCAGTACCTATGATGATCTGGTGAAGTATGGACGATCACACGCAAAAGGATTGACCTTTGGCTCTGCCGGTCCCGGGTCGGCAAATCACTTGGCCGGTGAATGGTTTGCGAAGGCAACAGGAATGGATGCCGTTCACATCCCCTACAAAGGGGATGCCGCAGCGTTGACTGACTTGATTGCCAATCGCGTTGATTTTGCATTCTTGGCGGGATCGGTCGTTATTCCGCAGGTCGAGGCTGAAAAGATTCGCCTGATCGCATCCGCCAGTTCATCGCCTGATATCGGTTTGCAAGAAATCCCGGTGCTCGGACGTGATGAGCTGCCCGGATTTACCGCGGAACCTTGGAATGGCTTGCTTGGTCCGGCGGGTTTGCCGTCGGACATCGTGCAGATATTGAATGCCGCCGTGAACGAAGTAATGACCAGCCCAAACATAAAAGAACGGCTTAAGAAGCTGGATCAGTATCCATTCACGGGCTCGGTCGACGTATTTGCCGATCACATTCGTAAGCAGTCCGCACAAACAGCGGATCTGGTCAAGACCTTGAATCTAACCATTGAGCAATAACCAAGACGGACGCGACACGGCTTACCCGACGCTATTTCAGAGAAAGCAGTGATCGCATTTACACATCGCCCGTGTGAACAGCACCGGCGATTCCTAAGGAGCAAATAGTGAAAGTAGGATTTATCGGCCTGGGCCGGATGGGCTATGCATTGGCCGCAAACCTTTTGCGCAACCGGGGTGAAGTCGTTGTATTCGATATTCAACCTGATCCAGTCAACAAGCTCGTCACATTAGGTGCAGTAGCCGGCTCCGACATCAAGAGCATGGCGCAAGACCTGGACATCATCTTTACGATGTTGCCTGGCCCGAAGCAATCCCGGGAGGTTGTACTGAGCCCGGACGGCGTACTGTCGAATATGGATGCCGGCAAAATCTTTGTCGAGCTCAGCACGATAGATATCGACACTGTTGACGAGATGGCGCGTGCAGCAGAGGCGAAAGGCATCCGCTTTGCCGATGCGCCGGTGGGACGACTCGCGACAAATGCCGATCGGGGCGAGTCGCTCTTCATGCTAGGCACGACGGACTCGAACTTCGAGGAGTTTCAATCGATCTTGCTCGACATGGGTTCCACGGTTCTCCATTGCGGCAACCCGGGCTCTGGAACTCGGATGAAGTTGATCAACAACCTCATGGTGCTCTGCTACTGCCAGTTGAATTCCGAAGCCCTGGTTCTTGCGAACTCGTTGGGCATGGATATAAAGAAGACCTTTAATGTCTTGACCGGCACCACTGCATCGAACGGCCAACTCAAGGAAAAGTGGCCGGTCAAGGTTCTGAAGGGCGATCTCTCTCCGGGCTTCGACATTGCCCTTGGGTTCAAGGATCTGACGCTTGCCTGCCAAGCAGCCCAATCGAGCGGGGTTTCTCTGCCAGTCGGAAACCTCGTTCGCAGCATGTTCCAACTCGCGCGCAATGCGGGCTATGACGGCAAAGACACCTCGTCGATGACCGAGTTCTGGGCGCAAGCCAACGACGTCCCGCCCCCCCGTTGTTAATGGATTAACACGTACGTTTTCAAGCAATCAAAAAGGGCACACATCATGAAGTACACGCAATTCATCGCCGGAGAGTTTCGACCAGGCAAATCGAACAAGCTTATTCAAGGCGTCAATCCGACGACTGGCGAGGCACTTGAGGCCTTTCCGTACGCGACCGCCACTGACGTCGAAGAAGCCATACAAGCTGCTACCGGGGCGTTCAAGAGCTGGAGAAAGACGTCTGCGCTAGAGCGCTCCTCATTACTGCGACGGGTCGCGGCACTGATGACTGAACGGACGGAAACGTTTGCCGAACAAATTTCCCTGGAACTGGGCAAACCGATCGGAGAAGCACGCAAGGAAGTCGTCACGGCATCGGAGATGTTCGAGTGGTCCGCTGAGGAAGCACGCCGGCTGTATGGCCGCACCATCCCCGCGCGAACCGCTGGCACCACGCAAACAGTGATGCTGGAGCCCATTGGCCCCGTCGCCGCTTTCTCGGGTTGGAACGCCCCCGCCATCACGCCAGCCAGAAAAATCAGCGGTGCGCTCGCGGCTGGTTGCACCGTAGTGCTAAAACCGTCCGAGGAAACCGCCGGCGTAGCGCTGCTGATCGCACAGTCCATCCAGGATGCCGGGATTCCTGCTGGCGTAGTCAATATGGTTTTCGGCGACCCGATCGAGATCGCTGACTTGCTATGCGCCTCTCCGAACATCGCGATGCTCACCTTTACCGGCGCCACATCCGTGGGCAAGGAACTGGGCACTAAGGCTGCCAAGACCCTGAAGCGGGCAACGCTCGAGTTGGGTGGTCACGCGCCAGTCATCGTCTGCGCTGACGTCGACATAGATCGTGTCGTCAAGTCGGCGGTCGCGACAAAATATAGAAACTCCGGGCAGTTCTGCGTCTGCCCGACCCGCTTTCTCGTGGACGAAGCCATATTTCCGGAGTTCTGCGAAAAGTTCGTCAATGCCGCCGCCGCACTGAAGGTCGGTGATCCCCTTGATCCCTCGACGCAGATGGGGCCCCTGAAGAACCAGCGCCGGCTCGATTCGATCGAGAGACTTGTCGACGACGCAAGCGCTCGCGGATTCAAAATTGCCACTGGAGGCCAGCGGATCGGAACGACCGGCTTTTACTACCAACCGACGGTGATTCTTCGCCCTGGGATTGAGAGCGACGTTGCCAACATCGAACCGTTCGGTCCGGTTGCCTTGCTCAGCTCGTTCAAGCATCTCGATGAAGCAATCAGCGAGGCTAACCGGCTGCCCTTTGGATTGGCCGCCTATGCCTTCACCAATCACTTGGGCACGGCGCACCGCCTGGCAAACGAAATCGAGAGCGGCTCGGTATGCATTAACGAATGGCAAGCCTCGCTGCCCGAAACACCCTTCGGCGGCCACAAGGACAGCGGACTCGGATCCGAAGGTGGAATCGAAGGCCTCCGGGAGTTCATACGAGTGAAATGTGTACGCCAGAATGCGGCGACCTGATTGACTACTAGCAGGGTCAACACCCATGCAGACTCGTGCGGATGCCATGTCATTCCCACAACAGCACGGAGACAGAAAAACATGAGTTCCATACAGCATTGCATCCCCTCTACGATGGCAATAGCATCCGCACGATCCGATAGATCCATTCGCCGAGCCGTATGGGCAGGATCGATCGGCACGCTCATCGAATACTACGACTACACCGTCTACGCGTTTCTTGCCACTACTCTCGCAATCTTGTTCTTTCCCCAAAGTGGAACGTCTGCGCTGCTTTACACCTTTGCGGTGTTTGGCGTCGCGTTTGTCGTTCGACCATTGGGCGGTATCGTTCTGGGTAGCCTGGCAGACCGCTACGGGCGCAAGCCAGCCTTGCTGGTTTCGGTCGTCGGCATGGTGGCCGCGACAACGTGCATCGGACTGCTGCCGACGTACGATCATATCGGCGTGCTTGCTCCGATACTCCTTTGCTTCCTGCGATGCGTTCAAGGCTTCGCAGCAGGCGGAGAGATGGGCGGCGCAGTCGCCTATGTAGCAGAAGTCGCCCCCGATGCTCGGCGAGCAGCCGTGACCAGCACAACGCAGATCGGATGCCTGGTCGGCACCATGGGAGGCGCGATTGCCGTCGCGCTGCTCAATTCGTCGTTGACACTCGATGAGCTCCATTCATGGGGCTGGCGTATCCCGTTCCTCATTTCAGCCCCGATGGGTGTGATTGCATTGCTGGTTCGACACAAAATGGAGGAAACGCCTGACTTTGTCCATCTCGAGAGTCAGAGCAAGGTCCAGAAAACACCCACGGTTACTCTGCTGTGCCGCTATCCGAAGGGCGTGCTGGCCATCACGGGCCTTGCATGCTGCGGGATGGCGGGGTACTACGTTGCGTTCACTTATTTTGTCACGTTCTTCCAGAAGCAGGGAATCATGTCTGCCCAAATGGCAGGCTGGTCCGCCACACTGTCGATGCTGATCGCAGCCTTGGCTATTTATCCACTCGGTATCTTGTCCGATAAGGTCGGGCGCAGACCCATGATCTTGGGCACAACGTTGTGCTTCATCGTTTTCAGCTATCCCCTCTTTATGGTGATGCAGACTTCGTTGACAGCAGCGATCCTCGCACAGATAGCCTTCGGCCTTTTTGAAGCCGCCTATCTATCGACAAACTACACGCTCTTTAGCGAGTTGCTTCCGACGAACGTGCGCACGAGCGGTATCAATCTGGGAATCAGTATTGCCGCGATTGTTGCGGGCGGTTCTGCTCCGTACGCCGCCACATGGCTCATCGCGAACACGGAATCCGCAAATTCGCCTGCTTGGATACTGATCGTGGCCGCGGCTATTTCCTTGCTCACGATGTTGCCTCAGAAGGAGACGGCAAGGACCGCCTTGCGTACCGAATAAAGAAACGCCAAAGGGCACGCTCAGTGGCCCCCTCAATGCTGGCCGTCATTTAAATTCAGTGAGTCTAAAAAATGAACTCGTCCTTGGATACGCTTGCCAACAGCGAACCACCCGTTTTGCTACCACCGCACTTGAGCCCCACGTGGTACTCGACACCCTCCGAGCCTGCTTTGGATCCGGAACGCCGCATCATTGACGCGCACTTCCACTTCTCCGATCACTGGGCTGGCTATGGGCTCGAGGACCAATTGCAGGATGCCGCGACCGGCCACCGCGTAGACGCTACGATATTCATGCAGGTTGGCTGGAAATACCGAACCAGCGGCCCGGAGCATCTCCGTCCTGTCGGCGAAACGGAAGCTGTGGTGGCATTGGCCGAAGAAGCCCTGTCACGTGCGGCAGCAACCGAAGTCGCTGCCGGAATCGTAGGCTACGCAGACTTGTGCCTGGGCGATGCGGTAGAGGAGGTTCTTGCTGCCCATGTCGAAGCCGGGAAAGGACGGTTCCGGGGCATTCGGGCCTCGGCTGCGCGCAATGAGTCTTTCAGGTTCGGGGTATTGCCTCTGCCGCCGATGGGCCTCTATTCATTTCCCGAGTTTCGGGCGGGGATACGCCGGCTGACGGCAATGAATCTTGTCTTTGATGCGTGGGTCTATCATCCCCAATTGCAGGAAGTCATTGACCTGGCACGAGCCGTTCCCGACGCCACGATTGTTCTCGACCATGTCGGAGGTATCCTCGGCGTGGGAAGCTACGCGCAACGCCGCCATGAGGCGTTCGACGAATGGCGCAAGTCGATCAAATTACTCGCAGCATGCCCGAACGTGAGCGTCAAGATTGGCGGCTATGGCATTGCCATGTTTGGCCACAAGTCTGAATCGCTGGCGTCCCCACCCTCCTCTGCTGTACTTGCCGATACCTGGCGCCCGTCGGCAGAAGAGGTTATCAATGCGTTCGGCTCAAGCCGTTGCATGTTCGAAAGTAATTTTCCTGTCGATCGCTCATCCGGAAGCTACGCCACGGTCTGGAATGCCTTCAAGCGAATCTCGGCGGCCGCCAGCGAGGATGAAAAGAACGATTTGTTCTCCGCAACGGCGGCACGCGTTTACCAGATTAAGCGTAAAAACGAGCTACTGCGAAAAGGCTACGGCTGATTCTGGACGGAAGCGTCCTGATGGCAAGTATTTTGGCAAGGCGCCTGGTCGGCACACTCAGGCCAATTGCGAGAGCAACGCTAGACTCAGCCTACATCTGGCCCCGCATCAAGAGCGAACGATGCGTCGTCACAGGCGGCGTAACCCGATGTGTTGGGGACCGAAGCAGTATCGACTGAACGCAGCAGCCGGCCTAAGTGCCCGCTGCTGGAAAATCCCAGTTCGGCGCTAACCTGCGCCAACGGTTCGCCCAGCGCGATCCGCTGACGTGCGGCTTGCGCCAGGATTCTGCGGCGCAGCGTGATGGGGGAAAGTCCGTAGGCTTCCTGGCAGGCGCGCTGGAGTGTGCGCGTGGTGGCTCCCAGCGCGCTGGCCGACGCCGCGATGGCGGGCAGCGGCAGCCCGTCTTCTAGCCGGCTACGCAGCAACGCCAGCCATTGCCGCGCCATCGGTAGTGGCGCCTGCGCCACGCGAGCCTGGGCCTGGAGGCGGTGATTGGCGTCGAGCTGGGTGATCAGCGCCGCCACCAGCATCGGCAGGGCCGCGGCCGACATGGCTGGCTTGCACAGCGCGTCGAGCATCGCCTGGGCCGCGCCGTCCAATTGCAGCACCCCAACGGCCTGGCAGGACCGCAGCAATTCGGGGGCCAGATAGAGCTCCCCATGCTGCTGCACGGCGCTCTCGGCGCGCGTGCTGTGCTCGACATGCGACGGCAGCAGCAAGGCCTGGCCGCGGACCAGCCGACTGCGGCGCCGCGCGCCTTCCTCATCGTTCCAGGCGCTGTCGAGCGCGCCAGCGCGCGGCCAGAGCAGCATGGCGCAGTCGTGCTCGTGCCAGTGAAAGGCGTAGTACGGCTGACGGCTGGCGGCGATGGCAAAGCCGGTCTGGGAGATCAGGTTCTGTTTGGACGAAAGCGGAACGGAACGCATGATGGGTCGGGCGGCGCAGTTGCCGCGCCAGCAACTGGCCGACGCAGGCGGGAATGGACATTGGACCAGTATCGACGCACACCCCGCTTTCATGCAAGCCCGGCGCCCGCGCCGCTCGGCCGCTGTCGCATGCGGGATTAATCCCTGTCGCGTCGTGGTTCGCCTGCAGGCGGGCCGGTCCCTACGATCTGAGACATTCAACCAATACAAGGGGATATTAATGATCCGCGCGTTGCCACTCGCTTTGCTATCCGCCGCCACCCTGGCTCTGCCGCCTGCTAGCGCGGCAGCCGAGTCCGTCTGGCCTGATAAACCAATCACGCTGATCGTGCCGTTCCCGGCCGGTGGTGGCACCGACCTGGTAGTGCGCACTCTGCAGCCAGCGTTGACGCGCCAATTGCAGCAGACCGTCATCATACAGAATGCGGGCGGCGCCGGCGGCACGGTGGGCACAAGTCAGGCCGCGCGCGCCAAACCTGACGGCTACACTGCGGTCGCCGTCACCACCAGCACTGTCGCACTCAGCGCCAGCCTGTACAAGAACCTGCCGTACAAGCCGGGCCAGGATTTCGACTATATCGGCTTCATCGGCACCTCGCCCTATGTGCTTGCGGCACAGCCGGCCCTGAATGCCACCACCCTGCCCACGCTAATCGCGGTACTGAAGGGCCGCAGCGTCACTTACGCTTCGGTGGGCGCCGGCACCGTGTCGCACCTGTTGGGCGAGATGTTTAAAAAAGACCAACATCTGGATCTGACGCACGTGCCCTACCGCGGCGCGGCTCCCGCCTATACCGATCTGATCGGCGGCCAGGTGGACATCATGTTCGACAATCCCGTGGGCTTGGCACCTTTCGTGCAGAGCGGCAAGCTGGTCGCCGTAGCCACTACCAGCGCTACCCCCATCCTGCCGAACGTACCGACCTTCGCCGCGCAGGGTTTGCCGGCCTACACGCAATCGCTTTGGTACGGCCTGGCGTTCCCGAAAGGCACGCCGCCGACTATCGTGCAGAAGATGAATCTTGCCCTGAACACGGTGTTGCGCGATCCGGCCATCGCGGAGGATCTCGCAGCCAAAGGAGTCGACGTTCGGCTGGACACGGCCGACGCACTGGCGCACACCGTCTCCCACGACCTCGCCTTCTGGGGCGATCTCATCACCACCCTCGGAGTCCAGTTTGACTGACCTTCATTCCCCGCGCCCGCCCGCCGAGCCTGCTGCCGGCACCGCAGCCCTGCTGCGCGTCTTCGTCGATCCTACCCAGACCACGCAAGGCGGCAACCCCGTGCCCCTGGTGCTGAACGCGCTCGGCATGACGGCTGGCGACATGCAGGCCCTGGCGGCGCACCACGGTCATGAATCGTCCTTCGTGATGCCGGCCGATCACGATGACCACCTGTGCCGGCTGCGCTTCTTCGTGCCCGGCCACGAGATGGAGATGTGCGGCCACGCTACCGTTGGGACACTCTGGGCGCTGCGGCAATGGGGACATTGGTGCACGCCCGCCACGCGGGTCCAGACCCTAAGCGGTAGCGTGGACGTCGAATGGGATGAGGCCCGCGGCCGCGCCTGGGTCTCGCAACCCGCCGTGGCCACGTCCGCGCTGACGCCGGAGCAATGCCGCTCCATCGCGGCGGTGCTACGCATCGATCCCGGGCTACCCGGCCTACACATGATCAACGCCAACACCAGCCGCGTCAAAACCCTGGTGAGGCTGCCCCACGCGGCCGTGCTGGACGCCCTGGCCCCCGATTTCAACGCCATGCACGGCCTATGCGAAGCCATCGGCTCGACCGGCCTGTATCCCTACGCACTGTCCACGGACGGTGCCAGCGCACGGCAGTTCCCCAAAGCGTCTGGTTATCCCGAGGACGCAGCCACCGGCATTGCGGCAGCGGCGTTGTGGGGCTATTTGGACAAGACCCGCGCCATTCCCGCCGGCCAGGTCTATACGGTGCGGCAGGGCATGGCTATGGGTTCGCCGTCGGCAATCCAGTTGCGCCCGCGCGGCCATGGCGCGGGCTGTTGGCTGAGTGGAGACACGCAATGGATGACGTGACCGGCGTCATCGAGTTACGGCTGGCCACCGCGGGCTGGCACTTACCGGCGCCGCCGCGCCCGCGCGGCAGCTACGCACCCTACCACCTGGCGCCTTTGGACGAGGCTAGGCTAGCCTGCGTCAGCGGCCAGGCGAGCCGCTTGGACGGCGTGCCGATCGTGGGGGTATGCCGGCCAGGACAGGACCTCGAGCCGGCCAGAGCCGCATGCGCGCAGGCGGCGTTAAGCGGCCTGGCCGCTTTGCGGCAAGCCTGCGGCGGCGACCTCGGCCGAGTGCGCGCCATCCTGCAGTTGCGCGGCTATCTGCGCAGCGGGGCAGACTTCGAGGAACACAGCGCGGTGCTGGACGGCGCCTCGCAGGTGCTCGGGACCGCCTTTCCCGACATGCCACGCCCGGCGCGCAGCGCGATGGGCGTGATTAGCCTGCCCGGCAGCGCCTGGGCCGAAGTGGAGATCACCGCCCTGATAGTCGGATGAGCCCGCGCAATCCGGCAGTGGCCCAAGGTGATTTTCCCGCTTGAGAACGGCCCACGGGCGCCCTCACTTTCGAAGAGCAAGGGATAACGATCAGCGTGGCAAGTGCCGATAAGCGGTTACTCCACCGTCACACTCTTCGCCAAGTTGCGCGGTTTATCCACATCCGTCCCACGCGCGCATGCCGTGTGATACGACAGCAACTGCAGCGGGATCGTATGCAGGATCGGCGACAACACACCATAGTGTTCCGGCATACGGATCACGTGCATGCCTTCGGCGTTGGCAATACGGCTGTCGGCATCGGCGAATACATACAGCTCACCGCCTCGTGCGCGGACTTCTTGCATGTTGGATTTCAGCTTTTCCAGCAAAGCATCGCGCGGGGCGATGGTCACGACAGGCATGTGTTCGGTGACCAATGCCAACGGGCCGTGCTTGAGCTCACCAGCAGGATAGGCCTCGGCGTGGATGTAGCTGATTTCTTTCAGCTTCAGCGCGCCTTCCAAAGCGATGGGGTAATGCATGCCGCGGCCCAGGAACAAGGCGTTTTCCTTGGTCGCAAAGCGATCGGCCCAGGCCATGATCTGAGGCTCGAGCGCGAGCACTGAACCAATCGCGACGGGCAAGTGACGCAGGGCTTTTAAATGCTCGGCTTCTTGTTCGGCATTCAGCGTGCCGCGCACTTGGGCCAAGGCCAGCGTCAACAGGAACAAGGCGGTCAATTGCGTGGTGAAGGCCTTGGTCGAGGCCACGCCGATCTCGACACCTGCGCGCGTGATGTATGACAGCTTGCATTCACGCACCATCGCGCTGGTAGCCACGTTGCAGATGGTCAGCGTGTGCTCCATGCCCAGCGAACGCGCGTGTTTCAACGCGGCCAGCGTGTCGGCGGTCTCACCGGATTGTGAGATGGTGACGACCAGCGAACGCGGGTTGGGCACGCTGTCGCGATAACGGTATTCGCTGGCGATCTCGACGGCGACGGGAATCTTTGCGACGGATTCGATCCAGTATTTGGCGGTCAAGCCGGCGTAGTAGCTGGTGCCGCACGCCAGAATGAGCAGCGAATCGATGTCTTTGAAGACCTTGTACGCCTCGTCGCCGAATAGCTCAGGCGTGATGGTCTCGATGTCCTGCAAGGTATCGCCTACCGCGCGCGGCTGCTCGAAGATTTCCTTTTGCATGTAGTGGCGATAGGGGCCGAGCTCGGCAGCACCAGTGTGCACCTGCACGGTGTGGACCTTGCGTTCTACGGGCTTGCCTTCGCTGTCGGTGATCCAGACGCGCGACAGCTGCAGGTCGACGACGTCGCCGTCTTCCAGATAGATGATCTGATCGGTGGTGCCGGCCAGGGCCAAGGCATCGGAGGCCAGGAAATTTTCGTTCTGGCCTACGCCGACGACCAAGGGCGAGCCTTGGCGTGCGCCGACCACGCGGTGCGGCTCATCACGGCAGAACACGGCGATCGCGTAGGCGCCGTGCAGGCGGCGGACGGCTTGTTGCACGGTGTCGAACAGATCGCCGTTGTACAGGTGATTGACCAGGTGAGCGATGACCTCGGTGTCGGTCTGGCTTTCGAAAACATAACCGGCGGCTTGCAGCTCGGCGCGCAGCTCGTCGTGGTTTTCGATGATGCCGTTGTGTACGAGCGCGATGCGCGGCTCATCGTTGCCGAGATGGGAAAAGTGCGGGTGGGCGTTGTGCGTGGCGGGGACGCCGTGAGTGGCCCAACGGGTGTGCGCAATGCCGGTGAAACCGGACAGTTTGTCCTGAGCGATTTGGTCACCCAGCTCGGCGACGCGCTGCGTGCTGCGCGTACGGCGCAGATGACCGTCCATGTACAGCGCGACGCCGCACGAATCGTAGCCACGGTATTCGAGCCGCTTCAGGCCCTCGACCAGGATAGGGGTGATGTCGCGCTGAGCGACGGCGCCAACGATGCCGCACATAAGGTGGACCTCCAATAATTTGGGTATGGGGCATTGTGCGCCGGATGGAATGAAATTTGATTTCCTTATTTGATTACATATGAAATCTTATTTTCTTACATAAACGTGATTAAATATATTTTCGTTTGATCGGATTTTATGAAATAAAAATGCAAGACAACGGCTCAATCCCTCTAGAACTGGATGATTTGGATCGCCGCATCCTGAATCAGCTGCAGCAGGACAGCGCGCTGACGAACCAGGAATTGGCGGCGCGAGTGCATGCGTCGCCACCGACCTGCCTGCGTCGAGTGCGGAGATTGGTGGAATCGGGAGTGATCGCACGTCAGGTGGCAATCCTGGCACCGGAGAAGCTGGGCAGCAGTTTGACGGCGATTGTGGAGATCACGCTGGATGTGCAGGCGGCCGAAAGTCTGGATGTGTTTGAACGCAGTCTGATGGACGAACCGGCCGTACAGCAATGCTATCGGGTATCGACGGGTCCGGATTTTGTCGTGATTGTGCAGGTACGCGATATGCCCGCCTATCATGCGCTAGTGCATCGGGCGTTCACGGCACAGGCGAATGTGCGCAACGTACGCACGTTTTTCTCAATGCATCGGGCAAAGTTCGAAACACGAGTCGAAGTGCCCGATGCATAGCATCGATCAGGCTCGATGTGAGGCCAGCAGCTTGTCGAACTGCGCGAGGTAGCGCCGTCCCATCTCGGTGACGTCGTGCTCGGTGCGCACGTAATCGTAAGCGCGTTGGGTGCAGTCGGCGCGAAAGGCCGCATCATCCAGGCAACGGGCCATGCCTTGCGCCATGCCTTGCACATCTCCCACCGCGCACAACACACCACGGCCCTCTGCGAGGCTTTCTTTCAGGCCACCGGCGTCGGTTGAGACTACAGGCACGCGCTGCAGAAAGGCGTCGAGCACACTGCTGCCCAGGGCCTCTTCGAGGGAACTCATGACAAAAACGTCAAAGATGCTGTAGTAGTCTTCGATGCCTTTGCGAAAACCGGCAAACAGGTAGACGTCTTGTAGGCCGAGGGCCTGGACCTCTGCCCGGGCCTGTGCCTCGCGATCGCCTCCCGCGCCAAAGTGCACAAAAACAAAGTCGTTGCGCGTGCGGGCAAGCTCGCCGACCGCACGGATCAGCGTGATGGGATCTTTGTCGTGAATGAGCGCGGCTGAGGTTGCCAAGACCTTTTTACCGTGCAGACCCAGCTCGGCGACCAAGCGCCCGACGTTGCCGGTATCGATTGTGTGCGGCTCGACAGCACTGCGAATGATGACGGGGTGCAAACCGAGACGGCGCGGCTCGGAGGCGGCCATCTCACTGATGGCGACAAAACAATCGACACGCCGCCACTTGGCGCCGGTTTTCCATTCTTCGTTGGGTTTGACCTCGAACGAGGTGCGACGGGAAAACACGACGGGACGACGATGCAAGGCCTTGGTCAGCACCGCCCAGGTCACCGTGTTGGCCGTTTGCGCGTGGATGATGTCGTAGCGCTGGCCGGCGCGCGCCAAATAGGCGAGTTGCGCAAACACGTTGCGTACGCCATGTGCGACGAAGCCGTCTTCGGTGGCGCGCGCCTGCAGCGGCGCGCCCGCACGGCACAGCACCTCTACGTCATGTCCCGCCGCGCGAAAGGCGCGCATGCAATAGAGCGTTTGACGTTCGCCGCCGCGCCAGCCTTTTTCAAAATTGAGTTGCAGGATTTTCATGCGCCGCGTCTAAGGAAGCCTATATCGGCGCATTATAGGAGGACGATGCGCCGAGGATACTCCTGCGTTTCAATCTGTCCGAAGCTTGTTGGCTCGCACTGTGTTGACGCCTATTGCCAGTGCCGCACACAGGGTTGCCAATATCAAGGCGACAGACGGTCCGTGAGCCCCGCCCATGCCAAAGGCGATAGCGACCAGCGCCGTGCCGAAACTCTGGCCAAACACGCGTGTCGTGGCCTGCATACCACCCGCGGCACCGCTGCGTTGGCGCGGGGCCGAGGACAGCATGGCACGATTATTGGGGGTTTGAAAAAAGCCGAACCCCATACCCGTGATGAACATCGCGACCATGATCCAGGTATTGCTCGCAGTGAGCGGCAAGAATGCCAAGGTGGCCAATCCCAACACCATGGCCGCCGCCCCAACGCCACTGAGCATGGCGGCGGAATAACGATCGGACATGCGGCCTGCCAAGGGCGCCACGATGGCGGTACCTACTGGCCATGCCCCCATCAACATGCCGACCTCTAGATAAGGCCGGCCCAGGATCTGTTGAAAATAAAACGGCAGTGACACAAACGAGGCCATCTGGGCCGCGAAAGTACATACCGACGCCGCTACCGCATAGGCAACCGATCGAATCCGCAACAGATCGACGGGGACCAGGGGCGCAGGTTGATGACTCACACGGCGCACCAATATGCAGCCCGCCACAATCGCTACCGCGATGAGCAACACGCCACGCCAGGCGCTGTGGCCCAGCGTGTCGACACCGGAAATAAAGACGCCGAGTGTCAACATGCAGAGCAGGGCACTGCGCCAATCGAGACGGATGTTGCTGCGGGGAACCTCGGGCAGATGGCGCAGACCAAACATGACGCCGATGCAGATAGGAAGATTGATGGCAAAGATCCAGCGCCAATGGGCGACCTCAAGTATCACCGAACCTATCGTGGGCCCCAGGACAGACATGACGGCGACGGCGGTAGCATTGATGCTGATACCACGACCGAGCATGTGCAGCGGATAGATATTGCGCACCAGCCCGCCGAACATGCACATCAGCGAAGCAGCGCCAATACCCTGCACGACGCGCGCCGCGGTCAATTGCCACAACGAGGTCGAGATCGCGCCGCAGAATGACGCCACGGTGAACAAGGCCAACCCGATCGAAAACATGCGCCGAAAACCAATGCGCTCGGACAAGGCGGACAACGGCAGCAACAGCATCACCACCGCCAGGTTGTAGGCGTTGACGACCCATACCGCCTGCGAGGGCTGCGCATTCAGGTCGACAGAAATGGTAGGCAGCGCCACATTGGCGATGGAGGTATCCAGCACCGACAGGCTGATGCCCGTCAGGACGGTAGCTGCCGCCCAATATCGCCTCGGTGTCGGCAAGCCATCAGGCAACGCAGAACGAGGACGAGGCTCCTCGCGGGGTTCCGGCTCCTCCGGTGCTGCGGCGCTCACGACTTTTTCTGGGGGCGCTGCCAGCCCTCGATCGTGCTCGGGCGCGCGCGCGGCGAGATGGTCAGTTTCCCAGCCGGTGCGTCGGTGGTTAATGTGGTGCCAGCGCCCAGCGTGGCGCCACGGCCAACACGTACCGGCGCGACCAGTTGGCTATCCGAACCGATGAACGCATCGTCCTCGATGGTCGTGCGGAACTTGTTGGCGCCGTCGTAGTTGCAGGTGATGACGCCCGCGCCAACGTTGACGCGTGCACCAACATCGGCGTCGCCGATATACGCCAAATGGTTGGCTTTGCTGTCCACGTCCAGCACACTGTTTTTGACTTCTACGAAGTTGCCTACGTGTGTGCGGTCACCCAACTGCGCGCCAGGACGCAAGCGAGCATAAGGGCCCACACGTGCGTCGCTGCCGACAACGGCCTGCTGGATATGGCTGAATGCCTCGATCTGCGTGCCGGCACCCACCGAAACGTCGCGCAAGACGCAATGCGGGCCGACACGCACGCCGTCGGCCAATTCGACCTTGCCCTCGAATACGCAGCCCACGTCGATGACCACGTCGCGTCCGCACGTCAGAGAACCGCGCACATCGAAACGTGCGGGATCAGCCAGCGTCACGCCAGCCTCGAGCAGACGGCGGGCTTGTTCTTGTTGGTAGCGGCGCTCCAACTCGGCTTGCTGCACGCGGCTGTTTACCCCCAGTGTTTCCCAGCCTGCAGCAGGCTGGGCGGCGCCTACCGGCACGCCATCGGCGACAGCCAGGCCGACCACGTCGGTCAGGTAGTACTCGCCCTGAGCATTGTTGTTGTCGATGCGGCTGAGCCAGTCCTTGAGCTTGGCCGTGGGGGCAACCAGAATGCCGGTATTGACCTCGCGAATGGCGCGCTCAGTCTCGTTCGCATCTTTGTGTTCGACGATGCGCGTGACTTGGCCCTGGTCGTTGCGGACGATACGGCCATAACCGGTCGCATCGTCCAGAATTTCGGTCAACACGGCAGCACCCTCACCGCGCGCGTCGAGCAAACGGCGCAGTGTGTCGGGCTGCACCAGCGGCACATCGCCGTATAGCACCAGCGTCACATCGTCTTTGCCGTCTTCTTGCAGGAATGGAACTGCCTGCTGAACGGCATGGCCTGTGCCTTGTTGCGGCTGCTGCAAGGCAAAGCTGAGGTCTGCGCGGCCGTCGAATGCGCCACGGACACGATCAGCGCCATGACCGACCACGATCGTAATGCGGCCGGGATTCAGTTGGCTGGCGCTATCGAGCACGTGCTCGAGCATGGGTTTGCCCGCGAGAGGGTGCAAGACTTTGGGCAGATCGGACTGCATGCGTTTACCCAGTCCGGCGGCGAGAATAACGACGTTTAGCATAGGAATTCAGAAAACAGCTTTGGGGCGACAAGCAACTCGCTCGCCGCACGATTGAATAGAAAGGTTATGACTTCGGTGCGGCGGGCGCACGTTTGGCCGCGGCTTTGCGCGGTGCACGCTTGCGAGGAGCCGCAGCCGACGCAGCGGCTGGTGCAGCGTTCGCCTGTGCAGGAGGAGCCCCGGTCGCCGTTTTAGCAGCGGCGTCGGCTGCGGCTTGCATGGCGGCGGGATCGGGCATGCTGGAGGCCGTGGCTGTCGCGATTTGGTTGAATTGCTGCTGCAGCAGATTCCACCACGCTTGCGACGCCTGGCTCATTTGATCTGCCATGCTGGCGGTGCCGACACCAGCGGATGGCGCCGATGCCTCATCGCCAGACGAAGCTGACGCCTCGGCCGTTGATGATGAGCGGGTTTCGGAACGGGAAGATGCCCCCGTCGATGCCGACGCAGGCTTGGCCGCCCCCTGAGCAGGTTTAAGCCCCAGCACGACCTCCAGGGGCGATGGCCCGTTTCCGGCGGCGCCGGTCATAAAGGAGCGCAACGTTGCGATGGTGGAACGCTGAACCTCCATGCCTTGGATGGCGCTGCTCAACATCGACAGATTCATGCGCAGCCAGCTTTCGACGGTACGCAGTTCGGCAATGCGGCGTTCGAGCTCCTCGAGATTCATCGGAGGAGCGATAGGCAACGACTGGGCCAAGCCCCCCGGGCCCGCGAGCCCCGCCCATGCCTTGCGCATCATCTCCATGCTGGCCAGCAACGGGTTACCCGAAAGGTCGCTGTCCTGCCCTAAACCAGGCAAAACAAAGGGATTGGTATTGGACGTGGACATGCAGTCTCCAGAAGGCAATGCTTAGCGTGGCAGCAGTTGGTCGTTTTCGACGCGAACGTGATCGCCGGACGCATAGGCAAACGGCTGCGAGCTGCGAAACGTACGCTTGCTGCCATTATCCATGCGCACCGTCAGCTCGTAGTGTGTCACGGTCTGTTGCTGTCTGATATTACGCTCGATTTCATGACCTGCCAAAGCGCCCCCTACGGCGCCCAGCACGGTCAGAGCGTCTTTGCCGCTGCCCCCACCGAACTGATGGCCTACTACCCCTCCGACGACGCCGCCGGCGACGGTGCCCACCACGTTATAGCCCTCATTTTTCTTGGGAACCTGGACGGTCCGTATGGTCTCGACCACACCGCAGTTCGCGCAAGTCGCCGAGGAGGCGGACGATTTACTGGCAGCAGAGGCCTGAGAGGAAGACGATTTGGACGCGCTGGCAGACTTGGCCGGCGCGGGGGCAGACGATTGTGCCTCGGCACGGCCTTGCGCGGAAGCACTAGACTGGGCGGCAGGTGAAGCGTAGGCCGCTTCGGTCTCTGCATCCGGCACAGAACCGGGCTCAGCCGCTGCTTGTTGCGCCTGAGCCTCGGCCTCGGCTTGGACCTTTGCTTCGTGCACAGGAGGCTGGCCAGTGGACTCGGCCCACGGCGTGGGAATCCAGCCAAGCAACGAAGCCACTGCGACCGTGGAAAGCACAATGACCGACACTGCTGCAGTCGCCACTAAAGGGTGCAACCGGCGGCGCGGCGTTTCGCCCGGCGTAGGAACTTGCGTATTCATCCATTGCTCCGAGAAACCTCGGCATTCATGCCGGTAAGGTAAGGGGCGCGGCCGTGAGGCTGCAAGATTGGTCTGATTCGTGCTGGTGGCTGGATAAATATCCAGTTATCTGGTTTGATGTAGATAGTATTTCGGGCATGCAAACCAAACGTGCCTACCGATTCCGGTTCTATCCGACGCCCGAGCAAGCGAGCACGCTGGCTCGTACGTTCGGTTGCGTACGTGTGGTCTACAACCACATGCTTAGTTTGCGTTCGACCGCCTGGGCTGAGCGACAAGAGCGCCTGGGGTATCACGCTACCTCTGCCGCGCTGACAGCACTGAAAAAGATGCCGGACTACGCGTGGTTGAACGAGGTCAGCTGTGTTCCGTTGCAGCAGGCACTGCGCCATCTGCAAACGGCGTTTGTCGGTTTCTTTACCAAACAAACGGGATATCCCCGTTTCAAACGCAAGGATGGCACACAATCGGCGGAGTACACCGCCAGTGCCTTTCGATGGGATGGCCGTTCGCTCAAACTGGCGAAGATGACCGAGGCGTTGCCCATTCGTTGGTCCCGTCAAATTCCCAAAGCCGCCAAGGTCACTACCGTCACGGTCAGCAAAGACGCAGCGGACCGATACTTTGTCAGTCTGCTGTGCGACGACGTTGTGGCGCAGAAAACGCCTACGTCGAGCTGTGTCGGGATAGATCTGGGACTGTCTCATTTTGCTGTGCTCTCAACAGGAGAAAAAGTCGATGCGCCACAGATCTTTCGCAAGCATGAAGTTAAGTTAGCTAAGCTACAGCGCCGCTTGGCCAGGAAACAAAAAGGATCGGCTCGCCGCGCCAAGGCGAAGCTGAAAGTCGCCAAGCTGCATGCAAAGATCGCAGACATCCGCAGGGATTTCCTGCACCAGCTTTCCACCCGGTTGATCCACGAGAACCAAGTGATTGCCGTAGAAAGCTTGTCTGTGTCCAACATGCAGAAAAACCGCTGTCTTTCCAAATCTATCGGTGATGCCGGGTGGTCGGAGTTTGTGAGGCAGCTGGAATACAAGGCCCGTTGGTATGGGCGTGAGTTCGTGCGGGTGGACCGCTGGTACCCATCGAGTAGGCGCTGCCACAGCTGTGGGTATGTTTCACCTAAGCTGCCGTTGAGCGTGCGGCATTGGTCCTGTCCGGGATGCAACGCAGACCACGACCGTGACATCAACGCGGCGCATAACGTATTAGCCGCCGGGCTGGCGGTGTTAGCCCATGGAGAAACGGTAAGACCTGAGTGCATGAGTGATGATGTACAACGGCTCGGTTCGGTGAAGTGGGAATCCCTTTCCTTTAGGGAAGGGAGCAGTCAAAAGGTGCCTCCATCGACAACACGACCCGTTATATAGCATCTGGCCGCCGTATCGGCGTGTTGCTATCGTGACGCTTTGCAAACGGTGACGGACTTGTCACGCGTCGTTCTGGGACAATACCAGCATGAACACGCCCATTTCATTGCCCGATCTCGAGCAAGCCATTAATTATTGGCGCAACCGGCTACCCTCGCAAGGCGAGGAGGCGCGTCTATGTGCCGAGGCGGCTGCCTTGGCGACGCCCTACGCGTTGATGATCATGGGACATCAGCGCGAGATCTCACCGGCCGACTTGACGCCGTCGGCGCTGGCCGCATATCAGGCGTGGCGCGCGGCACATGGGTGAAAGGGCACTTGCCCGGCACAGCATCCGCGACGATTTATCTCAAAAAAGCGAATTTATTGATATATTTGATTTCGCTTTTTTCCGATCGTCGTCACGCGAGATATGACCCTCAAACAACTGGAAGCTTTCTACTGGGCTGCAATCTGCAAGAACTTCGCCATTGCCGCCAATCGTTTGAATATTTCCGTCTCGTCGCTCTCCAAACGCATCGGAGAACTGGAGACGTCGCTGGGTGCTCAGCTCTTTAATCGCAGCGCACGCACCGCCACGCTGACGCCGTTGGGCGATCACCTGCTACCTCATGCGAAGGAGTTGCTGCGCGGGGCAGACCTGTTCATGCAGCAAGCCGGTACGCATCTGAACTACTCGGGGCGCTGCTGTTTCGGGGTGGGGGAATTGACTTCATGGACATGGATGCCGCAGTTTATCGAGGCCATTCAGCGCGATCACCCCGATCTACGGGTCGAACCCTTTGCCGATGTCGGCCATCTGGTGGAAGACAAACTGGAGGAAGGAGAGCTCGATTTCGCGATCATCGGCGGCCCGTCGTCCCGGCCTGCCATTGCGTCCAGCACGATTGGGCAAGTGGAATTCTCCTGGGTGGGCACCCCGCGCGCGCTCGGCCGGCGCGGCCCGGCGCTGCCTGCACAACTGTCAGAGCTGACGCTGGTGACGCTGCCGCAAAACTCCGGCGTCATCCGCATCCTGGACGAATGGTTGACCCAAAACCGGCTCGCCCCCGGGCGTACGCTGTCGTGCAACAGCTGGGGGGCAGTGGCGGGCATCATCCGCCAGGGATTGGGCGTAGGCTTTTTGCCAAGCGCCTGGGCGCAGTTGCTCTGTCAACGTGGCGAAATGGTGCCGCTCGCGGAGTTTCCGCCCCTCACGCCACTGCAGTACTGCTTTGAATGGCGGCGCGACGATACCCGGCCCATGCTGGAGAGCATGCGCAAGCTGGCTGTGGAGACCATCGATTTTCATGCCCCCAGTTGCATGATTTGAGTCGGTTGCGTGAGAGTGGGCCTTCGATGCGCACTTTTCCTATATTTGTTTCCTAAAAGCGTTTTATTTTTTGGAAAAATATTCGCTTTATTTCACAACAAGAGTTTCGTACAGTCGTCTGCATGTTAAAGGACGGTTGAGAATGATGCCTCTTGTTTGCCGGTTGGACCTGTGGGTCAATCCGATTTTTGATGACCTGATCGCGCAATCGGCCAAGCTATCGGTATTGCCGGCCCGCGGCAACAATGATCACACGCTATCCCAGCTGCAGCAGGCTCATGCCTATCTGGCCTCCGCCGCCAAGGATGAGCTCCCCCGGGAATGGTTTGTCTCACGCGAGTTACTGCGCGATTGTCCGAACCTGCTGTGTGTCTCTTCCTCGGGAGCCGGCTACGACACCATCGACGTGGCCGCCTGCACCGAGGCGGGTGTAGCGGTCGTGAACCAGGCTGGCATGAATGCAGATTCGGTTGCCGAACACACGTTTGCCTTGTTGCTGGCCGTGCAGCGGCGCATCGTGCTGTCTCACCAGCAATTGCGCACAGCGACGGGCTTTAGCCGTGAATCGCTGATGGGTCATGAAATACGGGGCACCTGCATCGGCCTGATCGGTGTCGGCGAAATTGGCCGCCGGGTCGTTCGGATCGCACAGGGCTTTGGCATGCGTGTCTGCGCCTATGACCCGTTGCTGGATGAGACGGCGATCCGCGAACGCGGAGCGGAACCGATGGATCTGGACACACTGTTGGCCAATGCAGATGTCGTGTCGCTGCATTGCCCGCTCAATGCCCAGACACGCGGGATGTTCAGCACAGCCCAATTTGCCGCCATGAAGCCCGGATCGGTATTTATCACTACGGCCCGTGGCGGCATTCATGACGAGGCCGCGCTCAATGCAGCCCTGTCCAGTGGCCACTTGGCGGGTGCCGGCCTGGATGTGTGGGATCAGGAACCGCCGGGCAACGACGCCCCGCTGCTGCTGCATGACAACGTCGTAGGCAGCTTTCATACGGCGGGTGTGACTCACGAAGCACGGCGCAACGTCGCACGAGGGGCCGCCGAGCAACTCGTCATGATGCTGCGCGGAGAGCGGCCGCCACGCCTGTTAAACCCCGATGTCTGGCCACGATTTCTAGAGCGCCTTGGCCAGCATCCATTCTGAAAACGAGCGGGATATCCGCCATCACCAGGAGACAACCCTATGCAAACTCTGAATTTGCGACGCCGTTTCATTCGTTTGGCAGCTAGTGCAGCCTGCCTTGGCACGCTGACCGGCCTGGCAGGCGCAGCGCAGGCCGCCGGCTATCCGTCACACCCTATTAATTTCATCGTGTCTTATGGCCCTGGCGGGGGCACGGATTTGGTAGCCCGCATGATGGCGCCGTTTCTGCAGAAGTACTTGGGTAGCGACAGCCGTATTGTGGTGCTGAACCGGCCCGGTGCGGGCGGCGCCATCGGCTTTGCAGAACTCGCTCGGGCCCAACCGGACGGCTACACCATCGGTTTCATCAATACCCCGAATCTGCTGACGATCCCCATCGAACGCGAGACGACCTTTACCTGGAAAAGCTTTGATCTCATTGGCAACGTCGTCGACGATCCCGGGGCTTTCGCGGTGCTCGAGACCAATTCAGTAAAAACCTTGGCAGATCTCACTGCCTATGCCAAGCAAAAGCCCGGTGAGGCCACCGTCGGCACGACCGGCACTGGCTCCGACGATCATTTGGCGATGCTGCAATTCGCGCGCGCGTCGGGTGCCAAGCTGACTCATGTCCCCTATAAAGGCGCAGGCGAAGTACGCGGCGCGGTGGCAGGCGGCGAAATCATGATCGGCGCCATCAACGTTGGCGAAGTCCTGCAATACAAGAAGGGCGGTACACCGCTGCATTTCCTGGGGCAAATGGGCTCGACGCGTTCGTCAGCGCTGCCCGACGTCCCCACCTTTAAGGAACAGGGTTTCGATATCGAGCTGGCCTCATTACGCGGCCTGGCCGCGCCCAAGGGTCTGCCGGCGGACGTGCGCGACAAGCTGGTCAATGCCTTGGACAAGACCATGCAAGATCCGGAGTTTCAAGCCAAGGCACGCGATATGTTTGCCCCGCTGCGCTATTTGGCCCCGGCAGATTACGCCAAAGAACTGGAGGCGGGCGAAGCCAATTTTCGCAAGCTCTGGCAGGAGTCGCCCTGGATCGACAAGTAGGCCGACCGATCAATCGAGCAATAGCTTGATGTCGTGCACCATCGCGTCAACGCCGATGGTGCTGTTGGCCAGCACGCGAGACTCGCCTTTACCGTCAAACAGGTAAAACGCGGCGGTGTGATCCATGGTGTAGTTCTTGCCGCCCTCGGTCGGGACCTTGGCGTAATAGGCCTTGAACGAGGCGGCCGTGGCTTTGACCTGGTCGGGCGTGCCTGTCAATCCCAGGAAACTCGGGTCGAACGTCGTGACGTATTGTTTGAGGATCTCGGGCGTATCGCGCTCGGGATCAACACTGATCAGCAATACCTGGACGCGGTCAGCATCGGGCCCCAGTTTCTGCATGACCTGCGACAGCTCTGCCAAGGCCGTGGGGCAGACGTCGGGGCATTGCGTAAAGCCGAAAAATGCCACGACGACTTTCCCGGCGAAGTCCTGCAACGTGCGCGCCTGGCCGTTATGGTCATTCAGTGCCAGCGCTTTACCCAATTGCGTACCGGAGATGTCATTGCCCTTGAATTTCGGTGCAGGATCACTGCAGGCGGCCAGGACACTGGTCAGCACAAGAGCGGCTGCGCCACGCAGCACGGCACGGCGATGGGTGGAAAACACGGACATGAAACGGGATCTCCCAGGTCAGAGCAATATGCCGGCCCAGTGGTCCACCAACAACGCGGCGAACAACAGCGACAGATACAGGATGGAAAAGCGGAACAGCCGGCGCGCCAGCTCGTCGCTGTATTCACGATAAAGCCGCCAGGCGTAGGCAACAAACATGGCGCCCAACACGAGCGCCGACGCCAAATAGAATAATCCGCTCATGCGGATGATATAGGGCAGTGTGGTCGAGGCCAGCAACACGATGCTATACAGCAGAATCTGCAACTGCGTGTATTTCTGCCCATGGGTGACCGGCAGCATGGGCAAGCCCGATTTGACGTAATCGTGTCTGCGATACAGGGCCAGCGCCCAGAAATGCGGCGGCGTCCAGATGAAAATGATCAACACCAGGACCCATGCCTCGGCGGGCACGGAATTCGCGACCGCCGCCCAGCCCAGGGCAGGCGGCATCGCGCCCGACAACCCGCCGATGACGATATTCTGCGGGGTGCGTGGCTTGAGAATGATGGTGTAGATGATCGCGTAACCCACAAATGTGGCAAACGTCAGCCACATCGTCAGCGGGTTGACCAAGTGATACAGCACCAACATGCCTATCCCGCCGAGCAGGCCCGACAGGGTGATGACCTGGGCGGACGAAATCGTACCCTGCGCCGTGGCGCGGCGAGCCGTACGCAACATGCGCGCGTCGACTTCTTGTTCGATCAGGCAGTTGATGGCAAAGGCGGCGGCGGCCAGGAGCCAAATACCGAGCGTGCCAAAAACGACATGGTTGAGATCAGGTACGCCTGGCACGGCCAGGAACATACCAATGACGGCACAGAACACCGCCAGTTGTGTCACGCGCGGTTTGGTCAGCACGAGATACTGGCGTAGCAGGCCGGATTGAGGAGCGGCAAGACTGGACATAATGGGGCTATTTTAAACGCTGGCGGCCATCAGGCGGTCGGAGCTGGGCGCCCGGCGTTGGAAAGACGCACCAACATGACCACGCAGGCCAAGGTCAGCCCGGCAGCCCCGCCATTATGTAACACCGCGATCAGCAAAGGCCACTGGAAGAAAATCGTGGTCAAGCCGGTACACAACTGCGCCGCCAGCAGGACCAAGGCCAGGGTGGCTGGCCCCCGCAGGCCCGCCTCTGCGCGCAGGCGCCACGCCAATATCCCCAGGTAAATCAACACCACAAACGCAAAATTGCGGTGTACCCAATGGATCGCGGTCAGGGCATGCTGGGAAATCATCTCGCCAGAGGGCAATTCGCCCAGCCCCCGGATGACGGAAAAGCCACCGTGAAAGTCCATATCCGGCAGCCATTGCCCATGGCAGGTCGGAAAATCCAGACATGCCAACGCGGCGTAGTTCGTACTGACCCAACCGCCTAAGGCGACTTGCACGGCCAACAGCGCAATGCCCACGATCAGCCAGGGACGCCATCGGATGGCAGCGGCCGGCAGCGGCGCATGCGGGCGCTCACGGGCCGACAGCCAGGTCATCAGCGCCAGCAGCGACAGACCCAGCACCAGATGCGAGGTCACCACAGCGGGCATGAGCTTGTGCGTCACCGTCCAGGCGCCAAAGGCGCCCTGCACGCACACCGCGACCAGCGTCACAATCGCCAACACCGGAGAACGCCCCAGTTCCCGGCGATAACGCCAAGCCATGAACACGATCGCAATGATCAACATGCCCAGAAATGCACCGACATAGCGGTGGATCATCTCGATCCAGGCTTTGGAAAGCGTGACCGGCCCATAGGGCATGGACTGCGTGGCCTGATGAATGTCGCCCATGGCGCCCAAAGGTGTCACCTTGCCATAGCAACCGGGCCAATCCGGGCAGCCGAGCCCGGAATCGGTCAAGCGCACAAACGCGCCGAACATGATCAGATCGAGCGTCAGAAACCAAGTGAAGAAAACCAGCTTGCGATAACGTTGTTTGATGTGTTGCATAGTAAGACCGGCCATTAGCCTATGCGCGAGCTATAGATCAGTTTGCTGATGTCTTTGCGCACTTTGACGCCGTCGGCCTCTGGGGGGAACTGCAGCATGAGGTTGCCCAGTGGATCAACGACCCAGATGGGCCCCAATAAGTCCGAAGGGGCGGATAAAGCGGATTGACCGGATGACGAGGAATTCGATAACGAGGAAACAGGTGAATCAGACGGATGGCCAGTTGCAGGGGCAGCTGTCGCCCCCGCCTCACGTGCCGCCAGGAAACGCGCCAACTGCTCGGGCCGTGCCCGGACCATGATGGTGCCTCGGTAGGCCTCCAGCACTTTGGCGGGGACTTCGCCGTCGTCGGTGATGAACCAGACACGCGCCAGACGATCGACGTTTTTGCCCTGGCTGGCGTGCGAATTACGGGTGATGAAGAGCTTGCGGGCGCAGGACTCCGGGCAAGCCGCCTCATCGACGCTGAGCAGCAACCATTTGCCTTTCAGGCTTTGCAGATCGAAAGGCTTGCCCTCCAGTGTAGTCAATTGCAGCTCACTCGCGCTCGGTATGGGACGCTGCGGCTCGAGCAAGGTACCGTAATTACTGGAGTCGTCCGGCCACCATTGCGGGTTGTTATACATGACAAAGGCCGCCAGGATCGGGGCCAGCGTGCACAGGAATACCAGTACCAGCGGTATCAGCGAGCGTTTTTTTGCAGGAGCAGTAGGGGTTACTTGGGCCACGCGCATTTTCCTGTGCAAGAGTGAATGATCAGACCGGCGACACACTCAAGGGTTCTGGGAATCATCGAATTGGCGTCCCCGCCGACGGCGCAAGGCACGCCACGCCAGTACCAACCAGGCAACCGCCGCAATCGCAGCGAACGAGAACCACTGCAAGGCATAACCCCGGTTCTGGTTGTAATCGACCGAGGGTTGGGGCCAATCGCGCACCAGTGTATCCGCGCCACGCGTTTGCATCAGCACGGCCGGCAATAGGCTCAGGCCGGTGGCTTGGGCGTAGGCGGGCAACTCCAGATTCTGGACTTGAGGCACACGGCCGTCTGCGGCAGGCAGTGTGCCGGGCAATTGTCCCTGCGACGCGCCTCCCAATGACCAGAGTTCGAACAAACGAGGCACGCGCACAGACAATTCGCCGATGACGGACTGCACACCGGCCGGCGTGTCGGGTAATTGCGGCGCCGGAGACATGGGCGACGCAGATGAAGACGAGGGTGCGGACAGCGAGCGCGGCAACCAGCCTCGCAGGACCAGTACCGCCCGATGACTCGCTGCGTCCAGCAATAGCGGCGTGGCCAGCCAATAGCCAGGCTTGCCGTCCTGATTGCGGTTATCCAGCAAGACGCTGTATTGATTCAGCCATTGCCCGGTGGCCTGGGCCGGCCGCCACGCCGTCAACGCGTCGGGTCGCGTCTCGGGGGTCAATACCAATGGCGGCTGTGCCCGCCCAGCCTCGATACTGACGGCAATAGCTCGCCGTTCGTCGGCACGGCGCAGTTGCCAAGCGCCAAGTGACGCCAACACTGCCACGGCCGCACCCAGTAATACCAAAGCCGCGAAGATACGCCGAACTGAATGAGCCATGTCTGCAATAATTCCGTTTTACCCGGAGGCCAAAATGCGCATATTTGTCGTCTTGGCATTCATCGGTATTTTGGCCAGTCTCGCCTCTGCGCTGATTTATTTGATGAAGGACAAGGGCACGACCAATCGGACCGTCAACGCACTGACCGTACGTATCGGGCTATCGGTCGCCCTGTTTCTGTTTGTCTTGTTCGCCCATCATATGGGCTGGATCGAAAGCACCGGCTATCGATGAGCACCACCGTGGCTGGCGAGCCGCAGTACGGCCATTGAATGGTGCTATCCCTCGTAGCAAATCACAATCGCTGGTGTGCGAATGCCCCCTGACGGGGGCATTCGCGGTCGCTCAGATCGTTCAGAACCAATACACGAACAAGTACAGGCCGAGCCAGACCACGTCCACAAAGTGCCAATACCAGGCCGCCCCCTCGAAACCGAAATGATGATCGGCCGTAAAGTGGCCGCGCATCAAGCGAATCAGGATCACCGTCAGCATGGTCGCGCCCATGATGACGTGAAAGCCGTGGAACCCGGTCAACATGTAGAACAGCGATCCATACACGCCTGAGTTGAATTTCAGATTCAGCTCGGTGATGGCGTGATGGTATTCATAGGCCTGGCAGGCCACAAACACAAAGCCCAACACCACGGTGGCAAACAACCAGAACATGGTTTTGCCGCGATGGTTTTCACGCAACGCATGGTGCGCAATCGTCAGTGTCACGCCCGAGGACAGCAGCAGAGCGGTGTTGATGGTGGGCAGCCAGAACGGGCCGACGGTCTGGAAATGCTCGACGACGCCTGCCGGCCCGAAATTCGGCCATGCCGCCTGGAAATCCGGCCATAGCATCAGCTTGTGATCCAGATCCCCCAGCCAGGGCGTCGTGATCGTGCGCACGTACCAAAGCGCGCCGAAAAAACCTGCAAAGAACATGACCTCGGAAAAGATGAACCAGCTCATGCCCCAGCGATACGACAGGTCGATGCGCTTGCTGTTCATTCCCGTCTCGGACTCGTGTATCGCGTCGCCGAACCAGAAATACAACACGACTATCAGACTAAGCAGCCCGGCCAGGACCAGCCACTTTCCCCAACTGACATCGTTGACCCAGGCAGCCGCGCCTATCCCCGTTGCCAGCAAAGCCACAGCGCTGCGCACGGGATGAGCAGAATCCGCCGGTACGTAGTAGTACGGTGCCTCTTTTCCTTGAACCGAGTGGCTTGCACTCATGGTCTTCTCCTTAGCTCAAACTAGCCACGGCCCATCGCACGATAGCGACTAGCACCAATACAAAAATCACGCCTGCCAACAGCCCGGCCACAATCAGATGCACGGGATTCAGTTTGCCCGCATCCTCTTGGTAGCCTGCCCCGCGCCGCACACCGAACATGCCCCACAACACCGCTTTCAGCGTCTGCAGGAAATTCAGCTTGCGTCGCGAGGCATCCCGGATGTCGTGTGTCATGGTTACCTACTTGACGGCTACGCCGCCCAGCGTCGCCGAGCCCCGAAAGAAGGTCCAGGCAAAGATGGCAAGCACCAGCGCCAGCAAAATCAACCCGACAATCCGGTTACGGCGACGTTGTTGTGGAGTCATGACAACCTGCGAATCGATTTACTTGACCTCGGGCGGCGTTTCAAAGGTGTGGAACGGCGCCGGCGACGGCACGGTCCATTCCAGGCCTTCGGCGCCTTCCCAGGGTTTGGCGGCAGCAACCTCGCCTTTGCCACGGTAGCAACGCAGGATGACGTACAGGAACAGCAATTGCGACAGGCCGAACCAGAATGCGCCGATGGTCGCGATCTGGTGGAACGTCGTGAACTGCGCCGCATAGTCCGCATAGCGGCGCGGCATGCCGGCCAGACCCAGGAAGTGCATCGGGAAGAACGTCACGTTGAACGAAATCAGCGTCGACCAGAAATGCCATTTGCCGAGCTTTTCGTTGTACATGCGGCCCGTCCACTTGGGCACCCAGTAATAGGCGCCTGCAAACAGAGCGAACAACGAGCCCGCCACCAGCACGTAATGGAAATGCGCCACCACGTAATAGGTATCGTGCACCTGGATATCGATGGGCGCGACCGACAGGATCAGACCCGTAAAACCGCCCATGGTGAACACGAAGATAAAGCCCACCGCGAACAGCATCGGGGTTTCAAAGGTCATCGAGCCGCGCCACATGGTCGCGATCCAGTTGAAGACCTTTACCCCGGTCGGGATGGAAATCAACATGGTGGCGTACATGAAATACAACTGGCCCGTGACAGGCATGCCGGTCGTAAACATGTGGTGAGCCCACACGATGAATGACAGCACCGCGATCGCCGAGGTCGCATACACCATGGAGGCATAGCCGAACAGCTTTTTGCGGGCAAAGGCGGGCACGATGGCCGACACGATGCCGAACGCCGGCAAGATCATGATGTAGACCTCGGGATGCCCGAAGAACCAGAACACGTGCTGATAAAGCACCGGGTCACCCCCCGCGGCCGCATTGAAAAAGCCAGTGCCGAAATGGCGATCCGTCAGCACCATGGTGATAGCGGCTGCCAGCACAGGCATCACGGCAATCAGCAGGAACGCGGTGATCAGCCAGGTCCAGCAGAACATGGGCATTTTCATCAGCGTCATGCCCGGCGCACGCATGTTCAGGATCGTGACGATGACGTTGATCGCGCCCATGATGGACGACGCACCCATGATGTGCACGGCAAAAATAGCCAGATCCATGCCAGGGCCCATCTGAGCCGACAGCGGGGCATACAGCGTCCAGCCGGCGGCCGTCGCGCCGCCCGGGACAAAGAACGATGTCGTCAGCATGATGGCCGCCACCGGCAGCAACCAGAAACTGAAGTTGTTCATGCGGGCAAAAGCCATGTCGGACGCGCCGATCTGCATCGGAATCATCCAGTTTGCAAAGCCCACGAATGACGGCATGATCGCGCCGAACACCATGATCAGACCGTGCATGGTGGTGAACTGATTGAACAGCTCAGGCTGAAAGAACTGCAGCCCGGGCTCAAAGAGTTCGGTACGCAGCAACAGCGCCAGCGTGCCTCCCTCCAGCAGCATGACAAACGAGAAGATGAGATACATCGTCCCGATGTCTTTGTGGTTGGTCGCAAATAGCCAGCGGCGCCATCCCGTGGGGATCGCGTGGTGATGGTCATCGTGGCCGTGGTCGTGGCCCTGTCCGTGGCCTGGCGACACGTGGTCTACAGTGACGCTGCTCATGATCGACTCCTTCCTGCTATGTGCCGGCCTCGTTTGACGGGGCCGGTCGTGTCTCGTAACGGGTGCGACTACAACAAGGGCCGGGGCTGGCGACTAGCGCTTTGCCACCGAATCCTTGGGCTGTACCACGGGGTCTTGGCCCTTGCCCGCGTTGCTCCAGGCATGGCGCGTATAGGTAATGACGGCGGCGATTTCAACGTCGTTCAGTTGGCCGGCAAAGGCCGCCATCGCCGTACCGGGACGGCCGTGCAACACCGTCTGCAATTGCGCGTCCTTGGGACCTAGCACGGTCTTGTCGCCGTCAAGTGCAGGGAATGAACCTGGCACCCCCTTGCCGTTGGCCTGGTGACAGGCCACACAGTTGGCGCCAAAGACTTTCTCGCCGCGGGCAATGAGCTCTTCTTTGGTCCATTCCTTGTTGGGATCATCGGCGTTGGCAGCCAGTTTCTTTTTCTGGTCTTCGGCCCAGGCCTCGTACTCGGCCTGAGGCAGAACCTCGACCACGATAGGCATGAAGGCGTGATCCTTGCCACAGAGTTCTGCGCACTGGCCCCGGTAAATGCCAGGTTTTTGTGCACGGAACCAGGTGTCGCGCAGGAATCCGGGAATGGCATCCTGTTTGACGCCAAAGTCGGGAATCATCCAGGAATGGATGACATCGCCCGCCGTCAGGACGATGCGGACTTTTCTGTCAACCGGCACCACCAGGTGGTTGTCGGTCTCCATCAAATAGTACTGGCCCTTGGGCTCGCGACCCTCGATCTGGGCGCGGGGCGTGGACAATGTCGCCAGGAACTTGACGCCGGCGGCGGGGCCATCGAGGTACTCGTAGCCCCATTTCCACTGATAGCCCGTGACCTTGACGGTCAGGTCGGGGCTGGACGTGTCTTTCATGGCGACGACCGTCTTGGTAGCCGGCAGCGCCATGGCAATCACGATGATGAACGGGATGACAGTCCAGGCGACTTCGACGCCCAGATGCTCATGAAAGGTGGACGCTTTATGGCCGCGTGATTTTCGGTGCGCCCAAATGGAGTAGAACATGACGCCAAAGACGCCAATGAAAATCACACCACAGATTATCAGCAGCAGCCAATGGAGCCACATGACATCCTGTGCTATCTGAGTAACGCCTTCGTGCAGATTCAGCTGATCAACTTTTGGGCCGCCGGGCATGTCTTGTACCTGCGCACCAACGGCACAGCTAAACAGCAATACACAGGCGCCCAGTATCCCTCTCCACCACTTCTTCATGCTTACTCCGAAACATGTCGCGGGCTCTTCCGCGCCCGCTTAGCCGCGAGAGGGCGGAATGCACGCAATTATTTAAGACGGCAGGTGCGAAACAGACTCGAAGTCGGTTTACCCCACTCGAATCACAAAGAACCGCGGAATTATAGCGGACGCACCACCGCCGATGTTATCCAGCGCTCTAGCATCATACACAACTGTGCGCGATCGGCCCGTCCGCGGCACGCGCGGTGCACTAAAATCCCCTCATGTTGACGACCTCTTTTCATGACGAACCGGCCCATATGGCCGCGCTGTACACGCAATTCAAGCAACGTGTACAAGAGCCGCCCCCCGAGTTGGCCCGGCCACTGTACATCGCCAACCAGTGTTGCGGCTGGGCGACGCATGCCGCCTGTGATGCGCTCAGACAATTGGCGCACGTGCGGGTAGAAACCGATGCGCTGCGTATCGGTGCGGGCTTATCCGTCGGCCCCGAACTGAACGGCTTGCTGGCCCACGTTGCGCAAACGCTGCGCGAGGCGGACTGCCTGCGCGGCTGGCGCGACGAGTTGATGGATGTCATCGGCCCCGAGGGATGCCTGGGCATCATCGAGCGAGCGGCAATGCGTCCGCTCGGGTTGTTGACGCGCGCGGTACACCTGAATGCCTGGACCCCTGATGGCCGGTTGTGGGTGGCGCGACGCGCCCTCAGCAAATCCACGGATCCCGGCATGTGGGACACATTGGTGGGCGGCCTGGTCAGCACCGAAGAAGATCTGGAACAAGGATTGTTGCGAGAGTGCGCAGAGGAGGCCGGTCTCGCGCCCGCGTCCCTGACAACACGCACGCCGCTGCGCACGATACTGCGCGTGCAGCGGCGTTTGCCGGAGGGGTATCAGGTCGAGGACCTGTTGACCAGCACCTGCGTCCTGCCGGTTGGCACACAACCGGCGAACCAGGATGGTGAAGTCATGGAAATCGCCCAAATCACGGTTGCCGATGCCGTGCGTCAGATCGCCGATGGTGAATTCACCGTCGAAGCGGCACTGGTGATCCTCGAAGACGTCACGCAGCGCCGCGCTCACGGCGAAATCTGACGCTCAGGCCTCTGGTGCAGCGGCAGGGGGCGACGGCGGTGTTGGCCGCGCCTCGTCCACGGGCCCAGCCCCAGGCGCGGGTTTCGACGATGGGGCCTCCTCGGATACCGCTGTAGACGCCGGATTTGACGACGTTGCCGTGGCGGACGCGGAAGGCGTCTCAGGCAGTGGCGCAGTCACCTGAGGCACGGGTGTCGCCGAGGGCGACGTCGTCCCAGTCTGGGAAAACTGCCGCCAGACTTCGATGGCGCGCAAGCGCTGTTTGGCCACGACCTGGACTCTTTCGCGCAGATTCACGTCCCGCGCCAAGAGGGCCTCGAAATCGCGCAACGACAACATCAGCAGCTTGCTGTAGCCCAACGAATACACATCGGGTGTGATTTGCTGCTCGCCCAATAGCGCCAGCTCGCCAAAGAACTCACCACTGCCCAACTCGATCGCCGTACCGTCAGGCAACTGTACGGCCACCGCACCAGAGGCCACAAAACACATTTCCAGACCATGCCGGCCACGCGTCAAGACAGGCTGATCGGGCAAGGCCAGACGCGGTTTCAGAAGCCGGCTGATGGCACGTAATGAATCCGCACTCAAACCCTCGAACAAGGGCACCCGAGTAATCAATTCCGCAGCGCCGAGCTCCATATCCAAGGGGGGATGTTTATCGATGTGACGCCAACGGCTCTTCAGTTGGTTCATCAAATCGGCATAGACCTCGCCGCTGATGAGGAATTGTTCCAACATGTCGTGATAGCGGATGCGCTCGAGCTCGCGCGCCGTGCGGCCCAAATAACTTTCTTGCAGCCACAAAGCATATGAAGGGTATTGCAGGTTGAGAGCCTGCAATGCATGGGCAATCAGATCCAGGCGCCGCTGATGTACCGCCACGATCTGTTGAGCGGCTGTCTCACCCAATAACGGTGCGATCTGTTCTCGCGAAAAGACAATCAGCCGCTGAGCCACGGATTGCTTAGTCAACAGGCTAGCAAAACGCTGCCCCAATTCATAGGCCAGCCAGCTTTGAAAGCCGAATGTGTAATGCATGCGCAGAGACAGGCGAAATGCTCGCGAATAACGCACGTCCGCCACAATGCCGCGTTCGAAGCCCTCCAAGCCTCCCGAGCGTATAGCATCCTCCAGGCGCTCGGACCGGGCCAGCAAGGATTCCGCCATGCGCCAATCCACAATCTGCGCTTTCAGAATATCAAAGAACATTTCCTGCTCGCGCTGTGCCAGGATGACCAACCCCACCGCAACGCGTTGCTCGTCGGTCATCTGACTCACCTGACCATCGTGCACGCTGGCCAGGCTCGCATCGAACACCGCGTGAATACGATCACGGGCCTCGGGGCTGATATGGTCTGTTTTGGCGATGTCATCAGACTTGTCCTGCAGACTCTCGAGTGCGACGACCAGTGCTTGATTGCGGATCGTGCGTTCGACCATCGACAGCTGGTTCAACCCCAGCATGCGAATCAACGGACGCAAGGTCATGCCATTAACAAACAAGGTCGACAGCACGAAGCCCGTCGTGACGACTGCGATAAAGTGCCGCGCGTCCTCGGGCACTGCCGCCTGCTCTGTCACGGCCAGCGCCAAAGCCAATGATACGGCGCCTCGCAGGCCTCCCCACATCATGACAAGCTTGTAAGGCGTACTGACTTTCGTCCCCAGCGGCGTCAATCCGAGCAGCGGCAATAGGCCGAACACGACGATGCCGCGTGCCAGCAGCGTCACCACAAAGACGACCACGACCAGCAGCAACTCTTGCAGATCGGTCGCGGCCATCAGCTTGGGGACCAGCATCGCGGCAAAAATAAAGATCAGCGAATTCGCCCAAAACCCGAACTGCTCCCAGGAACTGGCCAGATGCTCGAACGTCACGGGCGACATGCGGGTCCGTCCCGTCGAGCCCACAACCAGCCCCGCAATCACGGTGGCGACCACACCCGAGACGCCCAGATAATGCTCGGAAATGAAAAAAGACAGATAGGCCAACGTCAGCGTCAGCGTGATCTCGGCGGTCGGGAACCCGCGCAACCAGGCAAATAGAAAACATGCCCCACGGCCCATGACATAGCCCGCCAACCCGCCGCCGACAAAGTGCACGATGAAGTCAGTGAATATGCCGCTGACTGACAGCGTACCTGTGCCCCCCAGCACCGCGAGCAGCACGGAATACAGCGCGATCGACGCGGCATCGTTGAACAGGCTTTCGCCCTCGACGAGCGTAGTCAACCGCTTGGGCGCCCCCACCTCGCGAAATATCCCCACCACGGCCACCGGATCCGTCGTGGCCACGATAGCCCCCAGCAGCAGGCAAGCCACCAGCCCGTATGACGACACGGCATTGACGGCAAAACCGACCACGACGGTACACACCACCACCGCCACGATGGCCATCATCAAAATAGGACCGATATCGTCCATCAAGCGACGCACGTTCATGGCCAGGGCGGTTTCGAACAACAGCACAGGCAGGAACACCATCAAAAAGGTTTCGGACGAAATCTCGAAACGCTCGATCGTGTCGAACAGATCCCCCAGCACGGGGGGAGCCCAACCATGCAAGTGCAGCCCGATACCCAACAAGCAGCCCACAATGGCCAATAGGACCGAATAGGGCAGCTTGACGCGGCCGGCCAAGGGCGGCATGAAGCACACCAATGTGAGTAGGCCGGATAAACCGAAAACAATAAAACCTATATCCATGAAGGGTGCACAAGCCGCAAACGTATCAGACAGAGAACAAGGATAGCTTTTTTTACGGCCTTCCTGCGGACGTGCTGCTGCCGCGCACGTTTCGTTACGGGTCTTGCTTATTCAAATGGTCCGGTGGGGCGCTTTTTGGGTATGGTACTGAGCTTTATTGGATATTCAGGAGGCCTCTTGCCGGCTTCGACTTCCAGCGCGGGCCGCGCCGACGCCCCCACACTGCTGGTACAGCTGACGGATTTACATCTGATGGCCGAACCAGAAAGCGTCATGTGCCAGGTCAACACCGATGCCAGTTTACGCGCGGTGATGGATCTGGTTCGCGCCAACGGACACCGCCCCGACCTATTGCTGGCGACCGGAGATCTGTCGCAGGACGGCTCTGTGCAGGCCTATCAACGCCTGCGCGAGCTGCTGGAGCAGACGGACTGGCCGGTGCGCTGCCTGCCGGGCAATCATGACGATGTGCACGCCCTGCGTGAAACCATGGGACTCTGGGCCCAGCCCGTCACGGACATCGGCGCCTGGCGCATCATTTTGCTGGACTCCACGGTACCTGGCTCGAACGCGGGCCATATCAGTGATGAGCAGTTCGATCTGCTGGAACAAGCATCGGCGTTGGCGGGAGATCGGCACATACTCGTGGCGTTGCACCATAACCCGGTACAGATGGACAGCAGTTTTCCTGACCAGATGATGGTCGACAATGCCCAAACGCTGTTTCAGCGTCTGGCCAACCTGCCGCGCGCACGCGTGCTGTTGTGGGGCCATGTCCATCAGGCATTTGACCGGCGCCGCCATCACATGCGCCTGCTAGCCACCCCCTCGACGTGCTTTCAGTTCAGCATTCGTGACGGCCAGCATGTGCTGGACGATTCCCCGCCGGGGTACCGATGGCTCAAGCTGTATCGGGATGGATCGCTGGCGACCGGGGTGCGCCGCCTGAGTGACGCCGCCTGGCTGCAGGCAAAAAAATAGGGCACCGATATGCGAGGTGCCCTGCAAGCATCCGTTTCATAGGGGAGGGGAAGAGGAGAAGCCGAAACGGATGCAAGACTACACGCCGGGATGCGGCAATTGCGGTCTACAGGTATTTAGTCTCTGGCGCGTCGAATAAGTTTCCTGCGGCAGGGGTCTACCGCGGCAGAAAATTGAATCAAAATGTGTCTATTATAAAAATTATGCTGCAACAATAAGCCGGCGCCAAAACGCGAAAGCCCCGGCATCGCGATGCCGGGGCTTTCTGCACCACAAAATCGACTGTCAGGCTGCAGCCAAGGCGCCACGCATTTTCTTTAGCGCAGCGGATTCGATTTGGCGAATGCGCTCTGCAGAAACGCCGAACTCTTGGGCGAGCTCTTGCAGCGTGGTTCCGCCCTCATCTTGCAACCAGCGCGCCTCAATGATGCGGCGCGAGCGTGCGTCCAGGGCTTGCAAGGCGTTCGCCAAGCCTTGGCCTTGCAGATCATCGTGTTCGCGGCGATCAAGCACGCGGGTCGGCTCTGCATGGCCCTCGTCGGACAAATACGAGATAGGCGCATAGGCCTCGTCCTCGTCATCCTGCTTTTCCAGCGATAGATCGCGACCTGACAGGCGGATCTCCATTTCGCTGACGTCTTCGCGACGCACGTTCAGTTCCTGAGCAATGCGATCGACCTGCTCGGGGTCGAGCGTATGGCCATCAGGACGCATGCTGCGCAGATTGAAGAAGAGCTTGCGCTGCGCCTTGGTGGTGGCCACCTTGACCATGCGCCAATTACGGATGATGAACTCGTGAATTTCAGCCTTGATCCAGTGCACGGCGAACGATACCAAACGCACGCCGCGTTCCGGGTCAAAGCGCTTGACGGCCTTCATCAGGCCGACGTTGCCTTCCTGGATGAGGTCGGCATGGGGCAAGCCATAGCCTAGATACTGACGCGCCACGGATACCACCAGACGCAGGTGCGACAGCACCAGCTCGCGGGCGGCCGTGAGATCGTCCTGGTCGCGCAAACGACGGCCGAGCTCAGTTTCGCGCTCGGCGGTCAGCACCGGCAGATGGTTGACGGCCGAGATGTAGGCTTCGATCGTACCTAGTGAACCTGGATTGGCAACGGCCAACGCCAGGGCGTTGCCGGACAGGGCCAACGAGCTACTGGGTTGCTTCATGGTTGCGTCCTCCAAGGGGGAAATTGACAGGGGCATCAGTTGATATTAGCACTCTATCTATACGAGTGCTAATTCGACTGCCGCAGTGCATCAAAGTTCCATGCGAGTCACGCCTTTCGGGTCATACAACACGGCGGCATGCCGGTGTCATACCGTTCTCCGGCCTATCGGCAGCAGGGCGGTCAGAATTACAGGCAAAAGGAGGGCTCGTCGCGCGCCCCCGCAACCGGCCCTAGGTCAAAGGTCTGGCCGGCCAGCGGGTAATCTTCGCGCGCCGGTGACGACATGCCTTCCCACGCCGACGTCACATACAGGCGGCCAGCCCCGAATGCCGGGCAGGTAGGCTGCGGTGAAGGCAAATCTCGGCGCGCGAGGCAAGTCCCCGCTACGTCATAATGGCCGACCCAACCCGCACCCCAATGCGCAATCCAGAGTGCGCCGTCCGCGTCGGTCACGGCACCATCCGGATACAGCCCTGCCGCGGCGAAATCCATGAACACCTGTGGGTCGTTCATCGGCCAGCCCTCAGGATCCAGTTGCCACTGCCACACCCGCTGAATCGCCGTGTCTGCAAAATACGCAAGACTGCGATCCGGCGCAAAGCATATCGCATTGGGTATCGTCAGCCCGGCCCTCAGGCGTACCAATCGGCCCCGAAAAAAGCGGTAAAGGGCCCCAGCGCCAGACTGGGCCTGCTTGCCCATGGTGCCGATCCAAAAACCACCCCATGGGTCGGCACGGCCGTCGTTGGAGCGTGTCGTGGCGTCGTGTGCTTCGATTTCCGCCACGCGGACACGCTGCCGGCTATCCAGATCAAAGCACCACAGACCCGTCTCGGAGGCCAGCAGCAGCCGATCGGCATCGATCCATGCAGCGGCCGAATGCCGTTCGGGAAGCTCGGCCTGGTAGATACCATCCGCTCCCCGCCCCAACAAACGATTGTCCAGAATGTCGAACCAGAACAGCATTTCGCGCCGGGGATGCCAGAGTGCGCCCTCGCCGAGATGACAAGGACGGCTGTCGAAAACCGTGCTCATGCCGAGAGCCCTGTAACGGCGGATGCGTGGGCAGAGGACGACAGATCGAACGGCGGAATCACCGTACGTTTGCCGAGGCTGAGCGCGTCGGCCACATGCACCATAGGCATCAGGTCGACCTCGGATTCGCCGTTGGCCACCAGCTCGGCCATGCGTGCATACAGCGCGGGGTACTCTCCCGCGATGTCGTCCTGTCCGGCGACTGCCTTGCCGTCGATCTCCAGTACATTGCCGCCCAGGCGCAGGGCAAGCTCACCCTGGTCGGTATCGATCTCCATGTCCCAGGTCTGCGGCCCAGTCTGACGCCAATCCAGCTCTGCATACACGTTGCCGGAAAACTGCAAGCGCGCGGCAATAGGCACGTGCCAGTTCTCGGGCACCTCAAGCGAGGCTGACTGCAGATACACGGGCACAGGCAGGATCTCGGTGAGGATGGAGAAAGCATTGATACCCGTATCGAACACGCCCATGCCCCCGGGCTGCGACACCCAGACCTGGCCCGGATGCCAGTGCCGCACGTCTTCCTTCCAGATGATGCGCGCGGCACTGACAGTCTTGCCGGCCAGCCACACCTTGGCTGGCGCGACGGCGTGCGCGAGGCGCGAATGCCAGGTTGTGTAGATCGTCAACCCGCGCTGCCGAGCCTGGGCGGATAGGATCTCGACTTCTGCCAGGGTCGCACCAGGCGGTTTTTCGAGCATGATATGGCGTCCTGCCTGCAATGCCCGGTACGCATAGTCAAAGCGCGCCGCGGGTGGCACGCACAAGGACACAACAGGGATATCGGGATTTTCGTCCAGAAAGCGGTCGAAATCCGTGTAGGCCTTGACGCCATTCACACTGCCCTCCTGCGAGACCGTCGCCGCCAGACGCCAATGCGGCGAGGCTTGCAAGGCAGGCACATGCTGGGCCTGGGCGATCTTTCCCACCCCTACGAGCGCGATTTTCATCAGTGAGACTCCCTGCCGACCGCCGAACCTCGGCAGCCTTTCAGAAAATCGAGGTCGGCGCCGGTATCGGCNCCNCCGACATGCTGCTGGTGCAGCCAAATATAGCCGGTAGATACGGGCTGATGCACCGGGCGCCAGGCCGCCAGCCGCTCGGCCAGTTCGACGTCCGACACCTCCAGCGTCAGCGATCGAGCGTGCACGTCCAACGCGATCATGTCGCCGGTGCGCACCACAGCCAACGGGCCGCCCGCTGCCGCCTCGGGCGCGGCATGCAGGATCACCGTGCCATAGGCCGTCCCGGACATGCGCGCATCCGAGATGCGCACCATATCGGTAATCCCCTTGCGCAACACCTTGGGGGGTAAACCCATGTTGCCGACTTCGGCCATGCCTGGATAGCCTCGAGGACCACAGTTCTTTAGGACCATGATGCAGGTTTCGTCGATATCGAGCGCCTCGTCGTTGATCTTCGCCTTGTAATCATCGATATCTTCGAAAACGACCGCGCGTCCTCGATGCACCATTAGATGGGGGCTGGCGGCGGAGGGCTTGAGCACTGCCCCGTTCGGCGCCAGATTACCCTTGAGCACGACAATGCCGCCCGAGGCCGCCAGCGCCTTGCCTTCAGGAAAAATCACGTTCTCGTTCCAGTTGCGAACGTCCTTGACCTCGTCCCATAGCGCGCCCCCAGAGACCGTCAATGCGTCTTTATGCAGCAGGCCGGCTTCGCCCAGGCGCTTGAGCACCACGGGCAATCCGCCCGCGTAGAAGAATTCCTCCATCAGGTACTCGCCCGACGGCATCAGGTTGACGATGGTGGGCACGTCCCGCCCGAAACGATCCCAGTCATCCAGCGTCAAATCGACCCCAATGCGCCCGGCGATTGCCAGCAGGTGAATGACGGCATTGGTCGAACCGCCTATCGCGGCATTGGTGCGAATGGCGTTCTCGAAAGCCACTCGGGTCATGATGTCCGACGGTTTCAAGTCATCCTTGACCATCTGAACAATGCGCCGGCCCGATAACTGCGCCAGCACGCGTCTACGGCTGTCGACGGCAGGAATCGCTGCATTGCCCGACAGCGCCATGCCCAGCGCCTCGGCCATGGATGCCATGGTCGAGGCCGTACCCATGGTATTGCAGGTACCCGAGGAACGCGACATCGACTGCTCTGCCTGGAGGAAGTCCTCCTGCGTCATTTCTCCCGCCTTGACGGCCTCTGAAAAACGCCACAGATGCGTACCGGATCCGACGCGCTCGCCCTGGAAGTAGCCGTTGAGCATCGGACCGCCCGTCACGACGATGGAGGGCAAGTCGGTGGACGCCGCT
>NZ_CBCSJH010000001.1:0-72104 GCF_965139195.1 Bordetella tumbae | reverse complement strand
GGTGGACGCCGCTCCCATGAGCAAGGACGGCGTGGTTTTGTCGCAGCCCACCAGTAGTACGGCACCATCGATGGGCTGACCGCGCATCGCCTCCTCGACCGCCAGCGCGGCCAGGTTGCGATACAGCATCGCGGTCGGCCGGTAGGTGTTCTCGGATACCGAGAACACCGGTACCTCGACGGGAAAGCCGCCAGCCTCCCAGATGCCGGCCTTCACCTTCTCGGCCAATTCGCGCAAGTGCCCATTGCACGGCGTCAGGTCAGACCACGTATTCAGGATGCCAATGACCGGGCGGCCGTCGAACAGGTCGTGCGGATGGCCCTGATTCTTGAGCCAGCCGCGGTGGTAGATGACATCGNGCGTATTGCCTCCATACCAGTGCTGCGAACGCAACGAACGTGGCCAGGGCGCGGGTTTGAAAGCCATGGAGTCTCCCTTCTCTTTCTTTGTAGTGATTTGATCCGGATCGGGATCAGCCTTGCCTGCGGCGGTTGTAGACATCGAAAAAAACAGCGGCCAGCAGAGCGCATCCCTTGATGACTTGCTGGTAGTCGATACCGATGCCGAGAATGGACATTCCGTTATTCATGACGCCCATGATGAAAGCCCCCACCACCGCGCCGATGATCTTGCCGGTACCGCCCGAGGCCGACGCTCCGCCGATGAACACTGCCGCAATGACGTCCAGTTCGAGTCCGAAGCCGGCCTTGGGTGTGGCCGTATTCAGGCGCGCGGCAAAGATCAGCCCCGCCAGCGCCGCCAGGAAGCCCATGTTCACAAACGTGAGAAAGGTCAGCCGTTCCGTCTTGATGCCTGAGATACGCGCGGCCTTCTCGTTGCCGCCCAGCGCATAGATGCGTCGACCCAGCGTTGTCTTCTCGGTGATGAAGACGTAAATCGCGGTCAGTATTCCCATGGAGAGCAGCACGTTTGGCAAACCGCGAAAACCCGCAAGCTTCCAGGTGAAGAACAGGATCGCCATCGAGATGATGGCCAGGCGTCCCACAAAAAACCCCAGCGGCTCGGCATCAATGCCATATCGGCGGTTACGCGACCATGCCCGACAGGATGAGTACATCAGCAGCGCCACACCCACGACTCCCACTATCAGCGCGGTGAAATTGGGCTTGCCCGCACCAAAGAGGTCAGGCACGAAACCGGTGGACAGCAGTTGAAAGTCGCGAGGAAACGGACCGACCGATTGGCCTTGCAACAGCCACAGCGACAGCCCGCGGAATATCAGCATGCCAGCCAACGTCACGATGAACGCAGGGATCTTCCAGAATGCAATGAAGTACCCCTGGGCCGCGCCGATAACCATGCCGGCCAGCAGGCATGCCGGTACCGCGGTCCAGACCGGCCAGCCCAGTTGGACAATCAGCACGGCGGCGAGCGCGCCGACAAAGCCCATCACTGATCCCACGGACAGATCGATATGCCCCGATACGATCACCATCAACATGCCCAGGGCCATGATGACGATGTAGCTGTTCTGCAGCAGCAGGTTGGTAATGTTGACCGGCCGCATCAGCGTGCCATCGGTCAGTACCTGGAACATGATCAGGATGGCGACCAACGCGATCAGCAGGCCGTATTCGCGCATATGCTTCGCAAAATAGGCGCCGACGCTGTTGCTGTTGCCGCCCGATGTTGGCAGGGACGTCGAGGTATTCATATGCTCTGCTCCTCGTCGCTGACAATGAGCGACATGATGCGTTCCTGGGTGGCTTGCCCGGCATCGAGCTCGCCGATGAACGCACCCTCGTTCATCACATAGATGCGGTCACACATGCCCAGCAACTCGGGCAGCTCCGAAGAAATCATGACCACGGCTTTACCTTGTTCGCTCAGCCCGTTGATGATCCCGTATATCTCGTATTTCGCACCGACATCGATGCCGCGCGTGGGTTCATCCAGAATCAGCACGTCCGGTTCGGTAAAAAGCCATTTGGACAAAACCACCTTCTGCTGATTGCCGCCGGACAGATTGGCGACCGTCTGAAATACCGAAGGTGTGCGGATACGCATGGCCGTTCGGTATTTTTCCGATATCTCGATTTCACGTCGGCGGTCGATCACCCCCGCACGAGCTACGCGCTCCAGGCTGGCCAGGGTCACGTTACGCAGCACCGTGTCCTCCAGCAGCAGGCCCAGCGACTTACGGTCTTCGGTGACGTAGGCCAGACCTGCCTTGATGGCCCTGGGCACGTCCGAAACATCGACCGGTTTGCCCCGCATCCGCACCTGGCCGGAAATATGGCGGCCGTATCCACGCCCGAAAATCGACATGGCAAGTTCGGTTCGGCCCGCTCCCATCAGTCCGGCTATACCCACCACCTCACCGGCGCGGACTGTGAAGGACACGTCCTTGACCATCTGCCGGCCTCTCTGCTCAGGATGCCAGACGTTCCAGTCGCACACCTCGAGTACCGCCTCGCCGGCACGGCGTTCGCGCGGCGGATAGCGCTGCGACATGTCCCGTCCCACCATGTCGCGCACGATGCGGTCCTCACATAAGGCCTCGGTCGCGGCGTCCAGCGTCGAGACCGTCGATCCGTCACGTATCACGCTGACCCGGTCGGCGATGCGGCGTACTTCGTTGAGCTTGTGGCTGATGATGATGGAGGTCACGCCCTGCGCCTTCAACTCCAGCAGCAAGTCCAGCAAGGCCTGACTGTCCGACTCTGACAAAGCTGCCGTCGGTTCGTCCAGAATGAGCAGCCGCACGTTCTTGGCGAGCGCTTTGGCAATCTCGACCAGTTGCTGTTTGCCCACTCCCAGCGTCCCGACCATCGTGCCGGGCGCGTCCGTCAAACCGACCTTGCGCAGCAATTCTCCCGCCTGACGAAAGGTTTCGTGCCACGACACCACGCCACCTGACGCGCGCTCATTGCCCAGAAAGATATTCTCGGCAATGGACAACTGCGGCACCAATGCAAGCTCTTGGTGGATGATGACAATACCGCGCGCCTCGCTATCGCGGATGGAGCGAAAACGCATGATCTCGCCATCGTAGGCAATCTCGCCGTCGTAGCTGCCGTGGGCATAGACGCCCGACAAGACCTTCATCAGCGTGGACTTGCCCGCACCGTTCTCGCCGCAAATGGCGTGGATCTCGTTATGTCTGACCGCCAGATCGACCCGATTCAGCGCCTTCACGCCTGGAAAGGTCTTCGTGATGGCGCGCATTTCCAGAAGATAGGTCATGGATGCGACCTACTGGATATCCGATTTCTGGTAATAGCCCGACTGGACCAGCACCGCCTCCCAATTGTCTGCGTTGACCACCGTGGGTTGCAGCAGGAAGGCGGGAACGACTTTCACGCCATTGTTGTATGTCTTGGTGTCGTTGACTTGCGGTTTGCCTTCCTTGAGCATGGCGTCGACCATGCCTACCGTGACGCGTGCCAACTCTCGGGTGTCCTTGAATATCGTGGAATACTGTTCGTTGGCCAGAATGGATTTGATCGACGGCAACTCCGCATCCTGACCGGTGACCACGGGCATGCTCTGCCCGCCCGAGCCATATCCCACGCCTTTGAGCGACGAGAGAATTCCAATGGACATGCCATCGTACGGCGACAGCACGCCATGCAGGCGCTCTTTGGTATAGCTCGAGGACAGCAGGTTATCCATACGGGCTTGGGCCGCGGCGCCATCCCAGCGCAAGGTGCCCACCCGATCCATGCCGGTCTGACCCGACACGACCTTGATGTCACCAGCATCGATCAACGGTTTGAGCACGGACATGGCACCGTCGTAGAAGAAATAGGCGTTGTTGTCGTCGGGACTGCCGCCGAATAACTCCACGTTCCAGGGTTTGACGCCGCCAAAGCGCTGCTTCAGCCCGCTGATCAGCGACTGCGCTTGCTCTACGCCCACTTTGAAATTGTCGAACGTGGCGTAGTAATCGACATGTTCGGTGCCGCGGATCAGGCGATCATAGGCAACGACCTTGATGTCGGCCGCCGCAGCATTCTCGAGCGTGTTGGTCAGCGTACTGCCATCGATGGCAGCGATGACCAGCACATCCACTCCCCGAGTGATCATGTTTTCGATCTGGGCCAACTGATTCGGAATGTCATCCTCGGCGAACTGCAACTGCGTGTCGTAACCAGCTTCCTGGAACAGTTTGACCATCGCATTGCCGTCCGCGATCCAGCGCGGAGAGGACTTAGTTGGCATCGCAATGCCAACGGTTTCGGCAGCAGCAGCCGAAACCACGCACGCCGCCGCTGCCGCCAGCACGGCGGTCACGATTTTCTTGAACATTGTCTTGTCTCCTTTGATCTTTGATTTCAGGCCGGACTGGTGCTCCCCGGACCTGCACAACCCTCGATCTAGGGTCAGCGCATGCATGCTACGCCGCTCAAAACATAACAGTAAAATTCTATTTTCTGACTTTCACATACCAATAAAGGTATGGAATATGCGATCTCGCTTTCTACTCAAACCCGCGCAGATGCAATTACTCGCGGCAATCGCCGACCTGGACCAGCTTCAGCTTGCCGCTCAGAGAATTGCCATGTCACAACCGGCCGCGTCCCGGATGCTGGCCGACATCGAGACCGCGGCCGGCGGGACGCTTTTTCATCGACACGCCAAGGGCATGGTGCCCACTGAACTCGGCCTGCTCGTCATTCGGCGCGTGCGTGCGTTGCTGCGCGAGTTGCGTAGCTTGCAAGAGGACATCGAGGCCTACCACTCGGGCGGCGGCGGCGAGGTCAAGATTGGCGCGGTGACCGGCCCTGCCGCAGGCGTCCTGGTCAGTGCCGTTCGAGCCTTCAAACAGACGAGTCCCGCTGCAGCCATCACCGTCGAGGTATTGCCTTCGCGCGAGTTGGTCCAGCAATTGGCCAAGGGCGAGCTGGATTTCGCGTTGGCTCGGCTGCTGCCAGAATTTGATAGCCGCGAATTCGACCTGCAGCCCATGCGTGATGAGAAAATCGTGTTGCTAGTACGCGCCTCGCATCCCGTGGCGCGGCAGGGCCCGGCCTCGCTGGCCGAGTTAGCGCACTATGAGTGGATCATGCAGGCGCGCGGCAATCCAATCCGGGAAACCGTGCTCGAGTGTTTTGGCCAACTCGGCTTGCCCGAGCCGGGCAACATCATGAATTCGCCGTCCCTGGTCTTTACCATTGCTTATCTGCGTACGACCGATGCCATCGTCGCCCTGTCCGAAGAAGTGGCCGAATTACTCATGCAGGACGGCATGGGGCATGCCTTTGCCGTGCTTCCAGTGGACCGGGAAATGCGCGTGCCACCGTACTTCCTGCTGACCTTGCGCCACCGGCCGTTATCACCGGCCGCGCAAAAACTGCGCGAACACGTGCTTGAGGTCTCGCACGAGAATCGCCAACCGCCGCGCTGACAGCTCCCGCCGTCCGGTAGGATTGGTCCCGTTTTTATCGCGCCGTAGCCTGCGTTACCAACCCGATTGGCGTAGCGCGTCCTCGGTCGCCTGGCCGTCGGGCCGGATGACGACGCCGCCACGGGGATCCATATAGACCTGATAGCGCGCGCCGTCGATCATGGGCATATAGGCGGCACTGCCGTATTGAACGTCGACAAACGGCAGCCAGTTGGGGAACACCTTTTTCATCTGGGCCAGGTCGGGTACAGGCCAATCGGATAAATCATGAACGCTGCGCGCCGCCGTTTTTTCCTGCTCGACGTCGCGATAGCGGCCAGACAGGCGCTCAAACGCGTACAAGGGGGGCGCACCCGCGAGCAGGGCGGGCAGACGCCAGCGTACGACTTTGGCGTCGATCTGCCACTGATCGCCCGAAAGTGGATAAATACGCTCGCCTTTGCCGGGAACGTCCGTCGTGACCAGGAATTGTCCTGGCGTCTGCTCATGCATGGTTACCGTCGCAACAGGCACATCGGTAGTCAATCGGACGAACTGAACCAGCGTCAATGCCAGCATGGCCGATGCGCCTGCCAGGGCGATCAGCAGAACGCCGAACAGGCGCCGTATCGGCCGCAGCCTGAATACCCGGCGCCCGGAAGCATCCCGCGGCCCGCCGCGCCCGAATAACAGGGCCATCCCCGGTATCAACACGACCAAGGCCGCCAGGGCCATCCAGACAAAGGGGGCAAAACCATTGATCACTAGGCAATCCTCACGTTTGGGGGCGAGGGCGGCCCTGCCAAAGGGACGGCAAAGCAGCCGCCGTCAACAATAGCTCGATTTGCTGGCGTACCGTTAACAATGTTGATCAGCGTGAAACCGCACGTGATCCTGCATGAAAGTAGAAATAAAGTAATACCCGTGGTCGTAATCGGCATGACGTCGCAACGTCAGCGGCTGACCGGCCTGTTGGCAGGCCTGCTCGAATACTTCGGGATACAGCTGTTCGGCCAGGAAACCGTCCGCCAGCCCCTGATCGACCAAAATGCCGCGCGGGAACGGCTGCCGGGCGCGCGACATGAGCTCGCTGGCGTCGTAGGCCTTCCAGGCGTCTGTATCGGGCCCCAGATAGCCGTTAAAGGCCTTGTGGCCCCATGGACAACGGGTCGGTGCCGCGATCGGCGCAAAGGCGGAGACGGAACGGAATTTGTCAGGATGGCGCAATGCCAGCACCAGCGCACCGTGCCCGCCCATGGAATGACCAAAAATCCCTACCCGCTGGGCATCACCAGGCAGGTCCTGAGTAACGATGCCGTATAGCTCATCGGTCACATAGCTTTCCATCCGATAATGCGTGCTCCAGGGCTGCGCTGTAGCGTCTAGATAAAAACCCGCTCCGGTGCCGAAATCCCAATCTTGATCTTCACCGGCAATACCCGCGCCGCGAGGGCTGGTGTCCGGTGCAACCAGCATCAGGCCATATTCGGCAGCCAGACGTTGCGCGCCGCCCTTGATCATGAAGGTTTCCTCGGTGCAGGTCAGCCCTGCCAGATAAAACAGCACCGGTACGGGCCCCTGTTCCGCCTGGGGCGGCACATATACCGAGAACCTCATGGGCAAGCCGATCTGAGCCGAGTCGTGGCGGTAATAGCGTTGCCATCCGCCGAAACAGCGGTGCTGGGAGATCAATTCCAAGTCTGCCATGGCGCAGGGTTTTCCTTACTGGTTGCGTACACGCCCGATGTTAACCTGCGTGTCTGGCCGCGCTGACAGAGAGAGACACAATTGTCTACGGGTACCATCCCCTCTCGACGGCTGTGGCACTATTTATATATAGTGGTCAACACCACCGTTCTTTGTGGCTTGGTGCCCCTACACGCTATGGCTCGACTGCCCCGTTTGTACGCCCCCGGGTTACCGCAATTGGTACAGGCCAACTTCGTTCAGCCGCTGGCGACGCCTTCGCAACCAGCGCCACAAGAAGTGCTCAACCAATTGGCCGCCTGGCTTGGCGATTCTGCCCAGCGGCACCGCGTTGCGGTGCATGGATGGGTATTGGCCAACGATCGCATCCTGCTACTGGCGACCCCCAGTGACGAGGAGGGTCTGCCACGCCTGATGCAGACCCTGGGCCGCAATCTGGCGGCTCGTTTGCGCGGTGGCCGGGTCTTTGCCGGACGTTATCGATCGGCCCTGCTGGAGCCAGGTGTCTGGGTGTTGCCCGCATTGGTCTGGCTCGAGACTTATCCCGTACGCAGCGGTGCGGCACATGATCCCGACTCCTGGCCGTGGTCGTCCGCAGGCAGTCATACGGGCAATACGGCAGCTGCCACGCCGCCATCGCCTTGGCAGTCCGATCACGCCGACTACTGGGCCTGCGGCAATACCCCTTTTGACCGCCAGGCGAATTACCGGCGGCGCCTGCAAGACGGCCTGTCGCGCGAGGAAAGCCAGCGTATCGACCAGGCAGTGTCCGGCCAGTGGGCACTGGGCGGCGCCGATTTCATTGCCAGCCTGACCCATACCGCCAGCCGCCGTGTTGCACCAGGCCGGCGAGGCCGCCCTCGCAAAACGCCCGTCGAGGCGAAAACTTCATAGGTCCTTTCGGACCCAACGCATCCGCATCAACAGGCCTTCATGCGCCGCACCATAAGATGGCGGCGAGGACTTTCGAACGTCCTCTCGGCCAATCTGCGCCGCAGATTCACAACAATAAGCCCCGTTAAAACAGGGACATATAATGAAGTTTTCTACCTAGACCCTAGTGAATTTATCTGGCGCAAGTTATGGGGAAATTCTATCTATTTGATTTTCATAAAATTTTAATATGTCCCCATATATGCGCACCGAAACGGTGCCTGATATAAATTAGGGACGCACCACATTTATTTTTGTTGCACCCCAACTCGTACCGCAGTATCGTCGAGACCTTGCACTGCAACATTCCGACGCAGTTCTCTGCGGAGCGCGCTATGTCCTCGAATTCTCAAACCGATTCCTGTCGCCCGGTGGCGACGCCTATTGATGCAACCCGCATCGGCATTCCCGCCGCACAGGGTCTGTACAGCCCTCAGCACGAGCACGATGCCTGTGGCGTCGGGTTTGTCGCACACATTAAAGGGCGCAAAAGCCACGCCATCATTCAACAAGGCCTGAAGATCCTGGAAAACCTGGATCACCGCGGTGCCGTAGGCGCCGACAAGCTGATGGGCGATGGCGCCGGCATTCTGATCCAGATTCCCGATGCGCTCTATCGCGACGAGATGAGCCAGCAAGGCATCACACTGCCGGCGCCGGGCGAATACGGTGTGGCCATGATGTTCCTGCCCAAGGAAACCGCCTCGCGACTGGCCTGTGAGCAGGAACTCGAACGCGCTGTGCGCGCCGAGGGCCAGATTGTGCTGGGCTGGCGCGATGTGCCGGTGGACGTCGACATGCCGATGTCGCCGACCGTGCGTTCGGTCGAACCTGTCATCCGCCAACTGTTCATTGGCCGTGGCGCCGACGTGATGGTGCCCGACGCGCTGGAACGCAAGCTCTACGTCATCCGTAAAACCGCCAGCCACGCCATCCAGGCAATGAAACTGGCGCATGGCAAAGAATATTTCGTGCCGTCGGCCTCGGTGCGCACCGTCGTGTACAAGGGCTTGTTGCTGGCCGATCAGGTCGGCCGCTATTACCGCGACCTGGCGGATCCGCGCACGGTGTCGGCGCTGGCGCTGGTGCACCAACGTTTCTCGACCAACACGTTCCCCGCCTGGCCGCTGGCTCACCCCTATCGCATGATTGCCCACAACGGTGAGATCAACACCGTCAAGGGCAACTTCAACTGGCTGCGCGCTCGCGAAGGCATGATGCAATCGGCCGTGCTGGGCGATGATCTGAAAAAACTGTACCCCATCGTGTACGAAGGGCAGTCCGATACGGCGACGTTCGACAACTGCCTGGAACTGCTCGTGAACTCGGGCTACTCGCTGTCGCACGCGATGATGATGATGATCCCCGAGGCCTGGGAACAGCATACGCAGATGGATGCGAGCCGCCGCGCGTTCTACGAATATCACGCGGCCATGATGGAACCGTGGGACGGTCCCGCCGCCGTGGCGTTCACCGACGGCCGCCAGATCGGCGCCACGTTGGACCGCAACGGCCTGCGTCCTGCACGCTACCTGATTACCGATGACGATATGGTCATCATGGCGTCCGAAGCCGGCACGCTGTCGATCCCCGAAAACCGCATCGTCAAAAAATGGCGCCTGCAGCCGGGCAAGATGTTCCTGATCGATCTGGAACAAGGCCGCATCATCGACGATACGGAAATCAAGCTGCAGCTGGCCAACAGCCGCCCGTATCGCCAATGGATCGAGCGCCTGCAGCTCAAGCTGGAAGCCCTGCCCACGCCGCGCCAGGCGGCACAAGCGCCCGAGTCGTCGATTTCGCTGCTCGATCGCCAACAAGCATTTGGCTGGACCCAGGAAGACTACAAGTTCATTCTGGAACCCATGGCGACGTCCGGCGAGGAAGTCATCGGCTCGATGGGCAACGACGCCCCGCTGGCCGTGCTGTCGAACCGCGCCAAGCCGTTCTACAACTATTTCCGCCAGTTGTTCGCCCAGGTGACCAACCCGCCCATCGACCCCATCCGCGAACAGATGGTGATGTCGCTGGTGTCGTTCATCGGTCCCAAGCCGAACCTGCTGGACATCAACAACGTGAATCCGCCGCTGCGCCTGGAAGTCTCGCAGCCGGTGCTGGATTTCGCGGCCATGGCGCAGATCCGCGACGTCGAGCAAGTCACGGGCAAGAAATTCCGCAGCTACGAGTTGGATATCACCTACCCTGCTGCCTGGGGTTCCGAGGGCATCGAGGCCCGCGTGGCCGCGTTGTGCGCTCGTGCAGTGGATGCCGTACAAAGCGGCTACAACATTCTGATCGTGTCTGACCGCCTGGTCGACAGCGAGCGCGTCGCCATCCCGGCGCTGCTGGCGACGTCGGCTGTCCACCAGCATCTGATCCGTTCGGGCCTGCGCACTGCAACCGGCCTGGTCGTGGAGACCGGCTCGGCCCGCGAAGTGCACCATTTCGCGCTGTTGGGCGGCTACGGCGCCGAAGCGATCCACCCCTATCTGGCACTGGAATCGCTGGGACGCATGGCCGATCCGGAAAAGGCGGTCAAGAACTTCATCAAGGCCATCGGCAAGGGCCTGAACAAGGTCATGTCCAAGATGGGCATCTCGACCTACATGTCCTATACCGGCGCGCAGATTTTCGAAGCCGTCGGCCTGCAACGCAGCCTGGTTGATAAATACTTCACCGGTACCGCCTCGAACGTCGAAGGCATCGGCATTTTCCAAGTCGCCGAAGAAGCCCTGCGCCAGCATCGCGCGGCCTTCAGCGCCGACCCGGTATTGGCCAACGACCTGGACGCAGGCGGCGAGTACGCGTTCCGTATCCGTGGCGAAGAGCACATGTGGACGCCGGACTCGATCGCCAAGCTGCAGCATGCTTCGCGCGCGAACAATTACCGCACGTACAAGGAATACGCGCAGATCATCAACGATCAAACGCGCCGCCACATGACGCTGCGCGGCTTGTTCGAGTTCCGTTTTGATCCGTCGCGCGCGATTCCCCTGGAAGACGTCGAGCCGGCCAAGGAAATCGTCCGGCGCTTTGCCACCGGCGCCATGTCGCTGGGCTCCATCTCGACGGAGGCTCACTCGGTGCTGGCTGTGGCGATGAACCGCATCGGCGGTAAATCGAACACAGGCGAAGGCGGCGAAGACGAACTGCGTTATCGCGCCGAAATGCGCGATGGCAAGAGCACTATCAAAGACGGCGATACGCTGTCGTCCGTCCTGGGCACCGACCGCATCGAAGCCGACGTCCCGCTGAAGGCCGGCGACTCGCTGCGTTCACGCATCAAACAGGTTGCGTCGGGCCGTTTTGGTGTCACCGCCGAATACCTGAGCAGCGCCGATCAGATTCAGATCAAAATGGCGCAGGGTGCCAAACCCGGCGAGGGCGGTCAATTGCCCGGCCACAAGGTCACGGACTACATCGCCAAGCTGCGTTACTCGGTGCCGGGCGTCGGCCTGATTTCGCCCCCGCCGCACCATGACATTTATTCGATCGAAGACTTGGCTCAGCTGATCCACGATCTGAAGAACGTCAACAGCAAGTCGTCGATCTCGGTCAAGCTCGTGTCCGAAGTCGGGGTGGGAACCGTGGCCGCGGGTGTGGCCAAGGCCAAAGCCGATCACGTCGTGATCGCCGGCCATGATGGCGGCACCGGCGCATCGCCCGTCTCGTCGATCAAGCACGTGGGCACGCCCTGGGAACTGGGCCTGGCCGAAACGCAGCAAACGCTGGTGCTCAACCGCCTGCGCAGCCGCATTCGCGTGCAGGCCGACGGCCAGATGAAAACCGGCCGTGACGTCGTCATCGGCGCGCTGCTGGGCGCTGACGAATTCGGCTTTGCGACCGCACCGCTGGTCGTGGAAGGCTGCATCATGATGCGCAAGTGCCACCTGAACACCTGCCCGGTGGGCGTGGCTACGCAGGACCCGGTCTTGCGCCGCAAGTTCCAGGGCAAGCCTGAGCACGTGGTGAACTTCTTCTTCTTTATCGCCGACGAAGTCCGCGAAATCATGGCGCAACTGGGCATCCGTAAATTCGACGACCTGATCGGCCGCTCGGATCTGCTGGATATGCGTGCCGGCATCGAACACTGGAAAGCGCAAGGCCTGGATTTCGGCCGCGTGTTCTACCAACCGCAGATCGATACGGAAAAACGTCAAACCGAAACGCAAGACCACGGCCTGGCCGGTGCGCTGGATCACCTGTTGATCGAACGCAGCAAGCCCGCGCTGGAACGCGGCGAAAAGGTCTCGTTCATCACGCCGGTGCGCAACCGCAATCGTACGATCGGCGCCATGCTGTCCGGCGCGGTCGCGGCACGCTACGGTCACGATGGTCTGCCTGATGACACCATCCACATTCAGTGCAATGGCACGGCAGGACAGAGCTTCGGCGCGTTCCTGGCGCATGGCATCACGCTGGATCTGGTCGGCGAAGGCAACGACTACGTGGGCAAGGGCTTGTCGGGTGGCCGCATCATCGTGCGCTCGCCCAATGATTTCCGTGGCTTTGGCCCTGATCACATCATCGCGGGCAATACGGTGCTGTACGGCGCGCTGGCTGGCGAGGCTTTCTTTAATGGCGTGGCGGGCGAGCGTTTTGCCGTGCGTAACTCGGGCGCAGCCACCGTTGTCGAAGGTACCGGCGACCACGGTTGCGAATACATGACCGGCGGCACGGTCGTGGTGCTGGGTGAGACCGGCCGTAACTTCGCGGCCGGGATGTCGGGCGGCGTGGCCTACGTCTGGGATCCGGACCGCAGCTTCAAACACCGCTGCAACCTGTCGATGGTCGAACTGGAAGGCATCGCGCCGCACGCGGAACAACTCGCGCAAAACGATCAATCGGGCTGGCACAGCGCTCAGCGCGGTGGCGAACGCGACACCGACGAAGCGATCCTGCGCAAGCTGATCGAAGATCACTTCCGTTATACCGGCAGTTTCCGTGCCCGGGAAATCCTGGGCGACTGGGAAACCTCGCGCGGCAAGTTCATCAAAGTGATGCCGACGGAATACCGCCGCGCATTGGGCGAAATGTGGCGTGCAGCCAATCCTGAACAATTGGCTGCGTAAGGCCTAAGGACCGATCATGGGAAAAATCACTGGCTTTATGGAATATCAGCGGCTGCAGGAAGCCTCTGAAGCTCCGCAAAAACGCCTGAAAAACTGGCGCGAATTCGTCCTGCACCTGAGCGATGACCAGTCCAAGCAACAAGCAGCTCGCTGCATGGACTGCGGCATCCCGTTTTGCAACAGCGGCTGCCCGGTCAACAACATCATTCCTGACTGGAACGACCTGGTCTACCGTCAGGAATGGCGCCGCGCGCTGCATGTCCTGCACTCGACGAACAACTTTCCTGAGTTCACGGGCCGCATTTGCCCGGCCCCCTGCGAGGCGGCCTGTACCCTCAACATCAATAGCGATGCGGTGGGTATCAAGTCGATCGAGCACGCCATCATCGACAAAGGTTGGGCCGAAGGCTGGGTCGTACCGCAAGTCCCTGCCCGCAAGACTGGCAAGAAAGTCGCGGTCGTAGGCTCTGGCCCGTCCGGCCTGGCGTGCGCACAGCAATTGGCGCGCGCGGGCCACGCCGTGACCGTGTTCGAAAAAAGCGACCGCATCGGCGGGTTGCTGCGTTATGGCATCCCTGACTTCAAGTTAGAGAAATCGCAAATCGACCGCCGTATTTCGCAAATGGAAGCCGAAGGCGTCGAGTTCGCGCCGTCCACGTATGTCGGCAACGCCAGCGATTCCGTGGCCGACGGCCTGACCGTGCGCACCCCGAAATCATTGACCGATGAGTTCGATGCCGTCGTCATGACGGGTGGCTCGGAAACGCCGCGCGATCTGCCGGTGCCGGGCCGCGAGCTCGAGGGTGTGTACTTTGCCATGGACTTCCTGCGTCAGCAGAACAAGGCCGTCGCAGGTGATCGCCTGACCAAACAAACACTGGCCAAGGGCAAGCATGTCGTCGTGATCGGCGGCGGCGATACGGGCTCGGATTGCGTAGGCACCAGCAACCGCCATGGCGCGGCCTCGGTCACGCAATTCGAACTGATGCCCCAACCGCCCGAGTCGGAAAACAAGCCGCTCGTGTGGCCGTACTGGCCCCTGAAGATGCGTACCTCGTCGTCGCACGAAGAAGGCTGCGATCGCGACTGGTCGGTGACGACCAAACTGCTCAAAGGCAGCAACGGCAAAGTCGAAAAGCTGGTTGGCTCTCGTGTCGAATGGTTCAAAGACGAAGCCACCGGCCAGATGAAAATGCGTGAGGTCGAAGGCTCCGAATTTGAAATCCAGGCGGACCTGGTGCTGTTGGCGATGGGCTTTGTTTCGCCGGTGCAGCAGGTGCTGGACGCCTTTGGCGTGGATCGCGATGCACGCGGCAATGTGCGCGCGAACACCGACGACTATCGCACCAATGTCGATAAAGTCTTTGCAGCTGGCGACATGCGCCGCGGCCAATCGCTGGTGGTCTGGGCCATTCGCGAAGGACGTCAATGCGCTCGCTCGGTGGATGAGTATCTGATGGGCGCCAGCGAATTGCCGCGCTGATTGGCACCGTCATTCCATCAAACGGCCAGCTCCTGCGGGGACTGGCCTTTTTTTGTTGCCGGGCTGCCCCAAAACAAGAACGCTCCTCGGGGGGATGAGCCCGGACACGGGNCAGTCCCTGCGGACTGCCCTGTGCCTGACGAATCCGAGCGGCGTGCTAGCCGCGAGGTGGACAGCAAGCCGAAGGCGCAGCGTGGGGGCTTTTTATTTCCTAATCGCGATGCGTCGCGAGCTTGCCCGCCTGTTGATAATACTCAATGACAGCCAGGGCAAGCGCGTCAATCGAATCGGTCGTCACCACGCCCAACGATGGCCGCACCGCATGAGGAATAGCCAGCGGCAGCTCGGTGCACCCCAACACAACGGCATCAGCGCCGCGTGCGCGTAGCCGCTGCACGCATTCCACAGCAGGCGCCAAGGAATCATCCAGCCGGTTGGCTTTCACCGCGCGAATAGAGGTCATGCACAAAGACTCTACCTCGTCGTCCTGCGGCACGATGCATTCGTAGCCATGTTGCTCCAACGTACGCTGATACAGGCCCAACGCCAATGTCGCCGCGGTACCCATCAATCCGATTCGGCCCCGCGTCACCCCTTGGCGGCGCAGGTCTGCGGCAACGGCCTCGATGATATGCAACACGGGACATTGCGAGGCCTGAGCTAGTTCGTCATACCAGAGATGCGCCGTATTGCAGGGAATGGCGATCAGATCCGCTCCCGATGCATTCAAGAACTCGATACCTGCGCGCATCGCTGGCAACGGGTCTTCGCCGCCAGCCAGCCGCGCGGTGCTGCGGTCGGGTATCCGCGGATCATTCAACAAGAGTGTGGGAATGTGTTCTTGATCCCTGTCGACCGGCGTCAGCGCCGCCACTCGCATCGCAAAGGCTGCGCCTGCCAGCGGTCCCATCCCACCCAATACACCCAACATATGTTTCGTTTCCATGCACATTTGAGCGCCCGCGGAGCGCTACATTCCAATCCTGCTTGTTGCGCCAGCCCCTACGGCCTCATGCCGGCACTCCGGGGCGCAACACTTGGCCGGGCCGTGCGCCGCTGGCTTGACTGCCATCCCAGACAGACCAGCCGTTGACCCAGACGCCGTCAATGCCCTGACTGACCTGGACAGGTTTCTCAAAAGTCGCCAGATCGTTGACGCGCTCGGGGTCCAGCAAAACCAAGTCCGCATAATAACCGGGCTTGAGCAGGCCTCGCTGCGCCAGGCCATATTGCGTTGCGGCCAAGCCTGTCATGCGGTGAATCGCCGCTGTGAGCGTCAACACGCCTTCTTCGCGCACCAAGCGGCGCAATACCTGGGGAAAGGTGCCCCACTGACGCGGATGCGGATGCGGATCAAAGGGCAGGCCATCGGACCCAACCATGGTGAGCGGGTGTTCGAAAATACGCCGCACATCGTTGGGGTCCATCAGAAAATAGATCGCGCCTGCTGGCGCCAACCGTGCCAGCATGGCTTCGTCGTCCAGGCCCAGTTCGGCCTGTACATCGGCGTAATCACGCCCCGTGGCAGCCGGATACCCTTTGGACCAAGTGATCATGGTGCGGCTGGCAATGCGCACACGGTCCAGGCGCAGCATCGTGGATGTCGCAGGGTACGGGTGGCAATCCAGGCAGACGGGCTGACTGGCCGCGGCTCGGGTGATCATGTCCAGCGTTTCGCGGGTGCGGCCATGATTGCGGCTGCCCGCCACTTTGTGATGTGAGAACACAACCCGGGCATCGACGGCACGCCCGATGGCCAGCGCCTCCTCCATCGCCGGCACGACGTGATCGGCTTCATCGCGCAGATGCGTCGCGTAGATGGCATGACGTCCAGTCATCGGCGCGCAAACATCGATGATCTCGTCGGTGGGAGCCGCGGCAGCAGGGGGATAGAACGTACCGGTCGATACCCCGAAAGCGCCTGCGGCCAACGCCTCGGCCAGCAACTCACGCATAGCCTGGCGTTCACCCGCGTCGGCAGCGCGATCGACCGCATCACCCATCACCGCCACACGCAATGTCGTGTGCCCCACCAACGGAATCACATTGGTGGCGGCTGGTGCCTCGCGCAGGGCCTCCAGCCACTGCGCGAATGTGGAAAAACGGAACAACTCGGCAGGGCCGAGCAGATCCAGCGGTTGCGGCATATCCTGCCGCGTCAGCGGCGCCAGGCTGATGCCGCAGTTACCCGTCACCACACTCGTGATGCCCTGCGACACCTTGGGCGTCATTTCCGGATGTGCCAGCAGATAGCCATCATCATGCGTATGCGAGTCGATAAAACCCGGCGCCAACACACGCCCGGCGGCATCCAGGACCGGCACACCGTCCGGACACGGGAAATCGCCCAGCTCGGCAATACGTTCGCCTTTAATAGCCAGATGGCCCTGCACGGGTTCTGCGCCGCTGCCGTCAACCAGCAGGGCATTCGTAATGATCAGATCAGCTTGCATAGAATGATGATGGTTATGTTGGTCAGTCCAGCTTCTCGATGCCGGCGCTCTCGATCAGTTTGCCCCATTTGGCAGTTTCTGCGTCCATGAGCCGCTTGAAATCCTCGGGGCTGCCGCCGGCAGGATCGGCGCCGAGTGCTGCCAGTGATTTTTGGACCTCGGGATTTTCCAGCGCCTTGTTCAAGTCAGCATTGAGCTTTTTGATGACGTCGGCCGGCGTGCCTGCAGGCGCCACCGCGCCTCCCCAGGCGATCGTCTCGTAGCCCTTCAGGCCGCTTTCGTCCAGCGTCGGGACATCGGGCAGCAAGGCCAAACGTTTGAGGCTGCTGACGCCCAGGGCGCGCACTTTTCCGCTTTGAATCAGCGGCACAGCCTCTGACGTATTCGCAAAGGTAAAGTCGAGCCGTCCGCCCATCAGATCCTGCATCGCGGCCGGGCCACCGTTGTAGGGAATGAACATGACATCGACTTTAGCCATGCTTTTGAAAAGCTCGCCACCCATGTGACCCGTGGTGCCGACACCCGAGGCACCATACGAGAGGCGGCCCGGCTCGGCCTTGGCACGGGCGACCAGGTCCTGCACCGACTTGATCGGCGAATCAGCCGGCACGATCAGCACGTTATAAATATTGAACATCTGACCTACCGGGACCAGATCCTTATCCACATCGTAAGGCAGCTTTTTAAATAGCGAGCGGTTCACGGCCAAGGTGTTGATATTGCCGTAGCCGATGGTGTAGCCATCGGCCTCTGCGCGCTTGATCAGCGACACGCCGATGTTGCCCGCCGCACCAGGACGGTTCTCGATCACCAGCGTCGCGCCAGTGTCCTTGGCGATCTGCGTCGTGATCAAGCGCGACAACACGTCGGGCGATCCGCCTGCGGCAGATGGCACGATGAAGGTGATCGGCTTGTCCGGAAAAGCGGCATGAGCGCTGACGGCAGCGCCCGTGGCCGTGCAGGCAACAGTTAGGACGCTCAAATAGCGGGCAAGAGTTCGATACATGTAATTCCCCTGGATATATGTGGTTTGGTTTCATTGCTGCACTCCTCGGGACCAGGCGTTACCGGCCCGGATCCGGGGAGCAAGAAAACGTGGAATGGCCCGGCGTTTTCTAGCAAATCAGGTTATCACCGGGACCCGCCAGAGCCCTCATCGAAAAATGTCCCAGACCTATAATCCGCCGTTATTGCCCCAGACAGGAAAACCGCGATGCAGGACGACGCGATCACTGACACAGGTGCCTCGGCCCACCCCGCCGCGAGACCTCTGAATCTGCGCCAGATCGAAGTCTTTCGCGCCATCATGATGGCGGGCTCGATCAGTGGAGCGGGCCGATTACTGCATGTCTCGCAACCCGCGGTCAGCCGCGTGCTGTCGCTCACGGAATCGCGCCTGGGCTATCCGCTTTTCGAGCGCGCGAAAAGCCGGTTGACGCCTACTCCAGAAGCGCTACGCCTCTACGCAGAGGTCGAGCAGGTCTATGGCGGGATTCAGCGCGTCAACGATCTCGCGATTGCGTTGGGCGAGGCAGGCGCAGGCGTGTTGCGCGTCGTATGCTCCGCCAGCTACGGGCAGCGCCTGGTGCCGCGCACGCTACTGGCCATGCGCGGACGCACGGAACGCAGCCGGGTCGACTACCGCAGCGTTACTTTTGACGAACTCGCGGGCTACTTTCTGACAGGGCGCGCCGACGTCGGTCTATCCATGTCCCCACCTCAACACCCGCATCTGAATTCGGTGCGGCTGGGAACGGTACCCATTGTCTGTATCGCGCCGAACGATCACCCGTTGGCAAGCCACGACATCGTGCACGCTCATGATTTCGGCTCTGCGCAATGGATAGGTTATCCCGCTGGCACGCCCCTCAGTCACGCACTCACCGGGTTCTTTGGCAATACGCAGCCGTGCCCTGCCGCGGTCGAAGTCCATTCGCCAGTCACGGCCTGTGCTTTCGTACTGCAGGGTTTGGGGCCGGCCCTCGTAGATCGCTGGTGCATCACGCCAGAATTAGCTGAACGCGTGGCCATCCGGCCCATTCATCCAGAAGCCCATGTGGAAATCTGGGCCACCCACTCCACGCTAGCCCCATTGCCGCTGCTCGGCCGCCGTTTTCTCGACGCCGCGCGATGTGTCATCGAACAGGGCGCCTAGCCCTGACGATCAGCATCAATTTTTCGCGCAATGCTGCCGTGCTTGATATGGATCAAGCCAGATATCGATAGACCCTGCCACCATCTCCGTGCCGATAGCTCTCGGTCTTTACGGAGAAGTCATGTCATTACGCAGTACCTTGGCGGCCGCATTCTGCCTGGTCAGCCTGAGCGCCATCCCGGCCCACGCCCACGAGGCCGGCGATTGGCTTTTCAAACTGGGCGTCACCCAGGTCAGCCCGAAATCCAATAATGGCAGCGTGCTCGATGGCACAGTCGATCTCGACGTCAGCAGCAACGTGCGGCCGAGTTTCACGGTGACCTATATGGCCACTCGGCACATCGGTATCGAACTGCTGGGCGCGTTGCCCTTTCAGCACAACGTATCCGGCGACGCCGGGCTGGGAAAAATCGGCACAACCAAACAACTGCCCCCCACGCTCAGCGTGCAATGGCATTTCCTGCCGGATCACACGGTACAACCCTACGTCGGCGTGGGGCTGAACTACACCCATTTCTTTGACACGCACACACGCGGCCCACTCGCCGGCTCGAGCCTGAAACTCAGCGACTCCTGGGGATTCGCCGGACAGCTTGGCGTTGATATCAAACTCAGCGACCGCTGGTTTATGAACGCAGATATTCGTTATATCGACATTTCGTCGAAGGTAAAACTCGACGGCCAACGCATCGGCACTGCGCGCATTGACCCGTGGGTCACGACCCTGGCGGTGGGTTATCGCTTTTAACGCCAGCGCGGCAGTGGGCGCGAAGAGGTCATAACGGTCATAATAGTTGACCCGCGCTATGTCTAAGAAAAGAGGAGCCCGCGCATGAAATCTTTACGTCCCTTGCTCGCCAGCCTGTTGGCGATCGCCACGGTGGCCGGCGCGTCGCAGGCCCGCGCCCAAGATCTCGGTGATTGGCCGTCCAAACCGATTACCTTCATCGTGCCTTACGCGCCCGGCGGCTTTGCCGATACTCGCATGCGTCTCATCGCACGCAAGCTGGGCGATGTGCTCAAGCAGACCGTCGTTGTCGAAAACAAGGCGGGCGCCGGAGGTGTCATCGGCACCAACCTGGTCGCCAAAGCGACTCCCGACGGCTACACCATCGGCGCGGGCAATCTGGCTCCGTTGGCGGTCAATCCCAGTCTGATGGCTCAGATGCCCTACAAGGCGGACAAAGACCTGGCGCCCATCATCCTGGTCGAGAACAGCCCTCTCGTGCTCAGTGTGACGAACGCATTGCCGGTCAAAAACCTGCAGGAATTGATTGATCTGGCCAAGCAAAAACCAGGGACACTGACTTTTGGCTCCTCGGGTGTGGGCGGCGCTCACCACTTGTCGGGAGAAATGTTCCGCGAACAGGCAGGCATCGACATCGTGCATGTACCGTATAAAGGCGGCAGCCCGGCCTCTGCGGACCTGATGGGCGGGCATATTTCGATGATGTTCGAAATGGGATATGCGGCGTTGCCCGCCATTCAGAGCAAAAAGGTTCATCCGATTGCCGTGACGTCGGCCAAACGCCTCGCGGTGCTGCCCGATGTCCCCACCCTGGCCGAGGCAGGACTGCCTGGGTTCGAGTCATATAACTGGCAGGGAATCATTGCGCCCGCAGGGACGCCCGCCCCCATCATTGCCAAGCTGAACACCGAGTTGAACAACATCCTGCAAGACCCGGAAGTGCAACGAGCCATTGCTGATACAGGCAGCCAAGCGGGAGGCGGCACCCCCGAGGATTTCGCCAAATTCATCGCCAGCGAAACCCGGAAATGGGCCGAAGTGATCCAGAAAGGCAACATTACGCTGCAATAACGACACGTTTGCGGCGACAATCACCGTGAGGCGGCAAGTTACAATGGCATTTGCCTGAAACATGCCGCCGCAATAATCACGGTCGTCTGACAGGTACAGTACCCGAGGTCGACGCCTTGACCGGTTCGGCCAAAAACTCTATGGTCGTCCCCTTTGTCGGACACTGTTTACCTGTCCAGGCCCACACTGTTGCCTATGCCCGATCACACGCCCGATAGCCCGCCCCCTGTTCTGTCACTGGACGCAGTGGCGCTTGGCTATGGCGAATTCACGGTGCTGCAAGACATCACCATGACCGTTCAGCCCGGGCAGGTCGTCGCCATCATGGGCGGCTCCGGCTCTGGCAAAACCACGCTGCTACGCGCTGCGACCGGGCAGCTTCGGCCCTTGCGCGGCCAAGTCCATGCATTCGGCACTGATCTGGGCCAAATCGGCCATGATGAGCTGCAGGCGTTGCGCAAGCGCATGGGCGTGCTTTTCCAGCAGGGCGCGCTGTTTACGGACCTGAATGTCTTTGAAAACGTCGCTTTTCCCCTGCGCGAGCACACCCGATTGCCTGAGGCAGAGATTGTGTCACGCGTGCTGGACAAGCTCGACGCGGTCGGGCTGCGTGCGGCGGCGCATCTGCGCGTAGCGGAAATCTCTGGCGGCATGTCCCGGCGGGTGGCCCTGGCTCGCGCAGTGGTACTGGAGCCCGAACTCATTTTGTACGACGAACCCTTTGCGGGGCTCGATCCGATCTCGATGGGGATCACCGCCCGCCTGATCCGCGACCTGTCCGACCGGCTGCACTGCGCATCAGTGCTGATCACCCACGACGTGCAGGAATCATTTTCCATTGCCGATCAGGTCTACCTGGTCGGCCAGGGCCGTCTGGTCATCTCCGGGTCACCGCAATCCCTGTCCGAATCGCAAGACCCGTACGTCAAGCAATTCCTGCGTGGCGAGCCCGATGGCCCGGTCGCCTTTCAGTATCCCGACACGCCGGCGTTTCAGGCCTGGCTGGCCAAACAAGCCGGCGCAGCCCAGTCTTCCCTCGGAGGCCGAAAATCATGATCGGGCCAGTTCGAGCGGTCAGCGCCGTGGGCCGTTGGGTGCGCGACAGCATCAGCGGCGTCGGCGGGTTTACCCGCTTTGTAAACAGCCTCCTGGCGCGCAGCGGCATCGTCGTGTCGCGTCCCCGGCTGGTCTCCCAGCAAGTGCACTTCATCGGCAACTATTCCCTGCTGATCATCGTCGTATCGGGCCTATTTGTCGGCTTCGTGCTGGGATTGCAGGGCTATTACACGCTGAACCGCTATGGTTCCGAAGAAGCCCTCGGCCTGCTGGTCGCCCTGTCCCTGGTTCGCGAACTGGGCCCCGTGGTGACGGCACTCCTGTTTGCCGGCCGCGCCGGTACCTCGCTGACCGCCGAGATCGGTCTCATGAAGGCGGGTGAGCAGCTCTCGGCCATGGAGGTCATGGCCGTCGATCCGATGCGCCGGGTGCTCGTGCCGCGCTTGTGGGGCGGCATCATCGCCATGCCGGTATTGGCCGCCGTGTTTTCAATGGTAGGCATCCTGGGCGGCTGGATTGTCGGCGTACTGCTCATTGGGGTAGATGCCGGCGCATTCTGGTCGCAAATGCAAAATGGCGTCGATGTCTGGAATGACGTCGCCAATGGCGTCCTGAAAAGCATTGTGTTCGGGGTCACCGTCACGCTCGTCGCGCTCTACGAGGGCTGGCACGCCCGCGCCACCCCAGAGGGCGTGGCGCGGGCCACCACCCGGACTGTCGTCGTAGGCTCGCTCGCCGTGCTGGGCCTGGATTTCCTGCTTACCGCCCTGATGTTTGGCAACTAATACGGATTTGCATCATGTCACGCGAAAAAACCGATTTTTGGGTAGGGCTCTTCGTGCTGCTCGGCGCAGCCGCCCTGGTGTTTCTGGCCTTGCGCGCCGGCAACCTCAGCAGCTTCTCGTTTGCGCCGACATACACGCTGACCGCCGATTTTGACAATATTGGCGGCCTGAAAGCGCGCGCGCCCGTCAAGAGCGCTGGCGTGGTGGTGGGTCGCGTCAGTAACATCACCTTCGACGACCGTTCTTTCAAGGCCGTTGTCGCGCTCAATCTCGAAGAAGGCTACCAATTCCCCAAAGATACGTCGGCCTCCATCCTGACCTCGGGGTTGTTGGGCGAGCAGTACGTAGGGCTGACGGCGGGCGGCGACGAGCAAAATTTTGCCGATGGAGGCAAAATCCGCTATACCCAAAGCGCCGTTGTCCTGGAAAACCTGATTAGCCAATTCCTCTACAACAGCGCGCAAAACCAAGGGTCCAATTCGGAAAAATCCGGCGAACAACCCAGTGCGCCGCCAACGAACTGAAATACCGCACTGGCGGCCGTTGACCGAACACCTTTGCCCAACCTGCTCCGGCAGGCGACTTGTGAACAGAACCTTTGCTTGGCATTGACCCCATCATGACTATGCCCACCTACGCTCGATTTGCCTCTGCCCTGGCCGTCTGCGCGCTGACCGCCGGTTGCGCCGCTCCAGGCAACCCGGATCCCCGCGATCCCTGGGAAGGCTTCAACCGCGGCGTATACAAATTCAACGACACGGTCGACCGGGCTCTGTTCAAGCCTGTCGCGCAGGCCTATACCTACGTCACGCCTGAGCCGGTACGTAGCTGCGTCCACAACATGTTCAGTAACGTGGGCGATCTCTGGTCGGCCACCAACAGTTTCCTGCAGGGCCGCGGCCACGATTTCGTCAACACGTTGGGACGATTCCTGTTCAACACCACCATGGGCATAGGCGGCTGCTTTGACGTCGCGTCGGCCAATGGCGCCCGCAAGATCCCCAACGACTTCGGCACGACGCTGGGCGTATGGGGCTTTGGCCAGGGCCCCTATTTGGTGCTGCCGTTCTTTGGTTCGAGCAGCGTGCGTGACGGCGCCGGCCTGATCGGCGACTGGCAAGGCGGCATTTACACCTACAGCAGCCCGGGTTCGATCGACAACGTGCCGATCCGCAACAGCTTGTGGGGCCTCGATCTCGTCGACACGCGTGCCAGCTTGCTCGACACCACCGATATGGTCGACCGGGTGGCGCTGGATCCCTACAGCTTTATCCGTGACGCCTACCTGCAACGCCGCGCCGCCATGGTACGTGGCAGCGCCGAGGGCGAGGGCAATCTGCCCGATTACGACATCGATGACGATGACGACGCAGCCGCCGCGCCGGCTCAACCTGCCGCCCCTGCGCCCACGCCCACCCAATAACCAGGATGCCCCACTCAAAAGGAGCTCTCATGCGAATTTCTGCTTTTTCCTTGCTGCAACGTCTGTTCCTGGCCGCGACGATCGGCCTGATGGCCGCCACCGCGGCCCAAGCCAAGCCCGATGCCCATGGCGCGCCCGACAAGTTCGTACTTGACGCCGCTAATGAGGCCCTGAATGTGCTCAAGGCCGACTCCAAGGTCAAATCCGGCGATCTCGCCCACATCAACCAGGTCGTCGACACGTACATCCTGCCGTACGTCAATTTCCGCAAAACCACGCAGTTGTCTGCCGGCCGTTACTGGCGCCAAGCCACGCCCGAGCAACAAACGGCCCTGGCCAACGCCTTTCGCGGCACCCTGGTCCGCACTTATAGCGGTGCGCTGACCGGCGTGACCCAAAACACTTCCATCAAGCTGCTGCCGTTCCGGGATGATCCGAACGCGGACGACGTGGTCGTACGCAGCCTGATTACGCAGGCAAACGGCCAGCCCGTCGGCGTTGACTATCGCCTCGAAAAAGACCCCCAGCAAGGCTGGCGCATCTACGACATGAACGTCGAAGGTATCTGGCTGATCCAGAACTACCGCAATCAATTCGCGCAGCAGATCGAGCAATCCGGCATTGACGGGCTGATCAAGGCACTGAACCAGCGCAACCAATAAACCCAAGCGGCGACCGGGACAAAGCCGTCCCGGAGGGGCCGCCATTTATAATGGGCGATTCGCTCTTTTCCGGGCCTTCGCCGTTGCCATGTCTGCAGTCAGTCTAGAACACGTATCCAAGATTTATCCACCACGCCAGGCGGGTTGGAAAAAATGGCTTGGGCGTACCCCCGGCCAGGGGTTTCAGGCCCTGAACGACGTCAGCCTGCGCATCGAGCCCGGCGAGTTTTTCGGCTTGCTAGGTCCCAACGGGGCCGGCAAAACCACTCTGATTTCCATTCTGGCGGGCTTGGCGCGTGCCTCCAGTGGCAGTGCCAGTGTCTGTGGCTACGATGTCACCACCGACTATAAAATGGCCCGTCGCGCGTTGGGCGTGGTGCCGCAAGAGCTGGTCTACGACCCGTTTTTCACCGTGCGCGAAACGCTGCGCATCCAGTCGGGCTATTTTGGCCTGCGAAAAAACGACGACTGGATTGACGAAATCCTGTTCAATTTAGGTTTGGCAGACAAGGCCAACAGCAATATGCGCGCCTTGTCGGGCGGGATGAAGCGGCGCGTCCTGGTCGCCCAGGCGCTGGTGCATCGCCCGCCAGTCATCGTGCTGGATGAGCCCACCGCGGGCGTGGATGTCGACCTGCGCCGCACCCTGTGGGAATTCATCTCGCGGCTGAACAAGGCTGGCCACACCATCATGCTGACCACGCACTACCTCGAAGAAGCCGAGGCCTTGTGCGGACGTATCGCCATGCTCAAAGGCGGGCGCATCGTGGCACTGGATACCACGCAGGCCTTGCTGGCGCGCGTGGGCGGCGTGGATCTCGAAGACGCCTTTGTGCGCATCATGCACCAGGACACGCCGTTGTCGGCCGAACTCGAACCTGAAGAGGCTCTTTCGTGACCCCGCCGCTGACCCCGACCGAACAACCCTTGGTGCAGCCTCGCCTGGATGCGGGCTCCGGCTTTCCCACGCTGTTGCGCAAGGAGCTCCTGCGCTTCTGGAAAGTCGCGTTCCAGACCATTGCCGCCCCGGTCGTCACAGCCTTGCTTTACCTGCTGGTGTTTGCTCACGTGCTGGAAGGGCGCGTCATGGTGTACAACACCGTGCCGTACACCGCATTCCTGATTCCAGGATTGATGATGATGAGCATGCTGCAAAATGCTTTTGCCAATCCCTCATCATCGTTGATCCAGAGCCGTATCACCGGTAATTTGGTGTTCGTGCTCCTGCCGCCCTTATCGCACCGCGAGATTTTTTCGGCCTATCTGCTGGCCGCGATCGTGCGTGGTCTGGCAGTAGGCGCCTGTGTGTGGCTGGTGGCCATCTGTTTCACGCCGCTGCCCTTGGTGCATCTGGGCTGGATCGTCGTATTCGCCATTCTGGCCTGCGGCATCATGGGCACATTGGGCCTGATTGCCGGTTTGTGGTCAGAGAAATTCGACCAACTCGCCGTATTTCAAAACTTTCTGATCATGCCGGCCACATTTCTGTCCGGCGTGTTCTACTCCATTCACACACTGCCGCCGTTCTGGCAAACCGTGTCGCACTGGAACCCCATTTTTTATACGATCGATGGCTTTCGCTACGGGTTCTTCTCCGTATCGGACGTATCGCCGTGGCACAGCCTGGCCGTCGTGACGGGGGTCTTCGCCGTTTTGGTGATCTGTGCCTTGCGGCTCTTGGCCAGCGGCTACAAACTCAGGAATTGACGCCATGCTGCCTACCCCCGAGCAGGTTCGCCAATATATCGCCGACGGGCTGCCTTGCGATCATCTGGATGTGCAGGGCGATGGCTCCCATTTTGACGCAGTCATCGTCAGCCCTGCGTTCGAAGGCAAACGCCTGATTGCACGCCATCAGCTGGTCTACGCCGCACTGGGCGACCGCATGAAAGCCGAAATCCACGCGCTCTCGATGCGCACCCTGACACCCGACGAATACTCCAAGGCGGGCAACTGATGGACAAGCTACGCATCACCGGCGGCGCACCCCTGCGCGGCGAAGTCACCGTCTCCGGCGCCAAGAACGCGGCATTGCCCATTCTGTGCGCAGGCCTGCTTACTGCCGACACCGTCTCCCTGGCCAACGTGCCAGCGCTGAACGACACGTCCACCATGCTGCGCCTGCTGGCCCGCATGGGGGTCAAGGCTGAGCGCGGCGCCGATGGCATCGTGACCCTGCAGGCCAACCAGGTTGACAACCTGGAGGCCCCCTACGATCTGGTCAAGACCATGCGTGCCTCGATCCTGGTGCTCGGGCCGCTGCTTGCACGCTTTGGCGAGGCTCGCGTGAGCCTGCCCGGCGGATGCAGCATCGGCCAACGGCCGGTCGACCAGCACATCAAGGGCCTGGCCGCATTGGGCGCCGACATTCGCATCGAACACGGCTTCGTCATCGCCAAAGCTCCACGGCTAAAGGGCGCGTCCATTCTCACAGACATGGTCACCGTCACGGGCACGGAAAACCTGCTGATGGCCGCCGTATTGGCCGAGGGCCAGACCGTTCTCGAGAATGCTGCCCGCGAACCCGAGGTGGTCGATCTGGCCGAGTTGCTGATCAAAATGGGCGCGCGGATCCAGGGTCATGGTACGGACCGCATCGTGATCGATGGCGTGGACAGCCTGCATGGCGCCGAACATCGTGTCAGCCCCGACCGGATCGAAGCAGGAACCTTTCTCTGCGCCGTGGGAGCGGCGGGCGGCGACATCGTTTTGCGCAATGTCGCCCCAGAGATGATGGGCGCGACCTTGGACAAGCTCACCGAAGCCGGCCTTACGCTGGAAACCGGCCCGGACTGGATTCGCGGCGCCATGCACGGCCGGCCGCGCGCAGTCGGCTTTCGCACTCATGAATACCCCGGTTTTGCCACAGACATGCAAGCCCAGCTGATGGCCTTGGACACCATTGCACAAGGCACCTCGGTGATCGTGGAGACCATCTTTGAAAACCGCTACATGCACGTACAAGAGCTACGCCGCATGGGTGCGGACATCGACATCGACGGCCACACCGCCGTGGTGCGCGGCGTCGAACGCCTGTCGGGCGCCATCGTCATGGCCACCGACCTGCGCGCCTCGGCCAGCCTGGTCATCGCCGGCCTGGCTGCCGAAGGGCAAACCACCATCGACCGCATTTACCACCTGGATCGCGGCTACGACCGCATGGAAGTCAAACTACGTGCGCTGGGCGCTGACATTCAGCGCTTGAGCGGCAAGGAATCCCTATGAGTCCCGTCGCCAACGCTCCCATTACCCTGGCGTTATCCAAGGGCCGCATTTTCGAGGAAACGCTGCCGTTGCTGGCCGAGGCCGGCATCGAAGTCCCCGAAAATCCGGAGAGCTCGCGCAAGCTGATTCTGCCTACCAGCGACCCCGGCCTGCGCCTGATCATTGTTCGTGCTTCCGACGTACCCACCTACGTCCAGTACGGCGCCGCCGATCTCGGTATCGCCGGCAAAGACGTGCTGATCGAGCACGCAGCCCAGCATCCTGGCGGCCTGTACCAGCCCATCGACCTGAACATCGCCAAATGCCGCTTGTGCGTCGCGGTGCGCAATGGATTCGACTACGAGGCCGCTGTCCACCAAGGCGCACGCCTGCGCGTAGCCACCAAATACGTGCAATCGGCACGCGAGCACTTTGCGGCCAAAGGCGTCTACGTCGACATCATCAAGCTTTATGGTTCGATGGAGCTCGCCCCGCTGGTCGGGCTGGCCGACTGCATCGTCGACCTGGTGTCCTCAGGCGGTACGCTGCGCGCCAATGACCTGGTCGCCGTAGAAGACATCATGGCCATTTCGTCGCGCCTGATCGTCAACCAGGCCTCGCTCAAGACGCGCGGCGCGCGGCTGCAGCCCCTGTTGGACGCGTTCCAACGGGCGGCAAATGCCGGCACCGCGGCCTGACACGGCCTGCGCCCGCTACACTATGTCTTTACCTGCTCCGGTGGCCGCGCTGATATACGGCGCCGCCGGGGGTCTCTTTGCTTCACCATGACGCCATGGCTCTGATCAATCGCCTCGATTCCCGTCAGCCGGATTTTGCTGCCGCGCTGTCCAAACTGCTGGCTTTCGAAGCCACCGAAGACGAATCCGTCGACCGCGCCGCGGCCGGCATTCTGGCGGACGTCCGCCATCGCGGCGATACGGCGCTGCTGGAATACACCCAGCGCTTTGATCGCGTTGCCGAGTCGTCGGCCGACGCTCTCGAAATTCCCAAGGCCGACTGGCATGCCGCATTGGCGGCCTTGCCCGCCGCGCAGCGTAATGCGCTGGAAACCGCTGCCGACCGCGTGCGCGCCTATCACGAGCACCAACGCGGCGAGACCTGGACCTACACCGATGCCGAGGGCACCCTGCTGGGCCAGCAGATCACCCCGCTGGACCGCGTGGGCTTGTACGTGCCCGGCGGCAAGGCTGCGTACCCCTCGTCAGTCCTGATGAATGCAATCCCGGCCAAAGTCGCGGGTGTCCCCGAGTTGATCATGGTTACGCCCACGCCTGACGGCGTACGCAATCCGATCGTCCTGGCCGCCGCCGCCATTGCCGGTGTGGATCGCGCCTTCGCCATCGGCGGCGCCCAGGCCATCGGTGCATTGGCCTACGGCACGGCGACCGTGCCGGCAGTGGACAAGATCGTCGGTCCGGGCAACGCCTATGTCGCGGCCGCCAAACGCCGCGTATTCGGCACCGTCGGCATCGACATGATCGCGGGCCCCAGCGAGATTCTGGTCATCTGCGACGGCAATACCCCGGCAGATTGGATCGCCATGGACCTGTTTTCGCAGGCCGAGCACGACGAATTGGCGCAATCCATCCTGTTGTGCCCCGATGCTGCCTTCATCAACGAGGTCGAGGCCGCCATCGAGCGTCTGTTGCCCACCATGCCGCGCGCCAACATTCTGCGCGTGAGCCTTGCCAATCGCGGGGCCTTGATTCTGGTGCGGGATCTGGACGAAGCCTGTGCCATTGCGAACGACATCGCCCCCGAGCACTTGGAAATCTCGACCGAGCAGCCCGAACACTGGACGGCACGCATCCGGCATGCCGGCGCCATCTTTATGGGCCGCTTCAGCTCAGAATCGCTGGGCGACTATTGCGCCGGCCCCAACCACGTATTGCCCACGTCCCGCACGGCCCGGTTTTCCTCGCCGCTGGGTGTGTACGATTTTCAAAAGCGCTCCAGCCTGATCCAGGTATCCCAACAGGGCGCCCAGACCCTGGGCCGCATTGCCGCCGAGCTCGCGCTGGGCGAGGGCCTGCAGGCCCACGCAGCCAGCGCGCAATACCGGCTGGACAAGCCATGACGTCGCGCACCGTGGCCGACCGCATCGCCGGTACGGTCCGGGCGGATATCAGGACGCTGAGCGCCTATCCGGTGCCGCCTGCCGCGGGCGGCATCAAGCTCGACGCCATGGAGTGCCCGTACGAGCTGCCCGATGCCGTACGCGACGACATCGCCCGCGCCGTGCGCGATACCGCGCTCAATCGCTACCCGGCAGGTGACACCACCGAACTCGCCCATGGCGTACGTCAGGCGTTCGGCATTCCTGCCGAATCCGGATTGTTGTTTGGCAACGGATCCGACGAACTCATTCATCTGATCGTTCAAGCCTGTTGCGAGCCCGGCGACACCGTACTGTCGCCGTGGCCATCGTTTGTCTATTTCGACATGGCGGCACGCTTTGATCACGCGCGTTTCGTCGGCGTACCGCTGACTGCGGATCTGCAATTGGATTTGCCCGCGATGTTGCAGGCCATCGCCCAGCATCGTCCCAAGGTCGTCTTTTTAGCCCTGCCCAACAACCCCACCGGCGGTCTATGGCCCGACGAGGCCGTACAGGCAATCATCGATGCCGCGCCCGGCTTGGTCGTCCTGGACGAGGCCTATCAGCCCTTTGCCGACCATACCTGGATGACACGTCTGCCGGCGCTGTCCCATGCCGTGATCCTGCGTACCGTCTCCAAGATCGGCCTGGCGGGTCTGCGCTTCGGTTATCTGTCCGGCCACCCCGACTGGATCGCACAATTCGACAAAGTACGTCCTCCGTACAACTTGAACGTCCTGACGCAGGCTGCGTTGCGCGTGGTATTACGTCACAAGGCCGTTCTCGACCAGCAGGCAGCCCAGTTGCGTGCCGATCGCGAGCCGCTGGCCCGTGCGTTGGCCGATCTGCCGGGCGTCACCGTCTTTCCGAGCGCCGGAAACTTCGTTCTGGCGCGCTTTTCCGGTGAGCTGGACGGTAACACTGTGCATCTTGCGCTGAAAACGCGCAAAATACTGGTAAAGAACGTTTCCAGCGCACACCCGTTGCTGGCCAACTGCCTGCGAATCTCGATAGGCACGCCCGCCGAAAACGCCGCACTGCTATCCGCTCTACAAGACATTCTCCGTTCCCATTAGGCTCGCCCCTTCTTTTTATGCGTACCGCCGATATCACCCGCAACACCAACGAAACGCGCATCCGCGTGTCCGTCAATCTGGACGGCACCGGCAAGCAAACCCTGGACACAGGCGTGCCGTTTCTGGACCACATGCTGGACCAAATCGCCCGGCATGGCCTGATCGACCTGGACATCAAGGCCGAGGGGGATCTGCACATCGACGCGCACCACACCGTCGAAGACGTCGGCATCACATTGGGAATGGCCGTCGCCAAGGCCGTAGGCAGCAAGGCCGGCCTGCGCCGCTATGGACACGCCTATGTACCGCTGGACGAGGCCCTCTCGCGCGTGGTCATCGACTTTTCCGGCCGGCCAGGCCTGGAATATCACATCCCGTTTACGCGGGCGCGCATTGGTAATTTCGACGTGGACCTGACCCGCGAATTTTTCCAGGGCTTCGTCAATCACGCATTGACCACGCTGCACATCGACAACCTGCGCGGCTTCAACGCCCATCACCAATGCGAAACCGTCTTCAAGGCATTCGGCCGTGCCCTGCGCATGGCGCTGGAAGTCGACCCGCGCGTGGGCGACGCCGTGCCCTCCACCAAAGGCGTGCTGTAACCCCACCCGCAGGCAGAATTCAGTGACCACTATTGCCATCGTCGATTACGGAATGGGCAATTTCCATTCCGTGGCGCGCGCGCTGCGCTACGCTGCGCCCGATGCCGACATCCGCATCTGCAACCGTGCCGCCGATATTGATGCGGCCGATCGCGTCGTATTTCCAGGCCAGGGCGCCATGGCCGATTGCATGCGCACCCTGAACGAATCGGGGCTGCGCGACGCCGTCGTGCGCGCCGCGCACACCAAACCGCTATTAGGTGTCTGCGTAGGCGAACAAATGCTGTTCGAGAGCAGCGAAGAGGGCAATACCCCGTGTCTGGGCGTGTTCCCCGGCACCGTACGCCGATTCTCGGGCGACCAGTTTGCGGACGGCACCCCGTCCCGTTCAGGCGATGAGCGCCTGAAAGTCCCTCACATGGGATGGAACCAAGTCCGCCAGACGCGCTCCCATGCTTTGTGGGACGGGATTCCAGACCTGACACACTTTTATTTTGTGCACAGCTACTACGCCGCGCCCGCCGATCCCGCGCTGACTATCGGGGAAACCGACTATGGCGGCACGTTTACGTGCGCTGTCGCAGCCGCTAACATTTTCGCGGTGCAATTTCACCCCGAGAAAAGTGCGGCGCACGGTTTGCGCCTGTATCGCAATTTTGTAGACTGGAACCCATAACTCCCGTACGAGCCTCGGGCCGGACCTCTTTCAACCTTTTTTCAACGCTCGCTATTCACCATGCTGCTGATCCCCGCCATCGATCTCAAAGACGGGCGCTGCGTACGCCTACGCCAGGGAGACCTCGACGAGGTAACGGTATTCTCTGAAGAACCCGCCACCATGGCCTCGCACTGGCTCGACCTGGGCGCACGCCGCCTGCACTTGGTCGACCTGAACGGCGCCGTCGCCGGCAAGCCCAAGAACGACGCTCCCATCAAGGCCATTCTGGAGGCCGTAGGCGACGAGATTCCCGTGCAAATCGGCGGCGGTATCCGTGACCTCGACACCATCGAGTCGTATCTGGATGCCGGCATCTCGTACGTCATCATCGGCACCGCCGCTGTGAAAAACCCGGGATTCCTGCAAGACGCCTGCGGCGCCTTTCCCGGCAAGATCATCGTGGGCCTGGACGCCCGGGATGGCAAGATCGCCACTGACGGCTGGAGCAAGCTCACCCGCCACGACGTGCTGGACTTGGCCAAAAAGTTCGAAGACTACGGTTGCGAATCGATCATCTACACCGACATCAGCCGCGACGGCATGCTCTCGGGCGTCAACGTTGATGCCACGGTCAAGCTCGCGCAACATGTCCGCATCCCCGTGTTCGCCTCGGGCGGCATCGCCGACATGAAAGACATCGAAGCCCTGTGCGCAGTCGAAGACGAAGGCGTCGAGGGCGCCATTCTGGGCCGCAGCATCTACGAAGGCACGCTTGATTTTCAAGCCGCCCAGGCCCGCGCCGACGAACTCAATCCATGAACACGCCTACTGCCACGACAGCCACGACGCCGGTAACGTCCTCGAATATCGCCGGACTATCCGGTGCGCTGACCCGCCGCATCATTCCTTGCCTGGATGTCACAGCCGGGCGCGTCGTCAAAGGGGTCAATTTCGTCAACCTGACCGACGCGGGCGATCCTGTTGAAATCGCCCGCCGTTACGACGAGCAGGGCGCCGACGAACTCACGTTCCTGGACATCACCGCCACCAGCGATGATCGCGATCTGATTCTGCCCATCATCGAGCAGGTCGCCTCGCAGGTATTCATCCCTCTGACCGTCGGCGGTGGCGTACGCCAGGTCTCCGACGTGCAGCGCCTGCTCAATGCCGGTGCCGACAAGATCAGCATCAACAGCGCGGCCGTCGCCAACCCCGAGTTGGTACGCGCCGCTGCCAGTTACCACGGCTCGCAATGCATCGTGGTCGCCATCGATGCCCGCCGAGTTTCCGCGCCTGGCGAGCCCGCCCGTTGGGAAGTCTTTACCCACGGCGGCCGCAAATCGACCGGCCTGGACGCCGTGCAATGGGCCAGCCAGATGGCGGCCTATGGTGCAGGCGAAATCCTGTTGACCAGCATGGACCGGGACGGCACCAAATCAGGCTTTGATATCGAGCTCACCCGGGCCGTATCGGACGCGGTACCGGTTCCCGTGATTGCTTCAGGCGGCGTCGGCAGCCTGCAGCACTTGGCCGACGGCGTCACCGCCGGGCGCGCCAGTGCAGTGCTCGCAGCCAGCATTTTCCACTTTGGCCAACACACGGTGCGCGAATGCAAGACATTCATGGCCAACCAAGGCATCGCCGTCAGACTAGATTAGACTGTGCCTATGAATACCGATCCCGCCTGGATGGCCGAGGTTGTTTTTGACGACAACGGCCTGATTCCCGCCATCGCCCAAGACGCCGAAAACGGCCAGATCCTGATGGTGGCCTGGATGAACAGCGACGCCCTGGCCGAAACAGCCGCCACGGGGCGTGCTGTCTATTGGTCGCGTTCGCGCCAACGCCTCTGGCGCAAAGGCGAAGAATCCGGCCACACACAGACCGTGCACGATTTGCGCCTGGACTGCGACGGCGACGTCATCCTGCTCAAGGTGCACCAAGAGGGCGGTATCGCCTGCCATACCGGTCGGGCCAGTTGCTTTTTCCGCCGCCTGGAGGGCCCAGCCGACAGCGCCTCCTGGGTGACCGTCGACCCTGTCCTGAAAGACCCGGAGCACATTTACAAATGAGCCCGTCCTTATCCGGCACCGACACGCTGGCGCGTATCGCCGACACCCTGGAAACCCGCCGCCCCGAAAACGGCGGCGATCCGCAATCGTCGTACGTCGCCAAACTGCTGGCCAAAGGCCCCGATGCCTTTCTGAAGAAAATCGGCGAGGAAGCCACCGAGCTCGTCATGGCCGCCAAGGACGGCGTGCCGGAGCGCATCATCAGCGAAACTGCCGATCTGTGGTTTCATTGTCTCGTCACGTTGACTCACTACAATCTGCGCCCCGAAGACGTGTTGGCCGAGCTGGCACGACGGGAAGGCCTCTCGGGCCTCGAAGAAAAAGCACGGCGCCCCGCGTCTTGAGTACGGAACAACCATGAGCGACAACTGTATCTTCTGCAAAATCGCCCGCGGCGAAATTCCCTCAAAAATCGTTTACGAAGATGAGGAATTCGTTGCGTTTCACGACATTAACCCAGCCGCGCCCGTCCATCTGCTGCTCATCCCGCGCCGACACATTGTCTCGCTGCAGGACGTCAGCGCAGACGATGCGGGCTGGTTAGGTAAAATGACAGTATTGGCATCCCGCCTAGCAGCGGAAAATGGCTGCCGACCGGGCCCCGATGGGGGATTTCGTCTCGTTGCCAACGCCGGCACCGAGGGCGGCCAGGAAGTACCGCATTTGCATTTCCATATCATCGGCGGTCAGCGTCCCTGGAAAGGGCGCGTGGCTCCCAACGCATAACCCCGGAGAACCGTCATCATGGGTAGCTTTAGCATCTGGCATTGGTTGATCGTCCTGGTCATCGTGGCACTCGTATTCGGCACCAAGAAACTGCGCAATATCGGCGGAGATCTTGGCGGCGCCGTCAAAGGCTTCAAGGAAGGCATGAAAGAAGCCAACAGCGATACCAAGCCCGAACAGGTCTCGCAGCAAAAAGTCGCCGACGACACCATCGACGTCCAGGCCAAAGAAAAGACCAACAACTCCTAATCCGCGTGGCTCGGGTTTAACCCCCCTCAGGCAACGTCCCCGGGCGTTGCCTTGCCGCGTTCCTAGTCTCTTTGTTTAAGCGAGCAGATGTCGCATGTTTGATGTCAGTTTCACTGAGCTGATGGTGATTGGCGTCATTGCGCTGATTGTCATCGGGCCGGAACGGCTGCCCAAAGTGGCACGCACCGTCGGACATTTGCTCGGCCGTGCCCAACGTTACGTCAATGACGTCAAAAGCGACATCCAACGCGAGATCGAAATCGACGAACTGCGCAAGTTCAAAAGCGAGATGGACGATGCCGCGAGCAGCGTGAAAACCTCTCTGCGGGACACCGAAAACTCGCTGCGCACCAACCTGAATGACACCGCCCGCGAGGCCACGCAAGGCATCTCGGACCTGAAAAAAGAAGTCGAGACTCCCGCTGGCAGCCCGACAGCAGCAGAGACTCCCGCGCTGAATGCAGGCCAGTCCGTCGCAGCCGATACGGCAGCGGCCAGCACACCGGCACCGGCCGCCACCGCGACGCAGCCGTCTGCTCCCACGGCACCATCTGCCTCAGCACCCACCACCGATACCGCGGCCGTCTCCCCTGACTCGGCGACCGCCCCCCAACCGAAAACCCCGACCACGCCGTGACCCAGAACGCCAAGCACGACGAGCTGGACCAGGATCAGCCGCAAGAAACCTTTATCTCGCACCTGGTCGAGCTACGCAGCCGCCTCATGAAGGCCGCCATCACCGTGATCGGCGTCTTCGTAGTGCTGTTTCTCTATCCGGGCGCCTCGGTCATTTACGACATCCTGGCGCAACCCATGCTGTCTTCGCTGCCCGAAGGCACACGTATGATTGCCACGGGCGTCATTACGCCGTTCATGGTGCCGGTCAAGGTCACCTTGATGGCCGCCTTTGTCATCTCGTTGCCGGTCGTGCTGTATCAGGCCTGGGCCTTTGTCGCGCCCGGCCTCTACCGTCACGAAAAACGCCTGGCTATGCCGCTCATCGTGTCCAGCACGCTGCTGTTCATATTGGGCATGGCGTTCTGCTATTTCTTCGTCTTTCGTACGGTCTTTCACTTCATTGCGACCTTCGCCCCGCAATCCATCACGCCCGCGCCGGATATCGAGGCCTATCTCAGCTTCGTCATGACGATGTTCATGGCATTCGGCATCACGTTCGAAGTCCCGGTCGCAGTGGTTTTGCTGGTCAAGACCGGCATCGTCGAATTGAGCAAACTGCGCAGCGCGCGCGGCTACGTTGTCGTCGGCGCCTTTGTCATTGCTGCGGTCGTCACCCCGCCCGACGTCGTCAGCCAATTCATGCTGGCCGTCCCGCTGTGCTTGTTGTACGAAGTCGGCTTGATCGTGGCGCGCATGGTCACGCCCAACAGCAAAGACACCGATTCAGACGATACGGGCAGCCTCACCGAACAACGCTAACCGTTACACAGACGCCCCGATAGCTCGCCAGATTCAACGTGGCTGTGTCGGCCGCATGCCGATAGTCACCGACATATCGCGCAACTTGCCGCCGCGCATCACGCCCAGCGTGGCTTTTTCTCCGGGCGGCAATGCCGCGATCAAACGCAGCAGCGTCATCGTATCCTGCACCTCCGCATCATCTACCGTCTGCACAATATCGCCGACACGCAGCCCGCCTTTGCCTGCAGGACCATCACGAATCACCCCGGCGATCACCACACCTTTCGTATTCGTCGGCAGACTGAAGGCACGCGCCAAATCAGGGGTGATGTCTTGCGGTTCGATTCCTAGCCAACCCCGCCGTACCGCACCGGTCTTGATGATTTCTTCCATGATCTTGCGCGCCGTATCCACCGGAATCGCAAATCCGATCCCCAGAGAGCCGCCCGTCTCGGAATAAATCGCCGCATTGATCCCCACCAGATTGCCTTGTGTATCGATCAGCGCACCACCAGAGTTGCCAGGGTTGATCGCGGCATCCGTCTGGATGAAATTCTCATACGTATTGATGCCCAGGCCATTGCGGCCCAATGCCGACACGATACCTTGCGTCGTAGTCTGTCCCACGCCAAACGGGTTACCAATCGCCAGGACCACGTCGCCGACATGCAGGCTGCGGTCAGTGGCCAACACCGCCACCGGCAGCGGACGCAAGTTATCCGCCAGTTTCAGCACCGCCAGATCGGTATCCGGGTCGGCTCCCACGACCTTTGCGGTCCCGGCGCGGCCATCGGCCAGCGCCACCTCGATCGCATCGGCCGCCTCGACCACGTGATAATTCGTCAGCACATAGCCTTCACTGCTCACAATCACGCCGGACCCCAGGCTGGTGGACGCCTGGCGGCGGCTCAAGCCCGGGACCTGGCCAAACAACTGCCGCAGAATCGGATCCTCGGGCAATGGCACGACTGGTACATTCACGTGCTTGCTGGTGTACACATTCACCACCGCCGGCGTCGCACGCGACACGGCATACGCGTACGACGAGACACCAGGTTCAATGACGGCAGGCACGCCTGCACCCGTCACAGGCGCGGCAGGAGCGCTTTGCCTGGCCGAATCCGATGCCGGCGCAGGCGCAGACAGACGCAGCCAATCGGGCCGCAACGTAGTCACGACGAATAAAATGGCCAGACACACCGTGACGGCCTGAGCAAATATCAGCCAATAGCGACGCATAATCCTGACAAGGTAGGGCAATGAAAACGATCGACACCCGCGAACTGGCTGCGTGGCTGGACGCCACGCTGCAAGCGCCGCGATTCAAAGATTACTGTCCCAACGGTCTGCAAGTCGAAGGCAAACCGCGCGTAGGCCACATTATCACCGGAGTTACTGCCTCCGAGGCGCTCATACGCGCCGCCATCGAGCGTAACGCAGATGCCGTGCTCGTACACCACGGCTGGTTCTGGAAAAACGAGGATCCTCGCGTACGAGGCCCTCGCCGCACTCGCCTGGCCCTCACACTGGCGCACGACCTCAATCTGTTCGCCTACCACTTGCCACTGGATGCCCACCCGGAATGGGGCAACAACGCCCAACTGGCACGTGTGCTGGGATTGACCCCCGAACGCGACGACACAGGGGCTCCCCTCACGTGCGGCCACGGCGACCTGATCTGGCTCGGCAATGCGCCAGACGTGAGCACACTGGGCGCATTGGCCACACGCGTGCAGCAACGCCTCGGACGCCAGCCCCTGGTCATTGGCGACCCCGATCAACCCCTGCGCCGCATCGCGTGGTGCACAGGTGGCGCACAAAGCATGCTGGCCGATGCCATCGATGCCGGCGCCGATGCCTACATCACCGGCGAGGCCTCAGAGCCCACCTATCACTTGGCACGCGAAACCGGCACAGGATTTATTGGCGCCGGCCACCATGCCACGGAGCGCTATGGCGCCCAGGCATTGGGTGAAGCCGTAGCAAAACAATTCGGCATCCGAGTCGAATTCATCGACATCGACAACCCGGTATAAACCGGCGCCGCACGTCCGAAACCAGCCCGAGGTTTCACCGCAAACCAAATGACGCATGCCCCTGACCAACTCGGCCAGGGGCATGCGTCATTGCGAGCCCGGTGTGCCTCGGGGCAGCATCATCGGGGCTTACTTCCTCAGCAAATCGCGGATTTCGCGCAGGACCACCACGTCTTCGGGGGGAGCTTCAGGCGCGGCGGGCGCTTCTTCTTCCTTGCGACGTGCCTTGTTGATCATCTTGACGATAATGAAAACAACAAACGCTAACAGAATGAAATTGATAAGGATCGTCAAGAAGTTGCCCCAAGCCAACACATTGGCGCCTGCCTTGCTCAAATCGGCATAGGTCATGGGGCCGGTGTAGCCCTCGGGCATAGACAAAACGAGGAACTTGTTGGAAAAATCAACCGAGCCGCCGAGGATGAAATTCACCAACGGCATGATCAAGTCTTTCACTATCGAGTCCACGATCTTGCCAAATGCCGCCCCGATAATGACACCAATCGCCAGATCTACTGCATTACCTTTGACCGCGAAATCGCGAAACTCTTTGAGAAAACCCGATGCCTTGCTCATGAATACTCCTTAGGTCGTTCGCCCGTGACTGGGCAGGCGCTATAATAAGCGGTTGCGACACTGTTACATGTTTCACACAACAGGTGCTGCGTGCGTGAATCCTGATGCTATACAGGTAATGCATGCGCATCAATAAGGATGGGAAGATGAGTCAGGATACGTTGTTGCATGACGAAGACGGTGCGGTTGATCCCAACCTGCCACCAGATCCTTCTCGCCGCTTCTGGGTCACGACGGCCTGTGCGGTGGGCGGTGTGGCCGGTGTGGCGACCGCCATTCCATTAGTCAGTACCTTTGCCCCATCCGAAAAAGCCCGCGCCGCGGGTGCCCCCGTCGAGGTCGACGTTGCCGATCTGACCCCCGGTCAAATGCGCACCGTCGAATGGCGCGGCAAGCCGGTCTGGATCCTGCGTCGCAGCGACGCCCAGCTCGCCGGCATCAAAAAACAAGACCCCTATCTCGCGGACCCCAATTCCGAGCGGCCTGGCTTTACGCCGGAATACGCCAAGAACGAAGACCGGTCGCGCAAACCCGATCTATTCGTCTGTGTCGGCATCTGTACCCATCTGGGCTGTTCTCCCACTGCGCACTTCGAAACCGGTGGCGGTGGCGGCCTGCCCGCATCCTGGGAAGGCGGCTTTCTGTGCCCCTGCCACGGCTCGACCTTCGATCTGGCCGGTCGCGTGTACCAGAACAAACCCGCGCCCGACAACCTCGAAGTTCCGCCATATCAATACCTGAGCGACACCCGCATCATCGTCGGGGTTGACGAAGACAACAAGGCCTGACGCGCGCTGCGCGCGGCTTTACCCGACCTTAGCAAAATACGCCTCGTATAGAAGGAGCCATTCATGGCTGGCGAAAAAACCGTCGAGACAACAGGGCTGCTGGGCTGGCTGGACCGGCGCTTTCCGGTAACCTCAACCTGGAAGGCGCATCTTTCCGAGTACTACGCGCCCAAGAACTTCAATTTCTGGTATTTCTTCGGGTCCCTGGCCCTGCTGGTGCTGGTCATCCAGATCGTCACCGGTATCTTCCTCGTCATGCACTACAAGCCCGACGCCGAACGCGCGTTCCAGTCGGTCGAATACATCATGCGCGAGGTTCCATGGGGATGGCTGGTGCGCTACATGCACTCCACCGGCGCCTCGATGTTCTTTGTCGTGGTCTACCTGCACATGTTGCGCGGGCTGTTCTACGGTTCCTACCGCAAGCCGCGCGAGCTGGTCTGGATCTTTGGCGTCGCCATCTTCCTGTGCCTGATGGGTGAGGCGTTCTTCGGTTACCTGCTGCCCTGGGGCCAGATGTCCTACTGGGGTGCTCAGGTCATCGTGAACCTGTTCTCGGCCATTCCCTTCATCGGCCCTGAACTGTCGATCTGGATCCGCGGCGACTACGTCGTGTCCGACGCCACCCTGAACCGCTTCTTCTCGTTCCACGTCATCGCCATTCCGCTCGTACTGATCGGCCTGGTGGCAGCGCATCTGGTCGCGCTGCACGAAGTCGGCTCCAACAACCCCGACGGCGTCGAGATCAAGCAAGGTCCCAAAGACAGATACGGCCGCCCGAAAGACGGCATTCCATTCCATCCGTTCTATACCGTGCACGACATCATGGGCGTCGCCGGATTCCTGATCGTCTTTGCCGCGATTGTGTTCTTTGCCCCGGAAATGGGCGGGTATTTCCTGGAATACAACAACTTCATTCCTGCCGACCCGCTCAAGACACCGCCGCACATCGCCCCGGTCTGGTATTTCACGCCGTTCTACTCCATGCTGCGCGCCACCACGGCCGAATTCACATGGATTCTGGCCGGTGCTGCCGTCCTGGGTGCAATCGCACTGCTGTTCAAGAGCAGCCTGAAAGGCATCCTGCGCATCGCCATCCCCGCCTTGCTGATCATCGTCGCCGTCCTGCTGCGCACGATCGACGCCAAGTTCTGGGGCGTGGTCGCCATGGGCGGCGCGGTGGTCATCCTGTTTTTCCTGCCGTGGCTGGATCACTCACCCGTCAAATCCATCCGTTATCGCCCCACGTGGCATAAATGGTTCTACGGCATTTTCATCGTCAATTTCCTGGTGCTGGGTTTCCTGGGTACGCAACCGCCCAACGACGTGTACAACCTCATGTCGCAAATCGGCACGCTGATCTATCTGGGCTTTTTCTTCCTGATGCCGGTATGGAGCCGGCTGGGGACCTTCAAGCCCGTGCCTGACCGCGTGACGTTCCATGCCCATTGACCCACGAACCGAAAACGGAATGACCATGATCAAGAAGCTGATTGGTGCTGTCGCGTTCATGTTCGCGTGCACTGGCGCCTACGCCGCCGAGGGCGGCTACCCCCTGGAAACCGCCCCCAACCGCGTCAATGACGTGGCAGCCCTGCAAAATGGCGCCAAACTATTCGTCAACTACTGTCTGAACTGCCACAGCGCCTCCTCCATGCGCTACAACAAGCTCCAGGACATCGGCCTGACCGACGAGCAGATCAAGGAAAACCTGCTATTTACCGGCGGAAAAGTCGGCGATCTGATGCATGTCGCCATGACGCCCCAGGACGCCAAAAAATGGTTCGGCACCATGCCGCCAGACTTGTCCGTCATTGCCCGCGCCAAATCGGTCAACGCGGGCCCCACCGGCGCCGATTACATCTATACCTATCTGCGCACGTTCTACCGGGACACGGCCCGGGCCACCGGCTGGAACAACCTGGTCTTTCCCAACGTGGGGATGCCGCACGTACTCTGGGAACTGCAAGGCCCGCGCGAGCTCACCACCGTGGCCATGCACGAGGCCTCGGGCGGCGGCTGGGAACGCGTCACCACCACCTACGACAGCCAGGGTTACGCCCAGGTCAAGACCGAGCCAGTCGCGAATTTCCACGGACACGCTACACTTGAGGCTAAGTTCAAGGCTCTGGACCCGGCCAAAGTGGCCAGCTACGACAATGATGTGGCCGATCTGACCGCATTTTTGTCCTGGATGGCCGAACCCCAACAGCTGTTCCGCAAGCAATTGGGGGTCTGGGTGCTGTTGTTCCTGGGCCTGTTCCTGCTGGTGGCTTGGCGTCTGAACGCTTCCTATTGGAAACACGTTCGCTGAAGTTCGCCCCACCGAACAGTTGGACTATGCAATACACTTCGGGGCCGGCACCCTAATCCCGATCGGGCTGCTGTCCGCCTGCCCCACCCTGGTAATCGGGGCCAGCGTTTGCTAGATTAGCGGCGCTGGCCTTTCGCTTTTCATACAAGGACTCACCGCCATGATGGTGCTCTATTCCGGAACCACCTGCCCTTTTTCGCAACGCTGCCGCTTTGTGCTCTTCGAAAAAGGAATGGATTTCGAAATCCGCGACATCGACCTGTACAACAAACCCGAAGACATCTCTGTCATGAACCCGTATGGCCAAGTGCCCATCCTGGTCGAACGTGACCTGGTGCTGTACGAGTCCAACATCATCAACGAATACATCGACGAGCGTTTCCCGCACCCGCAATTGATGCCGGCCGACCCGGTCATGCGCGCGCGCACCCGCCTGTTCCTGTACAACTTCGAAAAAGAGCTGTTCGTGCACGTCTCCACCCTGGAAGACCGCAGCAGCAAGCCCGACGAAAAGAAGCTCGCCACCGCGCGCCAGAGCATCCGCGACCGTCTGGCTCAGTTGGCCCCGTTGCTGTTGAAAAACAAATACATGCTGGGTGAAGAATTCTCCATGCTGGACGTGGCAGTCGCCCCCTTGCTGTGGCGCCTGGATCACTACGGCATCGAGCTCCCCAAGAACGCCGCACCGCTGCAAAAGTACGCTGAACGCATCTTCTCGCGTCCTGCCTACATCGAGGCACTGACGCCTTCTGAAAAAGTGATGCGTCGCTAAGCGGAGGGCTGTGTACGATGGGTGAAACTTCCACCAAACCGTATCTGTTGCGCGCCTTGCACGAATGGTGCACGGACAACGGCTATACGCCGTACATCACCGTGCAAGTCGACGAGCATACCCGTGTGCCCATGGCACATGTCCGCGATGGCCAGATCACGCTCAACGTGGGCACCCTGGCCACCAACAAGCTGGTGCTGGGCAACGAATTCATCGAATTCCAAGCCCGCTTCAGTGGCGTCGCGGAAAACGTCTGGGTACCCGTAGCCGCCGTCAGTGCGATCTACGCGCGCGAAACAGGTGCCGGCATGGGCTTCGAAGTCCAGCCTTACGAGGTTCCCAGTGCGGATGACGCCGCTGTGCCTGCCGACGCCTCAGGCGTCGAACCAGGCGAATTGGCCCCCGCCGCTGCCGATGACGGCAATGGCGACGGCGGTGACGACGACGAACCCAAACGTCCCCGCTTGACCATCGTCAAGTAGGGCGATAATGCCGTTCGTTATCGGTAAATTCTTTGGATTTGCCGACGGAAACCCGGGTAGGCACATGCACGCCCTTAGTTTCCTATACAATGCAAACCCTTCGCCCGCCATGCCAGCCATGGCGGCGCGTCTGCCGGTGTAGCTCAGTTGGTAGAGCAGCTCACTTGTAATGAGAAGGTCGAGGGTTCGATTCCTTTCACCGGCACCATTTAGCAGTACACAACAGTATCAGAAAGTCTACGAAACCCGCACCAGCTAAAGCTATGCGGGTTTTTTGTTGTCTACGATAGTCCAATAGAATCTATTGCAAGACGCCCCCACGTGGGGGCATTATTGGGGGCGTCGGACGATATTCCGCCCCCATCAATAAAAAACGCCCCCAGATGAAGCTGACAGACGCAGTTATCAAGGCCAAGACAAGGGCTCTGCACGCCTTGGCCAAGGACACCGGCAAGCCACAGAAGTTGGCTGACGGCGCAGGCTTGTATTTGCTGTTCACACCCGCCGGCGGACGATCATGGAATGCAAAGTACCGGATCTCTGGAAAGGAAAAGCGGTCAACTTATGGGCAGTACCCGACAATCACCCTTGCCCAAGCTCGAGAACGGCACCAGGAGGCCCGTAAGCTGCTTGCCGAAGGGATAGACCCCGGCGAGAGAAGGAAAGCTGATAAACGAGCGGCCAAAATGGCAGCAGCCAATTCCTTTGAAGCAGTCGCAAAAGAATGGCTAGCCGAGTACGGGCCAACCGTTACAGGGAGCACTTATGACCACGCCAAGGCGTGGATGGAGAACGACGTATTCCCGTGGTTAGGCCGTCGACCCTTAGCCGAAATCGACGCCCCCGAGATTCTGGACGTGCTCAAGCGTATTGATGGGCGTGGCGCTCGACATACCGCCCACAAAGTACGGAGCAAAATCAGCCTAGTATTCCGGTACGGTATCCGTCACGGGTATTGCCGATCAGATCCTGCACGCGATCTGATCGGCGCCATCCCTCAACCGAAAACAACCCACTTTGCCTCAATCACGGATCCGGCCAAGGTAGGGGAGATGCTCCGAGCGTTCGAAGGCTTTTCCGGAACGTTCGCTGTCCAGTGCGCCCTCAAGCTCGCCCCTGTGCTATTCGTACGGCCCGGCGAACTCCGTACCGCCGAGTGGGCGCACATTGACTTAGACAAGGCCGAATGGCGCTATCGGGTGAGTAAGACCGGAACTGATCATCTAGTGCCCTTGGCTACCCAAGCGGTATCCATCCTGCGCGAACTTCATGCGCTGACCGGTCACGGCCGATATGTGTTCCCAGGAGCACGTAGCCACGAACGCCCCATGTCGGAAGCAGCGATCAATGCCGCACTAAGACGGCTGGGGTATGACACACGCACCGAAATAACAGGCCACGGTTTCCGAGCTATGGCGCGCACTATCCTGCATGAGGAACTAGGACAAAAGCCCGAAGTCATCGAACATCAGTTAGCCCACGCCGTGCCGGACATGCTGGGAGCCGCCTATAACCGTACCAAATTCATCAAGGAACGACGCGCCATGATGCAGATATGGGCGGACTATCTGGACTCTATCAAAGTAGGTGGGCATGTCATTCCCCTTGCGCGAGCGTCGTAGAGCAACTGCCAACCGGACAGACAATATTTCCCCGATATGACTACCAAGGCTGAAAAATGACACTCATGTGTGAATCAATGTTCTACGCAGAGACACAAATCAGGGCCACGATATCTCTACTATATCTTGTGCGGAAAAACTAGAATTAGCATCACTGCGCACAAGATGTTGTGGATTTTCAAAAAAATAGTGTCCGCTCACTATCGCATAAACGCATGTAATTCATAATGCGTTCTGATGGTTACAAAATAACCAAAAATGCCTTTAACTTTCCGCTTGTAACCGCTATCGGCTACCGCGAAAATAGCTCTGTCCCAAAGGAAAAAGGCTCGCCTACTACCAATAGACGAGCCCTTTTGAGACTCCACGCCGTGACAGCTATGCAGACTCACTTGTGACAGAGCGCATTCTGCGTATTGCTGACGGTCCAGTCAACCGCATTTACAAAAAAGGTATGCGGAATGGTCAAGCCACAGCATCAGTACTCACTATCCCTGATCCCACATCATGTGGGCAGCTCCATCGTACAGCAACGAGCAAGCGATGGATACATTAACGCGACCGAACTCTGCCGAGCAGCAGGCAAGCGCTGGAACGACTATTTTGAGCCCAAGCGTAGTCAAGACTTCTTTGAAGCCCTTGCACGCAAAACCGGAAAACCGGTATTGCTTTTAATTCAAAGGGTTAGGAACTCAGATGGAGTGGCTAGCACTTGGATACATCCTCACATTGCGATTAATCTGGGCCAGTGGCTGTCAGCGGACTTTGCGGTTCAGGTATCAGAATGGGTTCACAGCTGGATGTCCGGAAAGGGCGCAGCAAATGAGCCGGCGCCTCTGCCGTATCATCTGCAACGCTATCTGGCTAACGATGTGCGAGTTTCGCCCGGGTATTTTTCTGTGTTGCAGGAAACGGCTCTTAATCTATTTGGGCCGATGCACAACATCGGATTTCAGATCCCCCAGGGATGGGTGCCCGATATCTCGGTGGGCAAGGGATTCTGCAAATGGCTACGCGACGAAAAAGGCATAGATACCGATGAGCTACCAACATATATGCATGACTATCAGGACGGGCGCATCGTCAAAGCCAATCTTTACCCCGACGTCATGCTTGCGGACTTTCGGACATGGTTTCGTACTGTGTGGTTGCCTGTGAATGGCGTCAAATACTTCAAAAGTAAAGACCCTGGTAGCCTAGTTTATTTGGATCGCCACCCGGCCCTATCTGCAGCGCCGCGCCCCACACTCATTCCGAGCCGTAAAAGCCACCGAAGCCGCATAAGTAGCCTCTAGACAGAAGTAAGCTCATTGCCGCCCATTTCGGGCGGCTTTCTTCGTGAGCAAAGGAAATAGCATCAATTATGGCGTCAGCACCATTGGGAAAATCGGCAGAAGGCGCAGCAAAGCTGTTTTTTATAAAGGATATAACCCCCCTCAGCCTGCACACTATAAAACAAGCCAGAAAGCCCTTTTAGATCAATAGGTTGATCTAAAATTATTATTACCCCCTATAGAGTCCCCGTGACTAGCGAGCGCTCGGGGTTCGAATTACCCTTATCTCGCCCTTTCTCCTAGGGGCCCCCGGGCTTTGCGCTAACCTCGACAATATTTAGGGACAATGCATCATGGGCTTTCGAATCAAGATGAACCCGCACAACACGCTCTTCAATATTGCCTTTTATCATCTGCGCACTGCAGAGGATAAAGTACAAGATGACACGCCTGATGGCCTGACTTTAGATTGTGTGAGCTGCATCGTGTTTACGGCCTTCGCCGTCGAAGCCCTTCTCAATTTTGTCGCCAAAGAAACAGACTATAAAGAAAACCCTGGCGATAAATTTCCCCGGCGTTTGAAGTCTCTCTGCGAGTCCGTTGGAATGGAGTACGACGCTGGTAGACAACCCGTCCAGTCGATTCAAAGACTCCAAGCTATTCGCAACGCTTTGGCCCACGGCAAGCCATACCATTCTGTTTCCGAAGCCAGCTCCAAAGCCGAGCTTGATGCGGCGATGAAGTATGGATGGAGGTCCGACTGCACTCCTGAGGCAGCCCGGCGTTTGTTTGATAATGCGAAAGCCTTTAAGAAGCAGCTACTCGATTGCTCAAAAATACCGCCGGGTCAAGAGCTTGACTGCGCCATCGGCGGGTGGGCCGAAGTGCAACGCCCCACTGCTCCATAGTAGCAATGGGGCGCTCACTTATATGGGGAGTCGTCGCCGATCGCTGCTGTCGCAGGTAAGCGTTACTCTCAAATGCAAACTCACTTTCTATTGTTTGTTAACGAGATGGTGTGAGCGCCCGTCGGATTGTTCTTGACGTCGCCTTGCATAGACGTCTTTCGGCAATTGCTCCAGCACAGAGGGGCCGCCTGCAGGTGGTCTATTATTGAGAACATCAGCGTCACTCGCACTCACGATCTCATCGAAGATGCGTTCCCTGATGCTTTCGAGATCGAGCCCGGATTTGACGAATTCGATAGATCTGAGCCTGGGAAAACGAGCAGCGGTACACAGACTCTGAACATCTGATGCAAACTGGATATGGCGCTGTGCAACCTCACGTGAACCGTTTGATGCTTTCAAAAGCACCGCATCCGTTAAATGCGAGAGATTGCGAGTACGGCACTCTGCACGAACGTATTCTTCGACCGTTTGAGCGGTGTCGACCACGCTGTCTTTCTGCTGGCGCTGTGCCCCGCGCCTCATACTGGCGATCAGATCTTCTGGTATGGATTTGTGCTTGGCCAGCATTGCAATCGCGTCAGCTGAGGCCACCAAACGTACGGGGTCCTCTACCTCGTCACAAAACCCCAAGCGCATGGCCTCATCCGCGCCCATCCATGTTGTCTCATCCATCATGCGTTCTATTTCGGCGGCGGGTTGGCCACTTCTCTTAGCATAAGCCTTCACAAAGTTTTTCCGCTGCTCATCCATCATGTCAGCCAGATTGCGAAGGTCTTTTGCCTCGCCACCCGTCACGGTCCATGGGTTATGGATCATGATCATGGCATTTTCAGGCATGACGATCCTATCCGCCGCCATCAGGATTAACGACGCAGCAGACGCCGCAATACCCTCCACACGACCCGTAATTTTCCCTTTATAACGGGTCAGTTCGTTATAGATGGCGTTCGCCGCAAAAACATCACCGCCAGGCGAGTTAATGGACAGCACAAAATCCTTTCCCCCAGGAGCAAGGCGCTCAAGATCCTTAATGAAAGTCTCTGAGGTAATGCCTCCCGCGCCTATCTCATCGTGAATGCGGATTTCAACACGGGAATTTCTGGCATTGACACTGCTCTTAATGGTGTACCAGGGTTGCTTGTTCATACTCATAAAACCATTTCCTTAAATCGCAGCGCGATCGTCAAACTGCGTAACGGCCGCGCTGCTTGATAGCTAGTAGCTCAAAGAGGGAATCCGAGAATGGCGCGGGGATTGGCATCAGCACGACGCAAGACCGTCTCGCCCGCAGCCTCTAGACGCTCAAACTCGGCCTCTTCTGCCAGTTCCAGCTCATAGAGCTGCGCCTCTAGGCGAGCAAGCTCCGCCCCCTTGTCCGCCACTTGTCGGCCCTCTACGCCCGCTTTCGCAGCGTTAATGAGTATGGAACGGAAGGCTTCGCGGTTGGTGCTGACCAACAACGAAAGCGCGAGATCGGGGACCAGCTTGACACGCTCATCTAGCAACGGCCACTCAGTACCCCCAGTATGACGAGGTTCATAAGCGAGCTCATAGGCAAGATCCGAGAAATTGCGCTCGCTGGTCTTTTCCTTTGCGTTCAACCAGCGATCGACACGAGCGGCTATTCCAGCATCGTCCAGCGCCGCTCCTTTTACCTCGCGAATTTCGGCCTTGAGGGCTGCGATTTGTGTGCGGATCTTGTTCAGCTTTTGTGACATGGTCTCTTATCTCCATCCCAAGGTTTCAAACAGTTCGGTCTGATACACACCGCCCCCAAACTCGTCAGCTACAGCCTTAACAACCCCCTCGCCGACCGAGATTGCGACTTGCCAGGACTCCTCCATACGCTGTTTCTGCGCTTCAATCTGAGCCCGACGGAGTTTTGCCGCCTCGATACGATGGCCGAGAATATTCCAATCGCTGCGTCCATCATTCGCGCTGCTTTTCCGAACGCGTTCACGATCGTTCTCCATGTTTTTAATCTCGGCGTGCACCTGGAGATACTCGTCCGATACGGACATCAATGCCGCATGTGCCGCTTTACGTTGACTGACGAGACGACTCACCTTGTCGATCAATGCCGGACTGAGCTTCGCCATAAACTCAGCGTGAATATCTGACCGGGTTTTTTCAGGCTTGTTGACCTGTCCCATTGCCTTACTCCTTGCCCTCTTAGGGCTGATTGCAGCCTGATGCAAACTCCATAGATTCAGGCTGCGGTTAAGTGCGCGATGCCCGCCCAGTACCGGCTTGGCCGATTGGGTCTGACATTTCGCACGGAACATGTTTTGCTTTGCGCTATTGCTCAGTGAGGTCGGATGAAACACACCACGGCGCACGATGCCCCGCCATCTGCGGGGCATATACGGAGCGGATGCGTATCACCATAGGCGGGCGGCAAATCGTCTCTGATCGAGCAGTAGCCATAAGCCGCCCCCGGTCGGCGCAGATGTATGCACCGCTGACAATTGCTGTCCTCCAATGCCAGGAGGATTTCCGCCTTGTGGGTGCGGATGTAGCGCCTCAGTTCGTCGGTTAAATCGCCCGATACGATGAGCCTGCTGGGCGGACGTACCTCGACGTGCAGGCCAGCCTTGTAGAGCGGAGAGAGTAGGGAGTCCATCAAAACTCCTCCTCTTTGCTCGCCGTAGCAGCGGCATCAGGGGCAGGCAAAACCGCCCGATTAGTGCCCTCTGAGGTCACAATATCGGCGTTATTTTGATTAAGTTGCTCATCCCCAGGGAGTGTGCACCTTAATATTTTTCCGCTCGGCTCATCGCCCGGAAACCCGCATGAATACTGGCTTTGATTAAGATTCTCAAGGTTGGGATTTTTAAGGTAATCATCACCCCCTTGAACACCTAAATAACTCGGGATACGCCATAGCCACATACCGCCACCGCGACGGCCTTTTTCGCCTTCACGATAAGACTCGGCCTTGAGTACCGCGGATGCGCGGCGAATGGTTGCCCACGAATGACCCGCGTCCGACGATTCGGCTTTGATTGCTTTGACGGTCATGGGGCCAGCGGCCAACATGTCGCGCAAGAACTGGGTAGCCTCCTTTAACGCCGTAGCTTCATCGTCCTCAGACTCAGGCCCTTCCACCGCCCCCAGGATGTCGCGGGCAGAGCCCTCGATCTTGTCACCCCACGCGACGCGAGTGGTCTGGATGCCGCTGTCCAGACTGGCCGGTTCGATGAAGTAGGTAACGCCCCCGTCATCTACGGATATGTTGCTCTTGGCCCTCGCCAGAACTCGACCCTCGTGGCCATCCTGCTTGGCAGCGACCAACACTGCCCGAGCGAATGCACCGAAAGCCTGAGAGCCTATAACGCGTTCCTGTGGGGTCGTCCCTGCCGACCCCTTGGAAAAGTGTGTAATACCCAGCACGGCGCAGTTATGTGCGGCAGCGAAGTCCACAACAGCCTGCAATCCCCGGCGTACATCATTAGCGCGGTGCATATCACCAGCCACGGCGCTCACGATCGGATCTACCAGAAGTAAGGATGCGCCCCCGATCGCCGAGACAGCCGCCGTGAGGGTCGGGATATCCCGCGCCGGATCAAATGGCAACATGTCGCCAGTCATTGGATCCGTGACGCCCTGAACAAAGAACACGCGGCGTACGTCTGCGCCACATGCCATCAGGCGCGGTTTAAGCGTGTCGGCAGGGTCATCCTCGCTCGACCAAATCAGGACATTCCCCGGCTCGACACACTGTTGTCCGTCGGGCCAGATTCCCCCGGTGGTGACCGTTGCCGTCAGTCCGAGGGCCAATGTGGTCTTGCCTGTACCCGCAGCGCCAGCCAACAAGCTCAGTTTCCCTCGCGCTACCCATCCATCCCATAACCAATGAATAGGCTTTTCCTCGACGTCGGCCGCACACATCAGCGACACACTCCCAGCTGACACATCCTTGGGGCGTTCGGTAGCGGGTGATGCAGCTATCGCCTCCTGTACGCGCTGCCGCACGGCGTCCAAGCCGGACAAGCGCCCCATGTCGTTGAAATCAGATGGCAGCTTTCCATCTATCTCGGATCCAGTGGCGAACGTGGGCAGGGCTACCAGACCGTTGACGGCGCCCGCGGCCGCAATCGCCGCTTTCTGACCCGTGCCCGAGTTATCCACATCCCCACACACCACAATGCGCACATGGGGCAGCTTGGCGCGCAATGCGGTGGCCACCGAGCCCAAGTTCCCGGCGTTAAATGCCACTGCAACTGGGTGGCCCGTTGCCTCATAGAGGGTCGCACCGGTGGCGTAGCCCTCCACCAGCAGCAGCACATCGACCGGCTTACCACCGAATGCGTAATAGCAGCCGCGCACCTTGCCATGTGTCTTAAAACGCTTGTGGCCATGCGCATCAATGAACTGCAAATTCCACAGTTTGCCGGCCGCATCCCTCAGGGGGACTAACAGGGTTCGCTTGTCGTGGAATTCACGCAGCCCAATCGGTTTTATCTCCTTCGCAGTGCAATAGGGGTTATCGGCCAAAGCATCCCGCGCCTTATCCCAAATAGCTGCGCAAGCTTCAGCAGCAGTCTGATGCTCTCGGGCCTGCTCCTTCGCAGCGGCCATACGTGCGGCCTTGATGCGCTCTCGGTGGGCCTGCCTTTCATGCTCTGAAAGCTGACGCTCCGCCTTTGCGCACCAGGTCTCTTGCAGATCCGTGGCCCAGTCGCCATAAGCGCCAGCAGCAAGACCATCATCGTGCAAAACATACCAACCGCTCTTGCGCCCTGGCTTGTTCGTATCAAAGCGATGCAGCTTGCCGTCGGCCACAATGACTTTCGGCATCAGCCCGACTGCGTGCAGCGCCCCCGAAAATTGTTCCTCAATAGACATAGTGATGGTCATTGATCAGCCTCCGGAACGAAGTGCTTTTCGGCCCAGTCGCTGAGCCCACATGCCTCCAACCGCAGCGACTTAGCTGCAAACTTGATGAGGCCCAGCAACGACATCACGTCCTGAGGCGAAAGCGTTCGATGATTGCTATCCGACTCCGTGTCCACAGCATGGCTGAGCAGAATGCCAGACACCGTCTCGATACCAGCGGCTGCATCAACAGCGTTTTCAGAGAACGTCACGAACGGTCCAGCCCTGCGACGTGCGGCCTCTTGGTGTACCCGGTCGCTAAAGAAATGCTGTGCAGTGTCGATATAAGTAGGCGCACTCATTTGGCCACCTCACCGTTGACGGCAACATCGATCTTGCACGCCAGATCGGACGCGAGCCAAAGAATGTTGTCTCGATCACGTTCGGACAGCGCGTTAAAGCTCTCCTGGCCATTGCCATGCAGCAGCATCAGCAAAGACGACAACTGCGCGGCGTTGTTCTCTGTTTCGAGCGGATCAGTGTGCTGAGTCTGATTAACCATGATGCGCCCCCGAGATGGCTTGAGCGACACCGGTGCAAAAAGCCTGGTTCCAGACATTCGTACGTGCCGTGCATTCGCGCGGATCGGTAGCGCGTACACCCGCCAGATGCAACGCAAGCAGGTGGTCACGCCATGCGGCCAACGTCATCGAGGGCTTGGCATCAGCAAACCAGCGATGAGCAGCGTGTACGGCTTCAGTAGTTGTAAAGGGGAAAGACGTTTGCTCAGAACGAGCGAGGGCATTGGCACGCATAGCGCCTCCTATCGAGTCGTTAGACCCGCTCCTCATCGCCAAATGAGGTGGGCGGGCAGAAAGCAGGGTTGGCGAACCGGCTCGATAGGACACCGGCAGGGCGTGAGCCCTCCCCGCAATCGCCCGCCCAAAGAGGGTGCGCAATAGCGTGCGGACGTAAAAAAACCGCCTGGCGGCGGTCATCCGCCTATCGAAAATCTGGTCGCCAAACCAGGTCGCGTTTGTTTTCGCGACGGCCAAATTATGGCGAAGTATCGTCAGCAGCGCAAGCGTAATCATGCCTCGCCCCCAAGCACATACACACCCACACGATGCGAGTTACCGGATTCGGTGTAGCGTTGCGTCCAATGAGTGCTGATGTCGTAGCCCTGTTTACGGAGCTCGAACACTCGGCGCGGCACATGGAGAATGTCTAGATGGCGGTATGCGTGAACGGTATCTACCGGCCCGCGCTTCAGCGCAGCTAGTAAACGCCCTCGTTGCGCCTCTGCGCTATTCCCGGCAAGAGGCATCGCTTAGCCCTCCACCTTGGAGGCGTTAGCAGCCTGCCATCCAGCGGGATCCGCCAACCATGCACGGATATCCGATACCAGCCAGGCGCTGACACGCGGGGAGAGTTTTAGCGGCTTCGGGAGTCGACCTTCAGCACACCATTTCCATACTGTTGACTTGGCCAGCCCGCTGACTGCTGCAACCACAGGCAAACGAACGTAGCCTGTAGCGGGCAAAGCGGCGGTGTAGGTTTCTGTGCAGTGTACCGGCTTGGTAGACGGTGCGGTACGACCCGGACTTATCGTGGTGGCGTGCATCCCGGATGCGCTCCATGTCATTGATCATGGAGTCAGGATGCTGGACCTACGTAATACAAGATAGGGCAGCTACCAGCTGGCACGCCCCTTTTGCTAGGCAGGCGACCTATTTTTGCTAGCAAACATGCTATCTGGCAGAGGCTTCAAATAGCCATAAATAGTTGATTCCGCTTGCATATCTGAATAGATAGTGTTGTTCTTGCGAGCGAACTCTAATACTGACGGAAGAATGGTACGTACAGCTTGCTGTCGACTTTTCCATTGACCACTATCCGGGAGCATCTCGGTGGCCAATCGTCTCGCTTCTTTGGCAATTACCAGATATTTTTGACTCCGACCAATTCCGCCTAGCCGCCCTAAGCCATTAGAAGCTGGCGCCCCCGCATCAGCGAACAAGGATTGCTTTCCCTCCTCCTCCTGAAGCATTCCAAGGTACCGCAAACCCTCAAGCGCTTGTCGCAAATTGTTCTGATCGATATCCAAAACATCATGTGCCTGCGCCCACAGCACATCGTTCAATCTATTCAATACGAAAGCAGCCATCATAGATACGGGACTGATATCCATGTCAGATGACAAATATCGTTTATAGATAGGTCGCGGTGGATCGTCGACATCAAAAATTCTTAACACAACGAACAAGCCTTCAGCCGTTCCTTGTGCGGGCGGAATCCAATCCGACTCATCGTTAAGTTCCTCCAAAACCTCATCCAGTGATAACCCAACGCCCCCCTGATGCAAAGTCCTGGAGATCTGGAGACGGCGCTCCGGATCTCCACTTCTCAAACCGTCTAGCAGCTCACGCCTGTTTCTGGAGATCTCTTGCTCGCAGTTATTCGCTAGTTGATCCGACAACTTAGTTACCGTCTCCATGCTTAGGCTCTGGCCCGCAAATCGACATCTAGTTTCAATGTAGAGGTCGAACACTTCCCGGTACCAAGCGTTTTCCGGCTGCACATTGATACACCACACCAAATCTCCTGAGGGATCAACTGAGTCATCAAACGAGAAAGCCTTACCCATTCTGCATCGTCCTATGCCGTCCAAATTTGAAGCCAGCACCAGGCCGGTAGACGTTCCGGCTTTTCACCCCGTCGGGTTAGGTGCTGGCATAGACGAATCTATATTCATATAGATGATACTGGACGTATTCACAGCAAGGCCCGCGAAAATTGTTAATGCGGTAATTCATGTCCGGACGGCTGGCCAAGAACCAAAAAACCGACTGTTGCGCAGCGACGGTAGATCGCCTCAGAAGGCGGATTTCCGCCCTGTTTGGCCAATGTTATTTAGGTGATCAAAGGGGGGATGAACATCTTAAAAATCCCAACCTTGAGAATCTTAATCAAAGCCAGTATTCATGCGGGTTTCCGGGCGATGAGCCGGGCGAAAAAATATTAAGGTGCACACTCTCTGGGGATGAGCAACTTAATCAAAAGAAGAGCAGAAATACGCATATTCGATGCGATTGGCTTCCTCTCGGGTTTCGAGATTTCTTAGTATTTCCACTCCCTTCGGAAGTGGAGCCGACAACCGTGGGCCTGAGAGCTGCGCTCGCCGCCGACATGGCAAAACAGGGATAGACGGAAAACCGTCTTTCGCAAATGCGCACACGGTATGCAACTAGGTACCCGGCTTTCAGCGCCCGACACTATGTCCCGTCTGGGTAGAGAATTCCTCAGATATGAGGAATTGAGCCACGGTGCATTGCCGGAATTCCAGCAATCTCGATTCCGGTAATTCCCGGCATCTAGAGGCGACAAATTCTCGGGTGAAAATTCCGCCCTTTGCTCAACCCAAGAGTCCCGAAAACGGAACAGTACCGTTTAAAGGAGGGGGCCTGTGGATAACTCAGACTATCAGAATGACGGCAACGCAGGAATTCCGCGTAGATGACCTAACGAAACGCGAGGTCATCGGGATCAACACCGTGTCTGTGCACCTCAATGATGACGTCGTGTTTCGCAACCGCACCCGGACAAAGACTGCCCGAAGTAACCACAGCGATGGGGTGCGGAAATAGCACCTCACCCCTTTGACCGTTCGTCAGGCCGGAATAGTCTACGAACGTATATGGTCGTCTCCCTCCAATGCCATAAATTTGGGGGCGCTTTTGGGGGCGCAATGAACTTTAAATAACAGAATATCGAGTGTTTATGCGGGTCTCCGAACTTTGTTCCATTCCTTTCACCGCACCACACGCAGTACTAGGGTTCACACAGCAATTTGATGCCGTCAGCGCCGTGTCTTCCTTGCGATCACGCCAATTCGGCATGCAACCGAATACCCAGCGCTCGTACGACCTTCCAAATGGTGGCAAATTCGGGATTACCGTCACCCGAGAGCGCCCGGTAAAGACTCTCCCGCTTAACGCCTGTATCACGGGCAAGTTGACTCATGCCACGCGCACGGGCAATTACACCGAGCGCGTGCGCAATGAATCGCGGATCGTCCCCCGCCTCTTCAAGTGCCGCATCAAGGTAGGCAGCCATTTCCTCATCGGTACGGAGATGGGCGGCAGAGTCCCACGGGCGCGTTTGTATTTTGGTCATGGCAAATCAGTCCAAATCAAGCGAATTGGCAATAACTTTAGCTCGCGCAATATCGGCCTTTTGTGTGCTCTTATCGCCACCACACAGCAATATCACCAACACAGATCCACGCGGAATGTAATACACCCGATAACCCGGACCATAATCGATACGGTCCGCCAGCCTATCCGCCTAAATCCTGAAATTCTGCATTCTCGCCAAGCATCCAGTCGAATCCGACCGATCCTATTAGCGGATAATCCTCAGACGAGGGTTGGATCCATCCGGCCCTCCCAAATGGCCGCTCGGTAATCGGGCTCGCGTATGAATGAGTATGAACACACGAATAAATCTAGGTCGGTCAACGCGCCTAACAAGCAACCGTCACAGGCGATCGTGGTGCAGGGGGTCCGAGCGAGGCATTCAATAGCTCAAAATCATGCGCACCGTATCCGTGTAGCCCCCCGCGGGCACATTATTTTGCGCAGGATTGATAATCGCGCGATAGGGAATTAGCTGAGCAGCACCGTTACCCGTGCCAACCACCATGGTCGTGGTATTCCATACTGTCGAAGTGTCAGGAATGTAGATGTTGTATTGCAGCGCATTGGCGCCGCTCAACATCCTGCGCCAACCGTCCGCCGGATTATTTCCCATATCGAAGCCCACGCTATAAGTAGCCTGCGGCGTACAACGCACCTGGACATTCTGAGTGACAGGCGTGAAAGCCGAAATCAGCGCAGCACTGCCGAAACTTAAATCTGGCGCACTGTCGATAAAACAATCGTTCAATACCTCAAGTGTCACGTTGATCGCTTTCGCATCGCTTTTGGTTTCGTTATGACAGAGGCCAAGGATCTCCTGAGAACAAACACTCCATGACCAGCCCACGTTGATCGTGTCGGTATAAATCCCTTTGGGCAATTGAATGCCCGCCTCGGGTCTCACATACAGAGGCAACGCGCCGCCTGGGGCGGTGAAAAGACTCAGCAGGCCCGTCACCGTCGAGGCATTCCACTTCACGGTCGAGCCGAGGTTATAAATCGTCCCACAGCTTGCATCTGCACAAATCGCATAGGGCAGATAGGCGCCCGCTTCGGCGTTACGCAGGCGGGGCGTTGTTCCCAGCGCATTGCTATTCGTGTTTAACGTGGCATCGATAGTGTTGGTGCTTGATAGGGACGACGAGTTCCCCGTGCATTTAAAGCCCGTACTGCCTTGCGTCGAGGTGGATGGGCTAGCCGCGGCGAACGAACTCAATGTCCCTAAGTTGACCGTACCGTTCGATGCGGTACATGTCGCCGCCCACGCTATCGAGCTGGTCAGCATCGCAATGATGGCAAACCAGACCAGCAATACATGTTTCATGGTGAGCCCTCCAGCGCGCGCAATGCACAGCTCAAGGGCCCGACCTGAGCGATCTGTGTCTGCTTCGGATCGAGCGTAAAGGCGACCTGACATTGCCGTCCCTCGGGCGTAACGACCTTTACGCGGTTGTCGCGTTGCAAGCCTTCAAAATAGGCCTGGCCGTCCCAGCCGACCACACTGCTGACACCACTATTAAGTTCTGTCGCACGACTACCCAACGAGAGCGGCTGGCCATCGGTATCCACCAACGTCACGGTGGCGGACACTCGTGTTTGCAAAGAAAAATCCAATAGAAATCCGCTGCCCTGACTGACGGCCACTCGCTTTTCGGTATCACCGGCGCGCACATTCGCAGGCAATTGCAATGTATCGATCGCGAACTTTGCCGGGGTGTAAGACGTGACCCAAGGAACGAGCAATTGCCCGCGATCATTGGTCTGCCCCATGAGCTGATTTTCATAACGCACGGGCACATTGCCATAGCCTTGTGTGCTGACGACCACAAACGCATCGTTGATTTGATTGCTGGCGAAAACCGCGCCGTCCATCCACACTAGCGAGCCGCTCAGTCCTGCCCAGCGGGTGTAATTTCCGCGCTCGCCATACAGGCCGCCTTGCAGTTGCATAATTTGCGTGCGCCAAGTCATATCCGCCTGCTGATAATGCTGACCGCCACCGCTATAACTCACGTTTGCCCCAATACCACCCTGACTCGGTACTGCGCGGCTCCATGAGACGCGCTCGGTGTAGTTGTGCTCGGAATCGCGCGTCACCGCCGAGCTCATCATGCCGTAACGGTCTAGCGGGATCACAAGCTGCAGCAGCGCGCTATAGCCCTTGGCGCCGAGCTCCTTGTTGACCGATAAATAAACGCTGCTATTGCCCCACAGCGAACGGCTGTACGAGAGATTAAGCAAACGCGTACGGCTGCCATCATCGGCGTGAACGTCGAAATAACCCGTTCCTACGGAGCCCAGACTGTTCAAATTAATCGTCGCAGTCGCTTGATCGCTGCGCCGAGCCAGGCGCGACATCGTGCCTAATGTACTCAGATCGTCATAGTCTCCAACACGTTGCACGCGCTGCAGGGCCAGACCAAAGCGGCCCGAGTAATAGGAATAGCCCGCCAGATACTGCCGGCCGTTTGCATCAGGGCTGCTATTGCTGCGACTGTTGCTGGCCGCCAGACTCAATGTGCCCAATACGCCCACACCAATATCGGCTCCCGCACCGATGAGTTTAAGACCGGTCGCAATTTCTCCGTGGGCGGCGAGCGTCAAATACGGATTTACGCCGTAGCGATAAATCCCACTCGCCGCCGTAGTGCCGTATGAAAAATTGCGCACGCCATAATCCCGCCGCAACTTTCCCACAGACAGATCGAAGTCGCTCAACCCCGGCGCCAGCAGCGTATTCGACACATAAAAGGGCACGCTCGTTGTCACCCGCCTGCCCAAAGCATCCGTCGTCACCACCGTGGCCTGGCCCGCGCCGTTGATATACGGTACGTTAGACAGCGTGAACGGACCTGGCTGCAACTCGGTGCTGCTGGCCTTGGCGCCGTTAATGAAAAGGTCCACAGCGCTGGGCACCGCCGCATCGCCGCTGAAATTCAACATCGGATATGTCACGAGATCGGGGCGCACGGAAAAATCGCGCGAAAAACGTAAGCCTCCCAGACGCACGGAGTTGCTCCAGTTGAGCGAACCGCTGACGTAGTCGCCCAACTGATAACTGAACATATTGCGTTGATCGTTATACCGCCAGTACGTGTCGTAGCGCATATAACTGTCCCGCGCTCCGCCAGACTCGGTACCAGAGCCTAGGTAACGCGTATAGACTCCCGTATTCGAGATCATGCCGAAACCATCAAACAGCCTCTGCTCAGTCAATGCCGACATATACCTCAGCCCGCCATTTGCCGGATCGGAGTAATAGACGTCATAGTTGAACAGCGCCCCGAAGCTGCTGCGCGCCTGTACTGGCGCGATCGGGTTTGTCGCGCCCACGTATTGCATAGGCAGCCAATCGCCAGGCACGGTCAGATGCAGCATCTGACTCGCGCCGTCGTAATCGACCGTCACCCCCGCGAGTTGATCAACTGCCACAGGCCCTGCAGCGCTGGCGGGCACTTGCAGGCCCAGGCTACGCAGGGTGTCGGCCTGCATCCAATAATGGCCATCCCGCTGTTGCATGGGTTCAACGCGAGCACGGTCCTGACCATTCACGGTGACGCCCAGATAGTAATTCAGCACAACGTCCGATTGCATTGCCTCGGGCGCGGGCGGCAACCCTTTAGCGCTATGTGCGGCGTTGGCCGTACACACCATCCATGCCGCCCCTGCAGCGACAATGACCCACGGCACTCGAGACATCGATTCACTGTGCGGGAATGTCGACAGGAGGAGCGTTGTCCGCCAATTGCGCCGACAATTGCATACCGGGTGCAGGCGTCATCACATGGTCTGGCAGTTTCCAACGCATGCGCTGCCCGGCCAGCACGTATCCCAACAGACCATTGTTGAATGTGACTTTCGCACCATTGCCGGACCAACTTACCTGGCTCAGACGCGCGTGCACCGTCCCCTCATTGCTCACATCGAGATAGCGCATGCCATGCACGGTCGTCAATTGCCAACTCAATTTTGGCAACGTCGCACTGGCGGGGTCTCGCTCCATATCGCTGCGTGGCTGCGTCCACACGCCTGAGCCCGTAACAAAAAAGGGCAGCGAATAACGCATCTGAAACCTCACGCCTATACTCTGCGGCTGTGGTTGGGCGGCCGCGTCCGGAACCTCGTCAATCAACAATCGGTAGGAGTCCTCGGCGCGCGTGGGCAGCGGGCCTTGGCGGATCAAGCGCACCAGCTGCCGCTTGCCGGGCTCGATCCGCGCAAAGGGAGGACTGGCCACAATATCCTTCTGTGCGGCGTAGTGGTCCTCGTAGTCGGCTTGACTCCAGGCCATCAAACGCACTTGCATCGTAACGGGATGCTTGCCGCGATTTTCCAGCCATAGCGCCGTCGCCGACTGATCCGATTCCAGCACGGGATTGACCGGCCAGATGAGGAGCGCACTCGCTGCGTGTCCCACACCGCACACCAACATCGACAACGACAAACACCATCGCCATAGCAACCAGCGAAATAATCCAACCATCTCACACTCCGTGCAATGTGCTATTACGAACGCCTCGATCCGCCTCACGGTGCGATTGTTCTCATATAGAACTCAATAACTCAGCTCGACCACGACGGTGTCGCGATACTCGCCAGCAACCGGAAAACCACTGCGATTGAGCATCCGCGCATAGACCGTATAGGTCTGGGTGGATGGCGGAAAATTGTTGATCGTCAACGCCTGTGCGCCCGTACCCCACACGGTCGTACGCTGCGTGTCCTGATATAGCTGATAGGCCAACAACTCGGCACCATTCACTCGCTTGAGATAACGCGCGCTGGTGCTTGCTCCATGCAAACCGCTGCCCAACGCCACGCTCACACTCATGCCTGGCGTGCAGGTCAGTGTGACGGAGCCATTGCCAGCCGTACTCACCGCATCCCGCCCGCTGGAGAGGTCCGTGGCGGTACCGAAATCGATGGTCCCCAAATCGCTCACGGCGCTCGAGGCACTGGTACCGAATACGCAACCGTTGATCACCACCGCCTGCACCTGAAACGCGCGGCTGACGGGGGAGAGATCAGCGGCACTTTGAGCGGTAACGAAGACTAGCAGCCATGGCAGCATCCGCATGACTCACCTCGGTGTCGGTACACGAGCCGCAGGAGGGTGGCGCTCCCCCACCGGGGGCATGGAGCGCTCGGCTACCAGGTCAACGTCGCCAGCAGCGTGTCGGTATACGTGCCCGCAGCGGGCATTACGATTGACTGCTCGGTAGGCTGCGCTCGGCCGAAGAGCATATAGCGAGGCTTATCGGCTGACGGGCCATTGCTCTCCACTGCGACGCCCGCTGAGATGGCAAGATTAAATGCGGAATCCGCATACAATCGATACGCGATTCTGCTGGATGACGAGCTCGTATTCGTCATATAGCGCAGATCGCCGTCCATCTCGCCGTCGATGGTCAGGACGGCCGACGTCAGCCCCTGACTGCATGAGATCTCGAGCGCGGCGTTACCTGACACACCGACAAATTGAGCGTTCTTGGTATTGACCAAATCGCTGTGAGTGCCAAAATCCAGGGTCCCCCATTGTTCTGTCCCGCTACTGGCATCGCTCCCGCTGGTGACCATGCAACTTGGCTCGATGACCATCTGCACGCCGATCTGCCCAGATATCGAACCCGCGTTCGCAATCGACATCTGACCGAACGTGGTCATTACTGCGCAAACGGCTATCCATCTTTTGCTGAACATCATGAGTCTCTCCGCAGGGAAGGGTGGCATCGGGAGCCACGATCAATGAGTTAATGAAATTAATAGACATTTATTGAGACAATAATCTGAAATTTAGCGCTTCCTTCAGAAATTAATCAACACAATTTTTAATTATTTTTGTTTTTATGCGAAATAATCCTTCCTAGTTGCCTGCCCCCCGAGCTCTACCGGGGGGTCTACAATGGGCTGTTACCTGATCACATTGGGCCTGATGCCCGACGCACCATGTCAACTGCGAATCCCACCTACGAAAAGGCCTATTCCGACCAGCGCTTCTGGCGCAAGGCGACGCGCCATGCGTCGGCTGCGGGCCGGCAGGCAGTGGAAAAGGCTCTATGGCTGTACTACGCCGTGAAAAGCCCCGACACGCCCAAATGGGCGCGCCGGGTCATTTATGGCGCACTGGGTTATTTCGTGCTGCCGTTGGACGCCATCCCGGACTTGGCGCCACTCGTTGGCTACACCGATGACCTGAGCGTCATGACCGCGGCGCTGGCGACCGTGGCGTTCTACATCAATGACGACGTCAAACAGCAAGCCAGCGCCAAGCTGCAGGACTGGTTTGGCACCTCAGACAAGACCGACGCGCCACCCACTCATTGATGGTTCCCCCTGCCGCCCCTACGACGGCTTTCCAGAACAACCCGCCGTGGCAAACTCACTGGCTGGCCGAAACCATACGTCTGCGCGAAGAACACTGGGGACCTCTCGAGGACGCCGACGCCGTACGCCACGCCCGCAATGGGCCCGACGCGTTGCAAGACCGCGTCTTGCTGCGCGCACAATGGCTCGGCCGCCGCGAGGGTCTGGATGGGCTGATTGGACGCTGGCGCCAAGGCGCAGTCATCAGCCTGCTGCTATTGCTGTTGATCGCTGTCCTGGCCGGCATCGGTTCAGCAGCGGGCACACTAGGCGATGGAACGCGCCCCGTTAATGTGTTGTGGGCAGTCGGTGCGCTGCTCGGCCTGCATGCGTTGACGTTTTTGCTCTGGCTGGCGTCATTTTTGCTGCGTCCCAGCCAGGCCACCGGGTTAGGACGCCTGTGGCTCTGGGCAACCCGCAAATTTGCGCGCGGCCCCGACGCGGCACTTGTGCCGCAAGCGTTGATGAACCTGCTGGCACGGGCAGGGGCCTTGCGCAGCTTATTCGGTACGATCAGCCACACCCTGTGGCTGGCGGGGCTGGGCGCAGCGCTGATCACCTTGCTGGTGATGCTGTCTACTGCCAGTTATCGCTTTGTCTGGGCGACAACGCTACTGCAACCTGACACCTTCGTTTTTCTGACGCGCGCGCTCGGCTGGTTACCCGCGCAACTGGGCTTCGCCATCCCGGCCGACGACATCGTGCGAGCCAGCGACAACAGTCAGGTTCTGCCTGCAGCGGCACAGGCGCAATGGTCTATCTGGCTCATCGGCGTGATCGTCGTGTATGGCTTGCTGCCCCGGCTCGTTGCCTGGCTGATGTGCCTGACGCAAACGATCCGTGCACAGCGGCGTCTGCATATCGATCCGTCGTTGCCTGGCTACGCCGCATTGCGTGATCGCCTGCTGCCGGCAATACAGTCCAGCGGCATCGACCGGCCGGTCGATCCTTTACATCAACCGCAGATCAGCAGCGGGCGCATCATCGGATCAGACGCGCTGGACGCATTGGACACTCAGCCTCTGTTAGTCGGTTTGGAACTGCCCGCCGATCTGCCCTGGCCGCCTGAGGACGTCCCCGTCGGCGTGGTCGACGCAGGCAATCTGGATTCCCGCGAGCAACGCAATCGTTTGCAGGATGCATTGGCCCAAAGCCATACCCCGCGTCTGCTGGTCGCGTGCGACGCCCGCCAGACGCCTGATCGTGGCACGCTGGGACTGATCGCCTCGCTGACGGACAAGGCCAGTCAGACGCGCGTATGGTTATACACAGACCAGGCGCATTCCTCGTCATCGAGCCGCCTGCAAACATGGCGCGAACGCCTCATGGCGGCAGGCATGGCGCCGACTGCCATAGTGCAAAATACCGACCATCCCCTGCGCTGGCTGGAGACGGGCAATGACTGATCCGATGCTGAAAATCGCAGTCGTTGGACACACCAATACCGGCAAGACGTCGTTGCTGCGCACGCTGACGCGCAATAGCGAATTCGGTCAGGTCGCAGATAGTCCTGGCACCACCCGCCATGTCGAGGGCGCACGCCTGAAATTGGATGGCAGGCCTGTGCTGGAATGGTTTGACACCCCAGGCATGGAAGACAGCATCGCCTTGCTGGAGTACCTCGAAAGACTCGACGACCCCGATACGCGTCGCGATGGTCCCGCACGCATTCGCCGTTTTCTGGATTCGCCGGAGGCGCACCGGCGCTACGAACAAGAAGCTCGCGTATTGACCAAAATGCTGGACTGCGATGCAGCCCTGTACGTGATCGACGCACGCGATCCTGTGCTGAGCAAACATCGGGACGAATTGGCCCTGCTGGCGGCATGCGGCAGGCCCCTGTTGCCGGTGTTGAATTTCGTCAATGCGCCGGCACACCGTGCCGATGAATGGCGCGAGGCGATGTCGCGTCTGGGGTTGCATGCAGCCCTGGAGTTCGACACGGTGGCGCCTCCTCTCGATGGCGAACGCCAGTTGTATGCCAAATTGGCGGTCTTGCTCGATCGTCATGCTGCGACACTTCATCGCCTCTCGGATGCGCTGGTACGCCAGCGCACCGAACGCAGCCAAGCCGCCTGGCAATTGGCCGCGGACCTGTTGATAGACGTAGCCGCGCTACGGACAGCCAGCCCGCCCGATGACGAGGCCCTGCAGACACACGCCGCCACGCTACGTGACCAAGTGCGGCGTCGCGAACAGGCCTGCGTCGATGCCTTGCTCGCGCTATACAACTTTCACCGCAGCGATTATGCCGACGATGATCTGCCATTGACCGACACCCGGTGGGGCATGGATCTGTTTCACCCACAGGCTCTGAAAGACATGGGGATCCAGCTAGGTACCGGCATGGCCGCGGGCGCCATGGCTGGCGCCGCCGTCGATATGCTCAGCGCAGGCCTGAGCCTGGGTACCGGCATGCTGATCGGCGCGGCCGCAGGAGGCCTCTGGCAGGGCGTCGAACGCTTTGGCGGGCGGCTGATGGGCAAACTGCGCGGCTATCGCGAAATCACCATTGACGATGCAGTATTACGCCTGTTGGCAATGCGGCAACGTCAGCTGATCAACGCATTGGAGCGCCGCGGCCATGCCGCACGCGATCCCGTCCATCTGGATCGGCCTGCCGACGACGCATGGCGCTCGGGCCGCCTGCCCGACGTCCTGAAAGAAGCCCGCAGCCGCCCCGAGTGGTCCGCATTGAACAAGGGCCACGAGGACGACGAACGCCGCAAGCGCACCGTGGCTGAGCTGGCACGCATTCTGGCGGCGCAGGATGGCACATCCTGAGCCAGTGCATCTGGGGAAATCTGCCGCCCAGCCCAGGCTTTGCCAATCGCCTCACGCCCACATACACCCGGGTTTTTCACTAGCCGCAACCGAGTACTAACCCCAAGCCAAAACAGTTGACGCTTAAATCACTGCCTCTATAAGATTCGACGTACCTTGGCAGCACTTATCCCACGCCAGGCAACCGAATCACCCGAGGCCAGGTCTATCGTGAACACGACGTCCTACGCAGTGATCGCCGTCACCGTTGCGCACCACCTTGCGCACGCCGCCGTCCATCGTCCCCTGCGAGGCCTCGCATCGTCATAAGCAATATGCCGAGCCCCCGGCCTGCACAAACCCTAGGGGCGGGGGCCCTGTTACTTCTGTCGCGCAATCCGCGCATTACACGGAGCACAAAGGGCTATGCGTATCACACCTATCATCAAGCGTTCGGCGCTGGCGCTGGCCATTTGCGCCGCGACATTTGCGGGCGCCGCACATGCCAAGACCTTGCATTGGGCCTATCAGGGCGATGCCACGTCGATGGACCCCATGGCGTTAAACGAAACCTTTACGCTGGGCTTTCAGGGCAACATCTACGAGACGCTCGCCGGTTACGACGGCGACATGAAACTCGTCCCGCTATTGGCGGAGAGTTGGGAAAATACCGAGCCGACGAAATGGGTGTTCAAGCTCCGCAAGGGAGTCAAGTTTCATGACGGCTCGCCCTTTACGGCAGACGATGTGATTTTCTCGTGGAAGCGCAGCATGACGCCGGGCTCGGACATGAAGGGCTACGGCGCCAAAGCTTCCGAAGTCAAGAAAATCGATGACTACACGATAGAGGTCACAACGCCTACCCCCAACCCGATTTTGCCGCGCGAATGGACCTTTCTCTACATCATGAGCAAATCATGGTCCGAGAAAAACAAAACCACCGAGGCCACGAACGTCAAAGGGGACAACCAGGGCAACTACGCCAACCTGCATGCCAATGGCACCGGACCATTCGTCCTGGTAGAGCGCCAACCCGATGTAAAAACCACGCTCAAACGCTTTGACGGCTATTGGAATAAGGACATCAAGACCAACATCGACGAAGTCGTCTTCCAACCGATCACGCAAGAGGCCACGCGTGTCGCGGCACTGATCTCGGGCGAGATGGACATCGTGCAGCCCGTGCCGGTACAGGATTGGAAACGCCTGGAAGACGCCCCCGGCGTGAAACCCTTGACCGAGCCCGAGGCCCGTACCGTGTTCATCGGGATGGACCAACATCGCGACGAACTGCTGTACTCGAACATCAAGGGTAAAAACCCCTTCAAAGATGCCCGCGTGCGCGAGGCAGTCGTTCTGGCAGTAGACGTCAATGCCATCAACCAAAAGATCATGCGCGGCGCTGCCAAACCCCTGGGCTCGTTAGTTGCGACCTCGGTCAACGGCTACGATGCCTCCTATGGCGAACCCTACAAACCCGATCCCGCCCAGGCCAAGAAACTGCTGGCCGATGCCGGCTATCCCGATGGCTTTACCGTCACACTGGACTGCCCCAACGATCGCTACGTCAACGACGAAAAGATCTGCCAGGCTGTCGCCGGCATGCTGGCGCGCATCGGCATCAAGATCAATCTGCTCGCGCAGACCAAGTCCAAGTACTTCGGAAAAATTCTGCTGCAAGCCGGCAACGACACCAGCATGTACATGCTCGGCTGGACGCCGAGCTCCACCGATGCCCACAACGTGCTGTTGAACCTGACGTCGTGCCGAGACAGCAAGACAGCAGCAGGCCAGTTCAATCTCGGCGGCTATTGCAATCCGAAAGTCGACGAGCTCACCAACAAGATCGGCGTGGAAACCGATCAGGCAAAACGCAATGCCATGATCAAAGAAGCCTTTGAGATCGTGCGCAAAGACTACGGCTACCTGCCCTTGCATCAGCAACCGATGTCATGGGGTATCAAAGATTCGCTCCAAGTCGTGCAACGCGCCGACGATGTATTGGACCTACGCAACGTCGTCATGCCTTGACGAACCGCTGCGCGAGGATGAGCAGACTGATCAGGACAAGACTCGCTGGTTATCTCGCATCTTTGCGCAGCGCGGGACAAGCTGAATTCATGTCTCGCGCGGCAGGCTCGATCCCTGCTGCGCGATGCACCGCTTACGAAAACACGATACGCACGAACCGTCACATCCCACGTATCTGATTTTCCCCTCACGGAATCCGCTCATGCTGGCTTTTATCGGGCGACGCCTGCTGCAATCGGTCCTGGTCATGTTGACCGTCGCGCTCATTGCCTTTGCCATGTTCCGCTATGTTGGCGACCCGATCGTCAGCATGGTAGGGCAAGACACCACCGAGGCTCAACGCGCCGAGCTGCGCGAAAGTTTAGGACTCAATGATCCATTCGTCGTACAGTATGCGCGCTTTGTCAGCAACGCTGCACAGGGAAATTTCGGCATCTCGTATCGGCAGCGCCAACCTGTCAGCGACCTCATCGAGCAGCGCCTGCCTGCCACGTTGGAGCTATCTTTTGTCTCTGCGTTGATGGCCTTGGCCTTTGGCATTCCCATGGGCATCTATACCGCGCTGCGCCGCCACGGCGTACTGTCCAGGGCTTTCATGGCCTTATCGTTGGCAGGCATTTCCTTGCCGACTTTTCTGATCGGCATTTTGCTCATCCTGGTATTCAGCGTGCAGTTGCGTTGGCTGCCCAGCTTCGGGCGCGGTGAAGTCATCGCCATCGGCGGCTGGACGACGGGTCTGCTCACGCCATCGGGTCTGGCTGCACTGATCCTGCCGGCGATCACGCTGGCCTTGTTTCAAATGACGCTGATCATGCGTCTGGTACGCGCCGAGATGCTGGAGATCCTGCGCGCGGACTTCATCAAATTCGCCCGTGCACGCGGCCTGCCGCAGCGCTTGATCAATTTCCGCCACGCATTAAAAAACACGCTGGTTCCCGTGATCACCATTACGGGCCTGCAGTTGGGCTCCATCATCGCCTTTGCCATCATTACGGAAACCGTGTTCCAGTGGCCCGGCATGGGGCTGCTCTTCATCCAGGCCATCAGCACCGTCGATATCCCGGTGATGGCCGCCTATCTGGTATTGACTGCGTTCTTTTTTGTGCTGATCAATCTCATCGTCGACATTCTGTATGTCGTCGTCGACCCGCGCCTGCGCGTGCAAAGCAAGTGAAGGAGCATTCATGATTGCCCGCATGGCCCCATTGTTTGCACGCGCGGCCGACAGCGACCTTTGGTATAGCTTCAAACGCACACCCAGCGCCGTCATTTCTGCCGTCATCACTCTGGTCATCGTGATCGGTGCACTTTGCGCACCGATCATCGCACCACACAATCCGTTCGATCTGGCATCGTTGAATATCATGGATGCCAACACACCACCGGCGTGGAACCCCGATGGCACGGCCGACTTTTTACTCGGTACCGATGATCAGGGCCGCGACATTTTGTCGGCGATTCTGTATGGCTCTCGCGTATCACTGTTTGTTGGCTTTGCATCGGTGCTGTTTTCCATGGTGCTGGGCGTCTCGCTGGGTTTGATCAGCGGTTACGTTGGCGGCCGTGTCGACAGCATCATCATGCGTATCGCCGACGTACAACTATCATTCCCCGCGATTTTGATCGCGCTATTGATCGACGGCGTGGCACGCGGTCTCTTGCCGCGCGACATGCACGATCAATTGGCGCTGTATGTGTTGATCTTTGCCATCGGTATTTCGGGTTGGGTGCAGTACGCGCGAACGGTGCGCGGCTCGACCATGGTCGAGCGCAACAAAGAATACGTGCAGGCCGCCAAACTGATAGGCATTGGTCCGTTGACGATTTTGCGCCGGCATATCTTGCCCAATGTCATGGGCCCGGTACTGGTCATCGCCACCATCCATCTGGCCATTGCCATCATCACCGAAGCCACGCTGTCGTTCCTGGGCGTTGGGGTTCCGCCCACCGCGCCATCGCTGGGCACCTTGATTCGTATCGGCAACAGCTATCTGTTTTCCGGAATGTGGTGGATATCGATTTTCCCAGGCATTGCCCTGGTCGCATTGGTGTTGTCAGTCAACCTGCTGGGTGATTGGCTACGCGACGCACTCAATCCCAAATTGCGCTAAAGGACTGTCATGGCATTACTTGATATTGCCCGCATGCGCATCGAATTCGCCAGCCGGCGCGGTACCCTGGTCGCCGTCGATGGCGTATCGCTCTCGCTGGATCGTGGCGAAATTCTCGGCGTGGTCGGGGAGTCCGGCGCGGGAAAATCCACCATTGGCAACGCCGTCATCGGCCTGTTGGAATATCCAGGCCGCCTGGCCGGCGGCGAGGTGCATCTGGATGGACAACGCATCGATACCTTGTCCGAATCCGAAAAACGCAAAGTGCGAGGACGTCGCATCGGCATGATCTTTCAAGACCCGCTGACATCGCTGGACCCGTTGCAAACCGTAGAAAGCCAGTTAGTGGAAACCATGCTCGTGCATCTGGATTTAAGCCACGCACAAGCTCAACAACGTGCGGTTGATCTGCTCAGGCAAGTCGGCATCGACCAGCCAGAACTGCGCGTCAAACAGTATCCGCATCAGTTCTCGGGGGGAATGCGTCAACGTGTGGTGATCGCGCTGGCCTTGTGCTGCGAACCCGAGATCATCATTGCCGACGAACCCACCACGGCGCTGGACGTATCGATTCAAGCCCAGATCCTCGATCTGCTGCGCAAGCTATGTAAAGAAAAACAGGTCGGCATGATCATCATCACGCACGACATGGGCGTGATCGCAGACATCACCGATCGTGTCGCCGTGCTCTATCGCGGCAAACTGGTCGAGCATGGCCCCACCGCAAAAATCCTGGGCAACCCCGATCACGCCTACACACGCAGTTTGATATCGGCCGTTCCTCGCCCCGATATCAAACTGCGGCGTTTCCCCTTGGTGACCTACATCGAAGACGTCAAGACTCCGGTCAAACCGATGGACGTGGCCACGCACTGGTTAGGCCAACGGCGTGATTTTGGCGAACGTACCGATGGGCCACTGGTGCAGGTGCAAGACATCGGCATGCGCTTCGTGCTCAAAAGCGCCTTTCTGGCGCGCAATCGCCGCACGCTGGATGCCGTCAAGCAAGTCAACTTATCCATTGCACAGGGCGAAGTCTTTGGCCTGGTAGGCGAATCGGGCTCAGGCAAATCGACCGTAGCACGATTGATCAGCGGGCTATATACCCCCAGCAGCGGATCCGTGACTTTCAATGGCACCAACCTCACCGCGTTAAAAGACGAAAAACGTATGAACGCCTTTCGACGCCAAATCCAGATGGTGTTCCAGGACCCGTTTTCATCGCTCAACCCACGCATGCGCGTACTCGACATCGTCGCAGAGCCGATTCGATTTCACAAACTGGCCGATAACGAAACACAGGTGCGTAGTGTTGTATCCGACTTGCTCGATGTAGTCGGACTCGGCACGAACGCTGCGCCCCGCTATCCACACGAGTTTTCCGGCGGACAGCGCCAACGCATATGTATCGCCCGCGCGTTGGCAACACGCCCGCGCTTTCTGATCTGCGACGAGCCTACCTCGGCATTGGACGTATCCATCCAGGCGCAGATCCTGAATCTGCTCAAAGACCTGCAGGAACAACTGGGCCTGACCATGCTGTTCATCAGCCACGACCTCCCGGTCATCCGCCAGATGTGCGACCGTGTAGGCGTCATGCGTCACGGAGAACTACTAGAGGTCGCAGACACCGAAACCCTATTCAAGACCCCGCAGCACGACTACACCCGCCACCTATTGAACCTGATGCCGCAATTACAAGCCATGTCCCGGGAATCCCTGGAGATCGAGGCAACCACCGTCTGACACGATTGCCCGAGAGCACACACCTGCAGCCGACACATCGACGATCTCACAAACTCGCCAGCCCGCCAGACAAAGTCCATACCCGCCGCCTTTGAACCAGCATCCGTTGTTCATCTCAATCGCGAGTCCCGGGCGCGTGCCGGCCTGCTGCGCCGGGCCGTAGAGCACGGATTTAGCCTCGCGCAGCGAGGCCGAGCCCCCTGCTCATGGGCCGAGTCCGTGCGATAGGCCCGGCGCCCCGCCCAGGCACGCGACNGGGACGCCTCCATAGA